>NC_021355.1:1665000-1998189 GCF_000404165.1 Methanobrevibacter sp. AbM4 | reverse complement strand
TGTGCCACCTACAAAAAAATAAACAATATAATAAAGATAAATTAAATAAACCATTATTAAATTGTTAAAAAAAAGTTATAGAATAATATTTTAAAATAAAATTAAAATAAAAATAAAATAACTAAAATTTCCCTTATGTGAAATATTACCTAAAATTTTAGACATCTATTTCAACTGTAAAAATATGTACCTATATTAAAATTTTTCAAAGTACAACTGCAAGTGTAATATTGATGATTATATTTTATAAATTTTTCTATGAAACATCTTTTTTATAAATGTGTGTGTGAGGTATATTTCAAGTGAAACAATATTTAGCAGGAAAGTAAAATGAAAACATGTATTTCAAGTGTAAATTTTTTAATTTTTTTTTAAAATAAAATTTTTTGATTTAATCTGAAAAATAGGGAGGTAAATTTTATGAAATTTTACATATGAAATATACCTCTTAAGTTCTAATATATACCAAATTTACTTTCACTTGAAACACATCTCTCACACACCAAAAAGTAAAAAATTAAATTCATAATAATTGGTAAAATTATATAAAAAAATAGAGTTAAGTCCAATGAAATTTCTAGGTATAATTTCAACTATAAAAATCATAATTCATAGTATATAATGAGGTATATTGGAATATAAAAAAATATTATTATTATTATTATTATTATTATATTAATAATATTAATAAAATAAAATTATATTTATTAATATATTTTTTATGTTATTATTATCATTATATAAAAAAGTTATATTTTATTTTAAAAAAATAAAAAATGAATATAAAATAAATATAAAGAATTTTTTTTAAAAAAAATAGTTAAAAATAATTTAAATGAATTAATAAAGAATAAAAATTCTACTGATTGTCAAAGTCATTTAGATCAATACTTGTTGATGAGAATGTCTTGTCAATCAACCATAAACATTGAAGTTTAGATTTGTAAATTCTTTTAATGGTGTGAATTAACTCGTTTTTTGTAAGACCATCCTCAAATATTTCATCTGTAATGAGGAATCTATTCAACTCGTTATCTGGATGTTCAAGTTCGAAATCAACTAGAAATTGATTCAATGTAAACCTCATAGCCCATATGAAATTCTCTTTTATCTGTTTTGAGGATTGGCTGATCATATTCTTCTGCTCTTCGGCAATCTCAGTTGCACATCCTATGAGGATCATATCCTCCTTTCCAACAGGCTGAATCAAATCCATCATATGGTCCTGGGGATAGTTGATTATGTAATGAAAATTAGCATTTTGATCCTGGATTTTCTTATTTAAAAGACCTTCATCAGTTAGCCACTTGATTATTTTACTTTCATCGATCATTTATATCATCTGTAAACTTTTTTTTAAAAAATAATAATTATCATATAATATTATTAAATATAATATTTTTATATTATAATTGTTTAATTAAAATATTTGTTTTATTCATTAATATATTGATTTTATATTTTTTATATAAAGAATATTTATTTTTATAATAATATTTAAAAAAAAAACTTCATTGAACTTTTACGTAATATGAAGATTACAGTTGAATGGGTTTTTTAAAATAATTCATCTGTAATTTATTTTTACTTTTTATTATTAATTAAAAAAAATAGTATATTATTTATATGATTTTTTAAAAAACATTTAGTAATGATAAATAGTATTCTTTTAAATAATTTTTATATAACAACTACGGTGTTTTTTGTAGTTTCCATACTTGCAATATTGATGGATGAGCTGATTGGTGAGGTTCCATCAAATATGCATCCAGTTGTGTTTATTGGAAAATTAACTAATTTTTTTAAGAATATCTATATAAAGCTCGATTCCTATCTTTCAGGACTGTATTTACTTTTGTCAGTTGTTTTTGTATTTTTGATAGTGAGCTATATTGTACTATTGATTATCACATACCTTCCATTGATAATTACAATAATACTTTTCGCATTGCTTCTATCATCTACATTTTCAATTAATCTACTTTTAAGTTCTGCCGAACATGTCAGGATCCTTTTAGAAAACAGGGAAATTTTTGCAGCTAGGGAAGCCGTATCACAGTTAGTAAGCAGAGACTTAAGTGGTTTGAACCAGAACTATGTTATATCCGCTACGATTGAGAGTTTGACAGAAAACGTTACAGACTCTGTAATAAGTCCATTGTTCTATTACTTTGTATTGGGATTTTTAATTATCATATTCAATTGTTATAACCATTTGTTTGATTATAGCTATATTATAACAAACCTCAATCTCTTTGTTTTAAATAATATGCAGATAGACGCAAACAGGGTTGTTATTGATTTGATATTTGTATGTATAATCATTGCATATCTCTTTAGAATTGTCAATACACAGGATGCTATGGTTGGATATAAAACTAAAAAATACATCAAGATCGGATTTGTTCCCGCAATATGCGATGATTTATTGAACTTCATTCCAGCAAGGATTACAGGATATTTAATGATATTGTCTGCAAGAATTCTGGGTATGGATTGGAGGAATGGTTTAAGGATAATGAGAAGAGATGCAAGAGCATGTGAAAGTCCAAACTCAGGTTATCCAATGGCTGCTGCAGCCGGTTCACTTTCAATACAATTGATTAAGAGGAATCATTATATCTTAGGAGATCCAATAAAACGTATAGAGCCATACGATATTAGAAGGGCATATAATTTGTCTAGATGGACTATATTCCTTTTCATTCTATTCCAATTTATAATTCTATTCCTGATACTAATCGTAATGTGGATAATTTAATTTCCCGATTTTCTATTTTTTTTACTTATCTTTTCACTGATTTTATTAATAATATTATCGCATACACCTGTTTAATTTGTTTATCCATTGTTTTACTGTTTATTTTTGATTTCTTCAGTATAGTTTATCTAATTATGATTATCTATTTTTAGTTTCCATTTATTTAAGTTATCAATATATAATATTAATTTGTTTTTCAATTTATCATATGATAATTATTGTTTGATTAATATATGATATAAAAGCGTTTATTTGATTAGATAAATACTTATTCTTATTTTTAGATAGATTGTTCTTGTAAATATAAGGATATTCTATTAATTTTAAAAACTTTATTTAATAAAAAACATATTATTAATATAAATCAGATGTTATTTTTTATTTTTTTAAATAGGTTTTATATGTAAAACAAGATTCATTAAATTAATTATTATTTAGTATAATGTAATTTAATGTAAAATAAGGGTTTTATAGGTGTAATTATGAAGATTGCAATAATATCAGTTACAGAAAATGCTAAAAATTTAGGCTTGGAGATTCAGGAGAAATTATCTAAAGATCCTACAGTTATAAAGTGTGATTGTTTCTATAAAAATGTTAAGGAAAACTTTAACTATGCTTTCAATAACTATGATGGTATAATTGCAATAATGGCTAGCGGCATTACGGTTAGAACTGTTGCCCCTTTAATCAAATCAAAGGATAAGGATCCTGCAATATTAAATATAGATGAGAAGGGTGAATATGTTGTAAGTCTACTTTCAGGTCATTTAGGTGGTGGAAATGATTTAACAAGAAAGATAGCTAGATTAATCAGGGCAAAACCTGTCATTTCAACATCAACTGATGTAAATTATAAATATGGTGTTGATACAATTGCATCTAGATACTATTATAGAATTAATAACGTCAAATCAATATTGCCATTTAATAAGGCCGTTTTAAACAATATACCTTTTACTATTAAATCAGAAAAGGATATAAGCTTTTTAAAAAAATACTTTTTAGGATGCAAGTTTGAGCAATTACCTGGAAAGGTATATTCTGATAATGATCTTGAAAATAAGGTGAATTTAGGACAGATTCAATTCTCGTTTGAAAGTGATGGTCAGGAGTTTACACTTGAAATGGATGAGAGGAAACTTGTGGTAGGCATTGGTTCAAGACGTGGTAAGACCATGCAAAATGTAATGATAGCTGTTGAAAATGCACTCGAAAATTTGAATATACCTATCAGTAGAGTTAATAGTTTTGCAACCATATCAATTAAAAAAGATGAGGAAGGAATAATTAATGCATGCAAACATTACAATAGACCATTGGAGATAATTGATATAGATGATGTTCGTAATTTCACATCAGATGATTGTTCCAGATCTGAGTTTGTCCAGAAGAAATTTGGAATAGACGGTGTCTGTGAGCAATGTGCAATGATAGCTGCAGGTGAAGGTGGAAAATTAATCCATAAAAAAATAGCGATGGATGGTGTAACTGTAGCAGTAGCTGTTTCAAAATAGATTTGGGATTTGTTTAAGTTATTATTATTTATTTAGTATAATAATCTATTACAATATTTTTTTTTTTAAAAGAGAAATATAGATTATTTTATAATTTAAAAGGATTTAGTTAGTAATTTATTAATTTTTATAAAAAAATAGCGATGGATTGATATTATAAATTACTAAAAGTTCAATTAATATATAAAAAATCAAGTGATTAGATATTTCAATATTAGATGTATAAAAAAAGTTTTAACATTAAATTAAAATGCTGATTAAAATTATGACTTTATAAAAATAGCTTAAATTAAAAAAATAAAATAAAATTTTATCTATAATGATTCTAATTTACTTAGAATTTCCCATATTAAAGTTCTAGCATGTACAGGAATATTAGGATCATTACTAATATCATCTAGGATAACAATAACTGAACTTGCCCTTACTGTATCGTCGTCTTCTCCATTCATTAAAATGTCATTAGATTCTTCTGCAGCCTTTCTAATGTTTCTTGGTACAGTATTGTTTTCCATAATATAATTTAATATCTCTGAAACTTCTTGAAATATTTCGTTAACCATAAATAACACTCCTTTAAATTTATTTTTGGTAAATAAAATAAACTAATATTATTTATTTTTTTTATAATATTAAAATTTTGCTAAAATTAATATTATTTTACTATGGTATATAAAGCTTTTTTTTTTAAAAAATTAAAAAAAAATAAAATACATTTAAAAAATGGTTTATAGTGAATTTAATGTTTGGGATATGTACTGTGTTTTAGCTGTTAATTCAATAAATTCAGCAAGGTTAGATGCCTCCTCTATATCGGATCCGACAGTGATTATTCCATGGTTTTTTAAGATTAATACATCTGATATATTATCCTGATTTTCTTTAAATGCCTTGCCAACATTCTCTGCAAGCTCTAATGTTCCCGGTTTGTAGTATTTAATTTCAGGATTTGTAGGAGCTTTAATTGGTCCGAAACCCTCATATCTTTTAATCTTTTTATTGGAGTGGGCATAGCCTGTGGCAAATGGTGAATGTGTATGTACAATACTTGATACATCCTCACGGTTCTTGTAAATGGAACAATGCATTACATACTCAGATGAAGGCTTACCATCGGACAATATATTTCCATCTAAATCAATAACTACAATTTTATCCTCTGTCAGATCACCTAATGAAACCAAGGTTGGTGTAATGGCTACCAAATCTGAACCATCATCTGATTTAAACTTTATACTGACATTTCCTGATTTTCCAGGAACTAAACCTAAGTCATAAAGTTTTTTTGAATATTCTACAATAAGTGTTTTTGAATCTGTCATATTTTACCTCCAATAAAAAATAAAAATTATTTATATGAATTTTAATTGTCTATAAACTCCTTTATCAAGTATAGGAACTTCCGCAGGAGTTGGTTCAATATTATAAATCTTCTGGAACTCGGTCTGGGTCTGGAATGTTCCTGAATTTATTAGATGTATGCCGTTGAATACCTTATGTGTGTTAATGTGTACATGTCCAGTATGGAACACATCTGGAACATCGGAGATTACAAGATAATCCTCAAGTTCTGATGCAAGCGGAGTTCTTTCCCCATAGATTGGTGCTAGATGTCTTTTTTTAAGGAGTTCTTCCATCAATATATCGTTTCTTTCATGGGAAAATCCTTTGACATTCATTGCCATATCATCAAAACTACGTCCATGGTATATTAAAACTTTGATTCCATCTAATGACACATATCCCGGATTACTGATAAATTCCACATTGTTTAGTTCATATAATGATTTTGCATATTTTTCCGGTACAGCCGGTTGAGGCTCTGCAACCCTAGATGCGTCGTGGTTTCCAGGGGTAATGATGATCTTAATGTCACTTCTGATTTGTCCTAAGTAACTAGCTGCCTTATCATATTGTTGACGGATATCCTTAATTTCCAGTTCCTTTTCCTGGTTTGGATAGACGCCAATTCCGTCCACAATATCTCCACCAATAATAAGATATTTAACATCATTAGCTATTCTGACTTGTTCCTCATTACCATATTCACCGTTTATCCACATGATAAACCTTTCAAATGCCTCAGGAAGAAATGTTTTACTTCCTATATGGACATCGGATAGGAATACTATACCAAAGTCCATCTCCTTTTGAGGTATTCTTGGAACACCTGGATGTATAATCTGGTTTCCAATTGCAAGCTGGTTTCCACTACCCTGCATTTTACTTGCAAGGATTCCTACTACCTCATCTTTTACAAGTTTCTCAGCCTCATTATACAATTCAGTATTATCCTTACTAAATAGGATTGGAATTGTACCGGTTTCATCCTCGAATTCAATTAGTTTATGGCCTTTTTTGGTGGTTCTAATTTCATTGACCATTAAGATTAGAGCTAAATCAGTCTGATCATCTGAGATATCTTCAATTTTCTGGTATACTCTAAGCTCAGGTCTTTTAGATAGAATCTCCGCCTCCTTTTCATATCTGCTTCTGAAGTAGCTTATAAGGTTTCCAATTTCACCACTAGTATATGACTTGTTACTTGTATCCTGAAGTATTTCAAAATCATATTCGACATTGCTTTCCTCCATGTTTCTTCTACAGATTTTGTGGTTGTCTTTGATGTTTTTAATATCTGCAATCTTTTCAGCCTGTGCATCGGTACCTGGATTATACCTTATTTTAGATGCATCAAATTCCCCATCCTCTTCTGATTCGTCTAACTCACTTTCAATTGAAGTTTGAGGCTTTTCCATTTCCGGTTCTGTTTTTATGTTGTTGTTTTCTATTTGTAGTTCTGTTTCTGGTTTTCTGTTTTTGATGGCGTTTTCTGGTTCTCTTTCTATACTGTTGTTTTCAATATCCTCAATTTCTTTTGAGATTTTTAAATCATTGTTAATGGTCTTGTTTAATGGCTTATTTTGATTTTGAATACTTTTAATATCTTTGGATTCTAGATTGTCGACATTCTCCCCATTAATTAATTTCTCTATAATGTCCTCATTAACGGATACAAAGTCATCTTTTGTAAGGGCACTGCTTTTTAACTTAACAATGATTGATGATGTAAGAGTTAAAGGATCATTTGATTCTAGAATCTTGGAGTATGCAGCTGGTGATAGGTTGAAACCTTTTTTTGCAAATTTTAAAAGAATTTCTGAAGACATAATAATCATTTTTATTTATTTATAGGACTTAAATCATTTAAAGCTGATTTTAAGCTAATTACCAGTAAATTTAAATAAATCCTTAATTTATTATAAAAGAATATTTCTAAATTTTTATCATTATTTAATTTTTTATTTAGAATTATATAAAATTTTACGAATAATTTAATCAATGGATTTTCCAGATATTTTTTTTATAAATTAGGTATATTTTTATATTAATAAATTTAAATATAGTATAATAAATCAAGGATTTTTCAAATATATTAGTAATTTAATTAGATAATTTTTATTATTATATTTAATATTTTCATGATTTAAAATTTAGAACGTGATATAATGAATAAAGTGCTTAAAGGAATACTTATAATAATTTTATTTATAGGTTTTTTCGAAGCTGGGTTATTAAGTTCTTATACTATAGTTACATCTCAGGTTCCAGATGTAGGTGGATTGATTAACCTACAAATGGATACTATAAATGGAATCTTTTCATCTCAAAATATTAATAGTGTAGTTATTAAAGATCCAACACCTATTAATGTAACAAACAAACAGGAGTTTGCAGCACAACTGCAGAACCTGACGGGTGTAGATGGAATCGATTATAATAATTTAACTATTGGAACATTTGATTCTACTGATGATGATGAAATCAATTTAAATATTACTGCATATGGTTATTCAAGTCCTTCATCTTCAAGTTCATCAATTGTAATCAGTGCAAGTCCTGACTATAAGATATTGGCTACTGCAACTGCTAATTCAACCGATGAAGGTTATCGGGTTAATTTAAATTCAATTAAAATTAATTCAATATTGAAGATATATAATCCTAATGCAACTAACACAGTTAATAATACGTCAAATGGATCCAATGATTCATTAGGAATTGTTTAATAATTAGATTTTTAATTTAATATTTTTTTATAATTTTTAATTTTAATAGCTATTTTTAATATTTTAATGTAAATGGATAACAGTTGGTATTATGATAAATGTTATTGGTATTGGTCAAGATAGAGATACAATGACACTTGGAGCTTTAAAAGCTATTGAGGATTCCGATGTAATTGTTGGTTATAAAAATTACATCGAGGCTATATCTGATTTAATTGAAGGTAAGGAAGTAATTAAAAAAGGTATGGGCGATGAGGTTAAGAGAGTTGAAATGGCTATAGAAAGAAGTCTTGAAGGTAAGACTGTGGCCATTGTGTCCTCAGGCGATCCTGGCGTATTTGGAATGGCAAATGTATTGTTTCAAATAGGAAGTAAATATGATAACATTGACATAAATGTTTATCCGGGTGTCTCAGCATTGAATTACTCCGCAAGTAAGCTTGGAGCTCCACTTCATGATTTTGCAGCCATTAGTTTAAGTAATCTATTAACTCCATTATCCGAGATTGAAAATAAGTTGGAACATGCCTTAAAGTCAAACTTGATTATAGCTATTTATAATCCGATAAGTAAGTCAAGAAAAGAGCCATTTAAATTGTTCATGGATTTAACTTTAAAGATTCGTGGAGAGAATACGTTAATAGGTATTGTAAACAGTGAAACCTATCCGTCAAAGGTTAAGGTAATTAAATTAAAAGAGCTTGATCCAGATAAAATTAACATGTTTACATGTCTTATTGTTGGAAATAAGATGACCTATGAGGAAAACGGTTACATGATTACCTCAAGAGGGTATGTGGTTCGTGAAAGATTACATCCAATGTCTGTGGATTTCTATCAAAGATATATTGATGGTGAGACTCCAACAGGACCGAATAAATCCTGTGGTTATTATCCATGTCATGAGGACGGTCAATACTGCGATTTCTGTTATTGTCCATTTTATCCCTGTGGAGATCCGTCAACAGGCGGAAGGTGGATCAAGAACAAGAATGTATGGTCATGTGAGGACTGTGTGTGGGTACATAAAAAGGAAAACATTGACTGTATAAAACCATATGTTAATAAATTAGTTAAGGAGCCTAACGATTTATTAAAGAATAAGAAAGCCCTTTTAAAATTGAGACGGGCTTGTATTTTGTCCAATCCAAAAGTAGAATAAGTAACCTCTTATTTTTAAAATTTATTTTTATATCTTTATGATAATCTTCAATAAATTATTAATTCTTTTTTAAGATTGTTGATTATTGTTGAACTATTTTTTTTAATATTTTATCCTATCTTTTTAAATTATCAATTTCTTATTAATGATGTTTTTTTATAAGCTAATTGTATTGGTTTTTTTTTAAATAGTCGGTTTTTATTATCTATTTATAAATCTACTTAGACATTATTAATTAGTACTTGTAAATACTGGATTTTTTATCTATATTTGATTTCTATCAATGATAATTCATGAAAATTTAATATTTATATTTAAAGAAATAAAATATATAATATTGAATTTAGAATTTTTTTAAAAAATTTTAATATATTGAAGGGATTTAATGCCGAGTATTAAAGATATTTTAATTGAAATGAAGAATATGTCAGAGTTAATGGTAGATTTAGCCTATTCTGCTGTTCTTTTTAATAGTAAAGACGCCTCACACGAGGTGCTGAAATTAGAAAATAGAATTAATAGTTTAAATTATGAAATTAAGACTCAATCTCTTTTAGCTGCAAGGTCAAAAGAAGATGCTGAGGAATTGACTGCATTACTTGAAATTGCAGAGGCAACAGAATCAATTGCAAACGCTGCAAAAGATTTAGCTGATCTAGTAATCAAAGGATTCAAACCACATCCAATTTTTAAACGTGTTATGGAAGAATCCGATGAGATGATTGCTAGTGTAACTGTAAAGGGGGATTCTGAACTATGCAACAAGAGTTTAGGAGACCTATTGTTAGATACCCGTACTGGTATGAGGGTTATAGCTATTAGACGTTATGACACCTGGATTTACGGACCAAATAAACATACTGTAATATTAGAGGATGATGTATTACTTGCTAAGGGAACTGAAACAGGTTCTGATATATTAGTTCAAATTGCAGATGGAGAAATGTCATTTGATGACCTTTCTGATATTAGTTTAGATGACGATGATGATTAAATTATAAAATTTTTCAATTTTTTTTATTTAATATGAGTTAATTTATTCTATATTGTTTTAAAAACCTTTTATTAATTAAATAATGTTGATATAATGAAATATAAAACTAAAGTAGATAAGTTACCTCATATAATTAGGATAAACAAATCCTTTATTAGGGAAAGTTTAACTGCTCTTTTAATATGTGCTATTGGAGATTTATGCGCAGGTATAATCTTAGGAAATATGACTTATTTCTTAGACTTATTCCCTGGACTTCTCGTTCTTATTCCTGGAGCTATTGGAATGAGAGGTAATATATTCGGATCTTTTGCATCAAGATTAAGTACCAACCTCCATATCGGTACTTTAGATCCAGAATTTAAATGGTCTCCAATACTTAATACTAACCTTTCAGCTTCATTTATATTAACTATGGTTTTATCACTATTTTTAGCTATTTTTGCTAAGTTAATATGTTTTATCTTCCACTTGAAATGTATTGGTGTTATGGATATGATTCTAATATCCGTTTTCGCAGGGGCAATTTCAAGTATTATAATGTTGCCGATTACATTTTTCATATCCATTAAAAGTTATATAGGTGGATGGGACCCGGATAACATAACAACACCTATTGTCGCTGCATTCGGAGATTTATTTACTTTACCTGCAATTATAGCATCAATATATGTCTTAAAATTGTTTATTAACAATTATTTTATTAAAACAATAATATTTGTTGGGGTTTTAGTCTTTATTATATTATTATTTGTATATGCTATAAGCTCTAACGGGGATATTAGGTTGATTCTCAGACAATCAACACCTACATTGGTTTTATGTTCATTCTTAGGTATATTTGCAGGATTTATATTAGATAGTTGCGAATCCACCTTACTTACAAACCCAACTTTATTAACATTAGTGCCTCTATTTTCAGGTGAAAGTGGGGATTTAGTAAGTATATTAGGTGCAAGATTATCTTCAGGACTACACTCTGGTTTAATAGAAGCTGAATTCAGATTTACAACTCAAATGAAATATAATTTCTTCATTATATTCCTATTATCCCTAATTGTATACCCGTTTATAGCTATTATTGCAGATATTTCAAGTGCATTACTAGGTGTGCAGATGTTTCCAATGGCTCAATTGATCTTGATTAGTATGCTTGCAGGACTTATACTAATACTTATAATGATGTTTATTGTATTCTTTATAGGTGTCCATTCATACAATAAAGGTCTTGATCCGGACAATGTAATCATTCCAGTATCAACAAGTCTTACAGATGCATTATCTAACTCATTACTTGTTGTATTTTCATTGATTATCATTGCGATATTAATCTAGTCTGATACTGGATTTTAAATATTTTAGGTATTTGTCTTGGTTCAAATCAAGGCTTTATAAATATTTAAGATATTTTAGTTTAGTACTATTTAAAAAATTTTAAATATTTAAGATGATAAATTAATATCTAGTTTTTTTTTAAAACTAAAGATTAAACAATCTATTTTTTTTTTAAATTGAATTAAAGGGGGTTTTAGATGTCTGATTTTAAGTTTTGTCCTATGTGTGGTGCAGAAGTAAAAAAGGATTATGAATACTGTTATAAATGCGGTTTTTATTTAAATGGGGAATTACCTGATGATAAAGATAAAACCGTGAATACCTCAAGAAAACCTAAAACCAGTAATAAAAACTACTTATCAATCCTTGTTGTAATACTTATTATTGCAGTTGTCGCGTTTACAGGATTTTCCTATTATAATTCCCATGGAGATATGGATGCAATGAAATTCAGTTTAATGCCACATAAAATTGCAATTAATTCTGTAGATTTAACTGGTAGCGAGGACTTAAATTCCGATGATTATAAAGGTCATACCAAGTCTTATAAGATAACTTATACTGCTAAAGATAACTTAAAAGATACAACCGTGGAAATATATCCATATTCCTCAGATGGCAAACAATTAGATGTCATGGCAAATTTCTTTGGTTTGAATTCTTTAAACATACTTTGTTATGATGATAATATTAGCTCCGGTGCAAGTAAAACAGCTGATGTGATGTTTGGTCAAAAGAATTCCAATGATTTTAACCTATCCTATCTAAAAGTGTTTGTATATAAAGAAAAACCTAATGGTGACAGGGACTTAATTGATAAATTTACATATGATGTTAATCAATGATAATAATCTTAACCCTTTAATATTTTTTTTTATAATAAATGGAATTCCATCTTTTATTTAATTATAATATTTTTTTTATAATATAACCTAAGTTTGTATCCTTTTATACTATCTTTGGAATTGTTTTTCGTTGATTTCCATAAAACAGTCTTTTTTTAAGTATTTTCTATTTATACCAGGTTTTAAGTATTATCCTTCCATTAATCTCTTTAAAGTAGTCATATTTTAGATGTTCTTTATTAAAATCTTTAGGTACCCTTACGATTATGGAATTGACATTGTCTGTATTTTCATGGACTATAATACTTGTTGAGCTATTCCGATTGATTAGGCTATTTAAATCATCGTTTAAACATACCGGATTACTACCTGCAGTTTTTAAATCCGAGTGGTTCTTTCCATTATCCAAATAAAATTCAATGTTTTCACTTTTGTCATTTAATATATAATAGTCTGAGTCTTTTAAATCACCATAGTCTATTTTAAAGGTATTGCATCTCCAATATGCCTTATCATGATTTTGATTACAGATGTAATCTGATTTTTTAATGTTTAAAATGGTATAATCACTATAATAGTCTATCTTCACCATTCTTTTTATTGATATGATGTTTTTTGGATTGTTAAAATCCGGATTATCTCCCAGAATTATCTTATCTAAACTATCGGATGAGGGAATTATGATTATCTGACTGCTGATCTCGTCCTGGAATATATTTCTATCAATTGCATCATAATTATTTTTTAGTGCTAAGATTTTTCGATAGGATAGGATACAGAGATTCGTCTTATTATCTGGGGAATCTTTAGATAAACCTGGGGTATAATCTAAACTGTCACTACATTCTTCCCAGTTGCTTGGATTTCCAGGGTTTTTAATCAGTTGATCCATGGTTTTCATACTGATGGATTCTAGTCTATCCATATCCACCCTATTTGTAATCTTGTTATTTGTAGTGTAAATCATATTGGAACAAGTGGACAAGATTAGAATAATTAACACTATTGAAACTAGTAGTTCTAAAGAGTATATATTTCCTTTATTGTCTAAGATTAAAGAACCCCCATTAATAATTGTCTAGACCATACTTATTTTTATGGCCATTATCCAGATAAATTACATAGGTGGAATTATTTAAATTGATTTTATTTCCATAATAGGGATTGTCCGAGAATATAACATGGTCTGATGAGGTGATGGAACTTGAATAGTTACTGTCCCTTGTAATGATAAAAGTTTCAATTCCATAGTGGGAGCAATTTCCATTGCCTTCCATTCTACAGAATATGCAACTTCCGTCGGAACTTTCATGATAATACTTATTTTCAATACAGTTGGAGATTAAACCATTATTTCCATGGATGGGATATGGTGTATATGGACATTCTTTGATAATGGATGGTGATCTGGCATTTAGATAGGAATTAGAGTTGTTTAATCCTTTATTACTTAGATAATCCCTAAGGGACTCTCCATAGTATATCCCCTCGTTTGTATATTCCAGTCCCTCCTGATTTTTTAGTTTTAAAACAGGTAGGGGATCATTTAATCCTGTAATTGGAATGGTGAATGTATCATTTGACGAATATGAGATGTTGTTCTTTATAATTTCCATATGGCCTGATACTTTAATGTAAAATGGATTCTCATCATTGTCTACCTCTGTAATTTCAGAGTTTACAGTAACCTTATAGGTTTTATAATATTCTTTGTTTAAATCTTGAAGATTTCTGTTGATTTTATCTTTCAGATATGTCCTACTATCCTTTAAGCTATTTTTAGATGAGATTACATCCATAATACTTTCGTTTAAACTTTCATAGGATACAGTTTCAATATTTCTTTTATAGTCTCCAATTATAAACTGAATGTTACTGCTTGTAACCTCATCTGTTTTTTCCTCGTTTAGGTAGTCTGAGGCCATTAAAGCTAGAATCAAACATGTGATAATTATGAAAATCAAAATTAAACTAAATGAAATTATGAGATTCCCGTCATTGTCATTTATAATTTGATTTAAATTTTTCATAAGATTTCTTATAAATCCTTTTTTATTAAATCCTTTTTTATTAGATGATGAATTATCAAGTCTATTTTAAATTTTAAATGATTATAAATAATTTATATGTATTTTAAGATTTACCTTAAAAGGAATCATTTATTTAAATCTAAAAATTAAATTGAAGTTTTTAGTAATCTATTTTTAAAAAATTATAATTATCTGATTATTTGGAAAATAGGAAAATTTTAGGGTAAAAAAAATACTTATTTATATTTTAAAATATAAAGTAAATATAATATCATACTAATTTATTTTATATGGAGGTATCTTATGTCTGATACAGTAAGAGTATGGCGTCATATTCAACAAAGATATAACTTAATTGGTTCAAAATGTACAAACTGTGGTAGATTATATTTCCCACAAAGAGTTGTTTGTCCAGACTGCAGAAGAAAAGGACATATGGAAGATTTTAAATTTAATGGTAAAGGAAAGATATATTCTTACTCTATTGTTAGATCACCGTCTTCTGACTTTAAGACTATCGCTCCTTATGCTGTAGCTATTATTGAATTAGAAGAGGGTGCAAAATTAACTGCACAACTTGTTGATACTGATATTGAAAACATTGAAATAGGAGATCCTGTTGAAATGGTCTTTAGAAAAATCTCTGAAGATGGAGATGATGGAGTAATTTCATACGGATTTAAATTTAAAGTAGTTAAATAAATTATTTAGCTATTTTCTCTTTTTATTTTCAAATTTTGTTTTTAGTTGGTTTTACTTAGTTTTTAGCTTTTTTTTAGATTTTTATTTTCAAATTTTGTTTTTAGTTGGTTTTACTTAGTTTTTAGCTTTTTTTTTAGATTTTTATTTTTAAACTTTATTTTTAGTTTGTTTTTACTGAGTTTTTAGCTTTTTTTAGATTTTTCATTATAGACTTATAGTTTTAAGTCTTCTATTTTGAATCTTTAAAATATCTTTTTTTAGAACTTTAATGTTTTTTATAAAAATTTATTTAATCTAAAAAAACATATCTTTTTTTATGAGTAAAGATTCTATTTCATCATATGGTGAGAAAGCTTTAATTGAAAGAATAATTAATGCGTCCATTAAGAGATCTTCTACAATTAATAATACTTATTTAAATAGAATAGGTGATGATTGTTCTGTAATCAAATATTTAGGCAGATACTTAATTACTACATCAGACATGCTTATTAGAAGTCATCATTTTCCAGATGAGATGACCTATTATGATATGGGATTTAAATCTGTAACTGTTAATGTAAGTGATCTTGCATCTATGGGAGCTAAACCTCTGGGATTTCTTTTAAGTATAGGTTTTAACGGGGATTTATCCATTGATGACTTTGATGATTTTATTGACGGTGTTCTTTCAGCCTGTGATTATTATAATATTCCACTTTTAGGTGGTGATACTAATGATTCAGAGGATATTATAGTCTGTGGAACGGCTATTGGTGAAACATCTACTGAACCAATGATGAAATATGGTTTTAACAAGGGAGATCTGGTTTGTATAACTGGTAAGTTAGGTCTTGCAGCATTAGGTTTTCAACTATTAAATCAAGAGGTCTCATCAGATAATATTACCATTACCGAATCAATAAATAAGGCATTAAAACCTAATGCAAGGTTAAATGAAGGGGAAAAACTTTTATCTCTAGGAGTTAAAACTGCAACTGATATAACGGACGGTCTTGCAAGTGAACTTGAATCCTTACTGGAAGCGGATAAAAAATATTCTGACTCAATTAATAGTAATGTTCCATATAATAAGGGTATTAGAATTTATGAAAGTAAAATACCTGTTGATGAGGAGTATCTAACTATTGTGGATAGTTTGAATCTTGATTTGTATGAATTACTATTTCATACCGGTGAGGATTTCGAACTTATATTTATTATACCTAGGGATTTGAAGGGTGAAATAGAAAAATATTTGGATTTCTATGTTATAGGTGAGGTTACCTTAAATAATACACTTGAAATAGTCCTCACCAATAATGAGATTAAAACCTTATCAGGTATTGGTTATGAACATTTCAAATTATAGTTAATTGATATTTTTTAAGAATTAAAAAGGGGTTATCTTTATGAAAATTGAATCTGTATTATATGAAAAACTAGCTAAATCAAGGGTTAAATGTAATATCTGCAATCAAAATTGTATAATTCCAGAGGGGGATTATGGTCTTTGTATGACAAGGTATAATGATGGGGGAGACCTATATTCAATTACCTATGGTCAAATATCCTCATATAATGTTGATCCAATCGAAAAAAAACCATTGTACCATTTTTATCCCGGAAGCTTAGCATATTCGATAGGCGGTTATGGTTGTAATATGGCATGTTTGGCTTGTCAGAACTATATCATCTCACAGAAAATTGCCAAAGATATTGGTACTGTTAATATTATGCCAGAGACAATTGTTAAAAATGCAGCTTTAACAAACTGTAAGTCAATTGCTTATACATACAATGAACCTACTATGTTTTTAGAATATGTTGAGGATTGTTCTAAACTTGCCCATAGGGAAAACATTAAAAATGTTTTCATAAGCAATGGATTTTTCACATCTGAGGCACTGGAGTACATTCTACCATATATGGACGGATTCAATATAGATTTAAAATTCATGTCTAAACAATTATATAAGGATTACTCTGACGCCCGCCTGGATGTGATACTTGATAATATAAAAGCTATTTATGAAAGTAAAGCTCATCTTGAACTAACAAATCTGGTTATTGAAGACTTAAATGATTCCGATGATATGATTCAAAAATTGGTAGATTTTATAATGGATGAGTTAGGTCCGGAAGTTCCTATACATTTTACAAGGGCATTTCCATACTATAAAATGGATGATATAGAGGCTACAAACCCTTCAAGCTTAATTAACGCATTTGATATTGCCCATAGAACTGGACTCGAATATATCTATTTAGGTAATATGCCTGATGATCAGAATACATTCTGTCCTGAATGTGGTGAGCTTTTGATTGAAAGAAATGGCTATTTTACAAAAGATTTAGGTAAAATCAAAAATAACAAATGTACTAACTGCGGTAGAAAATTAAACTTTGTAATGGATTAATCATGAGAAGAATAAACCCTTAACATCGCACACTGTTGGAGGTTATTGATTGATTAAGGTTAATAACGTACTGTTGAAGGTTAAACTTTGTGATTAATTGATTAAGTTATTTAGAATTAGAGTTTCATTTGATCGTTGTGGATTTTAAGGAAAATTAGACATTAAAATGATTAATATTATAGATTATGAAACTTTGACTTGATAAAATAGTATAAAATAAAAAATTGCATAGATTAAAAAAATAGTATTGAGTAAGTTTAGAATTCGGAAAAACTTACTCTTTCAAATTTCTCAGGATGATTAATATCCTTGGTAGCATCAAGACCTATTTTGGTAGTAGTGCCGTCAGGTAATGCTTTCGGATCTAGGGAAGAACCTCGCGCTTTAGTTACAACCATTAAATCTTCATCACCTTTGACCCTTGTAGCTATTGCATATTCCACATCCTCAGGATTAAATATATCAATATCATCATCAACTACAACACAATGTTTTAGGGATGGGTGTGCAGAAAGCGCAGCCATTAGAACATTCTTACCGTCACCCTGTGTCTGTTTCTTGATTTGTACCACTGCATGTAACCAACAGCAACCTCCCTCGGTTAGGGCAACATTTTGAACTGTAGGAACTGTGTTTTTAACATGTTCAAATATTCTAGGTTCCTGTGGAAGACCCTGTAGGAGTTTGTGTTCAAATCCTGCAGGAATAATTGCGTGATAATAGGCGTTTTTCTTAAGATGCATTTTGCTTAACTTTATGACTGGCTCCTCTCTTACAACATCATAGGTATCGGTTAAGTCTACGAATGGACCTTCTTTTGATCTTTTATTGTGGATGATTTTTCCCTCAAGAATGATATCTGCCTCAGGAACCTTTAGATCTGAATTTTCACAGTTTAATAAAGTCAATTCACCATTTTTAAATGCATTTGCAACTTCCATCTCATCGGAATCAATAGGTATTGAGCAGGTACTTGCAAGTAGGATTGCAGGATCTAATCCAATACAGATTGTAATATCTAAATCCTTACCTAATTCCTCTGCTTTATGGAAATAGGTAAATAAGTTTCTTGGTACAAGTCTAATTCCTAAAGTATTACTATTTTTTACAAGCATTCTATGAATGGAGGCATTTTGAACTCCAGTCTCAGGGTCACGTGCAAATACAACACCTGCTGTAATATATCTTCCACCATCTTTTTTATAGTGTTTTAAAATTGGTATCTTATTTAAGTTTGCATCATAACTTATATAATCATCTAAATCCTTGTAGTTTTCAACTTTAATGGGATTATCGCATGCATCAATAATTGTTTGAAGAATTTCATCCTTTTTACAGTTTATTGATTGGGCAATCTTTTCCCTTGTATTACAGATTCCACTTATTACTGGAATACGATGATGTTTGACATTAGTGAATAAAACAGTATCCTTCGGATATTTCTTTAATATCTCTACTATTTCATATTCAGTGTCCACTTCATCGTTGATTTCTATAAGATTTTTATAACTATTTAATTTCATAGAATCACTTTTTTTAATCATTTGTTATAATTTATAATCAGCTACCTTTATCTAATATTTTTAGGTTTGAAGATTTAATAAATAAAGAAATTTTCAATTTACCTGTGGCAAACCTTTTTTTTAAAATATAAATTAGCTCTATATATTATTCTTTGAATCATCTTTAATTTTTATCACATTATAAATTAGCTGCCTTATATTTTATTCTTTTTAAGTTATCCTCAATATTTTTGTCACTAATACTTAGAATCTCTCCAGCTAAAATAGCACAGTTACGGCCATTATTAATTCCAACTGTTCCAACAGGTGCACCAGGTGGCATACTTACCATTGAAAGTAGGGCATCCTTTCCTTCGAATTCCTTGGAACATGGAACACCTAATACAACCTTTTCACTGGAACCTACTATAGAACCTGTAACCTGTGAGGATAATCCATTAACACCAATAAATATTTTAACATTTTCCATCTTCATCATATATTCTTGGAATTTCTTAGGATGTCTGATAGGGCTTACAACTGATAGATCATATGATATTTTCATGCGGTCAAGTAGAGTGGATATTTTCTTAGCAATGCTCATATCAGAATGGCTTCCAGCTATTACAGCTACATCAGGACATTCCTCAGGTGATAATGCTTCAACATCTAAGTTTTTATTGTCATTGTATTCAATCTCATCAAATTCGTCTACTAAAAAGTCTTTTTGAATATATTCACCATTTAACTCTTCTAGCAATTCCTTTTCACTATTGTAAACCTTGTTTTTATAACCTGATCTTAAATCGTGAATATTTGCTCTCATATTTTTATCATATGTTGCAATGATTTGCCCTGCAAGGATTGCTGCATTATCTCCCCTATCTATTCCAACAGTAGCAACCGGTGCTGGAAACGGCATTTGAATACTTGCATATAATGCGTCTAATCCATCTAATTTAGCTTCAACAGGTACTCCGATAACAGGTTTATGTGTAAATGATGCGATAACTCCCGGTAGGTGTGCCGCCATACCTGCAATTGCAATAAATACTTCAATTCCATTTTTTGTACCTTGGAGTACGTCATGTTTAACTTTTTTATAGGTTCTGTGTGCTGAAGAAATCTTAAAATCATATGGTATCTTTAATTCTTCTAATTTATCTATACATTTTTGAGCTATTTTAATATCTGATGCAGAACCTAATATTATCATTACTTTTGGTTTCATTCTACCACCTTAATATTAAAAATAAAAATAAAATTTTTATAAAGACTAATTATTTAATAGTCTTAGTTGATTAATAAATTTTTAATAATTATATTTTGTAAGATTAAATATTTAATATTTTAATGGATTTAGAAAAATTTCAGGAAAAAGCATAAAATTTATGAAAAATTTTTAAGAATTTATTTTGTTAAAAAATTAGACTATAGAATTAAAGTAATAGAAAAAGTATTAGATATATTTATGAAAAATTTTTAAGAATTTATTTAGTTAAAAAAATTAGATTATTGAGTTAAAATTATAAAAAAAGTAGGTATATATTAAATTTAATAATATAAAACTACTGTTAATATCTGTAGACAGGATAACAGTCCGATAATTACAATGTAGGTTAGAAGATTTATGTTGTCTAATCTTTCTTTTGTAATGTGTTTTCTTATTCTTTCACCATATCTTGTATTCTCACTATTAATATTCAGTATAAATGGAAGTAATATTAGCAGTGGTATGAAGTATCTTCCTTGAACTCCTTGAATTCTAAGTGATCCTACAGGTGTCCAGGTTAAGTATTGTATTAGGAATAATGCAATATATATGACTAAAAATACTAAAGCGGCAAATAATCTTTTATTTCTACTTATCTTATATTTTATTGGATATAGAAAGCTTATAATTCCATAGTATACTAAAAAGATTAAAGCCAATATCGAAGATTGATATACACCATATTTTCCCTGCCAATCACAGAATCTGAATAAGTCTTTAAATACATACCATGTCTTTGATAGGATGTCACCCATTACTGCCGTGAAATATTTTACACTGGAAAACATGAATTTCAACTGTAAAACCGTGTCAATATTTAATTCCTGGGCCCTAGGTCCCCTATGTGATCTTCTCATATTCGGCATTGAATAGGTTACATTCCATAGGACTCCTATTATAAATATCAATATTATTCCAATTAAAGCATATTTGAAGTAGGATGGAGACTCGTAGTTTTCCCTTGGAATAATTAGGGTTAAACATGCAAATAACAATAGTGGTGGCTTGATTAATCCTACAAGCAGTACTAAGATATAGAATATTATCAAGTTTTCCTTACTTACACTGGCCTTCTCTGTCTTATACATTGAGAAGAAATATGCCATTAAAAGCAGTGAGAAACAATTGATAAATGCATCTGAACTTACAGTCGTAGCCTCGTATATGGTAAATGGTAAACATGCTATCATCAACATAGGGACCTTTAGTATCGGTGTCTTTTTAATAGCATATGATGCCACACAGGCATACATGAGAAGGTTCATAACACCTCCTAACCAGAGTACCCATATATTTGTAAGGTTCAATTCCTTAGCTAAAAATGCTCCAAAACCCTGAGGCAGATAGGCATAAAATGCATTCTGAGCAAAGGCCGCTTCAACCAGATGTGAACTTTTATTTATTGGTTTGTCATCTGTTGCAGATGAGAATATTGTTTTAAATCTTGTTTTCTCATCAAGTGCTACAACATAATCATTAACAATATACCCCCTATGGGAACCGATCTGTTCATAGTGGGGGATGAAAACACCCTCTGAGGTCAGATCCGTTCTTGCTAAATGTTCATCCTCATCACAGCCAACAAGTATTGGTGATAATACTAATGTGATAATTCCAAATACTATTATAGTTACAAAAGCTATTCTATGTATCTTCTCTTTATTACTATTTCTATATAATAATAGGATAATACCTATTAATATAAGTAAAAATAAGGTAATTACTTCACGCTTTACAGAAGCATGATGGTTATAAGCGAATAGTTGAAAAAGTGAAAATGATAAAATCATTATTACATATAACAATAAATACCATTTATTCTTTTCAAGATTGTTTAATAGACTTATTAAGTTAAGCCTTAAAGAAGAGTTTTCCCCCATTTTTCCACCAAAAATCACACAAAATTAAAATTATTAATTATTATATATTTTAGAAACTAATAATATTAAAATTATTGTATTTTTTTTAACTTAAAAATTTTAATCATATTTCTAGGTAATGCCTAGACGGAGTTTAAGAATTCTCTAGATTATTTGGATTAATGTCTAATTAAACAGATACTATTTTTTAATAATCAGTTAATCGTTATCTTTAATTAAATTTGAATAAATATGAGAAATTAAAATTTTTTATAAAATAAGTGAATAAAATCATGTCTTTTTCATGATTTCTAGAATTTATACTTTAGTTGTACAGATAATAATTGGACTGTACTTTTCTATTTTATCTTGTAATAATTCATTTCAATCACCTTATCTATTTTATATAAAAAAATTTTTATTAAATAAAATACATAAATAATTAAAAATTTAAGGGTTTTGTGATTTAATGAGAACAGTTATTTTGATTCCATGTTATAATGAGGCAGTAACTATTAAAAAGGTTATTAATGACTTTCAAAGGGTAATGCCACATGCAGATATCTATGTCTATGATAATAATTCTACAGACGGTACAGATAAAATAGCAAAAGCAGAAGGGGCAATTGTAAGATATGAATATAGACAGGGAAAGGGTAATGTAGTTAGATCAATGTTTAGGGATATTGATGCAGACTGTTATATTATGGTAGATGGTGATGATACTTATCCTGCTGAGGCTGCTCCTGAACTCGAAAAGGAAATATTGGAGAAGAGAGCAGACATGGTAATTGGAGATAGATTGTCCTCTACATATTTTACCGAGAATAAACGTCCTTTCCATAATAGTGGTAATGTCTTTGTTAGAAAATCCATTAATAAGATTTTTGACAGTGACCTACATGACATTATGACTGGAATGAGGGCATTTGACTATGACTTTGTAAAGTCATATCCAGTCCATTCTAAGGAATTTGAAATAGAAACTGAAATGTCCATATTTGCTTTAAATCACAATTTTAAACTTGTTGAAATTCCTATTGATTATAGGGATAGAACTGACGGCAGTTTCTCTAAGTTAAATACTTTCAGTGATGGTTTTAAAGTTATAAGAGTTATTTTATCATTGTTTAGAGATACTAGACCTTTATCTTTCTTTTCATTAATGACATTAATTCTTTTAATTATTGCATTTGCTTATTTCTATCCTGTGTTGATGTCTTTTTTAGATACTGGTACGGTTTTAAAAATACCTACATTAATTTCTGTAGGGGTAGTGTTCTTAACTGCTGTAATGATATTCTTAAGTGGTGTAATATTACATGTTCTTAAAAAACAACATGACCAAAACTTTGAACAACATTTAACATTAATTCGTCTTGCAAGGGATGCCGGCAATAAAAAAGATGATTAAATATTTCATTTTTCTTTAATTTCCATCCTTTTAAATATTATTCTAATTTTTGGCTGTTTTTTTAAAGTATTCTATTACTTGTTTTTATTGTTATAAAGCTTTAAATAATATTTTTCATAAAAAAGACATCTAATATTCAATTCTATTTTTTTAATTCTATTTTTTAAGAGTTATTTCAATTATAATGAATTTGTCCATGTTTTCTATCTGATTTTTATTAGACCTTTATAATTTTTAATTTTAATAAAATCTAATTTAATAATATTTATATAAAAGTTAGGATATTTTTATAAAAGATTATTTTAATAAATAAGTTTAATAATAAATTATTAATGGGGAAAATTAATCATTTTCTAAATCCATAATTAAAAGATTTAAAGAGGTTTTTTCTTGTTTAACTTTAGAAAGTCTTCTGATTCTAGTTCTAAAAACTTAACTGTTGATGTTGTAATACCTGCATTTAATGAGGAAGAGTCTGTTGCTACTGTAATTGGTGTTATAAAACAATTGGATTATATTCATGAGGTAATTGTAGTAAATGATGGTTCTACTGATAATACAGAATCCGAGGCTAAATCTGCTGGTGCCCGTGTAATTAATCATAATGTTAACAAAGGTAAAGGGGCAGCTATTAAGACAGGTGTAAATTCTTCTAAAGCAGATATTATTGCTTTTATAGATGCAGATATTAAAAATTTAACTCAGGAAAAAGTAGATTTGATTATTAAGCCTATTCTTAATGGTGAAACAGATATTACAAAGACTAAGTTCTCAAGGGAAAGCGGCCGTGTAACAGAACTTACTGCAAAGCCTCTTTTAAATTTTTTCTTTCCTGAGATTAATTATGATCAGCCATTAAGTGGTCAATTTGCTGCAAAACGTTCAGTTTTAAATAAACTTAATTTCGAAAGTGATTATGGTGTTGATGTTGGTATTGTTTTAGATGCCGATGTTAGAGGAATTAAAATCATGGAAGTTGACATTGGAGATATCCAACATGACATGTCTCCATTGGGTGATTTACATGAAATGGCCAATGAGGTTGTAAGAACAATCATTACACGTGCTATGGATTATGGACGTATATCAATGATTGATACCTTGGGAAACTATATTAGAATGTCTATTTTAGGATTAACATTAGCTATTTTAGGCCTGTTTTTATTGTTCTTTGTTCCTCAAGTACCTTATCAATTAAGTGTAATATTTATTTTCTTAGGTATTATATTGGCTATTATCTATATAATAATACTGATTTTAAGGTCGATAACAGTATTTAGGAAAGCTCCAACCAATAAAAATGTTCTGATATCCTTTATTAAAATGCATTTTCCAATTATCATAGTATTCTTTGTATTGATTTTAATGATATCTACATTTATCTCTGCAGCTACCATTGGAGATAACGGACAGATATCTATTGAGGCTACATCAAGAAATCTTGTAATATTTGGTCATGGATCTGATAATCATATTGCTGTTAGAGGCCCCTATACTGTGGATAGTGCAATAGAGAATGAATCAGATATTATTAGAATGCCGTATCAAGCCTTACAAACGTTGCAAATGAACTATGGAGATACTGTCTATATAAATGATGATGTTTACTTAATAAATAAAACAAGACAGAATGAGGATAATACTCTAAGGGTTTCAAAAGATTTGAGAAGACATTTGAATATTAGAAGTGGGGAGATTATACCGAATTCTCATATTGCTTCAACATTTAATGGAGCTTTAGTTCATCACACGGTCCGTGCTTTGAATATCTCTGATCTGTCTTATAACATAACTGAAAACTATAATGTTGAATATAAATCTATTAACGCATCAACATTTGATATTTATATGGATAATCATTACATTGCAACAACATCAGCAATATTTGAAGAAAATAAAACCTATGAAATCGATGTAAATGGTGAATTGGTAGGTACATTTACAGTTGATAACATTACAAATAATCGTACTTTCCAATGTGACTATGGCATTCATAGCATAGAGTTAAGATCTAAAGGTGACACATCATCTGTTAGAAATGCTGTTGATACTAGTGATGGAACTTTCTTGAGTTTTGTTTTAACAAATCAAACAACAAATAGTACTAATATTAATAACGGTTCCAATGAGGATTATACTACTACAGAAACAGATGACAATCAATAAGCCTTGATTATCTATAAAAAATCATATAAATTTTAAATTTATTTTTATTTCTATCTCTTTTTTCTATTTTTAGGATTTTTATTAAACTATTTTTTGTTTGAAAGCAGATTTTTAATCTTAATATCTTAAGTCTTAAACCGTGTTTAAATAGATTTTTAAATTTTCCTGTGATATGTATAGATGGAGCATCCTATTTTTTTATAGATTTCATTAGTTCTTTTTATAGTATTTTACCAAATGTTTATACCTAAATATTCGTTGACCCAATTTGTGTAGAATGAGGTTAAATCAACTATTTTATAGAATTCATCTTCAAATATTTTAATTAATTCGTTTAAATTTTTATACATTGATTTATACACTTTGGATTTAATTTTACGCCATACATCTTCGATTGGGTTTAAATCCGGGCAATATGGTTTTAGAAAAATTAAGTTTATGTTCAATATTTCACAGGCTTTTTCAACAATTTTGGCATGATGTATTCTTGCGTTATCTAAAATAATGTTTATTCTTTTTTCTTTTGAGTTTATTTCGGTTATTTTTGGATTTAATAGGTTATTTATTAATCTTAATCTTTTTTCATACCAGATTTTTCTTGAATTATTGTTGTCTTCTTTCCTGCAAATCTTTTGAATTTTTTCTATTGACTTCTGTTTGGAATTGTCATTATATAGTTCATTATTGATTTTATTTATCAGATCCATTTCGTTCAATGATTTGGAGGATAAATATTTTTTTATTTTTTCATCAGACAGGTTTTCATTCTTTATTGCTTCCTCGATTAATTGTTTACCTAATTTATTGGTCATGTTTTCAATACGGTAATGACATAATGTAATTACAAATTGAAATGCATTGTTTTTTGTATTTGCTTCCATGTAGGAGTTGCAATTGATTCCTTGAAATCCTGTTACATTTATTCCAAATTTTACTGGATATTTTACTTGTATATTTTTTTCTCCAGGAGTATATAATATTCTTCTAACATTTGGAACATTTTGGCAAGACGTTTCATCTAAAAAAGCAAAGTATTCTGTTTTTATGTCTGTTGTTTTTAGTTTTTTTTAAGATCCTCTTCCGGATTCTCAGGACGGGTGTTGTATTTAATGAATGGTTTTCCATAGTTTAAATTTAGTTTTTGTCTTGTAATGACCCATACTTGCTTTTCACTATATGTTATACCGTATTTTTCTTTAATTAAGTTTTGTACATCTTTTAAATTATATTTTTCTTCATTTCCAGTTATTATTTCTTTTAATTCTTTTAGTTGTTGATTATTTAAGTAAGATTTCCTTCCACAGTTAGAATAATTTGAAAATAAACCGTCAACACCTTTTTCATTATATTGTTTGACCCAACGTTCGCCTGTTTTTCTTGAAATATTAATGTTTTTTGAGGCTTTAGCAATACTTTCACCGTTTGCAACCATGTGAATTAACAAAAGACGTCTGTAAACATTGTAATATTCCTTGTACTCTTTCAGCATATCTGCAATTTCTGAAAGTTCCAAATGTTTTTCAATTTTATTATTAAATTTTTCCATGAACATATCTTTATAATTCATTAGGTATAAACTTTTGGTAAAGAACTATATATTGAAAATCTTTGTCGATTTTTTTAGTTTTAATTATTTTATATTGGATATTATTTTGGCTATCTTTTATTTGTTTTAGGAAAGTTTTCATGCATCTATGGTTTATAGTTTTTTTAAAATCTAATCTAGTCTTTTTTATAAAATAAGGTATAGTCAAGACAATGGAAAAATTCAATAAAAATGTATCATGTGATTAGTTTATGTTTTAAATATTATTTCACATATAAAAATAGAATTTAAAGAGTTCAAAATTAGTTTTTATAAAATTAAAGAATTTTTAATAAAAAGAGACCTATTATTTCTAAAATTTTGAGATTTTAAATGTAGAAATTAGCTTTTATTAAATTTTTAATGTTGTTAAATTTTATTATATAAAATTACTGATATATGTTTTAGGGGCCTGAATTTTTTTTTATTTTTTTTATGGTTTATTTTTGTTTGTTTTTTATATTTTAAGTGTGATTTATTTTTTATTTTTAATAATACATTTTTGAAATTAGTTTTAAATAAAAAAAAGGCCGTTTAAATCAATAAATTTAAATAATAGGTGCAATAAATATATATTTGACGATATGTATGATGCACAATTTAAATTTAGATAAAAACGACCCGAATTAGGTTATGTTAAACAAAATGTTTAAAATTATCGATTCTAGAAGATTACAGCAAATATTCATCTCAAATGGATTTAAAAATACTAAAAAACTAAGAACAGTCATTAAAACATAATTTATATGTATGTTTTTTTGATTTACCGACAGAATTTGTTGTGAAAAATCTTAAAAGCAGAAATAAACTCAGAAAATTTTTCAAAATGGATCAAGTTTTAGAGGCTCAGGAAATCTATGATTACTTGCAAAAAATTTCCATCAAGGAATATGCCAATTCAGTAAATAGCATTTTAAAACACTTTGGAAACTACAAAAGAAGGGGAAAAAGACTTTTATTGTAGATGCCACACCAATGGACTTAGATTTCAATTTCAATCGTAGAAGACGGAGTAAAGAAAAACTTGCAAAAATGAATTTAAAATGGAGTTATTCTTCTTCAAAAGGCCATTATATTGGATTTAAAGCTACATTTGTACTTGATTATGATTCATTAACTCCTGTTGCAATTTTATTACATTCTGGTGCCCCGAATGATTCAAAACTTTTTGAAGAAATTTTGGAAGAATTGCATAGAAGAAGATTAATAAGAAAAAGAGATGTGTTAATCTTTGATAAAGGCTATTGCAGCTTTAAAAACTACCAAATAGGAATTAAGAAATACGAAATAGTTCCTTTCATTTTTCCAAAAAAATTTTTCACAAAACAAAAATTTGACGACAAATTAAGCTATCCATTAGACGTTTTTTGTAATAATAAGAAGAAACAAAACTTTAAAACTATATTCAAAAGATTAAAAAAAGAATTATTAAATAAACTTGTCAATTGGAAGAAATATAAACCAATACGTGGAAAAATAGAAGATTACTTTAAAGTATTGAAAAATTCATTAGAAATGAGAAAAATACACAAATTCACACTGAAATCTGTAGAAAAAACACTATTTTCTTTATGTATTGTTAGGAACACTCCTCATACAACAATGCGATATGTCAAAAACAGCCCTACAAAAACTTTCCCAAATGTAAAAATTTCAGACCCCTAAAATTTTTTATAAGTTTATATAATTTTAAAAAAAGTAAAAAGTAAAAAATAGAATATAATTATTTAATTAATTATATATTTTAACAGCTTCATCAGGATCGTCATATAAACCTAAAGCTGCAAGAGCGCCAATCTTTCCATGGTCTCCTGTAACTGCAATAAGATCTATACCTAACTCATCTGCTATTTTCTCAGATGTCTCTACATCCATCATACCTGTTTTTGTTTTATGTGCATATTCCCTTAATTTTTCAGGTATCTCAATTCCTGTTTTAACTGCAATTGATGTTTCATTTGATAGTGTGTCCCTTTTAAGAAGTTCAACTATTCTGTTGATAAGTTTATCCTTATCCTCCTCTTTTACTGCAAAGGTCAGTGCAATTGAAACACAATTTTGAGTTTTATGGGGATTTTTAGGGTATAATTGACATATAACATGGTCCAAGTATTCAAATCCTTCCTCTTTTAATTCCTCACCAATGTTATGTGCCATGGTCCAGGTTGCACCTTTATCTTTTATATCGGTATCATCTATACCAATAACAACTTTCTCAAGTTTTGGAGTAACTACAACTGCTTTTCCTAGTTTAGAGCCTCCACCTTCTTTTAAAAGTTGGATATACTTTACTCCGTCACCCATACCTCTGCACATTGCAGCTCCAACACCTGCACCTGCAAGTCCTGCATGGGTTACTTTAACCTCATCGCCATCTACCTGAATCTCTTCAATTCCAGCAGCATTATAACTTGCTTTTAAATCCAGTGGTGATTTACCAACTTTTCCAATAAATACATGTTTGTTTCCATCACGATATGCTTTTTTAATCAATGGACTACTATGTTTATATTGGTTTACTAACCAATGTGATCCTGATATACATGAATGATACTCAACGATTTCAACTGTATCATTATCTACCATTGTTAAAACTTTCTTATATGGTGCTATCCAAGGGTCATCATATCTTTTTTTTAAATCTTCAGGTTTTAATATTTCCATAGAATCATCTAAAAATAAATAATATTTAAAAAAAGCTTTTTTTATATAAATAAAATAAATTAAAAGAAAATTTTTCAATTTTCAATAAAATAGATTAGTCTATTCTTCCTCAAGTTCTTCTAATCTATCTAAAAGTTTAATAGCTGCCTCTACAGCTTTTTTACCGTAATCAATACGTTTATGTGCATCAAGTCTTGTCATACCTGGACCACTAATACCTAATGTTACAGGTTTATCATAATCTAGGGATAAATCGGTAATTTTACGAGCTGCATGTTGAGCTACTATTTGGTCGTGGTCTGTTGCACCTTCAATTACAGAACCTAATGCTACAACAGCATCAATGTCATCCCTTTCAAGTAATTTTTTAATAGGAAGAGCCATATCAAATACTCCAGGTGCAATAAATACCTTAGTAATTTCACTACCTCTTGATTTAGCCTCTTCTTTAGCAAGACCTAACATACTTTGATTAATATCAAAATTAAATTCAGCAACAACTGCTCCAATATTATATTTTCCCATTTTATACTCTCCTTTATTTTTATAATTTATTATACCTTAAAATATGGATTAAATTTAAAATATTCTATTTTTTAAAATAAACATAAATTCAAATCTAAATACCTTTCATTAATATGAAAAATAAAATTTATTTAAACTACTAGTATTACAAAATATGCTACACCACTTAAGGCCATGATTAAAATAATAAATAAAGCCGCCCATTGTATTTTGGTCATATCATTACCTCATAATTTTTAATAAATTAAATTATTCTTAATATAATATTATTTTATATTTTATATATTAATATTTTATATTTTCTAGAAAACCTTAAGTTTTTTCCATAATAATTCTTTTAATCTTTTGGTATTAATCTTTAATACCTATTTGATAATGTTTGAATCCTAATTTTTTAAGTTTCTCATTATTATATTGGTTTCTTCCATCGAATATAACTGGATTTTTAAGTATTTTCTTGATTACACTAAAGTCGGGAGTTCTAAATTCCTTCCATTCTGTTACAAGAATCATTGCATCTGCATCAACTAAAGCATCTTTCTTGTTGTTGAAATATTCAATATTTTCATTATCTTTTAGATATTTCTCTTTAGATTCTTCCATAGCTTTAGGATCATATGCCTGGATTTTAGCTCCCCTTTTAGTTAATTCATTGATTAAGGTTATGGAACTTGCCTCTCTCATATCGTCAGTATTTGGTTTAAATGAAAGACCCCATACACCAAAGGTTAAACCACTCAAATCCTCTCCAAAGTGGTCTACAACCTTTCTAACTAAGGATAATTTTTGATTGTAGTTAACATCCTCAATTGCTTTTAAAAGTTTAGGGTCTAATCCATTTTGTTCCGCAATACTGATTAATCCTTGAACATCTTTCGGGAAACAACTTCCACCGTATCCGCATCCGGCATGTAGGAAATGGCTTCCAATTCTTTTGTCCGTTCCAATTCCAATGCGGATATCCTCAATATTTGCTCCGGTTTTCTCACAAATATTCGCCATCTCATTCATAAAGGATATTCTAGATGCAAGCATAGCATTTGCCGCATATTTGGTAAGTTCAGCACTTTTGATATTCATGAATAAAATGTTTTTATTGTTATCTGTAAATGGTTCATACAGTTCTTCCATTATTTGATAACATTCCTCATCCTCATATCCGATTATTATTCTATCTGGGAATAAACAGTCATGGACTGCAGAACCTTCTTTTAAAAATTCAGGATTAGATATCATTTTAAAATCGAATTTTTCCCCTCTTTTATCTAATTCCTCATTAATAATACTTTTAACCTCATCAGATGTTCCTACTGGAACAGTTGATTTAATAACGACATAACAGTCATGGTTCATATATTGTCCTATCTCAGATGCTACATTGTAAACATAGGTTAAGTCACAACTACCGTCCTCACTCATTGGTGTTCCAACTGCAATATAGTATATATCGGATTTTTCTAGTGATGTTTTGGTATCGGTTGTAAATGTAATATTCCCTTTGTTTTGATTATCAATAACCATATCTGAAAGTTGTGGTTCGTAAATAGGTATAATTCCTTTTTTAAGATTATTAATAATTTTTTTATTGACATCTACACAATAAACTTGATTTCCCATTTCTGCAAAGCATGTTCCTGTAACAAGCCCTACATATCCTGTTCCGATAACTGTTAATCTCATTTTAAAAACCTATTTTAATTTAATAAATCATTTTATTAAATGATTGTAATTTATGCAATTGTTTTGTAATATATAATTATTATATATAATATTTCATATTTGTCATTTAAAATAAATAAACTTTATACATTAATATAATATTTAATATTATAATTAACTTTTATAAGATTAATTGAAGTAGAGATAATTTAAAAATATATGATTAATAATTTTTACATTGGTTTATTTAATATAAATTTAAATATTCGTCTAAGGCATCTTCATAATTTCTGAGCTCTTCAAATCCGTTGTTTTTCCATTTATCATGGGATAACACTGAATAATGCGGTCTTGGAGCAGGAGCTGCAAACTCCTCACTTGTAACAGGCATGACATTAATATTGATTTCTTTCTTTTTGAATATTAGCTTTGCAAATTCGTACCAGGTAGTGCTTCCACTATTTGTTATATGATATATTCCGTATTTATTAGATTTAATTAACTCGTATATTCCTTTGGATAAGTCTTTTGTAAATGTTGGTGAGCCTTTTTGATCATTTACAACCGTTAAACTATTATGGGTTTTTGCAAGTTCTAACATTTTTTCTATAAAATTAGGACCATTCTTTCCATATAACCAAGCAGTTCTTATAATAAAATATTTATCCAGGATATCCTCAACATTTTCTTCACCTCTAAGCTTAGATTTTCCATAGATACTTATAGGTCCTAATTCATCGTCTTCTACAAGTGGTTTATTCTTATTTCCTTTAAATACATAATCTGTACTAATCTGTACCAATGTTCCGTCAATTTCTCTACAAGCTAAAGCTAAATTTTTAGGTCCTTCGGCATTTAGTTTATATGCTGAATCCCTTTTACTTTCACATCCGTCTACATCTGTCATAGCAGCACAATTAATTACTATTTCCGGTTTATATTCTTTTATTTTTTTCATTACTTGGTTTCTATCAGTAATATCTAAAGATTCATGATTTGTTAGGATTAAATCTTCACTTTTAAGTACCTCCCTTAAATCGGTACCTAGCATTCCATCTCCACCAGTAATTAAAATTCTCATATTAGCACCGTTAACTGTATTATTAAAATTTATTCAAAAATATATTTATCTTACTTAATATATAATTAATAATATTATAATTAAATGATTTTTTTAATAACTAATTTTATTTTTATTTAGTTTTACTTAGAAGTGATATAATGAAAGTTTGTGTAGTAGGTCAAGGATATATCGGACTTCCAACAGCAGCATTATTTGCAAAGAATAACTGTGACGTTTTGGGAGTAGATGTTAATAAAGAGATTATTAAAGACTTGAAAGATGGAATTGTTCACATTGAAGAACCAGGCATAAGTGAAAGTATTAACAATGCTTTAACTGAAGGCCGATATCATGTATCTTTAAAACCTGATAAGGCAGATGTATTTATTATTACTGTACCTACTCCATATGTTGTTGAAGATTTAAGCTGTGATTTAAGTTATGTTATAAGTGCTTGTAAATCTATTCTTGACTATCTGGAAAAGGGTAATACAGTTATAGTTGAATCAACTATTGCTCCAGGATCTACAAACGATATAATCAAACCAATATTTGAAGAGGCTGGATTCACTATTGGGAAAGATTTATATCTAGCACATTGTCCTGAGAGAGTACTTCCAGGCCAAATTATGTATGAACTTGTAAACAATAATAGGATTATCGGTGGAGTAACTGAAGCCTGTACTGAAAAAGCTGCAGAGGCTTATGGAATATTTGTAAAAGGTAAATTGTTAAAAACAGAGGCTATAACTGCAGAATTGTCCAAATGTATGGAAAACACATATCGTGATGTTAATATTGCACTTGCAAATGAACTTACTAAGATATGTGAGAAGATTGGTGCAAATGCACTAGATGTAATTAAACTTGCAAACCAACATCCTAGGGTCAACATTCATAATCCAGGTCCAGGTGTAGGTGGACATTGTCTTGCAATAGATCCATACTTCATATATTCTAAAGCACCTGATACCGCTAAAATCATTAAACTTGCAAGGGATACCAATAACAGTATGCCACAGTTTACAGTAGATAATGCTAAAAAGATTATTCAAAACTATACCGATGAATATACCCCTAAAATCGCAATCCTTGGAGTTTCATACAAGGGTAATACAGGGGATACCAGAGAGAGTCCCGCATTTGAAATCATATCAAAACTTCAAAAGGAAGGTTATAAAATAGGAGTCCATGATTCCCATGTTGAAGATGAAAGTTATTTATCACTTGAAGATGCGTTGGATGGTGCCTCACTTGCATTGATACTTGCAGATCATGATGAATTTAAGGATTTAGATTATAATCTATTTATTGATAAGATGGAAGATCTGATTATATTTGATACTAAAGACATTATTAAGGATGTTCCAGATGAGATAACTCTCTTTAATTTCGGAAACCTTTATAAGATTTAGATTTATGCATCATTTTAATAATTAACATGATTAAGATGTTTTATTTTAGAATGTAAATTCATCATTTTTTTAACTTTCATGGATAAATTTTATAAATCTTACTTTTTTATTTTTTTAATTTATTTAATTATAGAATTAATAATTCTTTAGATTTTTTTTAGATGCTTTTAAACTATATTTATAAAAACAAATAAATTAATATTAATAGAATAATAAAAAATTAATTATTTTAATTGACTTTATAATTTAAATATTTTTTTAAATCAATTTATGGAGAAAAAAATTATGTCTATGACAATGTCTGAAAAGATATTAGCTAAGGCTTCAGGTAAAGATAAGGTTGAAGCTGGAGAAATTGTTATGGCTAATATTGATATCGCTATGATTCATGATTTAACAGGTCCTCTTGCTGTAGAAGGATTTGAAGAAATCGGTACTGGAAAGGTATGGGATAAGGATAAAGTTGTTATTCCATTCGACCATCAGGTACCTGCTGATTCAATTACAGCTGCTAACAATCATATATTTATGAGAAAATTTGCAAAAGAACAGAACATCACTAATTTTTATGATGTAAATCAAGGTGTATGTCACCAGGTACTTCCTGAAATGGGACATATTCGTCCAGGTGAGGTTGTAGTAGGTTGCGACTCACATACCTGTACCCATGGTGCATTAGGCGCATTTGCAACTGGTATTGGATCCACTGATATGTCTATGGTTCTTTCAACAGGTAAATTATGGTTTAAAGTTCCTGAGACTATCAGATTTAATATCACTGGAGATTTAAAAGAGAACACCTCTGCAAAGGATGTTATATTACACATTATTGGTAAGATGAGAGCAGACGGTGCTACTTATAAGGCATGTGAATTTGTTGGAGATACAATTGAAAATATGGGCATATCCGATAGAATGGTATTTTCAAACATGACCGTTGAAATGGGCGGAAAAGTAGGTTTATGTGAAGCAGATGAAAAAACCAAGGAATATCTAAAAGGTAGAACAGATAAACCTTATGAAATCTTTAAAACCGATAAGGATGCAAACTATGAAACTGTAGATATAGATGTATCTGATTTAGACCCACAAATCGCTTGTCCAAATCATGTTGATAATGTTAAAGATGCAAGTGAGGTTTCAAAACATGTAGACCAGGTATTCTTAGGTTCATGTACCAATGGAAGAATTGAGGATATGAGGGATGCAGCAGAAATCCTAAAAGGACATAAGATTGCAAAGGGTACAAGAATGCTTGTGATTCCTGCTTCCCGTGAAGTTTATTCTAAATGTTTAGATGAAGGTTTAATAAAAATATTCGTTGATGCTGGCGCACTTGTTACAAATCCATGTTGTGGTCCATGTCTAGGTGGACATGTAGGTCTTATTGGACCTGGTGAGGTAAGTCTTTCAACATCAAACAGAAACTTTAAAGGAAGACAAGGTAGTCCTGATGGTGAGGTATACTTATCATCTGCAAAGGTTGCAGCTGCTTCAGCTATTAAGGGAGAAATTTCTTTACCTGATAATTAAGGAGATAATAATATGGAAGGAAAAGTATGGAAATTTGGAAATGATGTTGATACTGATGTTATTTTACCTGGAAGATATCTAATCTATACTGATGAGGAAACATTATCTAAACATTGTATGGAAGGATTAGATCCTGATTTTAGTAAAAAAGCTCAAAAAGGGGATTTCATTGTTGGAGGAACTAACTTTGGATGCGGTTCATCTAGAGAACATGCACCTATTGCAATGAAAGGTTTAGGTATTGGTGCTGTAATTGCAGAATCCTTTGCAAGAATCTTCTATAGAAACGCTACTAATATTGGAATTCCACTTATTGAAGCTCCTGGAATTGCTGATAAGGTAAAAGATGGAGATATAATAGATGTTGACATGGAAAAGGGAGTGATTAAAACCTCATCTGGTGAAGAGGTTAAATTCAAGAAATTACCTCCATTCATGTTAAATATCCTAAATAGCGGTGGATTAATTCCTTGGTTAAAGAATAATATTGATGATATTTAAATATCATTAAATTAAACTTTTAATTAAGAATATAATTAATTAGAGCTGTTTTATAAATAAGAAAGAAACATTTTTATTTTAAACTATTTTTTATTTTTTTTTTTACTATTTTGTAAACTTAGGTTGGATAACATGTCTGATTTTAATCAAGGGATATCTATAATTGTTCCTACTTATAAAGGAGAAAAATACATTCTAAAATTATTGGATTCATTAAAGAATCAAACTTTGGATAAGAATCTTTTTGATGCATTATTTATCATAAATGGTGAAAGGGACAATTCCGAGAGTATTATTAAAAGATTTAAAAGTGAGAATACTGATTTAAATATTGAAATAATGGAATCTCAAAAAGGAGTGTCCAATGCTAGAAATTTGGCCCTTGATACTATTGATAGGGAATACTGTATCTTTATTGATGTTGATGATTATATCTCCTATAACTATCTTGAGGAATTATATAAACATCGTAAATCAAATAGGATAGTTCTAGGTAATTTTTTTAATGTGGATTTGGAGGGTAATCTATCTAAAACCTATTTCAGTGACACCTTACTTGAAAACAATGGATTGTTCCATTTATATGACTTTGATGTAAATCCCTTATTGATTACAACAAATAAACTTGTTCCTACTATTTATGCTAATAAGGTTAGGTTTAATCCTAATCTATATAATGGGGTGGATCTGGACTATTTCTTTAAACTATATTCCAAATTCGATTTTGAATTCTATATAGTAGACAATGAAAGGGAGGCCATTTATTACAGGGTCCTTGTTCCAGGTTCTATATCTAGGCAGGACATGTCATTTCAGTTCAATGTTGTAGATAGATTGAAAGTAATGAAATCCCTTGATAATACATATAGGAAATCCAAAGATAAAGAGAAGATCTTTAAACTTCTAGATTTTATTGTTAATGTGGGACAGAAGAATTTCATAGTTAGATATATTGAAAAACATCCTGAAGATTATTTTAAAGCGTTATATGAAATAGAGTCATATCATATTGAAAACTTCGATTATCTAAGATTTTTCAAGTGTCTAGATTCTCTGGATGTTAATACTCAGGATAATATAAAAGATATTAACAATTATATCTATAATCTTTATAAAAAAGAGAATACATTTAAAAAAGAAAATCAAAATCTGAAAAAGGAGTTGGATTTTAAGAATAAACTTTTAAAAACAAGACCATATAGACTTGCAGCTTCTTTAAGAAAGATGGCCATGAAATTAAGAGGTAGGCAGTAGATTAAGATTGTCTCTTGACTAATATTTAATAAAATTTCATAATTGTTAGAAGTATCATTGAGGATATAAAACCTATCATCATTGTTATTACTAATAATTGACTGTTTTTTTCGTTTTTATTACTTTCTTTAAGTCCAAATATCATTGGTCCTAACACTAAAAGGGGAATAAAATATCTTCCAAAGACACCTTCAATCCTTGACATTCCGACATTACACCAGGTTAGATATTGGATGAGGTATGTGCCTATAAAGATTAAGAGTCCAATAAAGAAAACGCCTATTTTTGATTTTCTATCTAGTTTGATCTCCTGTGGATATAAGAAAGATAGGATTACATAAAAGATTAGAAATGTTACAACTAGAAATGTAGATGTGTATGGCGGTAAATTACCAAATGAGAAATATCCGCTAATAACGTTTATAAGATTATCTGGTGTAAACAGTAAATAAAGTGAGTTCAATGGATGGTGTGCCATATATGTTAATTGACCTAATATGTTCACATTGTTTTTTATGAAATAGGTGCCTCTCCATGAATTTAACAAGTGTTTAGTTGCATATAGTTTGATCCACAATAAATCGATTAAGATTACACCTATAAATCCAATAATCCTTGAGTGTTCTACTTTTCTATCCTTGAAATTGTCTTTTGGAACTAGAAATATTAGAAGCAGTAATCCCATATAGGTTACCTTTGTAAATCCACCAATAAGGGAGATAACTAAAAACGCGATTAAGTTTTTATAGTCTAGGGTTTTTTCTCCGGCTTTGTACATGTATAGGAAATATGCTATTGTAAGGATTGCAAAACTATTTACAGTTGCATCAATACTTAATGATGCAGCTTGATAAATTGTAAGTGGAAGGGTTGCAGTAATAAATAGTGGAATCTTAAATATTGGCGCTTTTTTAATAGCATATGAACATACAAAAGCAAACATTAAAAGATTAGCTATTCTTCCAAACCATAACATCCATATGTTATTCAGATTTAATCCCTTTGCAATATCTATCCCGATTGCCTGCGGGATATATCCATAAAACGGATTCTGACAAAATGCAGAGGAGACATAGGTTGTGGTGTAGTTTATGGACAGATCATCCCAATTGGTATTGAATATGGTATTTCCGGTATTCTTATAAAGTGGGCTCATTGAGGCAATCGTTTCATATCCCTTAGCTTCATATCCGGTTTTATTTGAATTAGGTATATCTATATAATTTGGAAATAATTGGCCTTCTGATGTTATCTCAGATCTCCAGAAGTGTTCTGTCTCATCACATACCGTTACAATAGGTGTAACGAATACACAGCATAATCCGAAAATCAATATAACTATGAAGGCTATTTTATATAGGGGAAGATTCCTTTTAGATATAAAAACTAGAATAAAAGATCCAAGTATAAACAAAAGTATTAATAAAATTGATGTAAGCTTAATATTGAAATTAGTTGTCCTCATCTGATATGATAGAAATGATAATAAAAATATTAAATATATTGTAAAAAACCATTTAAGGTTTTTAATCTCCATTTTTAATCCACTTAAATCATTAGTATCAAACATTAAATCCCTTTACAATTCCATTAAAAAATCTAATTATTTTTATCTGATTAAATATTTATTTATAAATTATTTAAATTAAATTATCTGTTATCCATTATTTTATAATTTTTTAGTTAAATTTATAAAGATATTAAAATAATTGGATATTAAATTCTTATCTTAAACTATCTATCTATAAACATCGAATTTTAGTAAATTTAATTCAGTAGTTAATAATGCTATTAAAACAATAATCGGATTAAAAATTCATAAAAAAGTTAGAAATAATATCTTAAAAATATTGCAAAGACTGTTAAGGCAATAAATCCTATTGTTATGGTGTATAATAACAGTTTTATATTGTTCTTAGGACTTTCATTATTTCTATTAATGTTTAAAACCATCGGTGCAAATGCAATTAGTGGTATAAGATATCTTGCTTGCATACCTACTACTTTATGGCTTCCAACAGGAGACCAGGTTATGTATTCGATGGTAATTGTACCAAACAATATTATTGCTCCAATAATACATAATCCCACTTTGCTTCTATTCTTGATCTTTTCTTTTTGGGGATATTCTATACAGAATACAATAAATAGAACCAAGTATAATAGTATAAATGTTTTTGCAAAGTATTTATATCCTCCTGAGTAGAATAGAGTCCACACTATATATTTATACATCTTAATGCTGGTTATTGCAGATAGATATGTGCTAAAATTATGTATTATGAAGCTTATCTGACTTTGGGCATTAATATTGTGGGTTAGTCCATATTTGAATCTCCAAGACTGAAGATTAGCAATACTTGCATAGAACTTTGTCCATATTAGAATAATGACAGTTGTTATAATGAATCCTATTGAACCTTCTAATTGTGTTTTTTTATCTTTAAACTTGGATTTTGGAACTAAGAATATTAATAGAGCTAAAGCTAAAAATGTGATTTTTACAAGACCAGTTAACACTGACAATACAGTAAAGATTCCAACATGCTTTAAGGTTAGGGTGTTGTCTTCCTGTTTATACATATATAAAAAATAAGCTATTGTTAAAAGACTTAAACCATTTACCATTGCATCAATGCTCATTGAAGATGCTTGGAAAATAGATAAAGGTAGTGTTGATGTTACAAAAAGTGCAGATTTATATATTGGAGCTTTTTTAATAGCATATGAAGCAATTATTCCATAAACTAATAAATTACAAAGTCTTCCTAACCATATCATCCATATATTATTTAGATTTAATCCCTTTGCAATATTAATTCCAATTGCCTGGGGAATATATCCATAAAAAGGATTTTGAGCAAATACAGAATTAACATAACTCGGAGTATAATCTATTTTTTGATCGTCCCAATTTGTTTGAAAAACTGTTTTTCTTGATAAAATACTTGTATAATTCATCTGTACTTTAGGCCCGATCTGAGAAATTGATCTAATTGATTTATAGTCCTTATGGGTATAGTTATTACCTGGACTATAAACATACTGAGGTATAAATTCTCCTCTAGATGTTAATTCTCCTCTGCAGATATGTTCATTTTCATCTGGAGCTCCAATTATTGGTGATAGAAATAGGCAAGATATGCCAAAAATGACTATTATAAGAAGGGCAACCTTATGTATAGGTAGATTCTTATGGCTTATAATTAGAAGTAAAATACAGCCAAGTATTAAAAAGAATATTAATTCGGCTACTACGGTTTCAAATCCTAAATTATTAACATATACAAATGTGACTAAAAATAGAAAATATATAAAAAAGAACCATTTCAAATCTATGATGTCCTTTTTTAAACCATCAAAAGTAAATTCATTACTCATACATATTAACCCAGTTTTTATTATTACTTTCTTTAATCTAGTATATATAATATATATCAAAAAATCTTTTATATTTATAAAATAAAACTAATATTGTAATTTTATAAAAATCAATTTTTGAGACCTCGGCAAAATTCGATTTTTTTTACATTTGGAAAATACTTGAAATATAAAGCCAAGCATTATGTTTTTTTAATAAAAAAACTTTTATAATTTTGTCCAAATCTCATTTATAAAAAACTTAATTTGGTTTAAAAATCATTAATTTATTGATTGAATGATTTAACAATAATTTAAAGAGTGATTAAATGTATAAAATAGCTGTAGTTCCTGGAGATGGAATTGGTAAAGAAGTAATGGAAGCTACTATTAATGTTCTTGATGGTTTAGATATTGACTTTGAATATGAATATGGTCTTGCAGGTGATGAATGTTTAGAGAAAACCGGTAAGGCATTACCTGATGAAACATTAGATTTAGTTCGTAAATCAGATGCATGTTTATTTGGTGCTGCAGGAGAATCTGCTGCAGATGTTATTGTAAAACTTAGACAATCATTAAAATTATTCGCTAATTTAAGACCTGTAAAATCTTATCCAGGTACTAATGCATTATTTGATGATTTAGATATTATGATTGTACGTGAAAACACCGAAGATTTATATAAAGCAGGTGAGGAAGAATATACCGAAGATGGTGCAATCGCAAGAAAAGTTATTACAAGAGAAGCTGAAGAGAGAATCATTAGATACGCTTTTGAATATGCTAAAAACAATAATAAAACCAAAGTCACTGGTGTTCATAAAGCAAATGTATTAAAGAAATCTGACGGTTTATTTAAGAAAATACTATATGAAGTAGCAGATGAATATAAGGATCAAGGAATTGAAACAAATGATTTCTATGTAGATGCAACTAGTATGTATCTTATTACTCAAGGAAATCAATTCCAAGTTATTGTAACAACTAATCTTTATGGTGATATCTTATCTGATGAAGGAGCTGGATTAGTTGGAGGTTTAGGTTTAATACCTTCCGCAAATATTGGTGAAGATAATGCATTATTCGAACCTGTACACGGTTCTGCACCGGATATTGCAGGTCAGGGAATTGCAAACCCTATTGCAATGATGTTATCTGCAAAAATGATGCTTGATTACCTTGGTGAACAGGAATCAGCTTCAAGACTTGAAAATGCAATTTTAAAAGTCCTAAAAGAAGGTAAAAATGTTACTGGAGATTTAGGTGGAAATGCTTCCACTATGGAAATGAGTGAAGCTATTAAAAATGCATTATAATAATTATTAATAGCATATCTATTAATTATATTTTATTTCTTTTAAATCTCCTGATTTCTTATTTTTGGTTTTTATGTTTTTTTACTTTTTTTATTTTATTTTTATGTTTTATTCGATAATATCAGTAAATTCACTTTCACACTTAAAATATAGCTAAATAACTTGAAGTTCTACTTAAAATATAAATTGTATTAAATGTCTTTATGAAATTTTAATAAATTTTAATAATTTTTTTAATTTTGAAAAATTTTATTTATTAATCTATAAAATATATTATATTGTTTTTCAATAATATTTTTATAAAATTATTATGGTGTATTTATGAAAGGAATTGTACTTGCCGGAGGTTCAGGAACACGTCTATATCCTATTACAAAAGCAATATCTAAACAACTATTGCCATTATATGATAAACCAATGATTTATTATCCTATTTCTGTTTTGATGCTAGCAGGAATTAAAGATATTCTAATTATATCTACTCCAAGGGACCTGCCTTTATTTAAAGAACTTTTAGGTGACGGCTCAAATCTTGGAATAAGTTTCCAGTATGAGGTTCAACATGAACCGAATGGTTTGGCTGAGGCATTTATTATTGGGGAGGACTTTATTGGAGAGGATAATGTTGCACTTATTTTGGGAGATAATATCTTCTATGGTCATAGATTTACGGAAATATTAGAGCGCTCCGCTTCTCTTGAAGATGGCGCAATTGTATTTGGTTATTATACTAAAAACCCTGAGGCTTTTGGTGTTGTGGAATTTGATGATGACGGTAATGTTCTATCTATTGAAGAGAAACCTGAGCATCCGAAATCTAATTATGTTGTTCCAGGTCTTTATTTCTATGATAATGAGGTTGTCGATATAGCTAAAAATGTGGAACCTTCCAAAAGAGGTGAACTTGAGATAACCTCCATTAACGAGGAGTATTTGAAGAGAGGAAAACTCAAGGTAGAATTACTTGGAAGAGGGATGGCCTGGCTAGATACCGGAACTCATGACAGTCTTCTTGAAGCATCAAATTATATTGAAACAATTCAAAAAAGGCAAGGTTTATATATAGCTTGTCTTGAAGAAATTGCCTATTTGAAAGGTTATATAGGACGGGAAGATCTATTAAAACAAGCCGAATCTCTTAAAAAAACGGAATATGGTCAATATTTAATAAGTCTGGCCAATGACTAGGATGTTATAAATTTATTTTTTTTAAAACTGTGATAATATGGGAAAGTTTAAGATAGAAAATCTAGAAATTCAAGGTGTATTTACTGTAGAACCTACAGTATTTGGAGATGAACGTGGATATTTTATGGAAACATATAATGAGAATGATTTTAAAGCTGAAGGTATTGATTTGAAATTCGTTCAAGATAACCAGTCAAGATCCCATAGGGGTGTTTTAAGAGGTCTCCATTTCCAGTATACCCAGCCACAGGGAAAATTAGTTAGAGTTATAAAAGGTGAAGTGTATGATGTTGCAGTAGATTTAAGGCGTGATTCACCTACCTATGGAAAATGGCTTGGAGTCACTTTATCTGAGGAGAACAAAAAACAGCTATTTATCCCAAAGGGATTTGCACATGGGTTTCTAGTTTTATCTGATATTGCAGAATTTGTATACAAGTGTACAGATTTCTATAATCCCGATGATGAGGGAGGAATCCAATGGAATGATCCGGATATAGCTATTGACTGGCCGATTGATGATATTGGTTTGGAAAACTTAGTATTCTCTGAAAAGGACCAAGGCTGGAAAAGACTTAAGGATACGCCTGTTGATTTTAAAATGGATTTATAGACATCTTTATTTAAATAATATGTATTGTGTGATTTTATGACAACTGTTTTAGTTACCGGTGGAGCAGGATTTATAGGAAGCAACTTTTTAAGATATATGGTTAATAAATATCCAAACTATGATTTTATTAATCTTGATGCTTTAACCTACTGTGGAAATCTTGAAAACTTAAAAGACATTGAGGATAAAGACAATTATTCCTTTGTTAAAGGGAATATCTGCGATACTGAATTAGTCAACGGTATTGTGGAAAATGTGGATTATATTGTCCATTTTGCAGCGGAAAGCCATGTGGATAGAAGTATTGAAGATCCCGGAATCTTTATTAAGTCAAATATCTTAGGTACTCAAACACTTTTAGATGCTTCAAAGAGGAATGATATTAAGAAGTTTTTACAGGTTTCAACTGATGAGGTTTATGGTAGCTTAGGTCCTAAAGGTTATTTTACAGAACAAACCCCACTTCAAGCAAATAGTCCCTATTCTGCATCCAAAGCAGGAGCAGATTTAATGGTTAGAGCATATCATAATACATTTGATTTGCCGGTAAATATAACTCGTTGTTCAAACAACTATGGTCCTTATCAATTTCCAGAGAAATTAATTCCATTAATGATTAGTAATGCTATTGAGGATAAAGAGCTTCCAGTGTATGGTGACGGTAAAAACATTAGGGATTGGCTACATGTATATGATCATTGTACTGGAATAGATTTAGTTTTACATAAAGGTAAATCTGGTGAGGTTTATAATATCGGTGGTCATAATGAAAGGGCAAACATTGATATTGTAAAGCTTATTTTAAAGGAATTAGATAAACCTGAATCATTAATCAAATTCGTATCTGATAGGTTAGGTCATGATAGAAGATATGCTATTGACTCTTCAAAAATTAGAAGGGACTTAGGCTGGAGGCCTAAATATACCTTTGAAGATGGGATAATCGAAACGATCCATTGGTACTTGGATAATCAGGATTGGATAAGTAAGGTTAAATCTGGTCAATATCAGGAGTATTATAATAAGATATATAAAGATAGATGATTCTATTTTTATTAATATGGCCCTTAAAGGGTATTTATAAATAAATTTAAATATTTTAAAAATTAAAAAGTTTAATGATTTGTTATTTTATTTTAAATTATCTATTTCTTAATTTTTAGATAATAATTAATGTGGTAATATGTTTGGGCAAATACATGGTTTTTTAAATAACTTCTATAAATATCGCTTTTTATTGTTGGAGTTAATTAAAAAAGATATTAAAGCAAAGTATAAAGATTCTGTTTTAGGGTTGCTTTGGAGTTTCTTTAATCCATTGTTACAAATGATTGTTTTAACTATTGTATTCTCCACATTCTTCGGACATAGAATTCCAAATTATCCGGTATATTTACTTACCGGTCGTTTAGTATTTGATTTCTTTGCAAATGGAACAAGGGGTTCCATGTCATCTATACGTTCAAATGCAAGTATTATTAAGAAGATCTATGTTCCAAAATACATGTTTTCTTTAGGGGTTGTTGCATCTGAATTTGTTAATTTTTTAATATCTTTAGTTGTATTGGTAATGGTTATGATTGCTACTAGGGCCCCTTTCTATATAAGCTTAGTATATACAATTATTCCAATATTCTTATTGATTATATTGATTATTGGCGTTGGTTTGATTTTAACTACTTTAACAACGTTTTTCACCGATATCTTATATCTATGGGGTGTTATGATTACGATGTTAACCTATCTGACTCCAATATTTTACCCGATAAGTATTATACCAGATAAGTATATATTTTTCTTTAAGCTAAACCCTATATTTGCTGTTGTATATACTTGCCGTCAGTGTATTATGTATAACTCTTTCCCAAATATACATTATATCCTTTATTTGGCAGCATGGGCATTTGCTTCATTGATTATAGGAGTTTACATATTCTATAAATATCAAGATCAATTTATTTTAAATGTATAATGGGAGGATTTGTATGGCTGATAATAATAAATTAAAAACTTATCTATTTGGACATGACGTTAGAAAGTTAAAGAATGAGAAAGCTATCTATAATGTTATTCTTGTTGATGAAAATGGAAATCCTCTTAAAGATGAAGACATAGTTTTAAATGTATGTGATGTAGATTATAAAAGAAAAACTAAAGCCGACGGTTTTTCTACTTTGAATATAAATCTTTCATTTCCTGCAGACATTGTTGTAAACTATGAAGGTAATGATAAGTATCTACCTTCAAGTACTGAAAATACAATCAGTATTGATGAACCTGATGTTAAGGAAATTGAACGTAAGAAAAGGATAAAAGCCGAGCAGGAAGCTAAAATTGAAGCAGATAAAAGGAAAAAACGTGAGGAACACAGAAAGAAATTTCCAGTATCTGATGAAGTAGCTATTAATGTTGATCATGTAAGTATGGAATTTGATTTGGCTAAAGAAAAAGTAGATAATATCAAGGAATATGTTATTAAAAAGATTAAAAGGGAAATTAAACCTAAGACAAAGTTTCGGGCATTGGATGATGTTACATTTAAAATCAATAAAGGTGAACGTTTAGGTGTTGTAGGCTTTAATGGTGCTGGAAAGAGTACACTACTTAAAATTTTATCAGGGGTTATGAAACCTACTAAGGGAACTGTCTCAGTTGACGGTAAGGTAGCTCCCCTTCTTGAGTTAGGTGCAGGTTTTGATTATAACTTTACAGGTCAGGAAAATATATTCTTAAATGGGGCTATTTTAGGTTATCGTAAGGAATTTTTAGAAGAGAAATACGATGAGATAGTGGAGTTCTCAGAGCTTGGTGAATTTATTGAAATTCCTGTTAAAAATTATTCCTCTGGTATGAAAGCTAAACTAGGATTTTCGGTTGCAACTATCGTTCAGCCTGAAATCTTGATTTTGGATGAGGTTCTATCTGTTGGGGATATTAAATTCCAGGAAAAAAGTAGAAAGAAAATTGAATCCCTAATGAGTGAGGGTGTAACGGTAATACTGGTGTCACATAATACCAACACTATACGAAGTATCTGTAATAAGGCTGTTTGGCTTGATCATGGTAAATTAGTGGAATTTGGTGACGTTGAGGATGTATGCGATCATTATGTGGCATCTGCTAAGAATGCATCTAAGGCACAGTTAAAGAATCTTAAATTAAATTAAAATAAAATAAGTATTATTTTTTAATTTCATTCATTTTTTAAGTTGCTTCTATTAATAAAATATAATTGTTTTAAGTTGTGTAATTATGAGTTTAAAACATAGGATATATGGTTTTATTTTTAATGTCTATAATAGATTTCTTAAAAACAAAAATAAAATCTCATTTATCCTAGATGATAGGGAATCATTTAAGGATAATTTTACATATATTGAGGAAGAATTTAAGAAACACTCCCCTAATTTTGAATTTAACTATATAATTAAAAATGATGTTTCCCTATCAAATATATCTACATTAGCTAGTTCCCGATTTATATTTCTAAATGATAATTTTTTCCCGTTGGCATATATGGATATCTCTGATAAGACTAAAGTCATACAGTTATGGCATGGTTCAGGTGCATTTAAAAGATTCGGATATTCTTCAATAGATTCTTCTAACAGGGATTTGGTTAATCTTATAAGGAAATCATCAGAGAAAATTGACATCCTTTCCATATCATCAAAAAATGTTCTACCCTATTATAGGGAAGCCTTTCAAATAGACGAGGATAAGATTTTTAATTTCGGTATCCCACGTAATGATTTCTATTTTAATCCCAGTTTAGATAATATAAGAAATGAAATTCTATTAAGATTTCAAGAGAAATATCCTGAAATTAAAGATAAAAAGATTATATTATATGCACCTACATTTAGAGAGGATGTAAGATATAATAATATATTTGATTATTTTGATGTAGACAAATTCCAAAAGGAATTAGGTGACGAATATTCCTTAATAATTCGTCTACATCCAAGGGTCTTCGATTATGATAAAGATAACAGTATATCAAATAAATTAAGTAAACTAGATAATACTATTATAAACTGCACTGACTATGAGAATGAACAGGATCTACTTTTAATTTCCGACATGCTTATTACAGACTACTCCTCTATTATGATAGATTTCGGACTCTTAAGAAAACCTATCATCTTCTATGCCTATGACCTAGAAAATTATTTAAATAATGAGAGAGGTTTCTATCTTGATTATAATAAGGACCTTCCAGGACCTATTGTGGAAAACATGGATGATTTAGTCGGTATTATAAAAGATAATAATTATGATTATGACAGATTGGATAAATTTCTTAACTATGAATTTGATTATTTAGATTCTAACTCATCTAAAAGGATTGTTGATTATTTATTGAAACAGTAATTATGTCTATTGGACTTTAACTGTTGATTGTATATTGTTTATAATATTGGTTAAATACTTAATGAATATTTAAATGATTAATTAAGGGTGTTTTGATGTCTTTTGAGATAAGTGTGATTATTCCAACATATAATGCAGGTTCAATCATAGAGAAAACCATTAAATCATTGGTAAATCAGAGTTTTAAAGATTTTGAGATCATATTTGTAGATGACAATTCTAGTGATAATACAGTAAACATTATAAGAAATACCTTATCTGATAGGGATATTTCATATACAATAATAGAAAATGAAAAATCCCTAGGTGCAAGCGGATCTAGAAATATTGGTTTGAGAAATGTATCTGGAAAATATATTATATTTGTAGACGATGATGATTATCTTGACAAAGACCATATTCAAAACCTTTATAATGGAATCTATCAAAACAATGCTGATTTCGGATTTACAAAACTCATGAAGGTAGATACTGATAATAACTATCTAAGTTCAAATCAATTATATGAGGAAATAGAAAATTTAGACCTAATCTCTGTTCACGATTTTCTGAAACTTGAATTTCTCATGAGAATATCCTTTAACTTTGTACAGTTGATTTATCCGACCTGGATTATAAAAGATTATAATATATTGTTTGATGAGGATTCAGTTTATGGGGAGGATACGGAATTTGCAATTAAAGCTTTAATTCATGGAAAATCTATTGGAATATCTAAGGACTTTACATATTTTTACCTGCAACATTCTAAATCGGTAAGTCACTCTATTTCCCTTGAGAGATTCCAATTTATAAATACATTAGAAAATCTTAAAGGCTATTTTAAAGATTATGATAATAACAGTGAGGATCTTGTAGATTTGATTACCACTAATAGAATTCCGAAAGCTATCTTTGGGAATTTAATGTATCTATTCTATGAGAATAATTGTTCCTTTGATGAAATAAATAATAAAATGAATGAATTAGATTTGTTTAATAAACTTAAAAAGTTTAAACCGTATGATAATCAAGATAACAATTTCAATCGTAAAATTAAGCTATTTTTAATCTATCCAAAATTATATTATAAATTATGGAAGAGATTTAAAAACAGCATATAAACAGTATACAATATATTGTATAATAATTTTTTTTTACAATAGATAATTTGGCCTAAATAACTTTAAATAAATTTGATATTATATAATTTAATCAATAAGTAGTAAATTAATTTGGATAATTTTTAGATAAATTTGATATTGTATAATTTAATTAATAAGCAGGTTATCTAACTCAAATAATTTTAATAAACATGATATTATATAATTTATTAATTAAATTAGGTAGTTTAACTCAAGAATAAAATTTTATATAATTATTTAATTTATAGTAATCTTAAAGATGTTTAAATTTCTGGTTCATTATTTTAAAGCGTAAATTAATTTATAAATTCTGTGATATAATGAAAGTTTCAATAGTAACACCAAATTATAATGGTTTGAAATTCTTGCCATTATACTTTAGTTCTCTTTTAACTAATTATGACCATATTGAAGAGATTATTATTGTTGACAATAATTCCTCTGATAATAGTCTGGATTATATTCATAATTTAATTGATGACGGTTATGAGATCCCTATAAGAATTATAGAAAATATGCAAAATTTTGGCTTTGCAAAGGCGGTAAACCAGGGAATTAAAGCCTCAAAATCAGAATATGTATTTTTACTTAATAATGATATAGAAATGGAGAACAACACTATTTCAAATTTAATTGATTGCATTGAGTCTAGGGAGGATATTTTCTCGGTTTCATCAAAAATGATTCAATTTGATAATAGGGACTTGATAGATGATGCCGGTGACGAGTATACAATATTGGCAAATACTAAGAAAACAGGTTTTAACCAACCTACAAATAAATATACTAATTCCAGGGATATATTCTCCTCATGTGCAGGTGCCGCATTATATAAAAAATCTGTTTTTCAGGAGATCGGATACTTTGAAGAGGAATTCTTTGCATATATGGAGGATGTTGAACTTGCATACAGATCAAGAATATATGGATATAGGAATTACTTCTGTCCCGATGCAATTGTATATCACATAGGTAGCGGTACTACAGGTAGTCAATATAATGAGTTTAAGGTTAAGATATCTGCAAGAAACAATATATGGTTAATATACAAAGACTTTCCAATGCCACAGAAAATTGTTAATTTTATATTTTATTTCATTGGATTTTCAATAAAGTATCTATTCTTTAGAAGGAAGGGTTTTGGTGAAATCTATTTAGATGGGATTAAGGAAGGATTAAATAATAGAAACAAGATTAAAAAAACAGATTTTAAAAGATCTAATACACTAAACTACTTTAAGATTGAGCTAAGACTATTTAAAAATCTCTTTAAATTAATTAAAAAATAATCATTAGGTGTAAGTATGGATTTATCAATCATCATTGTAAATTATAGAACGTTTGAACTTACAAGAAATACAATAGAATCAGTATTAAACTCATCCTTATCCTGTGATTATGAAATTATTGTAGTCGACAATGCATCAGGTGATGGAAGTTTAGAGAAATTAGAGGATTTTTTCGCAGATGAGTCCAGCGTTAGATTTATCCAATCTAGTATAAATGGAGGATTTGCATATGCTAATAATCTAGCTATCAGGGATTCAAATCCCGGATATTATCTGTTATTAAATTCGGATACCATTGTAGAAGATAATACACTTACCGAGGCTTTGAATTATATTCAATCTCATGATGATGTAGGGGCACTTGGTGTAAGAGTCTGTCTTGAAGACGGCAAACTGGATAAAGCATGTAGACGTAGTTTTCCAAATCCAACTAATTCATTCTATAGATTGTTTCATATTCCTAGCCATAATAATTCCAATGATGATTATAATTTAGACAATCTGGATGATTCCGGAATATATGAAATAGACTGCCTAACAGGCGCCTTTATTTTAATGAGGTCTAAGGTCATGGATGAGATTGGTCTTCTGGATGAGACATTTTTCATGTATGGTGAGGATATTGACCTATGTTACAGGATTAAAAAGGCGGGATATAAAATTGTCTATTATGGAAAAGTAAAAATCACTCACCTTAAAGGTGCAAGTAGTAAAAAACAGAAAAATAAATTGATTTATGAATTTTATAGGGCAATGTACATCTTCTATCATAAACACTATAGGGATAGATATTCTCCCCTTTTAAATGGATTGGTTTATATTGGTATTGCTTTACTATTAATTGTACATTTAGTATTAAATCTATTTAAAAAGTCAAATTGATTTTTAATTATATTTTTATAATATTAGTTTAGATATTATTATTTGTTTAAAATTTATTAAATAAATACTAATATTAGTTTTAATAAACTATATTTAAAATATTATAAAATTCAATTTTATAAAAATTAAGGGATATAATGATTAGACAGAACCAAAGGTTATTAAATGCTATTTTAGTTTTATCAGATGTTTTAGTCATTGTTTTCTCATTATTATGTGCAGCTTATGTTAGATTTTACACAACTATTTTTGGACCTATTGGTGGTCATTTAGGTTATGAGGAATATGCACTATTTCTATTATTAGCTATTTTGCCTGTATATCTGATTTTATATTTTAGCTTTGGTTTATACAAGCCATTTAGAACTCATAGAAGTATTTTCTCAGAGGCTAGTCAAATAATAAAAGTTAATATCACTGCATTCTTTGTACTTGAGACAATCCTATTTATTATTGACCAGCCTGACTTTTCAAGAATATTGATGTTTTTACTTCCTATATTTGCCTCTATATTCGGTATATTTGAAAGATCTGTTGTCCGTGGATTTTTAATGGAATTAAGGGAAAACGATAAAAACCTTAAACATATTCTTATTGTTGGTGATAATGAACTGGCTTTTAACTTTGAAAGGAAGATTACCCAGAATAAATATTTGGGTTATAAAATCTATGGATTCTTAGGTAGGCCTGAAAGGGTAGGTAAACTGGTGGATGGTGTTCCTATTGTTGGTTCATTTGGGGACTTAGATAAAATCTTGCATGACCACTCTTTTGATAGGGTTATACTTGCTATTCCTTTGAAATATTATAAACATATTAATAAACTAGTGGATAGCTGTGAAAACGCAGGTATTAAAGCAGAGATTATTCCTGCATATACCCAATATTTCCCAGCAAGGCCGTCTGTAGACATGATTGAGGATATTCCTATAATTAATATAAGATATGTCCCATTGGATGATGCATTTAATAAGACGGTTAAGAAGATATCTGATCTTGTTGTTGCTACAATTGCAATTATTATTACCTCACCTATAATGATAGTTGTGGCTATTCTGATTAAGTTAACCTCTCCAGGTCCTATTATATTTAAACAGGAAAGGGTAGGTTATCAACAAAAACACTTCATGATGTATAAATTCAGAAGTATGAAGGTTCAAAATCCTAGTGAAGAAAAGTCAGAGTGGACCACACCAGATGATCCTCGTAAAACGAAGATTGGGGAATTCATTAGAAAAACTAGTATTGATGAGCTTCCTCAATTCTTCAATGTTTTAAAAGGTGATATGAGTGTTGTAGGTCCTAGACCAGAAAGACCGTTCTTTGTGGAACAGTTTAGAAAGGATATTCCAAAATATATGGTTAAGCATCAGGTACGTCCAGGTCTTACAGGCTGGGCTCAGATTCATGGATGTAGAGGTAACACATCTATTAAAAAGCGTATTGAATATGATATTGAATATGTAGAAAACTGGCATTTTGGTTTAGATGTGGCTATTATGATTAAAACTATTTTAAAAAGCAATACAAATGCTTATTAAAACATCTTTTTCTTTTTTTATAATTTAAATTGATTAAACTATAATAATCTTTATAAAAAAGTTTTATAATATTATGTTCTAATTTAAGAAGTTTTATGATATCGTGTTCTAATTTAATTTTCAGAATCTAAAATTGAATTTTACCTATTAATCGGATTCAATTTTCTTTAACTTTCCAGGTTTATACATAATATTATAAGTCCTTCTTTACAATAGAATTTTTATATATATGTGATAATATTCTATTGAATATTTTTTTTATTCAATTTAAATTAGTTTAATATTTTAATCTCTTAGATTGTTTCTATTTTCATTTTATTTTTAAAATCAAAATAATAAAATTATATACATATTGTTTTATTAGTTTTTATTTAAAAAATAGAGATATAATCTATTTTAAAAGATTTTATTAAATCCTAAAAAAATTTATTAATAAGTTTTAATATTTTAAATATAATAATATATTATTATAATTTACAAATTATTTTTAATAAAAATTTCATAATAATATATATTATATATTAATATTTTTTTATGTAGAATTTTTGAAATATTAGTTTTCACATGCTCTAGGACTTATTGTTTATATAGGGTAATTGAAAGTATAAAATAATTTTGTGAGGGTCTGGTATGGAGGAAGACGTAAGAAAAGAATATGAAAAAATCAAGGATGTAATGTCTGAAGAGGATTTTTTAAAGGAATTGGAAGAAAAGAAGAAAAACTATGAAGATGTAGACTTTATGGATGATATTGATCTTGCTAGACTTATTACAGGAAAATACATTGATGAGAAAAATGAAGGTATTGTTTCTGGAGACAATATTAAGATTGGCGATTTAGAGGCTGGTCAGGATCATGTTACTGTTATTGGTAGGGTAATGTCTGTTGCAAATACCAAATCTTTTAAGACTCGTAAAGGTAAAGACGGAAAACTTTGTAATGTACAACTTGCCGATGATACTGGACAGAAAAAGGTTGTTTTCTGGACTCAGAATATCCCTCTTTTAAAGAATGTTTCCGAGGGGGATGTTATTCAGATTAATGATGTGGATGTTAAGGAAGGTTTTAATAATGCAGATGAAATACACCTTCAACCTCGTTCCACTATTAACAAGAAAAACCCTGATGATTATCCTGATTTTCCTGAATATAAAGAGGATATTACAGATATTGGCTCTATAAGTTTAGATGATAATAAAGTTAATATAATCGGAAGAATTATACGTAAAGGACGTGTAAATACTTTCGAACGTGATGGTAGAGAAGGAAAGGTCACATCACTTGAACTTCAGGATGGAACTGGCAAAATTCAATATAGTTTATGGAATAAAGATGTTGATTTGATTGATACTTTAGAGTTAGATGTAGGAGATTCAATTAAAGTATTAAATGCAGTTGTAAGGGAAAATCGTAATGAGATTGCTTTAACTCATAGAAACAGTAAAATCATTAAAGGAGATTTCGATGTTCCTGAGATGGAAGAAACCCTTTTCAAGATAGGTGATGCTGAAGAGAAAAACGATGTCACATTAATAGGCCTTGTATCTAAAATTCAGGATACTATTACTTTTGAACGTAAAGACGGAACAGAAGGCCATGTTAAAACCATTGAAATTTTAGACGATACAGGTTCCATAAGGGTTACTCTATGGGGTAATGATACCAAATTGGATATTAAAAAAGGGGATATTCTAAAGGTTTCCGGTGGTAACATAGAATACGATGATTATTCCACTTCCGGTTATAGGGTAAATACTAATTGGCAATCTAGTTTCACAATAAATCCAAAAGAACCTGCAGATTTAATTGCTGTACTTGAAGAATATAAAATGAGTTTAGGACCTCGTAAAATCGAACAAGTTCAACAGGCAGAGGAAGACGGAGAGGAATTCGACATTATTGGTCGTGTTCTCAGTATTCAGGATGTCAGGGAATTCCAAAGAGATGACAATTCAATCGGTTTAGTCAGATCAGTTGATTTTGCTGATGAGACTGGATTGATTACCTTGTCTTTATGGGATGATAAAGCAAACGAGGATTTGGAAATTGGTCATGCTTATTTAATTGAAAATGCAAGAACAAGACTTGGAATGTATGATATTCAATTAAACATTGGTAAAACATCTAGGATTATTCCTTTAAATGAGGAAGAATCCAAATATATATCTTCACTTGAAACTTTGGAAAATGTTGTTTATAACACAAGAACTATTGATGAGTTAGATGAGGATGATCAAAACATCAAACTTATTGGAAGAATTTTAAGTGTTAATGAGATTAGAGAGTTTGAAAGGGATGACGGTTCTAAAGGTTCTGTAAGAAATATGGAAATTGCTGATAATACTGGATCTATTAGGGTAGCTAATTGGAGTCCAGATTCTTCTAAAGAATTTAAAATAGGCGATCCTATTAAATTAATCAATCCACGTGTTACTTTTAATGGGGATCATTTGGAATTAAGTATTAACGGTAGTTCTAATATCTCAGAAATAAGTGATAAAGAGATTAAGTCTTTACCATCATTTGAGGATATACAAGATTCAATATATGTTTCAAAGACTATAGAAACTATTGAAGATGATGATACAAATATTAGAGTCTCAGGTACTTTAAATAATTTATCTGCTAATAATTTATTACTTGCAAGATGTCCTAATTGTAATTCAAGATTAGACAAAGATGAAGAAGGTTATTATTGTCAATACTGTGGTGAGGCAATCGATGAACCTAGTTATTTATTAATGCTTCCAGGTATGCTTTCAGATGATACTGGAGATATACAGATTACTTTCTTCTCACGCTTGGTTGAGGAATTATTAGACTTGAAACAGGATGAAATTATTAAGCTTGTTGATGATAGTGGTGATTTAGGACCTTTAGAAGGTAAAGTAGAGAATTTAGAAGGTATGAATATAGACATTATTGCCGATGTTAACTTTAATGATTTTGATGAGGAGTTAAGGTTAAGTCCTAAGAAAATTATCTCAAAATCTTATTAAGATATCTAATTAATTTTAATTTTTTATAAATATAATAATATAATAATAATATGTGAGGAATGGTTATGGTAGAATTAGAAGATTTACCTAATGTTGGTGAAAAAACTGCTCAAAAGTTAAGAGATGCTGGATTTGCTGATATGATGAGATTAGCAACAGCTACTGCTAAAGAATTATCTGTAAAAGCTGAAATTGGTGAAGGTGTTGCTGAGAAGGTTATCGAGGCGGCTCGTAAATCTGAAAAAATTGATTTTGAAACTGCATATGATGTAATGGAAAGAAGAAAAGATATTGGTCATATTACAGTTGGAAGTGAAGCTTTTGATGAATTAATTGGTGGGGGTATTGAAACTCAATCCATCACTGAAGTATTTGGAGAGTTTGGTTCAGGTAAAAGTCAAATTTCCCATGAACTTGCAGTTACAGTACAATTACCTCTAGAACAAGGTGGTCTTGATGCAGAATGTGTATATATTGATACAGAAAATACATTTAGACCTGAACGTATCGAACAAATTGCAGATAGATTTGACCTAGATCATGAAGAGGTTTTACAGAAGATCCATGTTGCAAGAGCCTTTAATTCATCTCACCAAATATTAATGGCTGAAAAAATTAATGAACTTATTCAAAGCGGATGTAATGTTAAACTTGTAATTGTTGATTCATTAATGGCTCATTTCAGAGCTGAATACGTTGGAAGGGAATCATTAGCTGTAAGACAACAAAAACTTAACCAACATTTACATGTTCTTCAACAATTAGCTAACACTTATAATTTAGCTGTATTCATTACAAACCAAGTCCAAGCAAGACCTGACGCATTCTTTGGTAGCCCTACTAAGGCAACTGGAGGTCATGTTCTAGGACATGCTTCTACTTACAGAATATGGCTTAAAAAAGGTTTAGCTGGTAAAAGAATAGCTAGACTTGTTGACAGTCCTCATTTACCAGAAGGTGAGTGTGTATATAAAATTACTAATGAGGGAGTAGTGGATTAGTCTTACTGATTCATTTTATTATCTTTTTATTTAGATTTATTTATATACTAATTTTGTCAATGTTTTTAATAGAATAGTTTTCATATTTCTTATTTGTTTTATTTAAATAGGGAAATTCTTATTTTTTCTTTTTTTTCAATTAGATTAATTAAAATTTATTTTGGTATTTTTTTAGGTTTTATTTAGTCTAGGTTGGTTTTTTTTATAGATTGACTTGATTTTTTAATTTTTTTTATTATTAATTATTTAAAGTTTATATCTGGAATAATACATTATTTTAAACTTTTTTAACTTTTTTATTACTAGCTATTTAAAGTTTATATTTGGAATCAATATATAATTTTAAAATTTTTTAACTTTTTAATTTTTTTATTTAAATATCTTCAATAAATAAATTTTAATTGTTAATATATTTAATTTATTTTAATAAACTGTATAAAATTTCTAATTAATTTTTAATAGTTTATATTTTATAATTTAATTTTCTAAACATATTTATATAATATGAATACAAAATAATTATTTAGATAATTTTTTAATTTTATCTGATTTTATTTTAACTTATTTTTTCTTTTAAAAGTATTTTTGTGATAATATGAGTTTAGAATATACATTTTTAGTTATATTAATCATTATTTTCTTAGGTTATTTTTCTAAAAGGATTGGTTTATTAGAGGTTAATAATGTAGATACACTAAATAAAATCGTTATTAATATAGCTATGCCTTGTTTAGTTTTTTATTCATTATATAATACTGATATTTCATTAATTCCTAAATTAGGTATTCTGCCGATTGTAAACATTATTGTAGCAGGAATTAGTGGTTTAATAACTTATATAATATTGAGTATTAAAAAATTTGAAACTAAGACAAAGTGGAGTGTAGTACTTGTTGCAGCTATGGCAAATACTGGTTTTTTCGGTTATCCGTTAATTTTAGGAGTATTTGGTAATGATGGATTAATTAGAGCTATATTCTATGATGTAGGTACTACATTATTATTTATTATATTTAATCTATTGCTATTGCTTTTATTCGGTGGAAAACTGGAGAAGGTTGTAAAAAAAATCTTAACATTTCCATTGTTATGGGCTGTGGTATTAGGTTTATTATTTAATGTTGCAAATATACCAATTGGACCTGTTGTATCAAATGTATTAGTATATCTTAAAGCATTAACTGTTCCATTGATCATGCTATCCTTAGGTTTATCTATAGACTTTAGAGGATTGAAAAATAGTTTAAACATGGCAGCTTTTACATCAGTAATTAAACTTGTTATTGCTCCTATCCTTGCTGTTTTTGTGTTAAAACTATTTGGTGTAGGTGGTTTTGAATTTCAAATATCTGTAATTGAAGCTGCTATGCCTCCGGCAATGTTAGCACTAGCACTTGCAATTAATTTTGATTTGGATTTCCATGTTGCATCTGATTGTATTTTTATTGATATGATGGTCAGTCTAATTACATTACCTATTATAATGTCTATTGTTTAGGATTAAATTTGTTTAATCATTTACGATTAAACTTTTTTTACTTTTTTTCATTTTTTCAATGTAAAACTGATGTTTTCTATTTTTTTAATTAAAGACTTTTTATTATTCTTCTTATAATGATATTGCTCTTTTGTTTTCAATTATATTTGTTTATTAATTGTTATCTTTGTTTTTACCTTTAATTTTCCATATTGATCTGCTTTTTAATTTTTTCTTTCTATTTTATTTAAACTAATCTTAAAGGTTTATTCTATTCATCAATTCATTTATAATATTTAGATTTTATCTTTATGCCCTTTTTATCCTTTATATGTCTTATTGGATTCAAATTTTTTGAATCGTTTTTTTATTATATAAAGCTTACTTAATTTTTAGAATAGAAAGCTTTATTAATAGTAATTATAAACATAAATTTATCTAAGATTTTTTTTATAAAATATTAGATAATGTCACATACTTGTACAAGGTGATTTAATGGCAGAAGAAAAAAATAATGAAAACGAAGAATTAAGAATAGGAGTTTATGTCTGTCACTGTGGTGTTAACATTGCTGCAGCAGTAGACTGTGAAGCTGTTGCTGAATACGCAGGTACTTTACCTAACGTAGTTGTAGCAAAAGATTACAAATACATGTGTTCAGACCCAGGTCAAAATCTTATTCAAGAAGATATTAAAGAACACAACCTTAACAGAGTAGTTGTAGCTGCATGTTCTCCAAGGCTTCACGAACCTACCTTCAGAAGATGTGTAGAAGAGGCTGGATTAAACAGATACTTATTTGAATTTGCTAACTTAAGAGAACACGATTCTTGGGTACATATGAATGAACCTGAAGCTGCTACTGAAAAAGCTAAAGATTTAGTCCGTATGGCAGTTGCTAAAGTAAGATTATTAGAACCTTTAGAACCTCATATGGTAGACGTAAATAACAATGCTCTTGTTATTGGTGGTGGAGTTACTGGTATCCAAACTGCTTTAGATTTAGGTGATATGGGATTCCATACTTATTTAGTTGAAAGAAACCCAACCATTAGTGGTAGGATGGGTCAATTAGATAAAACTTTCCCTACTCTTGATTGTTCAATGTGTATCTTAGCACCTAAGATGGTAGATTGTGGTAAACATGAAAACATTGAATTGATCACTTATGCAGAAGTAACTGATGTTGACGGATACATTGGTAACTTTACTGTAACTGTAAACAAAAAAGCAAGATATGTTGATGAAGAAACCTGTACTGGTTGTGGTCAATGTACTGAAGTTTGTCCTATCGAAATACCTAACTACTTTGATGAAGGTATTGGTATGACTAAAGCTGCATACATTCCATTCCCTCAAGCTGTACCATTATGTGCTACTATTGATAAAGATTACTGTATTGAATGTGGTCTCTGTGTATCAGCTTGTGAACGTGGTTCTATTGACCTTGATCAACAACCTGAAGAAATTAAACTCGAAGTAGGTACTATTATTGCTGCTACTGGATACGACCCATACGATCCTTCCGGTAAATATGAATATGGTTACGGTAGATACTCTAATGTCATTACTGGTTTAGAAATTGAAAGGATGATTAACGCATCTGGTCCTACTACCGGACATGTTATTAAACCTTCCGATGGTGAAACTCCTAAACGTGTTGCATTTATCCACTGTGTAGGTTCAAGGGATGAACAAATTGGTAAACCATATTGTTCAAGGGTATGTTGTATGTACTCCATGAAGAATGCACAATTATGTATTGATCACGAACCAGATACAGAAGTAACCTGTTACTACATGGATATTCGTGCATTTGGTAAAGGATTCGAAGAATTCTACAAAACTTCCCAAGAAAAATACGGTATTGAATTCTTAAGAGGTAGACCTGCTCAAATTATCGAAAACGATGATTTAACTTTAACCATTAGAGCTGAAGATACTTTACTTGGTAAAGTAACTGAATACACCTATGATTTAGTTGTATTATCTGTTGGTTTAGAACCTCCTGCAGGATCTAACGAATTAAGACAAACCTTAGGAATCTCCAAATCTTCTGACGGATTCTATATGGAAGCTCACCCTAAATTAAGACCTGTCGATACTTTAACCGATGGTGTTTACATTGCAGGTGTAGCTCAAGGTCCTAAAGATATTCCTGATTCCGTAGCTCAAGGTTCCGCTGCAGCTGCTCGTGCTGCTATCCCAATGTCTCAAGGTAAAGTAGCAATTGAACCAATTATTGCTTCCTCCGATGAGAACCTTTGTGGTGCATGTGAGGTTTGTGTAGAACTTTGTCCATTCGGTGCTATTAGTATTGTTGGAGAAGAAGGTGCAAAACACGCTGAAATTAATGCTGCATTATGTAAAGGATGCGGTACCTGTGTAGGTGCTTGTCCTTCAGGTGCTATGGATCAAAACCACTTTAAAACAGATCAAATCATGGCACAAATCGATGCTGCATTTGAAGATATGTAAGTATAGATTGGATTTTTCCAATCCTTACTTTTTCATATTTTAAAGACTTATTTTTAATCTGTTGTTGTTGCCTTAGTGTAGACTATTTTTTTAAATCTTTTTTTCTTTAAAATTTAATAATCTTATTAAAACTAGTTTTTTATTTAATTTCCATTTAAATTACTAAATATTTTCCTATTTGGGGATAGGATCTTTAAATAAATATCAATTTTTTTAAAGTATTTTTTGTTTTCATTTTAATTGGGGAAATTATACCTTATATTAATCATAATGATTAAATATTAAAAAATTTAAAATTAAGATTGTTAAAAAGTTTAATGTTTATTTTAATTTAAAAAATATATTTTTTCTATTTTTATAGGAATTTGTAATTTGAAATTATTTTTTATAAATGTGATTTTTCATTGAATTTATTTAAAATAATTTAAAATGTATTTTATAGGTGTGAGATAATGTCAAATCAAGAATATATAACCGAGTTTCAGGGTTATCTTAAGCAACATAACGACTGGATGAAAAATAGTATTAACCTTATAGCAAGTGAGAACATTACAAGTGCAGATGTTAAAACAGCTATGGTTTCTGATTTATCCCATAGATATGCTGAAGGTAAATCCCATGAAAGGTTATATGAAGGATGTAAATATATTGATGATATTGAGGATTTAACTGTTGATTTAAATAAAAAATTGTTTAATGCTAAGTATGTTGATGTTAGGACAGTTTCTGGTGTAACTGCTAATTTAGCAGCTTTCTTTGCATTCACTAAATACAATGATAAATTAATGGCTTTAGAAGTACCTTATGGTGGACATATTTCACATGCTAATGTTTCTGCTGCAGGAATTCATGGATTAAAAAATGTTTCCCATCCATTTAATCCTGATATAATGAATATTGATGCAGATAAAATGAAGAAAACCATTATTGAAGAAAAACCTAAGGTTGTTCTTTTAGGTGGAAGCTTATTCTTATTCCCACATCCTGTTGCAGAAGCTCGTGAAGCTGCAGACGAAGTTGGAGCTAAAGTTTTATATGATGGAGCGCATGTTTTAGGATTAATCGCAGGTAAACAATTCCAAGATCCTTTAAAAGAAGGAGCAGATGTTTTAATGGGAAGTACACATAAATCATTCCCTGGAACTCAAGGAGGAATTATCTTATCTGATCATGAGGAATATGCAGATAAAATTGATAATGCAGTATTCCCTGGTGTTGTAAGTAATTATCACCTTCACCATTTAGCAGGATTAGGTATTGCAACTGCTGAAATGTTAGAATTTGGAGAGGCTTATGCTAAACAGATTATTAAAAATGCAAAAGCTTTAGCTCAGGCATTATATGAATTAGGATTCAATGTTTTATGTGAGGATTTAGGTTTCACTGAGTCTCACCAAGTTGCAGTTGATGTAACTAACATTACTGACGGAAATACCTTTGCTAAAAAATTAGAAAGAAACAACATCATATTAAATAAAAACCTTCTTCCTTGGGATGATGTAAACAACAGTGATAATCCATCCGGAATTAGGATAGGTACATCCGAGATTACAAGAAGAGGATTAAAAGAGAAAAACATGTCTGAAATTGCTGAGTTTATTAAAAGAGTTGTGGTTGACGACGAAAATGTTAAGGATGAGGTTTCTGAATATATGAACAATTACACAAAAGTTCATTATGCTTTTAGAGAAACAGAAGCATATGAATATCTTCAGTTCTAATCTTTTTTCATTTTTTCATTCTTTTTTTATTTGAAAATCATCTATTTTTTTAGGGAAGATATTATGCGTATTGGATGGGCTTTTACTGGTGCAGGGCATTTACTTAATGAAAGTGTTCAGGTTTTTCAACAACTTGCAAAGGATAATGAGGTTACCGTATTTCTCTCTTCTGCAAGTGAAGAAGTTTTAAAAATGTATGGATTGTATGAAAATGTTAAGCACCTTACCGGAGGCGGCTATAGGGAATTCGCCACGGATTCCAATCAAAGATTCAGCTTTCCAATTACAGGTAGATTCTCCCTTGGAAAATATGATTTGCTGATTGTATCACCTGCAACAGCAAACACCGTATCAAAAATCGTATATGGGATATCAGATACACTGGTTACAAATGCCGTGGCCCAGGCAGGTAAAGGCAGGGTACCTACTATTATTGTACCTGTAGACATTACCCCTGGAGATATAGATACAGTTCTTCCTTCTAAACTAGAACTTTCTAAATGTGAAAAGTGTGATCCTTGTACTGCTGCATTGACTTGTCCTAATGATGCCATTATCCCTTATAAAGAAATATCATTACTTAAATGTCTAGGCTGTGGACTCTGTAAAGACTCATGTCCTCATGATGCGATTTCAGTTGGAAAGGTTATTCAGATGCATATGAGGGATATTGACATTGAAAATACCAACAAACTTAGAGAAATTGAGGGTATCAATGTTATAGAACATCCATCAAAGATCATTCCATTTATTGAGGAAAATCTTAATTAATCTTTAACTTTTTTTATAATCGATACTTACAAAATCAATTTTTAGCTTTAAAATACATTTATTTTTATTATATAATGCCTATTTTACGTCTTTTTACGGAATATTTAATGATTTATTAGCTTTTAACATTCAATCAATCTGTAAATTTCCTTTTTATTTGTAATTTCAGATAATTTTTATTTTATCATTAATTTCAATATTATGTCTATTTAAATATCCGTATTCTAATTCTATAAAGTAGGAAATCTCTTCATTAGCCTTATAGTAATGCCATGGCTTAAGGCTGGTCTTATCAATAATTTCTAACTTATTATTTACTACCATTATATCGATTGGAATTCTCATGAAAAAACTGTGTATTATTAATTTTTTATAAAGTATGTTCTGTGGAACAATAAATAGTATCGGATTTTTTATGTCATTTTCAAACATTAGTCCTTTAAATCTTTTTAAAAATGTATCATATATTTCAGTTTCTATTATCTCCTCTTTATTATCATTATAGATTAATAGTTTTTTGATTTTAATATTATCACCTTAGATAAGATAATATTAATCCTTTTTATGTATTTTTTTAAATTTATTTAAAATCACTTTTCTGTTTTTAAATTTTTTTAGACCTTTAATAATTTTTCATTTATTTTTTTTTAAATTCATAAAAAATCCTAATTTATTTTCAATAAAAACATAAATTTATTAAGTACTTAATAAATAAATTTTAAATTATAATAAGTTGAATTATTTAGGATTATAATTTTTTTAAATTTTACTAAATTCTAATTCTATCGAGTAATTCTTCTTAATTTTATTTAATTAAAATATTTTAATAGAATTTGTTTAAATCAATTTTTAGTTTGGTCTTAAATAAAATTCTACATTTATTATTACTTTAAATTTTATAAACATCTCTCGAGTGATGATATTATGAGAAATATAATAGTTGATGAATTAGATCAAAAATATATTGAAGATAAAGAAATTGAAATTGTAGAAAGAAAAGGTATAGGTCATCCTGATAGTATTAGTGATGGTTTAGGTGAAGCTGTAAGCCATGCTTTATGCCAAATGTATATGGATGAATTTGGCGGTATTCTTCACCATAACACCGATGAAGTTCAGATTACAGCAGGTGAATCAGATCCTCACTTTGGTGGAGGAGAAATCTTAAAACCTATTGATATTCTTTTAACAGGTAGAGGTGTTCATGAATATGATGGAGTTAAATTACCTCTTGAAAGAGTAGCAATTGATGCTGCTAAGGAATTTTTAGATAAAACCATCATTAACTTAGATGTTGAATCAGATTGTGTTGTACAATGTAAGATAGGTAAAGGTTCAGGAGATTTAGTTGATGTTTTCTCAAGAAAAGGTGCTATCTCAAGTAATGATACCTCTTTCGGTGTAGGATATGCTCCATTTTCCGAAGTGGAAAATATTGTATTAAAAACTGAAAACCTTTTAAACTCCAGAGCCTTCAAGAAACAACACCCTGCAATCGGTGAGGATATCAAAGTAATGGGTCTTAGGGACAAAGATGATATTACCTTAACAATAGGCTGTGCTATGGTATCTAAATATGTAGATGATAGGGACGCTTATATTTCCATTAGGGAAGAATTAAAGGATATTGTAGCTGATTTTGCTTCCGGTTTAACAAATCGTAACTTAGATGTTTATGTAAACACTGCTGATGACGATAATAAACAGGACGAATCTGGTTACTATTTAACTGTTAGTGGTACCTCTGCAGAAATGGGTGATGACGGTTCTGTAGGAAGAGGTAACAGAGCTAACGGTCTTATTACTCCATGCAGACCAATGTCTATGGAAGCAACTTCCGGTAAAAATCCTATTAACCATGTAGGTAAAATCTACAATTTATTATCTAATAAAATAGCTAATGATGTTGTAGAAAATGTTGAAGGAGTTAAACAAGCTGATTTAATGATTTTAAGTCAAATCGGTAAACCAATAGATCAACCTAAAGCTGCATCTACCCAAATTATCTTGGAGGATGGCTATAAATTAGAAGATGTTAATAAAAATGTTGAAACTATTGTAGATAAATGGCTTGAAGATATATCAGTTATTACTGAAGAAGTTGTTTCAGGTAAAGCTAAAACTTTCTAGTTTTGGCGATTGTTTAAACAACTTAATATAGTATAACTATTATATTTCATTATTCATTTTTTAAATATGATTGAGTTTTAATCTTGGTCATTTTTTGATTCTGAATTAGGATTCAAGACGTATTTAAAATTTATATTGTTTATTAAAATATTAGATGATTAATAGATTTTAATAATTCAAATATAAACTATTTATTTTTAGATATAATTTATCTTAGGTAAAATTTCTTAAAATAAATTATTTAGCTTTATTTTTATCATTTTAAAATTTTAATATGCTTTTTATTAAATATTCTATTAATATTAGAGGAGAATAATTATGCCAATAGAAGAGGCAGAAAAATCTTATCAATTTAAAAAAATCGACAAGTCTGTACATGATTTCTGGCAAGATGAGGAAATTTTTGCTAAAATTAATAAAATTAGAAAAAACGGACCTCAATATTCTTTTTTAGATGGTCCTCCTTATTGTAGTGGTAAAATACATTTAGGTACAGCTTGGAACAAGATTATTAAAGATACATTGTTACGTTATAAAAGTATGGAAGGTTATTCTTTAAGAAGGCAGGCAGGTTGGGATATGCACGGTCTTCCTATCGAGAATAAAGTAGAACAGATAATGGGTATTAAAAGTAAACAAGAGATTGAATCAGATATTGGTATTTCCAATTTTGTGGACAAATGTCAGGAATTTGCTTTCAAAAATAAATTAGCAATGACTAAACAGTTCCAGTCTTTAGGTGTTTGGATGGATTGGGATGATCCATATATGACACTTGATCCTAACTATATGCAATCTGCATGGTGGACCTTAAAGAGAGCTGAAGAGCAGAACTTACTTACCCATGATAAAAGGGTAATCAGTTGGTGTCCTCACTGTGAGACTGCACTTGCAGCTGCAGAATTAGATTATGAGGAAAGAGAGGATCCATCTATCTATCTTCAATTCCCACTTGAAAATCCTTGTCTTTCAAAGGATGAAAACCCAGATGGTTTAGAGGAATATATTTTAGTATGGACAACTACTCCTTGGACATTGCCGGCTAATATGGCTATCTGTGTTAATCCTGATTTTGACTATGACTTTGTTCTAAAAGATGATAAAATATATATCCTTGCTGACGGCTTATTGGAGAATGTTTTAGGTAAAGAAAAAACAGTCCATAAACATAAAATACCTGCAGAAAACGAGGATGAAGAGGATAAAATTGAGGAACACGTAACCATTAATTATACTATTATTAAAACAGTTAAAGGTAGTGAATTATTAGGTATTAGGTATGTCTATCCATTCTTAGATGAGATTCCAAAACAAAAAGAGTTTGATTCATTGGAAAATGTTCATACCATTATTCCTGGAGACCATGTGGATCTAGAGGAAGGTACCGGTTGTGTACATACCGCACCAGGTCATGGTCCCGATGATTTTAACATGGGTAAGGAATTTAATCTTCCTATCTTCTGTCCTGTTAATGAAAGCGGTAATTTCTCAGAGGATGCAGGTGTCTTTGAAGGTCATTATACAAAGGATTATGATCCCGAGATTATCAAAATCTTAGTAAATAAAGGATTCATGTATAATCATGGAACTATTGAACACAGATATGGTATATGTTGGAGATGTAAGACTCCTATCTTATATCGTGCTACCGAGCAATGGTTTTTAAAAGTCACTGATGTAAAAGACAAAATGTTGTCCGAAGTGGATAATGTTGACTGGGTTCCAGAATGGGCTGGTTCTAGCAGATTCCATGATTGGGTGGCTAATGCTCAGGACTGGACCATATCAAGACAGAGATACTGGGGTATACCTATACCTGTCTGGATTTGTCCTGACTGTGGTGAGAGAAAAGTCATAGGTTCAGTTTCCGAACTTAAAGAATCCTCTGTTAATGAGATTCCAAGTGATGTGGAACTTTCAAAATTGGTACATAGACCTTATGTAGATACTGTTAAGGTAAAATGTCCACACTGTAATGGAGAAATGGAACGTATACCTGATGTATTGGATGTATGGATTGACTCCGGTGTAGCAGGTTGGGCCTCATTATACTATCCGCAGGAAAAGGATAAGTTTGAAAAATGGTATCCATATGATTTTGTATGTGAGGGACATGATCAGACTAGAGGATGGTTCTACTCTCAATTAGGTACCGGTGTTATTTCAATGAACAGGGTGCCATATAACAGGGTCTTAATGCATGGATTTGTATTGGATGAGAATGGAAAGAAAATGAGTAAATCTCTTGGAAATGTAGTATCCCCTGAGGAGGTCATCGAGAAGTATGGTGCCGATGTATTAAGGTTCTATCTTTTATGGGCATGTAAACCTTGGGATGACTTAAAATTTGTATGGGATGAACTAAACAATGTAAATAAGATGTTTAACATTTTATGGAATGTTTATGTGTTCTCTACAACCTACATGTCACTTGATAACTTCAATCCGTCTAAATGTAATGATGACACCATGATATTAAGAGATGAGGACAGATGGATTATCTCAAGAGTTAACACATTAGCAAAAGAAGTTGGAAAGGACATTGATGATTTATACTTCCATAAAGCAACCCGTAAAATCATGGACTTCATTCTAGAAGACTTAAGTCGTTGGTATGTACGTTTAATTAGAGGTAGGACCTGGGTGGAAAGTGATGATCCTGATAAATTAGGTGCATATTACGGACTTTATACAGCTCTTGTATCCTTAATTAAACTAATGGCTCCAATAGCACCTCATCTAAGTGAAGTCATCTATCAGAATTTGGTCGTTGGAAATCTTGATGATGCTAAAGAAAGTGTCCATATGGAAGATTGGACAGTTAACGAGGATTTAATCGATGAGGATCTGGAACATGAAATGTCAATTGCAAGGGATGTGATTGATGCATCTATAAGAGCAAGAGATGTTGCAAGATATAAACTTAGATGGCCTGTAACAGATATTACTGTTGTATCCTCTGATGATAAAGTTTCAAGTGCAGTTTCAAACCTTGAAGATGTAATTAAAGACCAAGCCAATACTAAAGCAGTTTTAACCTCATCAGAATTTGAGGACTTGTCTTACATTGCAAAACCTAATCTTAAAATCTTAGGCCCTAAGCTTAAAGGCGATATTGGTATTGTCAAGAAATACCTTGAGGAAGCTGATGGTAATAAAATAAAAGATGATTTGGAAGCAAATGGTGAGATTACTGTAAACGGTGTTGATCGTCAGGGTATGGAAAAGGCTATTGTTTTATCCTCAGAAGAGGTTATCTTTGATAGCGAACTTCCAGATGATTTTGTATCCTCTGAATTTAAAGGCGGAAATGTTTTTGTTAATACAAAAGTTACACCTGAAATATTATCTGAAGCTATGTCCAGGGAACTTATTAGAAGGGTTCAAGATATGAGAAAGGACATGGATTTAGATGTAGAAGCTAATATTAATGTAAAGGTTAATTGTTCAGATTCATTTAAGGATTTAGTAGTAAAACAAGAAGATTTAATCTCTAATGAGGTTAGGGCCAATACTCTTGTATTTAATGTTGGTGAATGTAATAATATTAAATCTGATGAACAACAAGATATTAGTAATGAATATACAAAAGAATGGAAAATTGAAGATGAGGATATTATAATTAATATTGTTAAAAATTAATTCATTTGAAGATATATTTAATAATTGATTTCTATTTTATTCTCCTTTAGGATTTTATTAGTAATTGATTATTAATCTTTATTTTAAAAACGAATTTAATTTAACTCTTCAATTATAAATTTTAAACTATAGGAGTATTATTTAAAATATGGTGATTTAAATGACTTTAACAGATTCTGAAATAGAGTTTATCACTAATTTATTAGGTAGAGAAATGAATTCTCTAGAGGAAGGTATGTTAGATGTAATGTTTTCAGAACATTGTTCTTATAAAAGTAGTAGACCTTTTTTAAAAAGATTTCCTACTGAAGGAGAAAACATTATATTAGGTCCTGGAGATGATGCAGGATTAGTATCAGTAACAGATAAATATGCTCTTGCAGTAGGTATGGAGAGTCATAATCACCCTTCTGCAGTAGAACCTTATGGTGGAGCAGGTACTGGAATTGGTGGAATTTTAAGGGATATCATATCAATGGGTGCAAAACCTATTGCACTTCTTGATCCATTAAGATTCGGACCATTAGAGGATCAAAAATCCAAATATATTTTTGAAAACGTTGTAAAAGGTATATCTGATTATGGTAATCGTGTAGGTGTTCCGACTGTTGCAGGAGAAATTGAGTTTGATGAATCATTTAGAACAAATCCTCTTGTAAATGTAATGTGTGTAGGTCTTGTTGAAAAGGATAAGATTGTATATGGTAAAGCCCCTAATGTTGGAGATGTATTTTTCTTAATGGGTGGAACTACCGGTAGAGATGGAATCAATGGTGTAACTTTCGCATCTGAGGAATTGACCTCTGATAGTGAAACTGAGGACAGGCCTGCAGTGCAGGTAGGAGATCCTTTTACTAAAAAACGTGTAATGGAAGCATCATATGAGATTCTTGATAAGATTCATGTTTCAGGTGTTAAGGACTTAGGTGGTGGAGGATTAACCTGTTGTATCTCAGAACTTGCAGGTGCCTGTGAAAATGGTGCAATCGTTGATTTGAATGCAATACCACTTAGGGAAACTGGTATGACACCATATGAGATAATGTTGTCTGAATCACAGGAGAGAATGGTGTTTGTAATCAATCCTAAAGATGTTGATTTAGCAACTAAGATATGTGATAAACATGAACTTCCTTCTGCCGTAATCGGTGAGGTTACAGAAGGAAATAATATGATTGTAAAGGACTTTGAAAAGAATCAGGAATTATGTAACCTTCCAACTATTGTATTATCAGATCCTCCTTCAATATCAAGACCTATCCGCGAACCTGTATGTGACGGGGAACTTGTTGAAGTTGAGGATGTGGATTTTGCTGAGGCATTACTTAAGCTCTTATCCTCACCAAATATTGCAAGTAAAGTGTGGGTCTATAGACAATATGATTATGAGGTTCAACTTAGAACTGCTGTTAAGCCAGGTGATGATGCAGCTGTACTTAAGATTGATGATGATGTAGGCGTTGCATTAACAGTAGATTCAAATCCAATCCATACTAAACTATCACCATTCGATGGTGGAGCAGGTTCTGTAGCGGAAGGTATAAGAAATATTGTATCAGTAGGTGCAAAGCCTTATGCTATAGTGGATTGTTTAAATTTCGGTAATCCTGAAAATCCAGAGATTTTATGGCAATTCAAAGAATGTATCGAAGGTATGTCTCAGGTTTCTGAGAAATTCAATGCACCAATTATTAGTGGTAATGTTAGTTTTTATAATGAAAATGAAGGTGCAAAAATTAATCCAACACCTGCAGTAGGTTTAATTGGTGTTGAAAATCTTGAAAACATTAGGACTCTTGAGTTTAAAAATGAATCCGATAAGATAATTATTATCGGTAATACCTATGATGAGTTAAATGGTTCAGAATATCATAGAACCCTATTTAATCTTGAACAGGGTACCGCACCTAAAGTAAGAATCGATGATGAGTTTAATGCTGCAAAGAATATTTTGGATTTATTAGAAGAAGATGAGGATAAAAATATTACAGCTATTCATGATTGTTCTGCTGGTGGAATAGCTATTGCCTTAAGTGAAATGGCTATCAAATCTAATTTAGGTGCTGAGATTAATACTTCCGAGATTCCAATTGATTCAGACATGAAATTCAATAATTTATTATTCGCTGAATCCCATGGAAGATATATAATGACTGTTAAAGCTGATGCCGTCGATGATATATTGTCAAAGATAGATGTTCCTGCAGCTTGTATTGGTGAAGTCAATGGTGATGGTTTGAAATTTGATGATGTTTCAATACCTGTTGCGGATTTAACAGATGCTTATACAGGGGTTATAGAATCTTATATGAAATAATTAATAATTATTTTCATATCATTTATTTTTTTAACTTAATATAAAATACGGACAAGATTGGAGATTCAATGTATTATAATGCTTTTTTTGAATTTTAAGTATTTTAAATCTAGAATATTGGATTTTGTCTAAAATAGAGATTATATTTTAATTTTTTTAAAGCTAAAATAATCTAGCATATGTAATTTATTTTTTAATTAAAATTAACTAGAATATTTACATTTATCTAAAATCTATATAATTCGAATTTATTTATAAAAACATTGTTTAATTTTTAAAAAGTAGTAGGGTGTGTAATATGTTTTTATCTAAATTAATGCCGCTTAACGAGGCAGTTTCTAAACTTAACGATAATCAAATAATTATGGATAAGGAAACAATTAATATTAAAGATTCATATATGAGGGTTTTAGCTGAGGATATTAAATCTTATTATAATTCACCTCCATTTGATAAATCCGCTATGGACGGCTATGCTGTTATTGCAGAGAACACTTTTGGAGCTTCAAATAATGTTCATAAAACATTAAAGGTTATTGATCATATTGGAGCAGGAGATTATTCTGATAAGGAGATACATGACGGTGAAGCTATTTTAATAGCTACTGGAGCACCAATTCCTAAAGGTGCAAACGCTGTTATAATGTCAGAATATACATCATGTGATGGTGATGAACTAAGTATCCATTCACAGGTAACTCCAGGTGAGAATATATCACCAAAGGCTGAGGATATTAAAGAAGGACAGATTGTTTTAAAGTCCAATACTCTGATAAGACCTCAGGAAATTGGTTTAATTGCTTCAGCAGGTTATAACGAGATTCAGGTCTATAAAAAACCCCGTGTAAAAATTATTGTAACAGGTAATGAACTAGTTGAACCTAGTAGGGATGTGGATACAAAATCTAAAATCATCAATTCAAATCAGTATACAATATCCTCCATGGTTGAAAGTACTGGTGCTTTGGTAGATGTTATTCATGTATATGATGTTTATGATGATGTAAAAGAGGCCATTGACAACGCTACAAAAAACTATGACCTTGTAATAACCACTGGTGGTACAGCTATTAGTAAAGGTGATGTGGTTCTAGATGCAGTTGACGAACTTGGTGAGATTTTATATCATGGTGTTGCCATGAGACCAGGTAAACCTGCAGGTGCTGGTGTAGTAAACAATACTGTCGTGTTCACCTTATCCGGTCAACCGGTTGCTGCAATGAGTCAATTTGATGTATTTGTTAGAACCTATCTATACAGGATGGAAGGTTTGGACTATAACTTTGACATTGTTAAAAGGGAGTCAATGTTAAAGATTCCGTCTACCCTCGGTAGAACTGACTTTATTAGAACCTATTCAGATCATTTTCATGCAAAACATGTTTTAAATCGTGGTTCCGGTATTATAAGGTCAATGGTTGAGGCGAACAGTTATATTATCATTGATGAAAATAACGAGGGAGTTGAAAAGGGTGATATGGTTGATGTTGTTCTTTTCAACACAATGAATATAGAGGGTTTATAAATTAAATGTTTTGGATTAATATTCTTAATCTTTTATATTTTCTTTTAATTTAATTATTTTTCTCTTCTAAATGGCTTGGTTATTCTCCAACTTCTGGAGTTTAAAACATCTCTTTTAAATTTACTTAACTCGTTAATTTCTTCATTCAATTGTTCATTTTCTTTTTCTAATTCTTCATATTCCTCTTCTAGGTCTTTGTTTTTTTCATTTAATGCGTTGATTTTATTATTTGATTCTTTATCTAAACTTTCATATTTTTCTTTTATATTGTCATGTCTACTTTTTAAATCCACTGACTCTGATTCTATGAACTCTTTGTAGTTCTTGGATTTAATTAGGTTATTGTAAAAATCTACAATAATGTAATAGAATGAATCCTTTTCCTCATCATAATATTTTTTATAGTCTTTGAAATCCTCTTTAAGCTTGCTCCAATACTCTTCTTTTAATGAATCGTTAATACCAAAGAACCGTGATATATTACTATTGAACTTTTTTCGCAATAACTGATTCTTATATTGTTCAAATAGTCCATTATCTTTAAAAACATCAATAATCTGATTAGCAGCAATTATAGAGTCCATAAAAGCCCTTCCGCCTGATTGTGTAGTGGAATCATCTCTTATACGGCGATTATAAAATTGATTTTCAACAATTGAAACTTTTTCGGCTTTTAAAAACAGGTAATAGAAGAAATAATTATCCTCAAAGAAGTTGTCCGGAAAACGAGCATCTGATTTTTTTAAAAAATCTGTATTATATAATTTTAAACAAGCAGAAACCGCAACCTTAAAAATATTAGGTACATCTTTGTATGTAAAAATCCTGTTCCAGAATTTGCCTCCTAGTGATGAGTAATTATAGTCTCCAAAGGTATAGTCATATTTATCCTCATCTTCAATATAACGGGTAGCACAGAAGAATAGCATATCCAAATCTAATTCATTAACCTTTTTATATAATGCCTCACATGTATTAAGTTCTATCCAATCATCAGAATCAACAAAAAGGACATATTCTCCATTAACATTTTTTAGGCCATTATTTCTAGCAAAACCTTGTCCTTCATTTTCCTGATTAATTATTTTAATACGATTGTCTTTACTAGCATATTCCTCTAAAATAGATAAAGAATTATCAGTAGATCCATCATTTACGCATATAACTTCAATATCTTCTAGAGTTTGATTAATAATACTGTCTAAACATTGCTTTAAATAAGGCTCAGTATTATAAACCGGCACAATTATAGATATCTTAACCATGTAATAACTACTTCCCATATAGTTTTATAAAAATTTTATTTATATTCCAAAATATTATTATTTTTTATAATTTTTTTATAGTTATATAAATTATGTATAAAATATATTAAATAATTAACGATATTGGGCTATTTAAATATCGTTAAAACATTTTATTTAAATATATCTAAAAAATAAGGTTTAAGGAATAATTGGTGTTTAAATATTAAATTTATTGATTTAAAAAAGTTTAAAGGAGAATTAAAAGATTATAGGGAAATAAAAATTCCTGCAACTAAACTAAATACGATTACTATTAGTGTGAAGTAAGTAAAGTAATCTGTAATTAGTTTAACATTTTCACCAGAGAGTTTATAACTTAGTAGTTCCTCTAACATTAATCCACCATCTAATGGTTTCATTGGAAGTAGATTAAACAGGCCTACAGAAAGATTGATCAAATATATCCATTTAAACAAATCTTCTAAGCTTAATAGTCCCCATGGTAGAATGTTTCCATAGGTGTTCCTGATATTTTCCTTTAAAACTAAATGTTCCTGGGACCTAATACCCATATAACCTAATGTTTTGTTGTTGGGATTTTCACCTAACCTGAATGTATACGTGCCCTTGTCCGTCGTTATGTGGGCGGTGGTATTTGGCTTTAGGCTGTAAACCGCACTTGAATAGGATGTTGCGTTTGTTACCTTATGATCATTTATTGATGAAATAACCATTCCCTCTTTAAGGTTTCCGTAAGCAGGGCCATTATTTACAACACTTGTAATCTCAACACCGCTTTGATCATATACGGCAGGAACAGCAAAGTTTGCAATGGTTGCAAAAATAATCAATGCTATAAGTGCAAGTACAATGTTTGCCATGGCCCCTGCACCATAAATCCTAAGTTTACTTAATCTGGAGGCTTTCTCAACTTCCTCCTCATCAGGCTCTACAAATGCTCCAGGTAAAATAACAAAGAGCAATAAACCCATTGATTTAATATCAATACCTTCCACTCTAGCTAATATTCCATGGGAAAATTCATGAACAATAATAAGTAATATTAAAGCAATGAATCCTGAGATAAAAGGTATGAATATTGGAGAGCCAGGAACCTCAACACCTGGAATTAATATGGATACTGAGGGGGTTTTTAAAACGGTTCCAAGTGACTGGATCAATAGAACTAACATCAATGCCATTGAGATAAAACATATTACAATACCTACATTCATATACCATTTCCAGAATCTTGGCGCTTTTTTGGCAACTCTATCAATAAATCCTTTAAATCTATCTGTTTTCAACATTAGAAGTATAGGAAAGGACATTTCCAAATTTTTAGAATCCGGATGATATAATTTATAAAAAGCTGCAATAGTCCATATTAAAAGGAATGCAATTACATAATACCATAAACCATTCACAATATCACGAAAGAAATTGATTAATTAACTTAAATAAAATCTAGATTAAAATTAAATTTTTTTTAATCTTTAAAGAATATAGTTTATGTTTAATAATATTTATTACTTAATATTTATATTTGATATTTGATATTTTATAAAATTCTATTTTAATCTAATCATGTTAAGGCTATCTTTCCCTAAATCAGTTAATATAATAATAATTAATTTAAAAACCTATTTTGCTTTTGATTTTATAAAAAAAAGTAGTTGGATTAAAATAGTGTGAAAGTATTTTTTGTTTTTAAGATTAGTAAGAATTAGTTTATTTTCAGATATTCTAGTAATTTTTAAAATTAGTTAATTAAAAATATGAAAATAATGAGAAATTAAAAGATATTTAGAAATATCTTTCAACAATTCCTTCTAAAATTTTAGCATGACGTCCTTCGTCTTTGGAACTTTCTCTGAAGAAGTCAGCTGCATCTTCAAGTCCAGCTGCTTGTGCTTTTTCAGAAGCCTCTCTTTTTTCTACATTAGCTTTTTGTTCACCATCTAACATCATGTCAATATTTTCTTTTAAAGTTGGTTTGATTACAGCATTCATTTCTGCAAATCTTGCAGCATGTTCAGCTTCTTCATGAGCTAATCTTTTAAATACTTCAGCTAATTCGCCGTAACCTTCTCTAGATGCTTGTCTAGACATTGCTAAGTAAATACCTACTTCTTGTGTTTCTCCAGAAAAGTTTCCTGCTACTTCTTTTTCTACATCTGTACCTACGGTGGTACCAATCTTATGAATATATTTTACCATAAATATTACCTCTTAATTATAAATAGTTATTTTATATATTTAAAGTTTTATTAAAAATTAAATAAAGGGTTAAAAAACCCCTTTTTATTAAAACATCTATTCAATATTGATTTTTTTAGCTTCTTGAGCTAATTTTCTACCTAATTCAAAACTGTTAACTTTTTCTTCTTCAGTTGGAACATAGTAGATTTCTTCGGTATCAATTACATTGAATCCGCAGTCAGCTAATTCTTTAGCTAAGAATTCAGGAGTTCCACCTTTTCCTCCCATGGAACCAAAGGTAACAGCAGCCCTTTCGAATCCGGTTCTGTTGAAGTGTAAACCTTTTAAGTAGTACATGATATCTCCAATACTTGGGTATGGTACATCGTTTATGGTTGGATCACCAATAGCCACTGCCTTACTTGTTAATATACTCTTAACAATTTCACTTCTTTCATCTTCATGTAGGTAGAACATTTCAACATCGAAACCTTCTGCCATTGCACCTTCTGCAATTTCATGAGCCATAGCTTGGGTTGAGTAGTGCATTGTATCATATACGATGGTTACCTTATCCTCTGCAGCTTTTCCAGTAGCCCAGTTACTGTATGCATTTATGATTTTCATTGGGTCGGTCCATATTTGACCGTGGGATGGTGCGATCATTTTGATTTTGTCAAGTAAATCTAAGTCGATGATTTCATTGAATTTTTTAAGTACTAATTTTGAAAGTGGAGTAATTAGGTTAGCATAGAATTTTTTTGCTCCATCCATAAGTACCTCTTCAGGGATTTCGTAATCGAATCTTTTGGAGTAACATAAGTGTTGACCAAATGCGTCATTAGGGAATAAGATTCCATCTTCAACGAGTAAGGTAAACATACTATCTGGCCAGTGGAGTAAGAAAGCATCTAAGAATGCTAAAGTTCTTCCACCAATATCTAAAGTATCTCCAGTACCTACTGTTACGAAGTTAGTACCTTCTAATTTTGGGTAGTGTTTTAATAATCCTTTTACTGCGATTTCACTACAGTATACAGGTGCTTCAGGGAATCTTTTATGTAAATCATATAAAACTCCACTATGATCTTTTTCAACATGGTTTTGGACGATTACATCTACCTTAACATCTTTTCCTTCTTGTTCAAATGCATCGTCTAAACGTGCCATGATTTCCTCGGTTTTACCAGGATAAGCATTATCAATTACAACATTTTTATCTTCTCCAAATACAAGATATGCATTGTAAGTGGTTCCATCTAATGTATATCCGTGGTAGGTTCTAATATCCCAGTCAATTACACCAATCCAGTAAACTCCTTCGCCGATTTTCTTTGCTTTTGCATTCATTTTATCACATATTCGATTTTTATAATAGGTATGTTCGTATTTTATCGAACATTAATTTTAAATTATCTATTGTATTATATAAACTTTTTGTTTATCCAAATCCTAAGAAACAATTTTAAATATTTGTATGAGATTTTTTTAAAATTATATTTATTAAAATAAGTTATTTTAAAAAAAGAATGTTTTTTATAATCAATTTTCATTTAAGAAAATCAAGTGCTTGATTATATATTTTTACTGAAATTTCATGGATTTAAGCCTGATTTTATAAATGAGATTGTGGATTTAAGGAATTTTTAAACTTTTAATACATTTGTTGAATAATTCTATAAAAAGACCTTTCTTAAATCAATCTGACTTGAAACATGTAAAGTAAATTTGTATAATGATAAACTAAATAAGTTAGTAATTAGATAAAAGTGAATAGTGGTATATTTTTTTTACTTAATTGTATATATAATAATTATTTAATAGGAAGATAATTATTTTAAACAATTTCTAAGATTGTTTTTTTTATTAGATATATGCACATTTAAGGTTTAATAGTAATTTTCTTGGGAATAAGTTTTAGGGGTAATTTAATGTCATTTTTTGAAAAGATTTTAAATAAAAGTAATAGTTACTTATATTATAAAAATAATTACTTTAATTTAATTAAGGAAAATGAAAATTTAAGAAATGAAAACAAAAAGCTTAAATCAAGCTTAAATGAGAAATCTGAAGAAATTGATTCATTCAATAATGAATTTAAAAAATTATCAAAGGATAATGAAGGGATTAAAAATAGTGTAAACAGTAATAAATCCTTGATAAATAGTTTAAAAAATGATTTGAAAAACGAGAGATTAAGAAATTTGGAAAACAATTATGCGTTTGTATTCCATGATACTATAAAAGAATCCAAGTGGCTAAAATCTAAGAACTTTTCCCTGATAAATGCTGCCTCTAACTATTCTTTTATATATATTCTATATAGAATTTTAGATGAGATGAAACCTGTTAATATATTGGAGATGGGTCTAGGTCAGACTACAAAACTCACTACACAATATGCTGATTATTTCAAATTTTCAAACCTAACAACGATTGAAGGAGATCAGGTCTGGATAGATAGTTTCTCAAAAAATATAGAGATTCCTGATAATGCCAATATAATACAGTGTGATATTGAAAGGGTTGTTATTGATGAATCCTTAGAAATCCCTAATAAAACTATTGAAAGTAACAGATATAAAAATCTGGATAAAATACTTAAGGATGAGAAATTTGACTTGATTATTATTGACGGTCCACAGGGATTTATTGATTATCCTCCGATTAAAAGCTCTACATATTCAAGAACTAATATTTGGAATCTGATTCCAAATAATCTTGCCGATGAGTTTATAATTATAATTGATGATTATGATAGGATAGGTGAGCAAAACACAATCAAACATGTTGAGGAGCTTTTAAATAAGGAGAACATCAAGTTTGATAAATGCATTACTAAGGGACTTAAAACCCAATGTATTATCTTAACGGAAAAATATAAGTTTGTTAAATGGTTTTAATATCTATTTTTCCTTATTCTTATCAATTTAACACATTTTTTATTATGATTTTTATTCTTTTCAAGTTATTTCTTGTTCTTATATTGTTTAATTTTTTAAAATATTTGATAGTAATCATACAAACTGTTTGTATAAGATAAAACAATATTTAAATATTAGTAAAATAAATATGTTAATAAATATATAAAATTTATTAGCTAATAGGTTAAATTTCAGTTTTTTAACTTAATTGTTTATGTTAATTTAATATATAATTTAAAGAATAAGAAGGGAATACTTATGTTAGGCAATAATGTAAAACAGCTGAATAAAGAAAAACCTGTTCAAATATATGCTAAAACAGACGGAAGTGCATCTGTAAGTGTTATAAAAAGTCCAGTTAAATTAACTATCTTGGAATTGTTAAAAAACAGTGATATGGAATTTGATGAAATTGTTACCAATACCGGTAGGTCTAAATCTACAATTTCAGTTCACTTAAAAGCTTTACGAGAGGATGGAATTATTGATTATAAATTAAATCCTAATGACAATCGTAAAAAGGTCTTTTATATATCTTCTAAATTTGTAGGGGAAGTTAATCATTCAGAACCTAAAAAATTAGATGAAAATAAAACGGATTATATTGTTAAAAACATTATAGAGAATGACAATGGTTTTGAATTCTCATCTCTGCTGTTCCATACCTTAAGAACTACCTTGATTCAAGAAGGAATTAATATAGATCCAATTTTACATGATACTGGTTTGAAAATTGGTTTATCTTTATTTGATCAAGTTTATAATGAGGATTTCGAACAATTCCTCAATAACATTGCTCAATTTTGGTCAGATAATGGGTTAGGTAAACTTACAATAGAAATTGGAGATATTATTACAGTTACATCTGTTGATTGTTTTGAATGCTATTTACTTCCAAAGACAGGAAAACCTGCATGTTTCTTAGATTCCGGAATTTTAGAAGCATTAATGTCATCCTATTTTAACTCAAAGGTTGACGTTACCGAGGTAAAATGTTATACAATGGGAGATGAATGTTGTACTTTCTTAATTGAACCTAAGGGTGAAGTATATTCATTTGTACAAGATGTTTCTAAATAAAGTTATTTTTTTTAAAATGAATAAATTCTTTATTCATTTTTTTTTATTTTATAAAATTCACTAAACCTAAAATTTTCATAAAAAGAGTTTTGGACTATTTTTTCTATTTTAAATATAATTTATTTAAGAGATTGAATTTTAGCTAATTTTTCTAAGTTTTAAAGTAAAATGAGATTTTAATTAAGATTTTATCATCTTCAAGGTAAAATATAATATTTTAAAATATTTATACAAAAATTAAATTTTAAAAGTATCTATATAAAAATTAATTACTTTAAAAATAGTTTTAATAAAAATTAATTATTTTGAAAATATTAAAAATGTTTTTAATTCTTGAATTTAACTATTGTGGTGGTTAAATAAGGCTTTTCGTTTGAGAATCCCTCGACTATTTTTTCATCTTCCATAGTACAATTTTCTACAGAGTAGACGGTTTTCTCTCTAGGATCTTTTAGAATCTTATTTTCAACCTTTCTAGAGTTTCTTGATGTTTTCATAAATACGAAATTGTCAGACTTATCAATAATGTCCTTAATGCTCTTATCTATTTTCGGTACAATGGTTAATGTTTCATCCTTTTCAATTAAAGGTTCTCCAATTGCAGCTGCACATGCTGTAAAGGATGTTATTCCTGGAATAACTTCAATATCATATTTTCCATCAAGATTTTTTTGTACATATGTAAATGTTGAGAAGATTGACGGATCACCTAAAGTAATAAATGCCACATCCTTTCCATGGTTTAGATAATCTGAGATGATAAATGCCGCTTCCATCCAATGTTTTTTAAGGTGGTTTACATCTTCCTTCATTGGAAATAGAGGCTGTACAACCATGGCCTTTTTTTCTCTTTCATCTAACAATGGTTGTATTATGGATAATGCAATGCTTTCCTTTTCTGCCCCTGCATGTGGTGCACATATAACATCTACTTCCTTAAGGATTCTTGCAGCTTTTAAGGTTAATAGTTCCATATCCCCAGGTCCTACACCAATTCCATATAACTTACCTTTATTTTCCATATTATCACCTATAATGCTTATTAACTATTTTAATATAATCGTAAAATTAGTCTGATTTTTTAAATCTTTAGTTTATATATAAATTATTATTTCTTATTAATATTAAATCTAACTTTAAACTATTAAATATTATTTTTCAATTGGACACTCATAATATTTATAAAATAATATATCCAATATTAATTTATGAATGATTCTCTTTTTTGCCCTAAATGTGGAATGTTAAAATCTAATTGTGTCTGTGAAAATAACAAGAATAGTAATAATAATTCTTCAAAGAATAATAAATCTAATGATTTATTGCAATACATGGATACAAGGAAAAAGACAAAATCTCCACTTATCAATGATATTCCCGGAGTATATTCTATTGAAGACCATAGATTAAGTGATGATAGAATAAAATATCTTAAAGATAAATATCCATATATTAGTGATGATATTATTGAGAATTTTCCCTTTGAAAGTCCAAGGCAAGGACAATTGGAAATTGTTCAGGAAATAGAGGATGCAATTTCAAAAGGTTATAAATATATTATTCTGGAGGCAGGTACCGGTACAGGTAAATCCGCTATTGCCTCAACCTTGGCACGTATGTATCAATCTGCTTATATCCTTACCATGACTAAACAACTACAGAATCAATATGCAAGGGAATTCGATTTTCCACTTGTTAAGGGAAGAGGTAATTTCTCATGTCTCATGGGTGGTGATGAGGTAACCTGTGATATGGGTGTATGTAAAACCACCATTAATTCTAAAAAGTTCTTTTGCCCATTTTCAATAAGTAAAAATCCAACTTTATCTGGAACCGAGGCCTTTGAAGATTCATTCGGTAATCAGATATATTTTAACACTGAAAACCACTGTAATTATTGGCAACAAAAGGCCGACGCTATTAATTCTCCAATAACCTTGATGAACTATGATTATGCCTTTCTTGAGTTAAACTATGTAAAGCATTTCGGTGTAAGATCACTTCTCATCTTAGATGAGGCCCATAATATTGAAAATAAACTAATGAAAAGTTTAGAGTTAACCCTATCTAATCAAAGGCTTGAAAAGGATATTAAAAAACATATATCCGAGAATACTTTAAAGGACGGCAGTGTTGAGGATTGGATTTTGGAGATTGAATCTTTATATGAGGCATATCAGGATGTGGATCTCAAGGAATTGCCTATAAACAAAGTAGAAAGGATTAGAAGTACTACAAGTAGGTTAAAATCATTAAGGGACCATCTTGAAAAGGAACCTAAAAATTGGGTCATTGATGCAAATGAGGAGGCCGTGTCATTTAAACCGCTTAGGGTAAATCACTATGCTAAAGACAATCTTTTAAAATATGGTGATGTTTGTATATTTATGAGTGCTACAATCTTATCTCATAAGATGTTTACAAAATGGTTAGGTCTTAAGGATAACGAGGTATACTACATTAAAGTGGACAGTCCTTTTCCAGCTTCAAAAAGGCCTATAGAACTTAAGCTTGTAGGAAAGATGTCTAAAAATAGAATTAAGGACACTGCCCCTAAGATGATTCCGGTTATAAATGATATTTTAAGAAAGCATCCTGATGATAAGGGACTGATTCACACCCATAGTTATCAAAATTCACGTTTCATTACACAAAATATTCCAAACTCTAGATTAATATCACATACTTCTTTAAATAGACAGAGGGTTTTGGACTATTTTGAAAATGATGATAATCCATTGGTGTTAGTCTCCCCATCAATGAGTGAAGGTGTAGACTTACCTTATGATAAATGCCGTTTCCAGATAATCTATAAGGTGCCATTCCCATATCTTGGAGATAAACAAATAAATATGAGGCAGAGAAGGGATAAAAGATGGTATGCCTACAAGACTGTCATGACCATTATGCAGGCTTATGGTAGGGGAATGAGAGCTGAGGATGATTCCTGTACTACATATATTTTAGATAAGGATATTACAATGCTGTTTAAAAGTCCTTTATATAAATCATTAGTTCCTGACTTTTTTAAAGAAGCTATTGTAGAAAATGAGTATGTAAAATTGATTAAATAAAATTTTATTGATAATACTTTTTAAAAACAGTCATTAAAGCGGACCTAGGGGGATTTGAACCCCCGGCCTCGGGATCCGAAGTCCCGCGTCATTCCAGACTAGACCATAGGACCAATTCAACATTAATAATTTTCTCTTTTATAATTAATAAATCTTGTTTAAATCTTCAAATAATTAATTGAAATTACATTAATAAAGTATCTCATAAATTTTAATTATCTCTTATTAGATTATTTGTGATTTAAAAGATTCTTTTAATTCTTATTTTTAAATATAAAAATTGATATTTCATTTCTTATTTTTATCTAAAATCAATATAATATTTTTTATACTATTAGAAAGATATATTTTAATAATTGATTATAGGTTCTGTTATTATGTTAACTAAAAGAATTATTCCTTGTTTAGACTGTGACCTCCAAGTTCCTGAAGGTCGTGTAGTTAAGGGGATAGAGTTTAAAGAGATTAAATATGCAGGAAACCCTGTAGAACTTGCTACCAAGTATTATAATGATGGGGCAGATGAGATTGTTATTCTAGATATTACTGCTTCACATGAAAGACGGGAAACTATGGCTGATGTTATTGAAAAATTAACTGAAAACGTGTTCATACCTATATGTGTAGGTGGCGGAATCAGGAAGGTTGATGATTATATTAAAATGCTTAAAGCTGGAGCTGATAAATGTTCTACTAATACTGCAGCTATTCATAATCCTGACTTGATAAATGATGCATCAAAGGTAGTTGGCTCACAGGCATGTGTGATTGGTATAGATGCAAAAAGAAGATATGTTGAAAACCCATCTGATGCACCTGATAAAAATGTAATTGAGATTAAACATCCAAGATCTACCGACAAATCTGATTATTGTTGGTTTGACTGTAGTATATATGGGGGCCGTGAATTTACAGGTATTGATGCGATTTCATGGGCTCAGGAATGTGAAAGTAGAGGTGCTGGTGAAATTCTTTTAACCTCAATGGATGGAGATGGCACTAAAGAAGGTTATGATTTAGATTTAACCAAAGCCATTAATGATGCAATCGATATTCCTGTAATCGCCTCCGGTGGTGTAGGTAATCCTGAAGATATTAAAAAGGCATTTCAGGAAACCGATGTAAGTGCAGCTTTGGCAGCAAGTATTTTCCATTTTGGTGAATATCCGGTTCCAGTTGTAAAAGAATATTTAAATAATAACGGAATTAATGTAAGGTTATAGTTAATTTTGTGATTTTATGAATTTTAACAGTCTCATTGATTTGGAATTAACTCAGTATTCTGGTCAAACATCACAGTCTCCATGGAAATTTGATAATGGGTCTAATAGTTTTAATAATGTAATTATTGTAGACAATATTCCCGTTCTTCTGAAATTAAGTCAAAACAATGTTAATTCAATGAATCTGGATTATGAGATACCAACAGCTATTGATGAATCAATTATAGATAAAGATAAATTGGAATCTAAAATAAAATCCGAGGTAAATAGAATTTATGATTTGGATTATGATTTGGATAAATTCTACAATTATTTAAAGGAAGATGAGAAATTAGCTCCGTCTGCAGAATTCTGTAAAGGCCTTAGACTTTTCATTGCAACCGATCCATTTGAATCAATTATAGCATCTATCTCCTCATCAAATAATTCGATAGCAAGATGGACCAAAACCATTGATAATATTAAGAAGATATGGGGAGACGAATATATTTTTCAATCTGGAAGATACTATAAGTTTCCACCCTCTGAGGTATTGATGGAAGCTTATGAAAATAATCTGGAGGAATATGAAGCAGACAATAGACAGATGGAAATAGAATGTTATAGTAACAATCTCAAATCCTGCGGATTAGGTTATAGGGTACCTTATGTTAAACAGGCTAGTGAGATATTTACACTTGAAATAGACCTCAACGATTTTTATCACATGTCTTACGATGAGGCGTATAATGAGATAATTAAGATTAAAGGTGTAGGTCCTAAGGTTGCTGATTGCATTTTATTATATGGTTTTAATTTTAGGGAGGCCTTTCCGTCTGATGTCTGGATTAAAAGAATAGTTTCATACCTGTATTTTGATAATGACCAAAGTATTCCAGTTAAAAAAATCAGAGAATTTGGAATGGAAGAGTTCGGTGATTATGCGGGATATGTTCAATTGTATCTTTTCCACTATGCAAGAAAATCCGGTTTAATGGATAAGTTATCTAAAAAATAGCTTTTATTTATTTTTTTTTAATTTTAATACACTAATTTTTTTATTTTTATAACATTCAATATTTAAAAATAGTCTTTATCTTTTTTTATTTTAGCATACTCTTTTTCTTTTTTATAATATTCAATATTTAAAAATAGTCTTTATCTTTTTTTATTTTAGCATACTCTTTTTCTTTTTTATAATATTCAATATTTAAAAATAGTCTTTATCTTTTTTTATTTTAGCATACTATTTTTCTTCTTTATAAGATTCAATATTTAAAAATAGTTTTTATCTTTTTTTATTTTAGTATGCTAATTTTTTTTAAATTTAGAAGTAGTATCAATTGTTTTTTTTTAAATAGCTATTTATAAAAAGATTAAGCAGTTGAATTAACAACTGCATAATTGTTTAACCTGTTACAGTTACTTTGGTCATTTTATCTCCTTGTCTAATCTTATAGACAACATCCATACCTTCAATAACCTGACCAAATACGGTATGGACTCCGTCTAAATGAGGTTGTGGAGAATGTGTAATAAAGAATTGGCTTCCACCAGTATCTTTACCTGCATGAGCCATTGATAAAGCACCGGTACCATGTTTGTGTGGGTTTCCTTCAGTTTCACATTTAATTGTGTAACCAGGTCCTCCGGTTCCGTCTCCATTAGGATCTCCACCTTGGATAACAAAGTTAGGTATAACTCTGTGGAAAGTTAAACCATCATAAAATCCGCTGTTTGCTAATTTTTCAAAGTTAGCAACAGTACCAGGAGCTTCATTTGGGAATAATTCTAATATTATATCTCCTTTCTCAGTTTCTATTTTTGCTTTTTTCATAATATCACTTTTTAAATTATAAATCGATTTATAAGTTTATTGATATTTTTACAAATCAATTTATTTTTATAATATTAATGGTATTTATTAAATTTAAATCTTATGATTTTAATGGATTTTTATAATAATTGCCATTTGGTTTATAGTTTAAATCTTATGATTTTAATGGATTTTTAAAATAATTGGTTCTTAGTTTATTTTAGTTTCTCCAGATAAAACATTCTGGTAATCCTTATAGTTTTCCTTTAAAAGTTCCGGAATATTTAACTCATATGGGCAACGTTTTATACAATCTCCACATTCCTTGCAGTCATCGATTTTAGACATCATCTCCTGATATTCCTTTGTCAGATATGGTTCTGTTGGAAAACGTCTAATCCATAAAGACATTCTAGCACACATGCTGATTTGTATGCCCTCTTTACAAGGTTGACAATAAGCACATCCTCGACAAAAATCGCCCTGAAGTTCTTCTTTGTCTTTTCTAATTACTTCTCTGATTTCATCATCAATTTTAGGATTGATTTCACCCCATTTTAGGAATTCGTCTAACTCAGACTCTTTCTGAATACCCCATATTGGAACGACTTCAGGGTATTCCTCAATAAATGCATAAGCTGCTTTGGAATTTTTAATTAATCCTCCGCTTAATGCTTTCATTGCAATGAATCCCATATTGTTTTCCATACATAAATCTAAAATTCTGAAATCCTTTTCGTCAGATAGATATGAGAAGGGATATTGCATAGTTTCAAATAAACCACTTTTTATCTCTTTATTTGCAAGTGAGTGTTTATGTGAGGTTATTCCAATATGTTTAATCAATCCCTCTTCTTTGGCCTCTAAGAAAACATCATATGTTCCATGTTCGTCATTGGGCTTTGGACAAAATGGGGGATTATGGAATTGATAAAGGTCTATATAGTCGGTTTTAAGATTCTTAAGACTAGTTTCCAAATCTTTCCATACCTCTTCCGGTGTGGTTGATTTGGTTTTTGATGCAATGTAAATATTCTCCCTTACATTTGACAATGCTTTACCAATTCTTTCCTCACTATTTGTATATGCTCTTGCAGTATCAAAAAAGTTAATACCATTATTATATGCTTTTTTCAGAAATCTAACAGCATCCCTCTCATCGGATCTTTGAAGGGGTAATGCTCCAAAACCTATTTTGTTTACTATCATTCCAGTTTGGCCTAATTCAATCCTTTCCATATAATCACTAAATCAATTAATACTAATATTATTATTTTAATCTTTTATTAATAACATCTAAATAAATTTTTTATAGTATATGGATTAAATTATTAAAATAGCAATAATTATTTTTTTCAACAATTTAAAATTTTAAAATTATTCATTAATTTATCCTTTTAATTCTTTGGTGAGAATATGGTTGGTATTTCAGTTATAGTTCCTGTTTATAATGTGGAAAATTATTTGGAGGAAGCCCTCAATTCTATCTTAAATCAAACATTTACGGATATCGAAGTTTTATGTATTAATGACGGTTCTAAAGATAATTCCTTAGATATTCTATATGATTTTCAAAGGAAAGATGAAAGAATTAAAGTTATTGATAAAGAGAATGGCGGATGTGGATCTGCAAGAAACAGGGGTCTGGATTTAGCTAAAGGTAAATATATCTATTTCTTTGATCCTGATGACAAAACAAAACCTGAGGCATTGGAAAAATTATATGATAATGCGGAATCTAATAATTCCGATTTAGTGATGTTTAAACTTGCAACATTTATGGACGGCCATGAGGTAGACTACAGCCACCCAGCATATAATTTTGATGAGCTATTTAAAGGCAAGGATTTTAATAATTTTTCTTTCAACCGTGATGACATTAAACATTATGTTTTAAACTCCTCTTTTGCACCATGGTTAAAACTATATAAAAAAGAGTTTTTGGACAGTTATGATGACTTTAGATTTGTATTGGGTCTTGCTTTTGACGATGTTCCATTTCATGTAATGTCCCTTGTTAGGGCTAAGAGGATTTCATTTGTGCCGGACTATCTCTATTTCTATAGGTTGTCCAATCCCACATCTGTCAATAATACAAAGTCTAATCAGATAGACATCTTTAAAATCATTGATATCGTTGAAGATTTCTTAAAAAGTGAAGGGGTTTTCGATGAATTCGAATATGAGTTTACCAAATTTAAAATAGAACATATCTTAAGATATATCCTATCAACCAATTCCATTGAATACTTTAATTTAGCAAAAGATCAATTCAAAAACCTAAACGTTAAGTCTATTCCAGAGGATTCAGATTTACTTGGAAGATATAATCTGTTGTTGGACTCAGATTCTTATTTTGACTATCAACAGAATCTATTATTCTATAATAACCGTATGAATAGAAAATACCATATAATAAATACCAGTCCTTTGTTTTATGCAAAAAAGGCTTATAAAAAATTGTTTAAATAATCGGATTATATTGTCTTTACATATTTTTAAGTAATGGTTCATGTTATGAAGATTTTTAGTTATTGATAATCGGATTATTACAATCATGTTAAAATTTTTCAATGATTTTAATAATTTCATTCATGATTTTATTATTTATCCTTCATATGGAATTTAGGATACCTGTTTTATGAAAAATTTTTTATTATATTAAATGAATAAATCTAATTGTAATTTTATTGATAAATTTTAATCAAATTAAAACTTATATAAATTTAATTTTTATTAACCCTTATTTTGAGGAATTATGTATGAATAGTCAAGAAGTTATGGATTCTTATGATAAACATGTGCTTCATACCTATGGAAGACAACCTATTGTAGTAGACCATGGTCATGGAGTAAAGGTTTATGATTTAGATGGAAATGAATATTTGGATTTTTTTGCTGGAATTGCAGTAAATAATGTTGGTCAAACTAATGATAAAGTTGTTGAAGCTATTAAAGAACAGGCTGAAAAGGTTATTCACTGTTCTAACATTTACTATAATGAACCATGTGCAAAGCTTGCAAACACATTGGCAGAAGTATCAGACTTTTCTAAAGCGTTTTTCTCAAACAGTGGTGCTGAGGCTAATGAGGCAGCTATTAAACTTGCAAGAAAATACACAGGTAAAGGTGAGATTATAACTGCATTAAAATCTTTCCATGGAAGAACAATGTTAACTGTAACTGCAACAGGTCAAGAACAATTTTCTAAACCATTTAAACCATTACCACCTGGCTTTAAACATGTTCCATATAATGATATTAAAGCAATGGAAGATGCCATCTCAGATGATACCTGCGCTATAATGTTAGAGGTACTACAGGGTGAAGGTGGAATTAATGTTGCAGATAAAAAATACATGAAGGATGTTGAGAAACTCTGTTATGACAATAACATTCTTCTAATTATTGATGAGGTTCAGACTGGTATAGGAAGATGCGGAACCTTATTTGCATATGAAAACTTTGATATTAAACCAGATATTATAAGCCTTGCTAAAGGTTTAGGTGGAGGAGTGCCAATAGGTGCAACTTTAGCTACTGAGGAGGTTTCTAAAGGTTTTGTTCCGGGGGATCACGGTTCAACCTTTGGTGGAAATCCATTGGCTGCTGCTGCGGCAAATGCTACATTAAGTGTTATTAAGGAAGATAACCTATTGGATAATTGTAAAGAAATGGGTGAATACCTTAAAGAACAGTTAAACACTTTAAAAGATAAATATGATTTTGTATCTGATGTAAGGGGTCTTGGTCTTTTAGTAGGTGTTGAGCTTACCATGGAAGGTGGAGATATTGTTGATAAAATGAGAGAGAAAGGGGTTTTAATAAACTGTACTGCCGGTAATGTTTTAAGACTTGCTCCTGCTCTTATCATTGAAAAGGAAGATATTGACACTATGGTAGAAAAATTAGACCAAGTCTTTGCGGAATTATAAGCCTATTTATTTTTTATCTTTTCTATTTTTTTTAATTACTTGATTAAATTCCTTTAGTTAATTATTTCTATTTTTAATTACTTAATTAAGTTCTTTTAATTACTTATTTCTTCTATTCTTTAAGGAATTAAATTTTTTTAATTATTTCATGTGGATTTTCTTTTAAATTTAAAAATTAAGTTTATTGTTTGATTTAAGCATTTTAATATTTCATTTTCTAAAAAAAAGTATTTTATTTTTAATTATTCGTTTAAGTTTGAGTATTGAAGAAGTAAAAGTTTTAGGAATTCATTGAACAATATTTAGATTGTCCAATTCTTTTTTTCTAAAACCTTTAGGGTAGGTCTTGAGAGGTTCATTTCTTTTATCTCGTCAACGGTTTTCCAAGCATAGTCAATATGTTCATCGCTGATTTTTACATTGCCATCTAATATATTTACTTTCATATAGACCTGCACTGTTGTTCTTTTAGGTTGGATGTCTTCTAGTGCCTCGTAAAAACCATCAATTGATATGTCAAGATTGGTCTCTTCCTTAAATTCCCTTATTAATGTTTGATCAAAGTATTCATTCTTTTCGGCTTTACCACCTGGAAACTCCCATAAATCCGCATAAGTTCTACATTTAGGATGTCTTTTTAAAACTAATATCTTACCGTCTTTTTGAGCTATTCCTCGCATTACAAGTCCAAATGGTTTTTCCATACTTTAACCTCTAGTTATTTATATTATAATCTTATAATCTTACAGGTTTAAAACTTTTTTGCATACCTAAATTTTATATAGTATTAAGTTTATATCTTATGTGATATCTTTTGATAGAATAATTATAATAATAGAAATAATAAATCTAATAACATAATTAATTGGATTGATTTAATAAATGTTTTAAATCAATTAAAATCAACAATCTAAGAATTGATAAATAATAATATATTTTTTTTGTTGGAGGATTAGAATGGACTTAAATATTAAAGTAAATGATAAAGACCATTTGGATATTGGTGGTGCTGATGCAGTGGATATTGCAAATGAATTTGGTACTCCAGTATATGCAATAGATGAAAACCGTATTAGGGATAATTATAATAGATTTTACAATGCTTTTTCAAAATATTATCCTGACTTTAAAGTGTTCTATGCTTGTAAAGCAAATACAAACCTTGCTGTTATGAAAATATTAGAGAGTGAAGGTTGTTGCGTTGATACAGTATCACCTGGTGAAGTTTATATCTCTGAAAAATTAGGATTCTCTCCAGATAGAATATTATTTACAGGAAATAACATTACAAATGAAGAGCTTAAAATGGTTCATGACATGGGTGTTATTTTAAATGTTGATTCTAGATCTGCTTTAAAAAGACTTGCAGAAGTTGTTGATCCTAAGGGTTTAAAAGTGTCCATAAGGGTAAATCCGATGGTTGGTGCAGGTCACCATGAGCATACTATTACCGGTGGAGTAATGAGTAAATTCGGTATTATGGATAATGAGGCTACAGAAGTTTATAAATTGGCCCAGGATTTAGGATTTGATCCTATCGGTATCCATTCACATATAGGTTCAGGTATATTAGATCCCGAACCATTTAAATTAGCTATTGGTTCCACTATGGATATAGCAGGTAAAGTACATGAGGATTTAGGTATTGACTTTGAGTTTGTTGACTTCGGTGGAGGTATAGGAGTACCCTATACACCTGATGAGAAGGCATTGGACATTGACCATTTTGCCCATGAAAATGTAGAGTTCTTTAAAGGAAAATTAAAAGAATATAACATGAAAAATCCAACCATGTTCTTAGAACCTGGAAGATATATAGTTGCAGATGCTGTAACCTTACTTGTACAAGTAAACAGTGTAAAACAAAGTTATAGAAAATATATTGGTGTGGACGCAGGATTTAACACCTTACTTAGGCCATGTATGTATGGTTCCTACCATCATATTGTAGATGCAAGTAAAATGAGCGCACCAATAACACAAGAGGTAGATGTTGCAGGAGATGTATGTGAATCCGGAGACTTATTTGCAAGGGACAGGCCTCTTCCAGATATTGAGGAAGGGGATATTTTAGGTATCTTAAACAGCGGAGCATATGGATTTACCATGGCTTCAAACTATAATTCAAGACCACTTCCTGCTGAAGTTTTAATTAAGGACGGTAATCCAACTTTGGTTCGTAAAGCTCAAACATTTGACGATCTATTTAGAAATCAGATTATCCCAGATTATTTACAATAATCAATTTTATTTACAGATCCTTTTATTTAGGGAGGTATTTATTATGGATTTAAAAGGTTTAAAATTTTCTAAAATGCATGGTATAGGTAATGATTTTGTAATTATTGATGAAAGTAAACAAACAGTTATTTCCGAATCAGATAAACCCGAGGCATGCAGATTCTTATGTGATAGACATTTTGGTGTAGGATCAGATGGGGTGTTATTTGTCGAAACCTCAGATGTAGCAGACTTAGGATATAGGATGTTTAACCCAGACGGTTCCGAAGCTGAAATGTGTGGAAATGGTATTAGATGTTTTGCAGATTTCGTATATCGTAAGAAAATACTAGAAACAGAATCAATGACCATTGAAACTAAAAGTGGTATTAAAACAGTTGATATCACCTTGGAAAACAAAGAGCCCAAATTCTTTAGAGTTAATATGGGTTTATCCACCTTTAACACCGATGAGGTTCCAATGAAATATGATAAAGAGGAATGTGTTGACGGTGAAATCGAAGTGGATGGCGAGAAGTTTAATATCACCGTTTTAAGCGTTGGAAACCCTCACGTTATAATATTTGTTGACGATGTTGACAGTGTGGATATTGATAGATTTGGTCCATTGTTCGAGTCCCACCATCTGTTTCCAGAGAAGATTAATGTTCACTTTGTTGAGGCTATCTCAGAACATGAAGGTAAAATGAGAACCTGGGAACGTGGTGCTGGAGTAACTTTGGCATGTGGAACTGGCGCTACATCCACAGCTATTGCAGGTTACAAGTTAGGTGTTTTCGGTTCAGATGTTCTTCTACATTTACCTGGCGGAAATCTTAAATTCACAGTATACAATGAGAATGGCCAATTAGGTGCATTTATGGAGGGACCTGCTACTTTAGTATTTGACGGGGAAATCCAATAAATTCTAAATTCCATTTTCTATTTTTCTTTTTTTAGACTAATTTTGATTTATGTCACTTTTTTTAGTTATTTTTTTTGTTGATTTCTTATTTTTTATATGAATATATTGATAAATAGTTAAATTTATTAATTAATTTAATTAGAAATATATTTAATAATTATACTTATTTTATAAATTATTACCTTATTATTATTGGAAAACATTGGAAATGGTGAATTTATGGTAAAAGTTTCAGTTATAATACCTATATATAATGTTGAGAACTATTTAGAAGAGTGTTTAGATAGTATTGTTAATCAGACCTTAAAGGATATAGAAATCATATGTGTTAATGACGGTTCCACAGATAATTCATTGGATATTATAAATAAATATGCAGCTAAAGATGATAGGATAATCGTAATTGATCAAGAAAACGGTGGTCATGCAGTAGCTACAAATAGGGGAATGGATTTAGCTAAAGGTAAATACCTTTATTTGATGGATTCCGATGATTTTGTTAAAACAGATGCCCTTGAAAAATCATATAAATTGGCTGAGGAAAAACAAGTTGATTTTGTACTTTTCCAAGCTATAAACTATGATGATGATAATGACATATACTATAAAACTGAAGATTATTCAATGAACAAAGTATATAATAAAGTTAAAGATAATGTATTCAGTTATAAGGATTTAGATGGGGATTTAAGTTTTGGCATAACTGTAACTCCATGGACTAAATTGTATAATAGGAAATTTGTTGAAGATTGTGGGGCAAGATTCCCTGAGGGACTCATTTTTGAGGATAATGTATTTTTCTGGGAAGTTTTCTTTGCTGCTAAAAAAATCTGTTTCTTAAAAGATCATTTGTTCTATAGAAGATGGCATGGTAATTCCTCAACCCGTGCAGGTGATCAACGATTTATGGATAGTTACAAAGTTGTTGACTTAGTAATTGATGTTTTTAAAGAAAACAACATGTTATATGGGGATTATGAAAGAAACTTATTTAACAAAGCTGTTAGAACAAATTATAACAGATTTAAAAGTATTCAGGAAGATTATAAACAGAGCTATTTAGATGGTATTAGGGAAACCTATAATTCTTGGATTAATAATAAAGTTTCCTATGATGAGATTGTAAGTTTCTTATACAGACGTAATAAATTTATATTTGATACTATATTGGAAAATGATAATCCAGTAGTTGTAAGGTTATCTGTTGAAAACTTTGATTTAAAAAACACTAATAAAAACTATTGTCCTCTAGAAGTTGGAAAATGACTGCTCCAATGAGAAGATTCAGAAATCGTTTTAGATGATTTTTTTCTTTCTAATTTTATTTATTTTTTTTTTTAATATTTTTATTTTATTTTAATACTTTATTAATGATTTAATGTGATATAATGGTTAAGATTTCTGTAATTATGCCTGTTTATAATGGTGAAAAATACCTTAATAATTCTATTTTAAGTTTATCTAAACAAAGTTTAAAAGATTTTGAGTTAATTTGTATTGATGATGGTTCTTCAGACAACTCTCTAGAAGTATTAAATAATCTATCTAAAAAATATGATTTTATAAGAATCCTTAAACAAGATAATCAAGGTTCTGGTAAAGCCAGAAACTATGGAATTGATGAGGCTTTAGGAGAATATATCGCTTTTTTAGATGCAGATGATTTTTTTGTTGATGAAAATGCGTTGGAAGAAATGTATAATGCCGGTGTGGATTATGATGCAGATATGGTTGCAGGAAATCTTTGTTATGCTAAAGATAATAAGATATTAAGAAACCATAATCCAAATTATGATCGTGATTTCTATTATTATTGTTCAAAGCTAGAGAAGATTTCTCCAAAAGACTATGGTATTCCTTGGGCTTTTTATAAAAATATTTTCAAGAAAGACTTTATAAAAGAGAATAATATTCATTTTCCTGATTATAAAAGAGGTCAAGATCCTGTATTTCTTGCAGAAATTTTAACTAGTATTGATTTTATGGTAACTGTTCCTGTTTGTTTATATGCTTATAGTTATGATATTGGTGGAGGTTCTAGATATAAGAATGACACTCCTGAGAAGAGATTAGGTTATATTAAAAATTATTTTGATTGTTTTAACTTTTTTGATAATGCAGGTTTCTATGAATCTTCCTATAAATATAAGCAAAGATTAGTTGGTTTTATCACAACGATCGCAGATGAATATAAAAGGGAATACTGGAAAGTAATTCATAAAGTTTTTGAAGAGGATAATCCTAATTATTTTGAAAATCTTGATGCAGAAACTGCCTTCCTTCAATTATGCATAATAGATCCAAATTCTGATTACTTCTCTAAGGCAATTGGTGATGTGGATAAAAACTTATTTAAGATATACCAAAAGGATGGTAAAATTCCTGAAAGTATTATGGATAAGTATTCTGAAATCTTATCAAATAATAAAGATGACAGTATAACATTAAGTAAGGATTTATTTAATTTCTTTTCTAAAGAGATTGATGATTTAAAAAAGGAGAATAAAAGATTATTATCTTCTAAAAGTTGGAAAATAACTGCTCCACTTAGAAAATTAAAACGTAAATTGTGATATAATGGTTAAAATCTCAGTAATTATGCCTGTTTATAATGGTGAGGATTTTCTAGAAAGATCATGTAAGAATCTATCTAAACAAACACTTGATGACTTTGAGTTAATATGTGTTGATGATGGTTCTAGTGATAATTCCCTGGAAGAATTGAAGAAACTATCAAATAAGTATGATTTTATAAAAATATTTAGTCAGGATAATCAAGGTTCAGGTAAAGCCAGAAATTATGGAATTAGCAAAGCCCAGGGAGAGTATATCGCTTTTTTAGATGCAGATGATGTCTTCATTGATAAGGACGCATTAGAGAAAATGTATAATGCCGGTATGGATTATGATGCAGACATGGTTGCAGGAAATCTATTAAGGGTTGATAACCACGGTAAACTTTTGAAGAATTTTAATTATGTTGATGATAACTATGCATATTGCTCCAAGATTGAAAAGATTCGTCCAGAAGAATATGGTATTCCATGGGCTTTTTACAAGAATATCTATAGAAGAGACTTTTTAGATAGATATGATATTCATTTTCCAGATTTAAAAAGAGGTCAAGATCCTGTATTTCTTGCCAATATATTAACTAAAATTGATTATATTGTTACGGTACCTGTTAATTTATATGGTTATAGTTTTGAGGCTGCAGGGGGACCAAATAAAAGGATTAATAATTACGAGAAAAAATATGATTATATGATGCATTATTATCAATGTTTTAAAATACTTGATGGTGATGGTAAATTTAACGATTCCTTAATAAAATATGCCGAATCCCTTTTCATATTTTTATCATTAGAAGATAATATACATGATAAAGACTTGTTTAAAGCTGTCCATGAGGTATTTGAAAAGGATAATCCTGAACTTTTTAATAACCATTTAGAAGAGATAGTATACCTTCGTTTATCCCTTGCAGATATGTATGATTTCTATAGTTATGAAAACTCTATAGATAATATTGAAGAGAGCTTAATTAATTCTAGTTTAAATGGTTCCATTCCAGATAAGATTCTAGATAAGTACTCTGAATTTGTTAAAAACAATTCAAAGGAAGGGGATATGGTTTGTGTAAGTAAAAGCCTGATTAATAAGGCTATTCCTAATTTGGTTAATGAGAGGACAGGTAAACTAGAAGAGTTATTGTCCTCTAACAGTTGGAAGATGACGGCTCCAATTAGAAAATTCAAAAACAGAGTTAAAAAACAGTAATTATTTTTTTTAATTCTTTATAACATCTTTTTTTATTATCTATTCTATTTCAATCATTTTATGTTATAGCTATTTTTAGGATTCAATCTAAACATATTTTTTTAAATCTAATTTTCATTGTTTAGATTAAATAACCTGTGATTAAAGCAACCTCTTCAAAGAAGAAATGTTCACTAGCTGTTATCTCACATTTAAAACCTTCTTTTTCAAGAATGTCTAAGGTTTTTGGAATGTTTGATAATGATGACTGTATTAGCTGAACCTTTCCATTATCATTTAAATGATTTTTCACTTCATATAAGAATGGGTCAATGACTTTTCTTCCATCTGCTCCACCGTCGAATGCATAATTTAAATCATCATCGATAATATCATTTTCTTCGGTTGGTAGATATGGAGTATTAAATAAAATTACATCAAACTTTCTGTTTTCCAATGGCTCAAACAGATTACCGAAAACAGTTTCAATATTATCAATATTGTTTATTTTAAAATTCTCCTCAGCTAAGCTTAGGGCATCTAAATTAATGTCTGTGACTGTGATCTGATTATCTGTTAATTTGGAGGCATACATAGCAACGGTTCCGGTTCCGGTTCCAATCTCCAATACAGTATCATTCTTCTCAATTTCAAGATTGTCCGCTAAAAGGAAAGTGTCCTCTGCTGGAATGTAGACCAGATCGCTTGTATTTATTTGAAAATCTTCTGTTTTCATCTAATCACTTGTTTTATTTTCTGTTTTTAATATCTTTGCCAAAAAATGTAAAACTTTTATAAGAAACATTAATGAATGGCTTCTTATTTTAGGTAATATTCTATATGGAGATTGAATTTTGGCAGACTCCATCTATATGGGGATTATATTTGATTATAAAATGTCTTCTAATTCTTTGGTTAAATCCAGAATATCCTCAGGACTTAAATTGATTACTCTTTTTTCAAGTAAATCTTCTAATCTTTCGGATTCAATGGATTTCAAATTGTTTTTTAACTCTTTTTTATCTGAGTAATCTATTTCATGTCTGGAATTAATTAAAGAGTTTTCCGCTTTCTTGTTTTTATGCTGGAATAATGCCTTACATATCCTTGAATAATTTCTAAAGAGTTTCCCGTCTTCCTTAAACCTGTCATTAGGAGTTAGCCTAACGACAGTTGAGTCTACTTTAGGTTTGGGCATAAAGCATTCTGAAGGAACATTCATTAGAAATTCCACATCTACCTTAAAATATAGCATTGCAGATAGTCTTGAATAATTTTTACTTCCTACGTTTGCAGTCATACGGTCTGCAAATTCCCTCTGATACATCAATATTCCTGATTTGAAAGGATATTCTAACAGTTTAAATGTTATTGGAGATGATATCTGATAGGGCAAATTGGATATGATCTTATCAAATTCTGGAAAATCTACCTTAAGTGCATCCTCATTGATAATTTCAATATTGTCAATTGACTCTTCCATGGCCCTTTTTTGTAGAATATCTGCAACTTTTCTATCATGTTCTATACAGATTAATCTCTTTGCTTTTTTAGCTATTTCCAGACTTAAAGTTCCTATGCCCGGTCCAATTTCAAGTATTGTATCATCCGGGGAGATGTTTCCATATTCTATTATCTGATTTCTTTTATTTGCATCGATTAAAAAGTTCTGTCCTAGTTTATGGTTTAGTCTAATATTATATTTATTTAGAACACTTTTAGTCTCAGCAGAAAGTGAGTAACCTTTACTCAATTCATCACCAACTTCATATTTAAGAATCTGTTCTACCTTCTTCTATGATACCTTCTATTTTTTCTTTTTTGTTCCCTGTAATACTCTTTCATCCTTTCGTTTGGAATTTGGGTAAACAGGTAATATTTCTTTTTACCTTTTTTTACAGTAGTGTTGTCCAGCTCTTGAAGGATTCTATTAGATATCATAGTAACCGGATCAGGTAGTGACGGGACTCTGTTTTTTAAATCCTCATAACTTTCAAATGGTTTTTCTTTTCTGGCATCAAGAATAGACCACATCATTTTCTTACCTATTCCGGGAATCAATTCCAGTTTATGGAGTCTTGTACTAAGTGATCCTGTTGTGTTAAAGAATTCGATGTATTTTTCCTCATTTTCCTCGACAATTTCCTTGACGACATATTCAAGCTCTATACGGCTTGTGGGAGTTAAGTTTTCATATTTAAGTTGTTTAACGGTTTTGATCTTATCTCTCTTACCGGAGCCAATGTATACCTTTTCATGTATTTCAATGTCTACATTCTCTTTAGGGATTAATTCAAGTAAAGTGAATTTTCCGGTTCCTATTGCCTGTGCGATTGGTTTTCTTTTATATCTAGTTTGATCTTTGTTTGTGTAACCTAAACTTAGATAATCTAGTATAATAGCATTTTCCTCTTTAACAAATAAGTGTTTATTTTTATTCTGTGTTTTATCTGCCATCTAATCACTTCACTAAGTCATTTAATTATAATTATGAAATTGTTATAAACCTGGAAATATAATCTACAAGTGAATTATAATCTATTTTTTAATCTATAATAATTTTATTATTAAAATACTTTTAGATATTTTTCTAGATTATGGAAAAATTATCTACGAAAAAATAGTTAATGAATAAAAATAGTTGTAAATTAAGGATTCTGTTAAAATTAAATGTTATTAAAATTAGAAAAAAAGATATTTAAAGTACTTAAATTAAAAGCCATAATTTTTTTTAAAGATATAAAATTAAAGTAGTCTAAATCTTATTTAGACTATAAATACACTTGAATTATTAAATTATAATGTGTATTTTTCAACTATTTCAAGAATTTCTTCCATATCTTCTTTAGATAATGAAATTCTTTCTTTAGCAAAAATTAATCTCATATCATCTAAATCTTGAGGTAATAAATCAGCTATACGAACTGCATATTTCCTTTTAACTTTTCCTTCAAGTTCAGCTACTAATTTGTCGGTATCCTCTTCAGATAATTGGCTAAAAGTACTAACATGGTTTAATGTAACATTTTGTTCATAACTAAGGTCATGATTTTCACCAAATTTCTCGAGAATACTTTTTACTTTAGCTGCAGGTATAGGTTCTCTATTCACTGTATTTTTACCTATCATTGTATTCACTCTTGTAATTTTAAGTGGTCTGGTCTTACAATTAATTCTTTGTATTTGTTACCATCTTTTAATCCAAGTAAATAAGCACTACCTCTTTTTCCAATAACTTTAGCAGTTTTACCATGGAATCTGGAGTGTGGTTGTCCTCTGTGGATACTTGGGTCAATAATGATATGTACTAAATCTCCTTCATTGAAAGTTTGAAGTTTTTTAGTAATAGGGTTAGAACGACCAACACGTGGTTTTTTGGTTAATTTATTTCTTGATCTACTTTTAAATCCTCTTGATCTTTGCATTTTTATAACCTCGAATAATTATTCTAATAAAAAATTATATTGATTAGCCTATTAACTTAAAAATATATAATATTAATTTTTAGATTAAATCATTAGGATAAATCAATTTTATAATAAAAACATAGTTTTTTAGTATTTAATATATAAAATGGATAAATTTCATAAATTTTTATAAAATAATGATTTAATAATTTTGAAAATTTTTTCCATAAAATTAATAATGTTAATCTATTACTACAAAGTTATTAATATACTTTTAGTTTTTTGGCTATTTTTTCTAAAAAAATAGGATTTTTGAAATTTTTTAATCTTTTTATAAATTTTCTAAAATCCTCTTAAATTCCTATTTTTTTTTTAAAATAAAGCATATCTGTCTAGTTTAATTTTTTAATATATAATAATATTTTAATATTTTTTTTTATAATTAAATGGAATTAGGGGATTTCTTCACCTACTATTTTTTACTTACCTCAATAACATCTAGTTGTCTACAGACACACTGTTTATTTAAAAGACTGGTAACACTGGGATTACTTCTTCCCTCATCTGATGAGATAAGTTCCTTAATATATAATCCCCCTTGGGTTTTAACTTTCATTTTAAATGATTTTGGGCCTATTATTTCTGTTTCAACACCTAAAACTCTCTTTTCTCTAATTTTATCGGCACGTCTTCTTAATACTCTTTGAGGAGTTTGCTGCTTAATCAAATCTAATGTTTTTAAAATCTCAAGTTCCTCCTCATCGATTTCATCATCACAGTCCACAATTGCCTCATATACCTTATATGCGTCTGGTGAGGAAAGCTTTATCTCTGCTTTCCTGTTTCTTTCGGAATACTTTAAATTGTTGTATCTTGTTTTACCTGCAGCATGTTTGTTGGCTTCGTCTTCTAGTTCTCTAAGGTCTATGTTTCTAATCTTAGGTTCCACAACCTCAATAACGAATGGCCTTCCGTCACCTAACATCAAAACATCAATGTCCTCCCTACCTGCGCCGTGGAATTTACATGATCTTCCTTTGGTCTTTTCAAGTAAAACATCTGATAACAATTCCTCAACGGATTCCGGATACATTTTACCCTGATAATTGCAGTATTCACATCCCTTTCCATGACACTTTCTGCATAACCATTTGGTCTGGGGAATGCCCCTTTTATATTTATTATAGGTTCCCTCTATAAAGATTGGATTTATTTGGATATAGACACTTGGATTGTCTTTTTTAAAGTTGATTTCAATGGTAATATCGTTATGTTTGAATTCGGCATCTTTATTGTAGATTAAACCAATTTCCTTACCAATTATTCTATTGACTTCCTTCTTTATGTTCTCAACCTTAAAGTCATATTTTTCTGAGATTTCATCATCCTTATTTAGAATCTCTTTAGGAATCTTAGAACCTACTAAATAATTGTCAAATTCAAGGCCTATTGAATCAATCTTATCTTGTATCCTATTAAATAATTCTTCATTAATCTTTTCAAATGTGTTCTGGCATATTGGACATATGTCATCATTTTTAGGATTGTCAAAAGAAAGTTCTTCTCTTATTTTAAGACTTCTCTCCTCATTGTCCTTTCCTTCAATCTTATCTGAAAATTTACGTCCTAGACAGTGATTACATATCCTATTATCACTAAGTTCTATTAATCTTCTTGCAATATCTAATGTTTCATCTTCCATACTATCGACTATTAAGGTTAATAAATAAAAAAATTTAAATTTTAATTGGGGATTATCTTCTCATTTGGTTCATGATACGATTGATGTTTCCGCCACCAAATCCTCCACGTTTACCAATGCCTTTCATTGCTCTTTTACTATTATTATAGTATTTTAAAAGTTCCTTGATGTCTTTTTCCTCAACACCAGAACCTCTTGCAATTCTTCTTGCTCTTGACTGTTTTATCATCTTCGGATTTTCCATCTCCTCCTGGGTCATTGAAGACATGATTATTTTAAATGTCTCAATCTTGTCTTCGGTCATCTTTGTAAATTCCTTAGGGACTTTATTTCCAAGTCCAGGTATCATGCTCATAACTTGTTGCATTGGCCCCATCTTATTCATCATATCGAATTGATTCCTCATGTCCACAAGTGTAAACTTACCGCTCATCATATTGTTCATGGTTTTTTGAGCAACATCCTCATCAATGTTTTCCTCTGCCCTTTCAACAAGTGATTGGATATCTCCCATACCAAGTAATCTAGAGATAAACCTTTCCGGATCAAAAACTTCGAAATCATCAATTTTTTCACCGGTACCTATGAATTTAATAGGTGCACCGGTTTCCGCTACTGCAGACAGTGCTCCTCCCCCTTTACCTGAACCGTCTAATTTTGAGATGATTATGGAACCAATATCGGTAGCCTCGGAAAATGCCTTTGCCTGTTCTCCTGCAATCTGTCCAATAGTTCCGTCTACTACAAGTATGGATTCACTTGGATTAATAACATTGTCCAATTTGTTCATTTCCTCGATTAGATCGGATTCTTGTTTATGTCTACCTGCTGTATCAAATATTATGATTCTCTGGTTTTTAAATTTTTCAAGACCTTTTTTAGCTAAATCAAGAGCATCCTTGTTTTCAGGATCTCCATATAATGAGATGTCTAATTCATCAGTCAATTGTCTTAATTGTTCATATGCCGCTGGTCTCCATGTATCTGTACATACAACAGCAGGGTTATATCCTTTTTTAATCAGATATTTACATAGTTTACCGATGGTGGTAGTTTTACCACTACCCTGTAATCCAAGAAATAGAATCTTAAAAGGTTTTTCAGTAATTTCTAGTTTTGCTGGTTCTGAACCACCTAATAAATTAACCATTTCCTCATAAATGATTGTAATGACATATTCTCTTGCAGTTATTCCTTTAGGAGGCTTTTCATTTAAAGCTCTGTCTTCAATTCTCTTTGATAATTTAAAAACCAATTTAACGTTAACATCAGATTGAATTAATGCACGTTGTATATCTTTTACAACTTCTTTAACGGTTTTTTTATCAATAACAGACATTCCTGCTAATTTTTTTATACTGTTACTTAGGCTCTCTCCTAAATTTCCTAACATATCTATCAACAGCCTTTAAATTTTTAATTGAATTGTGTTTGTAATTGTTTTGACAATTATTAAATAGATTTAAAATATTGGTTTTTGTAAAATTTTAAAATATATTAAATATTAATAATATAGTAAGCAATATTATATTTTATTAAGTAAATATATAAAACTATAATTTTAATTAATAGTTTATAAATTTTTTTTGTAAATTTTATTTTAATTAACTATCTTTTAAAACAATTTTTAAAATTATATTTTTTAATTTAAATTAAAGAGGAAAATTATGCTTGAAGAATTAAAAGAATCATTAGTAAATGCACCTATTGTTAAAAAAGGAAATTACGATTATTTTGTTCACCCAATTAGTGATGGTGTTCCAACAATGAAACCTGAGGTTTTAAAGGAAATCTCAAAACTTATTGTTAAGAACTTTAATATTGATGTGGATAAAATTGTAGCTATCGAAGCTATGGGTATTCATTTGGCTACTGCTTTATCTTTAGAAACAGATATTCCTTTTGTCATTATTAGAAAAAGAAAATATGGTCTTGATGGAGAAAAAACCATACATAAAAAAACAGGATATGGCGAATCAACTTTATATGTAAATGATCTACATAAGGGTGATAGGATTCTATTGATTGATGATGTTGTAAGTACTGGCGGAACATTAATCAATACTATCGAGGCCCTTAAGGAAATAGGTGTGGATCTTGTTACCATTATTGCCGTTTTGGAAAAAGGTGAGGGTAAGAAGATTGTAGAAAAGGAAACTGGTTGTAAGGTAAATACCGTTGTAAAAATACATATTGAAAACGATAAAGTGGTTGTCGACGGTGTAGTTGGAGAGGATTACTAATCCTAAAGACTATCTAAATTTAACTATCTTTTTTTTAAATTACAATTTTTTGATATTTATGTCATTGTATAATATGAATGTGGATAAGGTAATCAATCATATTAATAAAAAAGATTATAAAACGATTGGTTTACAATTTCCAGAGGGTTTAAAAACACAGGCTACCTCTATTGCAAAAAAAATTGAGGAGGAAACAGATGCAACAGTCATCATCTCAGGGGATCCTTGTTTTGGAGCATGTGATGTCTGTGATAAAAAAATGGAAGGTATGGTGGATATGATTGTTCACTATGCTCATACGCCATTACCTTTAAGATATAAGGTTCCTGTAATGTTCATTGAGGCTTATTCTAACGTTAAAATTAAAAAGGTTCTGGATAAAACATTAGAGTTATTAGAGGATTCTAGTAAAATAGCACTTGCAACTACAACCCAACACCTTCATTTGATTAATGAAATCAGTGATTATTTGGAGGATAACGGTAAAGAGGTGGTGGTAGGTTCCTCCTCTAGAGGCACTACAAAGGGCCAAGTTCTAGGCTGTAATTTTTCATCTATTAAAAATCTTGATGCAGAGGTCTATCTTTTTATAGGCACTGGTAATTTTCATCCTGTAGGTATTCATCTGTTTACAAAGGCTCCTGTTATTGCAGCTGATCCTTATACTGGAGAGGTTAAGGAAATTTCCGATTATGCAGATAGGATTCTAAGAATCAGATTTGCAAGAATAACTAAAGCTAAAGCTGTAAACAAGTGGGGTATTTTAGTATCTACTAAAGAAGGTCAATATAGAATGGCTTTGGCCAAAGAAATAAAGAAAAGCCTTGAGGATGAAGGGATGGAGGCTTACATTATTCTTGTAGATATGATTAGTCCTGAAATTCTTTTACCCTATATGGACCTAGGTGGATTTGTAGTAACTGCATGTCCTAGAATAGCAATTGATGACTCTGCAATGTATAAAAAACCGGTAATCACTCCCCAAGAATTGGAAATCGTTACAGATAAAAGAAAATGGGAAGACTATCAATTAGATGAGATATTATTTGACGAACGTTATAAGGAATAATATTTTTTAATATGAAATATATAAATAGTAATTAACTTTAAATATATTTATATTATAAAAAAACTATAAGTTAGTATTTGATAAACTTTATATTAAAAATTTAATAGTTTTTCATTTTTCCTATTTTTAGAGGTGTGTAAATGAAGGTGGAATCAGGAGATTTAGTAATGCCCGGCGATTTTTTAGGAATTGTAGAACAATATTTACCTGGTGAAGGAACATTTGATGATAATGGTACTATTAAATCTTCTATTTTTGGTAATGTAAATTTAGATTTGGTAAATAGACAGGTATCAGTCAGTCCACTTACAGGTAGTCCTATTGTCCTGGAAAAAGGAGACATGGTTTATGGGCAGATTACTGATGTTCGTAGTCAAAGGGCTTTAATTGATGTTCAGGGTAAATCTGGTGAGGATAGAGAATTAGCTTTACCTTATCTTGGTGCTATTCATATATCTCAAGTTAAAAATGATTATCTAGAGCGTTTAACTGATGCTTTTAGAATTGGGGATATCATAGAAGGTAAAGTATCTAGAATTACAGGTGAAAATATCGATTTAAATACTGAAGATGATGACTGTGGTGTTGTTAAGGCTATGTGTACTAGATGCCGCCAATTTTTAGAACCTACTAGTATGAAAGATGAATTAGTTTGCCCTAGATGTGGTAAAAAAGAGAAACGTAAAGTCTCTTCAAACTATCGTATTTAAGTTTTATTGTGTTATTTAGATTTAAATTATAATTATAATGGTTGATAAAATGGATATTGAAGTTTTAACTGATAAAAAATTAGAATTAGAAATTGTTCTTCATGGGGAGAAACATGCACTTTGTAATGCTTTAAGAAAAATTCTTATGGAAGATGATGATGTACAATATGCTGTATATGGTATTGACCATCCATTGATTGGTGAGCCAATAATGACTATCAAAACTAAGCAGAAAAAAGTTGCAAGAAACTCCCTTAAAAAAGCTGCTGAAACTTTAAAAGATCAAGCTGAAGAATTTAAATCTTTAGTAGAACAAATATAATCGTTTTTAATTTATTTTAGTTTTTTTAAAAAAACTAAATTTTTTTAAATTATTCTTTTCTAGGCTATTTTGCTTTTTTTAAATTATTGGCTAGATATTGAATTATTTTAGAATAATCTTTTAATATTTATTTTTAATTTAGTAAATTTCTAATTAAGTTCTTAATTTTATTCCAATTTTATATTGAAATAAAAAAAAGTTTTAGGTGATTTAAATGTCTTATCATAAAAAGCCATCATTAACTGTTGATATTTTTATATATGATGATAAGAATAATTTTATACTCATCAAACGTAAAAATGATCCATATAAGGACTGCTGGGCTTTTCCTGGAGGTTTTGTAGAATATGGGGAAACAGTTGAAAATGCCGCAAGGCGTGAAGCTAAAGAAGAAACAAGTATTGATGTTGAATTAACTAAATTAGTTGGAGTCTATTCCGATCCCAATAGGGACCCTAGAGGTCATACAGTCACTGTTGTTTTCCTGGCAAAAGGTAATTTTGATGATAGAAAAGCAGATGACGATGCAGAGGATATTGATATTTTCTCATTTGAGGATTTAAAAAATATTGACTTGGCATTTGACCATGGGGAAATTATTAAGGATATCCATAAACTGGTTAATTAAAATGGTTGATAGATTAAATTTATATTGGTTTTTAGTTTTCAAGTAAATTTAAATCTATCTTCTATTTTTTTTTAAGGAATTCTAGTATAAGATTTAGGAATTTTCTGACTCTACTTCAATTTTTTTTTTAAGATAAATGTTAAAACAAATTTAAGAATATTTGATAAAATGCTTATTTTTTTTAAAAAATCCTATAAATTTTATATAATAGTAAGTTAAATATAATTCATATTATATTAAAATAAATCTAATTAATGTTTTTAAATATTAATTTACAAATTATATTCTAAAAGTTTTTAATGTAATTTATTATTATAATCAATTATATTATTGGAGGTCTAAAATGGAATTCTGTCCAAATTGCGGTGCTATGTTACTTCCACAAGGTAACAAGGTCAAATGTAATAAATGTGGATATGAAAAAGATTTATCCAAATCAGAAACAGATGAATATGAGGTTTCTGAAAAAGTACAAGCTAAAGATAATGTTATTATGAAAGGGGAAGATATTGAGACCCTTCCGACTACTAAAGTTACTTGTCCAAATTGTGGTTTTACTAAGGCTTATTGGTGGTTACAACAAACACGTAGTGCTGATGAAGCTGAAACTAGATTCTTTAAATGTATGGAATGTAAACATGTTTGGAGAGAATATGATTAATTTTAATCATAGTGATGGAGATTTATTATGAAAAAATCTAATAATGGATCAGATTATGAAGATTCTATTAAACATCTTCAAAATATTATGAAAGCTGTTAAGAAGACACCAGCAACTACAGAATCTATCTCTATTAAAGATGAATCTGTAGAGTATTCTTCCGAATCATCTGATAATGATGGTTCTAAAAAAGAAAACCCAAAAAAAGAATCTGTATCCAAAAGCATTTCCTCTAAATCAGATAGTTCAAAACCAACTGAGAATATTGAAAAGTCCGATTCTGCAGAAGACAAGAAATCTTCACTTGGAAATATTTTCAAAAAGGTTGATAAAATTTTAGATGAGGATTTAGATGAAGGTAAAAACGATAAAAAACTTACAGAATATTCCTCTAAAAATGATGAACCTACTGTACATATTCAAAAAACTTTAAATTATGAGAGTTTAAAAAATGCTAAGGATTTTGAACATGATTCCTCCTTTGCAGATGATGATAAGTTAAGTTTTGATAAATTAGAAATAGATGAAACAGAAGAATCAAAAATTAATAAATCTGATGAAGGGGCATCTTTCTCATTTGAAGACAATATTTTAAATAATGTTGATGATATTTTTGAAGACGATAATAAACCTTCTAAAAATGATAAAGAAGATATTAATATGAGTTTAAAGGAAAAATCAGATGAGAATGATTCAGTTGATTCTGAGGATAACTCTTCAAATTTTGAAGATATTGAAGATAATTCTGATAAGGAATCTTCCCTAAAATCTAAAACCTCTTCCTCTTTCTTATCTAAACTTCATCAATCATTTAAAGAAGTTGAAGAAGATAATGATAAAGATGAAGATAAAAACAAATCCAAGGATTTCAAGAAAGAATCAAAAACTGAAAATTCTATATTTGATGCAGATAGAGATAAGAATACCAAACCAGGAAAATCTGTTGAAGACAACTCATCTGGCATAGGTATTAAAAAGGTTAACTTGAGTATAATTCCAATATTGGGAATTATTGTAGGTATTGTTACAATATCTTTAGGAATCTATCTTGTATTTGGCAGATCTGCAAGAGTTGTAGATAGTGTGGCTTCTGGAGAATATGTTGGTATGTCTATTCTCTTGTTTATAATTGGGGCTATTTGTTTTATATTTTCTTTAATACAGATTGTTTCTGTTAAAACTCCATTCGATAACACTTTTGATGAAATGAGAAGTATTGATAGGGAAGATATCAATATGGATGATTTTCTAGATGAAATTACTGTTGATGATATCCCCGAGGATAAAGAGACAGATAATGAAGATTTAGATGATGATGCTGAAATATCTGAAGAAAAATATGAACTAGAAGATAATGAAGACAATTATAATGTTACTAAAAAGTCTTTTGATTCTGATTATGTAAAAACAGATGCAGACGATTTTAAAATTACAGTCAACACCTCCGTTCATAATGAAGAGGATGATGATAAATAAAATCTTTAATGTTTTTATCTTTTTTTTAATTTTTCATCGGATTCTGATTTGCTCTTTTTTTTATTTTTAAGTTCTTTTTTTTATTATGATTTTGATTTATTCTATTTTTCGTTTTTAAGTTCTCTTTTTATTGAGGCTTTGACTTTAATACTAAACCTGTTTTTTCCTTTTTTAGCCGTTTTTTAAATCTTTTATATATTAGTAATTTTTATTAATTTTTTTATAAATAACATTGTATATTATAAATTTATAAGTAATGATGACAAAAAATATATAATAATATAATTTATTATAGATGTAATTTACTTATAAAGTTTATAATTATTTTAATTAAAAACTTTATTTGGGATGATGTTATGTTTAAAGCAGAGTTAAGTGACCCAAATATTTTAAAAACAAGTTTCGATGCTATTTCATCAATTGTTGATGAAGTACAATTACAAACTGATAGTGAAGGTGTCAGATTAAATGCTCTTGATAGAAGTCATATAACTTTTGTTCATTTAGAGCTTAAAGCAAGTTTGTTTGATGAATTTATTTGCGATGAACCTGAAAAAATAAATGTTGACACTGAAGAATTGATGAAAGTTTTAAAACGTTCCAAATCTAACGATAGGGTAATTTTATCATTGGATGAAGGTAATCTTATTATTACCTTTGAAGGTGAAGCTAAAAGAACATTTAAAATACGCCTTATAGATATGGAATATGATGCTCCATCAGCACCACCATTAGAATATCCAACTAAATTTGATATTCCTTTTGCACTTTTAAAAGATTCTATTAATGATATTGATATTTTCTCTGATAAAATCATATTAATGGTTAATGAAGAGGTATTTAAAGCAGCAGCTGAAGGAGAATTCGGTGATGCTAATATTGAATATATACATGGTGAAAAAATAGATAATGAAGCTAAATCCATATTCTCTTTGGAAAAAATTAGGGAAATGCTTAAAGCAGATAAATTCTCAGATGTTGCTACTATTAAACTAGGTAATGATATGCCTTTAAGTCTTTCACTTAAAATGGTTTCTGAGGAAGGGGAACTTAGTTTCTTACTTGCTCCACGTATTGAATCCGATGAGTAATCGGATTTTGAATCTTTATTTTTTAAACATATTTTTTAAAATTTATTTTCTTATTTCTGTGAGTGATTAATGTGGATAAATTTTTTCAAGAATTACGTAAGATCCAAAAAAAAGAACGGGGTAATAGTTCACTGGCTAAAGTGGATAATAATTTCTATAGTTTAATTTATTCCTATATTAATGATCTTATAGATAATGTTAGTGATGATCCTTTTTCAAATGTAAACTATCTCTTAAAGGATACTCAAAGAATTGCAACAGAAATCTGTGAAAGAAGGGAACATAAAATCGCCGAAGCGGCATTAATGAATATTCATAGGTCATATCATTTATTTAAAGGTAAACCTGAATTTGACTTATTGGATACTACCCCACTTAATCTAACTGATGAAGAGGAAAAATTGTACTATTCATTGATAGACGCATTTAAAAATCATAGAAATAACATTTCCTTAGATTCCTTCAATAAATCTAGTAAGAAAGAGGAATCCGCCACGGTTTTTAACCAGGATACTTCTAGAGAAAACTCTCATCAAATGGATGATTCAGATGATGAGGTTTTAAATAGGTTAAATGAAATCTCCAAGGGTAAAGTCTTAGAAAACGAGAAGAGTGAATCCGTTGAAAAACAGATAATTAATTCTAAAATTGAAAGGGCAAAAAAAATAATGTTAACAATGCCCCTTTCAAGACTAACAAATCTTCTAATGAAAGGGAATCAGTAAACTCCTCCCGTGTAGTTACTAATCAGGATTCAAGTAATGTTGATGAATTAGATAACTTACAGGAATCTATCGATAATCAATTTGTAGATTTAAAGGAAGAGGATTTTTTGGATTCAAAAATAAAAAATAAACATCTGGTAGATAAAACTTTGGTTCTGGTTTTTAAAGATTTTAATCAGATAATTGGTGTTGATGAGAAGATTTATGGTCCATTTAAATCTCAGGATTTAGTTATCATGCCTAAAGCAAATGCTAATGTAATAGTAAGGTGTAGAAAAGGACGCATTATAGAAATCTAGCTAATTTTTTATATTCCTTAGATTCTATTTTTTTAGTTAAGTTTAAATACTAATGTAATATATATAATAAATGTATCTATTATAAGATAATATGAATTACTTATTTTTTCTAAAAATAACTTCTTATTATATTGACTTATTCTTATAGATTATCTTGCTGGAGGGATACCTAATAAGTTCTTGTCTAGTTTGATATGAGTTATAGATACTATTGGCTAAAGGGATACTTAAATCGTTCCTGTTTAGTTGGTAATATTAAAAAGGTGATTATATGAAGATACCAAAAGAAAAAAGGACTTATTGTCCTTATTGTAAAAAACATACTATTCATGAAGTTCGTACTTCTAAAAAACGAAAAGCTAGTGAATTAAAATGGGGTCAAAGACAGTTCAGACGTGTAACTGCAGGATACAGAGGTTACCCAAGACCATTACCTAGTGGAAGTAAACCAGTTAAAAAATTAGACTTAAGATACAAATGTAAAGAATGTGGAAAATCTCACATTAGAAAAGCATTTAGAACTGGTAAACCTGAATTCGTAAGTCAATAGGTGTTTAATATGGCTAGCAAAGGAAGAGGAAATTTTTTAAGAGTCAAATGTTTAGATTGTGGAAATGAACAAATAGTTTTTGATCGTGCTGCATCTGATGTAAAATGTATTATCTGTGGTAAAACTATTGTTAAATCCCGTGGTTCCAAAGCTAAAATCATGGCTCATATTGATGAAGTTTTAAACTAATTATTTTAAATTTTTTTAATTTTTATTATTGCTATTTTTATTTTTTATATATCCTAATAAAAATTAAGAACCTAATATTTTATATATGAAGGTGTTTTAATGGTAAGAAAAAACAGTAAATGGCCTAAAGAAGGTGAATTAATTGTTGCAACAGTTTACAAAGTTCTCCCTTATGGTTGTTTTGCTAAACTTGAAGAATATGTTGGAAAAGAGGCTTTCATCCATATTAGTGAAGTATCTTCTGGTTGGGTTAAAAACATCCGTGACCATGTTAGAGAAAATCAGAAAATTGTTGCACGTTGTATTAGAGTAAATCCTAAAAAAGGTCATATTGATGCTTCTTTAAAAAGAATCAGAGAAGATCAAAGAACCAAAAAGATTCAGCAATGGAAAATTGAACAAAAAGCTGAAAAATTCTTAGAATTATCTGCTAAATCATTAGGAAAAGATTTAAACACTGCTTATAAAGAAGTAGGTTATGACTTAATGGATATCTTTGGAGATATTTACGGGGCATTTGAAACTGCTGTTGATGAAGGTGCTACTGCTTTAACTGATGAAGGTATTAGTGAAGAGTGGGCAGAAGCAATCACCGAAGTTGCTAAAAGAAACATTACTCCTCCAGAGGTTCATATTAGTGGATATGTAGATATTCAAACCTTTGATTATAATGGTGTAGACATTGTAAAAGAGGCTTTACTCGCTGCGGAAAATAATGGCGATAATGATGGAGAGGTAATTAAAGTACAATGTGTAGGTGCTCCTAGATATCGTATTACTGTTACTTCAACCGATTATATCTTAGCTGAAAAAGAACTTCAAGCTGCTGCAGATAGAGCAATTAATATAATTGAGCAATCTGGTGGTAATGGAGAATTTTTAAGAGAATTAGATTAGTTAAATCTTATCTTTTTTTATTATTTTTTTTACGTGATTTTATAACTAAATTTTAATTCTATTTTTTGTGATATTATGAAAATGAAAATGCACAAGTGTAAATCATGTAATATTTATACCATACAAGATAAATGTCCTAAGTGTGGTGGAGAATTAAATGTTATTTATCCTCCAAAATATTCCATTGAAGACAAGTATGGTAAATATAGAAGGAAATTAAAAGAAGAATCTAAATGAGGTTAATCATGAAAAATACTCAAATTAAAGTTTTAGAAGAGGTTTCTTTAGATAATCCTATATTTATTGAAGCACTTCCAGGTATCGGTCATGTTGGTAAGTTAGCTGCTGATCATTTAATTGATGAGTTGAATGCCACTAAATTTGCGGAAATTTATTCTCCTTATTTCCCTCCTCAGGTTTTTATAGGTGAAAATGGAATTATCGAGAGTATGTCTAATGAATTATACTATCTAAAATCCCAAGGTGAAGATGAAAGAGATTTAATTGTTTTGGTAGGTAATTCTCAAGGTTTGTCTACAGAGGGCCAGTATTCCATATGTGGAGATATTCTTGACTTTATAGAACAGTTTGGCGTTAAGAACATTTTTACTTTAGGCGGACTTGCAACAGGTCAACCTGTAGAGGAGACTACAGTTTATGGTGCTGCTACCGATGAGGAGAAAATCGATATTTTAAAGGATGCAGGTATAGAAATCAGGTCTGTTGATGGTGGAATCATTGGAGCTTCAGGATTATTTTTAGGTTTAGGTCAACTTAGAGGAATGTCTGGTGCTTGTTTGATGGGTGAAACTCCAGGTTATTTTATAGATGCCGAAGCTGCAGAAGCATTATTAAATAAACTTTCTATTCTACTTAAAATAGAAGTAAACACCGATAAACTTGAAGAAAGGGCAGAAGAAACTAGACAAATGATTTCTAAAGCTCAACAAATGGAACAAGATATGATTAATCGTTCTATGCCAAAACAGGATAAAGATGATTTAAGATATATCGGTTAATTTTTTTATTATTTTTTTTAGTTTCTTACTTTTTTTTATTTCATTTTAATTAAATACTGAAACAGTCTATATTTTTTTAGTTTCTTAATTTTTTATAATACTGGGGAATTCTTTATAATTTTTTAATTAAAAGGTATTACAGTGTTTTGTTTTATTTTTTAGCTATTCTTTAAATATGGAATTTGAATTTACTTTATGTATGATTATTTGTTTGATCTTTTTTTTTCAAAAGTTTAATATATTAAATTAAGCTAATCATTACTTATGTTAATTAATACTGATTTACATGTTCACAGTTGTTTTTCCATGGCAACATCTAAGGATATGTTAATAGAGAACATGGCTCCCAAAGCTAAGGAAAAAGGTCTTAATCTTGTTGGTACAGGGGATGCCTTCCATCCAAAATGGCTTGAAATGATTGAGGAAAATACGGAATATGTTGGCGATGGAATATACTCATATAGGGATTGTGATTTTATTCTAACTGTTGAGGTTGAGGCAGAAAAGAAAATACACCACCTGATTATACTTCCAAATATGGATACAGCCCGTGAACTTTCAGATAAATTGGTATCTAAGAATAAATATTCCGATGGAAGACCACGTACTAAAATGAGTGGCAGTGAAATTTTCGATATGGTTAGGGATTATGATTGTTTAATTGGCCCTGCCCATGCTTTCACACCCTGGACTGGAATGTATAAGTCTTATGATAGTATCTATGATTGTTACGGTGGAAAAGTTGATTTTGTAGAATTAGGTTTATCTGCAGATACAGATATGGCAGATACAGTTAAAGAATTAAAGGATTTTCCATTTTTATCAAACTCAGATGCACATTCACCATGGCCTCATAGATTAGGTCGAGAGTTTAATCAAATAGAGATGAAAGATATTTCATATTCCTCACTAAAATATGCAATAAAACATAAGAAAATTAAAGCTAACTATGGTCTTGTTCCAAACTTAGGAAAATATCACATGACAGCATGTACAAACTGTCACGGTTTAGTAGATCCTTTAATAGCAAAGGAAAACAATATGAAATGTTTGGACTGTGGCGGAAAAGTTAAAAAAGGTGTAGACTATAGGATTAGTGAGATTAATGACTATGATTCACCTCATCATCCAGACTTTAGACCTCCATATGTCCATTTAATGCCTCTTGCAGAAATTATATCTAAGATTTATGATAAAGGGGTCACAACAAAAACAGTTCAAGGTAAATGGGAAAACCTTATAAATAAGTTTGGTCCTGAAATTGAGGTTTTAATTAATACTCCAATTGAGGATATTGAAAAGGTTGATTCAAAGATTTCAAATGGTATTTTGTCATTTAGAAATGGTACTGTACATATCACACCAGGTGGTGGTGGAAAATATGGTGAAATATCTTTTGATAAAGTGGAAAAACAGGAAAATACAGACTCAAAAAGGATAGTCACATTGGATAATTTTGGTTGATTTTTAAATAATCTAATGGTATTTATTTTAGATAACTTTTTTAAATAATTCAAGTTAAGGAAATTATATTTTAGATTATTTTTATTCAATTATATCAATTCCTCCGACTCTTCGATGAGTTTGAATATTTTATCATTATTTAATGAATAAAAGACCCTTTTATTTTCCTTTCTATTCTTTACAATATTGTGATGTCTTAATATTCTTAATTGATGTGAAATACTTGATTGGCTCATATCTAATAATATGGATAACTCACAGACACATAATTCTTTGATTTTCAATGCATTGATGATTCTAATTCTATTGTAATCCCCAAGCAATTTAAATATGTTTGCTGTATCTTCATAAGTCTTACAAGTTTTCATTTCCCTTGAAACTTCTTCAATAACATCTTCTCTTATACTTTTAATCTCACATATATCATTTGCCATAGTTTTATATTAAGTTATATTTATTATAAAAGTTTCTAAGTTTAAAAGTTAAAAAAATGAGAGCTATTTATAAAAACGGACTTGGCGGGATTTGAACCCGCGATCTTTAGATTAGGAGTCTAACGCCCTATCCAGCTAGGCTACAAGCCCTTTTTTTAATTAAATTCATTATTAAACAGTAAATTTTTTAAAGTAAGTAAATTAATAAAAAAAGTATCTTTTATACGGACCGGCCGGGATTTGAACCCGGGATCTTCGGATTAGAAGTCCGACGCCCTATCCTACTAGGCTACCGGCCCATGTATATCAACATTAGAATATTAGTTTAAACTAATATATAAATATTACTATTTTTTAAGTAATATTACTAAATTCTAAATTTTTTAAAAAAAAGATTATAATCAGTAAATGTTTTTACTGATTATTATGGTGTTTTTAAGCACCACCTCCACCTTCAATTTGATTTCCATCCTTATCATAAGTAATAAATCCAACTTTCTGGTCAAGGTAATTATATTTAGTTACAGTATAAGATCCATCGGAGTGATATGTGGTTAATTCATATGCAACTGCATGTATGTCGCCGTTATTTGATCCACCATTATCATTTGAGCCGCCGTTATCATTTGGAGTAATAGCATTGTTTCCACTGTCACCACTACCACTACTACTGCCACTACCATCGTAGTAACCAGCACCAGAACTGTCTCCTCCAGAATATTGTCCATCAGAACCACTGTTATCTGATGAGCCAGAGCCAGAATTATCTGTATTGGTACTTACGTTAGTAGAATTTCCAACACCAGATCCTCCGTTATCTGCACCAATTCCTTGAAGATTCTTGAATACTCCGTTATCTTCACTAGTTAATCCATAAGCAGTTACTCCTGCTGCAATACAAATAACAATAATAATTGAGATAATAATATTAGATTTTTCCACTCAACTCACCTCTATATTGTATAAGACTTGTTCTGTAAAAAATTTATAATTATAATTACTTATACTTATAAATCTTTTACAAAACTTTTATATAATATATATTACTTTTCTTATATGGTTTTTTTTATTTATAAAATTTTGTATATTTCATTTTATCTATTTTCTGTATTACTTTTTATCTAAAAATTCATAAAATTATTTTTCTATTTTATTAAAATAATTGTTTTATTCATTATATTGCGGATTTAAAGCTATATGCTTACTTTTTTTCTATTATTCAATATTTGTTTTCTATTTTAATTTTTTAATGATTTTTTAAATTATGTATTATTTTTATATTTTTTTTAAATTCTATTGCATCTTTGTATAATTTTCGTTTTTCATTAATCTTTTACTATATAAATTTTTCGTTTTACTTTATTAAAAATCATTTATATATCATCTTTAATAAATTAATAACTGTCGTTGGTTTCTAATTTTTTAATATAAGAGGTGACACATTTGAGTGAAAAAATAGTTATATCACCTACTACCAGACAAGAAGGCCACGCAGAACTTGTCATGGAAGTGGATGATGAAGGAATTGTTACAAAGGGTAGATACTTTAGTATTACTCCTGTTAGAGGTTTAGAAAAGATGGTTGTAGGTAAGGCACCTGAAACTCCACCTGTTTTATGTCAAAGAATTTGTGGTGTTTGTCCTATACCTCATACCTTAGCATCTGTTGAAGCTATAGATGATTCATTAGATATTGAGGTTCCTAAAGCTGGAAAAATTATGAGAGAGGTAACTTTAGCAGCTCACTGTCTTGATAGTGCAGCTATTCACCATTTCTTAATCGCACCAGATTTTGTACCTGATAACTTATTTAAAACAGCTGTAGACAGTGTATCTAATATTAGGAAAAAAGCTCAATTTATTGTAGATACATTAGCAGGTGAAGGTATTCACCCATCTGATATTAGAGTAGGCGGAATGGCTAGAAATATTTCTCCATTAGCTAAAGAAAAAATAACAAAGATTGCTAAAGAATTAGTACCTGATGTTGAGAAACATGCTGAATTAATCGAAGGATTAGTTGCAGATAAAGGATTACCTAAAGATTTAGGTGTTGTTAAAAATAAACCATTTTCATCTAGTCCTTACTATGGTGACAGATCTTATTTTGACTTTGATAAATTCAGTGAAATCATGCCTGAACAATGGTATGATGATCCGGAAATAGGTAAAAGGGCTTGTTCTACTATTCCTTTATGGGAAGGTAAACCTATTGAAACTGGACCTAGAGCTAGAATGGAAATGTATCATGGATTTAAAGATAAAGGTGTAGTTGCTCAACATGTTGCAAGAGCTGAAGAAATGAAACTTAATGCTGCAAGAATTGTGGAATTAGTTGATCAATTAGATACTTCCGCTCCTGTTAGAGCTGACTTTGACCCTAGAGGTACCAATAAATTAGGTTTAGGTGTAATTGAAGCACCTAGGGGAACTGATGTTCATATGGCTCAAATTAAAGACGGTAGGGTTCAATATTATTCATGTTTAGTACCAACTACCTGGAATATCCCAATTATGGGTCCTGCTACTGAAGGTTTCCACCATGAATATGGACCTCATGTAATTAGGGCTTATGATCCATGTTTATCATGTGCTACTCATGTAATGGTAGTGGATGACGATGATAAAAGTGTTCTCAAAAGTGAGATGGTAAATTTATAGGGGAATTTAAATGGCATATGATGTAGAAAATTTAGTTGTTGGCTGTGGAAATGTATTGTTCCAGGACGATGGTTTTGGACCATATGTAATTAAAACAATCAAAGAAAAATATTTCAAAGATAAAGACTTTCCTGAAGAAGTTGACTTTATTGATGCAGGTACTAGTGCAACTTACTATGTTTTTTCACTACCTAGTGAAAAATGGAAAAAGTTAGTAATTGTTGATGTAGTTGATTTTAATGCTGAACCAGGTACCTTAAGATTTTTCTCACCTTTTGAGATGCCTAAAGGTAAATATGAAAATGCTCATAATTGGGCTGTTGAAGAACCATTACAAGATTTGGCAAATCAAGGAATTGATGTTGTAATAGTAGGTTGCCAACCAAAAGAAATTTCTGCACCAGATATAGTAATGGGCTTAACTGAGCCTGTTGAAAACGCTATTCCTAAAGCCATTGATATGATTTTTAAAGAGATAGGGGTTAATTAAATGTTTGATAAATTAAAAAAATCTTTTGGTAAAAAAGAAACTAAACCTGTTGAATCTGAGGTTAAATACGAGGAAGGTCAAGTTTCTGTAAAACCTACTAATAAACCTAAAATCGGATACATCCACTTAAGTGGTTGTACCGGTGATGCAATGTCTTTAACTGAAAACTATGATATTTTATCAACCTTACTTTCTGATATGGTAGATATTGTATATGGTCAAACTTTAGTAGATAAATGGATTCATGGTACTTATGCAGAGGAAATGCCTCATATGGACTTATGTCTTATTGAAGGTTCTGTATGTTTACAAGATGAACACAGTTTAAATGAAGTTCAAGAAGCTAGAAAACATTCTGATTTAATATGTGCTTTCGGTTCCTGTGCTATGACTGGTTGTTTCACTAGATTTGCTCATGGTGGTCAACAAGCACAACCTAAACACGAGTCATTTGTACCTGTAAGTGATTTGGTAAAAGTAGATCTTGCTCTTCCTGGTTGTCCTGTTTCTCCTGAAATGATTGCTAAAGCTGTTGTTGCTTTAATTAATAGTGATATGGATTATTTACAACCTGCACTTAACCTTGCTTCATGTAATTTAGCATGTGGTTGTGATGTAAAAACTAACATTACTAATAAATCATTATGTACCGGATGTGGAACTTGTGCATTAGCTTGTCCAACTAGAGCAATGACTATGGTTGAAGGTAGACCTGAATGTAATAAGGATAGATGTATTAAATGTGGTTCATGTTATGTACATTGTCCTAGATCTTGGTTCCCATATGAAAGGATTCAAAAAGAATTTGACTTATAGGAGGATTTAGTATGGAATTTGGTCAAGAATTTGGAAAATATAAACAAGTTGTTTGTGCAAGAGCTACCGATAAAAAAATTCAAGATGTTGCTCAAGATGGTGGAATTGTAACTGCTTTATTCTCCTATGCATTAGACGAAGGTATTATTGAAGGAGCAGTTGTCGCTGGACCTAGTGATGAACCTTGGGTACCTAAACCAGTAGTTGCTACTACTACTGATGAGCTTATTGCTGCAGCTGGAACTAAATATACTCATTCACCTAATGTTTGGGCGTTAAAAGAAGCTGTAAGACAAGCAGGTATTGAAAAAGTCGGTACTGTAGGAACTCCATGTCAAATCATGGGTATTAGAAAAATGCAAGTATATCCATTCTCAACAAGATTCGTTGCAGATAAACTTAAATTATTAATCGGTATTTTCTGTATGGAAAACTTCCCTATGGCTTCAATTGAAACTTTCACTGCTGAAAAAATGGGATTAGACATTAATGATATTACTAAAATGGATATTGGTAAAGGTAAATTCTTTGCAAAAACAGCTGATGACAATCACGGAATTTCTTTAAAAGAAACACATGGATATGAACAAGCAGGATGTAATGTTTGTCCTGATTATGTAGCAGAATTTGCTGATGTTGCTACTGGATCTGTTGGTTCTCCAGATGGTTGGTCTACTGTATTTACAAGAACCGATGGTGGTGAATCTATTTTCAATGCTGCTGTAAGTGCAGGCCTTATTGAAACTAAGGAATTTGATGATTCTGTAAAACCAGGTTTAGGTTTACTCAGTAAATTAGCTAAAGGTAAAAAAGATAAAAATAAAAAAGAAGCTGAAAATAGGATGAAGATGGGACTTCCTGTTCCATTTGATAAATACTATGAATATTAAACTTCTTTATTTTTTCTTTTCTTTTTTTATTTTGTATTAGCAATTACTTTTTTTAGATCGTTTTCATATTTTCAAATTTAATTAATTTTAATAAAATGTAATTTATTATTTTTATTCTAATCTATTCTTAAACCCTTTTATTAATATTGCATTGTTTTGAGGATTTCTTCTAATTTTTAATGGTAGTATTTTAGCTATTTTTCTTATTTAAAATGAATCTTATTTTGTTTTTAAAAAATACTCTTTATTTTTTATTATTTTTCTTTTAAAAATTTTTATAACTTTGATTTAATTAAATAAAGATTAGTTATTATTTTATTTACTTAATATACTTTTATTTATTTCTTATATTATATACAACGATTAATTATTTTTTTATTTTATATTTAAAATTTTTTTATTTCTATATATATTAATTTACATATAATGGTTGATTTAATACTTATTTTAACTTATTCTCATTTTTATTTTTCTATTTAAAGCTATTTTCACTGTTTTTTTAAAATTATTTAATTCATATTTTATGAACTATTCAATTTAAATTTAATTTTTTAATTGTAGTTTTTTAGTTTATTTATTTATAATAATATTATTTTTTCTTATTGATTTTTAGAAAATTCTTATAAATTCTTTTTGATTTTTAATTATCTAATTTTAGACTAATTTTTCATTTTGTTCTTATTTATTGAAACTAAGCTTGATGTTAGTTACAAATTTTTCATTTTTGATTAGTTTATATATTAGTTCTTACAATTTTTAATTGTAAAATAAATATAACAAAGGATATCATAGAAGTTTGTAAAAATTTTTAATTGTAATGGTTGTAGTTAATATAATTCTTATAAACTTAAGTCATATCACTTATATTTATGGGAATATTTTTAGTACGCTATTGATTAGTTAATTTTTTTACATTTTTTTCATGCTCTATTGTTTATTATTTTGATTTTTAAGTACCACTTAATAATTTTCAATTTATACCTTTTTTATATTTTTATTTTTACATGTGGATAAAATAATTCTTAAGAATTTAACCACCATAAACACGTTACTTAAATTTCGGAGGAAAAAATATGGATAAAACATTGTTCTGTGTACCTAGAAAAATCTTCGTAGGTCAAGGTGCATTAGAAAATTTAAAAGATTTAGAAGGTAAAAAGGCTTTTGTAGTAATTGGTGGAGGATCCTTAAAACGTGCTGGTTTCCTGGATAAAGTCATGGACTATCTTAAAGAGGCAGGCATGGAAACAAAATTATTCGAAGGAGTAGAATCAGACCCTTCTGTTACCACTGTCATGGAAGGAGCAAAACAAATGCGTGAATTTGAACCAGATTGGATTGTAGCAATGGGTGGAGGTTCCCCTATTGATGCAGCTAAAGGTATGTGGATTTTCTATGAATATCCTGATTTAACCTTTGAAGAAGCATGTGTTCCATTTGGTTTACCTAAAATGAGACAAAAAGCTCATTTCTGCGCTATTGGTTCCACAAGTGGTACTGGTACTGAGGTAACCGCATTCTCAGTTATAACTGATTATGATACAGGTATTAAATGGCCTATTGCTGACTTTGAAGTAACTCCAGATGTGGCTATTGTAGATCCACAGTTACCAGCAAGTATGCCACCTAAATTAGTAGCACATACTGGAATGGATGCTTTAACTCATGCTATTGAAGCATATACCGCTTCAACCCATCAACCATTTGCAGATGCTATGGCTTTAGATGCGATTCACATGATTTTGAATAATCTAAAACAATCCTATGACGGAAATCAGGATGCGAGGGAAATGATGCATTATGCTCAGGCTGAAGCTGGAATTGCATTTTCTAATGGATTATTAGGTATTGTCCATTCTATGGCTCATAAAACTGGAGCTGCATTCTCTGGAAGACATATTCCTCATGGTGAAGCTAATGCTATGTATCTACCATATGCTACTAGATTTAATGCTAGGAAAGATCCTTCAAGATATGCTGCTATTGGCCGTTATCTTGGATGGGAAGGTACTGATGAGGAATTGGTTGAAAAACTATGTAATACTGTTGCAGACTTTAATAAATACTTAGGTATACCTCATGATCTTAAAGAATGGGGTGTAGATGAAGATGAATTTAATGCAAAAGTCAAGGAAATTTCTAAAAATGCTATGACTGATGCATGTACTGCTGCAAACCCAAGAGAAATGACTGCAGAATTGTTTGAAAAACTTTTACACAATATATACTATGGTATAGATGAGATTGATTTCTAGATAAAAAATAAATGAGATAAAGAGGTAATAATATGGAAAAGATTCCTAATAACCCTGCACAGGAAAAGTATCAATTATATATAAATGGACAATGGAAAGATGCATCAGATGGCTCAACCTTTGAAACTTTTTGTCCTGCAAATGGTGAAAAACTAGCTACATGTGCTGAAGCTACTAACGCAGATGTGGATGAGGCAGTTGATGCTGCTAATGCCGCATTTCCAGATTGGAAAGATGTTGAACCTATTGAAAGAGAAGAAATTCTACTTAAGGTTGCAGATATTATTGACGACAATGCTGATAAATTAGCTATGATTGAAACACTTGATAATGGTAAGCCAATTAGGGAGAATATGGCTATAGACATGCCGTTTTCATCAGATCACTTCCGTTACTTTGCTGGTGCTGTACGTGCTGAGGAAGGTTCTGCAACAATGTTGGACAATAATACCTTAAGCTTAATCTTAAGGGAACCAATAGGTGTAGTTGGTCAAATTGTTCCTTGGAACTTCCCATTCTTAATGGCTGCTTGGAAATTAGCTCCAGTGCTTGCTGCAGGATGTTGTACTGTATTCCACCCATCAAGTTCCACTCCTTTAAGTGTACTCGAATTTGCTAAAATGACTGAAAAAGTTATTCCTAAAGGTGTATTTAATGTTATTACTGGTAAAGGTTCAAAATCAGGTCAATACATGTTAGAACATCCGGGATTCAGAAAATTAGCATTTACCGGTTCCACTGAAATAGGTTGTAATGTAGCAAACTGTGCTGCATCAAGATTAATTCCATCAACCTTAGAATTAGGAGGTAAATCTGCTAACATTTACTTTGATGATTGTAAATGGGATATGGCAATGGACGGTTTACAATTAGGTATTTTATTTAACCAGGGTCAAGTATGTTGTGCAGGTTCCCGTGTATTTGTCCAAGAAGATATTTACGATAAGTTTGTTAAGGAAGCTGTAGATCAATTTGGTAAAATAAATGTAAATATGCCATGGTTAGAGGATACACAGATGGGTTCTCAGATTAATGAGAGGCAAGTTGAAAAAATTGAAAAATGTGTTCAAGATGGTGTGAAAGAAGGTGCAACAATTGCTGTTGGTGGTGAAAGATTTAAAGAGGGACCACTTTCAGAAGGTAGTTTCTTTAAACCTACATTATTAACCAATGTTACTAATGATATGAAAGTAGCACAAGAGGAAATTTTTGGACCTGTAGCTGTTGTCATTCCATTTAAAGATGAAGAAGATGTAATTGAAATGGCTAATGACAGTTCATATGGTTTAGGTGGTGCTGTTTGGACTAGAGATATTAACCGTGCTATCAGTGTATGTAATGCTATTGAAACAGGTCGTATGTGGGTAAACACTTATAATTCAATTCCTGCTGGTGCTCCATTTGGTGGTTATAAACAATCAGGTATTGGTCGTGAAACTCATAAGGTTATATTGGAACATTATACACAGATGAAAAATATAATGATTAATCTATCTGAGCAACCAAGTGGTTTCTATCCAAAGAAATAGAAAAGGTTGATTATTGAATATTATTTCAATAATCTTCATCTTTTAATTTCTAATATTATTTTTTATTTTCATTTGATGGTTAAAATGATAAATAAGGATTATGAGAAGAATCTTGATATTAAATTTGTGAATAGTTTTTCATATGAAACACTATTTATGGATATATTTAGATCTATTCGCTGGGCTAATGGTGTTTACTGTCCTAGATGTAAATCTTTTAATGTAAATAAAAAAGGATTTATTGATAAAGGATATCCTCAGGGTAAAATACGCAAATTTAAATGTAATGACTGTGATCATGCATTCAATGATTTTAGTGGAACTTTCTTTGAAAATTCTAAAATGCCGATAAGTGTTTTAAGTTATATTATTTTCAATATGTATGTCATGTCAGTTGCAGACATTGCAGAGCAAACAGGATATAGTCGAAATACTATCTATAATGTCATTAAAAAAATCAATAATTATATTCATAGAAGTGATTTTGAAAGATTAGTAAAGGATGATGACGGATTTTTCAGATTGAATGGAAATAAATTTCAAGTAAATGGAGGTAATTCTAATGATCATTAGTATTATTGGTGGTACTGGACCTCAAGGTTTAGGTATTGCTAAGCGTTTGGCTATTGCTGGTGAATCTGTAATTGTTGGTTCACGTAAAGAAGAGAAGGCAGTAAAGGTTGTCGGGGAAACGATTGATGAATTGAAAGATTATGATGTTGATATTAAAGGTTTGGCTAATGAGGATGCTGCAAAAGAAGGGGATATTCTTATTATGACAGTACCTTTACAAGCTCAAAGCGCAACATTAAAAACTATCAAACCTTTTGTTAAAGGAAAGATCTTTTTAGATGCAACGGTCCCATTAGAAACAGCTATTGGAGGTAAAGTTTCAAGGGTTCTTAAATTGCCTGAAGGATCTGCTGCAGAGAGAACGGCTTCAATATTGGAAGGTGAAGATGTTAAAGTCATTGCTGCTTTTAATAATATAAGTAATAGTTTACTTTTAAATATTCCTGAACCAATTGACTGTGATTGCATTATTGCAGGTGATAATCAAGAGGCTAAAGACACTGCAAAAGAGTTGATTGAGAAGATACCGGGTATTAAAGTAATCGATGCAGGGGCTCTTGAAAAGGCACAATTAATAGAGGTAGTTACACCTTTACTCATTGGTTTAAATATTAAATATAAATCTAAATACGGAGGTTTTCGTTTAACAGGTTTTGACTTCTAAATTATTCTCACCAAATGTTTACATCTCTTTAATGATCTAATGAATAAAGCTAATTATTAGTTTTATTCATTATTTCATTGATTATCTAATAATAGAGTCAAAAACATGTATATAATTAAAGTTTAATCATCATCATCGAGTACTAGTATTATTTAAGGTGGTTTTTTATGATTTTAGGTTTTTTAGGTTGTGGAAATATTTCATCAGTTATAGTAAATTACCTTATTCACTCTAATTTAGATATTCGGCCAAAATATTTTTTTGATAAGTTTACGGATAAGTCTAAGAGTTTATCCTCCTTAGTTAATGGGGTTGTTGTTAAAGATTTCAATCGGATGTTAAACAAGGTTGATATTGTCTTTGAGGCAGCATCACCTTCAGCTATTAAAGAATATGGGTTGAATATTGTAAACAGTGGCAAATCTTTGATCATAATGAGTGTTGGTTCATTAATGGATAAAAATTTTAGAGAGGATTTAATTCAAGTTGCAGAGAAGAAAAACGTTAAAATATATGTTCCCTCTGGTGCAGTTATAGGTTTAGATGGAATTAAATCTGCTTCAATTGGTAATTTATATTCTGTATCCTTGATTACTAGAAAACCACCAAAAGCTTTAAATCAAAATGAAAATATTGAAAAAGTTGTTTTTGAAGGTAAAGCTTCGGAAGCTATTAAAAAATTTCCATTAAATATGAATGTTGCAGTTTCTTTAAGTTTAGTAGCTAATAAGGATATTGATGTTAAAATTATAAGTGATCCTTCTATAAGTCAAAATATTCATCAAATAGATGTAAAAGGAGATTTTGGTCAATTTTCTACTAGAATTTCTAATTCACCTTGTAGATCTAATCCTAAAACTAGTTTACTTGCAGCATATTCAGCAATTAATTTATTTGAAAAGTTAGATAAAAATTTATATATTGGTGTTTAGTTAAAAAGTAGGGATTTTAAATTAATATTAATTTAAAAAAGGTGTTCTATTGGGTTTGAATTTTTAGTGCCCTAATTTTTAAACTCAATAGATATGGGTTTATAAAATTTTATTGGATATTTTCCATTATTCCTTAGGTATTCAATAAATTTTATAATATGGGTTGTAAGAGTTGTTTAACTCAAAAAATAAGAAGTTAATTATTTGGTTTCTATAAATTAAATAATGTCGCTTCAAAACACGGAATTAAAGTTAGATATAACTTTAATTTAAAAAAAATAAAGCCATAAAGTAAGTATATCTCTTCCATTAATTTATTTGTTGGTTCTTAAATTTTTGGAAGTAATATACACTTTTTAGGTCATTGGAGTTACTAAAATTCTTCCTTTTTTTAATAACTTCAATTTTAGTTGGTGGTTGAAGTTAAATAAGTACTCCTAATGACCTAATTTTTTTAATAAAAAACTTCTTTTAAAATAAAAATATCTTTAGCCAAAATCATAAGCTTTTATTAAAAAAAATTATGTTCTACTATATTTAAGTAGAAAGGATTCAATTTAGACTAAATTTGGATTAATACTCAGAAATTCATACTAATTATAATTTGTAATGTACAGCCATCTAAATACTGGAGTATTCAAATGCCCATCCCATTATTATAATGTTGTAACTGTACAGCCATCTTCCTCAACAATAATGGTATGTTCCTTTTGTGAAACCCATCCTCCGGTTTTTTCTTTTAATGGATGGTATGGGTAAATTGCCATAGCCCTTGATAAGTTTCTCATTGATGCATGTAATCTGTTTCTATTAAATTCTTTTGTTAACCATCTACCTGAGAATGGTAGATCTCTATGATTGTTTTCAATGTATTTTAAAACTTTTTGATCGTGTTTCATTCTAAATGGTCTGTCTTTCATAAATGAGAATATATAGGCACCTGGCATATCATCTACAATTCCAATACCTTCAGTTGCAAATGGTTCTATTGCAACTACCTGTCCCTCTTCTAGCTTGGTTGTACTTCCATTATTAAAATTAGGTACTGAAAGTCCTGCATGTAAATTCCATTGCTCTAGGCTATGTCCGGTTAAATTACTAACGGGATTTAACTCATATTCATGTATTGCATCTTCAATTGCCTGCCCAATTTCTCCAAGTGTTACACCCGCTCTAACGGTACTGATAGCTGCTTCAAGAGCACTAGCAGATGCATCAATAATTCTTTGATTTTTTTCTAATGTTTCCTCATCAAATACCTCTTCCAAATTGTCTCCAGGAGCCATAACAGTGACTGCTGTATCTGAAATATATCCATTAACCTCTGCTCCTAAATCTAATTTTACTAAATCCCCTGTGACAATCTTGTTTTTATCTCCAAAAGGAGATGTATAATGTGCTGTAACTTCATTTATACTAACGTTACATGGGAATGAAATGCCTGCTCCTGTTTTTAGGATTTCATTTTCTACAAATTCCACTAAGTCAATAATGGGAGTTCCATTCTTAATAAGTTTTACAGCTCTATTTCTTACATCAGAAGCTATTTTTCCTGCTTCAATATATGAATTTAACTCGTCAGATTCCATCATTAATATTTATCCTCCTGATTTTTAATTTAAATAGTAATTGTTATGAATTTAGTTTGTTTGTTTAATTATTTAAATACTATTTTCATAATTTTTATATAGTTTTAATTATATACTATGATTATAGTTAAATATTTTTATTACTGATAGTGGAGGAACAAAAATGGAGAGTTTGGTTATACCAAATCAGATTTTTATATTAATTTTAGTTTTAATCTTTGCTATTCTTATAATCATTGTTGTCTTCCAATGGAGAAAAGTTAAACAATCCCAGAATTCTATTAAAATGATAGAAAAGGAGATTGAACTTAAAAAGATGTCTATGGTTGAAAAAGACTTAGAATCTAAAAGATTAATGGAAAACCCAATCCCATTACCTAAGGAACAACAAGAGGCTCTTTCAGCTATTAGACAATCTACTTCAGAATTAATGAATGATGTAGGTTATAAGCATACTGAAATCAATGAAAGATTAGCTCGTCTTGAAGCTCAAACTGAGCAAAAAAAATTAGAAAAAATGCTCAAAGATATTGAAGAAAAAGAAAAAAGACTTCAAAAACAATAAAGGGGATTTAAATGGGTGTTGTTGAAATTGTAGCAATAATTATTCTTTTAATTGCCATAGCAGTTTTAGTATATTACTTTGTTTTAAATAATTCCGAATCATTTAATGGTTTTAATTTAAAAGTTCCTACTGAAGAAGAAGAGATGCCTAGTTCTTCTGAACATTATAATATTCGATTTGAAGATGATGAAAATACCGCAAACGCTAAAGAGAGGTCATCTACTAATTATACTGAGAAATTTAGAGATAAGATCAATGAATATGATATGTCAAGTTTTAGTACCGATGCATTTTCTCAGAAAATTGACCAATTCTTAGATGAAAAAAGTGATCAATTGATTGAAGATTGGTCTCTTGCTACTCAAAATGATTTGGATTCTTTAGAAAGAAGATGGGCTTCTGCAAATGAATCAATTGAAGATTTAGAAAAAAGATTTAATGAGTATTCAGATTTTACTAATGAAAGATTGGATTCTTTAGATGAAAGAATTAAAGCTCTTGAAGATTATGAATCTCTTAGTGAAGGGGAATCTGAGGATTAATATTTGAAATATTGTAATTTGCATGTTTTATTTATATTGAAATCTCTTAAAACATTTTTTTTGGGATTTTTCATTTCTATTTTTTTTAAACATTATATTTTATTTTTTTAAAAAATATATTATTTATTAATTTAAACCGTATTTTTACAAAACATTTATATAGTATGAAAACATAAATTGTTATGTATCATTTTATATACATTAGTTTTTAATAATTTTTTATATAGCAGGGTGGGGTAGTCTGGTGATCCCGCGGGGCTCATAACCCCGAGAGCCCTAGTTCAAATCTAGGCCCTGCTACTTTTTTATTTGGCTATTTTTTAATTTAATATTTTTTATATTTAGTTTTATATGATTATAGCAAGCTAAAGACAGTTACTGGTTATTATAACTAAGGAAACTCCATCCATCATTACAGAACTATAATGTATTAAAAGCATATACTGAGAAGTATGACACTGGAGCAGAAACGATACGTCTTTTAATGAATGACGATGATGTTAAACTGATGGACATTAAAAGGATACGGTGAAACGGCTATTCTATAGGGTGCAAGAATAAAGATGCCAATGACTACTGTAAGAGGCAAGGTAATTCGCTAAGATGAATACTGTTAAACAGAAGGTGGGTTACTCTTAGCAGGCTATAATCATATTATTATTCAATACTTTTTTTTAGGTTAATTATATATTTAAGAAATTACTAATAGACTATTAAATTTATTTTTTAATATGGGGACATAATATGGCGGTAAAAGTTAAAGATTTCCTTTTTTTACAAAGTTCTTTATTTGTTTATGCAATATGTGCGTTATGTGAGAAATTTGTTTCCAGATTGCCTCCAATGTCAACTAACTTTATTTTGGGATACATTTTTGTTGTTGGATTATTAGGGGTTTATGCCCTATTATGGCAACAAATTTTAAAAAGAATTGATTTGAATATTGCTTTTTCAAATAAGGCTGTAACTGTTATTTGGGGTTTTATTTTAGGATTTTTGGTTTTAGGTGAAACCATCAGTATAAAAATGGTTATCGGTGCAATATTTGTAATTACTGGAATAGTCTTATTGGTGGTGAATGAAGAATGAACCCATTTATCTTTTTATTCCTATTCTCAGTATTTATAGCATCTTGTTCTCAGATACTTCTTAAAAAAAGTGCGATGAGAAAACATGAATCATTTATTAAGGAATACTTAAATCCATATGTAATTACTGCTTATGTTTTATTTTTTGCAGGTACATTAATTACAATTATTTCATATAAAACTATTCCATTGTCATTTGGTTTGATTTTAGAGTCTGCAGGATACATATTTGTGTCCATTCTAAGTTATATATTCCTTAGAGAAACCTTAAATACTAAGCAAATTCTTGGTTTAGGTTTAATATTAGTTGGTATTATTATTGCTAATATCTGATTAGGTTTTAATTTTTAATTTTTCATTTTATATCAATTTTTAACTATTTTTTTTAAAATTTTGATTAATTCATCTGTTTTAAAAGCTAATTCTTCTTGTTTTATAACAGTTTGATGTATATTTTCATAAACTATTCTTTCATTGTCAATTGTATCCATATGAAATTTTAAAACTATGGTTGATTATTTAGGTAGTATTTTTTTATTTTGCTAATTTTTAATTATAATTTAAATTAAATGGCTTATTTCGTTAATGGATTTTTAATTACTTTAATATTTTTAAGTTTCAATGGCTTATCTTGTTACTGGAATTTTCTAATTATTTTAATATTCTAAATGGTCTTGACATTTAAGTTGAACCATAAATTGTCTTAAAAATCTTTTAAAACATTTTTTTAGATTATCTTTAATATTTAAAAAACCATTTGATGATCATGATATTTGATTTTTATAATATGGATAATGAATTAATCCAATAACTGAAAAATTTTTTCTATTATTATGATTAAATTCAAATAAAACATGCTAATAATTCTATAAAACTTATTTAGTTTATTAGGCTATTGATTAAATTGAATATGTTCATGTTTTTATAAAAAAAGTATTCTGTTATGTATATCTCAATAATATTAAAAACTAAAGATTGATAGTTTTTTTAGAAATCTATCTTAATATATAAGTGAATTTTAATAATCTTATAAAAGAAGATAACCCTAATTTATTAATTAATAAACGGATTAATATTTCGCATAAAAAAATAGTTGTTTGTCCTATAAAAAAGAGTTTAAAAGTAAATGTTAGATAAGAAGAGTATTCTTATCTATTTAATTGAATCTTTCACTTTGCTGAAAAATCCTTTTTTAACGTGTTTAATGTCTTCACCACTAATCTCTGCAAACTTCTTAAGTAGTTTTGTCTGTTCCTTATTGAGGTTTTGTGGTATGACAACAGTTACTGTGACATACATGTTTCCATGGGCATCATGGCCTCTTAATGGCATACCTTGATCTCTAATCTTAAAGGTTGTTCCACCCTGAGTTCCTGGAGGTACGGTTAATGTGATTGTTTTTCCATAAATTGTAGGGATATCTATTTTATCACCTAAACTAGCTTGAACAATACTTATCTCTTGGTTGTAGTAAAGATGTGAACCTTGTCTTTCATATTTTTTATTACGTTTAATATGTACGGATATTATTAAATCCCCATCAGGGGCACCAGGCTCTCCAGCATTACCTGCTCCACCAACTCTTAAACGGTCAGTCTCATCAATACCTGCAGGAATGTCAATGGTTATGGTTTGTTGTTCACGTACAGTTCCTTTTCCATGACAATTCTCACATGGTTCCTTGATTATTTTACCTGTTCCACCACATTTCCTACATGGTCTAACACTCATCATTTGACCGAGTAATGTATTAGTTACCTCTTTAACTTGTCCTGTTCCATTACATTCCGGACAGGTTTCTGGGCTAGTTCCAGGTTTTGCTTTGTTACCATTACATTCTGGACAGGTTTCATCATGATGTATGACAACATCTTTTTTAATTCCTGTTGCAGCTTCCTCTAGTGTAATTTCTACATTAGTGTAAATGTCAGAACCCCTTTGAGGTCCGGAAGGTGAATTTCTTGATCTATTTCCTCCACCAAATCCAAACATATCAAAGATATTTCCAAGATCGAAATCATCAAAAATATCATTAAAGTTAACATTTTGATATATATCTTCAGCAGAGAACCCATCCATACCTGCATGTCCAAAACGATCGTATTTTTTACGTTTGTCTTCATCAGACAAAACTGCATAAGCTTCACTTATTTCCTTGAATTTTTCAGTAGCATTCTCATCGTCACTAACGTCTGGGTGATACTTCATTGCTAATTTACGATATGCTTTCTTAATCTCTTTCTGATCAGCATCCTTGTCTACACCTAAGACATCATAATAATCTCGCTTCTCTGCCATGTCTTCACCTGTAATAAGATAATTGTAATTTTAAAATAATTAATAAAAATAGTTTCTAAGTTTTTTAAAAACTTGTATAAACATTATATTGTTGTTTATGTTATATATCTTTTTTAGAAAAATTTGTTTAAAATTATTAGATTTTAGAAATTTATTTCTAAAAATCATAATAATTTAATTTTTGAATTTTTATCTAATCATCTTTTACTGTGTAATCTGCATCAACGGTGTTGTCGTCATCATTGTCATTGTTTGATTGTGATGATCCTGCATTTGAACCAGCGTTTGCTCCGTTAGCTTGTTGTTGTGCTGCTTCTTGAGCTGCTGCTTCTTGATATATTTTTGCACCGATTTCCTGAACTTCTTTAGTTAACTCGTCGGTTTTTTCTTTGATTGCACTAATGTCGTCACCGGTAATTAATTCTCTTAATTCAGATACTAAACCATCGATTTTAGATTTTTCATCATCAGATATTTTATCTTTTAAGTCTTCGGTAGTCTTTTCAGCAGTGTAAATCATTGAGTCAGCATTGTTTCTAACTTCAATTTCTTCTTCTTTCTTCTTATCTTCCTCAGCATTCATTTCTGCTTCTTTGACTTTTTCTTGGATTTCCTCATCTGATAATTTAGTACTTGAAGTAATTGTAATTGATTGTTCTTTACCAGTTCCTTTATCTTTAGCAGATACATTTATAATACCATTTGCATCAATATCGAAAGTTACTTCAATTTGAGGTACTCCTCTTGGTGCAGGTGGAATTCCTACTAATTGGAATCTTCCAAGGGTGGTGTTATCATTTGCCATAGGTCTTTCACCTTGAACAACATGGATATCTACTGAAGGTTGGTTATCCTGTGCAGTTGAGAAGATTTGACTCTTTTTGGTTGGAATGGTAGTGTTCCTTTCAATAAGTTTGGTTGCTACTCCTCCTAAAGTTTCGATTCCAAGAGATAATGGGGTTACATCAAGTAAAACTAAATCCTTAATTTCACCAGCTAAAACTCCTCCTTGGATTGCAGCACCCATAGATACACATTCCATAGGATCAATTCCTCTTTCTACTGGTTTACCAATGAAGTTTTCAACGAATTTTTGTACACATGGCATTCTGGTAGGTCCACCTACGAGGATGATTTTGTCAATATCAGATTTTGACATTTTTGCATCGTTTAATGCTTGTTCCATAGGTTTTCCACATCTTTTTACAATAGGATCTACTAATTGTTCGAGTTTTGCCCTTGTTAAATCATTAATTAAGTTTTGAGCTTTACCATCTTTCATTGCAATAAATGGTAAGTTGACTTGACTTGTTAATGTAGTGGAAAGTTCGATTTTAGCTTTTTCAGAAGCTTCTCTTAATCTTTGTACTGCTTGATCATCTTCCATTAAGTCGATACCGGTTTCTTTTTTGAATTCGTTAGCAATATAATTCATTATTGCATTATCCATATCGGTACCACCTAACTTAGTATCTCCACTGGTAGCTTTTACCTCGAAGACACCTCCACCAAATTCCATAATGGTTACATCTAAGGTACCTCCACCTAAATCGAATACCATGATGTTAACATCATCATCGGTTTGTTTATCAATACCATATGCTAAACTTGCTGCAGTAGGTTCGTTAACTAATCTTACTACATCTAATCCTGCAATAGTACCTGCATCTTTAGTTGCAGTTCTTTGGTTATCATCAAAGTAAGCTGGTACTGTAATTACAGCTTTTTCAATTGGTTCTCCTAAGAAACTTTCTGCATCCTTTTTGATTTTTTGTAAGATGAAAGCGGAGATTTCCTGTGGGCTGTATTCTTTTCCTTGAACTTTTACTTTTCTATCAGTACCCATACTTCTTTTGATTGCACTAATAGTATTTTCAGGATTTGTAATTGCTTGTCTTCTAGCTGGTTCACCAACTAATCTTTGACCATCATCAGTAAATGCTACATAACTTGGGAAAGCTTTACCATATTGGCTTGCTCCTTCTGCACTAGGGATAACAGTTGGTTTTCCACCTATAAGTACAGATGCTGCTGAGTTACTTGTACCTAAATCAATACCAATAATCTTTTCTTTCTTAGTTTCCTCTGTCATTTTATCACCATAAATTTTAATTGATTTCAAGTTTTAATTTTAAGCAAATAAAATTTAATTTTAAGTTAAGTTAAGTTTTCATCTGATTTTAATTAAATTCTATTTTAGCCAGATATTATTAATAATAAATATAATTTTTAATTTCAATTTGAATTAGCAAATCTATTTTTTACAGACTTTTACCTTTGAATATCTAATAACTTTATCCTTAAGAGTGTACCCTTTCATAAGCACTTCAATGATTTCACCATTTTCATAGTCAGGATTATTTTCAACCATTAAAGCCTCATGTTTAAATGGATCGAATTTTTCTCCTTTGGCAGGAATTTCTTCAAGACCTTCTTTTTTAAGAGTATCGGTTAGTTTTTTATAGATTAATTCTAAACCTTCCCTTAATTCTTCATCATTATTAGATTTATCTAAAGCTCTTCCAATATCTTCATAGCTATCTAAAATATTATTAATTAGGTTTTCATTTGCATATTTGATAATATTCTGATTCTGCTTTTCAGTTTGTTTTTTGAAATTCTCAAAATCGGCTTGAAGTCTTTGGGTATGAGCCACATATTCTCGAAGTTCTTCATCTTTCTTTTCAAGTTCTTCTTCCATTTTAGCTAATTTCTCTTCTGCAGTTAATTCTTCTTGGGAATCATCTTTTTCTTCATTTAAAGATTCAGATTCTTCTTCAAGATTTTCTTCATCTTTATTATTAGCCATTTGGTCACCTTTTCAGTTTGATTATAAGATAACAATAAATTTTTTATTCTTTTTATTATTTTATATTCATTTAGTTTTAATTCCTTAATACAATAGTTAATAATTGGAAGATTTATTTCTTTTTGACTTTAATATTTTATTTTTATGAAATATGAATATATAGGACATTAGTTGAAAAAATAACTATTGTATTAAAGAATTTTTTTCATAAAATATTAAAGTAACAAAAAGTTATCTTTCTCACTATATCTTTTAGTAACCAAAAGTTATATAAAGGTTTCGATATAATGGTATATTGATGAGCGAAAAAGAAAATAATCAAAATATCAAAAATGAAAATTCTAACTTAGATGTTGATATGGATGATATTTTGGATATTATGGGCTCTCGTACAAGACGAGAGATCATTAATCTATTAAGGGAAGAACCTATGTTTGTTAGTGAAATATCTAATCAATTAAACATAGGGCAAAAAGCTGTAATAGAACATTTACGTGCTATGGAAGAAGCAGGTATATTAAAATCCTCCTATAAAAAAATAATGAGAGGAAGACCTCGTAAATACTATGACATGCCTAATGATATTACTGTTAACATAATAATCAGCCAAAATATCTTCGATGTTAATGTTTCTGAGGATAGACTAAATCAAAAACAATTACCTTCTGGAGATGAATGGTCTAGACTGTTAGATTTAGAAAAAAAGATTGACCAAGGTCATTATGAAGCAGTAAGAGAATTAGAAGGTCAAATACGTTTATATAAAAACTTGCTTGAAAGAGCCGAGTATATTTTAGAACGTACTTTCAAAGAAAGAAAAGAAAAAGAGCATAAAGAATATTAATTCCTTCATTGTTTTTATAATGATTTAATCTAATCTTTTAGATTATTCATTTCCTTTTTTATTTTTTTTTAAGTTAGAAAATTTATTGGTTTTAGAACTTGTTTTTTAATTTAGCCATTTTTTTTATTAAAGGTATTATTTTTTTAGTGTTTATCTTCTAAAATCATTCTGTTTAAATTAGATGGTTTATTGGTTTTGGACTTTTTTTCGATTTAGCTATTTTTTTTTATTAAAAAATTATTAAATGATATAATTTAATTTAAGTATTGGCTTGCAACAATTGCCTGTCCAAGAGATACTGAACCGTCACCACAACAGGAATTGGTATGTTGTATGAAATTGTATCCATTACCCTCTATAATATTTTTACATGTGAGTGTAATCTCCTCATTATATAGTACCCCACCAGTTGCACCTATGTTTTCTATATTTTTATCCTCTGCTGCTTTGATTGCTATTTCAGATAAACTGGATGCTATTGCCCTTTGTGCTGCAGAGGCTATTTCTTTAATATTTTCTCCTCTATTTTTTAAATCAATAACGGATTTCAATATGTCGCTGGTGTTTACCTGGTATCTTCCATCAATTCTTTCAATTGTGTATGGAATTTCAAGATCTCTATTTGCACCATATGCCGCTGCCTCAAGTTTCATTGACGCTTCCCCTTCATAGGAACGGGATCCGCAGATTCCCAATGCGGCGGATACAGAATCAAGAACCCTTCCAGTACTGGATGAAAGGCCTACATTCAAGTTGGATTCCAATTGTTTTAAAACAAGGTCAATCTCCTTATCCCCATATTTGAAATAGTTGGAGTAGTTATCTTTCATTATCTTCAAGACATCCTCTGGGGTATATTCATCATTGTTGAGTAATATTGACATTAACATACGTGCCGGATATTCTGTACATAGATCTCCACCAGGCATTTTCTGCGGACTTAGGGAACCTAATCTTTCATAATCTTTAACATTGGTATATAGGATTTCACCGCCCCAGGCAGTTTTATCGTCTCCATAGCCTACACCATCAGCTGCAATAAATACTAACTCATCAAGATCATTATCATTTAATAGATTTATTCCATGTGCATGATGGTGCTGAACCGGTATAAGTTCTGCATTATATTCTTTTGAATATTCCTCTGCAAGTTTTGTTGTAAAGAATTGGGGATGCATATCACATGCTATTAAATCAAAGTCTTTGGTTTTTGTAATCTCCATCATATGCTTAATTGCATCTTGTAGGAATTCGTATGTTTTAAACTTATTAGTATTTCCAATATGCTGTGAAACATATCCAAGACCATCATTTAATATTGTAAATGTCACATCAAGTTCAGGACCTAATGCCAAAATTTTACTGTCCTTTATATTTTCATTTAATCTTATGATTGAAGGAGCTATCTCATAAGGTTCCGGAGTGTAACCTCGTGAACGGCGTAAGAATGATAACCTATTGTTTCTGTACTTTATTACAGAATCATCGCATCTATTGATGATCCTTCTATTATGTATTAACGCATAATCGTAAATGCCCTCAAGATCATTTAGAATATTCTCGTTTTTAATCATCATAGGCTCTCCAGGTATGTTTGCAGATGTCATTATATATGCAGGATCCCCGTTGATCTTTTCATTTTCAATAAATAATAGATGATGTAATGGGGCATATGGCAACATTATTCCAATTGTGTGAAGTTCAGGCGCAACAGAATCAGCAAAATAATAGTCTTTGCTTTTTTTACATACAACAATTGGTCTTTGTCTGGATTTAAGACTTTCCTCTTCCAAATCACTAATTTCGGCATATTTTCTAGCTGTTTCTACATTATGGCTCATTACAGCAAATGCCTGAGCTGGCCTATTGAGCCTATTTCTTAATTTTAAAACCACGTCCTCATCTGTAACTTTACTTACAAGATGGGTTCCGCCTATACCTTTCAATGCTATTATATTTCCCTCTTCCAATAATCTTACAGTTTCTTTAATGGGGTCATCTGATTTAACATATTCTTTGTTTGAATCATATAATCTAAGTGAAGGTCCGCATTTGCTGCAACACATTGCTTCAGCATGATAACGTCTATCTAAGGGATTTGTATATTCCCTATTACATTCATCACATAGTGGAAAGTCATCCATACTTGTTTTATCCCTATCATAAGGTACTGATTCGATAACTGTAAAACGTGGTCCACAGTCACAGCATGCATTAAACGGATATCTATAACGTCTATTATTTGGATCGGTAATTTCCTCTAAGCATCTATCACAGATACCCACATCTGCAGGTATAACTGAATTACCGTTATAGGCATCGGCACTTTCTAGAATTGTAAATTCCTCATATCTTTTATTTGTTTCTATCCATTTGAAATTAAAATTTTCAATTTTAGCTATTGGAGGAAGCTCTTCATATAGTGTTTCTTCGAAATTAAGTATGTTTTCTTTATTTCCTTGTAATATAATTTCTACAATATTTCCGAGATTTCTAATACTTCCCTTAAGAGATAGTTTTTTAGCAATCCTATATACCGTAGGTCTAAAACCTACCCCCTGAACTATTCCAGAAACTAAAACTTTACTTGTATTCATTATATCACAGTTTAAAAATTTTTAGAAAATGAGAATCATTTAATTATTATTATATATTCTTTTAATCTTTAAAAATATTTTATTATCTTTTCAGACTTTAACCGATTATTCTAGTTAGAACTCTATATTTTTGGATATGGTTTTTATTTTAAAATGTTTTAAATAATTTAATAATTAATATTTTATATAAAAGATTAATTTTAATAATATTTTTTTTAAAAAAACACAGCTATTTATTTTAAGATGATAATATGAAGGAAATTTTAGAAGATTTTAAAAAGGGAAAGATAGGTTTAGAAGAGGCAGAAAATCTTATTAAATCTAACAATATTCTTGAGATAGATAATATCGCTAAGATTGATACTAAAAGACAGGTTAGAACTGGTTTTCCCGAGGCTATTCTTGCCGAGACTAAAGACTATGATGATCTTTTATCTATTATAACCGGTTATTATAAAGATTCAAAAATTGATTCAACCCTACTTATTACAAGATTAAGTAGTGACAGGTATGATCAATTAAAAGGGGATATCTCATTTTTAAATGAGGATTATAATTTATTCTATAATAAAAAAGCAAGAATTTTAATTATTTCTAATAAAAACACTGAGGATATCAAACCTAAATTTAAGAGCAAGGTTGGTATTATTACTGCGGGAACCTCTGATATACCTGTTGCTGAGGAGGCAAAAGTTATTTTGGAAGAAAGTGGGGTTGATGTATTAAGTTCTTATGATATAGGTGTTGCCGGAATTCATAGACTGTTTCCACAGATTGCCCACATGATGGAGGAGAATGTTAAGATTTTAATTATATGTGCAGGTATGGAAGGTGCATTGCCCTCAGTTATAGCAGGATTGGTGGATATTCCAATTATTGCAGTTCCTACATCCATTGGTTATGGTGTTGGATTTGGTGGAAGAACTGCCCTTGATTCAATGTTACAGTCCTGTGCTCCCGGAATCTCTGTAGTGAATATTGATAATGGTTTTGGTGCTGCTGTAAATGTAATTACCATTTTACAAACATTTGAAAATTGAATTCTTAACCAATGATTTTATATCAAATTTGATATGTGTCTTTTAGGATTTCGTCTTTATCTTAAAATAGTGTGGTTTAATTTATTTGTCCCAAATAAGGATTATTTTATCTAATTTAGGTATAGCTAAAAATTATGGTTTAGTAAGCTTTAAATATAAGGTTAATCTTATTTTTTAATAATATTTTTTTATTAATTAAATCTTTAGTAATACTTATGTATTGTTTTAAAATTTGAAAAAAATTAGTGATTCCCTATGATTTTTGAAGAATTTAATCCTAATATACATAATTCACGTCAGGTTGCAGAATTGGTTTTTGATGTGGATATGAGAGTATTTAGAAGGATATTTAGGAGTAAAGAAGATGCAATAAATGCTATTGAAAAGAAGTTACTTGCTAAATATGAATATGACCTCCAAAATCCTGACTGTGATTCTAAGTTTAATTTTTATGTAATTTATCATAAGGATATTCCTTCTAAATTATTAGGTATTGTACTTGTATCTAAAGGTGAAAACTTTAATTTTTTAGATGATGCTTTATTCTATTTCAAAAAATTGAAATTAATGCAGGCATTTGGTCTTACTTTAGTTAAATTTGTTGATAAAAGGACTTTATCCCATATTAATGAAGATGATTATTATCTCGCGGAAATCGCAACCAAAACCAGTGAAAGATGTCAGGGTATCGGTAAGTCTATAATGCAACATATCATTGAAGAAGCTAAAGAGCAAGGTTTCAAAAGAGTTGTTCTGGATGTTGATTTAAAAAATAATAAGGCATTTAAATTATATGAATCTATGGGATTTAAAATATTTGATAAAAAATCATTTAAATTAGGTCGTGTAGAAAAAGATACTTACTCTATGGAATACGTTTTTCCATCTAATAATGTTTAAACTATTTTTTAGCTATTTTTCTATATAATTATTTTAACTTCTTTTAAAACTAGATTTTTTTTTATAATATATATTTAGGATAATTGGGATTTGATAAGATTCTAAAATCTTTTATTAAAAATATGTTGACTGCTATTTTTTTTTAAATGTAGTTTAGATTAAATTTTTAATTTCTTCAAAATTAGTATGATTTTTACAGGTTCTTTTAAAATATTGATTAAATTGTTAGTTTTTAAGTAAAATTAGATTTTTTTAAAAAAGGATAAATAAAAAAGAGATAAGAATAGTTTTAATGTCTACGTCTTGCAAATTCGTCTAAGATTTCATCGAATTCTACGCCTTTGTAGACAAGTAGTAACATTGTGTGAAATATTAGGTCAGTTGCTTCCCAAACTAAGTTTTCATCATTTTTTGAGGCTAATATGAATTCCCCACATTCCTCAGCAACTTTTTCCAATATTTTGTCTTCTGCTTTTTTATCACTGTCTCTCATGATGTTTGAAGTATAGGAGTCGATTGGATTGTCTCTACGACTTTCTAATACTTTATAAACTTCTCTTATGGTTTTATCATCAGTCATGTAAATGCCTTCTCATTTCATCTTCATTGATTTTTTTACCAACAATCTTTTTCTCTTTGCTTTTTTTAATACTTTCGGTGATGGCAATTAATGGATGTTGATCATCATCAATTATATGTATGTCGTCAAGTGTATAGATTCCAGATTTATCGGCCGTTTTCTCCACACCTAATTTAATGTCTTTTTTCAATTCAATAACATAGGAATCAATGTTTTTACAACCAAGCTTAACTGAGGCTACAGCTCTATGATGTCCATCAATCAAAATCCAACGGTCTCCAGTATGAACTACAATTGCAGGCTCAGCTAAACCTCTTTTAAGCTCATATATTCTTCCGTCTAATTCATCAGCATAAATCCTATCCTGGGTAGGTCTGATCTTGTCAACCGGAACCTTCTCCTGAATGACCTTCGCCTTTGTATCATATAATTGTTCCAAAGTATTTTTAAAATAATTGACCTTGGAAGGTGTAGATCTTTCGATATGTGATCTTACTATATCGGTGTTTGTTAGGAATCCACTTAGTTTTCCTTCTTTATTGACAACAGGCATGCGAGAGATTCCTTGTCTAAACATGACTCTGGATGCATCGTTTAGAGCCATATCTTCCCTTGCAATGACCACGTCCTTGGACATTATTTCATCAACTGTTTCTTTCCAATCCTTTAAGAGTAAATCGAAGGTAGTGACTATTCCTACAATGTTACCTTCCCCATTTACTACTGGAAAACCGTCGTGACCTGTATCTTTCATTGTTTGAATAACATCAGCACATTTAGTGTTAGATTTAACACTTATAACGTTTCGTGTCATATAATCTTTTACTAAAGCTTTTTTTGACATGAAACCCACCTATTTATTCTATTAAATCTTTTAAGATTTTTACAGTTTCACCAGGGTCAGCTTTACCTTTGGTAAGTCTCATAACTTGACCTACTAAGAAATTAATAGAGTTCTTTTGACCTTCTTTATAATCATTTACAGCTTTAGGGTTCTCATCTATTGCTTGTTTTGCAGCCTTTACAACTGCATCCTCTTCAACAATACCAATTAAACCTAATTCTTCACCAATTTCTTTTGGTGATTTTTCATTATTTGGCATTTGTTCTACAATTCTTTGACCTGCTTTTGTGGTAATTTCTTTGTTTTGGAGTAAATTAATGATTTCAACAATATCTGCAGTACTGATTCCACTTTCAGTAAAATCAAATTTATTGTAGGTTAAAACCCTTTTAAGTTCTTCTCTCATCCAGTTTCCAGCGAATACAGGATCAACTTCTTTAGCCACTTCCTCAAATGCATCAGCTAAATCTAATTCTGAGGTTAAAACTTTAGCAGTTTCTTTATCTAATCCATATTCCTCTTCAAATCTTCTAGCTTTATTATGAGGAGCCTCAGGCATTGTTTCTTTAATCTCTTCTATTTGATTATCATAGATTTTCATCGGTGGTAAATCTGGGTCTGGAATAAATCTATAATCGTCTGCATTCTCTTTTGATCTCATGGATACAGTGATCATTTGGGATTCAAGATAAGCTCTAGTTTCTTGTTTAATCTCAATTCCTCTTTTCATAAGATTTTTTTGTCTTACTACTTCAAATTTCAATGCTTTATATGCACCTTTAATGGAGTTGATGTTTTTCATTTCAACCCTGTTTCCACCTTCAATGGAAACGTTTACATCAGCTCTCATAGTACCTTCACCACGAGCTCCACCACTATATTCTAATACTCTGATTAATTGATTTAAGAAGTTACGTGCTTCCTCTGGAGAGTGCATATCTGGTTCTGTAACAATTTCGATTAAAGGTATTCCTGAACGGTTAAAATCTACCACACCTTTATCTGGTTTGTATTGACCAGGATCCTCTTCCATGTGTATTTCCCTTATTCTTACACCATTTAACTCTCCTTCATAACCAATTGGAATAGAGGTTCTTTGGTATCCTGAAGGTAAATCTGGATAGTCATAATGTTTTCTCATGAAATAAGCTGTTCCTTTTTCAATTTTACAATTTAACATTAATGAAATCATTAACGCATTTTCTAAAGCTTTCTCATTTGTAGGAAATGGTTTAGCTCCTGGCTGATTTAAACAAACAGGGCAAATATTGGTATTTGCCGGTGCCTCTTTATAATTTGTAGGGCAATTACAGAATAACTTTGATTTAGTTTCAAGTTGTACGTGAATTTCAAGTCCACATTTCATTTCAATAATAATTCCTCCAATAATTTTTTGGAATTTTAATAATTAATTTAGATTAAAAAATTAGAAAAAATATAATAATAATTTTTTCATATTAATGTAATTTTTATTTTATTTTATTAATAAATATATTTATTTAAAAAATAGTCTGAAAGTTTAAAATTAATATTTATTTTTAAGTGATTCCTTAATGTATCTTCTAATATATTTGCTTAATTTCTCATCATAATCACTTTTATCTTTACCTAATTTAGTTTTATCGGTAAATGTGCCTTTTATTTCCCTACCTGACCATTTGATTTCTTCTTCTACTCTCTTACCATATTTGGTTCCAAACATTTTAAATAATGGAAATTTAGTAACTCCGTTAGCTCCACTTAATATTAAAATTCCAATATTGGCTAAATTATCAATCCATGTTCCACAGATAATCTCGATTTTTGGAAAGGTAATCCTAATTTTTGATACAACCGCAGCATAGTATAATGATGCTGGCTGTGATTCGTTTGCATAAATCGTTTCTTTATGGGGGTTTAATGAGTAGAATATTACCCTGTCAATATGGTGGTCCTTTATATAATCTATTAAATAGTCAATATCTTCTAAATTTTCTCCTAATCCTAGGATAATAGTTATCGCTCTTTTAAATCCTAAATCTTTAGATTTATCTAACATCTGACTAATGTCGTTTAGTGGTTTACTTGGACATATCTTGTTATGTAATGTTGGGTTGGCTACCTCTACAGCACCGGTTATTCCAATAACCTCATTGCCATATTCTTCTAATTCCTTGGTAATGCCTGTATTTAACCAAACGCCATTTCCGGTAATGTCTTTGATTTTACATGCAATGTCTTTAATTTCTGAGGTTTTAAAACTTTTATATCCTCCGGATAGAAATTCGATATTCCAATCTAATCTTCTACACATTTCTGCTTCAGCTAGAATATTGGGAATTCTTCTTTTGGCCTTTGTGGGATCTCTAATTTTGTCTTTCTGTGTACTCATATAACAGAATGCACAGTCTCCTTTATCACAATACCAAGATAAAAATATTGCCCTTTCAAGACTGATCTTGTTAGGATGATTATCCAAAGTGATTTTATTGGCTTTATTGACTTGTTTTAATATTTCCGCACTATTGATCTGATTATTTTCATTCATATTATCATTAAATTTAGGATTTATAATATTAATTTATAATATTATCAATGTATTTAATAAATATACTTATTTTTCAATAAATAGGATAACATTTAAATACTATGATTTCTAATGTTAATATAGTATTATTGATTTCATTTTTTCAAAAATTCCTTGTGAAAAACGAAAGCTTTATATACTATCTTAACAAATATAATAATGCTGTTTAAAGTTATTGTAATTTTAAACATGGGTTTTATTAAAAACCTGGTGTTTGTAAAATACTTGGTTGAGCTGGGTTTTTTATATGCCATCGTAGCTCAGTAGGTAGAGCGTTCGGCTGTTAACCGATTGGTCACAGGTTCGAGCCCTGTCGATGGCGCTTATGGGCCCATAGCTTAGCCAGGTAGAGCGTCCGGCTCATAACCGGAAGGTCATGGGTTCGAACCCCATTGGGCCCATTACAATTTCTTTACTATGTTTTAATTCGTATGCTCCGTTGGTGTAGTCCGGCCAATCATTCTGGCCTTTCGAGCCGGAGACTCGGGTTCGAATCCCGAACGGAGCATTTTTATTTTAGTTGATTTTTAAAGGGATTGTCTTCTTATTCCGAGGCGGGGGTGCCCGAGCGGCCAAAGGGGACAGGCTTAGGACCTGTTGACGCAGGTCTACCAGGGTTCGAATCCCTGCTCCCGCATTAATCTAACTTTAATATGTATTTATTTTTTCAATGCCGGGGTAGGGTAGGCGGTCATCCTACGGGACTGTGGATCCTGCGACTCGGGTTCAAATCTCGGCCCCGGCCCCATGATTAAAATTGCTTTTTTTGATATTTTACTTTATAGATTATTTTGTTATTTTTCGAGTATTGTTTTAAAAATTTTAAAGGTTTTTAAGTTTGAAAAATATATTATTTTATAATTAAATTTATTTGGTTATAGTATGCCTAAGAAAGGTTCTGCAGAAGAAAGAGATTTGGTACATAAATTGTGGGATAGAAATTTTGCGGCAATGAGGGCTCCGGCATCAGGTGGTGCTACAAAGAAACCCTTGCCGGATGTTATTGCTGGAAACGGTAAGATTTATCTTGCAATTGAGGTTAAAACCACTGTTAAAGATAAGATATATGTGGATAGTCCTCAAATTGAAGCATTAGAGGAATTTTCCAATATATTTGGAGCAAGTCCTTATTTAGGTGTAAAGTTTAAATATACTAAATGGCTGTTTTTGAGTCCAGAGAATATCCAAAGAACTAAAAGCAATAATTATAAGGTAGAAAAAAATTATGCTCTTGAGTTTGGTTTGGAAATAGATGAGATAACTCATATCGATAAACAGGTTAAATTTGAATAATTTTAATTTTACAAAAACATTTAAATATAATATTGTACAAACTATTTATTGTTGTAATATATTTTATTACAAATTTTTTCATATGGGGTTATAGTGTAACCTGGCATCATCTGGGACTCCAGTTGTCTTTGAAGAAAATTAACGCGTAGTCTGACAGTATTAATTGATACAGAATGATGATCAATTGGAGTACTGAGACAAGAGAAATCCTAGGATCGGGGTTCAAATCCCTGTGACCCCACTTTTATATAAAAACTTTTTTTAATACATGTTCTTATGTTATAGTTCTATTTAAAGTCTTTTTATTGTCTATTTCTGATAATTTTATATTCTACTTTTAAATTTAGTTAATCTTTCTTGTTTTAATTATAGAATTGGTTTATTATCTTGTAATTTATTTAAATTTAAGGGATTCTATCTGATAATTTCAAAATAATAGGAAAATAACTGTTTCATTAAACATTATAAATTCTAAAAATAGTATTATCAGTTAATTTTATTTAAAATCATGGAATTGTAAAAAAATAGTCTCTTAAGAATATAAATTGAATCAATTAAAATAATTTTTTATTTAAAATATTATAAAAATTGTAAAAATAGAATTATTGTTATAATAATTTTAATTAATAAAAATTATTATTTTTATTTTTATTTTAAAAATGGTGAAAGATAGGATATTTGATTTTATTCAAATTTCTTTTCTGTTTTCTTTAATGCATCTCTTTTTACAAGAATAGATATTTTCTCTCCCTTAGTTAAAATATCATCTTGTTTTGGGATTTCTAATCTTCCATTTTCATATGTTGCAATGATAATATAATCGTCATCTGGAGAAACTTCATAGATTTGTTTACCAATTATTTTATTGTTTGTAATAATCATATCTAATATTTCAGCATCTCCCTGACCAAATGCCGTTAAATCTGCAACATTAGGTCTTGTGATAATCTTTTCAAGATAACCTGCAGCTGTTCTTTCAGGGTTAATTACCTCATCGATTCCTACTTTTTTAAATGCCTCTTCGTGATCTGTATTACTTACACGTGCTATAATTTTAGGAATTCCATATTCTCTTACTAATATGCAACTTAATAAATTTGTTTCATCATTACCTGTTGTTGCAACAAAGAAATCTGCATCTTGAATATTTGCTTCTTCTAATATTTTTGTGTCAGTTCCACTTCCACAAATCACTAATGCGTCTAATTCAACTGATGCATTATTGGATAATACTTCATTATTTTCAATAAGTGTAATATCATATCCATCTTCAATAAGCAAAGATGCTAAGGAAAGACCTACACGTCCTCCTCCCATAATAACAGCATACATTAAACCACCCTGTATTAATTATTTATTATTTATTATCTATTAAAATGATAATTAAAATTTAATAGTTCATTGATAAATATTATTCTATTTATATTTATGATATAAATAATTTTTATTAAATTTTTTTCTAAAAATAGTGATTTATTTTAAACTTGATTTATTGTTTTATTAAAACCAGGTTTTAATTGAAATTATATAAAACATTTCTATTTCTATACTTTATGTACTCTTCGTCTCTTTATTTTAGTTCATGATTTAATATTAATCTTTAGTTTTAATTTAACGGATTATAAATTAAATTCATAATTAAAACATAGTTAATGATTAATTTTTATTCATTTAATAATAAAAAAAGTTATTTGTAAAATTAATTATATTTTTTTAGAATATGGATTAACTTTACTAATAATGTTGTTGATGAATTGTCTTTGTTTTTTGCTTGGTTTAAATAGTTCTAATGTTCCTCTTAACATTACCAATACAGGTATGATTTCTAATCTTCCAAGCCACATGTCAAATGTAAGGGTTAACTTTACTATTATGGGCATATCTGGACCTGTAACTCCTGAGCTTAATCCGCTATTGCCACATGCGGATATCACATCAAATAAACTGTCTAATCCATTGTATCCATTTGCAATAAGGATTATCCAACTTATTAAAATTAGTGTTGCAGCTATTACTATGTAAGAACTTGATTCTTTAACGTTTCTGTCAGTTATCTCTTTGTTCTGTATTTTCAATTTAAAGATTCTACCTTCAGGAGATAAGATTTCCATAATGGTTTTTTCAAAACCTTTAATTGTAGTTAGTATACGAATTACCTTAATACCACCTGATGTGGATCCACTTGAACCTCCTATGAACATTAACAGTAATAGTATAATAATCCCAACACTATTCCATCCCATCATTTGATTTGAAGATATACAATTTGCACCAGTTGAGGTTGTTGCAGATATTACCATGAATAATGCATCTGTTGGAAGAATCTTGCATGAGAAGAATATAAGGGTTGTACATACTACTATTAATAATATAATAACCTTAAATTGAACATCGTCAAGAATAGCTTTTCCTTTTGTTTTAAATACTTTATAATGAACCGGAAAACTTATACTTCCAAGAATCATTATGATCATACTTATAATATATATGATCTCATTGTTGTAAAATCCTATATTGGCATTTTTTATTGACATTCCGCCGGTACAGATCATTGCAAAACAAAGGTTAATTGCATCAAATGGAGGTAATCCTGCTAAAAGATATAATACGACTCCAAAAATAGTATAAATTACATATATTTCAATGGTTTTTTGCATTGTGTTAACAATACTAGGTTTTATCCTTTCGTCTCTAGCTTCGGATTTATAAAGTTTAGCCGCTGCAGTACCGGAACGTATAAGTACTCCTATTCCAATAATTACAACTCCTAAACCTCCAAGCCATCCTTCAAAACTTCTTAAAAACTGTATTGATTTAGGTAAAACCTCAACATTTGTAAACATTGTAAGTCCTGTACCTGTCCAGGTTGACATATTTTCAAATAAACCATTGATCAATGGGAAGTTTAAAATAAGTTTCATTGCAATTGCCCCTAAGATACTGGCCCATAGCCAAGCAAGTGCAGAAACAGCCATTGCATGTTTTAACCTAATATTGTCGGTATCTTTAAATGCTTTATTAAGTGAGGTCCCCATTATCAATGATAAAGCACTTGTTATTGCAAAACCTATTATACAGTTGGTTTCTAAGTAAAGAATGGAAATAATAATTGGAACTAGAAACGCCGCACCTAATGCTTGCATTACCCTTCCAAGATAATGGCTTATGATCTTTATGTCTTTCTTGTTTACAAATTTCATTATTATAACTTCTCAAACTATGTATAATAAAATGTCCCTTACAATATGATTTAGTAATTTAACATTTATATTTTGTTAAATAAATTATTTATATATATTTTAATAAATATAAACTAAATACAAATTTATGGATTTTTAAGAATTTAGTTGTTCTTTATAATGGACTTTTTTATTAAAAGGGATATGATGAAACATAAGACTTCATTACTTATTATATTTGGTTTAATAATTATGGTAATCATGTTATACTTCATTGGTATTGACCAAATTGTATATGCTTTATCTGCAGCTAATTTATGGTATGTTTTACTTGCCATATTATTGGAATTTGTAGTTTATTTCTTATTTGCATTAAGGTGGTATGTTATTAATGGTCTTGCAGATATTAAAGTCAGTTTATGGAAATTATTGCCTATGATCATGTTGAGTCTTTCAGTAAACAATATCACTCCCAGTGGACGTGGTGGAGGAGAGCCTGTAAGAGCTTATGTTTTAACTAAGGAAGTGAATATTCCTTTTGAAGAAACTTTTGCAACAGTAATTGCCGATAGGGCCATGGATACATTTCCTTTTATTGTACTTGCAATTCTCACCATAATTTCTGTTATTTTAAATTTCAATCTGGATTTAACTATTATAGCTATTTTGATTATAGCGGTTGTTGCAGTTATTTTGGCAGTTGCAGCTATCGTTTATATGTCTATAAATGAAGGTTTTGGACAGAAGGTGATTGGTGGTCTTGTATGGTTACTTCATAAATTTTCTAAGAAAGATACCGAGCAAAGGGAAAAGAGGCTTGTAAGTGCAGTTAATGGTTTTCAGGAAACTATGAAGGTGATGTTATCTGACAAAGATCTTATGTATTATGCATTGCCTATATCTTTTTTAATATGGATGGTTGAGATTTCCCGTGTAGTTTTAATTTTCATGGCATTTGGTTATCCGGTTTCTCCAATCATTATTGCCGAGGTATTTATAATATCTGTATTAGTTGGTTTTATTCCATTTTTACCGGGAGGAATTGGACTTATTGACGGTACCATGATATTGTTCTTTGCAAGTGCAGGAATACCATCCGGAATCAGTGCTGCGGCAACAGTTATTGAAAGATTAATATCCTATTGGATGACCACCTTTTTAGGTTTACTGACTATTCCTTATTATGGAGTAAATGTTTTGGAAAATATAACCGGTCCTAAAGACAATGAAAAGGATAACACAAAAGAATTTGATGATGCGGTTGATAATATTAAAAAATTGAATAAAATGACCAAATAACTTTATTAAATTTTAATCAATTTTTTTGTTATTCGCCTATTTTCTATTAATTTTTCGAATTTTTTAAATAGTTATTTTATTTTCTATTTTTTTACTTGATTTTCATTAATTTTTAGAGCCTCTTAAATATCTGGTTTATTTCTATCTTTTTAATTGATTTTTTTCTTGATTTTAGGAATAATGCTCTTTTTTGATTTCTTAATTTAAATAAATCCATTAGATTTACTTTATAATTTTTATAAATATTAAATAGAAAACTTTATTTTATTATTTAAATAAATTAAAATGTATAAGATTATATTATCTTAAATTAATTTTAGGTGAAATAATGGAAAATAATGGTGTAGAAATAGTTGATACTTTCGCTGAAGGTTTCGGAATAAAGGTTTCAAGAATGATTATTACTGCTGCAACTAAACATTTAGCTGAGATTGCAGCTACTGAAGCAACAGGTTATGGAACTTCTGTTATTGGTTGTCCTGCTGAGGCAGGTATTGATCATTACGTACCTCCAACAGAAACTCCTGATGGAAGACCTGGTTTTGCAATAATGATCTGTCACATGTCTAAAAAATCATTAGATAATGAACTTATGGAAAGGATTGGTCAATGTGTTTTAACTGCTCCTACCGCAGCAGCATTTAATGCGCTCGATTCCGAGGATAGTTTCAAAACTGGAAACAAACTTAGATTCTTTGGTGACGGATATGAAACCGAAGTAGAAGTAAATGGAAGAAAAATGCAAAGTATTCCTATCATGTCTGGAGATTTCTTAGTAGAAGATACTATGGGATGGAAAGAAGGAGTAGCTGGAGGAAACTTCTTTATCATGGCAGATAGTCAACTTTCAGCTGTAACTGCTGCTGAAGCTGCTGCTGATGCTATTAAATCTGTACCTGGTGTAATCACTCCATTCCCAGGTGGTATGGTTGCTTCAGGTTCTAAAGTTGGTTCCAAATACAAATTTATGAATGCATCTACCAATGAAAAAGTTTGTGTAACCTTAAAAGATAAAGTAGAAACAGAATTACCAGATAATGTATTTGGTATGATGGAAATCGTTATTGATGGTCTTGATGAAGAATCTGTAAGTGCTGCTATGAAAGCAGGTATTGAAGCTGCTTGCCAAGTTTCCGGTGTTTTAAGAATTGGTGCTGGTAACTATGGTGGAGATTTAGGTCCATACCATTTCCATTTAAAAGAATTATAAAATAGTTATTCCTATAACTATTTTTTTTATATTATTGCTTTTTTTGAGTTTTCACTGGCTATTTTTATTTAATTTTATAAATTGTCCTTTTTTGTGTTTTATTTAGAAGTAGTTGATTTTTGTAGGTTTGTTATTTTTTTTATTGAGTTTTATTTAAAGAGTTAATTGATTTTATGGAACTTACTTATTTTTCGAGTTTTATTAAAATAGTCCATTTTTAAATTTAATCTATAATAAATATCTAATTTTATTAAAAATAGTTTAGTTAGTTATAATTGCATTAAGGATTAAATAGATGGAATAAATCTAATTTTAGTGGAAATCCTTAAATATGCAATTATTAAATTTAGAGATGTTTTATAATTTGTTTGTTTTTTTTTTAGAATTATTCCCCAGATAATATCTCATTTACTCTTTGATTATTGTAGACAAATATTTCCTCGTCAGTCATATTAACTCCAATAAGGGAATTGTTATCTTTTAATTTTTTAATAACCTCATCTATAATTTTTTGGCTTGGGCCACTAATTAAATGAGATTCAATTGCTTCATTAACTCTAAATAACTGTGTTAGTGAATTGTTTGAACTTTCTATATGGTTTTCTTTCCAATATTCCTCAACATCTTCGGTGGTTTTAAAACCAACATCTCTTGTAAAGGGTTTTTTTATTCCTTGAAAATGGTATTCTATACTTTCAATTGTACATCCATGATTCAGGATGGTCTCTATTTCATTTTTAATATTTTCAGGGTTTAACGTATAGGTGATTCTTACAAGATGAGGTTTAACAGATGCGAGGAAAAGTTCAACCCCTCCAGTGAATTCTGGAGAAATAACCTTATTTGCACCAGCATTATATAGTCTTCGGATATTCTCCTGTTTACTTGCCCTTGATACAATCCATGTCTCGGGAGATTCCTCTTTAATGCTCAATACAATAAATAAATTATTTACATCACTACCTGTTGTTAGAATCAATCCATTAGAATGTTTGATTCTAAACTTTTTCATTATGTCTAAATCGGTTGCATCTCCATATAATGTTAAAACATTATCGTTGGATTGGATTGTCTCATCATCATTTAATTTTTCAATCTTCTCTTTATTGTTATCTACTACTATCACTTTCTGTTTCCTTTGAATAAGTTCCTTTAAAACAACGGAGCCTACACGTCCATATCCACATAAAACATAGTGGTCTTCCATACTTTCTAATTTCCTTTTCATCTTTGAACCACTTCTAAGTCTATCAATCTTCATTGAAACATTTTCTATAATAGCACTAAATATATAAGCAATAAGCCCTATACCTGTTAAAGCTAAGGTAATAACAAATATTTTCTGTAGAGGTGTCACTGGAGAAATATCACCATATCCTACAGTTGCGATTGTTATTATTGTAAAGTAAATAGAATCTACAAGATTTAGGTGCATAATTAACATTGAGCCTATTATACCATAGGTAAACAATATGATTATTATTAATATTCCGGTTATTGTAAGATTTTCGCGAATTATTGCGAAATTATCATCATTATTTTCTAAACTCAAATCCAGACACCTAAACCTTATTTTTTTCCTGGTGTTTTTTACATTTAATATATTAAAATATTTAATATTCTAATAATATATATTTCTATTAATTATTTATATAAGTCAAATGAGGATTAATTTTTCATTTTAAATAAATTTATTTTTCAGGTGTTATTATGGATCCAATTGATATGAATGCAACAGATTTAAATTGTGAGTGTTTAGGTTTAAGCAGGTTATGTTTAATGGAATCTGCAGGTAAATCATTATCAGATGAGATTTCAAAGATAATCACATATAAATTTTCACATCCTGTCAAGGTGGCATTGTTCACTGGCTCTGGAGGTAATGGTGGTGATTGTTTTGTTGCAGCACGTTATCTTTTAAACAGAGGTTTTACAGTTGAAATCTATTCATTATATACTGCAGACAATATTAAATCTAAGGATGCCAAGGCTAATTTCGATGTTTTATTAAATATGGTACCTAGAATTTCCCGTCTATCAATCAATTATATTAATGATCTTTCCGACTTTGATGACATTGAATTTCATGGGGAATATGTTATAGTGGACGGCATCTTAGGCACAGGTATTAAAGGTAAACTTAGGCCTAAGGCAAGAAAAGCCATTGAAATAATGAATGAGGTAGGTAATCTTAAGGTTGCTGTTGATGTACCTTCCGGTTTAGATCCCTTAACCGGGGAGGTATCCGATATTGCATTTATGCCGGATTATACAATTACTTTCCATAGGATTAAAACAGGTGTTAAAATAGCAGGGGAAGATAAGGTAGGTAATCTGGTTACCTGTGATATAGGTATACCTATGGAAGCGGAATTATTTGTTGGTTATGGGGATTTAATTAAAATAAATAAAAGGGGTTTAAATTCCCATAAAGGTCTTAATGGTAAGGTTTTAATTGTCGGTGGAAGTAAGGATTATTCTGGTGCCCCCGCCATTGCAGGTATGAGTGCCATATCCTCTGGTGCTGATTTGGTTTATGTTGCATGTCCAGAGTCTGCAAGTTTAGCCATTAAATCAATGTCTCCAAATCTTATTGTAAAAGGTTTAAATGGTGATTATTTAAATCTGGACAATTTGGATAGTATACTTGAATTATCAGATGAGGTTGATTCAGTTTTATTAGGTCCTGGAGCTACAATAAATGATGAAACCGGTAAACTATTTAATGTTTTAGTTCATAAAATCAAAAAACCAATTGTCTTAGATGCAGATGCTCTTAAATTAGTTGATTTGTCTTTAATTAAAAATAGGGAGGATTTAATTGTAACCCCTCATTTATTTGAATTTAAGTCTTTCTTCAAATCAGCTATTGAACAAAGTTCCATAAGTGGAGATAATATTAAACCATTAACAGAACCATTAGATTATGATTTAATCAACGAACAAATTGAAACACTTCAATCAATTGCTAAAAACATTAAGGGTACCGTTGTTTTAAAAGGTAAATATGATTTGATAATGCAGGGTAATAGGTTTAAAATCAATAAAACAGGTAATCCTGGCATGACTGTTGGAGGTACCGGGGATGCATTATCTGGTATTTCAACAAGTTTACTTGCTCAGGGATTAAATAGTTTTGATGCTGGTTCCCTTGCAGTTTATCTTAACGGTCGTGCTGGAGATTTAGCTATGAATAAACAGGGTTATGGATTTTCCGCAACAGACATTATTCAGTATTTAGGTGCATTAATGGCAAATATTATTAAATAATTTTATTATTTTTTTTAAGTGGTATGATGTCTGATTTTAAAAAAGCTATATTTAAAAGTAGGCCTAATCGTTTTATTGCTATATGTGAAATTGACGGTGATAATGTTAAAGCCCATGTTCCAAATACCGGAAGGTGTAAGGAATTGTTAATAGAGGGGGTTACAGTATACTTGCTTCCAAGCAATAATCCCAAAAGAAAAACAAAATACTCCTTAATATTTGTTGAGAATAAGGGGGAATTAGTGTCATTATATTCCCAGGATGCAAATAGGGTTGTTTTTGAAGGCATTAAATCTGGAAAAGTCAAAGAACTTAAAGGATATAATATTATTGAAAGGGAAAAAACAATTGATAATTCAAGAATTGATATCTATCTGGGAAAGGAAGACAATGGAGAGATAATGGAAGATTGTTACTGTGAAGTAAAAGGTGTAACTCTAATTAAAGACGGTTTGGCACAATTTCCAGATGCACCAACGGAAAGGGGTAGCAAACATTTAAAAGAGTTAATTAAACTCAAGGAGGAAGGTCATAGAACAGTCGTCTTCTTTTTAATTCAACATCCTGCAACAGATTACTTTAGACCTAATTGGGAAAATGATCCTGATTTTGCAGGAAACTTAAATGAGGCATATGAGAAAGGTGTCGAGATATTGGTTTATAAATCTCATAATGGTCTGGATAAAGTGGAGCTTGAAGGAAAATCATTGGATTTTACTTTAAAAAAATAGTTCTGGTTTTAATAAAAAATAAATTGTTTATTAAGTGGTATTTGTTTTAGATTCATCTAATATTATAAATCCATTAGCTCTTTAAAGACGTCTCCTATATTATCGTTTATCAAAACATCTGCCTGACTATCATAAGGGGTTTCATCCTTATTTATTATAACTAAATCCTTTCCTTTAAAATATTGTATCAATGTTGCAGCGGGATTTACTACTAGGGAGGTTCCGCCAACAATTAATGTGTCACATGTGCTAATATAGTCAACTGCAAAGCTTAATATGACCTGATTCAAAGGTTCCTCATATAATACTACATCGGGTTTAATCATTCCACCACATTTACATCTTGGAATACCTTCACAGTTTACAACATCGTCAATTAGATATGGTCTTCCACATTTCATGCAGAAGTTTCTATATATGCTTCCATGAAGTTCCAACACATTTTCACTACCTGCTTTTTGATGTAGGCCGTCAATGTTCTGGGTAATAATTGCCTGCAATTTGCCTAAATCTTCTAGTTTTTTAAGTCCTATATGGCAATTGTTTGGTTTTGCATCCTGAAAAATTAGATTTTTCCTGTAATAATCATAGAATTTTTCTGGATTTTTAATAAAATAACTGTGTGATATTATCTCTTCTGGTGATGCGCCATATTCTGTTTCGGTATTATATATTCCGTTATTGCTTCTAAAATCAAGTATTCCACTTTCAGTTGACACTCCCGCTCCACCAAAAAATACAATATTATTTGAATTATCAACTATTTCCTTTAATTTATCAATTTTTTCATTAGGACTCATTTTAAATCAACCTTAACATTAATTGTATTTCTTTATATCATCGGAACTATTAAGTTTTTTCATGTTTAAAAAAGCTTTAAGGATGGTATTATTCTTAAGATATAAACTGTTTTATGTGGATAGTTATTTAATCTTATAATTAAAAAAATGGTTTAATAGGCTCTTAGAATCTAGTTAAATATCTCTGATTTTTAGTTAGATATCTAAATTTATTAGATCTGGATTATATTGGATATTTCTAATTATTATTTAAATATCTAAGAAAAGTTTAATCAAATCTTTGAGGTTTTGAATGTTTTATTATATATGGATAATCTTAAAGATTCATTGAATAATTAGATTAATTAAAATAAAGAATTCATTTAATGTTTTAAGTAAAAAATATTATGTAATCTTATTCTAGATTTAAAAAAAAGCAAAAAAAGGTAATGTAGTAAAAACTACATATTAAGTTTTTGATAGTTTGCACCTTGTACATTATGGTATTTAATCATACCTTCAAAGTCTTTTTGATCGTTTTCCTTATCTTCAAAGGTGATTTGTTCAATACTGTGTAAACTGAATGGAGATTCTCTAGTTAATGGTTCAATATTACCTTTATATAGTTTCATAACTACTTTACCACTAACCCTTCTTTGCATTTCATCAATTGCTTGGTCAAGATCATCTCTTAAAGGTTCTTGCCACATAGCTCTGTAGACGAGATCAGCATATATGGTACTCATAAGTTCAGCAAATCTTAATTCACTTACAGTTAAAACTAATTCTTCTAAAGCCTTATGTGCAGCAATTATTAATTTTGCACCAGGTACTTCATAGGTTTCCCTACTTTTAAATCCAACCATTCTGTTTTCAATACTGTCTACTCTACCAACACCACAAGCTCCAGCTATTTCGTTAGCTTTTCTAATAATGTCTACTAAAGGCATCATTTCCCCATTTATTGCAATAGGTATTCCTTCTTCAAATTCAATTGCAACTTTTTGAGGTGTGTCTAATGCATCTTCAGGAGATTTGGTCCACTCATATATCTCCTCAGGTGGTTCAATTGATGGATCTTCAAGGTCTCCTCCTTCAATGGATCTTCCCCAGATATTAATATCAATACTGTAGATTTTATCATTCTTTAAAGGAAGGTTGTGTTTTTTAGCATATGCAACCTCTTCAGTTCTAGTTAGGTTTAATTCTCTGATAGGAGCAATAACTTTTAAGTCGCTCATTGAGTTGATGATAGCTTCAAATCTAAATTGATCATTACCTTTTCCAGTACAACCATGTGCAATTGCTGTTGCTCCTTCTTTTTTAGCAACCTCGATAATTTTCATAGCAATTAAAGGTCTTGCAAGAGCAGTACTTAATGGATAACCCTCATATTCTGCATTAGCTTTAATGCCTCTTGATATATAATCGTTAGCAAATTCTTCCTTAGCATCAATAATATAGTGTTTACTATTGTTTAATTTATCTGCAGAGTTTTGAGATTTTTCAATTTCTTCTCTAGGTTGTCCAACATCGACACATGCAGTAATAACTTCGTAATTATATTTTTCTTCTAATAATTTTACACATACAGTAGTATCTAATCCTCCACTGAATGCAAGAACTACTTTTTCCATAAAATCACCTAATATTATATTTATAAGATTTAGTAATAATTTGAAATAAATTTTTTATAAATTAAAAAAATAGTTTCATACTAATAATATGTTTTATTTTATTTATTATATAAATATAGTTTTTATACTCATTTTCTAAATTCTTATTGTTTATTATTTTTATACGATTTTGTATTACAAAAAATCATTTAGGTTAATTTAAATAATATTCTTTAGAAATTATTATTTGGAAAAAAATTGTTTTTTGTTTTATTCCCTTTATTTTTATTTTATTTTAGGAGTTTTTCTAATGGAATCAGATGATGTTTATTCAGAAAATTATTATAATATTCTTGAATCATTAAAGTGCAATATTAGCTTACTTGATTCCTGTATTAATTCTGGAGGTTATATCTCTGCTAATCAAGTTCTCTATAATAAGATTCCTAAAAACGATATCTTTAAAGATCTATTAAATATCGCTATTAAGGGCACTCCTTTAATTAAGATAGGTAATAGTGGACCTAAAGTAATGATTGTAGCAGGTATACATGGTAATGAATTGCCTCCTCAACTTGCTTGCTTGTATCTAATCGACTATTTATTGTCAAACGAGGTTAATGGTACTGTTTATTTAATCCCATTTGCGGCTCCTAATGCAAGTATGAATAATTCAAGATCCTTTAATGGTGTTGACTTAAACAGATCCACACTTGATGAAGGTTCTATTTCAAATATAATCTATAACATAGTTGGTTCTGAAGATATTGAGGCTGTCGGTGATTTCCATTCCACTAGTCTAAACAGTAATCCAGGTAGGGAATCAGTTTTCTCATCTTCCCATCCGACTAAGCTTAGTTATGAAATAGGTAAATATATTGCATCAAGTGTCGGATGTCAACTAATTAACTATAATAATGCAGGAATTTTATATAAGGGTGCACTTGAGGATGAGTGTAATAAGATAGGTATTCCTGCTGTAACCTGTGAAGTTGTATCTCCATTTGGCTTTATGGCTCCAAATTCTTATAAACGTTCATTACTTCAGATGTTTAAATTTCTATCTTTTTTTAATATAATCTAATTATTTATTTCTTTTCAAATGCTCTAGGTTAATTTATATTTAAATATAATTTAATATTCTTATTAATTAATTAGTTAATTGTATTTTGGTTATTTTATGTCTTCTTATAAATTACATAGTTTGTTTGGTCTTGTTTTAGGATCATTGTTTTTTCAAAATCCTTTGGCTATCTATCTCTCTTTAGTTAGCTCAAATATTCCAGATAATGATCATAAATTCAGAAAAGATAATGTTTATAAACTGATTATCGCAGGTCTTTTAATTTTCATTGTATTGTATATTCTTAAACTACCTTATTACTTGGGGATTTTATTATGTATTCTAGGTTTAATCTTTTATTTTTCTTCACATAGAGGTTTTACTCATTCCCTATTGGGTATTGTAATTTTGAGCTTTTTGATATTTTCAATAATAAAATTAGGCTCAAATATCCTATTGTCTTTAGGTTTATTTGGGAATTATCAATACTCTTATTACTTGTCTATATTGGTTTTTATAATATTGCTAAGTATATTTTCCCTAAATCACAGATTGGTCTTACCGTCTATTTTGATTTTCTCAGGATTATTTTATCTATTTCCCAATATTTATTTAAATGATTATGTCCTTTTATTTTCAATAGTTATAGGTTTATTTTCTCACATAATATTGGATTCATTCACATCTTCCGGTGTTAAGGTTCTATATCCTTTATCTGGAAGAAAATTCTATAAAAAATTCGGTATTGTTTCTTTGATAATCCTAATGATGCTGGCAATATTAATTTACAATGGTTTTTTATTACTTCTTATAAGTTTTTTATTTAAAAATTATGATTTGTCATTATTTATTATAAAAATTCATAATCTCATGTTCTGAACATTATTTATTTTATTTTTCTATTTTTTGGTTTATTTTTATTAAAATTTTAATTTTTAACATATTTTTTAATATTTTTTGATTTTATTTAAAATTTTTAGATTTTATATTGATAATTAAATGAAAAGATTTATAATAAATAATCATGATATATTTTAATGTATTCATGAGATTTTCAAAAAGAGTGGTTTAATAATCTTCATGAAAAGATTTTATTTATTAAAAGTTGGGGCTTTTTTCATGTTTTTAAGAAGAGTTTATTACGGGATACTTTATTTCTTGGATTTAATTTATGAAATTATAAAAGCTACCTGTGATGTATCTAAAAGAGTGTTTAACAAAGATATAGATCCAGTTGTAATTGATATTCACACGGAATTAGAAAGGACTGTTTCTCAAACAATTTTAGCGAATAGTATTTCATTAACTCCAGGTACCTTATCAGTAGATTTAGATCCTGAAAGTCAAATAATTAAAGTAGCGATTATAGCTCCAAGAGATGTTAAAGATGTTATTCCTTTTGAGCCATATATTAAGGAAATGTTAGAATAATGTCTTTTTTTATAGAATTATTATTTTATGTGTGATATTGATGAATATACTACTAATTTCAGAATATATTTTAATTGCAGCACTCTTATTTATGATGTTAGTTGCTCTTAGATTAACTGCAAGAAGGAGTATTTCAGATACTTTAATTGGATGTTCTGCTTTTGCATTATGTACTGGAGTTATTCTTGTTATTGTAGGTGATATATTTTCAATTAATTTCTGTAAAGATATATCTTTAGCAATTATATTCTTAGGGGTTGTTGGTACTATAGGTTATGCAGTTGTAGCAGGGAGGACTTAGAAAATGTCTTTTATTATTCAGTGTATTCAAGCTATTCTTCTATTAATTGCAGCTATTTTGGTTGTTATTGCTGCTATTGGTATTGTCAGATTAAGTGATGATGATATGAAAAATGTTGACTATGCTAGATTACATATTTTCGGTGTATTGGACATAGCTTGTATCATTGCATTTTTAGGTTTAAATCAATTATTATTAGCTTTATTATATTTCTTAGTTGCTCCGTTTGTTTCTCATGCAATTGCTAATGCTTATTATAACAGTGAAGATAAAATTAATAACAAAAATGAGGATAATGAACATGTTTGAGCTTATAATAATAATATTAGTAATCATTACTACTTTGGTAGCATCTGTTTTAGCTTTGGTTCAAACAGATTTATTGAAAGTGGCGATTTTAACTGGTGTTTCAGGTGTAGGAATCGCTTTCTTATATCAAATATTATTGGCTCCAGATGTAGCTTTAACTCAAGCTATTGTTGGAGGGGCAATTATTCCAGTATTCTTGGCTTTAGCTGTTAAAAAAACTAAAAGGGTTGATGATGAATGATTGGAGTGGACACACAATTATTAGCTTTATTAACTGCGGGAGCTTTAATCATTATTGGACTTTTTGCGGCAATATTGATTGATAATTTAATTAAAAAGATTGTAGGTCTTTCCTTCATTGAAGAGGGTGTAAATCTTTTTATAATTTGTTTAGGTTACAAGGAAGGAGGAGTTGTTCCTATTTTCCTACCTGGTATGGATTCAAATTGGTTTGCTTTAAATTCCGCATATCCATTGCCTCAGGCTTTAGTATTAACTAGTATTGTTATTGGTGCTAGTACTTTAGCAGTTATGTTAGCACTTGCTATGGTTCTTTATAAAAAATATGGTAGTTTAAGTACTAGTAAAATTTTAAATCATAAAACTGATATGGGTGATGAAGAATGAATGCAATGATCCCTTTGATTGTAATTATTCCAATTATTGCAGCATTACTTTTAAATCTCTTTGGAAAAAACAATAAGACGATAAAGGTTATTGCTTTTATTGTAGGAATTATTTTACCAATTATAACTTTAATTACAGGCTATGGATTACATTATTTCGGTGGTCATCAACCTTTATCATTAAGTAATATAAGTGGTTTACCAAGTTATATAAGCTCAACAGGATTATATAATCTACATCCTGCAATTACATATAACTTCACTTCCCTTTCAAAGGTTTTTATATTCATGATGGGAATTGTGGTTTTCTTATCAATATTTGCATATTTAAATTCTGAGAAGAGGGCATCAGGACCATTTTTATTCTTAGTATTTATGGGTACTGCTTCAGTATCCGCAATGATGATGTCTGATGATCTATTTAACATGTATGTATTTTTTGAGATAGCCGCATTAATCCAAACAGGTATTATTATTGCTTCAAAAGCAGATGATAATTATGAAACAGCTTTAAAATACATGATAATTGGTTCTATTGGAGGTCCTATATTACTCTTAGGAATTGCTATATTGCTTGCAATTGCTGGAAGTGTTAATATAACTGATATTGTAAATATTGTTAACACTAGTTTAATACGCTCACCACAAACAAGACCTATAGTATTATTCTCATTTGGATTAATTTTCTTTGGATGGCTTTATGCATCAGGTTTTCCACCATTCCATGTAATAAAATCATCAATCTACAGTAAAGCTGAGCCTTATTCAGCCTCTGTACTTCAAGGTATGAGTTTATTAACTTTAGTTGCATTTGCAGTTGTAATGTTTAGAATATTTGGAAAATTAAATCTATTTAAAGGGGCAGTACTTTTAATTTCCATTATGGCAATGGTTTTAGGAGTTTCAATGGCTGTTATGCAAACAGATTTTAGAAGAATGATAGCATATCTATCTGTTGGTGAATTGGGTTTTGTCGGTTTAGGATTTGGATTAGGTTCTAGATTTTCAATTACTGCAGGTCTGTTCCAAGGTATTAATGAATTAATCGTAACTGCATTATTATTCATAGGATTAGGTGCAGTAGTTTATTTAACTAACACCTCTAATACTAGAAAGTTAGGGGGATTAATTTCTAAAAATGAATCAATGGCGATTATGGTCTTACTTGGTGGTTTTGCAATGGCAGGAGTACCTCCATTTAATGGTTTTAGAAGTAAGTTTATGATTATTGAAGCAGCTTTAAATTCAGGTTTTCCTGAGATTTCTGTAATAGCTATACTTGTAAGTATTGCAACGTTCTTTGTATTTGTTAAGGCTTTCTATTCAATATATTTAAAACCTCAACCTACTGATTTAGAATTTGTACATGAAACAATTCCACGATCTATGGTGTTTGCAGTTGCAGTGTTACTTATAATCTGTATCGTTTTAGGTTTATATCCGGGATTAGTTACTAATCCTATTGCTGAACTTATAGGAGGGTTACTATGAGTTTTTATGAAGATTTCATAAATTCATTAAAAGATAAATTCTCTAATAATCATTTAAATAATGAGAATGTTTCAGGTGCTATAGCTGCAGAATTGATTCTGATCTCATCAGTATTATTATCTGCATTGTTACTTAGACATATTAGTGTGATTTTAACCGCTATAATAATCTTAATACTTATAGTGTTAATCTTCACTAATCTACCAATTAGTATTAAATTATTCTCTGAGCAAGATGATTCAATGGATAAAATGATGTTTTATTGTATTATTGCTTTAGGAATTATTGTAAGTGTAATTTATTGGGGTGGTATATAATGTCAAACTCTATTAGAAATATTGTAGCTTCTGTAGCAGCCCTATTATTTTCAATTTCATTATTGGATGTATTTTATAACATTAAAGCTGTTATACAACCTGGAATTAGTCAGGTTTATAATTTCCTTGGAACCCAAATAGAACCTAATATGGTTACTTTAATTGTTTTTGATTGGAGAGGTTATGATACATTAGGTGAATCCTTAATATTGGTATGTGCAGTTGTGGTTGTTCTTTTAGTATTTGGTAAAGGAAGACTTAAGGAGGGTAAAGATGACAAATAAAAAAACCAGTCCTATTCTTAAAATGTTTGTTTTGCCTGCCTCATTGATTTTTATCTGTGCAGGAATATTGACAATATTAGGTGGTCATATTACTCCTGGAGGAGGATTCCAAGGTGGAGCGATGATTGCTGGAGGAATTATACTTTGTTTATTGGTATTTGGTTTAGATGATTCTCCAATAAATCTTTCAGAGAATTTTATCACTGCCTTTGAATCAATAGGTGCTTTAGGTTATATCGTACTTGGGCTTATTGGTTTATATTTCGGAGGTTCATTTCTATACAATGTAGGTACTGATTTCTATTCAATTGTACCCTCAAATATTGTAAACATATTCCATTATCCTGATGTTACAAATGCGGGAATTGTACCCTATTTCAATATATTGGTAGGTTTAAAGGTATTTGTTGGTTTAACTGCTATTGTAATTGTATTTTTAGGTTTTAAATCTTTAAGTGAGGAAAAGGAGGAAGAAGAATGATAAATTTAGGTCCAATAATTTTTGGTTTAGTATTTGGATTTGTAATAGGATCTAGATTAAGGTATACTGAATACTTCACAAATTCTTCACTTATTGTAATGTTTATAATATTGGTATTAGTTGGGTGTTTGGAAGGAGCATTCCCATATTATACTGATTTTTCATTTTCAACTGGATTTATAGCTGCTGCTATAGCTTTAGTTTTATCAAAATTAATATTTGGAAGGAAAAAGAATACAAATTAAAAATTCTTAGTTTATGGAAGTTAATATTATGTTTTTATCTACAAATAATTGTGAAGGTTTGGGAGAATGTATCAAACAGTGTCCTACTGAAGCTATACGATTAATAAATGGTAGGGCTTTTAGTTGTATTACTTGTGGTGCTTGTTATCGTGCTTGTCCTAACCATGCTATTTATAAAAATAAATATGGTGGTTATGGAGTCGATAGGGCAAAATGTAATGGATGTGGTGTTTGTAAATTTAATTGTCCTATAAATAATATTAAAATTAATGAGGATGGGGTTGTAAAAGGAATCTGTGCACGTTGTGGTGTTTGTACTGATATTTGTCCAAATAATAGTAGGGTAGATGGTTTTGATTTAATTAAGGATAAACAGATAAATTATTTAAAATCATTGGATGCGGCTCTTCCTAGATATGAAACTCATACTCGTCCTAATACTGAATCAAAAACTAGATTATGTGTAAATACTAATTTGGATGATTGTATTTTATGCGGAAGATGTGAATATTACTGTCCTACAAACGCTATTCGTCTAACAGTAGATAAAGCTAGGGGATTATGTAACCAGTGTAATATCTGTGCCGATGTATGTCCAACTCAGTCTATTAAAAATGGCATAGTTAACTATGATACCTGTTCATTATGTTTAAACTGTCTTAAAAACTGTCCTAACGATGCCATAATTCTTGATGACTTTAAAATTTCCGTTAACAAGTTACAACAGGAAAATAATGGTAGCATTGTCTCCTGTTTAAATTGCGGATTATGTGAAGATATGTCAGAAACTGATTCATTAGTTATTATTGACGGTAAGTTAAGGTATGATATTTCAAAAGACTTTGATACATTAAATAATTTTAATAAGTCTATTGAATATTGTCCTGTTTCTACTTTACATATTAATAGTAATGGAATTGTTATAAACAATATTGAAAAGGATTCCTATCTTGAGGGATATTGTACTTTGTGTAGTAATTGTGTATCTGTCTGTGAGCAGAATGCCCGTGTATATGATTTTGTTAAATGGGATGGTAAAGCAAATGATACATGTATTAACTGTGGAACTTGTGTAGAGGTATGTCCTGAAGATACAATAATTCTTAAAAAAGAGGGAATTGAAGTAAATCTTGATGATTGTATACTATGTGAAAGATGTGCAATTTATTGTCCTGTAGACGCGATTAAAAAATCTACATTATCTAAAAAGGTCATTATTGACGGATTTAATAAGATAGATCAAAACTTCTGTATTAATTGTAAATTATGTTATAATATTTGTCCTGAAGATGCAATTATTGATAATGGAGACAGTCTTACAGTTAATCAGGATAAATGTATTTACTGTGGAGCATGCAAGAATATTTGCCCTTCAAATGCATTTATATTTGATAGGACATTTGTAAATAAAAATCAAACTATCAGGTGTTCAAAATGAAAAGTCTAATTAGAATCACATTAGAAGGTATTTATTCTAACTTTAAGAGGATTTTTTTTGCTTCAGATAGAGTTACTGATATGGATTTAAGAAATGATGTCTTAAATGGTAATGTTAAACCTGAAAAGAAAGTTGATACCGATGCTTGTATTGGTTGTGGTGGTTGTGCTAATGTCTGTCCAACCGGTGCCATAACTATGAAACGACTGGATCAAGCAGAATGGTTAGTTGATGGTTGGGCTAAAACTGAGGTTCCGGTATTTGATAGTAATAAATGTGTTGTATGTTATTGGTGTCATGATTTCTGTCCAATATACTCCTTATTTGGTGAGCAGGCAACAGTTCACCCAAATGCCGTTGGAGATATTACTATTGATACAAAGGAATTAATTGAGAAACCATTTAGAATACCTCAGGATAAACTTGAGTTTATTTCTCAGTATTTATCAGATAAAACTATTATTAAGAATCAGGAGAATAAATCAAAGAATTCTAAATAATTATTAATTATTATTAACTTATTATTCATAATTATGGTAGGAGGATGTTATGAGTCTTAAATCTTATTCAAGGTCAAAAGCTATTCATATTATGTTAGTTTATACTGGTGGATGTAATGGATGTGATATAGAAATAGTAAATTCAGTACTTTCACCAAAGATAGATATAGAACAATATAATATTTTTTTAACATGGAATCCTCGTGAGGCGGATATTTTAGTAGTAACTGGCCCTGTAACTTATCAAAATAAAGCACCATTGCTTAGGATATATGATGCAATACCAGAACCTAAGATAGTTGTAGCTGCAGGATCTTGTGCTTTAATGGGTGGTGTCTATAAAAATATTCATGGGGATATTCCTTCAGAAGAGATTATGGGTCCTGTAGATAATGTAATTCCAGTAGATGCAAAGGTTCCAGGATGTGCAGTCAGACCTCAAGACCTTCTAGCTGGAGTTGTATCTGTTTTACCTAAACTATTAGAAGCAGATTAAATTATTATATTTATCAATTAATTATTATTATTCAAAAATTATTATTGGGAGTTTAAAATGATTGAAGAAAAAATACCTAAATCACAGGGAGAACTTATTGAGACTGAAATTTCAATGGGTACTGTTCATCCTGCTGCTTTAGAACCTTACAGAGTTCGCTTTTTTGTTCAAGATGAGATCATTCAAGAGGCGGAAATAACTATAGGGGTTAACCATAGAGGTGTAGAAAGAATTATGGAAGGACTTCCTGTAGAAAAAGCAAATGCATTAACTGAAAAAATTTGTGGTATTTGTTCTAATTGTCATACTTGGAATTCTGTTATGGTTGCTGAGAAAGGTTTAAACATCGATGTTCCTGAAAGGGCTAATTATATTAGAGTTATTATGGGTGAACTTGAGAGATTACATAGTCATTTACTTTATTTAGCACATGGTAATGAAGTTTTAGGTCATGAAACTTTTGCCATGAGAATATTTTATATCAGGGAAACTGTAATGGAATTACTTAATATGATTGGTGGTAACAGAGTTCAATATGGAGTTTCTGTAATTGGTGGAGTAAGACCAAGATGCCAATTAGATGATATGAGAGTTCAAAGGTTAAATGAGGGGATGGACAAATTAGAAAAAGACTTGACTAAATTCACTGATAGATTCACATCAGATCCAATTGTAAACTCAAGAATTGAAGGTATTGGTATTTTACCTCCTAAACAAGCTAAAAAATTAGGGGTTACAGGTCCTAGTTTACGTGCTTGTGGTTTTGATTATGATTTAAGAACAGAAATGAAAGAATATAATGATTTTGATTTTAATGTTGCTGTATTGGATGGTTGTGACGTTAAATCTAACCTTTTACTCAGGGTTTTAGAATGTTTTGAATCTATTAAAATCATTAGACAAGCTGTAAGAAATCTTCCAAGCGGTCCAATTACAAATCGTAATTGGGAAATGTATGATTGTAAAGCAATTAAACATTATATTGAAGTTCCACGTGGAATTTTATATGATTCTTATGCTATTGAGGATGGAAGAGTTAGAAGCTCTATAATCAGAACTCCATCCATGACAAATATCGGTGCAATGCAATATGCGGCTATTGGAAATCAAATAACCGACGGTCAATTATGTATTGTTCAATGTGACCCTTGCTTTACATGTACCGATAGAACATTTGAAATCATTGAATTATAAAATTAGAGGGAAAACATGGCAGATATTACAATTTTGTATTCAATTATAGGTGCAATTATTACTTTGATAATATGTTTTATAATTGGAACATTCCTACCAGGTATTGAAAGAAAATATGTTCAAGCTAGAATTCAACAACGTATTGGACCTATTGTTACTGCACCGGGGATAATGGCGCCTATAAAATTTTCTTTTAAGGAAAATCTAAGGCCAAATTCTCCTGCTCCAGGTTTATATAAAGCATTACCTATAGTTAGTTTTCTAGCAGTATTGTTGATTTTATTATTTTTAACTCCTCAAATGTATCCTGCATACCTACTTGCAAGTATCATTGCAATTGTTGGATTGTTGAAAGTAGAAGAAGTGTCTTATGTGTTAATGGGATCTTTATCTAAATCAGTAATGTCTCTATCTTTAAAATTTCCAGATATAGTTAAGGGTGCAGCTCACACTTCTGGTATTGTTAGATCTCATTTGGAGGATATTAGTTCCAAAAGATCTCTTAGGATGATTACTTATGGTTCCTTTCCTTTATATTTAGCATTATTCGTTCCAGTTGTTTCAGCTAAAAGTTTATATTTGTCCGATATTATTAAATATCAAATGGCAAATGGTCCTTTATTATTTACAACACAGGGTATATTGGCTGCAATTGTATTTTTTATAGGATCAGTGATCGTATTAAACGAATCTCCATTTAATATAATAGAGGCTGAAGCCGATGTTATTCAAGGACCCTATATGGAATATATTGCTGGTTATCGTTCTGTAATCTATTTATCTAAAGGATTATTAATGTTTACATTATCTGCATTATTTACAATATTGTTTTTAGGAATCCCTCTTGATCTATTATCCTGGAATTTTATTGTATTTGTTGTTGTTGCATTAATATTCACATTATTCATTGGTATTTTAAATGCTTTTACACCTATATTCACAAACAAACAATTTTATCCAGTTGTAATCGCTTCTACTTTATTAGGTGTACTTGCAATAGTTATAGGAATTTTAATTTAGAAAGGTGATTTATTTGAAATTTATTGTTAGACCATATCATATAATTAGTTTAGGTGGTTATATTGTTGAATGGGATTTTCCATATAGAAACATTATTGTAGTTAATAAAACATCTGAACCTATTAAGATTGAAATTCCTGTATTTGATGAAAGTTGGATAGAAGAACACAGAAAATTAGATTTGGATATTATTCCTGTAAGGGAGGAGGATAATTTTCTTATGATGTATAAGAAAGCTCACGCAGAACTTGATGAGATAAAATCCAAATTATGACCTTTTTTCAATTTTTAATTATTATCTTTTTTTAAATTTTTATACTATTATATTCAAATTATTAATTAATAATTAAGTGGTATTATGAATAGTTATGCAATAACAATTAAAACAAAGGAAAAGAAAGGGGTATTAGTTCAAATAACAGATATCATATCTTCATTTGATATTAACATTTCTTTTGTAAATTTATTTATTGATAAAAAGGACATTGCTTTTGTAAATTTAGAATTGGAGGATGTTAATAATATTACATCTTTAATAGAAAAGTTAAATACCTTGGATTCAGTTTTATCTGTGAATATTCACCGTTCTGCAAATGATATATTTGGAAAGCGCATACTTATCTATGGTGGAGGAGCACAGGTATCACAAGTTGCATTAGGTGCAATCACAGAGGCAGATAGACATAATATCCGTGGTGAGCGAATAAGTGTTGATACACTACCTGTTGTAGGTGAGGATGCCATTGCCGAGGCGGTTAATATCTTAAGTAGAACTCCTAGAGTTAAGGTATTGGTTCTTGCTGGATCTTTAATGGGTGGAAAAATAGTCGAGGAGATAAAGAAACTTAAAAAGTTCAATGATTTAATTGTTTTCAGTTTAAATATGCCTGGTGGTGTAGCTGAAGTTTCTGATTTAGTTGTAACTGATCCTATTCAAGCAGGTGTTATGGCTGTAATGCAGGTAGCAGATACTGCCGTATTTGATTACCGTAAATTACCTGAAAATAAAAGAAGATTTTAATTACTATTAATTTTTTTTATATTTCTATTGGATTTTCATAATCGTCCAAGCAAATGTCTTTGAATTCACAGTTTTTACATTTGTTTAAATCATATTTTGCTGTTGGAATTTCTTTATTATAAAGGATGGTTCTTACATAATCTATTTTTCTAAATAAACTTTTTCTTAGGTTTGCATCAATCACTGCAGGTCTTCGCTCTCCGATATTTACATAATCTACAAATCCTACATAAACCTCGGTTTCAAATTCCTCTTCTATAAGTATGGAGGTAAATGCAAGTTCAATGGCATCACTATCCCAAACACCTTTTATAGGTGGAATTGATGTTTTAAAAATTATCGGATAGTATTTTCCCTGTATAATTTCTATTTTTTCAGCTATCCCTGTAATTTCTAGCTCTGGATCTCTTAGGATATAATTATACATTGCTGTTGGAAATAGTCTTTCCGTAATGTTATGGCCGTTTTCATTGGTTAAATCCATTAATCTTTTTGATTTTAAACTTAATAGTTGAATGTTATATTTGGATTCCTGCATTAAATCATTTTTATATTTTTCAATATCCTCAATGTCATATTTTTCGGGATCATAAATTTCGTTTAATTGATTGTTTATATAATAATTTATATTTTTATTTAATTCTTGTTCGATTCTTTTTAAATCCATGTTTCTGTTTAATCTTTTTAGATTTCTTTGAATTAAGTCTTGAATATCAAGTCTAATCTCTTTTATTCTTTTTCCAGCTTCGTATCTTTCGTTTTTAATTTCATTTTCATGTATGTTATCTTCATAGTATAATTTTAATGGACAGTACATATAGGTTTTAATCTTTTTTAAACTTATCATTTTATCACTTTTCAATATTTAAATATTATAATTCTTGTTTTATTCTATAAAACTAATGATATTTAAATATGGAAGTAAATAATGGTTGTAAACTTTTAGTTTCTAAAATAATTTAAGATATAGTATTTATTTTAGTTTTAAAGATTTTTTTATTTTTAAAAATATTTTAATTTCTAAATATTTTTTCATTTTAACTAGTTGAAATATTTAAAAAGTTTCTTTTAATAAAAATACTGTGGCTGAATTCAATTTTAGATTTTTAAAAAAATAGAGTTTAAAACGTGGTATTATGCCTTTTTATGAAAATTCATAATGGTTATGGCTATTAAAAAGTGATCTTATTTAATTTTTAAATATTGGTTTTTATAGTTTAATATTAGGTGGTATGTTTTCTTTTGGTTAAAATTGATTTTTATAGTTTATAGTAAAAATAGCATTTTTCTAAATGGAGTTTTTATTTAATTATTTTAAAAATAGGATTGATAATTACAATAATTATTGATAATAATAGGGATTTAATCAATGAATCTTGTAATTATTTTGTTTTAATATTGTCTATTGTTTTAATTTTATTTATTCTACAGGACTATCTTTTAGTTTTATATATTCTCCAATAGATTCCCTTGTTGAACCTACTAGAATTCTATACCATGGTTTTTTACCTTCAGTAATTACTTTTTCAACCTTTCCTCTTGCAACAGCCCTTTCACCTTCCATGACCTCTCCTGCATAAGTATGTGTAAATGATGCGAGTCCTGTTATCTCTACATCTACACCATCTAAAAGTTTTACATCGGTAATTTCATATACTGCAGGATTATCCATTGCCTGGATTGAGTTAGTGATGGTGCATTCTATTTCTGCAATACCTTGGGGTTCATATCTTGTATCGCCATATTTTCCCTCAACCTCATCAAGGTTTCTAGTACATAGAATGTCAAATAATGTATTTCTGATTACTCCCCTATTGAACTTTCTTGATTCATACCAGCAGAATTCTTCTTTAGTTAAACTGTCGTCTTTAATTCTTTTATGATATAATCTTTCCCAGAATTCATTTTGAATAGGATTAAGGACTATTTTTCTTTTGGATTCTCCTTCCCCTACTTCCACTTCCTGGTCATGGTATTTTTTAAATGTATTGACTGCCTTTCTATGATTTTCCAAACCATAAACGACAAAGTCTAAATCGGAATTTTCGGCTTTTTGAAGTCCTGGACAGGTGGATCCGGAAATACCTAAGTTTTCATAATCGATACCTGCAATATAGTGGAAGAAATCAGATAAATCAATTAGCTTTTCCCTTGTTTCCTTGGTAACTTTCTTGTCTTTACCTTCTCTAATCTCTTTAAGTCTATCTTCTGGTCTAATGATTTTATCTACTTTGTCTATTGGTACTCCCATCATTGGAACATTAGCAACTTCTGAGAAATATAGGTAATCAGGATGGTTTTCTTTTAAATAATCAAATGCCTCTTTTGAGTTTACTTTTGAATATTTCTTACCGTTTTTCTCCCTATCTCCATTTGGATTAGGGATGTATCTTAAAAATGAAATGATTCTATTGTTAGGATGTAGATAATTAGTTGATGCAAAGTATAAATCGTCTTTTGTATGTATAAAATCTCTAGTTCTTACTTCTATCATTAAAATCACTTATTTAAATTCTTGTTTTTAAAAAAACAACTATATTATATTAAATATTTATTTTTATTATTTATTAATTATTCTTATTTTTCTTAATAGATTTTTTGATTTGTGATTTTTTAATTTTAAAACCTGGTTGTAATTAAATTTCTAGGTTAGATATTTAAAATAAACCGTTAATGTTGTTTTATAAAAATCTTTTATAATTTGGTACATTTTCCTAGTTAATTATTTAAAACCCGTTATTTTTTTTAAACTATCTTTTAAATATGTCTATATCTATTATAAGTTCTAGCTTTCCTTTTATTGCTTATTTTGTTAGTGGTATTTTAAACTTTTACAATATTTTTTTTAAATTGAAAGATTAATTTATTTTAATTTGAAAAAACATAATATAATTACTTAATAAAAGATTTTTAATTATTGATTTTTATAGGAGAAATCACATGTCAATTATACATAAACACATTGATAAGAAATTTGCTTATGATGGAAGTCAGATAAATCCATTATGGGCTTTTAGAGAGTTTAATATTAGAGGTTCCTCAATTATATCCTGGAGAGGACCTATGAATATTCGTCCTGATAATATTAAGGATTTTGCAGATGTGGGAAATGAGATCAAATCCGATGAGATGTTTCATACCATGACTGAGTTTTTTGATTGTCAGCCTGCTAACATGAGAATTGCCTACTTGCGTCAAAGGCTTTTAATCTTAATATTTAATGAAAAACTAGCTGGAAAAGGTGTAGTTGCCCACCGTGATGGGGATGATATTTATATAGATTCCAGAAAACTTAGTGTATGTATTGCATCAGCAACACTCAGTTCAATGAAAATCCATTTCGCATTAAATATTCATGATAGCGGAACCCCTGATGACGTTGACACAATAGGATTATTTGACATTAAAGATTCAGAGGGTAACTATATCTTTGATGATGACAATATTCTCGATTTTATGAATGATGTTTTAGATGCATATATTGATGAACTAGAAACAATTGAATTGGATATAAGTAAAACTAAACTATTGGATTTTTAAATTTTTAGAAGGTGTATTTGATGAAAATAATTATTAATGGTATTAATGCTAATTTGAGATTCTCTGCAGCTCATATAATTCCAGGTCATGAAACCTGTGGATTTATTCATGGACATTCCTATTTTGTTGATATTGAAATTGAAGGGGAAAAGGCCGGAGAATATGATTTCGTTGTGGATTTTAAACAAGTAAAGCCAATTGTAAAAGGATTATGTGATAGTTTAGATCACAGGTTGCTAATTCCAATCTATAATGGGGTCATGGATTTCAATGGAATTGACAATGACAATATCTCTATTGAAAGCTTTGATAAATATGGTAGCGTACAATTTAAAATTGGTAAAAAGGGATATACTATCCCAAAAGAAGACTGTGTTCTTCTTCCCTTAAAATATACCTCAGCAGAAGCTTTATCCGAATACTTCGTAAATAAATTAAGTGAGGCTCTTAAAGATAATAAAAACATACACTCTATTTCCGCATGTGTAAATGAGGGTATTGGTCAAGGGGCTATGTTTACTAAAATTTTAGATTAAGGGTTTAATATGTTAGAAGCACCAATTGTTGAAATATTTTCATCTATTCAGGGTGAAGGTCTTTTAGTAGGTAGAAGGCAGATATTTGTCAGATTTGCAGGATGTAATTTGGATTGTAATTACTGCGATACTGAAGATTCCAAATCTGTTAAAAACGGGGAACTTAAATCAGTAGATTATGTGGTAGATAGAATCAACAGTCTTAAAACAGAGGACTTACATTCCATATCCTTCACTGGTGGTGAACCTCTCTTATATGCAGACTTTATAAGAAAAGTCATTGATAGAATTGATACTCCCAGTTTTCTTGAAACTAATGGTACCTTTCCTAATGAAATTAAAAAACTAGATAATCTGGATTATGTGTCATTGGATATTAAATTACCAGAACACTTTGACGGTGATTATAACAATAAAATATTTGATAGGGAAATAGAATCAGTAAATATTCTACTGGAAAATTCAATTAAGGTATATTGTAAAATTGTTCTTTTTCCAGAGTCTGGTCTAGACTATGTTGAAAACTTAGCCTCAAGAATGAGTAATGAAATTAATGATAAGGATTTGGTTTCTGTTGTTATACAACCAGTTAGTCCAATTAGCAGGTGGAAAAATAGTAAGGATTTGCTTTTTAAATTTTCACAGGCTATTGGTAAATATATGGATGTTTTAACAATTCCCCAGTTACATAAATTCTTGGAAATTGAATAATTCTTTTATCTTATATTTTTATCAGTTTTTAGAATTCGGTAATTTCTATTTTTTTTATTTTTATCTGTTTTGAAATTGAATAAACTCTATTTCATATTTTCTAGTTTTAAGAACTTGATGATTTTGTTTTTATTTTTTATGGTTTCTGGATTGGATTATTATCTTTTTTATTTAAACCATTCATTCTTATTTTTTATGGTTTTTGGATTGGATTATTATCTTTTTTATTTTTGAAATACTTTTAATATAGCTATTTTTATAATTGAGATTTTCCTGAAATCCAATTTTAGATTTGAAAATACTTAAAATGTAAAACTTAGATTTAATCTCTTTCCTTAAATTGGATTTTATTAAAACTTCTTTTAAATAGTTTATATTAAAATTTAAATTTTTTTTAAAATTATGTCCAAGTTTTTTATAACTTTCTTATAAAATCTATTTTTAAAAAAATCATATAGAAAACATTATTATTATTAAATATGTAATATTTATATGATTGAAAAAAAGGTGATTTAAAAAAAGATTTTAACTATTTTTTATAGAATAAAATATTAGTTAATTTTAGAAAATTACTTCTAATTTTATTAATAATTCTTCTACTGTTTGACATTTTTTAATATAAATTATTCTATTTTGTCTTATTTGGTTTAAGTAATTGTTAATAATTTTGAGAGTAATTATCTTTTTCAATTTTTAATTAAAAAGAGAGGTGTGTTCTATGAAAGATATTAACACTAAAAATTTAAAATCCAGAAATAAAGGATCTGTTGAACGTGAAACTAAACTATCTGAGCATGACGGGGATTTAATGAGTTTAGCAAGTAAAGATGTTATTACTGTACCTCCTACTACAACCATTAAAGACACTGCTCAATTAATGATAGATAATGAATTCAGGAGGATTCCTGTTACAGACCCTGGTTCTGGAAAACTTTTAGGTATTGTAACCTGTATGGATATTATTAATTTCTTAGGTGGTGGAGATAAATACAATATCATAAAATACAAATGTAATGATAATTATCTTTCAGCAATCAACGAACCAATTAAGGAAATCATGACTCGTGGTGTAATCACTATGAATCATAAATCTACTATTCGCGAATCTGTTAAAGTCATGGTTGATAATCATGTTGGTGCAATGCCAATTGTAGATAAAGAAGACAAGTTAGTTGGTATTGTTACAGAAAGAGATTTCGCTTTATCTCTAGCTGGTGTATTAACTGATCAATTAGTTCAAGATTACATGACTACTGATGTAATTACTATTACTCCAGGTACTTCCTTTGACTATGTAACCAAATTTATGGTAAGAAACAGTTTCAGGAGATTACCTATTGTAAGTGAAGATGAGAATATTCCAGAACATACTCCAGAAAAACTTGTTGGAATTGTTACATCAACTGATATTTTAAGATACTTCATTGATAAAAAATTCTTCTCTCAAATGAAGACTAACAGTGCAGAGGAATTATTAGGGGATCTTAAAATTTCTGAGGTTATGTCTAAAGGTGCAAGAACTGTAGAACCATTAACTAGACTTGGAGATTTCTCTGAATTATTAAAAGAGAAGAATATTGGTGGAGTTCCAGTAGTTAAAAACGATAAAGTTCTTGGAATTATCACTGAAAGAGATATTCTTAAAGCTATTAATGATAGTTAGATTTAATATATTATCATTAAATTAATAAGTTTTTTTAATTATATTTCTAGTTTAATTATTAATAGAATAGCTCCTTCAATATGGTTTTAGCTTATAGATTTGCTATTTTATTGGTAATTTTACTAATAATCCCTAGGAGGTATATTTATGCAAATTAGAAACATTATGTCTGAGGATTTGGTAACTATCGATAAGGATCAAAATATCTTAGATGGTTTGAAATTACTTAGAAAAAACAATATTTCCAGATTACCTGTAATCAATACTAATCAGGATAATGAAAGGGAATTAGTAGGTATTGTATCAGAAAGGGATATTGCAAAAAAATTAGGATCTTCAAAAACCAACAATTTAACTCCTGCTAAATTACATATATCCTCTGTTATGGTTAAAGACGTTGTAGCAGTAGATGAATCAATGAATTTGGCCGATGTTGCAAACATCATGTTGGATAATGGAATTGGTTCTGTACCAATCGAATCCAATGATGTTATGGTTGGAATTGTTTCAAAAGCTGACTTTGTAGATTTATGTACTGGTAGGGCTTATGATAAAGTTAAAGTTGAAGATGTGATGACCGAGGATGTTATTACAGTTTCTACAGAGGACAGATTAGTTCATGCAAGACGTACTATTATTGATAATAAAATTGGTAGATTACTTGTTACCGATGAGGATAATGGTCTTGTTGGAATTATCACTTCTAAAGATATTATCAGGGCTCTCATGGATTTCAAAAAGAAAACACCTGAAAAATATCAAAAAACACAAATCAAAAATATTTATGTAAAGGATATTATGTCTACTGCTGTTTCCGGAATCTCTAAAGATGCAAGTATTTCTGAAGTTGCAGGTTTAATGAAGGAAACAGGATTTAACGGATATCCTGTAACTGATGAAAACAACAACGTTGTTGGAATCATTACTCAAACAGATTTGCTTGCTCTTGTAGCAGACATAGAAAGTGAATAATTTTATTTTATAAAGCTAAAATTCATTTTAGCTTTTTTTTACTATTTTTTTTGGAGGTTTTTTAAATTTCCCATATTGCTTTTTTAGGACCTGAAGGTACTTTTACCCATCAGGCAGCTTCTATTTTAAAGGATAAATTATATGATGACTCAACGGAACTTGTCTATTTTGATACCATTAATGATGTGATGGATGCAGTTATCACATCTAAATGTGTTAAAGGTGTAGTTCCAATTGAAAACTCTATAGAAGGGCCTGTCAATGTCACTTTGGATGCACTGGTTCATGAATATGATCTGATGATTGAAGGTGAAATTGTTCTTCCTATTAATCATAATCTTATGGCTCCTAAAGGGCTTAAGTTATCTGATATAAGCGATGTTTATTCTCATCCCCAAGCATTGGCACAGTGTCATAATTATATTTTGAACAATTCTTTTAGGGTTCATTCAACGTCAAGTACTGCTGCAGCATGTAAAAATATTGTAAACCTTAAAAACTCAGCTTCAATTGGTACTGTTAAGGCTGCAAAATTATATGGTTTAAATATTCTGGATGAGAATATTCAGGATGTAGACAATAATGAAACAAGGTTTGTAGTCTTGTCTAAACATGATTCAAGACCCACAGGTAATGATAAAACGAGCATTGTATTTTCATTACACGATGATAGGCCTGGCGGATTATATGGAATTTTAGGCATTTTTGCAGAGTTTTCTATAAACCTGTCTAAAATAGAATCAAGACCTTCTAAACAGGGATTAAACAAATATGTTTTCTTTATTAATTTTGAAGGTCATAGGCAAGATGAAGATATCGGTAAAATCCTAAAGTTAATTGGTGAAAATACTTCCTTTTTTAAAGTATTAGGCTCATATCATTTAATTCAATAGGAAATTAGTTTTAAAAGTTTAATTCTATAAATTTTCTATAATTTTAAATGATTAACATGATATTAGTCAATTTTTAAGTATATGGGATTCTCCATGTTTTTTTATTCTATTTTTTTTTAATTGTTAGGGATTTTATTTAATTTTCAATATTTTTGAATTTTTAATAAAGCTATTTTTTAAGGGGAATTTCTAGATATAATCATAATAATTTTATATGAAAAATAATAAATAAATAGATTAATATATTTAATTTAAATATTATTTTTAAAATTTTTTTTAGGTTGATGGTATTATTAATCCAGATAAAGAAAAGCTTATTAAAGTCATGAAAGAACTTAAAGCTGATCATCAAGCAGGTAAAATCTCAGATGAGAAGTATAAGGAGTTATCACGACAATATATGATTAAGTTAAAGAATATTGATGCTTCCAGCAGAATTCGTGCCATGCAAGGAAGACAGTTTTCTTCATCTAGTAAACCTAATCGTAATTACAGACCTGACAGAAGGGCTGCAGAGTTAAGCAGGAAGGAAGATGAAAGACTTGTTCAGAAATATATTGTTAATCCTAAAAGACCTGTTAATAATAATAAACCTAAAGCAAGTAAAAGTAATAAGGGAAAATACAGTATTCTTGTAGTGTTGTTTTTAATCATTGCATTTACTGCAGGAATTGGATTTGGAATGTTCAACTTTGATTTTCAGGCTGTTAATATTTCCGATGCCTCTGCAGTTGTAACTGACTCTGCTTTCCCGGTGGTTATAGAAAATAATACAACTTCTAATGTAACTAGTACAAGTACCTCAGACTCAGGTAGCTCTGATACTACTACTACTACTGCTTCATCAGATTCTGCTAGTTCCACTACAACTAGTTCTGATACTGGTGGTTCTTCATCAGGTGGTTCTGATACTGGTGGTTCTGACTCTGGTGGTTCAGATTCTGGTGGTTCTGATACTGGTGGTTCTGACTCTGGTGGTTCCTCATCTGGAGGATCAACTCAATAAATTAATATTTTTTAATTTATTAATTATTTTTTATATGGTGGATTAATCATGAAAAAATCTTATATTGTTTTAGGAATAATTATTATTTTATTATTAGTTGGTGCAGCGGTAATATTTTCCAATCATGAGAGGAGTCAGAACAATACAAATCAAACAGATGTTCAAACTGTTTCTCAAAATGGTGTTGTTCTTAAATTTCCATCTGATTGGGTTATAGCTAGAGCTGAAACAAATGATACTGTTGTAGCTATTGCAGATTCTAAGTCAATTGATTCATCTTCAAAATATGGTCGAGTAAATGTTAATGTTGAAAAAAGAGATTTAAATGGTGAATCATTAAATACATTTGTTAACCAAACATATTCATCAATATTATCTAATTCATCAAATCAATTAGTATCTTTAGGAAATTCTACTGCCGTTAATGGTAAAGAGGCTTATGAGGCAGAATATCTTTCTGATATAGGTAATAACACTAAAGAGCATAGGGCAGTTTGGGTTGAAAGTAATAACCAAGTTTATGTAATATTGTGTACTGCTCCTCAAGGTCAATTTGAATCTGTAAATAAATACTTCAATTATATAATTTCAAATATTGAAATTTCTTAATTTTTATTTTTTTATTTTATTTTAATTATTATTGGCTAAAGTATAATCTATTATAAAAACAGTATTTTGTTTTGTTTGAATGTTGAATATTTAAAAATCAAACATTTGGCCAAAACTTTATTATTTTTTATTTTTAAATTTAAATAGTGATTTATATGATAATATTATGTGTTACTGGTAGTATAGCTGCTACAAAATGTGTTCAATTAGCTAGAGATTTAAGAAGAAACGGACAGGAAGTTAAATGTTTTATGAGTGATGCGGCTTGTAAGATTATTACTCCAACATCAATGGAGTTTGCAACTACTAAACCTGTTGTAACTGAACTTACAGGACAAATTGAGCATGTTAAATATTCTCAGGAAGATTTGATTTTAGTTGCTCCTGCAACTGCTAATGTTATAAGTAAGTTTGCATATAAAATATCTGATAATCCAATTAATGCTTTATTAATTGCGGCTTATGGTCATGATACTCCAATTTTAATGGTTCCATCAATGCATGATTCAATGTATAAAGCTATTGGTGAAAATATTGAAAAGTGTAAAAATGAGGGGGTTCATTTTGTAGATCCTAAGATGGCAGAAGGTAAAGCAAAATTCCCTGATATTGAAAATATTGTACTTGAATCATTAAGATTAATTAACTTAAATAAAGCTGATAAAGAATAATCAATTAGCTTACTTTCTTATTATTGGCTCTTTATTGATTGTATTCTAATTGATGATTACTTATTGAATCTTTTAAAAGACTCAATTATTTTATTTTATTTTATTTTTTTTAATTTTTTTTAAAGTTCTTATTCTAATTTAAAAATTTATTTCATGATACTATGAAAAACTCAATTATAGGTAAAAAGGTTTTGATAAATTTAGGTGGAACATATGAACCTATTGATCCAATCAGGGGAATCTCTAATAAATCCTCTGGTAAAATGGGTTTAGCACTTGCTCGTGAAGCATATATTCGTGGTGCGGATTTAACATTAATTGCAGCTAAATGTGATGTTGAAATTCCATCAATATTTAACGCGGTTCATGTTGAGACATCATCTGAGATGAATGATGCAATTAAAGGCATGATTGGTGACTTTGATGTTTTCATTGCAAGTGCTGCAATAAGTGACTTTGAACCGATTGAGATGAAGTCTCATAAAATCTCTTCCTCACTTAATATTTCACTAGAGTTTAAACCTGTGGAAAAAATAATTCGTCAAATAAAAGATATAAACGAAGATGTATACTTAGTTGGTTTTAAAGCTCAGTATGATATAGGTGAAGATGAACTAATTAACCATGCTTTAAAACAAATTGAAACTGCAGGTGCAAATCTTGTAGTTGCAAATGATCTTGCCCATAATGGATGTGGATTTGGTTCTGATACTAATGAGATTATATTAGTTCATGATGATGGTAGCTATAATAAGATTCCACTTGCATCTAAAGATGTTCTTGCATCTATAATCTTTGACGAGATAGAAAAAGCGTTTTAATATTATCTTTATAATTAATGAATATTTAATTCGATTTTATTATAAAAAATTAATAATAAATAAAATCATTGATTTTTTCAAAAGATTATAATTTTTTCATAAATAATATTCCATTTATTTAAATCCATTAAATTAAAAAATGATTTTTGTAAAATTTATATCAAAATTTATGTTTTTTTTCGGATTCTTAATAAGGTTTTTAATATCTAGATTTAATTTATAATCACATTTTTTAATATTTTATTTAGTTAAAAATCTTTAAATTTTGTTTAATCTATTTAATGAATAGTAATACTTTTTTTTAAATTTTTATGGAATTTTTAATAGAAAATAAATTCTTTAAATTTAATATAAAATTAGATAAAATATTATGAAAATCATTGTAAAAATAGTAAAAATTAAAAATAAGTTCAATCCTCTAGATTCATACTGATGTGGAGTATTTATAGAGTGAATTGCATCTAGAGGCGGTCTTTTGAACTAATTTTTATATATTGCATTAGCATTTAATTATATCTAATTACTAATATAAAAAGGTATCAATAGTAATACTTTTTTAATATTTTCACCTAAATTTTTAATGGTTTATAATCAATTATTTTTCTAATTTAGATATGGAATCATTACTAGAATTTGATTTTAATGGAGTAATAATTTATTATTTTTTTAAGTATAATAGTTAAGATAATAAAATAAAATTTAATTCGATATTCATATATGAATTATAAAAATAGTAGATAAATATTCATTAATGTGAATGTTTTTATTAGATAGTTTAGCTATAAAATTTTAAAAGTATAATATTTTTTTATTTAAAAAAATATTATTAATAATTATTGGTTTAATTTAAAAAGACCTTTCAACAATAAAACAGATATGGTCTTTCTCATATGGTTCTAATTTAACTTTCTCAACAATAGAGTATCCATTTGCTTTTAATATTTTTTCCTGTTCTTTATAAACAGTTTTTGGTTTAATATTAACATTAATACTTCTGGATTTAATCATAAACACTCCTTGTCCAGAGTCTTTCATAAAAAGATCCATATTGTCAATGAACAATTGTGTTTGTGTAGGTTGTGCAACATCACAATATACCACATCTACTTTATCGACTAAGTTAAGGTAATCCTTAGGTTTAGTTGCATCATTTAAAAGAGGTGCAATATTAGGTCTTGTTTGACAAAGTCTTGATAATTTCCTCATACTTACAGGTGAAAATTCCACTGCAAATATCCTACCTTTTTTAACAATATCTGAAATATGTGAAACAGTAGTTCCTGTAGATGCACCAAGGTATAATACATTTGAATGTTCATCTATGTTTAGTTTACTTAATCCATTATGTAATGCTGCAGATAATTTTGATCTGTTAGGGTTCCATATCCTGTATTCTTTTCCTGTTTTTTCATCTTTTACTAAAGGTTCACCATAAACCCTGGTTCCAGGAATTAGGTTTTCTGTAGCTATGTCATTGTTTATTTCATAAACTTCCATTTTATCAACTTACCTTTATTTTAATAAGCTTTTTAATATTCTTATCTTTTAAATCTTAATTATTTTATCTATTTTAATTATTGGATTGATTATTTCAATCATTCTTTTATCGGATTTGATAAAATAATCTATTTAATATATCTTTAAGTTTTAAATAAATTTCATTTTATATAGTCAATTAAATTTTTTAAGAATTTTAGGTCATGCTTTTTAAATTCATTCTAATTTTTTAATTAAATTCAAATTAGAATTTAATTTGATTAATTATTTTTCTTAACTTATTTATTGAGTTTAATGCCTTCTTCTTTTTGAACGCCTTCGTTTTTTAGTTTTCTTATGATGCTTTGATTTTTTAGAACTCTTTCTTCTATTGGTATTTTTATTAGTAGATTTTGGTTTTGGGAAAGGATTTTCCTTTTCAATTTTTTCAACTTCCTCCTCAAATTCTACTTTAAGATTTCTGTTAATGTCATCTGTAAAAACATCTTTTCTAACTGCAAAGGTTATTTTGGAAGCAAGTCTTCTTGCAATCTTTCCCCTATTCCAATAGTTACTAGTTCTAACAAAGGGGTTTTGATAGATTAAACCATGTTTAGGAGGATTCTCACCAGTTTTAAGATGTCTAAATAACGCCTTCTCAGCACCCATAATCTGAATGGTGCTTGCGGAATATGTTGCAAGTCGCTTTATACTTCCAGCATGGGCTATTAATTTAGCTCCTAATGTTGCTCCCAGTAAATCTTTAAGGTTTGGTGCAATCTTTTCCATCTTGTCTTCAATATATTTCTCCATCGAGGATCTTGTATTCTGAAGGGACATTATGGATCTTGCATAACCATTAATTATTTCGATGTCCTCGTCTTTTAAATCGGCACCATTACTTATTTGGATATTATTTAAGAGTTCCGGATTATTTTCAATGATCTTCTCTCTATTATTGTCATAGTCAACAATTAATTTAACATATGATTCATTGTTGTGTAAAGTTTCAATCTCCGGAAAATAGATTGTCTCCCACTCTCTTAATCTTTCAATCAATTTGGATATCTCTTCATCAACCTCATCAATTGCATTTACGGCTTGAATTAAAACCTTGTCCTCTTCCTGTGAGGATTCTTTCATCTTCAATATTGCAATCTGATTGGAGATATCTGTTAGTTTTTCGTTGTATTCCTCTGGTGAGGAAATGAAGTTTATGTCTTGAAGAATTCTTAATAAATTGGCTCTTAAATACTCTCCGCCTTTATTAGGACGTTTTATTCTGATCTTTTCATAATTTTTTAATTCACTATAATCAGAATGTCTATTGCTGGTTTCAACAATTATCTCATCATATTCGTCTGATGTTTTTTCAATTAATGAGATTTCTTCACTTGTAAGAATGTTCTGATTTATATCATGAAGTTTTGATCCTGCCTCATCATCCTTAAAAAGAGTATAGTCAATTAATTTTAGATTGGAATCAAAACTTAAAAATCCAGCAATACAATTTGTTATATATATTTCCATATTTCATATTATGTTTTTATATAATATTAAAGTTTTCTTTTGAATTATTTAAAAGTTTATTTTCTATTTTATATTTATTTATTTTATATTTTTAAATAATATTAATTATCTGTTCATATATAATCCATTGTCTAATTATATTTTATAAATTTTATAATTTTTTTAAATAATTAGTATTTAATAGTCTTAATCTTATTTTTAAAGTCATTTGGTTTTGAATTATTTTTTAATGGATTTTAATTTGTTAATTTTAAGATATTGGATTTTGATTATGATTTGTCTTTTTTTATTTCTGATTTCTTTTATCCGTATTTTTAATTGAATTTCTTCAATGATTATAAATTCTATAATGGATTTTTTTAAATTTATATTTTCCTTTATCTATTTTTTTTACCCGGATTTCTATTACATAATTATAAATCTTAGATAAATCATAAATCATTAATAATTAGATTATTATATTTTATATTCTAATTTAAATTTAATTGAATTATTTTTACATGTTCGGATATAAAATTTCAGTAATTTCAATAATTTGGAAGTATTGTTATTTAATAATTAAATGGAGTATTTTTATGTTAGAAACTGAGATATGTGGTATTAAACTTAAAAATCCTTTAATGTTGGCTGCAGGTATTATGGGTAGCAATGGAAGTAGTTTAAACAGGATTTTAGATTCAGGGGCTGCTGCGGTAGTAAGCAAATCCTTCTCAAAAGATCCAAATCCAGGTTATCATAATCCAACAACAGTGGAAGTCACCGGAGGTATTATAAATGCAATAGGCTTATCCTCTCCTGGTGTTGGTGCTTTTTCTAAAGAGTTAAATGCTGTAAAAACAGGTGAAGGCCAGGCTCTAATAGCATCAATTTACGGTGCAAATCCTGAGGAGTTTACATATGTGGCACAGGAAATCGAGGATTTGGTTGATATGATTGAATTGAATATTTCCTGTCCCCATGCAATGGAAGGTTATGGTGCATCAATTGGTCAGGATCCTATTTTAACTGAAAAGATTGTTGGTGCTGTTAAGGATGCAGTGGATTTGCCTATTATTGCAAAATTGACTCCAAATGTAACTAGTATTACAGAGATTGCACAGGCTGCCGTAGACGGTGGAGTGGATTGTTTAAGTTTAATTAATTCATTGGGTCCTGGAATGAAAATCGATTTGAAAACAGGATATCCTATTTTGGCAAATAAGTTTGGTGGAATGAGTGGACCTGCAATTAAACCGATAGGTATTCGCTGTGTTTATGATGTTTTTGAAGCGGTGGATGTTCCTATTATTGGTGTTGGAGGAATATCCAACTATGAGGATGTGGTTGAATATTTATATGCAGGTGCAAGTGCTGTGCAGATAGGTACCTCCATAATGGATGAGGGTATTGGAGTATTTGATGATATTTCACAGGGATTAAATGGTTTTATGATTGAAAATGATTTTAAATCCATTGATGAAATGGTGGGATTTGCTCATAAAGATTAAGGGGTGTAAAGATGAATGTTCCAAAAGTTTTAAAAATAAAATCTGTTGTTGAAGAGACACCGACTATCAAAACATTTATTTTCGATTGGGATATGGATGAAGATACAACTCCTTATCCAGGTCAATTTATCATGGTGTGGAATTTCAAGGATGAAAAGCCAATGTCTATATCCTATATAAATCGTGAAGAGGAGGAAATTGGAATTTCAGTTAAAAATATCGGTCCTTTTACAGGCGATATTCATAAATTAGATGCCGGTGATCTATTAGGTCTTAGAGGTCCTTATGGTCATGGATTTGACATACCTTCCGGTAAGAAGATATTGGCTATTGGTGGTGGAGTTGGAATGGCTCCCATTGCTGCTTTTACAGATGAAGCTATAAAAAATAATGATGTGGATGTGGTATGTGCAGCCGTAAATAAAGATGAGTTATTGTTTGAGGACAGACTTAAAAATTCAGGTGCAGATGTATATAACGTTACAGATGACGGATCCTCAGGATTTAAAGGATTTGCAACCGATAGAACCATAGATTTACTTAAAAGTAATACCTATGATTCCGCTGTAGTATGTGGACCTGAGGTCATGATGAAACCTATCTATGATATCTTGGAGGAAAACAATATAGATGCAGAATATTCCCTTGAAAGATATATGAAATGTGCTATAGGTATATGTGGTCAATGTTGTGTTGATTCAACTGGTTGGAGAGTATGTAAGGAAGGTCCTGTATTTGATAACGATAGTTTAAAGCTTATTACCGAGTTTGGAAAGTATAGAAGAACTCCATCCGGTGAAAGAATTTAGTTTAATTCGGGATTTATCTTTGTTAATTTGGTTTCAGTTAATAAAAATTAATTTAATTTAATTATACTGAATTAAAAAACTATAGATTGTCTGGTTTAATATTATTCCTCAAAGCTAAAGAAAATTTTACAATTCATTTAATTATAAAAAGATATTATGTCAATTAATATTTCAGATAAACTTACAACTCCCTTAATCATTATAATCGTTTTCGCAATACTTTCTATAATGGTTTTAACACCTGTGTTGAATATGGTGATTCTTGGAATTATATTGTCTCTAGGTGTAAGACCAGTTGCAAGAAGATTAAATAATAAAATACCCTCCGCCTCATTATCAAACATTTTAGGAATGCTTTTGATAATCATCCCCATAATATTGTTATTGGTTTATATTGTAACAATGTCAATAAGCCTCATATCATCACTTTTAGGTAGTACTGGAAATCTGTCTACTTTGGATATGAATCAGCTTAACACCTGGATAGCTTCAATATTGCCTTATCAATATAAGGGTATGAGTCATTCTATTGCAAATGGTATTTATAATGGTTTTAACAGTATTTTTAAGTGGTTGTCTAGTTATCTTATAAGCCTTATTCGTGATATACCTAATATCTCCGTTCAAATATTGGTTTTAATCTTTACAACCTTTTACTTTGCACGTGATGGTGATAAATGTTGGGATTATATATTTTCATTTATTCCCGATAGAAAAACATCGTTCTTTGATAGGATGTTTAACCAGATAAAGGATGTTTTGAAAAGTATCTTTTATGGACATGTGCTTACAAGTATAATCATTGGTATCATCGCATTTGTAGGTTACAGCTTACTTGGGTATTCATACAGCGGATTTTTGGGAGTTATAACCGGTATCTGTCAATTGATTCCAGTCATTGGGCCATGGCCAGTATATTGTATATTGGCTGTTAAGGATTTCTTTGCCGGAAACTATATAAGATTAATATTGGTTGTAATCTTTGGTTGCGGATTATCCTTAAGTGATATGTATATAAGACCTGCCATTGCAGGAAAATATGCAGATATACATCCGTTAATCCTACTTTTAGGTTTTATTGCAGGACCTTTAGTAATGGGTATTGTAGGTTTTATCTTAGGACCATTAATATTAGGTGTTGCATCTGCTGTAATCAAGGCATATAAGGAAGAGAAAGAATTTGAAAATCAAAATGAGAATAATGACAATGTTTTAGAAATTGAGCAATAATTATATGTATTTTAAACATTAAATTAAGTTTTAGAGATATTAAAAATCTGGGTGTTAATATGGTTAAAAGAAACATGGTGCTTTTGGATATTGATTATATTACAGAGGATGAAAAGCCTGTTATACGTTTACTTGGAAGGGAAGTTGAAGGTGAAAATCCTAAGAGAATTATTGCATTAGACTATATTTTCCAACCATATTTCTATATAGAACCTAAAGATATAGACCAATGCTTGAAAGATCTTGAAGTATATGAAACTGAGGATATTGAGATTGTAGATAAGAAAGACTTCCAGATTCCTAAAAAATTCATAAAAATCACGTTTTCACATCCTCAGGAGGTACCCAAATACAGGGATGAGATTAAAGGATTAGATTCTGTAGTTGATATTCGTGAACATGATATTCCATTTTACAGACGTTACTTAATGGATAATGATGTTATACCTATGAGTGTTATTGAAATTGAAGGTGACATATTAGATTCCCATAAAAGCGTCACAAGCAGTTATGAGAATCTTGAGATTGTAAAATTAAATCATCCTCCAAAAAACCTTGACCAGTCATTTACTGACTTCAATATACTTAGTTTTGATTTAGAGGTTTACAATCCTAGGGGCCTTCCGAATTCCGATATAGATGAGATAATCATGATTGGTGTTACAAGTAATTTTGGAATTAGAAAGGTTTTATCCACTAAAGATAAGGTAGAAGATACTGATGAATCCTTTGTCATGAGATTAGATTCGGAAAAACAAATGATCGAGGAATTTGTAAGAATTGTTAAGGAAAACCAGGTAGATATTATAGTAGGTTATAACTCCGACAACTTTGATTTTCCATATCTTAAGGATAGGGCAGGAATGTATGGAATTGAACTAGATTTAGGTATGGACGGCTCATCTTTAAAATTTATAAAAAGAGGATTTACAGATGCCGCTTCATTTAAGGGTCTTGTTCATGTTGATTTATATCTGGTTATGAGAAGATACATGAGTCTTGACAGATACACCTTAGAGCGTGTATATCTGGAGCTATTTGGTGAAGAGAAGAAGGATGTTCCAGGTGAGATTATCTGGAAATACTGGGATAGTGACAATAGGTATTTGGATGAGCTATTCGACTATTCCTTAGATGATGTTGTATCAACCTTAATGATTGCAGAGCAGACTTTACCATTAAACCTAGAGCTTACACGTATTGTCGGTCAACCGTTTTTTGATATAACCCGTATGACCACTGGTCAACAAGCAGAATGGTATCTTGTTAAAGAGGCTTATAAAATCAATGAGATTATACCAAACAAACCTTCTGCAGGAGATGCCTCAAGGATTCATGATCAAAATGAGGGGGGATTTGTAAAGGAACCTGTACCTGGTCTACATGAAAACCTTGTACAGTTCGATTTTAGAAGCCTATATCCTAGTATTATCATATCAAAGAATATTTGTCCCGATGTCTTAGTTAAAGGTTCTAATCCTTTGGATAATACTGATTCCTCTTTAAGTGATGAGGAAAGATATTATGTCTGTCCAGAACATAATCATAAATTCCTAAAAGAACCTAAAGGATTCATACCATCGGTAATTGGAAACATTCTAAGTGAAAGACTTAGAATTAAAAAGATCATGAAAGAATCTAATGATCCGACCGAGAAGAAAATGTTAAATATTCAGCAATTGGCTATTAAAAGATTGATTAATACAATGTATGGTGTTTATGGATATTCCAAATTTAGATGGTATTCCTTTGAATGTGCCCAAGCCATTACTGCTTGGGGTAGGGAATATATTCTATACACTATTGAAAATGCTAAAAAATATGGTTTCTATGCAATATATGCGGATACTGATGGATTTTACGCTGAATATAGGGGGGACTCCTCAGATGATGGTGATTCATTATAATGGACTTTATATTTTTAGCAGACTTTCTAAATCTTATTTATTTTTTCCTTAAGTTTTTGACTTATTTGAGATTAATTTAGATTATTTAACTTCTTACTATTTTTATTATTTTTCATTTTTGATTTCCTATTTTTAGATTTTTCCATGGATTTGTAGAATCGCTTATCATAGTTTTCACAAATATCCTCATACTGGTTCCACATGCCAATTGACGTGTTTTTCACTGGAATGTATTTTTCTTTGAATTTACTGTAAATATGTAACATTTCCTTCCCATCACGTATCATCATCTTTACACTAGGAATATCTGCCTTATAAATGCGTATCTTTTCATTATTGAATATCTTTTCGATATCTAATTTCTTATTGTTTTCATAAAGATCATTTGAAACTAGGATATTTACTTCTATATTGTTTCTTACCTCGTTATTTAAAGCATTTTTTAATGGTTCTAGTTCATTTTTATATAGAAAACCTATTCTCATGTTGATTGTTTTTTGAGCCTTTTTAATTATCTCAATCTCTTTATTAATGATTTTTTCCTCTCCCCTAATTAGCCACATTGGTGCCTGTGTTTTAGCTATTTGGTTCTCATGATTATAGGTCAATTCCATCTCTGCAGCATTTAACTGGTTAATTAACTTGTTTTTCTCTTCTTTAAATATTAAAGAAGGTGATATGGGCCTATAAATATGGGGATGTCCTTTCTCGGTTTCAATGAATCCCTTCTCATCTAATCTTCTCAATACACTATAAATTTTAGTTCTAGGAATCTCTGATTTTTCACTTATCTCAATGGCTTTTGCTTCAACCATGGAGTTTAGATTATAATATGCCAATGCCTCATATCGTGTTAATCCAAATAATCTTAAAGATTCTATAATCTTTTCATCTGTAATATTTGCCATTATGTCACCTTTAGTTTTTAGCTATTTAAGATTCAAATTTAAAGTATTCTTAATATTATTGTTATTCTATGGAAATAATGTTTAAAATTAAATAGGATATAAATATTATTTTTATTGTAAATGAAATGAATGCTCTAAAATTTAATTTTACTTAAATCATTATCAAAAATCTTATTTTATCAATTTATTTTTCATAATATTTAATTTAATACTTTCAACCCTTGTTAAGTTACATAATCTTTATAAATATATAAACTCAATTTATAATTAACTATAGGAGGTTATTTATATGATGAAAGATTTACCAAAAGAAAGATTGGATATGTTCTGTTACCAATGTTCTCAGACTGTAGCTGGAAATGGATGTTTTATGAAGGGTATCTGTGGAAAAGAACCTACAGTTGCAAGATTACAAGATAATTTGTTATTTACAATGAAAGGTATTAGTGCATATAATTATCAAGCAAATCATTTAGGGGCTAAAGATCCAGAAGTAGATGAATTTTTAACCAAAGGGTTATACACAACCTTGACTAATGTTAATTTCGATACTGAGGATTTAATTCAATTAGGACTTGATGCAGGTGAAGCTAGTGTAAAAGTAATGAGATTACTTAAAAATGCACATATTGAAGCTTATGGTGAACCTACACCTGTAGAAGTTAAAGTAGGGGCTCAAGAAGGACCAGCTATTATTGTAACTGGACACGATTTAAAAGCTTTAGAAGAATTATTAAAACAATGTGAAGGAACTGATGTAAATGTTTACACCCACTCTGAAATGTTACCTGCACATGGTTATCCTGAACTTAGAAAATACTCCTCATTAAAAGGTCAAATTGGAGGACCTTGGTTTGATCAAAAAGAGGTATTCTCTAAATATAATGCAGTTATCTTAGCTACTTCAAACTGTGTTTTATTACCAAAAGACGATTACAAAGACAGAATATACACCAGTGGTGTTGCAAAATTACCTGGTGTACCTCAAATTCTTGATTACAACTTTGAACCATTAATTAAACAAGCACAAGAATTAGGTGGTCTTGAAGCAGAGGAACTTACTACAGTTACCACTGGTTTCGGTGTAAGCACTATCTTAAGTTTAGCTCCAAAAATTAAGGAGTTAGTCGAATCTGGAAAAATTAGAAGATTCTTCTTAGTAGGTGGTTGTGACTCTCCAAATCCTAAAAACAGTTACTACAGAGAATTTGTAAAGAACTTACCTGATGATACTATTGTATTGACATTAGCTTGTGGTAAATATAAATTCAATGATTTAGATTTAGGGGATATTGAAGGTATTCCAAGATTATTAGATATGGGTCAATGTAATGATGCAGTTGCAGCAGTTGATGTTGCATTAGCATTATGTGATTTATTCGAATGTGAATTAAATGATTTACCATTAACTATTGTATTAAGTTGGATGGAACAAAAAGCTGCAGCAGTATTATGGGCTTTATTCTACTTAGGTAAAAAAGATATGTTAATCGGACCTATTTTACCTGCTTGGGCAAATGAGGATATTGTTAAGGTATTAGTAGATAACTTCAACTTAACTCCTATAGGTGATCCTAAAGAAGATATAAAAAGAATATTAGGAGAATAAATCCTAATATTTTTAAATTTTTTAATTAATCATTTTTGAAGGTGAGAATATGGCTGATGATATAAAGGGAAAAGTAATTGATACAGAATCCTTGGCAGAATATCAGGAAGGTTCTGTTGTAAGTAGGGAAATTATTAAAAAAGATATTGGTACCGTAACTATCTTTGCCTTTGATAAAGGGCAAGGATTGTCTGAACATAGTGCTCCTTTTGATGCATTTGTTCAAGTTATTGATGGGGAAGCAGAAATTACCTTGGCGGGACAAGCTCATACGGTTTCTAAGGGCCAAATGATTATAATGCCTGGAAATGTTCCTCATGCTTTACAAGCAGTTAATTCTCCATTTAAAATGATTCTCACTATGATTAAATCAGAATAACTTCATTTTTCACCTCTTTAATTTTTATTTTTGATTTAATATAGTTTTTTTAATTTTACTAATTTTGATATTTTTTTCTTAAATTTTATTTAATATTAAATATTTAAATAAAAATCTTTTTTTTAATTTTAAACCTTAATTAATCTTATTATATTGAAGTTCATTTTTTATCATTGGATTTGATTTTGTATTCTATTTTTATCTAACTGATTTTTTTAATTTTCCAGGATCAGTTTTAAATTTTTGAATTATATTCTTTATTATGGGATTTGATTTTGTATTCTATTTTTATCTAACTGATTTTTTTAATTTTTCAGAATCAGTTTTAAATTTTTGAATTATATTCTTTATTATGGGATTTGATTTTGTATTCTATTTTTATCTAACTGATTTTTTTAATTTTCCAGGATCAGTTTTAAATTTTTGAATTATGTTTCTAATCAAAATCTGGAATTGTATTATTTTTTTATTTCTTTATTTTTAGTTTAAATAGAATAATTCAATCTATTTTTAAATTTTATTTAAAATTTTAAATCATGTCTTTAATAATCTGTTATATCCAAATATTTTATATGTTTATTCTATCTTTGATATACATTTTATTATTAAAAACTAAGAGTCTTTAATATTTAAAATTTTGTAAAAATCTAGTTTTTAGATTTTAAGATATTTAAAATATAAAACAAATATCATATTGCCTTTATTTAACAAAAATTTTATGGTTTATCCAGATATCTGTAAAATAAATTAATATATTTTAAAAACGAGTATTTTACTATCTAATTAAACCGTAAATTATTTTGTTTTAAAATGAGTATTTTATTTATTTAATTAAAAGGTAATTTAATATATTCTAAAAACAGTATTTATTTGGATATTAAAAGTATATAAAAATAGTTAAAATTAAAATAATAATTATTTTAATTTAAGTTTAAAAATTAGGAAATTAAAATTCTATTCTGTAATGTATTTACTTATATCAATATCTAATCCATCACAGATATCTTTTAATTGTTGGTATAATGCATCGTCAATAGGCATTCCATTTTCTTTATGGTCTTCTACTCTTTTACTTTCGATATCTCCAGGAACAAATCCATTATCTGCGTCTCTAACTTCTTTAATAAATTTGTTAGTTCCCTGTTCAAATACATCGTAACCAACGAATTTTTCAGGATCTATTGCAACGAATAAATCTCCTTTGGTACAATCTTTTCTCCAATCAGCTGTACCGGTAACACCAGTTCCAACTTCAGCACCTACTAATGGTCCACATAATATCTCAAGCATAAATGCAAGTGCGTAACCTTTGTGGGTACCAAATGCCAAAATAGAACCTTCTAATGCTTCCTCAGGGTCAGTGGTTGGATTACCATCTTTATCCAATGCTACGCCTTCAGGTAATTTTAAACCTTTTCTCTTGGATTCTAGAATTTTACCTCTTGCTGTAGCGGATGTTGCCATATCAGTTGCAATATATGTTTCTTGGTTTGGAATACTAATTGCAATAGGGTTGGTTCCAATTAATGGTTTTTTACCATTTAACGGTGCAATTGCAGGTTCAGTGTTTGCAAAGGTTAATCCAATACAATTTCTTTTTCTAGCTAAATCGGAGTAGAAACCTGTTACACCGAAGTGGTTTGAATTGTGTGTACCTACTATTCCAATACCTGTATTTTTAGCTTTATCGATTGCAAGTTCCATAGATTTGTATGCTACAACTTGCCCAAATAAACTGTGTCCATTTACAATTGCCATGGATTCAGTTTCTCTTTCAATTTCAATATCTCCAGTAAGTTTTATATTATTAGCATCAATTGTTTTAATATATTGAGGGAATCTTCCAATTCCGTGTGATGTGAATCCTTTTAAATCTGCATCAAGTACTACTTCAGTAACTAAATTAGCATCAGCATCATTAACTCCTAACTTTAATAAAATCTCTTTTACAAGAGCTTTCTCATTTTCTTCTGTAATTTGCATTAAAACACCTTCATAATTAAAAATTTGTATATTGGTTTTAAATTTTAAATTAAATTTTATTTAAAAATTGTAAAATTAAGAAAATATTAATATTCAATTTCAGTATCTTCAAAGGTTTTTATGATAATTTTCTCTTCAGAAATAACATTACCTATTTTATAGGCTTCAACCCTTTCGTTTAACCTTTCTAAGATAGCATCTGCATCATCAGCAGAAGCGATTACAACAAAACCTATTCCCATATTAAATACTCTATACATCTCTTCAATAGGAACGTCTTGTTGGTATATCAATTTAAATATGTCCTGTGGTTCTGGTAAATTATCAATATTATATCCAACACCATCTTTAAGTCTATTTAAATTAGTAAATCCTCCTCCTGTAATGTGTGCTAATCCTTTAATATTGAAATCGGATTTTAATAAGTCAACAATTGGTTTAACATATAATTTAGTTGGTTTTAATAATTCTTCTCCAACGGTTGTATTGGAATCATAAGGTAGAGGATCATCAATTTTCAAGCCTGCATTTTCAAAAAGAGCTTTTCTAGCTAAACTGTAACCATTACTATGTATACCGGTACTTCGAAGACCTATTAATATGTCTCCTTCTTCAATCTCACTACCGGTAATTATTCTATCTTTATCTACATATCCAATACCAGTTCCTGCTAAATCAAAGTCTTTTATAATTCCAGGTAAGGATGCGGTTTCACCACCGATAATTGCAATGTTGGATTCATTTGCACCTTTAACTAAACCTTCAGCAATTTCTTCTGCCCTTTCAGGATCAGGTTCTTCAACTGCAAGATAATCAACTAAAGCTATTGGTTCTGCACCTACGCAGAGTATATCATTAACAACCATTGCAATGCAGTCTATTCCTACAGTATCAAATTTATTCATCATTTTTGCAATTAAAATTTTACTACCTACTCCATCAGTACTCATTGCTATAGCTTTATCTTCAAGAGGAATTAAAGCAGCAAAATGACCACTTTCAGTTAAAACTTCTCTATTTTCTAATGTATCCTTTAATTTTGAAGCTAATTTAGAAACAGTAACTGCTTCAAGATCTATATCTACACCAGATTCTGAATATGTAACCATATATTCACCTATTATTTTAAAAAATTTTTATAATCTTATATAATATTATATGTAATTCTTAATATTAAAATTTATTACTTTTATTCTTCTTTTGAAAATATAAAATAATAGAATAGGTTGAATCTTTTATAGTGATTTTATTTTTTTCAAGGTTTTTGGATACCTTAATTATCTTTAAACTATAAAATATATAGATTATAAAATTTTTTTTAAATAATTTCTACAACTACATATTTAATTTTTATTATATTTTAAGTTTTATATTTTATTTTAAAGTTTTTTTAAATTTTTATTATAGATTTATTAATTAAAATAATATTTTTATTAAAAAAATTTCAAAAATTAGATATTAGTTAGATTTCATATATTTTTTTAGATTTTTTAAAAATAATGGTTAATTTAAATATATTTTTGTATTTGATTGTTATCTTGTAAAATTTATTTGTAAAATAAGTTTTTAATATTGTTAAATATTTTTTTTAATTCTGTCTAAAAATAAGGTATAAGTATTTTAAATAATTTAAAATACTTACCGTGTTTATCTATTTTTTTAAAGAGAAAAACTTTATTGAATTCTAGTACATTCAAGGTTTAATGGGGTTTTAGTTTCCATTTTGTAACTTCTATGAATACTACTTGCTAGGTCCACTGTTTTATATGGATCTCCATGGCAGACTATAATCTTTTCAGGTCTTGGACTTAACCTTTTAACATATTCCATTAATTGACGTCTGTTGGAGTGACCACTGAATCCGCTAATTGTTTCGATTTCCATTTTTACGTTAAATACCTTGGTTTTATTATTAACTTCAAGAGGTATTTCTTTGTATCCTTTTTGGATTCTTTTACCTAGTGAGCCTTCAGCTTGGTAACCTACAAAGATTAAAGTATTCTTCTCATCCTCACATAGGCATTTAAAGTATTCGACTGAGTTTCCTCCAGTTAACATACCTGAGGTTGAAAGAATGATACATGGATCTCCTTCAACAATGTCTTTTCTTTGATCTGGGTTGTTTACTTTAATAAATGAATCAGAAACAAATGGATTTCTTCCCATATGGAAGATTTGGTCTCTTAAGTCTTTACTTAAATATTCTGGTCTTGCAGTGTGTATTGCAGTTGCTTCCCAAATCATACCATCAATATATATCGGTACCTCATCTATTAATCCGTGGCGCATGTATTCTTCAAGTACAATCATTAACTCCTGTGCCCTTCCAACAGCAAATACCGGAACTAAAACCTTTCCTCCACGTTTTAAGGTAAGGTAGATATATTTCATCATCTGTTTTTCTGCCTCGTTTCTTGATGGGTGAATATCGTCACGGCCACCATATGTACTTTCCATGACTATGGTTTCAGCCCTTGGGAATCTGGTAGTTGCAGGTTCTAACAATCTACTTCTTTCATATTTGAAATCTCCAGTATATACAAGGTTGTGTTGACCATCTCCAATATGCATATGGCACATTGCAGAACCTAAGATATGTCCTGCATTATGTAAGGTTAATCTTATATCTGGGGAAATATCTGTTACCTCTCCATAATCTAATGTAATGGTATGTTTGATACATTTTTGAACATGTTTTACATTAAATGGCAATGGATGGTCTTCCCTGTGGGCAATATCAATGTGGTCCATTTGAAGTAAAGTCATTAAATCCCTTGTAGGGGTGGTACAATAAACAGGACCTTCATATCCGTAATGGTATAGGTATGGTAGGAATCCAACATGGTCCAAGTGGGCATGTGATATGACTACTGCATCCAAATCTTGAATTGAAAATTCAGGTACATTTAAATATGGGTATGCATTTTTATCCTCGTTAGCAGCTACATTTACTCCACAATCTAATAAAACTCTACTATTTGGAGTTTGAAGTAACATACAGGATCTTCCTACCTCTTTAAATCCGCCCATTGAGGTTAGCCTTGCCCAATCATTTTCATATTTTGGAGGTTGATGGATTCTTTCACCAAGATTTACCAAGAATTTCTTCCTTTCTTTGCTGCTATTTTTCATAGTGTTTCTGATTCTTCCAATGATTTCTGAGGATATTGGAGGGGTTCTTAATATTTTTGGTGCCCATCCTGTCTGTTTTACAATCTCTCTTGAGGTCACACCATATTTTCCAATGACTAAACCTGGTTTCATTGCTTCAATGATGACCTCACAGGTCACATCATCAAATGAAATGTCTGAAATTTGTGCATCTTCAGGTACAATTTCATGAACTTTGTTGATGGTTTCCTCAGGATCTAGTAAAACGCTTTTATCAGATCGAATGATAATCCTTTTTCTAATGTCTTTCGCTAAATTACGGATTAAATCTCCATTTTCAGTTATTATTTCCGGATTTTTTGTGTAAATAACAAGTTCTGGACCTTCAAACTCAACTTTAGCTACTTGAACTCTCTCAGGTAACCTGTCCATTATTGTTTTCTTTGTTTCTTCTAGTATTTTTGAAGTCATATAATCACTTCTTTAAAAAAATAGATTTTTATTAACTTACCATGTAAAAATTAGTTTTTCTTCTTTTATTCTAGTTAATTACTTATCATTAACCTTAAAATTCAGTTTGTTTTATAATTTAATAATCATTTTACTATAGTTAATCTTATAGCAAGTGGCCATAGAATCTATATGTAAAATTTAATTTTTCTTTAAAATTGTAAATTTTAAAAAATTTAAAGACATTTAATAAGTTAAGTCTTTATAATTTAGTTAAAAAATTAAGAGATGAATATAAAAAATATATTCTAAATTATTTTTAAAAACAAGTTAAAATAAAAAAATAAAAATTAGTTATTGATTTTAGCTAATTTTGATTCTATTATTTCTTTATCTAACATTTTGAATCCTTCGTCATCTTTAACTGTAGCAACTAAGAATCCATTTCCAGAGTAAACATCACGTTCGGTTGCAGCAGAAATTGCTCTTAATGCAAGTTCAATTCCTTCCTCAACAGTTAAATCTTCGGTGTATCTATCTTCTAATACACCATATGCAAAGATAGAACCTGATCCAGTGGAAATACATTTATCTTTAATTACTCCACCTGCAGCATCAAGTGAGTAAATTGAAGCTCCATCCTCATCTACTCCACCAAGTAAGATTTGTACTCCTCTAGGTTGGGAACGTAAAATATTTCCAGTTAAGTTAGCAGCTGCATCAATGCTCATATCCTCTCCATTTCTTAAATTGTATAAGGAGACTTCAGCACTCATAACTTTCATTAGGTTTTGTGCATCACCAACACTTCCAGCAATGGTTGCTGCTATGTTATCATCAATTTTGAATATTTTTTCTGCTACTTTGTGTGCTACTAAGCTTCCCATGGTAGCTCTTCTTTCAGAAGCAAAAACAATACCATCTTTACAAGTAATACCAACAGTAGTGGTACCTTTTACAACTTTATCATCTTCCATGTAAACACCTCGTTTAATCACATGTAATGAATTGTATTTAATAAATATAACATCTAATTAAAATTAATTCTTAATATTCAAATATCTCTCATTAAAGCACTTTTTAAAAATTTATTAAATTAATATAAAACTAATCTTTAAAATAAATCATTTATATATTAATTTAGTAAAAATATTAAATTTCTATCTAAATGAAAAATATATTAATTAAAATAAAATCAGATTATTTAAGTATAACTTAACTAATTACACTATGTTTTTAACATATATAATAGTTTCGTTTTTATTTTTTAATAAGTTCTTTAATTAATATTATTGATTTGTATTTTTTATTATGCTATTTATAATTAATTGAATAAACCTATTAAATCTTATCTAATAATTTATTTTAATATTTATATGCAATTGAATTCTTCATTATAATTTCCTGATATTGGATTTTAATATTTAATATAATAATCCTGCAATTAATTTTTATTATACCTTTTTAATATTAAACTTTAATATTAGTTTTAATTAAAACTTAATATAATTATCTAATATATTTTATTGACTTTATTAGGTAGTTTTTTAATATTTTTCTTAAATAAATAATATTAAGATTGAACTTTAATTAAAGACATATCTGTTAAATTACAATTTTTATTTTCAGTTAAAAATTCATATATTTAGATATATAAATATTTCTTTTTAAATTGGTAATTATTATGAAATGGAAGATTATTGGTAAAATTTTAATCTTAGATAATGACTATGATGATTTATCTAAGAGTCACTTAGAAAGTTTAAGGGATAAATTCCACGTTAAATCAATTGTTAAAATTGATCATATAGAAGGAAGTTTAAGAGAGCCAAAAACAGAAATATTGTTGGGGGATAGTACTGAGACAATTCATAAGGAAAATGGCTGTTATTTTAAATTGGATCTATCTAAGGTTATGTGGGCTAAAGGAAATACTAACGAGAGGATGAGAATTGCAAAATTAGTTAAAGATGATGAGGTTGTAATGGATATGTTTGCAGGTATCGGATACTTTTCAATCCCCATAGGTGTTCATGCTAATCCTCGAAAAGTATATTCGATAGAGTTAAATCCTAATTCCTATGAGTTTTTAAAGACAAATATTGAATTGAACAAGATTAATCAAAAAGCGGGATATGAAAAGATGGTGCCTATTTTAGGTGACTGTCGTTTTGAAGCTCCTAAATATAAAGCGGATAGGATATTGATGGGATATGTTAAAATAACACACGAATTCTTACCGGCGGCTATAGGCTCCTTAAATCCCGGTGGAATTATTCATTATCATGAAACTGTTCCAGAAAAACTAATGTATACAAGACCTGTTGACAGGATCAAAGAGGCAGCAGGAGACCGGGAAGTTAATGTATTGAATTTTACAAAGGTTAAAAAATATTCTCCCGGTGTTATGCATATTGTTGTAGATGCTCAAATCGAGTAATAAGTCTACCTAAATAACCTTTAAGAATTGTCTATCCTATTTTGTAGTTCTATTGCATGATTTAATGTTAAGCCATCAAGGTAATCCTCGTTTATATATTTTTTATAAACTGCTAACCTTTCCTTAAGTGTGTTTCCGCAATCTACAGTTAATCTATTTAAATGTTCTAATGTTGGCCATGGTGATGTCGGATTTACATAGTCCTCAGTAAGAGGTGATACTCCACCCCAGTCATCAGCTCCACTTAATAAAAATACCTGTGCAGTTTCATAATTAAGGTTTGGAGGAACCTGGATAGATACATCATCAAATAATAGTTTTCCAAGACATACGGTTCTAATCATGTCCAATAATGTAGGTTCCGTATAGTCTTCCATTTCCATCCCCGGAGCCCTTGTAAAGTTTTGAATAATAATCTCCTGGATATGTCCATATTTTTCTTGAATTTTTTTAATTGTAAGTAATGAATCAACTACCTCCTCTTTGGTCTCTCCAATACCAATTAAAATCCCTGTTGTATATGGTATCTTTAATTTACCTGCATTTGTAATAGTTTCTATTCTACGTTTAGGTAGTTTTCCAGGACTTTTTTTATGGGCTATTGTTTTCATTAATCTTTTGGAGGAATTTTCTAACATTAGTCCCATAGAAACATTGACCTCTTTAAGTTTTTTCATCTGCCTATAGGTCATGTTTCCACAGTTTGTATGTGGCAGTAACTGTGTATTTTCAAGTGTTGACTTTGAAAAATCATAAGTATAGTCAATAATATTTGAATAACCAAGTTTATCCAATGCTATTTTCACTGCTTCTTCCTCATCGGCATCTTCACCGAATGTAAATAATGCCTCTTTACAATCATATCTTTCACTTTCTTTTAAGGTTTTCAATATTTCCTCTGGTTTTTTAAGTATGATTGCATCGGGATCATTTGGCGTTTTCTTAAAATTACAGTATCCACAGTCATTTTTACAGATTTCTGTAACTGGTATAAAAACATTTTTGGAGTAGGTAACTTCTGTCTCTTCTTTTTTTGAATTAGCTAATTTCATTAAATCATTCACGTCTTGACCTTCACATGTAATTAAATCTAGTAGGTCTTCTTTTGATAAATCAGCTATTGTAATTTTTCCATTACTTAAATTATCTATAATTTCCATAAAAATCATTAATATTATTTATTATTATAAAATTAGTCAATAATTAAAAATATATTTTATTATTTTAATCGTTTAACTTGGTACTTTTTAAAAGGTTTGATTTAATTATATTAGGATGTTTAATTTAAGTTCCATTAAGATTAGTTAATTTTTAAATTAATATTTAATTTTTAATTAATTAATAAAAAACAGTAGTGAAAAATTTAGTTAATTTTTATGTAATAGTTTTTGGAATTAATAAAAAAGTAGTGAAAAAATTAGTTAAATGAAAATAAAAGATAAGAAAGATTTAAAATTAAATTTAAAGGATATTATTTAAACATATTCATCTGATATGGTTGTTTCAATAAAACATGGGCCATTATTGTTTTTGTCCTTCCACAATACAACGAATACATCGGCATGTTCCATTCTAAAAAGTCTGTATTTTACAGTTAATCCCATTTGCTCCAAATCATGGGCCATCCTTATAACACCATTAGAATCTGCAGTTTCATTTATTTTTACAGTTGTTCTTACCTGTTCGTCCATTTTGTTAATGATTTTTCCTGCCTCATCAGAGACTACGTTGACTTCCCTACCGTTTAATTCCTTTACTAAATTATCAAGCTTTTCATCAACCTCATTATGAATATCAATGTTTCCTTGACAAACAGATCTAACAACTAATAGTTCACCATTATCTAATGCTGGTCTAGAGCCTTTAAATGAATTAAATTCTCCCATTACTCTTCCTGCAATTTTATGTAAATGTGACATTTTATCCCTTAAAATCTTTTTTAAATAAAAAATTAATTGGAATTAATAATATAAATTAAATGGATTAGATTCAAATTCAGAATCTAAACTTTCATTTCTTCTTTTAATTCTGCCATTGTAGATGTTTTTTCTGCAAATGCGTCATGTCTGTGAATACTTTCCTTATTTAACTGACTTATGGTTATAACAGTATCATCTGGTAAGTATGCAAATTCGTCAATGATCTTTTCAACCATATTCCTTACACAGTCTTCTACAAATACTGGTTTCTTATGAGCATTCATTACAGTAGCATTTTCATCTGGACGTTTCAATAGTCCGCAAACAGGTGAACTCATTGATTGCTCTATAATTTCAATGATCTTGTCTGCATTGACTTTCTGATTTTCAGGAACTTCTATAAGTATTGTTCCAACACCTCTTTGATTGTGTGATGCAAATGTTACGGTGTTTAATACTTTCTCGGTAGTTTCCTCATCTAAGAATTCAAGCAATTTTCTTTTATCTGCTTCTTTAACAGATTCCTGTGCACAAGGACATACAGTCATTCCAACTACTTCTGCACCAATACTTTTACGTATTTTTACTTCCTCTCCTTCTCTTATTCCAACTGCTTTAGCAATTAGTTTACCCATTTCCTGGGAGTTTTTATGAGTGACAGGTGATTTTCTATTAAACATATAATCACTTGTCATATTGACTTCCACCCTTTTAGCATATTCGTGTTTGGTCATCATTTTACTTACGATTTCAGCACAAATAGACTCAACCTCAACAGCTACACTGTTGGTAGCTTCTTCCATAACTTCACTAATTGCCTCTGGAGTTCTAGACATGTGGATACCTTTTTGATCACTAGGTAAATCTACATATGCATCGAAAGTTGGTATTAATACGATTGGTCTTTTACCTTCTCTATGTAATGTTAATAATTTTTTAACTCCTTTAACTCCTACTCTTGATAAAGATATAGGAACATTTGGTTCATGATCTTGTGTATCTGGAAAACAGTCTGCCATAATTTACCTTCTTTTTCTATTTTTAAATAAGTCTATATTTTTTTTATTTTAAATTATATATAAGTTTATCCTTATTAAAATAAGTAAAAATTTATAAATTGTTTAAAAAAAGTAGTTTTTTAAAATCAATAAGTAAGATTAAGGTATATTTTCTACTTAATCTCATAAAATGTTTCAGTTTTAATTAATAAATTAATATAAAAAATTTATGTTAATCTAGAGAATGTTTGCAGAACCCATATCTTCTTTAACAACATTTAACACTGTCTGTGTATAGGTTCTTTCTACTCCCGGTTCTTTTAACATATTTTTAATAAATGCATCTAGTTCATCGGTGTCTCTGAATTTTGCAATAAGGAAAGTATCATATTCACCTGTAACATCATAGATACCTACAACGTTTTTGTTAAATGAAATCTTTTCCTCAAAGTTCTCAAGTTTTCCACCTTTAACCTTAACACCAATTATGCTGGTAAGTACAAAACCTAACTTTCTGTGGTTAATTACCGGTGAGAATTTTTCAATTACTCCACTTTTAACCATCTTTTCAATACGATTATGTACAGTACCTACTGAAATATTTAAATCCCTTGAGATTTGTCTGTAAGATACTCTTACATCTTCGTTAATGATTTTTAAAATTTTTTTATCTGTTTCATCTAATTTGACTATTTCTGTTTCTTTTTTATTCATTTCCAACCTTCTATTTAAAAAAAATAAATTTTTAAATATAGTTCATTAATTTTATTTAGATTCATTAAGTTTATAAATTTTTCTTTCTTTTTCTAAACTTTTTGTAATTTCTTTATAATTTTATTAAATTATTTATTTTAAGTTAAACATTATTTAAAATAATTTTATTTTTTTAAGATAAATCCTTTTAAAATGGATTTATTTTCTTTTATTTTATTGTTTTAATCTATTTTTTAATAAATTAAATAAGTTTCAGCTTATTTGATTTGAATCTTATGTTTCTATATTTTTTTTAAAAACCTTCTAATTAAGATATTTAAATCATTGATTCAATTTTATTTAGTAATTTAAATACCATATAATTATCCCTAAAATTATTATTTCATTAAACAAATATTGTTTTTTATCCAAATTTTGAAAACTCTTTATCTTATGATTTATCCTTATTCATTAGAATTGGTTCATTTTTGTAAGTATGTTTTTTGTTTTAATATTTGTGTGTTTTAAGATTATTGATTTATTTCTATGATTTTAAGCGTTTTTAATTATTTCGGCTATTTTAATTTATTTAAAGGTTTATTTTCCATGTTTTTTTTAGGTTATTGGTTCTTTATTTGACTTTTGTTTATGGATTTATTTTTTAATACATTGTTTCTAACGTATATGTAATGTCATCTGTAGGATTGTTTGATTCAAATGTTTTGTTTTAAAATGCTTATTTTTTGAAAGGGATTTTTAAAAGGACCTATTTTCCAATACTTAATTTCTTAACAGAATTTCTTATCTCCTCAATAGGTGCATCTGTTTTAATGCTGGTTGGTGAGAAATGGGTTCTTTTTGCATAATAATTCTTTTTATTTAAGTCATCCATTATCTTGTCAATCTTAGGAGCACTAATTTTAAGACATCTTGATACTTCATGTATGTCATAAGAGCTAGGATTACATTCTGCCTCATTTAAACATTTTTCAAGTAAGGATCTTATTTCGTCCTTGGTATTCAACTCTTTTACATCAAGTAATCCTAACATTTCCCTTATAAAATCCTTATCCTCAATTTTTCCAAGCCACATTGGCCCTGCATGAACCATTTTCTCTCCACAAACAGGGCATCTGTCTATGGTACTTGATCCTAATCCATAGGAAAATTCCCTGTTTAAACAGTTTTTACAATGTGAAATGTAACCTATATTTTCCAGGGATTCGTCTGTTGCTTTGGAGCCTTTTTTAATTTCCATGTATATTCTCATATAATGTTCAGTACTATGGGATAGCTTGATGTCAATGTATTTCTTGTATTTGGCAAAGGTTAAAGCTGTAAAACCTGCAAGTATTCTAATACCGTTTTCATGGCAATATTCGCTTTTGTATGGTTTTGCATTATATTTACGTATACATGGTGCTTTGTATGTTCCACATAATGCGGAGGTGTCTGTTGCAGTAAGACATAATAGACTGTTTCTTTTTATTGATGCAGCTACGGAATCAACGAAAAAACTAGGGGTTCCAAATGGGTCAATGTCAACAACATCAAATTCCCCTCTGGTCATCCTTAAAAAGTTATTCGCCTCATGTGAGAATATTTCGAAATTGTCCTCTTTAATATCAATATTGTTATGTAGTGCATTGATTTTAGTAAATTCATTTGCAAGAGGATTAATATCATTTACAGCAACATTTCCAATATTGTCTATTTCTTTTTTATATCGAATTCCCCTAATTCCACTTCCTCCAAATACATCTGCGACGTTTATCCTCTGTGATAATTCTTTCTGGAATGTTTGAATGGCAAGAATGGAAATGTCTCTGTTTAATTCCATTTTTGGATTATAGAAAACTGGAGCATCAGAGGATACTTTGTCAAATTCCGGAAATTTGATTTCGGTTAATCCTTCCTTAACGGTTTTTAGGTTCTCCTTATCATATGTAATTTTTTCACTCATTGTATTTCCCTTTGAAATGTGTTTATATTAAAACTTGATTAAAAACTCTTTAAAACATTGTTATATAGAAAATTTTAAGGTTATAAATAATAAATATTTCTTTTTGATTACTATCTATGGTTAATTTAGATTTAAAATATTCAACCATATTTTATTATAAAATTGGATAAACAATTTGATTTATATATTATCTTATTTATAAATTATATTAGGATATTTTATTAATTAAATTTATAGACTAATTTAATCCTTACTTGGTGATTTTATGGTTAAGATTAATATTGCTAAACCGATTATTGAACAAGAAGAAATTGATAATGTAGTAGAAGTTTTAAAATCAGGAATGATTGCACAAGGTCCAAAAGTATCAGAATTTGAAGAGAAATTTGCACAATGGATTGGTACTAAATATGGTATTTCAACTAGTTCCGGAACTACTGCATTACATACTGCTTTACTTGCATGTGGTATTGGTGAAGGTGACGAGGTAATTACTGTAGGTTTTACTTTTGCTGCAACCTCTAATTCTGTATTATATACTGGAGCTAGACCTGTATTTGTGGATATTGATGAAGATACATTTACTATGGATCCTTCAAAGATTGAGGATGCCATTACAGATAAGACAAAAGCTATTTTAGTTGTACAGTTATATGGTCAATCCGCGGATATGGATCCTATTTTAGACATCGCTCATAAACACAATTTACTTGTAATTGAAGATGCTGCACAGGCACATGGTGCTGAATATAAATGTAGGAAAGTAGGAACTCTTGGGGATGTAGCTTGTTTCAGTTTTTATCCAACTAAAAACATGACCACTGGTGAAGGTGGTATGATTACTACTGATAATGAGGAAATTGCTAATATGGCTAGAATATATAGGGCACATGGTTCTTCTGTAAAATACCATCATGATTATCTAGGTTACAACTTCAGATCCACCGATATTGCTGCAGCAATAGGTCTTGCTCAACTTAAAAAAATAGATTCATTTAATGATAAAAGAAATGAAAATGCAAGTTATTTAACCGATGGTCTTAAAGATGTTAAAGGTGTTGTTCCTCCTGTTGTAAAAGAAGGTAATAAACATGTATTCCATCAATACACCATTAAGGTAGATGGCGATAGGGACAAATGGTTAGATTTCTTAAATGAAAAAGGTATTGGCTGTGGAGTATATTATCCTATCCCATTATACAACCAGAAATTATACAAGGATTTAGGATACAATCAATCCTGTCCTGTAACTGATAAAATAGTTGATGAAGTAATTTCTTTACCGGTACATCCTAGTTTAACTAAAGATGAATTGGATACAATCATTTCAGTTGTAAAAGAAGGTTCAGAGAAATTCTGCTAAAATCAAATCTTCTTTTTTATCTTTCTTTTAGAAATTTTTTTGACTCTTTTTTATCTAAACTATTTTTCATTACTCTCTTTTTTTTAGTATGGCTATTTTAAAACAATCGATTCTATAAGTTGAAAATATCGAATCTTATCTTCCTGGAGTAATTGGTTTATAAAATAATTAATTTTATAAATTTTAAAAATTAACTTTTATAATATGGTAAAAGTAGATAAGGATATGTTTAATCAAGAAATATTTACCCGTATTAACAATTTAATTAATGATTATAATTTGATTAGGGACGGAGAAAAAATTGCAGTTGCATTATCCGGTGGAAAGGATAGTGTCTTAACATTACATGCATTAAGTCGTTTTAAGGAAGATTCCAATATTGATTTTGATCTTGTAGCTATTTCAGTTGATGAGGGTATTGAAGGTTATAGACAATCTGGAATTGATGCGGCGATAAGTAATGCAGAACTTTGTAATGTTCGGCTTATTCAGAAATCATTTAAAGAAACATTTGACTATAATTTAGATGATATTTACTCTAATTTTAAAAGTGCATGTATTCCTTGCGGTGTTTTTAGACGTTATATATTGAATAAAACAGCATACGAAGTAGGTGCAGATAAAATAGCCACTGGACATAATCTTGATGATGAAATTCAATCCTTTTTAATGAGTTTTGCAAGGGGAGATACTCTCAAATTCTCTAAATTTGGTCCGGAACTTAAACAAATACATCCTAAACTTATTCCCCGTATAAAGCCACTATGGAATACACCTGAGAAAGAGGTGGGTATGTGGGCAATAATTAATGATATTGATGTTCATCTTGCAGAATGTCCTTATTCTTCTTTATCTTTACGTTCAAAGATTAAAGGATTCTTGAATAAAGCAGAAGATGAAAATTCTGGAATTAAGGAGAATATCTTATCCTCTTTTATTAAAACACTAAATGTTACAGAGGAAAGTCCAAGATTATATGAATGCCAACATTGTGGCGAGCCAACATCATCAGATGTCTGTAAGGCCTGTGAAATTTTAGATTTATTAAATGAATCTAATTAGTTTTTAATCTTTGTAAATTATTGATTTACTATTTAAAAATTGTTTTTTTTTTAAACATGTAAATATTAATATTAATTTATTAATTAAAAATGGTTTCTTTTTAAAGAGGTAAATATTAATTTGCTGATTAAAATGGGTTTTGTATTTTTTTAAAACATTTATAATTGGTGTTTTATTGGTTTATTATTTTTTTTTATAACTAATCGGATTTTTTATAAAATGAGTTATTGTTTGATTGAATCTCTCTATTAAAAAACTTGATTAATTAGTTAAAAAATATTCCATATTTTTATTTTATCTTATTTTATTTTGATGATTTTTTCTCTTTTTTAATTTTATTAAATTTAATCTAATAATCAAATAGATTAGTATTTATTTATTAATTAACAAATACTAATTTAAAATTTGTAGTTTTAGGGATTATAATGGAAGATAAAATTAAGATTCATGTTTTGAATACAGGTTATGTGGAAGTAGATGAGGCTTTAGCTTTTAAAGATAAGTCCTATAATCCAATTGCATATACTGGTTTATTTAGATCAAATAAGCATAAAGTTAAAGTTCCTGTTTTTTCTTATTTAATAGAACATCCTAAGGGTAATGTTTTAGTTGATACTGGATGGTCTGTAGCATCTAGGGAGGATTATAAATCTCATTTGCCTTTAAAGGGTTATATTGCAAGTAAACCTATACTCCCATCTGGTGAGAATATTGCAGAACAACTAGACAAATTGGGAATTGATAAATTACAGTTTTTAATCTTAACCCATATGCATGTTGATCATGTTGATGGAATAAGGGATGTTCAGGACAGGGCTGAATTCATTCTTGTTTCAAGGGATGAATTAAAAGCAGCTAATAAAGGGGGAGGACGTTATATAAAGGAACTTTGGAAAGATACAATCTTTGATAGGTTTGATTGGAATGGTGAGATGGGACCTTACTTTAAATCTTATGATGTTTTCCGTGATGGTAAAATCAATTTAATTTATCTTCCAGGACATACTGCAGGTTCAACTGGTGTTTTAATAAAAAACAATGGTAAGTTTGTATTAATTACTGGTGATGCAGCTTATGCCCATGCATCTTGGGAAAATCTTGAATTACCTGGGATTATAAATGATAAGGTTCGAACTTTAAGATGTTTAAAATGGATTCAAAAATTATCTAAAGCGGATAATTGTGTTGAGATATTGGCTTCTCATGATCCTGAAGTGAAACCTCATATAATTGAGATTTAGGTGTGTTTATGGATAAAGATAAATTAAAATATATTTCTTTATTAATTGTTCTAATGGTTTTATTTGTAATATCCATAGTGAATTTTAACTATAATATTCATAATTATGATATTATTTTAGATATTGTAATTGTAGCTATTTTTATATATGCTTTATATGATTACTTTAATACCAAAGATGAAAGAGCTTTAAGAAAAGAAAAAATTGAAAAGAACAAATATAAGGGTTCTAAAAATATTAAATCAAAAAAATAGTTCAAATCTTTTTTTTTAAATTTATATGGGGGTTCTAAAAGTATTAAATCAGAAAGGCAACTTTTAAATTTTATTCTTTTTTTTAATTTCAATTTTAATTTTGTTTTGGATTATATCATATATTATTTATTAAATATTGAAAATTAGTTTGCCCTATATTATTGGGGCTTTTAAATTATTGAATTTAAATATAAATGTTTAAGTATAAAAAATAGTAAATAAAGAAGATTATTCCTCATCATTATCTTCTTTATCGTTTTCCTCTGTATCCTCTTTTTCTTTTGGTTCTACAATATTTATGAGAATTTTATCGATTTGGTTTCCATCCATTCTTAATATTTCGAAACAGAATTTATCCCATGTAAATGTTTCTCCGTCTGTAGGGATTTTTTCAAGATATCCTAATATGAAACCTGCAATGGTTGAGAAATTATCCTCCTCTTCATTAGGTAACTCCTGGTCTGTAATATTAAAGATTTCTTTAAATCTATCAATTGTAATTCTACCGTCCATTAACCATGAATGGTCTTTAAGTTCAATAGCTTTCGGATCATCCATCTCATCAATACCTGGTATATCTCCAACAATCCCTTCAAGTAAATCATTTAAGGTAATTAAACCAAGAACTGTACCGAACTCGTCTACAACAAGGGCCATATGGACGTAATGTTGATTTTGTTTGAATTTAGTTAATAATTCCATGGATAAAAGATTATCTGGAACTACTAAAGGATTTTTAAGTTCTTTTTTTAGGTCTAGTTTTCTACCGTTAAATAATGAACCCAATAAATCTTTAGCTTGTACTACTCCAATAAAGTCATCAAGTTCTCCTGAGGCTACCGGAAATATTGAACGTTTACTCTCAATGATTTTCGCTTTGTTCTCTTTATCGCTGTCTTCAAGATCCAACCATACAATCTCGTTTCTTGGTGTCATAATCATATCTACTTTTTGAGCATCAAGACGGAAGACCCTTTGAATAATGGCTTTCTCCTCTTCTTCAATATTTCCCTCTTCAATACCCTCTTCAATAAGTAAATTAACTTCTTCCTCGGTGATTTCATGTTTCTCATTACTTTTTTCACCAAGTATTCTAAGTAATAGGTTTGTTGAGTCACTTAGTAGTTTTACTATTGGTGCGGATATACGGGATAATGTTTCCATTGAACTTGCAACTTTAATGGCTATTCTTTCAGGTTTGTTGATAGCTATCTGTTTAGGTGCAATTTCACCTACAATAAGGGTGAAGTATGTTGTAATAAGTACAATTATAATGTAACTTATTGTATAAGAATATGGAATATATGGTCCAAGGTAAGCTGATAATGGACCGGCTAAGGTTGCACCACCTACTACACCTAAAATAATGTTACTTGCAGTAATTCCAATTTGGACTGTTGATAAAAAGTTTGTAGAATCTTCTAATAAATTAATAGCTGTTCTAGCACTTTTATGTCCTTCTTGCTCATATTTTAAAAGCTTATATTTTCTTGACGAAATAATAGCTAATTCCGCCATTGTTAAAATACCATTGATGATGATTAATATTATTATAATAATAATTTCGATGATTTCTGTTATCATTTCAATTCCTTTATAAAATAGTAATGATTATTTCTTAAAAATAAATTATCTTTTCAAATCATTTGCTGTCTGAAAACCTTTAAATCCGTGAATTTCTTCTTGCATGTCTTGAACTGCTTTTGATGCCTCTTCTCTTGTTGCTACCTTCTTAAATATTCTTCTTTCTTTAACTTTTAGAACTTTTCCACACACGCATTTTCTAGTAGCTTGTCCTTTTTTAGCATATAATACTCTTCCACAGTCACAACGGAAAATAAGATACATTTTTTAAATTCACCTTTTTTATCAAAGATTTTTTATTTTAAAAAATAATTATGTATATATAATATATTATTGTATTCTTATTATAAAAACTTATAAATTTTTTATTTCATACTTTCTAATATTGTCTCTCTTATTTATTTAAGTGAAATTAGTTATTTATATCTGGAACAAATGCTTCTTAGTTTATTTAATTATATTAGCTATTCTTATAATCCAAATACTTTCATTGCAAGTGGGATAAATACATTTGTAGGTAATATAAAGAAGGTTGCTATGCTTACACCTATGTCTGTTCCAATGAAAACAAGCAATATTCTAAATATGTTATTGCCCCATAAATCCCTTAGGGATTCAACTTCACCTAAATTATTAATGTCTCTTTTTCTAACAGGCCTATAATGTAATTCCACAAGTGCTGAAAACATACCTGCAGCAAGTAATGGATGCATTACTGTAAATGGAGCAACTAATCCCCCTACAATAGCTGAGGGTATCTTAGAACCTGATAAAATACTGCCTAAAAATCCCATAATGATATACACAAAGAAATATTCGAAAAGTTCATTGGTAATATTTACACCATGAATAAAAGCCAGAAAAAATATCGCAATAAATATTATTGGGATGGATGCAAGTATGATTTTTCCCCATGGTATTCCCTTGCCCTTATTTATGTCGGTTAACTCCTCATATGTCGGAATCTCCTCAGGATGATCTAGGTAATGGTTTATACCATGTTTATGTCCAGCACCTACTACTGCAATCACATTGTCTTCAGGAATGAGTGAAATGCTTCTTGCAAGATATGCGTCCCTTTCATTAACTAAAACCTCATAGACTGCAGGTGACTCCTCTTTAAAGAATTTCATTACCTCTTCAATTGTATCCTCCTGTTTTAACTCTTCGATGTCAAATTCCTCTTCCTCGTCTTCACCAATTAAAACGGCTTTGAGTGTTTCAAATACAAATCTGGCCTTTTCCCAGCTACTCATTTTATTCAATGCCCTTTGTAGGGTGGTGTTAATATCTCTATCTAAAAGTGCAATCCTGATGTTTAAATCCTCTGCAGCCTCTATAGCACCTATCATTTCAGAACCAGGTTTAACGTCAACGTCCTGACCGATCTTATTTTGAATATAACCTAAGATACTTGATGCAAAAAATATACCAACCTTATTTTCCTTAATAATCTTTCTCATGGAAATGGTATCGTCGGTTTCAATACCTTTCATCTCATTTCGAAGACGTTGATATCTTCCATAATCAAGTTCAATTCCCACTACCTCTGGCTGAACTTCATATATGGTGTTTTTTACTTCTTCAACACTATCGGCAGATACATGTGCAGTACCTATAATAGTTAAATTCTCTCTTTTCAAAATAACACTTCTTAGTAGCTTGTTAAATAAACAAAATAATATAATAAAATAGTTTTATTTGTATAATTTTTTAATAAATTTTAATATTTAATATTTATTATACTACTATTTATAAATTGATTTTTTTTAACCTTTAATAATTTATATGTTTGTTACTTAAATATCTATTTAGACTTTTTTCATTATTCTGATTTTAATTAAAATCATTATATAAACAATAAATAAAAATATTATTAATGGATTTTTTTGTGATAAAATGAAGGTAAGTTTAAGTTTTGAGAAAACCATTTCAAATGACACTTCTGTTATGATTGATGCATTAAGGGCAAGCACTACTATCACTGTTGCCTTATCTTCTTTTAAAAAGATCATCCCAGCATTTTCAAAAGAAGATGCAATCTCTAAAAGCATTAAATATGATGGAGTTTTAGCAGGTGAAAGGGAAGGTTTAAAAATAGACGGATTTGATTTGGGTAATTCTCCAGAGGATGTTTTGAAATATGAAACAGATAAGGAAAATTTTATATTGACTACTAGTAACGGTACAAGAATTCTTCAGAACATGGAAAGTCCCCGTGTTTTAATTGGGGGATTTGTTAATGGAAAGGCATGTGCTGAAAAATGTATTGAAGTAGCTGACAACCATATAGATATTGTAATGGCAGGTTGGAAAGGTAATTTCACAATTGAGGATTATCTTGCAGCTGGTTTTATAATAAGATGGCTTGATTATTATAATGAGAAGCAGGATTTAAACTGTGAATTTTCGGAATATGCGGTGTCTGCAAAATTAGCTTCTTATAATGATGAGATGGCAAATCGGGCTATATTTAACGGTTTTTCGGCTAAAAGATTAATCAATGTAGGTTCTAAAAAGGATATTGATTTTTCATTAAAAAGGGATATTTTTGATGATGTTGGTATATATGAAAATGGTACAATTACCAAGTTTTGATGAGTTTTATTATTTTATCTAAATCATATTAAAAATATTTGATTTTTTTATATTTTTTTTCAAGATTTGATTTCTAAATTGAATGAATTTATTTTAAAAATATAATTTAGATAATTCTTTTCAATTAACTATCTTGGATTATAGAAATGGATTTATGTTATCGATTTGTATGGCGATAATCTTAATGTATCTTTGAATCAATAAATAGATATGATTTTCAATTTAACGGGAGGATAATATGAAGATAGTAACAACACCAATGTGTAGGAAGGTAGTTGAACTTGGAGGAATCAGTGATTATGTGGTGAATAAACATCCCTCAAGTAAGGATGGGGATTTTGCAATCCTTTTATCAGAGAGTGGGACGGACATTGATTCATTGCCTCTAAAATTAAATACTTTTGATGAGATTTTAGATAGCATTATTGAGGTTTCAAACTTAACCTCTAAACCTCTAAGTAAAGATGAGGTAATCGATAAAATAATGGATTATAATCTAATCTATGAATGGTTTACAAATACAGGTAAGTTCTCACAGTTAAGGGAGGAAAATCATAATATTAATGTTAAGGTATTGTCTAATTTCTTAAAGGAGATTGTTGAAGATATGAATTTAAATATTGATGATTCCAATTTTGATTATTTAATTTATCCTGATTATATGGAGGATATAGAAGAAAGCAGTGATTATAAACTGGTTAAAATACCCTCTCATCATAATGTTCCAGAGGATCCTATTGAAAGGGCCGAGCTGAGATATTCCATCCTATTGAATATCGATCTTTTATAGGAATATGGAATCTTAATTATAAAATTTATTAAGTAGTAATTTAATATCTTAATATAACTATACTAATGTGTATTTTTTAAAATTGGAGATGTTTATAGTGTATGAAACCTTAACTTATTCTGGTGGAATTCATAAAAGTAATGAAATGAGGGAGCTTATTGAAGATTTAGGTGGATTTATTATACAGGAAAATGTTATCCAAATGGATCTTGTCTTGAATATGGCTGTACCAGTTGATGATGTTGACAAAATCAAAGAGAAATCTAAAGAATTATTAGGTAAATTGACCTTTGCCCCTATGGCAGGTTCTGAAATAGCTATTGTTTCACCAACATTGGCAAGACACCACTTACCACATGCGGCATGTGATATATCCGAGTATCTTAGAAGGTTCGGTGCAAAGGATAACATGATAGGTTTGGCAAGAGGTCATGGTAAGGGTACAAGCGGAATCTCACAAGAGGAAAAATATTTGATTGAGGAACATGATTTGGCTATCTTTGCCCTTGGAAGTTTCAAAGATTGTATTATTGAGAAATCATTTTTGTTTGATGATATAGACATTCCAGTAATTGTAACTGGTGCTCCGGACATTGACATTGAAGAGTTGCCAGGTGCCGATGCATATGTCGGAGGTTTAGGTAGAATTCCACGTAGACTTAAACGTGGTGAAAATATCCGCGCACTTAGAAGATTGGTTCAAACTACAGAGGATATCTTAAACCGTAAGAAAAAATACATGGCTGAAGATGCTCCTTTGGCACCTCCTGTAATGGTTAAAAACGCTATTGAAAGACAATTGCCAGAAATCAAAGATGTTCACACTCCAACTCCTATTACAACACAATTAGACGGTTTAAGGGTGAAACTAGATTATGACAAATATCATGATAAAATAGGTCAGGTTGTTGTAAACGACCAATATTTATCAGACATAGCGGATATCAATAGATCACACATGTATAATTATACCCTAGTAAAATTATATAGTGAAAGTTCTATTGTGGATAATTAATCTATTTTAAATTTTTTTAATTATCCTTTTTTATTTGACTACTTTTTTCAATCTTGAATTTCCGAATGTCTTTAAAACTTATTCCTATTGTTTTTTTATGTAAGCACTTTTTTTCAATTCAAAATTTTTAAATATCTTATTGGCCAATAGTTTTTATATAATTTTTTTTATAATGGGATACTATGGAATATTTCAAAAGAAGATATCTAATCAATGGACCAATTGGAACAGTCTTTCTTTTTATTTATAATTATTTTCTAATAGATATTTTATTTAGGTATATTGACTATCAATTAAATCCTGTGGTTCTTTTGTCTATCTGCTTATTCTTAGCCTTAGTAAATATAATATCCATTACCGTTGAGATGAACGCCTCCCATAAAATTACAAGAATATTTATGGAGATTTCGGAGCTTTGGAAATGGGCCTCATTGATGTTTTTATTTGAGCTAATCCTATTATATGTCTTAGGCCTCTTTATAAAAATTCCACGGGAATTGGTTCTAATATTATATTCATTGGTGATTGTTCTTGGAGTCTATGGCTATTATAATGCCCATCACATTAAAGTAAAATACCATAATTTGCCTATTTTAAAAGAGGATAATAATGAATCAATAGCTATCTTACATATTTCGGATGTGCACTTTGGTTCCATTAGAAGAGAGTCAATCCTGGTAAATCTAAAAAACAAAATCAATCAGGTTTATCTTGACTTAAAACAAGGGGGTATGGAACATATTGTTGTTATTATTTCAGGAGACCTTGTAGACGGTTCCTCTCCCGTTGATATTAAGGATTTGGAACCTTTAAAAGATATAAAACCTAAGGTTATTTTTACTCCAGGTAATCATGACCATTATCAGGATATAAATGGTTTATTAAATGATTTAGAAGAATTGGGTGTCATTGTCTTAAACGATGATAGTTTGGATATGAAAGATTTAGGATTAAATATTATAGGTTTAAATTTTAAGTATGAGGATATGGAAAGTAAATGGGAGGAATACCATTTTAATCTACCTGTAAATAAATCTGAAACAAATATATTAATATTCCATTTGCCTGTCTTCTATGAATATTTTAAAAAATTGGGTGTGGATTTACAATTGTCTGGTCATACTCATGGGGGACAGTTTTATCCTGCAAATCTATGGGTTAGGGCTGTTTATCATAAATTAAAAGGACTTTATGCTTTTAGTAGGGATGGTGTTTCAGATAGGTTTTATTTATCAGTAAGTACAGGTTTAGGTACTATGGGTCCCCCTATTAGAATAGGTACTGATTCAGAAATAGTGGTTTTAACATTAAATAATAAAGATTTTAAGAAATAGCTTTTTTTTTTAAAGCTTTTTAATTATATGGATTAAATGAAAATTTGTAATAATTTTCTATTTTATTAAATGTTTTCATGTCTTCCATTAAAATCTCTTCCATAGAAGTTTATCTCTCCAACAAGCTCTCTAAATTGTATTAACTCTTGTTCTATTACATCCTCTTCAGTCAACGTTCCACTTAATTCACCGTCAACACTTAAAGTATCCGGTCCACGTGTTACAAGCCTTTCAATGCCGTCTGCACTAAATATTCTATTTGCATCTAGTTCATGGATATAGGCTCTTCCTGGAATGAATACCGTATCTTGAACATTGGTTAAATCAATATCCTCAAGATCGTATTTTGTAATTAAACATGCAATATCCTTCTTAGTAGATATTACATTTACATGATCACTTGCTCCAATCTTTTCAAATATCCTAGCTATTTTTGGTCCTGCAACAGCAGATGATATGATTGTCGCATAACCTGTAACCTCCGGAATAAAATCTAGGTATGGTTCATTACCTTTGTTTGCAAGTGCAAATGGTGCACCTGTTTCTGGATCGCATACAGGTGTTCCAGTGATTCTAAGTTTTGGAAATTCTGAGTTGATGTCCTTTACAAGTTGCCCGAAACTTTCAACAGACTGGCTTTCAATACCATTGACAATAGGTCCGTTACCTAATATTAATCCACCTTCCGTTGTATTTGCAAATCTCATAAGGATACCTGCTTTGGCTCCCCACTCTTCCAGCTTTTCACAGGTGTTTCTTAAAACATCTCCGTCGTTTACCCCTGGAATAATTACCATTGCGGCATGTAATTCCGTGTTTTCTGAGAATATTTTGGCCGCCTTAAGGGAAACTTCCGGATTCGGATCTCCCATCCATTGATGTCTTAATTTAGCATCTGCCGCAAACAATGTGTAGGTAACCTCATCAACTCCAAGATTAATTAAATCCGTAACCCATTTCTCATCGTCAATACCTTTACCACTTGTATATCCTAAATGTATCGGTATCTGGAATTGGTGCAATGTGGCTGCTAAATCTTTAATCTGGGGATAACAGCTTACGTCTCCTCCACCACTAATATTTATTTTTAGATTATTGTCTCTAGGTGGGTTCAACATTAATGTGGTTTGAACCTCGTTAGCAACTAGATAAAACGGTTTAAATTCAGATTCCGCATCTTGAATTCCTATGGAACATCTTTCACATCCTATTTGATTAGGTGGACAGTATTTGCATCCTAATGGTTTTAAGTCCTTGACTTTCTTAAAGTAGCAGTATTTACAAAAACCCCTACAATCCTTTCCTGGAATACCGCCAACATCTGCTAATATTTGCATTTTAATCCTTCGGTTTATAATTTTTTATTCTTATATATTATTTGATATATTAATTATTGTAAATATTTAATATTATGTAACTATATCTCTTTTTTATAATATTAGTTTTTACTATTTTCAGCAATTTCCTTTATATTTTTAATATTTATTTGAAAAATCGTTTTTTAGAAAAATCTAAAACAGTTTTTAAGGGATTTGTTTTTTTAATTAATGTATAAATTACTATTGTTTTATATTTAATTTTAACTATTTTATTTTAAAGATTTTTTTAATATGATATATTCCTTTATTTTAAAGTTAACCTCTTTTAGTTTAATTTATTTCTCAAGGATTTCAAATTTTTTGAAATTTTTTTATTATCTTTTCATATTTGAAGTAATACCTTTTTTAAATTTATTAATTTAACGCCAAATTATTGAATTTTAAGTTCTTTTTATTTCTTTTTTAATTTATCTTAAACGGATTTTAAATTATTTTGATTAAACTAAAAAAACATTTAGTTATTTTTTTTATTTTACAATCGGTTTATTTTCTTTATTCGCCTTAATTTTCCTGTTTCGTCTTTTAAAAAAGTATTACTTTTTATTCTTTTTTTACTAATCAAAAGGGATTTATTATTACTTATAAATTTTACTGATTGTAAAAAAAGGTAATATTTATATTATATCTTTAAGATATTAAAATTTGTATACCATATGCTTCTATGCAAAATACTTGCTTTGTAGCTAACTTGACATAATCAAACAAAAACTAAAGTTTATGTTAAGTGGTATATTTGTAACTCTATTTATTTAGGAGGGAAAAAATTGGCGAAGTTTGATGATAAAGTCGATTTATACGACGATAGAGGTACATTAATTGATAGTGATGTACCTATTGAAGCTCTAAGTCCAGTACGTAATCCGGCTATTAAAGAAATTACTGCTGGTATTAAAAGAACCGTTGCTGTAAACTTAGAAGGTATTGAAAATTCATTACGTAATGCTGCTGTTGGAACAAAAGCTTCTAAAATATTAGGAAGAGAATTAGATCTTGATATTGTAGCAAATGTAGATGCGATTGCAGCTTCTGTAAAAAAAATGATTCAAGTAACTGAAGATGATGATACTGTAGTTGAACCTCTTTCCGGAGGTAAAAGACTTTTAGTACAAGTACCTACAAGAAGAATTGATGTAGCTGCAGAATACTCTGTTGCAACCTTAGCAACTTCTACTGCATTAACCCAAGCTATTGTTGAAACATGTGATGTAAGTATGTATGATGCTAACATGGTTAAAGCTGCTATCTTAGGTATGTATCCTCAAACCGTAAGTTATGACGGATCTAATATTAAAACTATGTTAGATGTACCTCAAAAATTAGAAGGTCCTGGTTACTCATTCAGGAACATTAAAGCTAACGATATGGTTGCAACTACCCTTAAAAACAGTTTCCAAGCTACTGCTTTAGCTAGTATCTTAGAACAAACTGCTATGTTTGAAATGGGAGATGCAATTGGTGCATTCGAAAGAACTCACTTATTAGGTTTAGCTTACCAAGGTATGAATGCTGATAACATGGTCTTAAGTTTAGTACAAGATAATGCTACTGACTCTTCCGTTGGTGACATTATGAATGATACTATTCAAAGAGCAATTGACGATAATGTAATTTCTGTTGAAAAAGATTTACATGGATTTAATTTATACCAAACCGACGATTTCGCAAAATGGAACGCATATGTAGCTGCAGGTTCTGTTGCTGCAACTATGGTAAACGTTGGTGCTGCTCGTGCTGCTCAAGGTATTCCATCCACACTTTTATACTTCAACGATTCAATTGAATTTGCAACTGGTTTACCTGGTCTCGACTTTGGTAGAGGTGAAGGTGTAGCTGTAGGATTCAGTTTCTTCAGTCACTCTATCTATGGTGGAGGAGGTCCTGGTTTATTCAACGGAAACCACGTTGTAACTAGACACAGTAAAGGTTACACTATTCCTTGTGTAGCTGCAGGTATGTCTTTAGATGCTGGTACTCAATTATTCTCTCCAGAAGCAACTTCTGGATTAATTAAAGAAGTATACAGTAGTATTGATGAATTCAGAGAACCTCTCAAATATGTTGCTGAAGCAGCTTCAGACATAAAAGGAGATATATAAATTTATAAAAACTAATTATTTTTTAATAATAAGTCTAATAACGGGGTTGATATAATGGATATTGAAATTTTTCCACATAGGATGCTTGGTCCTGATACAACCGAGAAAATCTTAAATGATATTGAAAGTTTAGAGGATGTAAATAGGACAATTATTCATGGACCTAGACTCCCCCCAGATGATCCTGATCTTCTTCCTCAGTATAAAGAGAGAAGAGAAATAGTTGTTAAAGGTCAACCTATAACCCTTAAAGTTAAAACAGGTCGTATATTGGTTGAATTAACTTCCGAGTCTACAATCAATGAAATTGATAAAATTTGCAGTGAATATCTTCCTTTTGGATATGATATTAACACAAGTAGACGTGAATATATTAGAAAGCAAAGGACCGTGTCCGATGCTATTAAATATGGTCCTGATGACAATCTTCCAGATGAATTAGTCGGTATGACTGATGCTAGAAGACAAATGGCAGATGATCTTAATTTTATTAATGATGATATGGAATAGGTAATATGATAGGAAGAACAACTCATGTAGTTGATTGCCGAGAAACTATGGGTCTTGGTGAAGGAGGAGGTATTGCTCAAAGAGGTACTTTCGCTAAATGTGGAAGTGATGTAATAGCAGTAGCTATGTCTCCAGGTAAAAGACATATTACTAAACCGGTATGTGAGATTACATTTGCTTTACGTGAAGCTAATTTACTTACAAGTACCATGGTATTGAATGGTGGTGCAGGTCTTCCAGGAGATGCGCCAGGTGCAGGTGCTTCAAGTTTATTTGGTTTAACTCCTGATGAGATTGAACAATTAAAACAATATAAGTTATTAGTTATTCACTTAGGTGGTGTTAGAAACCATATTATTTACAAAGCAAGATTAATATTAAGAAATGTTAATAAACCTTGTGTAATTATTTGTGAATATCCTGTTGATTTTGAGGATTTTGCAAAGATTGGGGTTAAAACTTCTAAGGTTATGCCTGATGAAGTTAAAACAAAAGGAACCATTATTAATATAATTAGTGGTGTTATTAGAGGACAAACAGTTTCTCAAGAACAATTAGACGAAATTATTAGAAAAGTTAAATTAGCATTAGGAGATGCATGATTATGGCACAATATTATCCAGGAACATCTCAAGTTTCTGAAAACAGAAGACATTTTGCTGACCCAGAACAAAAGTTAGAAAAATTACGAGAAATTTCAGACGAAGATGTAGTAAAAATATTAGGTCACAGAGCTCCAGGTGAAGAATATAAACATGTTCACCCTCCTTTAGATGAAATGGATGAGCCTGATGACATTGTAAGAGAACTTGTTACACCTATTGACGGTGCAAAAGCAGGAGACAGAGTAAGATATATTCAATTCGCTGATTCCATGTACTTTGCTCCAGTTCAACCTTATGTAAGAGCAAGATCTTACATGAACAGATACAGAGGAATTGATACTGGTACTTTATCAGGAAGACAAGTTATTGAAGCAAGGGAAAGAGATTTAGAAAAACTTTCTAAAGAATTATTAGAAACCGAATACTTTGACCCAGCAAGAACCGGAATTAGAGGTAAATCTGTACACGGTCACTCTTTAAGATTAGATGAAGACGGTATCATGTTTGATATGTTAAGAAGACAACTTAAAAACAAAGAAACTGGACATATCGAAATGGTTAAAAACCAAATTGCTATTCCTTTAGATGAACCAATTGATATTGGTGAACCTTTAGATGAAGAGAAATTAAAATCTATCACTACTATTTACAGAGTAGATGGTGACAAATACAGAGATGACAAAGACGCTGTAGAAGTATTACATAAAATCCACCTTACAAGAACTCAAGGAGGATATAACCCTGAATAGGGGAGGTTATTATTATGGCTGATAAGAAATTTTATGAAGCATTAAATAAAAAATTTAAAGAATCTCCAGAAGATAAAACCACTACTTTCTACAATTTAGGTGGATGGAAACAATCAGAAAGGAAAACCCAATTTTACGAAGCTGGTAAAGAAATAGCTGAAGAAAGAGGTATTCCTATGTACAACCCTGATATTGGAAGTCCATTAGGTCAAAGAACTTTAATGCCTTACCAATTATCTACTACTGATACCTTTGTAGAAGGGGATGATTTACACTTTATTAACAATGCAGCTATCCAACAATTATGGGATGATATTAGGAGAACTGTACTTGTAGGATTAAACACTGCTCATAACGTACTTCAAAGAAGATTAGGTATGGAAGTAACTCCTGAAACCATTACTAATTACTTAGAAACTGTAAACCACGCAATGCCTGGTGCAGCAGTTGTACAAGAACACATGGTAGAAACTAACCCATACTTAGTATCAGACAGTTATGTTAAAATTTTCACTGGTGACGATGAGTTAGCAGATGAAATCGATCAATGTTATGTATTAGATATTAACAAAGAGTTCCCTGATGACCAAGCAGCTCAACTTAAAGCTGAAGTTGGAGATAAAATCTGGCAAGTTGTTAGAGTTCCTTCTTTAGTAGGAAGAGTTTGTGATGGAGGTACTACCTCAAGATGGTCTGCTATGCAAATTGGTATGTCAATGATTTCCGCATACAACCAATGTGCTGGTGAAGGTGCAACTGGTGATTTCGCATTCGCTACAAAACACGCAGAAGTTATTCAAATGGGTGCTCCATTACCACAAAGAAGAGCAAGAGCAGCTAACGAACCTGGTGGTGTACCATTCGGTTACATGGCAGATATTGTACAATCCTCCAGAGTTAACATGGATGACCCAGTAAGAGTAACCTTAGATGTTGTAGCTGCTGGTGCTGCATTATACGATCAAATCTGGTTAGGTTCATACATGTCTGGTGGTGTAGGATTCACCCAATATGCTACTGCAGCATATACTGATAACATCCTTGATGACTTTGCTTACTATGGTAAAGATTACGTAGAAGATAAATATGGCGGATTAACCGAAGCTCCTAACAACATGGATACTGTTCTTGATGTAGGTTCTGAAGTAACATTCTATGCATTAGAACAATATGATGAATACCCAGCTTTACTTGAAACCCAATTCGGTGGATCTCAAAGAGCTGCTGTTACTGCAGCTGCTTCCGGTTGTTGTACTGCATTTGCAACTGGTAACTCTCAAACTGGTTTAAGTGCATGGTACTTATCACAATACTTACACAAAGAACAACACTCCAGATTAGGATTCTATGGTTACGATTTACAAGATCAATGTGGTGCTGCTAACGTATTCTCTATAAGAAACGATGAAGGTTTACCACTTGAAATGAGAGGTCCTAACTATCCTAACTATGCAATGAACGTAGGTCACCAAGGTGAATACGCAGGTATTGCACAAGCTCCTCACGCTGCACGTAAAGATGCATTTTCATTTAACCCATTAATTAAAATTGCATTTGCTGATAAGAACTTATGCTTCGACTTCACTCAACCACGTGCTGAAATTGCTAAAGGTGCTTTAAGAGAATTCTCACCTGCTGGTGAAAGATCTTTAATCATTCCAGCTAAATAGGTGTATTAACACCTATTTTTTCTTTTTAATTTTTTTTATTCTGTGAAGGAATTTAGAAAAGTTTTTATATAAAAGTTAAAATATTATTATTAATACATTGGTTTTTTAGTTTTACTGATGTATCAAATAAATGAAGAGATTAATATTTGGATTAATATTATAAGTAAAATTTATTATCAGAAATAAATTTTAATTGTTTGATTTGACAATTTAAATAAAAAATCTACATTTCACGTTTATTAAATTATTAATTTAATAAAAACTAAGGAGGAAAAAATTTATGGACCCTATAACTTTAGGTGTTGTCGCATTGATGGGTGCTGCTGCAACTATCGGTGGAGCTGCAGAAGATTTAGAATCTGATGTAGGTTCACAAAGTAACCCTAACTCACAAGTTCAGTTAGCTCCTCAAATGGGACATTTACATAGAATTATAAATAAGGCAACTTCCGGTGAACCTGTAGCATACGGTGTATGGTGTGGTGTTGCTGGTGCTGTTGCATTTGTATTTATGTCATACTTAAACGTAATGCCTATTGTAGCAATTGTATTAGGTGCAGTTGTTGGTGCTTTCGTTCATTCTATTTATACAGTAACTTCTCATATGGGACGTATTGTAGGTCAATCTCAATTTGGACAACCATTGTTTATGGATGTATTGACTGAATGTTTAGGACCAATTGCTGGTCATGGATTTATTGCTACTTTTTGTATTGTTGGTATGTCTTATTTAATGATTATTCCTATTAATGGAAGTGCTTTACACATATTCCCATTACCAATCTTAGCTGTACTTTGGGGTATAACTATTGGTGCTATCGGATCATCTACTGGTGATGTATACTATGGATCCGAAAGTGAATACCAAAAATTCGCTTACGGTGCTGGTACTCCTGTAGCTATTCAAGGGGATATTGTAACTAAAGAAGCTATCGGAGCTAAAAACTCTATTGATGTAGTAGGTTTCTGTTCTAGATTTGGTGGACCTATTACTGGATTATGTTTCGGTTTAATCGTATTTTTAAGCTTCTGGATTACTATTGTTTTCGGAACTATTGGTGGACAAATTGCTGGTATTATTATTGTTTTACTTTTAATTTACTTAAATTACAAAGTTGAAACCTATGCTAGAAATAAATTTGGTCCATATGAAGAGGAATAAGGAGGTTTTACAATGGATTTAATTATGATGTTATTAATTATCATTGCTGGTGTCTGTATGGGTGCTGGTGTACACTTTATTCCTGTAGGTGGAGCTCCTGCAGCTATGTCTACCGCTACTGGTGTAGGTACTGGTACTGCTATGTTAGCAGCTGGTGCAGGAATGACTGGATTAATCACTGCAGCTTCATTAGAAGGTGCTGGTCTTGGATTAATTCTTCTTGCAGGTGCTATTGGTTCTATGATGATGATGGGTATTACTATGCTCTTTGGTAACTTTATTTATGTATTTGGTGTAGGTGTAGTACCAAGTTCAGGTAAAGTTGAAAAAGATCCAATTACTGGATTACCACAAGCTGCTTATAAAACTCCTGGTACCGAAGGTCACGGTGTTCCTACTGTATCCTTTGTTAGTGGTATCATCGGTTCTGCTTTAGGTGGTATTGGTGGAGGAATGGCTTTCTATGCTGTTCAAGAAATGGCTAAAAATTCTACCTTATTCGCTGGTAATATGCCAGTTATTATTGGTGTTGCTGCTATTTGTTCAATTGGTTTATTCTTTGTAAACTCTGTAGTTGCTTCATACAATATTGGAGGTACTATTGAAGGTTTCCACGATCCTAAATTTAAAAGAATTGGTAACGGAGCTTTAGCTAGTATTATTGCATCTTTAGTAATTGCTATTTTTATTGCACTTATTGTTGGAGGTATTTAAATGGCTGACGAAGGACAAGCTGTTAGTTCAACAAATTTATTAATATTAGGTGTTATTGGTGGATTAATTTTAGTTTATTTATCAACTGTTAATGCTACCATTGGACCTTTATTCGCATGCTTAGGTGGAGTTTGTGCTATTTTATGGGGATCAGATGCTATTCGTAGAGTTGCAAGTTATGGTTTAGGTACCGGTGTACCTTCCATTGGATATATGTCTTTAGGTGCAGGTTGTGTTGCTGCTTTAACAGGACTTGCTGTTGGTGCTCAATTCAACCTTGTTATTGCTGGACCTGTTTTAGCTTTAGTATTTGGTTGTATTATTGGTTTAATCATTGCTGTTGTTGCTAAAAAAATTGTCGGTATGAAAATCCCTGTATTAGAAAGATGTACTACTGAACTTGCTGGTGCTGCTGCATTATCTGTTGTAGCTTTCTCTGCAGCTATTGCTGGTTCTATTGATTTTACCCCAATCTTAAATAATGTAGTTGCAACTGGTTTCATTGCTTTATTATTTATCTTAAACACTATGGCAATCCAACACCCTTACAACGCTTGTTTAGGACCTAACGAAGATCAAGTAAGAACTCTTAAATGTGCTGCTTCTACAGCATTCTTATCAATGATTATTGTTGGTATCTGTACTATTCCTTTAGGTCACTCTGCTTGGTTACTTGTTGTTGTTGTCGGATTAATCGGATGGATTATTGCTTTCAGAAGCTTTGTTCAAGCTTCATACGAAGCAGCTGCATCTGTCAAATGGTCAGGATTATGGCCTAAAACAGAAGATTAGGAGGTACAAATATGGCAGATATGTTACCTTTAATACAAGTAGTACCTGAAATGAATGTTAACTTAGATCCTATATCTGGTGTCTTAGGTGCTGGTGGTGGAGACTTAGTTATTTTATCAATGGACGATATTAACGCAGAAATAGACAAAGTTTGCGCTGCTGCTGATGAATTATCTAACTCTTTAGATCCTACCACTGCTCCTGAAGGTTCCTATCCTAATAGGGAAGGAAACTATGTTATTGCAGGTACTTTAACAAATATGGTTTATGGATTTTTAATAGCAGTATTTATTATTATTGCTATGATTCCTGTATTAACTAAATTGGGGGTTTTATAGATGGCAGATAAAAAATCACCTGCAGACGGATGGCCATTAATTAGTGGTGAATATGAAGTAGGAGATCCGGAAAGCCCTGTTGCTGCTACTACCTTAGCTTCAGAACTTGCTGGAGATATTGTTGGTGCTGGTGCAGCTATTGCTGGTACCTGTCACACAGAAAATCTTGGTGTAGAAAAAGTAGTTGCTAATACAATTTCTAATCCTAACATTAGATTCTTAATTGTTTGTGGTGCTGAGGTACAAGGACATATTACTGGTCAATGTTTTGAAGCATTACATGCAAATGGATGTGATCCTGAGAAGAAAAAAGTTAATGGTGCAATTGGAGCAATTCCTTTTGTAGATAACCTTCCTTTAGAAGCTGTAGAAAGATTCCAAAATCAAGTTGAACTTATCTCTATGATTGATAACGAGGATGTTGGTGCTATAACTGCTAAGGTCAAAGAATGTATCGAAAAAGATCCTGGTGCTATTGAAGAAGAAGCTATGGTTATCGATGTTTCCGAAGGTGGAGAAGCAGAAGAAGATGAAGGAGAGGCAGTAAGAGTAGTTTCTGGAGAGACTGCATTACTCGAAGCACGAATTAGAGATATAGACACCGAAATCAAAATGATTGGTGCTATACAAAAGAATATGACTGGTAATTATGCTGGTAAAGTACAAGGTATTATGATTGGTCTTGTATTTATGATTGTAATTATGGGTCTATTCTTATTCTTCTAAACTGGAGGTAAGTTATTATGGTACAAATTTCAAACAAACCAAATGTCCGTGGACTTAAAAATACAGCTGATGATATTGAATATTCATCAAAACTTATCGGAAGGGAAGGAAGAGCTTATGCTGCTTTATCTTTTACTAGAACTAAAGGTATTGGTATAGGAGTTACTATTGCTTTTGTATTATTAATTCTCCTTCCTTATATAGCAAAATTATGTGGATTATAGAGGTGTAAAATATGGCTGATAAAGAAACAACACCTTCTGTAATGGTCGATTCAGAAGAATTTAATAAAGCAATGGTAAAATTAGACGATGCTCAAGAAAAAGTTGAATTTGCTTTAGGAGAATATTCTCAACGTTTAGGCCAACAAACAGGAAGAGATTTAGGTATATTATATGGTATGATGATAGGTCTTGCAGTTATGGTTGTATTTATTAAATTCAATCTTGCATCTTTAATGACCTCATTAATATCAGGTTTAATTTAGAGATTGGAGGTTTTATTAATGTTTAAATTTGATAAAGAACAAACCGTCGTAGATGTTGCAGGAGTCAAATGTGGAGGACAACCTGGAGAATATCCAACAGTTCTTTGTGGTACTATTTTCTACGGTGGTCACAAAATTATTTCAGATGAAAAAGCAGGTATTTTTGATAAAGATGCTGCTGAAGGATTAGTTAAAGAAATGGAAGAAATGTCTGATGTAACCGGAAACCCTTGTATTATACAAAACTTCGGTGCTACACCAGAAGCTATGGTAAATTACTTAGAGTTTATAGGAGATATTTCCGATAAACCTTTCCTTATAGATTCTACCGGTGCAGATGCTAAAATCGCAGGTATTAAATACTGTGATGAAGCTGGTCTTGCTGACAGAGCAATTTACAACTCTTTAAACATGTCTTGTGAAGCTGATGAAATTCAAGCTGTAAAAGATTCAGACATTGAAGCTTCTATTATTTTAGGATTCAACCCTATGGAACCTGGTGTTCAAGGTAAATTAAACATATGGGAAAATGGTGGATCTGTAATTGATCAAGGTATTTTAGAAATGGCTGAAGACTGTGGAATTACCAAATATTTCATGGATGTAGCTGTTACTCCTTTAGGTCAAGGTGGAGGTCCTGCTACCAGAACTACCTTTGCAGAAAAATCCAAATGGGGTTACCCTGTAGGTTCAGGTATTCACAATGTACCTTCCGCTTGGGATTGGTTAAAAGGATGGAAAAAAGAACACAAAGAAGCATGGCCTGTATGTGATATTGGTTCAGATATTGTTCAAGTACTAGTTGGTGGAGACTTCTGTTTATATGGTCCTATTGAAAACAGTCAAAAAGTATTCCCTGCTGTTGCTATGGCAGATTGTTTCATTGCTGAAGCAGTTGCTGAAATTGGAACTGAACCTGTTGAAGATCACCCATATAATAAATTAGTATTAAATTATTGATTTTCATAGGTATATTGTTTGATGTGTTGAAGGTCACCTTATACTAAATTAGTATAGGTACTTTACTGATTAGATGATTATTCATCTAATCTTCTTTTTTCTATACATTTTTTTTTAAAAATTGATTTTTGATACTTTATTGTTATACTTATTTTTAAGATTTTTATTGATATATTTTATAAAATACTATTTTTCTGCTTTTTTTCTTTCAATATATTTTAATATTTTTCTTAGTTTATTGAATTTTATTTATTTTATGAGAGACGTCATTACTTTATTATTTTTTGCATTTTTTAGTAAAATCATTTAAAAAAATTTATATTATTAAAATTTAAGAAATATTATTAATTATTTTTTAAAAAAATAAATTAGATATATTAAAGTAGGGGATAGTTAAATGTCATTATTTGGGAATTTATTTAATAAGGGGCCAAAACCAATAATTGCACACAGCCAACCAGTAAGTTTAGCTTCACTAAAAGCTAGTAATAATCGACCTCAAAGTGGTGCTATGTATCAAACTAAACAGGATGTTTATTATGTTACAGCATCAGTGGAACTTGGTAACACTACAACAAAGTGTATTCTAGCAGCCACAAATTTAAATAACAGTAAATCTTATTTACTGGATAAAACAGTTAAAATGACTAGAGATATTCGTCCACCTAAACCTAACGAAAAGGTTTTCGGTAAAACCGTTTGGGGAATAGAATTATCTAAAGAGGCAGTTGCTGAAATGATTAGAGACACTGTTTTAGAATCTCTTAAAAAAGCAGGTGTTGATAAAGAAGATGATTTGGATTTTGTTGTAAGATCAACCGGTGTTACCGCAGGATTCTCAACTGCTGAAGAAGCTGGTGAATTAATTAAAGCATTAGCAGACGGTTGTCTTGATGCAGGTATACCTCCAAGAAAAATGGCTCCAGCAATGAGCTCTAAACAACTTCCTGAAAGACTTAGAAAATATACTTTACTTGATAATATTCAGTTTGATGGTGCTGTTGTAAGTGTGGTTCCTCCTAAAGGACCTCAATCTACTGCAAATGAGATGGAAGGTGAGCTTGTAACTGCGGGTATTAAGTTAGGTGCAAAATGGACTGATGTTGATTATAGAAATCCTTGTGTTTCACTTGATTTCGGTTCAACCTTGGCAGGCCGTATTGTAAATGATAATGTACCTTATGCGAATACTGTTGGTAACTTTTTAGGTCTTGCAGGTGTAGTTTCAGATTCACTTGCAAAGGGTTCAGGTCAGGTGGATCCAAAATATGGTGCTGCATTAGATATTTATACTCCTAAATTGGATAAAAAGGGAGATAAGAAAAAAGCTAAGGCTAATGCTGAAAAGGTTCACAGTAAATTTATTGATATTAGAAAGGTTCCTACCGGAATAACCAGGTTTGGTACCGTTCCAATTAATCCTGAGGCTGCTGAGGAATCAGGTACTTGTTTAATAGGTTGTGATGTTGGAGAAAATGGTGATAAACTACCTGACTTAACTGATTTTGGTCATGAAATCTATGAAAATGATGGTCTTCCAACACTTATCTCAACAATGGATTATGTGTCTGCTATGATTGTTCATAGAACTTTGGATATTGCATTTAAAGAAAATGTTATAACTGGGGGATCTGTTTTAGGAATTACTGGTAGGGCAGGTATTACAGGACGTAAACCAGAATTAATTTTAGAATATTCCAAAGATAAGTTTGTTGATACTGTATTTGTTGAAGATGGTCTTGCATTAGGTTCTGCGATTATGGCTCGTTGTATGAATTCAATGGGTACACAGAAAAATCCTATTGGTGGTCATCAAGGTGGTAAATGTATTTTAGGTAAAAGAATGAAACTTCAAGGTAGAATACCTAAATAATTTTTTATTTTTGGATTTTTATGATCATTGGACTAATTATGGCTGGGGGAAAGGGTACCAGATTAAAATCCGAATCTGAAAAGCCTCTATATAAATTTAATAATAAATTTTTAATTGACTATGTATTGGATAATATGTATCAATCAAAGTTAATTGCCAAGGTTTTGGTCATTGTTAGTCCACATACACAGAATACTAAAGATTATTTAATAGAATCTGATTTTATTGAACTTAGGGATTCTTTTGATACTTATGACAAATATTTTCTAGATAGTCCTGGTAAGGATTATCTTAGCGATTTATCATATGTTTTAGATATTCTTCAGGAAATATCAAAAGATAATACTTTATTGATGTTAAATTCAGATTTGCCATTTGTTAGCTCCAATATTATTGATAATGTTTTAGAGATATATTTAAATCAAGACAAATCTGCATTATCTGTATTGATACCAACTAAGGTTTATGATAAATACAATGTATCTTATGAATATGAATTTAATGGTTTGGTTCCTTCTGGTTTAAATATTCTAAAATCTAATAATTCTATTCAAGATGAAACTAATATTGTCATGGAGAATATCGAACTTGCTTTTAATTTGAATTCTATTGATGATATTTCCATAGCATATAATATTTTAGATTCTATTGAGAAATAATTTTTAACTATTCCTATTTTTATTATTCTTTTTTTATTTTAGTTTATTAAAATAGAATTTTATTGTTAAATAACAATCATTTTAAATAATATAAAATAACATATATTTTAATGATTAAGAATATTTTATCATGGTGGAATCATGGAAAGTAAGAAAAGTGTTCAAAAAAGAGAAGAAAAATTATGGAGTGAAGTTAAGAATTACCAGGTAGCAACAAACAATGCTCGTATTTTAGGTGTTCTTGATGAACTTATTATTAATGATAAAACCGGTAAAATTGTAGATATTGCAATCAAAGTTGAAGACGGACGTAATGTTCATGTCAAAGGAGCAAAAAGAAAAGGAGATTTATTACTTGTTCCTTTCTCAAAGGTTGAAAAGGTTGGAGAATTTATCATTGTAACTGAATAAATTTTCAACTTTCATTATCTATTTTTTTATAGCTTTTTTTCATATCTCTAATTTTTTAAATATCTTTTAGTTAATATTTGATTATAATTTTTTTATTCTATTATTTTTAGATATTTTACATATTTTTAATAGGGATTTTTATCTAATAATTATTTTTAATGGTATTTTTTTGCTTGTTTTTATTCATATTTTTTATATATCTATTATTTTTTAATTTAAACTATTCTCTTTAATTTATAGCAATTGTTATACATAGTTTTATATTAATGAAAATAAAATATTTTAGTAATATAACACTATTTATATTTTTTATAAATTCTGTTTATAATAATATTAATCTTATAAAGTTTAAGGTGATAGATTATGTTACTTGAAATAAGCAACTTGGCAGTTGAAGTTGAAGGTAAACAAGTTTTAAAAAATGTTAACCTTTCAATTGGGGAAGGAGAAACCCATGTACTTTTAGGCCCCAATGGAGCCGGTAAAAGTACTTTATTCATGACAATATTAGGATTTCCTAAATATAAAGTTACTAATGGTACTATAAAATTTAAAGGTAAGGACATAACTAATATGCCTACCTCTGAAAGAGTTGCTTTAGGAATGGGAGTTAGCTTCCAAAATCCTCCTGCAATTCGAGGAATTACTGTAAAAGATTTATTAAAATATGAATCTGGTCAGGAAGAAGATGAAGATTTAAATCCTAGAATGAAAGAACTTGCAGATAAATTAAAGTTCAATGAAAATTTCTTAAATAGGGATGTTAATCTTGGATTTTCTGGTGGAGAAGTTAAGAGATCTGAGATTTTACAACTTTTAGCTCAACAACCTGACTTCACAATGTTCGATGAACCGGATTCAGGTGTGGATATTGAGAATGTCGAATTGATTGCAGAGGAATTAAATGTAATCTTGGATAAACAAAAGAAATTGAGTGAACGTAAAAGATCAGGTTTACTTATTACTCACTTAGGTTATATTTTAAACTTTGTAAAAGCAGATAAAGCTCATATTTTAATGAATGGTGAGATAGCTTGCTCAGGTAACCCTGAAGAGATTTTAGCTGATGTTAGAGAAAATGGATTTACAGGATGTGTTAATTGTGCGCAATGTTTATGAAGATGCTGAAAGGGCTAAAAATAAAAAAGCACCATTAGGTACTGATATTACTATTGAAAATTATACAAATGATAATATTTCAGCTTTTGATGTTATAGATGATTTGGATGATTTAGCTAAAAAAGACCAAGATACTTTATTGTCTGTAGGTGTTGATACAAGTCAGGAAGATAGGGCAGGTTCATTTGTACAGATGGATCAAAGTAACATTTTCACAGCACAATTATCTAGTGATGTGGAGGTAATGAATACAGGTGTTGCACTTGATAAATATCCTTGGGTTAAAGATTATCTTTGGAATGCCGTTAAATCAGATCAGGATAAATACACTGCCGAGGCAGCTTTAAGGGAAAAGGAGGAAGGAGAATACAATGGATATTTTGTAAGATCACTTCCAGGAACTAAGGAATTCTTCCCTGTACAAGCTTGTATGTTTATTGCAGATAAGGATATTATGCAAACAGCACATAATGTTATTATTGCTGAGGAGAATTCAGAATTGCATCTAATTACTGGTTGTGCAACTGGTGATGATGTATCATCAGCACTTCATGTAGGTGTAAGTGAGATTTACCTTAAACCTGGTGCAAAACTAACATTTACCATGGTTCATAACTGGGCTGAACAGGTAGAAGTTCGTCCGAGAACTGGAATTAAACAGGCGGATAATACAACATTTATAAATAATTATATTTTGACCAGTCCGGTTCACTCTGTACAGTCTTACCCTACAACCTATTGTGAGGGTAATAATTCAAGGGCTCTTTTCCAAAGTGTTTTATCTGGTCAAAAAAATTCATATATTGATGTTGGTTCAAGGGCATATCTATATGGTCAAAACAGTTCTGCCGAAGTAATTTCACGTACTGTTGCAAATGATCAGTCTAAAATCTATGCAAGAGGTCATTTAATAGGTGAAAAACCTGAAGTAAAAGGTCACCTTGAATGTAATGGTCTTGTATTGTCAGATGATGCATCTATATATGCGGTACCTATCCTTGAGGCTAATTCATCAGGTCTTGAATTATCTCACGAGGCTGCTGTAGGTAAGATTGATGAGGATGAAATTTACTATCTTACTTCCCGTGGATTTACCGAGGAAGAGGCTGCATCTATGATTGTAAGAGGATTTTTAAATATGGACATTACAGGATTACCTCCTGCTCTTGCAGAGTATACTAAAAAAATGATAGATATGAGTGTAAAGGGAATGTAATTTTCTTTCACTTCTTTTATTTTTTTTATATTTTCTATATGTGGGATTAACTTTTCATACCTGTTTTATGTAATACAATATTTTATATGGTTATTACTTGTTTTATTTTAATTTTGTCTAGCATTTTTTAATTTTTTTATTATTTTATTTATTATTTCAATGTTAAAATAATTTTTTTTATTAAATTTTATATATTGGAACAATTAAAATAAATAATTTTTAATTCATTCGTAGTATAACAAACTATATTTGTTAAATTAAATTCATTTTTATAAATTTATGGGGTTATGTTTAGTTATCTATAATTTTTTTTATAATTTTATCAATTTTTTCTCATTTTTTATTAAACATATTCTAATTTAAAAATTCATAAAATCTTTTTATATTATTTAAATGTTTCGATTTTAATTTCCGTGTAACATTTATATTAAAGTTAGAAGTAATATTGTAATAGTACATTAATGTAATGCTGAGCTAGCTCATTGAGGTACGGAGATTTATTCATGAAAATATATTTCTTGAAAATTAGTTTCTGCATTTTCAGGTTTTCTATATTTAATTGAATAGGTTGATTTTATAAGAGAGAAATCAATATTTTTAAAAACTTAAGTTTTTGAAAAGATTGGTAAATTTTTTAATAGAGGAGGTTAAACTCTATGGCAGATGATATAAAAATTGTAATGTTTTGTTGTAACTGGTGTTCCTATGGTGGAGCAGATACTGCTGGTACAGCTAGGATGCAATACCCACCTAATATAAGAGTTATTCGTGTAATGTGTTCTGGTAGAATTGATCCACAATTCGTATTAAAAGCATTCAGAGAAGGTGCTGATGGTGTACTTGTAACTGGTTGTCACATGGGAGATTGCCACTATGATGCAGGTAACTATAAATTAGACAGAAGAATGAGAATCGTTTATAATTTAATCGAAGAATTAGGTATTGAAAGAGAAAGATTATACCACGATTGGATTTCCGCTTCTGAAGGTGAAAAATTCGCAAATACAGTAAGAATGATGGTTGCTAGAATTAAAGATTTAGGACCTTCACCTTTAAAAGAACAAATTAATGCTTAATAATGGAGGATAAATTATGGCTGATGAAAAAGTAAAAATTGGAACCATGTGGTTAGGCGGATGTTCTGGATGTCACTTATCCATTGCTGATTTCCACGAATCTTTAATTGATGTTTTAGAATTAGCTGATTTCGAATTCTGTCCTGTTTTAATGGATACTAAATATGATGAAATTCCTGAATTAGATATCTGTATTATTGAAGGTGGAATTAGAAACGATGAAAACAGAGAAATGGCTGAACTTTTAAGAGAAAAATCTAAAGCAGTCATGGCTTACGGAACCTGTGCAGTATACGGAGGTATTCCTGGACTTGGTAACTTATGGACTACTGAAGAGTTAGAAGAAGAAGCTTATATTAACTCTATCACTACTCCAAACCCTGATGGAATTATTCCTTCTGAAGATGTTCCTCATTTAGAAAACAGAGTAAGACCATTACCTGAAGTAATTGATGTAGACTTAATTATTCCTGGTTGCCCACCAAGATCCGATGTTGTTGCTGAAGCTGTTCTTGCTTTACTTAAAGGTGAAACAATTGAATTACCTACCACAAACTTATGTGAAGTTTGTCCTAGAGAAAAACCACCTGAAGGTTTAGCTATGGACTTTGTTAAAAGACAAATGGAAATTGGTAAACCTGAAGATGATTTATGTTTAATTGCTCAAGGTTTAGTATGTTTAGGACCTGCTACAGTATCCTTATGTGGTGCTGAATGTCCTTCTATTGCAATTCCATGTAGAGGATGTTATGGACCTACTGCTAAAATCATTGATGCTGGTGCTAAAATGATTAGTGCAATCGCTTCTGATTACCGTGTTGAAGAGGATAAGACTGTTGATCCTGAAGAAGTTGCTAATCAATTAGATGATTTAGTTGGTACTTTTTACACATACACTTTACCAGCTGCATTAATCCCAATGAAAATGCAAAAAGGAGGAGAATAGAATGGCAAAACTAACTATGGAACCTGTTACTCGTATTGAAGGTCACGCTAAAATTACTGTTCTTTTAGATGACGCAGGAAATGTTGAAGAAACAAGATTACATGTTATGGAATTCAGAGGATTTGAAAAGTTCTTACAAGGTAGACCTGCAGAAGAATTACCTCGTTTAGTTCCTAGAATCTGTGGTATTTGTGATGTACAACACCACTTTGCAGCTGCAAAAGCAGTTGATCAAATTTACGGATTTGGAGACGATATCTTACCAACCGCTTACAGAATGAGAGAAATCATGAACTGGGGTTCATTTATGCATTCCCACGCATTATCTTTCTACTTCTTATCCGCTCCAGATTTAATAATTCCTAATGGAAATAGAAAAACTAGAAATGTTTTCCAAATTATTAAGGATCAACCTGAAGTAGCTTTACAAGCTATTAATATGAGAAGAAACGGTCTTGAAATGGTAAGAGCTATTGGTGGTCGTCCAATTCACCCTACCTCATCTACCCCTGGTGGTATTTCCACTGAATTATCTGAAGACAAACAAAAAGAATTACTCGAAAGAGCAAAAGAAAATGTAGACTTAGCTCAAAAAACTTTAGATTTAGCTATTCCTATTTTTGAAGAGAAAATGGATTTAGTTAATGATTTAGGTAATTTCGGTGCTACCCGTCACTGCGGTTTAGTTAAAGACGGTAAATGGGATGTATACGACGGTAATGTAAGGATTACTGCTAAAGACAGTCGTAAAGTTGAATATGAATACAACAATTTAGAATACCAAGACATTGTTGCAGAACATGTAAAACCTTACTCCTGGTTAAAATTCCCTTACATTAAAGAATTAGGATATCCTGAAGGTATTTACAGAGTTGCTCCTTTATCAAGGATTAATGTTTGTGATTCCATGCCTAAAGAAGCACCTCTTGCTCAAGAAAGATTAAACGAGTTCCGTGAAAAATTCGGATATGCTCAACAACCTTTATTATTCCACTGGGCTAGATTAATAGAAATTTTAGCTTGTGCTGAATGTGCTGAAGTAGCTTTAGGTGAAGATTTATCCGGTAAGAAATTCCCAGATGAACTCGAAAGAACTGCTGGTGAAGGTGCAGGTATTGTAGAAGCACCTCGTGGTACTTTAATCCACCATTACAAAACCGATGATAATGGATTAGTAACCAAAGCAAACATTGTTGTTGCAACTATTCAAAACAACCCTGCTATGGAAATGGGTATTGACCAAGTTGCTAAAAAATACATCAAACCTGGTGTAGAAGTAGATGATTCTATCTTCAACTTAATGGAAATGGTTATCAGAGCATACGATCCTTGTTTATCTTGTGCTACCCATACTATGGACAGTCAAATGAGACTTTCCTCTTTAGAAATTATTGATAGTGATGGAAATACAGTTAAAAAACTCTAAGGGGTAATTATAAATGATAATAGTTAACCAAGAGGACTGTATTAAATGTGGGGCTTGTGAAGGTACTTGTCCTTCATCTGCAATTCAAGTAGGTGATAAACAAATCATATTTTGTGATACCTGTGGTGGCGAACCTAAATGTGCTGAAGTTTGTCCAAATGGTGCACTTACTATTGATGAAGTAGAAGTTGATAAAGAAGGTCATACTCAAGTAAGAATTTCATATAATCCAGCACGTTGTGATCAATGTGGTGGAAGTCCAAAATGTGTAGATGTTTGCCCTCCAAAAACACTTGAATTAAATGATTCTGCTAAAATGCCTATTGATGGTTTCTGTGTAATGTGTAAACAATGTGTAGATATCTGTCCTATGGGTATTATTGGAATCCCTGGAGTTATTGAACCAGCTAGTAGAGAAATTAGCATTGATGGACCTATCTATATCCAAGATTGTGTTGGATGTGGAACATGTGTCGATGAATGTCCTGCAGAAGCAATTACTTTACCTGCTGTTGGTGAATCTATTACTATTGATGAGACTAAATGTCTCAAATGTGGAGTTTGTTCCCAAACCTGTCCTTGGAATGCAGTCTTTATTTCAGAAAATGCAAATCCAGTTAAACGTTCCAAAGAAATTAAAGAATTCACTCTTGATGCAAGTAAATGTATTGGATGTAATACTTGTGTAGAAGCTTGTCCTGGGGACTTTATTGAAGCTAAAGGTGCAACTTTATCTGTCAAACTTCCTGAAGTTTGTGCAGCATGTACTTTATGTGAACAATTATGTCCTGTTGATGCGATATCCTTAGATGTTGAATATGGAGAAGCTACACCTGCAGAAGCTTTAGGTGTTTCAAGAGATGTTGAAAAATGTACTTTCGTTGGTGCATGTGCAATAGCTTGTCCTACCGAAGCAATTCGTGTAGTTACCAAAACTGGTATGAAATTACCAGAACAAGTTGCAAGTGATGAGGAACCTTCATTTGCTGTATGTGCTAGATGTGGTGCTTGTGCAGCTGCTTGTCCTAATGACGCTTTAATCTTTGATGAGTTTGAAGTTGAAATTGATGGAGAAACAGTTTTAAGAAACAGGATCCAAGCTAACCCATCTAAATGTGATAAATGTGGAGATTGTGTAGAAGCTTGTCCTTATGATATGTTACATGTTAAAGATGAAGGTAATTTACCTATTGCTGGATTCTGTACCCTTTGTGGTAAATGTATGGAAGCATGTCCTGAAGACGCTTTATGCATGAAATAGATTTGAATTAGGTGGATTCTTTCCATCTATTCATTTTTTTTACTGGTTAGATAATACTTTTTTTATAATTTTTATTAACAATTAGGTTTGTTTTATAATTGTATCCTTTTTTTTCATCAAAGTTTTTTATTAATATTTTTGAAATTTCCTATCTTTATTTTAAAGTGAATTTATTCTTTCTTATTTTATTTAACGCCAAATAAATTTAATCAACGGAAATTTTTCGGATATAGTTTTTAACTTTGTTAATCTATATGTCATAAAATAAATCCCATATTTTTTTAGAATAAGGAATTTTAATATGGGATTTCTTTAAATCTTATTTAAATAAAAGTAGTAATCAACTGGAAGTTGATTTTGATTGATTTTTTACATGTTTATTTTCAAAACGATTGATCTTTGGATTTACTTTTTAAATTATAAGGGTTCTTTTTATTTCTAATATGAGGTTAAAATATAAGAATTAATTTAAATCATTATTAATTTTTAATAGGTGTAATCCCATATGTTATTTTTTCAGATAAAATTAGATTTAAGAGTCAATCAATGTTTTAAAACAGATTCTATTGATTTTTTATATATGTATAAATAAATTTAAAAAAAGTAGAAATAATATTTAAAGTTTATTCAAATATTATATTATCCTCCATTACAACCTCACCATTTAATATTGTCATAGTTGCCTGTCCTTTATATGGCATTTGGTTAAATGGTGTAAATTTGGCTTTTGTATAAAACTTATCAAGATCAAATTTTCCCTCTTTATTTAAGTCAATTATAGTAAAATCTCCATCATAACCTTCTTCGATTTTTCCTTTGCCTTTTAAATTAAATCTTTCAGCTGCATTCTCAGATAAAATCCTTGGAATATAATCTAGAGGTATATTTCCACGGTTAACCTCTGTCAACATTAAACCTAAAACGGTTTCAAGATTCGGCATACCTGACGGACAATCCCATACCATATTCTCCTTTTCCTTAATGCTGTGTGGCGCATGATCGGTTCCGATAATGGAATCTTTACTTAAATCATTAATTGTTATGTTCTCCCCATATAATCTTAGTGGGGGATTTGTTTTAACTATGTTTCCAAATTTGTTAAATGAATTTCCTTCAAGCAGTAGGTGATGTGGAGTAAATTCATAGCTAATATCTATATTTGATAGATTATCTCTAACCATCTTTAAAGATCTTCTACTACTTAAATGGCAGATATGAATTTTAACATCGTATTTTCTAGCTAGATTGATTGCTTGTTTCACTGCTATATCCTCTGCCTCACTTGGCCTTGCATAAATATGGTCTATTGGTAAATTAGTTTTCCTATCCTTAATTTTTTCCGTATTTTCAATTACAGATTTTCTATTTTCACAATGTAATGTTATGATGGGATTTGTATCTAATTTTGATATATTTAAGAAATCTTCCTCAAGTTCACTGTCCTCCTCTAAATCCATGAATATCTTAAAGGATACTGGGTTTAATTTTTCGATTTTTCTCATCTCATCCAAATCGCCTATACCTGCATGTATGAGTGTATTGATAATAGATTTCTTCTTGATAATTTTTTCCTTGTCCTTATATGCTTTTAATGTATTTGTTTTAGGTTTTGTATTTGGCATATCTATTACAGTTGTAAAACCACCATTTGCCGCAGCCATGGATCCGCTTTTCATATCCTCTTTATATGTTAATCCAGGATCTCTAAAATGTACATGGGGATCTATAAGTCCAGGCAATACAATCTGTCCCTTGATATCTATTGTATTGTCTGAATCCTGTGGAAGTTTTGAAATCTTGGATATCTTTCCATTATCAATTCCAATGGTGTATTCCCCTTTTTTTCCAATGAGTTTACAATTCTCTAAGATTAAATCATTCATAAAAACTATTCCTCTATCTTTTTTAATTGTTCCTATTTTTTATTATTGTCTTCATATTCTTAATATTTTTTAGATAATCTATTTTCTGGAATATTGTGAATTTATCTAAAAACTCATAGTAATCTTTTAATAGAATATTTTATAAATATAGTATATTAATATATTATTATGCCTTCAAATGACTTTGTAAAAAAAATTATTAGGAAGGATAGAAAGACCTTTTTTAATGATTATAAATTATCACAATCAAAGAAAACTAGTTTATATGATGATAATAGTGATGATTATAATAAAAAGTCTTTAAAACCTTTAATATCCGATTTTACTGAATATAATCCCTTACATAATGGACATTTCCATTGTTTAAAAGTTGCAAAAAAACATGTTCCTGACGGAATCTTTGTTGCAGTTGTACCTGGATTGTTTGAGAGAAGCGGTAGAGGTTTACCTTATATATTGCATCGACGTTCAAGGGCAGAGATTGCTGTAGATGTTGGTGCGGATATTGTGGTGGAAGGTCCCCCAATGGGTATAATGGGTTCCGGACAATACTCTTTATGTTTATGTAAAATGTTTCAGGCTTTAAATACAGATTATATTCCAAGGGGATATAAACCATTTGACGGTATAGATGATATATTAAATCGTATTAGTTTAGGTCATGGAATTTCACCTAAACCTTATAAAATTATTGATATGGATACTAACGAAGTTATAATGCATGATAAATTGGAAGAGGATAATTATGTTATAGTGTCCTTTTCTAAATCATTAAAAAAAATAGGTTTTGACTTTAAAAATAAATTTATTTTTGTAAAACGTATTGAGGGTGTAAGTGGAACCTTGATTCGTCAATCCGTTGAAGAGAATAATTTTGATAAAGTTCAGAATATGATGCCTAAGGAAACGATCTCTGTATTACAGAGAGAGGTTAAGTTAGGTCATGCTCCTTTACATAATCTTCGTGATTGGGAGACTATTTTAGATAATGCAAATAATTTGTCATTTGATGATTTATCTTCTTTAAACTTATTTAATGAAAAATTAGCTTCTAAATTAATTGAAACCCGTGAAAAAAATCCTTTTGAAACCTTAGAGCAATTGGAAAATTCTTTACTTTATGGCTTCTCATCAAATTATAAACATAGGGTTTTAAGTATATTGGAAACTAAAATAAATAAAGATATGATTTATAATTATATTGAAAAATATCCTTATACTATACGCATCTTAGACTATAAGAATGAAGATGTGTTAGATCAATTTAAAAATAAAATTACTAATAGGAGAATCGAGTTATGGCAATAGAAAATGGAGATTTTATTAAAGTTAACTTTACTGGAAAAATAGAAGAAACCGGAGACGTTTTTGATACAACTTATGAAGAAGTTGCAGAAAAAGCAGGAATTGCTCAACAAAATAAAGAATACACTCCAATTCCAATAGTTGTCGGTGGAAATCATTTATTACCTGCTATTGATGAAGCAGTTGTAGGTATGGAAGTTGGAGATGAAAAAGAAGTAAAAGTTGATCCTGAAAACGGTTTCGGTCAAAGAGATCCTAGTTTAGTTCAATTAGTTCCAATGAGGGAATTTAAAAAACAAGGTATGAATCCTGTACCTGGTATGAGAATTACCGCTGAAGGTCAAAACGGAAAAATCTTAACTGTAAGTGGTGGAAGAGTAAAAGTTGATTTCAATCACGAATTAGCAGGTAAACATCTTGACTACAACATTAAAGTTGAAGAACTTATTGAAGATGATGAGGATAAAGTAAAAAGTATGGTTCAATTACACTATGCATATCCTAACATGGATATTGATAAAACCGAAGTTGACTTTGATGATAAAACCGTTAACATAAAATTAGATGAAATTACCAGATTTGATCAAAAATCTTACATGGATGTTACCCTTGCTAGATTCAGAATAGCAAAAGATATCTGGGATAACATGGATGTAGACAAAGTTCAATTTGTTGATACCTTTGAAAAAAGGACCAATGATTCCGAAGAGGAAGAAGAAGCTGAAGAATAGATCTATTCTTTAATTTCTTTTTTTATTCACTTATTTTATCAGCTATTTTTTCATGTTTATTTTGGTTACTATTTTTTCATCTACCTGTTTTATTATTGTTTAATGTTTTACTGGTTACTTTTTAAGTTTTATTTTAATAATTAACCTGATTCTTTTATAAATTTTATTTAAATATCTTTTTCTTAAATTAAATCACATAAAAAGCCGTTTTTAAAGTTTTTTTTAATTATATCCGATTATGTCTGATTTTATTGTTTTTAATCTTAAATTTATTAAATTGTAATCCTAAAATAAGTCATTAATCATTGATTTTAATATAAATCTGAATCTCAATGGATAAGCCAATAAAATAATTATTTAAAAATTTGATTTGATTTGGTTAAAAAATAGTATAAAAAATAGTAGTTAATTAAAAATAAAAAAAGAATTGATTTTTATAAACTTCCTAATAGTTCTCCAGGGTTAGTAACTAATCCAATCAATGCATCTAAAAATGTTGGATAGGTACTAGATAATAGGAATAAGTAAACTAAATAGAATACAACGAACAATATTAGGATAATTAATATTATGGTTAATAGAATATCTAAAACTGAGTAGGGTTCTTTAGTTTTATTCTTAGGTAATCTGTGGAAGTCATTTCTTTTATATGATCTTGGTTTTCTTTCTTTCTCAGGAACCCAATCATTATGGGTTTTAGATACTTTAGGTTTTGGTGCATATACAGGTTCCTCATCATATGGCTCCTCGTCATAATAATTGAACTCATTATCATAATTATTTTCTTCCTTTTCAATTGGAGCTATTTCTTCAAGTTCTTTATCCTGTGCAAGTTGTTCTTTTAAACTTAATTCGTGTTTTTCAGGTTCATCAAAATAAAGATCATCTAGATACTTCTCATATTTGTCTTCTAATGCTTTTTGTTTTTCGGAATTTTCCTGATGTGAAGAAACAGTATTTTCATAATTTACATCATTATTGAACATTGATGGAGATTCTTGATGGATGGTATTGTCCTTTTTAATTTGAGCCTGTTGTAAATTATCGGTTTTTACCTCTTCTGTATTATTTTTTGTAATAATTTCCTCCTCATTGTCAGATTCTACTTGTGGTGTGGTCTCTTCAATAGGAGTATCCTCCTGGATAGGTTCTGTTTCTACTTCAGAAACTTCCTCGTTAATTACAGGTTCTTCTTTAATTGTTTCGACTTCATTTGGTTCTTCTTCAATCTTTTTCTGATTTACTTTATCAGATGCTTTTGATGATAAACTATCCATGATTAAATCGTTAACACAGTCTTTACAAAGAATATTTCCCCCAACTTCCATACCACATTCGGCACAGATTGGTTTTCCACAGATAGAACATTTATTTGTACTTTCTCTATCTGGATGATAATGACAATTCATAATATATCTCCATTAATTTTTTTAAGGCTCAATAAAAATAATATTTTAATAAATATGTTTAGTGTTTATATAAATTTATAAATGATAATATATAATATTATGTTTTTTATTTTATTTAAAAAATTATTGTAAAATATCTAAATTTTATATTGTTTGTTTAAAAATAATTCCTTTTTTAATAAAATTGTCATGTCCTGTTATTTTTATTATTAATTAAAAACCATTTATCTTGTTTAAGGTTATCAGATATTGTTGAATATCCCTATTTTTTAATCATTATCTAAAATTTTAATAAGCAATCCCTTGTTTAATGGTATTTTTAAAGATTGATCTTTAAGGGATTAAGTATTTATTAAACCTAATTCTTGACATGCAACAAATTAATCTTTTTTAGAAGTAGTAATTATTTTTTCCACAACTATTTCAGATGCAATCAAATCATCACTTGTGTTTAAAAAAGATCCTAATGAATCACTGTTTATTTCAAATTCAACAGTATCATTATTCAATTTAGATTTGACAAATCCCTCATTATCAACTTTTAAACTTTCAAATGATATTTTGGCTGATTCTTTATCCTTATATTTGATTGTTAACTCTGAGTTAATTTCCATATTATCACTTATGTTTTATTGTTATCGTCTTTTTTATGAGTTTAATTTTAATAAATTTAATATTTTTTAATTAAGATTGTACAAGCTTAGATAATTTTTAATATTTTTTATTATCATTTTAATTTAATTGGTTTTTGTTTTATAATTTTTATTATTTTAGAATTATTTTAAATATTTCCTATTAGTAAAAATCTTAATATACTATAAAATATAATAATCTATATTGTAGAAATTTATATTAAAATTTCCTTATAATCTTATTTTATGATAACATTTATTAATGGTTATGTAAATATAAATAATTATCTTATCTAATTAATGAAGGTAAATGTTATTTTTTTATAATTTTACTAAATTTTATATAGCTTATTTTTAGCTATTTATCATTAATAATTAGAAGTTATTTTTAACAAATTTTTTATCGGAGGATTATTATGGTTCGCGCTTATACAAGAAGAGAATATATTAGAAAAACCCCAAATTCAAGAATTGTTCAATATGATATGGGTAACTTAACTGACGAATTCCCAATTTCAGTAACTTTATCTGTTAAAGAAGGTGCTGAAATTACACATAATTCATTAGAAGCTGCTAGGATTGCAGCTAACAGATTAATGATTAGAGAAGCTGGTAGATTCGGTTACCACTTAAAAATTAGAACATACCCACATCAAATTGTAAGAGAAAATCCTATGGCAACTGGTGCAGGTGCAGATAGGGTACAAAGTGGTATGAGAAATGCATTTGGTAAAGCAGTTAGTGTTGAAGCTATTGTTAAACGTGGTCAAAAAATCATTACTATTGACTGTAACAAAGCTAATTTTGTAGCTGCTAAAAAAGCTTTAAAAAGGGCTTCTATGAAATTACCTGCAAGAACTAGAATTACTGTTGATAAAGGTCAAGAGTTAGTTTTATAAATTTATTAAGATTCTTAATTTAGTATTATTCATTCAGTTAAAATTTGTATAATTTCAGAGATTAAGAATTCAAGCCTATTTCCACTTAATTCTTGTTATTTTACAATTTTTAAACTTTATTGAATATTTATATATTATTTTCATATAATAATACAATTTGAGGCAAAAAGATGGTTTATGTTGCAAAGTTTGAAAAAATAAGTAAAGATGACATTGATATTGCTGGAGGGAAAGGTGCAAACTTAGGTGAATTAACCCAAGCAGGTATTCCAGTACCACCGGGTTTTGTTATCACATCTGAAACTTATGAAAAATTTATGAATGACACTGAAATTAATACAACTATTATGGATATACTTGATAATGTAGATGTTAATGATACTAAAGCCCTTCAAGAAGCTGCTGATGAAATTAAATCTATCATTGTTAATACTCCAATGCCTATGGATATTAAAACTTTAATTATTGAAGCTTATAATCAATTATCTGAAAGTGTTGGTGAGGAAGAGGCAGATGTTGCTGTACGTTCATCTGCTACTGCAGAGGATTTACCTGATGCTTCTTTTGCAGGTCAACAAGATACTTATTTACATGTTAAAGGTGTAGATGAAGTAGTGGAATATGTTCAAAAAGTATGGGCTTCTTTATTTGAAGCAAGAGCTATTTTTTACAGAGAAGAAAATAATTTTGACCATGATAAGGTATATATTGCAGTATGCGTCCAACAAATGGTTCAAGCAGAGAAATCCGGAGTCATGTTTACTGTAAATCCATCTACCGGTGAACAAGTCGCTATGATTGAAAGTTCATGGGGACTTGGTGAGGCAGTTGTATCTGGTGATGTCACCCCTGATCATTATGATGTAAATAAGGCTAATAACAAGATTGAAAATCTCATTGTTAGTGATAAGAAATACATGTATACAAATGATGAGAATGGTACAAGTATTAGAGTAAATGTTCCTGAAGAAAAACGTAATGAAAGAGTTTTATCCGATGAAGATTTAAACAATCTAGTTGAAATGGGTAAAACAATTGAAAACCATTATGGTCAACCTATGGATACCGAATGGGCAATTGAAAAAGGAAGACTTTACTTATTACAAGCTCGTCCTATTACAACATTAGATAATAACATTGAAAAATCAGATTCTACTGCTGATTTAGATGTTATTATTAAGGGATTAGGTGCAAGTCCTGGAATGGCATCTGGTTCTGTAAAGATCATTCTTGATTTAGATGAATTAGATAAAATTGAAGATGGAGACATAATGGTAACTACCATGACCACTCCTGATATGGTTCCTGCAATGAGAAAATCCTCTGGAATTATTACTGATGAGGGAGGAGTAACATGCCATGCATCCATCATATCAAGGGAACTTGGAATTCCTTGTGTAGTAGGTACAGGTGAAGCTACCAATGTATTAAATGATAAACAGGAAGTCACTATAGACGGTAAAAAAGGTTTAGTTTATGAAGGACTTCTTGAGGCAGAGGAAGAGGCATCCTCAAATGTATCAAACCAAACAGTTCAAAATGTAACTGCTCCAATAATTACTGTTACTGATGTAAAAGTAAATGTAAGTATGCCTGAAGCTGCTAAAAGAGCTGCAGCTACCGGCGCAGATGGTGTAGGTTTGCTTAGAGCTGAACATATGATGTTAGGTCTTGGAGTCCATCCTAAAAAATTCATTACTGATGGAAAAGAGGATGAACTTGTTGATAAACTAGTAAATGATATTGTTAAAGTAGCTGATGAGTTTTATCCTAAGCCGGTTTGGTATAGGACCATGGATGCACCTACTGATGAGTTTGTAACCTTAGAAGGTGGAGAAAACGAACCAGTGGAACATAACCCAATGTTAGGTTGGAGAGGAATTAGAAGAGAATTAGATGAACCTGAGATTATTAAATGTGAGTTTAAGGCTATTAAAAAACTTCATGAAAAGGGTTACACTAATCTAGGTATTATGATTCCATTGTCACAAAGTGTTTCAGAACTTAGAAAGGCTAAGGAATTATGTGCTGAAGTAGGTCTTATTCCTCAGAAGGATGTTGCATTTGGAATGATGGTTGAAACCCCTGCAGCAGCATTAACTATTGAAGATTATATTGAAGAAGGAATTGACTTTGTAAGTTTAGGAACTAATGACTTAACTCAATATACTTTAGCTATTGATCGTAACAATGAATTTGTTGCTAAAAACTATACTGAAGAGCATCCTGCAGTAATGAAATTAATTGAAAGAACAATTAAAATCTGTGTTGAAAACGGTGTAACTTGTAGTATTTGCGGTCAAGCTGGTAGTGTACCTCATATAGTTGAAAAATTAGTAGGATTCGGAATTACTAGTGTTTCATCTAATACCGATGCTATTGCTGATGTAAGACGTACTGTTGCTAAAGCTGAGAAAAAAATCATTCTTGATGCTGCAAGAAAAAAACTATAATTTGGTAAGAATCATTTGATTCTTATTTTTTTTATTTAAATAATAATTATTTATCTTAATTTTTTTAATTATCTTAAACAATTATTTATTTTTTTTATTTAATTTTGTAAAAATTAGTTATTTATTCAATTTGGGTCTACCTTTAGTGGTATGGGATTTTTGTAGGGCTCATCTTAACTTTTTTTAATTAATTATTTTTAAGGTAATTTTATGGATGGAAAACCTAAATCTAAAGAGGAAATATTTGAAGAATTAGAACAATATCAAAAAAAGGATATGAAATATTCAGATGGCAGAATTCTTGGTTCAATGTGTACTGAGGCTGAACCTATTGCTAAAGAAGTATTTTATAAATTTATTAATTCTAATTTAGGTGATCCTGGTCTATTTCCAGGTACAAAAGCTATTGAAGATAAAGCTATAAAAATGATTGGTTCATTAGTTTCTATTGATAATCCATATGGTCATATAGTTACTGGTGGTACCGAAGCAAATCTTATGGCTATGAGGGCTGCCCGTAATTATGCAAGACGTTATAAAAATATTACAGAACCAGAAATGATAGTGCCTAAATCTGCTCATTTTTCATTTAAAAAAGCCGCAGACATGTTTGGTATGAAAGTAGTTGAAGCAGATATGGATGGTTATTTGATTGATGTTAATTCTTTAGAGAACAAGATCAATAAGAATACCACAGTTATTGTAGCTATTGCAGGTACTACCGAATTAGGTTTAATAGATAATGTTGAAGAGATTGCTAAAATTGCTAAGAAACATGATATATATTTACATGTTGATGCAGCGTTTGGTGGCTTTGTAATTCCATTTTTAAGAGAAGAGGGATACGATTTTCCTAAATTTGATTTCTCTTTAGATGCTGTCTGTTCTATGACTATTGATCCACATAAAATGGGTCTTTCTGTAATTCCTTCTGGATGTATTCTATTTAGGGATAAAAAATATTTGGATGTTATGGCTGTAAAAGCCCCATATCTTACTAAAAAAGAGCAATCCACTATTGTGGGAACTCGTAGTGGAGCATCTTCCGCTGCAACACTTGCAGTAATGGAATCTTTAGGTCGTGAAGGTTATAGAAAATTAGCATTGGATGTCATGGATAAAACTATGATGTTAAAAGAAGGTCTTGAAGATATTGGCTATGATGTTGTAGTTGAACCTCAGTTAAATATTGTTGCTTTTTATCATAAAGATATTGACACTGACTATTTGGCAGATTTACTTGAACAAAGGGGTTGGAGAGTTTCAACTTCATCCTATCCTAAAGCTATTCGTGTTATTGTAATGAAACATATTAGCCGTGATAATATTAGGGATTTGCTTGTTGATTTAAAAGCTATCTCCTCTAATATCTAACTATTTTTGCTTTTTATTAAATTTTTTTTCACTTTTTTGAAAATAAGTCTTATTAATATTTTCTATTGTTTCTATTTTTATTGAAAAAATTTCAAATCTTCTTATTAAAATATTTTATATTAAAAATAAGTTTATTTGATCTAATTTTATCTAATTTTAAAAAATAAGTATTTACATTTTTTATAAAATAGTTAGGAAATAAAACAAGTGTTATTTAAAGTTAGAATTAATTGGAAATATGATATTTTACAATCTATGATTTAATGGATAATGGTAAAGAATTAAATAAATTGATATTTATTATAATTCTTCAATATCCTCAACATACATTAATGGATAATTTAACTCTTCAATAAACTCTATTCTAATGATTGCTTTGACATTGTCCACTCTGGTATGTATTCTAATATCTAACATATCCCCACTTAATGAGGTATATTCAAAATCACTTAACGCGTCATTTAATCTATTTAAATCAATTTTTGCATCAACCTTTTCTATTGCAGGTTGTAGTTCTAAAGATTCTTTGATTGCATTCTCTAAGCTTTCTTTGGAATCTTTGTTAACTGGTGTTCCTACAAATTGATGAAACAATGCACCCATTGTAATTGCTCCCTCAAATATAGCTCTTTCTCTTGAAGTAATATTTGAGAAATACTTTTCATTAACGTCCATATTATTAAACTCCTAATGTAAATATCTGATTAATAAATTCAATCTGTGAGGTAAATATATTTACAGATTGTGGCTGTATAATACAATAAACTAAAAATGCAGTTATGATTAACACAGTAGTTAATATGTACTTTCTATCATCTTTATATACAAATGATATTAATAAACCAAATAGTAAAAATCCGAGTGTAATATAGATTCCATAATCTTTATGGGGGTTATCTTTTATAATCTCTTCTTTTAGTGGGCCTTTACTTGTTAAATTACCTTCACAGATTAATCTTTCTGATGTAGAACCAATTGGGTTACATGTTACGAGGATTATCCTTTGAGTATTATTGCTAATGTCTATCTTTGCATCGGCAGGAACTATTGTTTGATTATAGATGGTATAATTCGCCTCACCAATTCCCGGCCACTCTAATGTAACAATGTCTCCTTTTTTAAGTTCATTTAAACGTAAAAATGGGGAACCTAACAATGTTCTATGACCAAATAGCAATACATCACCATATGTCGGATCACTTGAAAGATTTTCATGATAAACCCCTTCAGAAATTGAATGATTATTAATCTTTTCATTTACACCTATTTTGGGGATTAGAATAACAGGAGAATCTACGTTAGATTCTAATATAACTTTACTGGAATAATATGTGGTCTCAGTTGCAGCATATAATCCAATAATCAATAAAGCAATTATCACTATAATTGTTGTTTTTTTCATATTATTTAATCCTGAATTTTTAAATTAATTTATATCTTATTTTTTTTATAAACATTTCTAATTTATTTCTATATTTTTTATTTAATTGTCGGATTGTTTAATCTCTTCAATCATCCAATTTGGTCCGTTATCTACTGGGATTGTTAAAACCAAATGGTCCATATTATCTAATATGAATTGCACATCTTCACGTGGGACTTCAACTAATATTAAGTATTGGCAGTCTAATTCCCCAATATTTGATATTCTCTCATAATCTGATAATTTAAGTCCGTAATTATTTAATGCATAATCTGTTTCCTCATCACTATACTCTCCACTTGCCTCTTCTTTTAAAGTTTCCTCTACATCTTGGGTGTATGTGTATGATCTTTCATTAGATAAATTTTTGTTATTTGTATTGATGGTCTTTAATTCCTCATTCTTCCTATTTATTGTACCACTATCTTTGGACCTCATTATTGCAAGTACTGTACAACCGCTTATTTTAGGATTTTTATCTGAAATTTCACTATTTTCTGAATTTATATTATCTGTAGTAATAGTGGTAGATTGATTTGTATTTTCATCTGTCAAATTAGGGCTGCTATTTGTATTTTCATTATAGCTTTCATTATATCCCTCATTATTTGAATAGTCACTTGAATTTATTGAATAAATATCAATTTTACTACCTGTTTTTATCAAACCGTTTCCTGCCTGGAGCCTTGAAATTTCAATAGGCACTGCAACTGTATCCGGTTTTTTAAATTTGATATTGGATAGAACGGTTCCGTCATTGTCTTGAACTATTTTAATGGCTTCATCTGCACTAATTATACTATGTTCTGTTTTATTATTTTCATAACTTAAAATTACTCTATTTGCAACATCTTTGCTTTCATTAATATTCTTATATTGATAATCTCTCCACAGGGCAGTAGCTGGCCTTAAAACATCAACATTCTTTACCTGGTAACTGGTATTACAATTATTTATACTGTCCTCTAAAACTTCCACCTCTTTTGCATCTGCTAGGGGCCCTTTAAATAATGAGTGAATTTGATCTATTTTGGCAATTTTCTCATTATTCAGCTCTTCGTTCATTGGTTCAAATATGAAGAAATAGTATGCCCCACCTAGGATTACACAGAAGATTATTGTAAAAATTAGTATTCCGATGATTTTTTTCTCATCATTTTTTAGATCGAATCCGAAATGTCCTGTTTTTTCATATTCATTAATCCTTGACATTAGGGAATCCTTAAAACTTTTCGACTTTTGACTTTTCTTTTGAGGTTTATTTAGATATTCCATATCATTTTTTTCAGTAGTGTTTAATGTGGGGACTTCTCTATTTTTAGGTTTATTTAGATATTCCATATCATTTTTTTCAGTGGTGCTTCTTGTTGGGACTTCTTTATTTTTATGCCTTTTAGTTTTATCATTATATTTTCTAAGAAATTCATTTTCTAAATATTCCTCATAACTTAATCTATTGTTAAAGTCACTATATTCAAAAAAAGTATCATAGTTTGAATTTTCATGTGATTTTTCCAGATTTTCATCATTATTTATTGAGAAAAAATCATTTATAAAATCAGTAATCCTATTAAGTAAACCTTTCTTTTTCTTTTTCTTTAATGGTTTTAATGATTGCTGTTTATTTAATTTACCCATATTACCAAACCCTTAGGGAATGAAACATTTCATAGGTAAATATAAAAAATATTAGATTTAGAAAATATTTCTAATAAGATAGAACAATGTTATTAAAAGTAAAATCAATGCAGGTATATTTATTCCATAAATCATTGGTAATTTAAATATCATTAATATGATTAATATTAATGCAATTGATAAAACCGGTTTGTTTCCAAATTTAGGATATCTTACATTACTGATCATAAGAACTGATACAATAATCATTAGGACCATTCCAATGTAAATATTGTATAATCCACTTAAATAGAGTGTAGCTAAAATGAATCCTATTCCGGGGATAGGAAAACCTACAAATCCTTTAAAGTCTGTTTTATCTGCTATTACATTATATCTGGTTAGTCTAAGAACTCCACAGATTACCATAAATAAACTTATACATATTGTAATGACGGATAATTCCAGGTTGATATTTGAGTTTATTGAATAGAATAATATTGCAGGAGCTGCACCAAATGAAATAGCATCGGACAAGGAATCAATGTTTTTTCCAAATCCATAACTATCATTTCTACCTATTTTTCTAGCTATCCAACCATCTATTGAGTCAAAAAACATTGCTAAAATAATTAATAATCCTGACAAGGTTAAATTATTATTTAATGCACAAATTATAGATAGAAAACCTGATGACATATTTAATAATGAAATAAAATCAGGTATCGAAATAAAATGTCTCATTCCTGTTTCATTAGTTTTCATTATGACTCCTTCTTAAATATTTTAAAAATCGGTTATTAATCTTTTTTATTAAATTTTAAAATGTTTGTCATGTTTTAAATTTATGATAAATATTTGATTTATGTTCAATTTAATTTCTATTTTATTTTTATAATTTTTTTATCCATTTTTAAATTATTTAATTAATTTTTTTTTAAAATCTTGATTTTCTTTATTGCAAAATTATAAAAAATGGATAAAATACTTGATTTATATTTATTTTCTTAGTTTTATAAAAATCAGTAGGTTATTTACTGAAATATCCCTTTTATTTTTTCTATTTTTTAGTATTTTCTAGATTTAAATTTTAGTTTATAAGGATTAATAATATATATTTATTTGATTAATTTTTTAAATCATTAAATATATATAATGTATTAACATTATAATAATATAATAGTCTATTAATAAATGATTTTTTATTTTTTTGTAGTTTTTATATTTTGTTTAAATTGCAGGAAAATGAATTTAAGTAAGTTTTAATGTTTAATTATTAGATTTACAATATAATTACTGAAAAAATAGTTTTCTGTGTGTATACGATGATTGAAGATAGTATTCAAGCCTTAAGAAGAGCTGCAAGAATAACCAATGAGGAGGAATCAGAGGAAAAAGTTGCTTCCGAAAAGTTATGGTGTGTAATGGCTGGTAATGATAAGTTAATAGATGACATTGCATATGATGCTATATCTTCTAGGGATCGAGTTAAGATTCTATTTAGAGAGCATGTAACTTTAGAAGATGAGAGAGTCAACAAAAAATTTGATTTTATCATGTTGTATGGTAATTCTTATATTATAGAAAAGCTTTCTGCAGATTGTAAAGAAGGTGGAGGGGCATATATTAAAATTACTCCAGAATATGTTAAGCAAAAGCCTAACCTTATGGTCATGGTAGGTCCTGAGGATACTGTCCGTCAATCTGTAGCTAAGATAGAAAGAGCTAGAGTTCAATTTGGTATATTATTAGATGATCAAACTACTGGTTTTATTGAAACAGATATAAATTCCAAAGTTAAATTACCTAAGTTCCTAAAGGAGGCATTTAACCCACTGTTTAATGTAAGTGAAGTTGTTTTAAAAACAATTCTTATATCTGTTGATAAAGATAAAGATGTAGATACAGTTCAAGATATTGCCACTTCAAATAAAATATTTGTAATAGATTTTAAAGATATTGACATGGAGGCTTAATATGAGCATTTTTGGAAATAATGATGATGTTAAAGATTCCCCAGTTGAATCAACCGTTAATAATTGTTTAGGTATAGATTTAGGTACATTAAATACTGTAATTGCAAAACCTGCTGGCGATAAATTTGATTTATATCAAATTCCATCTGTTGTCGCTGTTAAAAAAGATGATAATACATCAGTTTTAGCTGTTGGGGAAGAAGCTAAAAGGATGTTAGGAAGAACACCAGGGGATATTGTTGCAGTAAGACCTCTTAAAAAAGGAGTTATTGAAAATATTGTTCAAGCTCAATCTTTACTTATTAAAGCAATTGAAATAGGTATTAATGAGGGAGAAAATGTTGGAAGAATTGTTATTGGTATTCCAGGGGATTCCTCAGAAGTAGAAAAAAACGCAGCAGAAGAAATTGGAAGAAAAGCTGGTGCTGATGAAGTTATTGTTATTAGTGAAGGATTAGCAGCAGCTATTGGTGCAGGATTACCTATTGCTGAGCCTAATGGTATTATGATTATTGATATTGGTGCAGGATCCACTGATTTAGTAGTAATTTCACTTGGTGGAATTACAGATATTGAAACCGTAAGGTTTGGTGGAGATGATATTGATAACAGAATCGTGGATTTAATTGCTGAAAAATACAATGTCGCTATTGGTATTCATGATGCAGAAGCTGCTAAAATGGAAGTTGGTATGATTCACTGTAGTGAAACCTTAGAAAACTTATCTGTTGAGGTTGTAGGTAAATCATTAGAAACAAACAGACCTAAAAAAATCGTTATTGATTCCATGCTTGTTGCAGATGCTGTAGAACCTGTAATTCAAAATATTGTTGACGGATTAAATTTAATCTTTGAAAGATTATCTCCAGAATTAATTATGGGTGTTTATAAAAATTCAGTAGCTGTTGGGGGAACTTCAAGATTACGTGGTCTTAAAGAAAGGATTTATGATGAAGTTGGAGTACCTATTACCATTTCAGATGATCCAATGACAGTAGTTGCTAAAGGTACAGCTATTGTTGCAGCAGAACCATTAGCATTAGAACCTGAAGTACGTCTTCGAGCTATGAAATAGATTTTTTATCTATTTTTCTTATTCTTTATTTTTTTTAATTCTACTTTTTATTTTATTTTAACTAGTTTTAACTAGATTTTTTATTTTTTTAATTAATTTTCTATCATGTATTAAGGTATTTATATGGATATAATGGGTGTTGATGAAGCAGGAAGAGGTCCGGTATTAGGGCCTATGGTAATTGCAGGGGTTATAGTTCCTGAAAAAATGAACCATGTACTTGAAAGAATGGGTGTCAAGGATTCTAAAAAGCTTACACCTAAAAGAAGGCAAGTATTGGCTCGTAAACTATCTAAAATGTTTGAATATGATACTGTGGTTATAAGTGCTAGTGATATTGATAATTTAAGGGCTAAGGATGTAAATCTTAATGAAATTGAAAAAATTGGAATGATAAAGCTTATTGAAAGATTAAAACCCGAAGAGGTTATCATAGATGCGGTTGATGTAAAACCATTGCGTTTTCAAAGGGAAGTTCAAGAGAAAGTTGGAGAGGATACGAAGGTTATTGCGGAGCATAAGGCAGATACCAATCATATTCAGGTTGCAGCAGCGTCAATAATTGCTAAATTTAAAAGGGATCAGATTATTGAAGAAATCAATAGGGATTATGTTGATATAGGGGGAATTGGCTCTGGTTATCCAAGTGATTCTAATACAAAGAAATTTTTATCTAATTTTGAATATGATAATCTTCCAGATTTTGTAAGAAGATCCTGGAATACTGTTAGAAAAATGAAAGAGTAATAAATTTTTTAACATGTTTTTTTTATTTTGACGGGATTTGGATGAAATTATGTTTTTATAAATGATAATAATTGATTTAATATTTTAAGTGTTTCTTCAAATCTAAAGATTGAATTTTGTCCAAGTCTTTGAATATTTAAATTTATTTATTTTATTCTATTTGTTGTTCTATTGAATGTAAAGAAAATCTATTTAAATAAATAATGAGATATTTATATCTGTATTATATTTTTTTAATTAATTTAATTTAATTTAAGAATTTAAATTATAACATTTAATTTTAGAGAGGAAAATAATGATAATAGAAGCAATTACTGGTTTAATATCTGGTTTTGTTGATTTCTTCCAACAAGGAGGTATCATTACCTATATTATTACTTTTATAGGAATTTGGGGATTTATCACTTCACTCCAAAAGGTCAATTATCTTAGGAAGATTAGTGATATAGATGCTACTGAAATTATGGGGGTAGTGTCTGTTGCTATGGAAAGAGGAGGAGCTATTGAAGCTTTAAAGGAAATTAGTCCCTACAAAAACCCTGTTTCTAGAATTATTTCTGAAGCTTTGAAGATTGGTTATAAAAACAAAACCGAAGTTGAAGAAAGTATGGAACAGATTTTTATTGTAGAAACCAGTAAAATGACTAAAGGGTTAGATACTATAAAGACTATTATTGAACTTGCTCCATTTTTAGGTTTAATAGGTACTGTTATCGGTATTTGGATGACATTTGGATCATTGGGGGTAAATCCTGATCCAACTGCTATGGCTAGAGGTATCTATACTGCACTGATTACTACTATTGCAGGTTTGACTGTAGCTATTGTTTTAACTCCTTTATATACTTATATTAAAATATTGATTGAAAGGGAAATGGATAAGATTGAATTGGCTACTAAAATGACTAATTGGAATTATGCCGTAGCAAAAATCAGGGTAACCGAGAATTTACCTTGTGTAATTCAATCATTACAGGAAGGTGAAGGTATTGTTAATGTCCGTGAAATATCTGAACCTGATGCTAACATTCAAATCTCCTTTAAACCAAGTATGTTAGAGAAAAGTATTAGTAATATTATCTTAGAGATGTGTAATGTTGGTTCTGAGATAGTTGAAAGTAAACTTAAACAATAATTGATTGGACTTAAAAGTCGTGATAAGATGAGTTTGGATATTAAATCAAGGAAGGAAAGATTAAAAGAAGATAAACTTAATATTAACTTAGTTCCTTTTATTGATATTTTATTTACCATTTTAATATTTGTGATTGTTACCAGTAGTTTTGCAGGTACAGCTGATGTATCAGATTCCCAACAAGCTTCCGATGCTACTGGTAAACCAAATGTAACAGATACAAGTGGAAATTCCGAATATTATATTTTTCCAGTTAATGGACTTCAAAAGGTAGTGGTTAATGGTCAGGATATGTCTGCAGATATTCAGGATGATTCGATTGCTATTCACGCGAAGGTAATCGATGAAGGAAATATTAATGTAGATAACAAGGCTAAAACAATTTACATTACTACTCCTGCAGGTTTTTCTCCTGATAAAGCTGTAAGAAACCCTTCAGAGCAGAAATCAGGTTGATTAATTATTAATCAATTATTTTTATCTTTTTTTTAATTTTTTATTATATTTTTTTTAGAAATAAACTATTTTTAATCGATTTTAAGTTTAATGTATAATTTTTAGAAATTGAATTTTTTTTAACTTTAATTTACCTATTTTTAAAATCAATTACTCTATCATATAAAAATATTTTTAACTTTATTAAATCAGATTTCTTTAAAGAAAATAATAAATATTTTATAGAATAAATCTAACTTTGATTATTACTTTTTAATCTGGAGGTATTTAATGTATTTAGGAAGAATCTTATCTTTAGGTATGAATGTTGATGGAAAACCTTTTGTTGCATATAGATTATCAAGCCGCCATTTTCCGAATAGGGAGGCTAAGGTATTTGGTCAGGAAGCAGCTATTGTTCCAAAGGAAGGTTTTGAGAAGGATATTTTTGAAAATCCCTATATAACATATAATTGTATTAGAATTGTAGACGATTTGGCTATTGTCTCAAATGGTTCACAGACAGATGTAATTGCAGACAAATTGGCTTTAGGTATGAATATCCGCGATAGCCTTGCATATTCCCTTTTAACTATGGACTATGAAAAGGATGATTATCATACTCCAAGAATTGCTGGTGTCGTAAAAAACACTACAGATGAGGATAAGTATGAGGCATATATTGGAATTGTCACTGATTCTAAAATCAGTGTTGAAAAATTGGAATATGGTAAGGCAGCATATATTTCTGTCTATGAACATCAAGAACCTCATATGGTTGAATATGATGCATCTACAAGTAAGGAGGCTGCACAATACATTTTCAATCAAGGAATATTCGCTGACTTTGAACATCCGGTAAGTTCTGTTGCCTCTGTCTATGATGGTAAATGGGATACTGTTGCATTGTCACCTAAACTTTAGACTGATTTGTTTGCTTAGCAAATGAATAAAACTTATTTTTATTTTTCCCTTGTTTTTTATAATTTTATATTTAAACTATTTTTTTTAAAATAACATTTTATTAATAGTTGATTCTGGCTATTTTATAAATCAGAATAAATAGAAACTTTTAAAAAATGGAATTTATAAATAATCTATTAATTTTAAAGTGATGATATTATGAGCATAGAATTATTTGGTTTAAAAGGAATTCCTTTAGTTAAAGAAGGAGATAATATTGCGGATTTAATCTTAAATGCTTTAAAAGAACAAGGTGAAACACTTCAACATGGGGATATTATTTTAGTTGCTGAAACATTGGTCTCTAAATCCGAAGGTAACGTTATTAAATTAGGTGATATCCTACCATCTGAAGATGCGATATTGATTGCTAAAAAATCTAAAAAAGATTCTAAATTGGTTGAGGCAATTATACAGGAAGCAAGAGAGGTAGTTGAAGTAGGTCCTGACTTTGTTATAACCGAAACAAAACAGGGTTTTGTATGTGCAAATTCCGGTATTGATGAATCAAATGTTGGTGACGGTCTTGCAACCCCTGTTCCTGAAAATGCCGATTTGTCTGCAAAAAAAATTAGGGAACAATTGGAAAGGGCTACTGGTGAAGAGTTAGCTGTGATAGTCACCGATACTCAAGGTAGGGCATTTAGGGTAGGTGCTGTTGGAGTGGCTCTCGGATGCTCAGGAATAGATCCATTATGGAAAAGAAAAGGTGAAAAGGATCTTTATGGTCGTGAACTTCAAACAACCGAGGTTGCTACAGCCGATGAACTTGCTGCCTCAGCATCTCTAATCCAAGGTCAAGCCGATGAGGGTTTACCTGTTGTTATAATTAGAGGTTTTAGCGCATTTGATACCTTAAGAAATGAGGATAGTGACATTCATCCATTACTTCGTCCAAAGGAATTCGATGTATTTAGAAATTAAGATAGGTATTTGATTTTCTCAAATACTTTTTAATTTTATTAATCCAATTCAATTTAACTTTTCTTATTTATCGAGTGAAAGGAATTTTTTTTATTATTCTGTTAAATGTCTATTTTTATCTATCAAATATAACTTGGGGTATTCTTGTGAGCAATGTTCAGATTACATGTAACGATTGTGGATATAGGATTAATGATTCCGATAAAATTTTCTATATAGAAAATAATCCCGATAAACTTGTAGAAACAAGCATTAATTTCTATCCTAATATCCTAAAATATGAAATTCATGGAAGGGTTTTCACATCTTATTGTAATAGCTGTAAAAGTATTGTTAAACTTTATATTCCTGAAAAATACGATAAAGATTTAGATGATCTACTCAGTTTAATCAATGATTTATCAGATAAACCTTCTAAGGTTTTTACAATAGAAAACAATCCCTTTATAAAAACTAATGAATATGGATTTTTTAAGGAAGTTTATGATAAGGATTCTAAAATAGAATGTCCTAAATGTAATAGAGAAATTCCAATAAGAATATCTCAACTGGAACATTGTCCCAAATGCGGAAGTAATACTTTGGATAAATTTATGCCATGTCTTTTTAAAGACTAATTATTGATTTTCCAAGAAGGTGATGGAATGGGTCAATCTACTGTCTATTTTTGTGAGGATTGTGGATTTGAAGTAACAGAAACTAGTACTGTATTCTGTTTAGATTTTGAGTCTAGGAAAGTAGAGGAAATGTCTTTGGGTAGGTTAGCCTCTAATTTTATTGCAGGTAAGGTAAATGGGTATGTTTATACTACTTATTGTAGTGACTGTCAATCTATGATTAAAAGATTTGTTCTCTATAAAAATGAGTTCGGAATAAATGAAGAGAAAATAGCTAATTTTATTTTAGATAACTATGAGGGAAATGAGCTTATAACAGTGTCTTTCATAAATGGTGATTTTTTTGAAGAATATCAAATTTCTGATAATTTGAATGGTCAATTAAAATCTAAAAAATATGGTAATCTTATTGAATGCCCTAATTGTGGTAAAAATATCCCTAGTTCCTTTTCAAGATTTAAAAACTGTCCAAAATGTGGAAGTAAAGATTTTATAATAAGATCCTCAATGCTTTTTGACTAAAGCTTTGTTATTTAAATAGTTTAGTAAATGTTTTTCATTAAAATTTGAATTACTGGGATTGTATGGATTTTATTTTATTATAGTTTATATTTAATAAATTTTTAATTTTGTGTTTAAATTAAATAAAAAGTGAAATTATGATTTGTGTATTGTCTGGAGGAACCGGAACTCCAAAATTGATTCAAGGTTTAAAAGAAGTTGTAGATTTAAAAGATTTAAGTATTATTGTAAATACTGTGGAGAATAATTATTTCTCAGGAGTATATGTAAGTGGTGACATTGATGTTGTTCTTTATACTTTAAAAGACATGATTGACGAGGAATTCTGGTATGGCATTAAGGGAGATACCTATATTACAAGTGAATATCTTGAGAAAATGGGAACTCCTGAGAAGATTAGGATAGGTGATAGAGATAGGGCTACTATGATTCAGAAAACATTAATGTTGGAAGAGGGTTATAGCTTATCTGAGATAGTCGATATTCAAAGAAAATACTTGGGTATTGAATCTAAGGTCATTCCTATGAGTGATGTTGATTCTGACATTGTTATTGAAACAGATATTGGTCAACTTGATTTTCATGAGTTCTTAATAGAGAAACAATGTAAACCGACAGTTAAGGATGTGGTTTACTCTGATGTTCCTCCTGCTCCGGAACTTATTGAAACTATTGAAAAATCTGAGATGGTTATTATTGGACCATCTAATCCAATTACTTCAATCATGCCTATTGTATCTATTGATGGTGTTAGGGAGGCCTTAAGGGACAAATATGTTGTGGCAGTATCTCCTATTGTAGGCACTGAACCTGTCAGTGGTCCTGCAGGTAAATTTATGAATGCATTAGGTTATGATGTATCTGCAATTGGTGTTGCGGAGATGTATAAGGACTTTGTAGATAAATTAATCATAGATAATGAGGATAAGGACTTGTCTTTAAAAATTAAAGATATTGTGGGGGATGTTGGAGTAACTAACACTATGATGAAATCTTTAGATATTAAAAAGGATTTGGCTAATTTTATATTAAAATCTAGAAATGATTAAATCAAAGACCTTATAAAATTTTGACTTTATTTAAAAATATTTTATTTTTATTAATAACATTTCTAGATTTTACAAAATCATTTATTAAATATAAACTTTATGAATTTAGCTTTAACTAAAATAATTATATACTATAAATATTATATAATTATTAACGGTGAATAATATGATTCAAATGACATTGATACAAATTGATAATTATGGTCCTTGGACAGTAACTCCAAGACCTCGTAATGAATCTGACCTTCAAATTTTACAGTCAGAGTTATTTGCAGATGTACAAAGACAATTTGCAACTAAAAAAGGTCTTGTATTCTTTACAAGGTTTGACAATATGTTGGCTATTACAAATGGTATTAATAAAGAAGACCATTTAAGAATCCAAAGATCTATTAGAAATAGATATCCTATAACAATTAGTATGGGTGTTGGTGCAGCAAAAACACCTCATGAAGCACAAAGATTAGCAACTATGGCTTTACAAAAAGAAGGTGGGGCACAGTCTTCCGATAGAAAAGAGATATTGGCTATCGATTCCCTTGCTAATGAGGATGAGGGTTATGTTCAAGTTGCACATGTTGATATTAATAGTGTCACTGAAACCTTAACAGATAAGGAATCTGCTTTTGACACTAACTTTATGGTAAATAAAGCACAACATTATTTAATGACTAAGTTAATTAAAAGGGGATCTTTATTGTTCTTCATTGGTGGAGATAATTTTATGGCTCCATGTAATGGATTATCTGAACAAGATATCATTGATATATTAAAAGAGATTGATGAGGAAATAGGAATTACACTTAAAGCAGGAATTGGTCGAGGTAAAAATGCTGAAGATGCAGCATATATGGCTGATTTAGGTTTAAGAAAAATTAGAAAAGGTAATAATGCAAAATGGACTGAAGTTATTGAAAAAGGTTGCTAATTAAACCTATGTCATATTATTCCATTATATTATTATTTTTTTCATATGGCTTTTTTTAAATAATTTTTAAATTCAATTAATAAACTAATTTTTTTTAGGAGCGTTTTATTTATTAAGGTTCTAGCACCGATGGCAGGAATTAATGATGGTGACTTTGCATTAAAATTAATCCCCTATGGATTTGATACGGTAACATTAGGCGGATTTAATGTTGACGAGAAAACGATTGATGCAGGTTATAAAATAATTCAAAGGGGAAGGGCTGAATTTAATATACCTCTTAATCAGGTTTATCAGTACATTGAAAAAGAGAGTTTAAAAATTAAAGAATATGATGATAACATCAAGGTTTCCGTTAATCTAAGATCTACCCAGACCAAGAATATTATAGATATTAGTAAAATACCTTCTGTTGATATAGTGGAAATAAATTGTCATTGCAGACAAGAAGAATTGCAGAATATTTCCTGTGGTCAAGCAATGCTTAAAAGACCAGATTTAAAGGATTATATTAAAGAGATCTCATCTAAAAGTAAATCAGAAGTCTCTGTAAAAATGAGGGGAAATGTTGATGGGGTAAATAATCTAGAAATTGCTCAGTTAATAGAGGATGCAGGTGCGGATTATCTTCATTTGGATGCTATGAAAAATGGTGTTTTCAAGGCAGATTTAGATTTGGTTAAAGATATATCAGAAAATACTAATATTTATTTGATTGGAAATAATTCTATTGATAGTCTAGAAAAAGCAAGGGAAATGTTAAATGCAGGTGCCGATGGTTTTTCCATTGCTCGTGCAGCTATTAATGGTAAAATGGATTTTAATCTAAAAGATCTTTAAGGTTTTTCGATTCACTATTATATTCTAACTTTAACATCTTTTTATAAATTCGACTCTATTTTATTTTGATATCTTTTTATTTGCTTTGTTTTGTTTATTTTTCTTAAGAATTATTGTTTTTATTTAATCTTTGATTTATTATTTTAAATTTATTTATTTGATATTTAACGAACTTTTTTTTAAAAAATAATTAAAATTTTTATTAATTTGTCAATTTTCAAAATTTTATAACGGGGTTATATTAAATTGATTTTTTTAAATTTTAATAATACTATTGTAAATCTTTTATAAGATATTTTAAATTCTTTAATTTAATTATATCTTGATGTATATTTTGTATTTCCTATTTTTTTCAATTTTTAGAAATTTTAATTTTTTCGATTTTTAGAAATTTTTATAAATAAGAATATTTAAAGTATATGTAAGAGAAATTATTATAGATTATATATATTTTTTTCTAGTGATGATTATTTTAATAATTATAGGTATTAAAAGGTGAATCAATGAAGTTTATTACTCTTAAAAATATAAACAAATCCTTTAATGGTGTTCAAGTTCTTAAAAATATTAATGTTGAAATAGATGAAGGTGAAACACTTGGAATTTTGGGACGTAGTGGTTCAGGTAAATCTGTTTTAATTAATATGTTACGTGGTACCAAAGAATATGCTCCAGATGATGGAGATGTAATCTTCCATGTTGCAGTATGTCCTGATTGTTTACATGTCGAATCCCCTTCAAAAGCAGGTGAAAAATGTCCTAAATGTGGAAAAACACTTGAATCAAAAGACATTAATATGTGGGATACTGATAGGTTACAATATCATGCCCTTAAAAGACGTATAGCTATTATGTTACAAAGAAACTTTGCTTTATATGATGAGGCAACAGTTATCGAAAATGTACTTAAGGCTATGGATGATGATGACAATGAACATTATGAGGAGAATTTATACAGGGCTATAGATATCTTAGATAAAGTTGAAATGAGTCACAGAATCACCCATATTGCACGTGATTTAAGTGGTGGAGAAAAACAAAGGGTAGTATTATCAAGACAGATTGCTAAAAATCCTATGTTGTTCTTGGCTGATGAACCTACAGGTACTCTTGATCCACAAACAGCAGAAACACTCCATGAAAACTTAAAGGAATCCGTTAAAGAAAATGGAATTACTATGGTAATTACTTCTCACTGGCCGGAAGTTATGGAAAAATTAGCAGATAAAGTTATCTGGCTAGAAAACGGAGAAATCTATAAATCCGGAGAACCTACAGAAATTGTTGAGGAATTCTTAAAGATTGTGCCTTTACCTCAAAAAGTCGAGGATCATGAAATTGGCGGTCCAATTATAAAGATTGATGATATTAAAAAACATTATTATTCAATTGATAGGGGTATAGTTAAATCTGTTGACGGAGTGACTTTGGAAGTTAACCAGGAAGAAATTATGGGTATTGTAGGATTAAGTGGTTCTGGAAAAACTACTTTGACCAAAATGATTGCTGGTTTAACTGATCCAAGTTCTGGTAAAGTTGAAATCAAAGTTGGTGATGATTGGGTAGATATGAGTCAACCAGGTCCAATGGCTAGAGGTCGTGCTGTTCCATATATCGGTCTATTACATCAGGAATTTTCATTATATCCTTATAGGGATGTTCTTGGAAACTTGTCCGATGCTATTAGTTTAGAATTGCCTGCAGAGTTTGCTAAGATGCAAGCACTTCATGTACTTGAATCTGTAGGATTTTCACAAGAGCAATCTGCAGAAATATTAAATAAATATCCAGATGAATTAAGTGCTGGTGAAAAGCACAGGGTAGCAATTGCTCAAGTACTTATTAAAGAACCTAATATAATTATTCTTGATGAGCCTACAGGTACTATGGATCCAATTACAAGGGTTATTGTAACTGATTCTATATTAAAAGCAAGAGATGAACTTAAACAAACATTTGTAATTGTTTCTCACGATATGGACTTTGTTTTAGATGTATGTGACCGTGCGGTTTTAATGAGAAATGGTCAAATAATAAGTGAAGGAACTCCTAAAGAAATTGTCGGAGAACTTACTTCATCTGAAAAAGAGGACATGTTAAGAAATCAAGAATAGAATGTTTAATTTTTAACTTTTACTTTTTTAATTTATTACTATTTTTTATATTCTTTTGAAATTAATTAATAACTTGAAATTTAACAATAATTTTATAAATAAGTTTAAAATATAATTAATTATGTTTTTAATATTATGAATGATTGCTTGGTAGATTATTTATTAGAAATTTTAATAAAGATAAATAGAGTTTATCTAGGTAATCTTTTAGTGGATTGTTTATTGTTTTAATAAATTATAAATTATATGATGAATTAATTTAAATTAATTAAATAAATCTTATCTTAATGATTGTTAATAGTTTTTTGGAGGAATTAAATGACTTGGGAAAATGCACCGTCACATATTTGTAGGGGAGGAGATGTAAGAGGATTAGCTTTTTGTTGTCCTCCAGTTAAACCATGCCCAATTTTAAATGCATTAAATGAGGTAGGTATTACACCACAGGAATATATTGAGATAAAAAATAAATATGCAAAGGAAACTAGATTGGGGGAAGGACCGGGAACCTGTTTCGGTTCTTTAGTCTGGTGTTGTAAACCTTCCAAACCATGTCCTTTAAGGGATATGTCTATGCGTAGCATTGACATGAGTGTAGATGAATATCTTACATTGAAAAAACAGATGGCGGAGGAAATTGTTGGAAAAGGCAATAAATCCAATGATAATGAAAATGTGGAAGCTCTCGTTCATGCTTTTAACATAGATTCTAATCAGGCTGAAAAAGTATTAAATGATTGTAACAATGATTTAAGAATGGCCGTTAAAGTTTTAAGGGTTAAAGAATTAAAGGATGAAGTTGAAGATTAATTATATTAATTTTTTTTTACTTTTTAAAAAAATTTTATATTAAGTGTTTGTTATGGCTTATTTGAGTCTTTATTTTGATGTTTCTGATAAGAATGTTTTTATTTTAGGAACTGGTGAGGTGGCTTGCCGTAGAGCCAATAGTTTTTTGGATAATAATGCTAATGTTGTTTTGGCAGGTGACAGTTTAAATTCTGAAATTCTTGATAAAGGGGCTCGACTTGTTAAGATTCATACAAATATTGATGATGACGAGGATTATGATAGATATTTTTTAGAAAATAAGAATATTGTACTGTCTGAGGTTAATAAAGCTGATTTTGTAATTATAGCAACTGGTGATTATGCTCTTGCAGATTATACCTCCTCAATATCACAGAATAAACTTCTTAATAGGGCAGACAATCCAAGTTCTGGAAATGTTATAGTTCCCACTAGTTTTTTCATTGGGGATATTGAATTTTCTATCTATACTGGTGGTAAAAGTCCTCTCATGGCTAAAACATTACGTAAAAAGATTCAATCTATTGTCAGTGACGAGGATATAATGGAGATTGAACTCCAGGATTTCGCAAGAAGGCTTCTCAAATCCAAGGTAAGCGATTCAAAAAAACGTAGAAAAATCCTATATGAAATTCTAGATAATCCTAAAATCAGGGATTTATTAAAGAATAAAGAATTGGATAAGGCTAAAATTGAGGTTGAATCTTTTATAGATGGTTTATAATATTTTTATCCTTTTTATTTATAAACTAAAATAATAAAGTTTTTTAATATATTTTTTCAAAAATAGAATTATATTTTTTTTATTTTATTCTAAAATCAATTTTATGGGGAATTTTATTGATTATTAATATTCGTGTAGATTATAAGTTAACAGATATTCAAACAATGGAAAGTGTTTATACCGATTTAAAAGAACTTTTCAATAAATTCAAAGACAGATTTGTTATTACAGAATATGTTGAAATCTCTACTTGTAATAGGCATGAATTTTATATACACTCTGATGCTTTTGGCATTGAAGATATAATTGATTCAAACTCTGTAGATAGTAATCTTATAATTGAAACTGGTGAGGATTCAGTTTTTCATTTATTTAGGTTAAGTTCCTCTTTAGAATCTATGATTGTTGGTGAAGATCAGATTTTAGGCCAAATCAAAGATTCTAAAAAGAAAGCAGAGAAGGAAGGTCACTTGGGCAAGGTTTTAGATACCTTGTTTACAAAGGCAATACATGTAGGTCAGGAGGTAAGGCAGAAGACGAACATCAATAAAGGCCATATCTCAATGGGTTCAGCTGCAGTTGATCTTGCAGAGGAAAATCTAGGAGATCTTCAGGATAAAATTGTTCTTATAATTGGTGCAGGTAAAATGGGTTCACTTGTAGCTAAGGCATTGGCAGAAAAGAACCTAAAAGCTATTGTTGTTGCAAACAGGACTTATTACAGTGCTACTAAACTAGCTAAAGAATTAGGTGGAAACGCTATTTTCTTTGATGATTTATATCAGTATCTTCCTATTTCCGATGTAATTATAAGTGCAACAGGTTCTCCACATACCTTGATTGATAAGAAAAGAATTGTTGATGCTACAAACAAGATTAAAGAGGATACTGGTAAGGATTATTCTAATCATAAAACGGTAATTATTGACATTGCTAATCCTCGTGATGTTTCAGAGGATGTGAAAGATATTGGAGTTAAATTGTTTAATATTGATGACTTAAGGGGAATTGCTGAAAGGACTAAACTTGAGAGGAAGAAAGAAGTTGAAGAGGCAGAAAAAATAATCGATTATGAATTTGATTTACTTAAAAATTCATTTAAGTTAATGGAAGTTGACAATATTCTTGCTGATTTAAGGTCATCTATGGAAGAGATACGTCAACGTGAATCTGAAAAGGCTATTGTTAAGTTAGCTGATGTAGATGGTAGTGTAAAAATCATTGATAATTTAACAAATTCAATAGTTAATAAAATATTTTTTGATATTTCAAAGAGTATTAAACAGGCTGCCCGTAATGGTGATGAGGATCTAATAAGGGCTGCGGAAATATTCTTTTTAAAAGAGAATCAGTAGTTATTAATATTGCTGCAGGAATATTCTTCTTAAAAGGGAATCAATAGTGATTAATCCTTTTTTATTAATTCTAAAATAATTGTATTTATTATAAAACTTCTATTTTTAAATTTTATTTATTATCATTAAATTTTATATTTTAAAAAAAGCATAAATTTACTTCTAGGATACTATCATAATTCTAAAAGATTCCTATTATTAGAATACTATAAGTTAAAAAAAAGATGAGTTAATTGTTAACGTTTTTAATTTAATGGATATTATTAAAAAAAGGATGAGATATGTATTTATTCATACATATTCTTAACTTCATTTACTGTTTTTATTTTTGATTGTTTAAATGCATATTCAATATCCCTCATGTCAATTGTGGTTTTGTCATTTGCAATTGCATGGTGTAATGCGGTTTTTAAGATTTTTTGTTTCAAATCTCTTCCGGACATTCCTTTACTCATTTTGGCAACTTTGTCAATGTCAATATCTATGTTGATGGGAATGCTTGTAATATTGTTTTCCAGAATTCTTTTCCTTTCATTTAGATTAGGTAATTTAAATTCGATTTCCTCTTCAAATCTACTTCTTACCGCATTATCAATAAATTGAATATTGTTGGTGGCACCAATTGTAACTACGCCAGTATTTGGATTAATTCCATCTAATTCAGTAAGCAATGAATTAACAATCTCGGAAACATCTCCTCTTAGTGATTGGTATTGTCTGTGAAGTGCTATTGCATCTATTTCATCAATAAATATTAATGAAGGAGCATGTTTTGAAGCATTTTCAAATAAATCATGTATTTGATGTGCACCATCTCCAACATGATCACCAATTAAACTTGTTGCTTTAACTAGATATAATGGAATATTAAGATTTGATGCAAGTGCCTTTGCAAGCATTGTTTTACCAGTACCTGGAAGTCCATAAAATAATATGTTTCTTGGTGCCCATTGACCAAATTTTTCAGGTTCCTCGACATATTTCTTAATAATCTTCACCTTGTTTTTGGCATTTTCCTGGCCTATGATGTCATCAAAATTTATATGATATTTCTGAGGTTTAATTTCCTGTGAGGTTTTTATCTCATCAATTACTTTAATATGTGTTTTCTCAGTAATAATTGAATTATCTGGCTGAGCCTCTATAATTTTAAATCCATAATCTGGTATTATTTTTTGATCAAATAAATATGAATTCTTTTTAACTTCTAAACCTAACCACTGTTCTTTAGCGTATTCTTCAAATAATTTTTCATCAGAAATTTCAAGTGGTGTAGCATCAAGTAAATTAAAGTTAAATGGGTATCCTACAGGTTGTATTTTAATTTTTTCCGCTTCAATTTCATCTAATGTAGGAGTGTTAACTTTTTTAACATTAGTAACCTTTATTTCTTGTGATTTACTTTTTGATTTCAAAAAATACACCTACTAATTTCTATTTTTAAATTTTAAATCAAAAAATTCTATTTTAATTTCTGTATGATTTAAAATATTTTTATAAAAATTATTATTTATGCTATTTATCTATTAAACTTAATGGTTTAGTATTCTTAAATTTTTTTTTAATAATCTATAAAAAGGATTAAATTTGAAAAATTAGGGGTTTATTAAAATATTTATATTAAATAGATTGTTTATCAGGTTATTTAAAATTAAAAAATTTGAATTATCTATTATTTTAGCTATTTGTTATTAATTATGGGGTTTATATTTAAATAGGGATATGGAAAGTTTATAGTAAACTTTCATAGATTTCTCTCATTTTAATTGCATCTTCATCTAATTTTGGTGTTTCACATATTATTGTAGCTTTCCATCCATAGTCAATTAGGTTTTGAAGTAAATCCTCAATATTAGGACCATATTTGTCATTCTCCTCTAGAGTGTGGTGTCTTTTTTCTCCCTTATTAGTATATTCAATTGTTGTAAAATGACAATGTAATCTTTCAATATTGAGGTGGTCCTCTAGTTTTGAGAAGATTGAATTATAATCCTCTTTTTTGTTTAATATTCCTTCACCTCTTGCATGAATATGTGCAAAGTCTATAGTTGGTTCGAAATGCTCGAGATTTTCACACATGTGGATTATCTCATCAACATTTCCAAGCTGTGATTTCTTTCCAGTTGTTTCTGGAGCAAATGTGTAATCTTCAAGTCCTTCCTCTTCGCATTTTTTAAGTAATCTTTTATACCCATTTTCTGCCTTTTCAAGAGCTAAACTAGGACTTTGTTTTGTATAGTATCCTGGATGAAAAACTAATCTATATGCTCCCATCCATTCCCCAACTTGTCCGCATTTAAATAGACTTTCAATGGATTTTTGGATTTTCTCATCCTCTTTAGCACACATGTTTATGTAATAAGGACAATGCATTGAGATTTTTACTTTATTTCTTTTAGAGTCTGCTTTAAGTTTTTTAGAACTCTCCTCGCCAATTCTAAGTCCACGGCCTGATTGATATTCATATGCATATAGTCTTCGCTCATTAAGATATCCGCATGGCTCATATGCCTTGCCTTTATATCCTTTAGGTTTTCCTGCAGGTCCAAATATTACTTTATCCATAAAAATCACTAAATTGTTTAAAAATTGAAAAAAAAGAATTAATTAAAAATTGAAAAACTAAAAAATCTATAGAATTCCCATAGCTTCATTGGTTTTCTTAATAGATTTTTCATTATCGGATTCCATCTCAAGCATTGCACGTATACAATCAACATTCTCAGGAACAACATCTGATTCTTGGTGTACTGCTTGCATATAGTAAAGCTCGTTATCAACTACATTAATTGATTCTTTCCATACTGGAATCTCATATAAATCATTTCTACTTCTTCCAAGTTCTTTTGCATATTCCATTAATTCTGCAGTGGAGCCAAGTCCCATACTTGCCTCTGCAAGAATAACCCTTGATCTTTTATCAAGAACATCAATAATATCATCGGTGGAAACCTCATTATTCAACTCCACCATAATATTATGTTCATGCATTAATGTTGTTGGTACAAGAAGGGCCATGGTGGTAATATCGATGCCTTTCATTACAGTTCCAACATCAGGGCCATGGTGTGAAGGAACTTTAGGTGGGTTTGGTACTATGGAATTAATAGGTCCTTTTTTAACTTCATTTGGATCTGCTCCACGCCTTACCATAACTGCTCTAACCTTTTTAATATCTGCAATTTGGCTTATCGGATATAATGTACGTGTGAGACCGGTGGTGTTACAAGATACAACACGTGAGTAATCTGCACCATATGACTCCTCATAATTAGAGAATGAATTAAATGATATTCCAGTTAGATCATGGTCTTCTCCACCTTGATATATTGCCTTTGTACCTGCTTTCTTATATTTTTCAAGATTGGTTCTTCCGACCTTACCTGGTGTACAGTCAACTACAAGATCTGCTTCCTCAATCATATCATCAACAGTACCTGCAACTTCTATTCCTGCATCTTTAAATAATTGTTCTCTTTCAGGTATGGCCATATATAAATCATAACCTTTTTCTATAGCAGCATGAGCTTCAAAATCAGGTTTTGTTTTACATACACCGACAATTTTCATATCATCTTGAGCTGAAACTGCATCAGCTACTCTTTTTCCAATTGTTCCAATTCCATTTACAGCAATTGATTTCATTTTTTATCAGTCCTAAATTATAAACTATTTTTAATATTGTATTAAAAAAGCTTTAAAAATTAATTAATAATATTATATTTTATTAATAAATTAATTAAAATATTTTTTGATAATATTGTAGAAAAATTAGATTGCTTTTAAATGAAGATTGTCATCTTTAAAAAATAGTATTCCATAATAATATAAATTATTATGGATTTAAAAATCGTGTTTTTATTTGTTCTTTAGCTATTTGCTAAATTATAAACTTATTAGTTGGGTTTAATATTGTATTTATGCTGTAATCCTACAATTATAAATCTGCACCCATTTCTCTAAGTTTTGTTGGGAAATACTCATCAATAACATATTCAAGACCATACTTGGAGAAAGATTGCTGCTCTGCTTTTTTCCCGATTTTAAGCATTTTTTTGATTTCAGTCTGCCAGAAATCAGTTTGATATCTCGGATCTTTTGCTAGTTCCTTAAGTCTCATTACATCCATATCTTTTAAAGGATTACTGGGAGGTCATATTTAATAATATCACTAGCAGTTATTCCTATGAATTTGAGTTTGTTATAGGTGTATTCTTTACGTTTCTCTTTATGCATATGTTTTTTTAGTGGTTGTCTTTCCTCATCATCTATATTTATTTATCTTATTCTTTAGCTTTTTTAGCTTGTTTTGCTGCTTCTTTAGCTTCTTCCTGTTCTCTCATTTTTTCTTCATAGATTAGATCATCTTCTGAAACTGTAAATTTTTGGGGGGATTTTTCTTTTTTGAGGTTTGTTTGATCTTCATCTACTGCATATCTGTATTCGTCAAGTTCTTCAATGATAAGAGCTTCGTCTTCCTCTTCCTCTTCTTCCTCTTCAGGAACTTCACTAAGTAACTCTGTAATAGCTCTTTTAGTAATTTTTGATAGGATCTTGGTGTAGTCTGGAACCTCGACCTCACCAAGTGCTGCAGATTCTTCGATGATTACAGGTACAATTTCTTCGAATATTTTTGAATGCATTGCTTTTTTTCTGCCTTTTTATGTTTAATATGTTTTTGTAATTTACGTGTAAGGGTCATTGTAGCTTCTCTTACTTCGTGTAAAATTTCTGGCTTAGGGGCAATACTTTGTTTTCCAGTTGATAGGTATGGGATCTCTGTGGAAATCATGTTTACAAATAATGTAATTGGTGAATTTTCGAAATCCTTAATTCCGTAACGTTTCCAATCAATACTTTTTAATGCTTCTGTAATAGCACAGCTTTCCTGATCAAAGGTTAATGGTACTCTGTTTGCAAATCTCATAATTTCGGGTTTTCTTTGATCATTGACTAAACGTCCGGCTTCTCCACCATAAGCGATACCTGCTTCAATGATGAATGCTACACCATCATTATATGTTACAGGTTTTCTTGTAATGGTTTCTACAAATTCTGGTTTTAAGATTTGTTTAATACCCTTTTCAATTTGTTCACTTCCAATAGGTATGAGTCCGTTACTTGGAGGGGCCATGAATTTCATTTTATCGAAGCATTTTACAATAGCTTCTGCTTCTTCCCATTTCATGTCTTTAGGACGTTTTTTCATGTCAATTCCAGTCATTTCTTCAATTTCTTTAACTCTTTTACTTGACATTCTTGAAAGGGAACTGGTTAACATGCTTTTGTAACTTCTTTTGTCGGTATGTTTTGCCATGAAATGAATATAGTCTGCAGTTACTCCTTTTGGATGTGGTAATACCTCTTTTGGGAGTACAGGAACAACATCTACTGCTCTATTGAATATGTATTTGTGTTCAGACGGATCTCTAAATGTGATCTTTGCATGTGGGTTTGCAATCATTGTTCTACGGATATATTCGAATGCTCCTTGTTCTGTCATGGAATAGGAAACATCCTTAAATTGAAGTTCGATACATACACCAGTATGATCTAATTTTACTTCTTTCCTGTCCATTAAAAGACCAACGTTCTTTTTAACATCTATTTTGAATTTAAGTTTAACTCCTTTAAGTTTACCGTCTTCCATATATCCGGAGATAACTCTTGTAGGTTTACCTGTAGTTATTTGTGATAAGAGTACACAAATACTACATCCTAAACCTTGTTGAGTTCTGGATTGGATGTTTCTGAATTTAGAACCTGCGAACATGGTACAATATACTTTCATAATAAATGGTTCTGGAATACCTGGACCATTATCTGCATATCTTAGAATATAATGTTCTTTGCTGACCCTTTTTAAATCAATATTGATTTCAGGTAATATACCTGCTTCCTCAGCTGCGTCAAAACTGTTAGTAATTAATTCGTGGAAAATTATGGTTAAAGATCTGATTTTTCCAGAAAATCCTAACATCTGTTTATTTTTCCTAAAGAACTCTGCTGGAGTTAATTCCATTTTTTATCAGTCCTAAATTATAAACTATTTTTAATATTGTATTAAAAAAGCTTTAAAAATTAATTAATAATATTATATTTTATTAATAAATTAATTAAAATATTTTTTGATAATATTGTAGAAAAATTAGATTGCTTTTAAATGAAGATTGTCATCTTTAAAAAATAGTATTCCATAATAATATAAATTATTATGGATTTAAAAATCGTGTTTTTATTTGTTCTTTAGCTATTTGCTAAATTATAAACTTATTAGTTGGGTTTAATATTGTATTTATGCTGTAATCCTACAATTATAAATCTGCACCCATTTCTCTAAGTTTTGTTGGGAAATACTCATCAATAACATATTCAAGACCATACTTGGAGAAAGATTGCTGCTCTGCTTTTTTCCCGATTTTAAGCATTTTTTTGATTTCAGTCTGCCAGAAATCAGTTTGATATCTCGGATCTTTTGCTAGTTCCTTAAGTCTCATTACATCCACATCTTTTAAAGGATCACTTGGAAGATCATATTTAATAATATCACTGGCAGTTACTCCCATGAATTTAGCATTAGGTGTTGCAAGTTCATGGTTTACATGTGCAAGCTTAGCACTACCTGAGATAATTACCTGTCCAATGTGGAAACCCCACGGATCTCCATCGTTACAAATATAGACTGGAAGACCTAATTCCTCATTAACCCTTTTAATGAATCTTCTTGTAGCACGAGCCGCTTGACCTTTAAGTCCTATGATTAATGTATCAAATTTATCATATGCATGTTCCTGGACCATACGGTGGAACATTCCCATGGTTTCTACAGCCATTACCCTTTTCACATTGTCTCCTAAAGCTGTAAATTCAACTTCATCAATGGTAGGTGAAATTGTATAACCGGATTTTCCAGCTCTAAGTGCGTTAATCTCTACGCCATCATCTTCTAAGGTAATGTCTCCATAAACTGATGCACCGTCCTCTTCTGGCATAAGCCCTAACTCTTCACGGGTGGTACCTAACATAACTTCCAAATCTTCTCCAACGGTGTTGGATTCTTGTTGTGTGTTAAATTCAACACCCCAACCTTCACTAATATAATACATTTCCCTGATGGTAGCGGTCTTTTCCCTTTGAACAAGATCTTTACAGAAGTTAGCAGTACAAACCATCTGGCCTAATTTTCTAAGTTGCTTAACATTACCCATAGATCTTTTACTGTATCTATCACCTAATACATAGTATCTTTTATCCGGGTCATAGTGGATATTACCAGTTCCCCTAGAAGGTACTTTTAATGTAGGAATCTTATCCTTTGTAACATCATCGATAATATCCTGACCAAGATATTTGAGTTTGTTATAGGTGTATTCTTTACGTTTTTCCTTAGGCATATGTTTCTTTAGTGGTTGTCTTTCCTCATCAGCCATATTTATTCACCTTCTTCTTTAGCTTTTTTAGCTTTTTTAGCTTGTTTTGCTGCTTCTTTAGCTTCTTCCTGTTCTCTCATTCTTTCTTCATAGATCAGATCATCTTCTGAAACTGCAAATCTTTGGGAAGATTTTTCTTTTTTGAGGTTTGATTGCTCTTCATCTACTGCATATCCGTATTCATCAAGTTCCTCCATGATAAGAGCTTCGTCTTCCTCTTCCTCTTCTTCCTCTTCAGGAACTTCACCAAGTAACTCTGCAATAGCCCTTTTAGTAACTTTTGATAGAACCTTGGTGTAGTCTGGAACCTCAACCTCACCAAGTGCCGCAGATTCTTCAATGATAACCGGTACAATCTCTTCAAATATTTTTGAACGCATTGCTTTTTCCTTATCTGCCTTTTTACGTTTAATATGTTTTTGTAACTTACGTGCAAGAGTCATTGTAGCCTGTCTTACCTCGTGTAAAATTTCTGGCTCAGGGGCAATACTTTGTTTTCCAGTTGATAGGTATGGAATCTGTGTGGAAATCATGTTTACAAATAATGTAATTGGTGAATTTTCAAAATCCTTAATTCCGTAACGTTTCCAATCAATACTTTTTAATGCTTCTGTAATAGCACAGCTTCCCTGATCAAAGGTTAAAGGTACTCTATTTGCAAATCTCATAATTTCGGATTTTCTCTGATCATTAACTAGACGTCCGGCTTCTCCACCATAAGCAATACCTGCTTCAATGATGAATGCTACGCCACCCTTATAAGTTACAGGTTTTCTTGTAATGGTTTCTACAAATTCCGGCTTTAAGATTTGTCTAATACCCTTTTCAATTTGTTCACTTCCAATAGGTATAAGTCCATTGCTTGGAGGAGCCATGAATTTCATTTTATCAAAGCATTTTACAATAGCCTCTGCTTCTTCCCATTTCATATCTTTCGGACGTTTTTTCATGTCAATTCCAGTCATTTCTTCAATTTCTTTAACTCTTTTACTTGACATTCTTGAAAGGGAACTGGTTAACATACTTTTGTAACTTCTTTTGTCGGTATGTTTTGCCATGAAATGAATATCATCTGCAGTTACTCCTTTTGGATGTGGTAATACCTCTTTTGGAAGTACAGGAACAACATCTGCTGCCCTATTGAATATGTATTTGTGTCCAGATGGATCCCTAAATGTAATCTTTGCATGTGGGTTTGCAATCATTGTTCTACGAATATATTCAAATGCTCCTTGTTCGGCCATGGAATAGGAAACATCCTTAAATTGAAGTTCAATACATACACCAGTATGATCTAATTTCACTTCTTCCCTGTCCATTAAAAGACCAACGTTCTTTTTAACATCCATTTTAAATTTAAGTTTAACCCCTTTAAGTTCACCGTCTTCCATATATCCTGAGATAACTCTTGCAGGTTTACCTGTAGTCATTTGTGATAAAAGTACACAACCACTACATCCTAAACCTTGCTGACCTCTGGATTGGATGTTTCTGAATTTAGAACCTGCAAACATGGTACAATATACCTTCATAATAAATGGTTCCGGAATACCTGGACCATTATCTGCATGTCTTAAAATATAATGTTCTTTGCTGACTCTTTTTAAGTCAATATTGATTTCAGGTAATATACCTGCTTCCTCAGCTGCGTCAAAACTGTTAGTAATTAATTCGTGGAAAACTATGGTTAAAGATCTGATTTTTCCAGAAAATCCTAACATCTGTTTATTTTTCCTAAAGAACTCTGATGGAGTTAATTCTTGAAAGTTTTCAAAGAGTTCTGATGCTTGTTGAGACAAATTGAACCTCCTTTTAAAAATTATTTATCTAAACAAAAGAGTATCTAATTTTTCGATAAGTCATAAAATCCAATAAAAAAGTAATCTTTTTATTTAAAAAAATTAAATTTAAATAAAATCTAAAAAAAATCATTAAAAAATTATGAAAAATTGTGTTATTTTACTCTTACATATACATATATTGATTTTTATATATAATATTTTTCATATATTTTTAATATTTTTAGTTTTATAATTATTATAAATAATAGATGATATTACTATTACTATTTTAATTATGGTATCGAATTTATTTATAATAAAAATTATTACTCTTGTGTATGTTTAGATTTTTTTTATTAGTTTTTAGATAAAATATTCTATCAACTTTTATATATAAAGAATATTTCCAAGAGTATATGAAAACTAATATTTAAATCGATAATTCCTGTTAAAATTGTTTTTAGAGTTGAGATTTCGCTGTTTTTAAAAATAGTAGGTTTATTTGTTTTAATTTAAAAAATCTAATTCTTGTTGATTAATTTTAAAAAAATAGTGAATATAAGAATATTATATTCAGTCTAAATCGTCTCTAAGTTCAATTTTATCTTGGCTAATGCCTATTGATTCCTTGAACTCTTTGACTTTTCTTTCACGTTTCTTATTTTCAAGGAAACTGTAAACGGACTTATGTCTTGAACCGTTTAATATCATTTCGATCGCTTCTTTTGCAATCATAATATTTTCAAGTTTACCGATTAGTGAAACGGTCTTGCCATAAACAGCCATATCAACATCAGCCATATCAACAATAATATCTTTGGTAACTCCCCCTCTACCAATTATTCTTCCTTTTTGTCTTGCCAATGCCTTCTTATTTTTTCCAACAGCCTCAGTTAATTTTAAGACTTCTAAATACATGTCATCTTCTTTAAGTTTTAATGCTGTTTCTGGGTTAAAACCACGTCCAATAGCTTTAACAACGTAGTTGGTTTTCCAAACACCTAAAGGATCTTCCATACTTTCCTGAGGATATATGGTCACTGTACCTTCTTCACTATTGATATCGAGTATTGTGTTTAATGTATCTTCGATTGTTTTTTTAACAGAACCGTCTTTTCCAATTAAAACTCCAACACGTTCCTGCGGGATTTTTAAATAATCAGTTTCTGCCATTTAATACACCTCTTCTAATATAAAATTAATCAAATCTAGATTTATTTATTGTTATATTTATTAATTTCTAATTGTTTCAAAATCCATCTATTAAATTTATCAATCTAATATGGGTTTAAAGTTTCATTTTTAAAATGCTGATCATATTTGGAATTTTAAAATTCTTTAATCGGATTTTAATTTTAAATATGATTCCAAATTATTGAAAATAAGTAACTTAAGTAAAAAAACATCTTCAATGATAATATTTTATAGTTTAAAAAAATCATTTTTTTAGGGATAGTATTTTACCATCTTCAACTCCAATGGCAGTTTCAATCTCTTCCTTGCTCATCTGTGAACCTAGTTTCCTAAAATCATTATATAGATTTCCAATATCCCTTTTTAATAGTTCATTTGCTATAGGATTGTCTGATGTCACAGACTGTGAAACATCTATTATAACTGGTTTTTCATTAAAGTTCATTACATTGTATACAGATAAATCTCCATGTACTAGTTTCGCATCATTGATAAATTTGTAGGTTTCTTTAAGCAGGTCATCTAGAAATCTATCTACATCTTTAGGTTTTTGGTATTTTACAGTTTTAGCGGGATTTCCTTCCTCATCTCCAATAAATTCTAAAATAAGCACATTATTTAAGGAAGTTATCGGTTTTGGAACATTGACCTTTGCCTTGTATAATCTTTCAAGGTTCTTATATTCTTTATTTACCCATGCTGTGATTAATTGATGTTTATTATTAAGTCTTATTTTAAACCTAGGATCTCCATCTACATAGAAATTCATTTTTTTAAAATCAGAAGTTGCAATACGATAGATTTTTACAGCATAATATTCGTCACCCTTAATGCCTTTTAATACATTAGCCTCCTTTCCTGTGCTTATCTCACCATTTAAAATATCAAGATAATTTTGATTGGCTAGTTTATATAAGGTCTCAAGGGTTCTTTTATCAAATATGTCACTACCTACTTTTCGATCTTCATCTCCTTTTCTACGTTTTCTGGAGATGATTTTCTGGACGTCATCGTCTGCTTTGGCTATTTTATCTTTCATATAATCACATAATTTAAAAATAGTTAGGTAGTTTGAAAAATATTTTTATAAAAAAGAGTAAAAGAGATATTTACATTTTTAAATATCCTTTTCTTTCAAGCCAATTGGATTCGGTTTTGGTATATCTCCAAATAACATCAGCTTTTTCTTCACTTTGGAAATCCCATGGTTTTACAAGGATAACGTCACCTTCACGAATCCATATTCTTTTTTTCATTTTTCCAGGAATACGTGTGGTACGTATAAAACCGTCTGCACATCTAACTTTAAGTTTTCCATGCCCCATAATCTGTTCAACAACACCAGCTATTTCTCCATTTTTAGGTGTTCTAACCCTTCTGTAACTTTGTTGCTGATTATTGTTATTGTTCTTTTTATTTGCCAAGTATTTTCCTCCATTTCAAATATAATTTTTCCTAATAATTCATATAAAAATCAATTTAATTTTAAATATATAGTATTAATATTATGTTCTTTATATTATAAAAAGTTACTATATTAAATAATATTAATCTTAATAATTAATTAAAATATTCAATTAATTGAAATTTAATCATGTTTTGAATTTATTTTTATATATAAAAATTTATTAATTAATTCTTAATAATATGTATGTAGTGTAAATAATTTATTTAGAAGTTTTATTTTTATAAGTCTATATTAAATAATAAATCTATTAATTATTTTGGATAATATTTTAGAGGTGTGATAATGGGAACTGAGTTTTTAAATATTAAAGATTCAGTAGATGCTAAAAATTTGATTCAAGAGTATTTTAATAAGTATTATGAACCAGAAGGCGAGGAAATTCCTATTGAAGATAGTAATGGCCGTGTGGTATTTGAGGATATCTATGCTAAAATTGACTTTCCTCCATTTGACAGGGCATTAAAAGACGGGTTTGCAATTAAATCAGAGGATAGTTTCGGTGCTTCTGAGGAAAATCCTAAGGTACTCAAGGTAATAGATGCTCTTGAGGCAGGTTCTTATTCTAAAAAAACTGTTGAAAATGGTTTGGCTGTAGAGATAAGTACAGGATCACCTTTACCGGAAGGTGCAGATTCTGTTCTGATGTTTGAATATTCACTAAAAAATGGTGATGAGGTAGAGTTGTATACTAGTGTAACACCTACCCAGGATGTTGGTAAGAAAGGGTCTGATGTTAAAGAAGGTAATTTACTTATTAAAAAAGGCACTGTTCTTTCCGCTAGTAAAATTGGGGTTTTAGCAGCTCAGGGATTTACAACTGTTAAGGTTTATAAGAAACCTAATATTTCAATCATTTCAACAGGAAATGAATTAACTGAATTAGGGGAGGAATTAAAACCTTCTAAAATATATGATGTTAACAGTTATATGATTAAAAATGCTGCTGAATCTATTGGTGCTAGTGGAACCATTAAAGGTATTGTAAAAGATGATTACAATCAGTTAAAATCTAAAATCTTGGAATGTTTAGAGGAATATGATATTTTAATATGTTCTGGAGGAACATCTGCAGGTGTTGGGGATGTTTTAAAACATGTTTTAGATGAGATTGGTGAGGTTAAACTTCACGGTATTGCAGTTCAGCCAGGTAAGCCTACTATATTAGGGGTTATAGGTGAGAAACTGGTTATTGGACTTCCGGGAAATCCGGTATCTTCACTTGTAATATTCAATGTATTTGTTGCACCTGCGATTCGTTCTTTATTGGGTTTAAAAGAATCCTCTCTTAAAAAGGTGGAAGGCAAACTTACTAAAAGAATCCACTCTGCCATTGGAAGGGAACAATATCAATTAGTTAAATATGATGATGGTAAAGTAGAACCTATATTTAAAGATTCTGGAGCTATTTTCTCTCTTGCCCGTGCAGATGGATATGTAAATGTATCTAAAAATACTGAACTTGTTGAAGAAGGAGAAATAGTTGAGGTAAATTTATTTAATTAAATCAATGGAGAATAAACTATGGAATTTGAGGAAAAGACAATTGACGATCAATTTATAGCAGTAATCAGTAATAAAGGAACACTTGAGGCTGCGGAAGTATTATTTGCAAAATTAGCAGGATGGTTAGAGGAAGAGGAAGTTGAAACTGCCGGAGATCCTTTCATGATATTCTATAAACTTCCTGAAAATACGGAACCTGATAAGGTTGTATATGATGTTGGAGTACCTATTAAGGAATTGGTTAAAGGTAATGATTTAATAAATACTGCAAATATGATTGGTCATAAGGTATTAACTACTATCCATAAAGGTGGAAGGGAGAATATCAAGGAAACATATACTGCTTTAGCTCAATATGCGGTGGATAATAATTATGATATTATTGGTTCACCTAAAGAAGTTTATATTAAGGGTTTTCTTGAAAAAACTGATGATAAACTTACTGAAATTCAGCTTCCAGTAATTAAAATGTAAATTTATTTCAAATATCTTTTTTCCTTTTTTAGTTTTTATTGCCTTTTTAAACTTATTTTTATTTCAACATACATTTTTTTGATTCACGGATTTCTAATCTTCGCTCTCATTTTTTCTTATTGGTTTTTTAAACCTCAATTCTATAGATTGATATTTTGTTTATATTTTTATTGGAAATATGCTTTTTAATCAGGTTTTAAGATTTCATTATTATAAATTTTCTAATAAATATTATATATGATAAGAATCTAAATTAGTTGTAAGATATTTTTTACATTAGATTGAAGGAGGATTATTTTGATAAATGACTCGAATTTAGATAATGTCTTTACTGAAAATGATAATCAAGAAAATTTTGATTATAATGTGGAAAAGGGGATATTATCAAAAGTTGGATTTAGTTATTTCTTCTTGCTTTTGATAATGTTCTTTATTCCATCAATATTATTGTCTTTTACATATAATCCAAGCAATGATTTAGTTTTAGCTTACAATTTCATCGGTTTTGTTGTAGGGGCAATTGTTTTACATTATTCAAGTAAAGGTATTCCTAATTCAAAAAATTCTAAAAAGCATGATTTAAGTCTATTAAAGTATATTGCATATTTTATTATGGGTTATGGATTAATGATTTTGGGGTATAGTATTTCAAGCTTTATTCAAGGATTGTTTATTAATAATGCCTTTAATCCAATTCAAACTTTCGAATCTTCAAATATGATTGTAACCTTTTTATATGCAATATTGCTTGGACCGATATTTGAAGAATATTTCTTTAGAAAGGTTTTAATTGACAAAATAAGTAGATATGGGGAATTGTTTGCAGTTTTAGTATCTGCATTTATGTTTATGATCTACCATATGAATTTCTATCAGTTTATTGGCGTGTTCTTAATGGGGGTAGTTTTAGGACATGTTTATGTTAAAACTAGAAAGATTGAGTATACAATTACTTTACACCAATTAGCTAACTTCTTCGGATTGTTTGTTCCGATGTTAATTGGAACAAGTGTTTATGCAGGAATATTTAATTATTTCTGTATTGCTATAATGTTTTTAGCTGTTATATTATCTGCATATTTAATTTTAACAGTTAAATATGATTCTGGGGATATCGAGATACCTGAAAATAAAACATTTGGGTTTTTCTTTAAAAATGCATCTGTATGTGCTTTTATTATATTTGGGTTGTTTATAGGAGTTTTGAATTTAGGCGTTTTTGCCTAATTTCAAATTCTTATAATTTATAGTAAACATTCTAGATCCTAAGGTTTGATAAAACTTTTATAAGATTTTAACATTCCTATTAAATTTTAACTAATTTTGGAATATTTTCTATCAAAATAAGATTTTAATATCTTATTTTTTCTTTTTTTTAATTTTATTAAGTATTAATCAAATTTAAAACATGGGTTATAGTTTTTATTTGAGGATATTTTTTAATGTTTGGTTTTTATTGTCCCATTTCACTTTTAATTCCCTTTTATTTAAAAAAATAATTTCTCAATCAATTTAGGGTATATGGTTTTATTTTTATGATAGAAAGTATTAATTATTAATATTACTTATATTTAATTAAGATTATAATTTTTAAAGGGGTTTAAAATGGAATCCAGAAAGTTTATAACTGTGGTTTTAACTACTACCATGGCTTCATTTATTGTGGCTTATACCTCAGTTGTTCCAGCACTTGCGTTACCTTCAATTGCAAAGGCATTTAATTTAAATAACTTTATGCAAAACTGGGTAATTAATGCGTTTTTATTTTCTGTAGCTATTTTTGCAGTTCCGACAGGTAATTTGGCTGGAAAGTGGGGTCTTAAAAAATCATTTTTATTGGGAAACATCATTTTCTTAATTGGTGCTGTAATCACGTCCTTTGCATTTTCACCAATGTCATTGATTTTATTTAGGGCTTTTCAAGGTGTTGGTGCAGCACTTATTTATAATACCGTTATGAATATTGTTGCTGTAGCCATTCCTGAGGAAAATAGGGGAAAGGCAATTGGTATTGTTGTTGCTGGTGTTAATTTAGGTTTGGTGCTTGCTCCAACTTTAGGCGGTATATTAACTTATAACTTAGGCTGGGAAAGTATATTCTTATTTACAGTTCCATTTCTTTTATTAATCATTCCTATAACTTACCTTCTTATTTCCGAAGAGTGGAAAATAGGGGAAAATGATAAATTTGATGTTAGGGGCGGAATCCTTTGGATGATTACAATATTTCTTTTAATCTATGGATTTACTTCAATTAACCATATTGATGGAATTGTAATGTTAATTTCAGGTATCTTTCTTTTAGTTCTATGGAATTATTTAGAATTACGTGTTAAAAATCCAGTATATGATGTAAAAGTTTTTGAAGATAAAAGATTTAAATATGCAAATTTATCCTCATTTCTAATTTATATCGGTTCATACTTTGTAACCTATGTTTTAAGTTATCATCTACAGTATATCTTAGGATGGAATTCGGAGATGGCAGGATTGTTGCTAATGGTTACTCCAATTATACAGATCGTTATTTCCCCATACATGGGTAGACTTTCTGATAAAGCAAATCCTTTAAAAATTGCATCATTAGGTATAATATTAATAGTATTCTCATTAGTAACACTTGACCTCCTAATACGATTGCCTGATTCACTTGTTATTATAGTTTTATCCATGATCTTTTTAGGTGTAGGTATGGGAGTTTACACATCACCTAATACGAATGTGATAATGAGTTCTGTAAAACCGGAGGATACTCCAACAGCATCTGTTTCAGTAACGATTATTAGGGTTATAGGTCAATCAACAAGTTCTTCACTGCTAATTATTATATTTACTATGATAATGGGAAGTGTGGAGATTATTCCTAAATACTATGGTTTATTATCTTTAAGTATTCACTGGACATGTATAATAGGTACTATCCTTTGTATATTTGCTTTGTTTGCATCTTTAATCGGATATAAATATTCTTTAAATATGAAAAATCCTTAACGGGATCTTTTCTATTTTTTTTATGGGGAAGTATGGGTTTCTTTAGATGTGGAAAATCCTAGTGGGGTTTTCTATTTTTTTTACAAAACTTAATATATATATTAAAATAAATAAAAATTTATATATATTTATTACATAATTATAATTAATGGCTTAAGTGTGGTGTAGATATGGGAAAGGATATTTTATATATTATATCAAGTCCTCGTAAAGGAGGAAATTCGGATTTATTGGCAGATCAATTTATAAAAGGTGCGGAGGAATCTGGTAATACTGTAGACAAATTATATCTTGTAGATAAAAATATGGGTTATTGTCGTGGTTGTATGGAGTGTGTAAAAAATGGGGAATGTATAATAGACGATGATGTATCTAAGATATTAGATAGAATGATTGCATCAGATGTAATTGTACTTTCAACTCCGGTTTATTTCTTTAGTATGAATAGCATTATGAAGACATTGATTGATAGAACAATTACAAGATATGATGAAATCACTAATAAAGAATTTTACTATATTGTAACTGCATCTATTGAGGATGAGAAATATTTAAAAAATACATTTAGGCCCCTTAGGGCATTTACTGATTGTTTGCCTGGTTCAATCCCTAAGGATAAAATCGCAGCAACTGGCATTACCGAGAAAGGTGCTGTGTTAAATAGTCCTGTATATGATGAGATTTATGAAATTGGCAAAAAGGTGTAGTTTAAAAAGTTAAAAAGTTAAAGAATTTAAATAACTTTATTAAATAATTTAATCATCAACTTATTTGAGAAAATCGTTATAGTCTTTATAATTTTAAAAAATATAATATCTTTGAGGTGAGTACATGAAGATAGTTGTGTTAACAGGTAGTCCACATAAAAATGGTACAAGTTTTCTTCTTGCAGATAAATTCATTGAGGGTGCAGAGGAATCTGGTCATGAGGTTTATAGATTTGATTCAGCATTTAAAGATTTAAATCCTTGTCTTGGTTGTAATCATTGTTTACGCCATAACTCTATATGTATACATGAGGATGATATGAGGGAACTTAACCCGAAACTTATAGAGGCAGATTTGATTGTATTCTGTACTCCGTTATACTATTTTGGAATGACTGCACAGATTAAAATGGTCATAGATAGATTTTATGCTAATAATTTAAAACTAATGAATGATAAAAAAGCTGTTTTATTAGCAACTGCGGCAGATAATCTTGACTGGACCATGAGTTCACTTGAGTATCATTATGAGACTATATGTAAATATCTGGGATATGAAAATAGGGGAATTATTCTTGCAACAGGATGTAATGTAAGAAGTGATATTGAGATGACTGATTATCCTAATCAGGCTTATGAGTTAGGAAAAAATTTATAAATATTGTTTGGAGGTAATTATATGGATTATAATGAAAAGGCTTTGGAAAGCATTAAAGAGTTAAATCCTGATTTTAATTTAGAACTGGAAACCACAGATCAGGAATTCATTGAACTTTTTAGAAATTTTTTATTTGGTGAGGCTAATGTTGAAAGTAAATTGGATAAAAGAAGTAAATTTCTTGTAATACTTGCTACACTTATTACAAACCAATCATATAAACTTTATTTGAAAGTAGTTAAAACAGCATTGAATAATGGAATTAAACCTGTTGAAATTAAAGAAGTGTTATATCAATCCACCGCGTATATAGGTATGTCAAAAGTCTATGATTTTTTAGATTTGACCAATAAAATATTTAAAGATGAAAATATTAGCTTGCCCTTAGAAAGTCAATCAACAACTAATTTTGAAAACAGAAGAGATGAAGGTTATAGGATTCAATGTGATTATTTTGGAAAGGAAAACATTGATGCTATGTTTAATAATGCTGTTGAAGGTCAAGAACATTTTAATGAATTTTTAGCAGATTACTGTTTTGGAGATTTCTATACCCGTAAAGGTTTATCAGATCAGGATAGGGAATTAATAACCTTCACTTTCATTGCCAATTTACGTGGTTGTGAAAATCAATTGAGAGGTCATACTGCTGGTAATTTGGCTGTTGGTAATGATAAGGATAAATTAATTTCGGCTATAACAATTATGTTACCATTTATAGGTTTTCCAAGAACTTTAAATGCTGTAGCTATTGTCAATGAGATTTGCTCAGATTAATCTTTTCCGGATTAATAAAAAAAGTATGCTTTTAAAGTTCTTTTTTACATTCTTAATTTTATTAAATCTTATGATACTTTTTTTATTTTTAATTAATTGTTTTAAAAGTAGTTTATTTTATAAGTTTTATTATTGACTATTTTTTATTTTTAATGGCTTAAAATAGTATATTTTAAAAATTGGTATATTTTTTCTTTTTTTAATAGATATTTTAGAATAGTTAAAGAGATTATCTTTAACTATATTATTATCTATTCTCTATTTTCAAGATCCTCCGCAACTTTTTTAGCTACATATTCTCCTGAAAGTAACATTCCACCAAATATTGGACCCATACGTGGAGAACCATGTACAGCATTTGCAGCCATTCCTGTAACATATAATCCAGGGTAAATTTCAGTAACATTCTTTAAAATATTACCCTCAGCACGGTCAGCCCACATAGAACCTTCTCCCATGACGGTTCCAGTCTGGGTTTTAATTTTCCTACCTAATTTTTCGGTAACGATTTTAGTTACTTCGGTTGGATGTCCTGTAGCATCAATTAAAGCTTTTGATCTCATGGTCAATGGGTCAATATGTAATCCTGCCATTTCAACAGAACTCCAGTTTAATACTACTCCATTGATTCCGTTTTCTCTAATTAAAACATCTTCAATAGACATTAAGTTAAATATTTTAAGACCTGCTTGTGTAGCTTTTGATGTTAGGGTTGAGGTTGATTCAATGGAATCTACTATATAATATCCTTCCTCATATTCTTTGGATCTGATTCCAAATTCATCAAGGATTCTTTTTCCTTCTTCTTGAACGACGACTTTGTTGAACATCATTCCGCCACCCCACATTCCGCCACCAATGCTGAGTTTACGTTCGAATAATGCTACTTTATATCCTGCTTTTGCAAGATAATATCCTGCTACAATTCCTGATGGACCTCCTCCACCAATAGCTACGTCCATATCTGTATAGTCTAATAGATCTTCCATATATTCTTTAACAATTCCTTTTGTAACTGTTATATCATCTAGTTTTACCATTTTTTTAAAACCTTTAAAATTTTTGTGAATCAATTGCTTCACAATAGTTATTTAATTTTAATAGTTAAAGCTTTTTTCTATTATTCCCTTTTTATCTTAGAATTTATTTAATAATTTAAATCTACGCTCTAAAATAACCTTAATTTTTTTAATTAATTTAATTTTAACAATTAATTCTATTTTGTTTAATGGTTTTTTTGAAATGTTTTTAGAAATTGATTTTTAAAAAACGAATTTAATTTATTATAATTAACTTTAAATTAGTTTGAAACTGATTATTTTAAAAATAAAGTTTAAATTATCATTTATCAAAATTCAAAATAATTTTGTTATTGATTGATAAAATCCCAGAAAACAAGTCTTAAATTAGTTCAATAAACTATAAGTTTTTTTTTAAAACAAGGTATTTTTTTAAAAAACAGTATTTTAATAGATTATGTCATTGAAAAGCAGTATAAAGCTTTTAAAAATAAAAATAAAATTTAAAAAAGAGTAATTAAATTCCAGTTAAGGAATTTAAATTAATCCAACATCTGTAATTTCAGCACTGTTAATATTGTCAAGGTTTCTGATAGCTTCTTCGGTAGGTTCAGTTCCACCTTCGCTATCGTCAACAATAAATTTTACATTTAATGCTACTAATCCAAAAGCAATTGGTTCTTCTTCAATAGCATGTAATTTTGCTTCTTTAGGAATAACATTAGTGATGTTGGTTTTTAATTCTTCTAAATCTACTTCCGGACTTTCAGGCATTACTTTTAAAGTTGCTAAAACTTCTCCCATTATAATCTCCTCTTTAATAATAAATTTTAATTTTAGTATTGATTTTTTAATATTTTAATCTTATGGTCCTTGGAAACCACAATCACATGTGTAAGTGTGACCAAAGGTACGACATTTTTCGCATCTTGCGATTACTTTACCACATACTGGACATTTGAATTGTACATATGGTTCAGTAAGTGGAATTTCTTGTTTACAAGATTGACATATTACTTTTTCCATCTTTAAACACCTTTAATTAATGTATATTTAAAATTGTAATTATGGTCTTTATCTTGAATTATAGAGTATACTCTATTAGGATATTTCCCATTTACAATAAAACAATCAGTCCCGAATTTTATAAGCAACGAAGGCAGCATTAAGTCAACTGATGTTTCATCAAAAGTTAGTAGTTTTTTTGCATCAATTTCATTAATAAATTTTGAACCTTTCGTATTTGGTTTTCGGGTATATATACCATTTACATTTGTAACTATTAAAAGCTTTGCATTTAGAAGGTGTGATATGTATGCTGAAATTGAGTCGGAGGTTACTTCCCATGAGTGTTTGAATGGTTCATTTTCTTTTAATATTTCACTACATATTAATATGGGGATTTTTCCTAAATCTGATATTTTGTTAGCTTCCTCAAGAGTGTATGCAATTTCTGTATGTTCTATTTTATCGTTTAATAATTTTGATATTATTGTCATACATTCTATAGCTGTTTCATCGGTTACATCGGCAGAAAATCCTTTATTTTTATCATATCTTCGAATTAAATTGGCAAATTCTCCCCCACCTGTAACAATAAGTGATTTAGTACCCTTTATTTTTTCTGCAACCTTTATGGCATCAGTTGGAAAAAGGCTACCCCCAATCTTCACTACCCATTCAATAATAATATCACCCATCTTGTTTTTTGATTTTATTAGCAAATCTAAAGTAGTTTTAAATCTCCAGTTATTTTATCAATTATCTCATCCTCATCAGGACCGATGCCTAAACAGGTAATTGTTGAGGAGGGTATCTGTGTTCTTCCAGCATCGGTAATTAAACAATTTGAGATATTGTTTCTTTTAGCTATTTCCTTAAGTTCATATAATTCCTCAAGGGATTGAACCTTTAAAACTACCTTGGCACTACCGGAATTTTCCCATTTTCTAATCTTTTCTTTGTCTGTTTTTTTATAGGACCCAATTGCTGCATGGCAACATTGTGCGGCAATCTTTCCTTTTCCCATTTTTAAATCATTTCTAACTACAATTGCTTGTTTCATTTATATTCGTCCAATTCTTATATTTGAAAAATAGTTATTATAATATATCTTAATTATTATTTAATTAATCTTATGAATTTTTAATGTGCTTTTAATTTATCTTTTATAAATTTTTTATATGATGATTGATATAAATAATATATTATATTTAAGTTGTTTCTTAAATTATTTTAAAAAATTTTAATTTATTAAAATCTTTTTTATTAATCTAATTATAATTATTTGATTAAATGATTATTATTTTATTTAGAATTATTTTTATATTAAGGAGATAGTATGAGCCGTATTTCTATATTAGATAAGGAGAAATGTCAACCTAAAAAATGTAATTATGTTTGTATTGATTATTGTCCTGGAGTAAGAATGGAAGAGGATACTATAATTATTGATGAGGATACTAAAAAACCACTTATTTCAGAGGAATTATGTGAAGGATGTGGAATTTGTACCAATAGATGTCCATTTGATGCTATTTCAGTAATCAATTTACCTGAGAAATTAGATGATCCTATTCACAGATATGGTCAGAACATGTTCGAATTATTCCATCTTCCAACCTTGAAGGAAGGTAGTGTGGTTGGTTTACTTGGACAGAATGGTATTGGAAAATCCACAATAATGAGAATTCTATCTGGTGAACTTATTCCTAACCTTGGTGACTGGGAAAGTGAAGCAAGTTGGGATAAGGTCATTGATTATTATAGTGGTTCTGCACTTCAATCCTATTTTAAGAAGTTGGCTGCAGGTGATATAAAGGTTATCCATAAACCTCAGGCCGTAGATGTACTTCCTAAAGTTGTGAAGGGAAATGTTCGCGATTTGCTTACTAATGTTGATGAGAGGGGTAAACTAGATTATGCAATTGAAAATCTTAATTTAGAATCTGTTATTGATAGGGAAATGTCTAAATTAAGTGGTGGTGAACTTCAAAGAGTAGCTATTGCAGCGTCAATACTCCGTGAAGGGGATTTCTATTATTTCGATGAACCTACATCATGGTTGGATGTAAGACAAAGATTAAATGCTGTTAAGGTTATCCGTTCACTTGCAGAGGAGGGCAAATCCGTTCTTGTAATTGAACACGATTTAGCAACACTTGATGCATTATCTGATAATATCCACATCTTATATGGTAAACCTGGAGGATATGGTGTTGTATCTGGTATGAAAGGTGTAAGGGTCGGAATAAATGCCTATATTAATGGTTACTTGAAAGAAGAAAATGTCAGAATGAGAAAAACACCTATCGAATTTACAATTCGTCCGCCTACTCCTGAGGACGACGGTGATGTATTGACAGGATATGAAACTATTAAAAAGGATTATGGTGGTTTTAAAGTAGAGGCAGAGGCAGGTGAAATATTTAATGATGAGATTGTAACTGCATTTGGTTCTAATGGTATTGGTAAAACAACCTTTGCAAAGATGCTTGCAGGTGAAATTAAGCCTACCGAGGGTCAAGTGGATACCGAGGTGGAAATTGCATATAAACCACAGTATATTGTAACCGACTTTGAAGGTAGGGTTCAGGATTATCTATATATGAATGCCCCTAACTTTGGCTCAAATATCTTTGAAAGCGAAATTGGTGAACCTTTACAATTAAAGGAGTTACTTGATAAGGATGTTAAAAACTTAAGTGGTGGGGAACTCCAACGTTTAGCTATTGCAACTACTTTAGCACAGGATGCAGAGTTATACCTTTTCGATGAGCCTACTGCATTTTTGGATGTGGAGCAAAGACTGGTTGCAGGTAAAGTTATAAGGAAAATAGTGGAAAGTAGAAATGCTGCAAGTTTGATAATAGATCACGATATTGTATTTATTGATTATATATCTGATAGGGCTATGGTATTTAAAGGAAAACCGGGTATTGAAGGTCATGCAACATCCCCTGCGGATTTAAGAACTTCAATGAATACTTTCCTATCCGATTTAAATATTACATTTAGACGTGATAAAGAAACTAAACGTCCACGTGTTAATAAGTTGGACAGTTATCTTGACCGTGAACAAAAAGAAGCTGGAGAATATTATTACTTAAAAGATTAATTACCTTTAATCTTTTCTTTTTTTATTTATTGAAACTTATTAGAATTCAACTTTTAATTTTGTGTTTGAATAATAATTATTTTTTTGAATGATCTTATAATTTATCTGATTTTAAAAATCATGTATTTTTTAAATAAATTTATAAATTTTTTAGTAAAATAATTAATAAAAATAGATTTTCTATTTTTATATTATGGTTTATTTATAGATTGAAAATGAGGGTTATTTAGAAAATGGATTTTCTAGTCATCTTATCTATTTTTAAGTCATACTTTCTTTTAATGGTTGAATAATCCTTACTAAAGAAGGGACATTTTTCAATACATATTTCGCAGCCTTCATGGTATCCGGTACACTTTTCCTCAATAAGATTGCCTTTATGGTCAAATGCTTTCTCAGGACAATGCATATTACATTTACCACAGGTTAGACAGTATTCCACAATCCATTTAAAATCATCAGCTCTTACTTTAGGAAAATTGGTAATTGAGGTAGCTATTGCAAAGATTTTAGGTGCAGGTCCTTCCTTGAAAATTACCGCTTTATTTCTTCCAATCCTTCCGGTTTTTGAATCCTCTGCACATTTTTTAATTTCTTCCTCAAGTTCTAATGGATCCACTACTTCACTAAAGAAACCATTTTCTCTTAAAAAATCGGATAATTTGTAAACCCTTGTAATAATTTCATCGAATTTGTCAAGTAGACCTTCAGATTCATAATATTCCGGATTTAATCTTAAAAATTCAGGGTCCATTGGTGTTCTAAGTAGAATTATATCCTTTGCATTCTCGGGAAATTTGTCTTTAAGTCTATAGTGAATAAGGCCATAACTGATTCCATTGAAATTTAACTCTTTTCTATATTCATCAAACTTTTCAAATAGTTCGTCGCTTATTTCACTTTTAAACCCTTCGGGATTTTCCACTTCTGATTTATCTTCAATATTCAAGTTTCCAAACATAATCTCAGATCTCTAAATTTTTTTTTAAAAAATTTATTATCTAAATATTTACTTATCACAATTAGTACTACTATATCTTTCATATAATTTATTTTTATTTAAAATATTATCTGATGTTATTTTCCACTTAAATTTAGTTTTGTAAAAACAATAAAGGGTATTTTAAATCTGTTAAAAAAAGTAAAAGCATAATTAAAAATTATATAATAGGAAAGTTTAATTCTAAAAGGATGGTTTAATGATTGGCGGATATTAAATTTGCTCCACCTACTTGAATATCACTATTTAATCTAACCTTATTATGTGTGTCATTGGAGCTTATATTTCTCAAAGTAGTTCCGCCTAATTCAATATTATTGGATTTTACCTCGAGACTGTCTGATTGGATATTTAATCCACCTACATTAATATTTGAATCGATATCTGTGATAACTAAAGGTGTTCCTATAACATTCATTCCACCAGTGTTTATAGTATTGTTTATTAGGTAAACACTTCCATTACTTAAATCAATATTCGCTCCACCAGCCACTATGTGATTATTAAATCTTAGAATGTTTCCGTCTGTTGCATTAATATTAATTCCACCTGCAGTAATATTGCTGTTAATGATATAAGTGTATTTGTCACTTAACACAATGCTGTTATCGGTGTTGTTTGAACTAACATTCACATTAACGGAATCATTGTTGTTGTCATAACTTACTTTCGTATTGTTCTGCATGCTACTTGAAACGTTGTAATAACTGTCTGTATTTGCAAATTTAATGTTTGTTCCACCACTGATTTGATTGATATTTAAATTCACTATATGTGTGGTGTTTGTACTGTGGTTTAAATCTTTGGCATTTAATGTGGCAATATTATATTTTTCATTGTCCTCATTATCATTACTTGAAATGTTTGCGCTAATCGTAACTGCACAGATAGATAGAATTATCCCAATTACTATGATTATACCTAATATTTTATAGTTGTTCATAATAATAACCCCACTACAATTCCAATTAGAATAAGAATACCATATGCGCTTAGGAATGATTTACCATAACCAAATTTATAAACATTGTTTACTGCGGAGACTGTAATGATTGTTTTCATTAAAAATACAAGTAATAAAATAGGTATTAATATTAAAAATTTACCTGTAGCAGCAAAGAGTCCTATTCCAATAATTAGGATTATGTCTGTCACATATTCATAACACATTAAATTGTATAATGTGCTGAATTTCCCTTTTCCTTTAAAAATCATTGCAAATAGATATGTTAATCCACAATGAATTAATTTAAAAACCATCAAACCTATTATGGAAACCAGGATAAGCAATATTGTTATCACTGCACTTTGTGTTTCCATTCCTATTAATAGTCCCAGGATAGCCACATAAAAGATTAAAGAGACAATTCCCTCATAATCTTTTTGTCCATCCTTCTCTTTAAATAAAGTATCTGGATCTATTAATACTTTAGCAGAATTTATAAAAAAATTCTCAATTCTGGATTTCATATGCTTATTTTAAACACTTTTATATTTATGTTTATCTATTTTTTTCTAGCTAAACTTAATTAGTAAATTAACAAACAAATATTGGGAGATTGTTTTTAATTTTTCTAGATAAATATATCTGTAAAGTTGAAAAATAGAATTTTCAATTGTTATTAGTTAGTTATAACTGTTTTGGAGCTTGTTCCATATTTTGAAAATAAAATATTGTAGATATATTATCTGATTGATTTAGAAATAGCTGTTTTTTAAAATCTGGTCTTTGATATTTGATTGTTGTAAAAAAAGGGTATTAAATGTTAAAAATTGAAAAAAGTATAAAAAAAGGAATAAAAAGTTTTCACCTATTGTTGGTATGTTTTAAGTATTTATTTGGTTCTTAAAGCTTCGACCGCTTTTGGGAACTCTTGGCAAAATACTTCTATCTCTTCGGTAGGTATTGAGAAACTTATACGTAAATAATCGTCTCCATATAATTTACTTGTATAGTTTCCCTCCCTTGTGAATATGTCCTTTTTTAGAAGATAACTGGACATGTCCTTGGCTTTAATGCCTGCGCCGGTTAAGTCTATCACCATCATATTCGCATCTACAGGATAGACAGGTAGGTAAACACCATCAACAGTATCAACCATATCTTTAATTAATTCCTGATTATGGAAGGTTGTTTCTCTTATTTTCTTAATCCATTTTGGTTTGGATTTAAGTGCAGCTATTCCACCTTTCTGTGCAATAATGTTTACTCCTAAGTCATTAACAACCACATTTTTAATAGTTGCAATAAGTGGCTCCGGTGCAACTACTGCCCCAAGTCTAACTCCTGCCATTCCAAATATTTTTGAGAAACTAAATATTGTTAAGGTGTTGTTTGGTGCATATTTAGCTACAAGTGTGTGTTTTCTTGCAAAGTCTTTATAAGTTACATCGTGAATTAAATAGATATCATTTTCTATTGCAATTTGAGCAATTTCTTTAATTTCTTCTTCAGTATATGCGGTTCCAAGTGGATTAAGCGGATCTATCAATACAATGATTTTTGTGTTTTCATCGATGTTTTCCCTAATAAGTTCCGGTGTTAATTTATAGTTACACTCTTTGTTATAAATTGGAACATATTTCACTTCTTTTGCAAATCTTTCAGCAAATGAACCAATGATTAAATAACCAGGATCACATGTAATTACATTGTCTTTAGGTTCTAAAATACTGTGCATACATAAATGTAAGGATTCAGTTGCTCCTGCTGTAACATATACAGACATATCTTCAAGGTCTAAATCTTTTAAAATAAGTTCTTTTAATTCTGGAAAACCATCTGGAGCAGGATATTTACAATATTCTTTCTCCTTGAGACACTCTATCATTGCATCGGAAATGTCGTCCTCATCATGTAAATGGTTTGTGTTTTGACCCATCCAAATAAGATCCTTATTTTCAAAGGTGTAGTTAAAAAAATCATTAGATGATTTAAATCCTTTTGGTGGGATTTTAGGTCTCTTGTTATATTTTTTCTCAGGAATATTAATCTTATGTTCCTTTTTGATCTTTGTTTTATTCCTCATTTTACCACAAAATTAGCTTTTTAAAATAATAATTATGAATAAATTTAATAATAATTATAAAGTATATAATTAACTTTTTAATATTTATCTTTAGTTATTAATAAAATTATTTATAAATTGGTTTTTTTATTAACTTATGTTTTTTAAAGTATTAAAATTAAAATTAAAAATCTGGGAATTATTGTTTTTTTAGCTGTATTTATATTATATTAATCTCAGAGATAATTTTAATATCTTTTTGAAAATGGTGATATTTTGAGTTTTAGAACTAGAAGAGTGTTGTTTTTTACACCATTTTACATGTTATTTTACTTTTTCCTTTTGAAATATACATTTTTACTATTTGGTGGATTAAATGACTTTTATACATTGTCTATTACAGTTATATTAGGTTTGCTTGCTTGTGTGCCTACTTTATTGGAGGAGAAAAAATCAAGAAAATCCGTAAGGATATTGGCTAAACTCTATGGTTTTTGGGCGTTTTGTTCATTGTTCCTACTGATGGATATTATAATCATTTATTTCTTAGGTGTTTTTATTAGGGTTCCCTATACAATTAAATGTATCCTAATTTTATTGGTGCTAATGATTGGAATATATGCTTATTATCATGCCCATCAACTTAAAGTTAAAGAATATCAGTTGAATGTTAATAAAATAACTCATGATTTAAATATTATACATATTTCAGATATTCATTTTGGATTTTTAAATAATAAGGGATATTTAAATAAACTTGCAGACAAATTAAAAGAATTATCCAATACCTGTGATTTAGTTATAATCTCTGGTGATTTGGCAGACGGATCCTGTTTAATTGAGGAAGATGACTTTTCACCATTAAAGGATGTTAATATTCCAATAATATTTACACCAGGTAATCATGATTATTATCCTGGAATTGAGAATGTATACAAGGCAGCTAATAAGGCAGGCTTAATTGTCTTAGATAATGAAAATATTGAAATTGGTGATTTAAATATTGTAGGCAATTCATTTAGTTTTGGTGATATTCCTAATTTAACTTTTGAGGAATTGGATAATATGATTAATCCTAATAAGCTTAATTTAATTGTTTATCATACGCCTTATTATTTTGAGGAATTTTCTAATCTAGGTTTCGATATTCAACTATCTGGTCATACCCATGGGGGTCAATTCTATCCAATAATCCTCTTTGCGGAATTGATTTTTAAATATAATAAAGGTTTATTTACAAAAGAAACTCCCCAAGGTAATCATTATCTGTCAGTTAGTGCTGGTGTCGGTGTAATGGATTATCCTGGAAGATGGGGAACCTACTCGGAAATAGTTGTATTAAAATTGAGAAATTCTAATTAATTTTTTTTTTTTTTTGAAATAATCAATATTTTTCTATTTCAATAATTTTGGCTATTTTTTCTATTATACATGATATCTGTAAGATAAATTATGATTGTATTTATTTTAAAGATTTAAAAAGAAATGGGGTTTTTCATTGTTTTTTATAATATTTAATAATCATTAGCTATTTTTTCTAGTATATACGATATTTGCAAGATAAACCAAAACCCCTACAAAGAAATATATCAATACTTGAATATCCAATATTCCAGTTTCAATTCCTAAGATTGTGTAGGTTAAAAGTAAACTGTAAAGGCCTATGTAGAAATAATTTTCAGTGATTTTTAATAGTTTATATCCGATCCCAAGAATAAAACCAATTAAACACATGCCAACTGCAACACCTATCCTTCCAAAGTCTATTAACATAGGTCCGATTATTGTCGGTGTAATTGTAACTCCGCTTCTCCATGAAATTAATTTTCCCACCATCATTCTAGGACCATAATCACTACCTGGAATACTTTTAAGTATAAATCCTCCATGCATTAATCCAAGATTTCCTGATAATGCATTTAATAAATCAAGAACATGGATTGTAAAATCCGCTCTACTTTGTAATGTGTAAAATGGATTTGTACTTGTTGTAATTAACATCTCATTTACTGATCTTAAATATCCGATTCCTATAATACCTGCCAAACCTATTAACGCAAGGACGATTACCTCTCCAATAGAAACACTATCTCCATAATAACCTATAATGATCATTAAAAGTAATATTGCAAGTATTGGAGTTCTATAGGCTAAAAACAATAAGAGAACAATCCCAGTTAAACTTAATGAAAGGAATCTAAATCTTACTTGGCTTCTTGTTAATTTTCCTTCCTTCATTAAACAAACATAATAGGATTCCATAATTCCTATTCCAGGTATCATTAAAAACACTGGCATTGTAAGTGCAGCTATTAATTTATATCTTAATGAGGGGGTAAATAAAGGAATTCCTTTAACATATCCTATATTTATAAAAAAGAATATTAATCCAATTAAAAATAGTGTGAACCCTACAGAATAAATGTCCTTGGGATTAAAATCAATAATCCTCTTATTGTTGTTTTGATTGTTTAAAAAGAATTTCGGAAGGTAAAGTGCGCCTATTGTAAATGCGATCAAACCAATGATGATGGTTATAACTAGGGAATTAGATGCTGCTTTAAGTCCAAATATTAAAAATAGACTGAACAAAAGGATTATAATCATTGGATTAAATAAATCGTCATTTAAGATTCTGCTTTTAAGATTAATCCTATGATTTGATGGATAGAATTTAAATAAATATGAATTGGTCCATTGTCTGTCGAAAAATAAAAAAATGGTATGGATAATTGTAAAGAATAATGATTCTTTAAATTCTCTTTCAATTGTTCTACATATTTTACATATTATAGAATAGATATAACTCATTTCAAATCCTCATTCTTTAAATAATCCTTTATTACTACTTCTGTATATTGTTTAATTAATGTGTTTAATGTTGGTAACATTGTAATTGTTCTTAATAATATTTAATTCATCATCGGTACAGTTATAGATTCTTATTTTGATTGGTTCTGTTTTACCACTGAAAGATTTATAATCCTGATTAGCTATTTTTAAATCCTCATATTTTGATCTTGAAACTTTAATTTGGAATTTATTTCCGTCCATTTTTATAGATGGTCTTTTTGTGATTTTAAATAAATCGTTATTAATGTTTTCAAGGGAAATACCGTCGAGGCTATTTAAAGATATGATTGTGGAAACCTCGTAATTATTGTATTTTTCAAGACCTTTATAGAGGGATGAGAAGCTATTAATCTCTATTGGGGCTATAGTAATCTCTGTAACGTTTCCATATTTTTGTCCGTCAACTTTTAAGGTCATTTGATCAATGTAAATCTCTGCATTAGGATTGTCTTTATATGTTCCTGCAAGTAGTGTATTTCCACTATCATTAACTAACACTAACAGATTTTTAGTATTATCATCATAACACCATAGAACGTTACCTGAAATACTTACATTCTCTCCAGTGCTAGCATTCGTACCTTGTATGTCAGTACTTACAATTTCTCCTTCATTGTAAAAATCAATATATTTTTGATAAACCTTATCAAGTGTTGATGAATCAAATGAAGAGGAATCTTCCTGATTAGTTCCTGGTGAAATATGTAGAACTGCAACACATGCGACTAATATAATAACTATGATTATTATTATATCAATCCAAGTTATCTTATTTAGAAAATCCGGTTTTTTCATATTTATAACCTTTATTCGTCTTTTTCATTATAGATTGCACCGGTAGGGCATACAAGCATACACTCTTCACAATCATCACATAAGTCTTCATGGATTTTAATTGTGTATGCTATTTTTTCAATTGCCTCGTTTGGGCAAACATCAATACAATCTAAGCAAACTCCGCACTCTTCAGAATCTATTTTCAAATTAACACTACCACTAATTCATAATCTCATATCAATCTTTTTAAAATGAGTTTTTATTATTCCTTATAGTTTTAAATAATATTACATTATAATATATTATATAATATTTGTAAAATATATTTATTAAATTATCTTTAAATTTATATAGTGTTTTTGACAATATATTTTATTGTAAGAATTATTTTTTAAAATTTTTAATTTTTTCAAAATTTTTCATAGTTTTTCCGTAACCTTTATATACTATGAAAACAAAAATAATTATGTTGTATGCAGGGGTGCCCGAGTGGCCAAAGGGGGAGGACTTAAGATCCTCTGGTGTAGGCCTTCGAGGGTTCGAATCCCTTCCCCTGCACTATCTATTTTATATTATTATTTTTTTTCATGCTTTAGTGGCTCAGCTGGTAGAGCGCCACCTTGGTAAGGTGGAAGTCGGGGGTCCGAATCCCCCCTAAAGCTTTGTTCTATACTATTTTTCTTGTTTTTTATAGAATTTAGTTTATATTGTCTATTTTTAAAAGTATTGTTAGATTTTAATTTTATTAACATCTGTCTTAGTTTATTTTAATTTTTTATTTTTTAGAAATTTTGGTTTGTTTTTAGTTAGGTTAATTTTATTCGACTTGTTTAAATTAGATTGGAAGTGATTTAATGGTGGAATATTCCAAAGTGGCTATAGCAGGGATAGTTTCCTTTGTCGTTGTTATTTTAACATCAGTTTTAGGTTTAACTGGTACTGTTATTGGTTCAGTATTTTCCTCTGTTATGTATAGTGCTCTTACTGGTTATTTAGAAGAGAGAAAGAAAGAAAGAGGCGGAATCGATATTAATTTATCCAAACCAAGATTAGATCTTGAGTTATTTTACATATTCCCTTTAGTTGTAATCCTGTTAATTGAACTCTGTTATATGTTAACATTCTTCAGCTCCGATTTCTCATTATTGTTCTCTAGATTGGAGGGAGTAACCAGTAATAATCTATTTAGAGTCATGGGATTCGGTTTAATTATTATGGGTATTTATCCTATGTTTGATTCAAAAACTGTTAAAAAAATCAATGGTTCATTACTTGTCTTCATTGGTTTAATTCTTCTAGGATGGGGATTTGTAGATTTAAATAATCCGGTATCAAATGTTCTTGGAGATGTATTACAACGTGTTGATTTCTTTTTAGCTGCATTTATTAGTTTAATTTTAATATATGTGATCTTCTCAATTCTTGTAAGAAAATCCACTAATACTTCAACAAAACCACATTCTACAGGAAGGATGTTTAAATATAATGATAAAAGACAGTATGATTATCCTCCAGCAGATGATTTTAATAGGGCTTCTAGATTTAAAAGAAGGAATTATAATTATGGAAATGATGGTTATAATCAATATGAAAATTATGGAAGATATGATAATTACAGACCGGATAGGGAATTTGATAATAGGAACATGAGAGAAAATAATCCACGGGAAGGTAATGGTGGTATAAATTCCTCTTCAGATTCTTTAAAATATGTATCTAATAGAAGACGAAGAAGATAATCTTCTCTTTTCTTTTATTTTTTATTTTTTTTTTAAAATTTGATTTAAGCTGTTTTATATATGGTAATTTATTTGAATTATTAAATTTAAATTAAAGAATAATTAAACTTTTTTTCCTTATGTGAAATTTTATTGATTTTATACATTTTTTTTATTTTTTCAATTTTTGTCTTAAAATTTTCATTTTTAAAAATTTTTATTGTTTTTTGTAAATTTTTATATTAATTTTTTGTTTTTTGGTATTTTTTTTATAAATTTTAGGTAAACTTTAAATGATTTGATAACTAAAGTAGTATATATGTTATTATTCCTAAAATAGGAAGTCAAGAAAAATTTTTATAAATTTTTATATTTTTATAAATTGGTGATTAAATGCCGAGTAAAGGAAATAGAACATTAAAAGATATTTTAGATATAATCTTATATGAAAATCCTGCTACTCAACAAGAGATTGCTGATAAATTGGGCATAACACGTCGTTATGTTACTCAATTGATACAACCATTGATTAAGGAAGGTGTAGTTAAAAGGGCTTATATGATTGATATGGAGAATTATGAGAAAATAGCAGATGACTTTGAGTCAAATGTTAATTCCCCATTACATTCAAGTAATCTTTTAATTACCAGTATGTTAGTTAGTATGAAAAATCATGTAAAAAATGAATTGAAACTTTCAGTTGAATCTCTTATAGAAAATGATGATAATAAGGCAGAAGAAGCTTTAAAAATGGATTATACTACAAATAATATGTGTGAAAAAGTAAGAACATCTGTAGAAACAGTTGTTAGCATTAATCAGCAATCACACTTCTCAAAAACAGTTATTTATAATGAAGTTGCCTATGATCTTGAAAGGATAGGTGATTACTGTGGTCATATAGCTAAATTTGTTGTAAATGATTATTATGAGGCAGATGATGATATTGTTGTAAACATTAAAAAAATGTATAAAATCAGCGACAAAATGATTGAAGATTCCATGACTGCATTTTTAGATGGTACTATTGAGCTTAAAGGGGAAGTAATGGATTTGGAAGAAAGAATGCATGAGATGCAGAAAAAATCCATGGGGACTATTGCAACTCAGATGGCTGAAACTTCTTTTGATGATAAAGAGCGTTCCAATTATTATATTTATATTTCCAGAGTAATTAAAGCATTTGAGAGAATTGGAGATATTTCTGTAGAGATTGTTGATACTGCAGGTGAATTCCACAATAATATTCCACGTTCTATTACCCCACGTACATTTAGGGAATAATATTTCTCTCTTTTTATTTTTTTTATTAATGCTTTTTGCATATTTTTTTTAGCTATTTTTATGTTTAATTTTATCATTAATTTTAGATTTTTTATACATTCTTTATTATTTTTTATATATTTTTTTTATTTTAATTATTTTTTAATTTATCTTGTTCAAATATGATTTTTTGGATTTTGTTCATAATTTCCTAAAATGAGAATAGATTTCCTAATTTTTCCACTAATCTTTTATTTTTTTCACATAATGAGAATTTTTATACACAAAAAGATAACCTTTATATACTCTGTAAACTAATCTTTATTTGAGGTTGAAAAAAATTTTTTTTTAATAAAAAACCAATCTCATTTTTAAAATCTAAATGAAGTTTAAGATTTAAATTTATGTTAACTTTATATTTTAAATATTTTCGTTGAAAATTCCTCTAAAACCTCTTAAACTTTCATTTTAATTTTATGTTCGGTGTTAAAAAATGAAAAAAAATACAAAAAGGATTATTTTAGTTATTGTTATAATTTTAGTGCTTGCAGGTGCTTATTTGGCAATTAACAGTGGATCCAGTAAGGTAGAAATTGTAGGGTCTACTTCTGTACAACCTGTAGCAGAAAAATTAGTAGAAAAATACAAGGAAACTCACCCTGATACACAAATCAACGTTCAAGGTGGAGGATCTAGTGTAGGTATCAAAAGTGCTCAAGACGGAACTGCTGATATTGGTACAAGTTCTAAAGCTTTAAAGGATAATGAGTCTCAAGGTTTAACCCAAATTCCTCTTGGTCAGGATGGAATTGTCATTGCTGTTAACACCAAAAACAGTGTTGATGGAGTAACCTCAGAACAATTAAAGGATATCTTCTCTGGAAAAATTACTAACTGGAAAGAAGTTGGTGGTTCAGACGGTAAAATTAATGTAATTCGTCGTGAAGATGGTTCTGGAACTTTAGATGCATTTGAATCCATTGTAATGGGTAAAGATACTAAAATTAAATCTGACGCTGTAGTTCAATCTTCAACTGAAGCTGTAAAACAATCTGTAAAAACTGATGAAAATGCTATTGGATTTGTATCCTATGCACATATGTCCTCAGATGTTAAAGCTCTTAAGATTGATGGAGTATCACCTTCAGATGATACTATTGCAGATGGTTCATACAAATTACAAAGACCATTCTTATTCTTAGTTAAAGGTACTCCAAACCAAGCTACTCAAGATTTCCTTAACTTCGTAAACAGTAGCGAAGGTCAAAAAGTTCTTAAAGATGAAAAAATTGTTCAAGCTAGTAACAATACTAATTCATCTCAATAGATAGTTAAAAGTATTAGCATTTAATAATGTTTATTAAACAATTAACTGTCATGTTTAAGAAATTTTTGGCAGTTAATTTAATCTATAATCTTTTTATAGATTTTTAATTTTTATATTTTTTTAAATAAATTATTATTATATTGCTTATTTTTTTATATTTTAATTCTTACATAGCTTAAAGATTTTTTAATAATCTAATCATAGATTAGATTTTAAAAGAGAGGTTAAATATGGCTAATCAAAATTCAGAAGAAACTGGAATTCAAGCAATATTATTAGTTGCTGCTTTGTTCTCTATATTCATAATCTTTCTTATAATGGCTTTTATTTTTATTGAAGGATGGCCAGCTTTTGCAGATTATGGATTCTTCAAATTCTTATTTGGTCTTAAATGGGATCCAACTAAGAATGTATTTGGTGTTTTACCAATGATTGTTGGTTCTTTATGTGTAACTTTCTTTGCATTACTTTTAGCTGTTCCATTATCCTTATTATGTTCCATATATATGGCTGAGGTAGCTAATACAAAAGTTGCTAAATCATTAAAACCGGTTATTGAAACTTTAGCAGGTATTCCATCTGTAGTATATGGTTTCTTTGGTTTAACTGTATTGGTTCCATTATTCAGATCATGGTTTGGAGGTACTGGATTCAGTATATTCTGTGCAGGTATTATTCTTGCAATTATGATTCTACCAACAATTATATCTGTTTCACAGGATGCACTTGAAGCTGTTCCAAATGAATATAGGTATGCATCATATGGATTAGGTGCAACAAATTGGCAAACAATTAGAAAAATTGTTTTCCCTGCTGCTTTACCTGGTATTGTAACAGGTATTATTTTAGGTATGGGTAGAGCAATCGGTGAAACTTTAGCAGTAATTATGGTTGCAGGTAATGTAAGTCAAATTCCAAACTCAATATTTTCTCCAGTAAGAACCTTAACTTCTAACATTGCATTAGAAATGGGTTATGCTACGGGTCTTCATTACAACGCTTTATTTGCAACTGGTGTAGTATTATTTATTATAATCATGATTTTATTAATCATTACAAATTACATACAAAGTAAATATAAAATGGATGTTGGAGGAGGAACTTTATGAATAGTGTTCAAGAAGAAATCGATAAATCCAGTCATAAAATGTCTTCCTTGACTACCCAAAAAATTATGAATGGTATTTTCTTATTATCAGGATTAATCACAATCTTGATTTTAGTTGTTATTATTGGATATATTTTAATTGAAGGTTTACCTGCTGTAAACTGGACATTCTTAACCTCAGATCCTATTGATTCAGGTAGGTCCGGTGGAATCTTTCCAATGATTATCTCAAGTTTATATGTAACAGCAATTGCACTTATTATTGCAAGTCCTCTTGCAGTTGGGGCTGCAATTTATATTTCAGAATATGCTAAAAATGAAAAGATTAAAAAGGTTATCAGATTCGGGGCTCAAACATTAGCATCCATACCATCAATTATTTTTGGTTTATTTGGTTTACAATTGTTAGTTATTACATTAAACTTAGGATATTCTGTCCTTTGTGGTGGTATTATATTGGCATTCATGGCACTTCCAACTATTTTCCAAGTTGCAGAAGTAACCGTATCCTCTGTTCCAAGTTTATACAAAGAAGGTAGTTTAGGTTTAGGTGCAACTAAATGGCAAACTATTACTGGTGTTGTTTTACCTGCAGCATTACCTGGTATCATTACCGGTATTATCTTGGGTTTAACTCGTGCTATTTCAGAAGCAGCAGCAGTAATGTTCTGTGTAGGTTCTGCAGTAACCACTCCTATATCCATTATGGATCCAGGTAGGCCATTACCATTACACTTGTATGTTCTTGCAACTGAAGGTGTTTCATTACAAAATGCATATGGTACTGCAGCAGTTTTAGTATTTATTATTTTAATAATTACTTTATTAACCAATTACTTAGTAAATAGATATCAAGCAAAAATGATGGGGGAACGTTAAAATGGCGGATAAATTTACAGTTAATAATTTAAATGTGTACTTTGATGAAGCACACATCCTTCATAATATTAATATGAATGTTCCAGAAAATGCAGTTACCGCACTTATTGGTCCTTCCGGTTGTGGTAAATCTACTTTCCTTAGAACATTAAACAGAATGAATGATTTAATTCCTACATTTCATCATGATGGAGATGTATATTTAGACGGTCAGGAAATCTATGATGATAATGTAAATGTTGTTGATTTAAGAAAAAGAGTTGGAATGGTATTTCAGAAAGCTAACCCATTTCCAAAAACAATATTTGAAAATGTTGCATATGGTCTTAGGATTCATGGTATAGAAGACGAGGACTTTATTAAGGAAAAGGTTATTGAATCCCTTAAAGGTGCAGCAATATATGATGAAGTAAAAGATAAATTAGATGAATCTGCTCTTGGTTTATCTGGTGGACAGCAACAAAGATTATGTATTGCAAGAACCATTGCAATCGAACCAGAAGTAATTCTTATGGATGAACCTTGTTCTGCACTTGATCCAATTTCCACTCTTAAAATCGAAGATTTAATGACGGAACTTAAGAAAGATTATACCATTGTTATTGTAACTCACAATATGCAACAAGCAACAAGGGTTTCAGATTATACTCAATTTTTCTTAAATGGAGTCATTGTAGAAAATGGACCTACAGAGGACTTATTTATTAATCCTAAAGAAGAACAAACCAAAGAATATATTACAGGAAGATTTGGTTAGATTAATAAGATTATTAATATCTTAATTACAAATTAATTTATAATATATTATTAAAAATGGGGTTAAATAATGGCTGAAAATTATGAAATTAAAGATTTTCCTTCAATAAACTTTGAAGAAAGATTTAAAGAAATCCAAAGTGAAACAAAAAAAATAGGCCAATTAACTTTGGATAACACAAATTTAACAAGGGAATTGTTAGAAGATTATAATGAAAATATTAAAACTGAAATACTTGCCAATAGTGAAGAAATAGACTTAGAGGTATTTGATTTAGAAAGGCAATGTATTAAATTTTTAGCTTCTGAACAGCCTGTTGCAAGTGATTTATTGTATGTTCAATCTACTGTTAGGGTAATAAGTCACATTAAAAGAATGGGTTATCTTGATGCTAATATCGCTGAGGCTATAGCAACTTTACAAGATTTTGAAGCTCCTGAGGAGTTATTTAAAAATCTATCATATATGGCGGATTATGTTCAATTAATGATTCAAAAAGCTATTCATGCATTTTTAGATGCTAATGTTGATTTAGCTTCACAACTAAGTGAAGATGATGATAAGATTGATGATTTATTTGATAAAATATTAGATTCCGCTGTTAAATATCTTGCTTCCGATGATTCAGATTATGATACAAAATGTTTCATTGAAATCATTTTCATTGCAAGACATCTTGAACGTATTGCTGATAGGGCTGTAGCTATTGGTTCCAGAACAATATTTATGGTCACTTTAAAAAGACCTGATAATTTACCTCACCGTGATGAGGATGAACCATTTTCTTTAGATGAGGAAAAGTAAATAAAAATCCTATTATTTTCACTTCTTATCTATTTTCATAATCAGTTGAAATTCTTTATCTAAAGATTTCTTTTTTATTTTTTTTAATTTTAATTCTTAACTATAAATTAATAATAATCCATTGAATCTTATATAATCCTTATCTAAATCCTAAAGATATGATTTCTAATTTTTCCAATATGATTTTAAAAACATTGTAACTAATTTTTGTAAAGGTTCTTTCTAAAATCATGTAGATTTTCATAAAAAAAGTATTCAATACTAGTTAAGTATTATTTTAGGTGTCGAATGGAATTTAATCTAGATTATAATCTAAAAATATTTTAAATGGGATCTTATATTCTCGAGTCATATCTTTTAAGTGTAAAAATAGAATTTAACTTAGTTTACTTTGGTTTTTTAAATAGTTATAAAAACAGTATTGGATGATAAAAAATTAAAAATTCAAAATAAAATTTTATAGTTTAAATTAAAATTAGAATTAATTAAATAAAATAAAAATATTAAAATATAAATATAATTTATTCATCTTTTAATATGCTTGTAGCATGTCTGTTTGCCCAGCACTGAATACATACTCCTATAGGTAAACCTGCAGTATGTGTTGAGGCTTTCTTAATCTTAACATCTAAAGCTGTGGTCTTACCACCAAGACCCATTGGACCTTTACCATTCTTGTTGATTCTTTCTAAAATCTCGTTTTCCATTTGATTTAATTCATCGTCAGGATTTGGTTGGCCTACTTTTTCAATCAAAGCTTCTTTTGCTAGTTTCATTGCGAGGTCTGATGTACCACCGATACCAACTCCAACAACCATTGGTGGGCAAGGTTTTCCACCTGCAGCAAGTGCTGACTCAATTACAAAATCTTTGATTCCCTCTTTTCCTTCTGCGGGAAGCGCCATTTTAAGTTTGTTATTGTTTTCAGATCCAAAACCCTTTGGAAGAACTGTAATTTCAAGGTAATCAGTGTCTGTAAGTTCAATAGAAATATAGGGAATATAAACACCAGTATTGTCTCCAGAGTTTTCTCTTGTTATTGGATCTACAATGTTTGGTCTAAGTGGAACTTCTTTGGTTGCTTTTCTAACACCTTTTTCAATTCCCTCTTTTAAATTTTCCACTTCAACATTACCTAGCTTTACAAATATCACTCCTAAACCTGTATCTTGACACATTGGTATTTGGTTTTTATGGGCTAATTCAATATTTTTTAATATGTTGTTGATGTTTAACTTTGCAAGTTCATCCTCTTCGTTTTCCAATGCATCTTCAAGTGATTTAACAACATCTTCATTTAAGTCTATTGCCGCTTTTTTATATAGTTGGTAAACTGTATCTTCAATAGTTTTTTCACTAATCATGTTATCATCTAAAGTAGAATTAATTAAATCATTAAATTTATCTTAATTTTCTAAAATTATTCATTAAGTTTTTTATTAAAATTAATATAATAATTTTTCTTTTTTAGAAAAAATAAATTTAATCATTTAAAAAATATTTGATATTTATATAAGTATAATAGGCTGTAAAAAAATAGAGGAAAGAATAATTAAGTAGTTAATTATTCTCGTTTTAATATCAGTGGAGTTTTTCTGATATTTTTTTCAAGTAGTTAAATTCTTTAGCTACCTTTTCTTGTTTCTTATTGATTAAGTTTTGTGAATTATTTGATAAAGCTCCAGTAGGACATGCTTCAATACAATACTGTGTATCCTTATTTATACACAAATCACACTTTTTTGCATGTGTGTTATCCATATTTATTGCACCTATTGGACAAGCGTCTCTGCAGATTCCGCAGCCGATACATTTTTCTTGGTTAATGGTGATTGCTCCACCAAGATATTCAATTGCACCTTCAGGGCAACTTAAAAGACATGGTGCTTTATCAGGACTACAATGCATACAGAATAAAGGTACCCCTTCATATACGTGGATTGCATTATTTGGACATGAGCGTTCACATCTACCACAATCAACACATTCCTTTGGATCCAATATTAATTCTCTCATTCTATCACCTAGTCCTCGAATGCTTTACTAATTCTACTGCCACTTGTTAATACATTTAACATGGTCTTGTTCTGTTTGTTGCTTTTACCTGCAATTTTAGCAATGTATTCTTCACGTTTTTTATCAACAAGTTTATCTGTATCTACTAATGATATTGCTCTTTTGGAACATGCTTGTACACATGCAGGTCCTTCAGGACGATCTGCACATCTATTACATTTTTCTGAGCTTTTATCATAGATTATAATTGATCCGAATGGACATGCAAGACTACATAAACCACATGCAATACATTTGTCTGAGTCAATTCCAGTGTTTGTCATTGCACCTGTTGGACAGATAACTTCACAAGCAGGGTCTTGACATTGTTGACAAAGGATTGGGTAATAAGAACCATCAAATTCTATAATATTGATTCTACTAGTACCATGTAATGCTTCACAGGACCTTTCACAGTCTTTGCAGCCATCACATAAATCTCTTTGTACTATTATTTTCTGCAATTTTCTCACCTCAGATTCCTAATTCTTCACATTGGTTGTTAACATAATCTTGTATCATTTGGACATGTTCTTCGTCTAAGTGTTTGAATCTTTTTTGAGCTTTTAAGTATTCTACAACAGGTTTTCTTTCTGTTGGTCTGTAGGTTACTTTGAATTCTCCATTTTCAATTTCATATAATGGCCAGAATCCTGTTTCTACACCTAATCTACCTAATTCAATTGTTTTTGAAGGATCAAATCCCCAACCAGTAGTACATGGTTGGTTTAAATGGATGTAAGCAGGACCTTTTGTTTCAACTGCTTTTTTAACTTTTTTCATATAATCCTCAGGATATGCGATTGAGGCAGTTGCAATATATGGAATTCCATGGGCAGCCATAATCATAGGCATATTCTTCTTAGGTTTATCTTCACCAAAACTTTCACTACCTGCAGGTGAGGTAGTGGTTGATGCACCCCATGGAGTTGCTCCACTTCTTTGAATACCTGTATTCATGTATGCTTCATTATCATAACAGATGTAGGTAATGTTATGTCCTCTTTCCATAGCTCCAGAAATGGATTGTAAACCAATATCTACACTTCCTCCATCTCCACCAAATGCTATAACATGAGTGTCTTCTTTTCCTTGGCTTTTAAGTGCTCTTTCAACACCACTTGCTACTGCACCTGCGTTTTCAAATGCAACATGTACAAATGGTACTCTCCAAGCTGTTTCCGGATATGGTGTAGTCATAACTTCAAGACATCCGGTTGCACAGATAGCTACAGTGTTTTTACCTGATGCTTTAAGTGCAAGTCTTGCACCAATAGCTGCTCCACAACCTGCACAACCTCTGTGTCCTGGTGCAAAGAGTTCTTCTTTAGGTATATCCATTTTACTCATCCTCCTCTAATCCTATCCAATTAACTTTTTCTGTTGGATTTTTAGTTTTCTCTAAAATCTCGTAGATTGTATCTGGAGTAATATCTCTACCACCTAATCCAATAATGAAATCATAAATCTCAGTATCACAGTCCATTGTTGATTTCATGTCTTCATATAAAGCTCCACCAATTCCGAAGCTTATATCCTTCTCAACAACTGCTACTTTACTAGCATTCTTGATTGCCTCTTGGATTTTTTTAGCAGGGAATGGTCTGTAAGTAACTGCTCTTACAAGCCCTACTTTCTCTCCTTTTTCACGCATTTCATCAATCATAACTTTAATTGTACTGCATACAGAACCAAAACTTACAAATATTATATCTGCATCTTCGGTTTTGTAGGTTTCAATTAAATCGTGTTTTCTTCCAAATATTTCTTCAAATTCTTTAAATGCCTCTTCAAATACCTCTTCAGATTTGTCCATAGCTACTTGAATTGCATGTCTTGCTTCAATATAATAGTTTGAATCTGTGAAACTTCCGACTGTTACAGGATCTTCTGGATCTAGGTATGAGTATTTTGGAACATATGGTGGTAGGAATTTATCTACTTGTTCTTGTTCCGGAACATCTACTGCCTCGTTAGTATGTGTAATAATAAATCCATCAATACATACCATGGATGGTAATAGGACATTTTCATTCTCTGCAACTTTATATGAGATTAATGTCATGTCTAATGCTTCTTGTCCGTCTTTTGCATAAATTTGCATCCAACCAGAATCCCTTTGAGCAATTGAATCTTGTTGATCATTCATAATACATAATGGTGCTGAGATAGATCTATTTGCATCACCCATAACGATAGGTGCTCTCATACCTGCTGCTGCAAATAAAACCTCATGCATATACATTAATCCTTGTGATGAAGTAGCTGTAAATGTTCTAACTCCTGTACTACTTGCACCTATAGCAGCACTCATTGCACTGTGTTCTGATTCTACTCTAATAAATTCAGTATCAAGTTCACCATTTGCTACGTAATCTGCAATATACTCAGCTACTGTAGTCATTGGTGTAATAGGATAAACGGGAATAACAGCTGGTTTTGCTAATTTTACTGCATTAGAAATTGCAGCTGTTGCAGTCATAACTTTTTTAGTCATTAATGATTCTCCTTAATTTTTTTATTCATCAATTTCCATTTCAATAGCATTAACTGGACATTCATTTTTACATATGCCGCAGCCTTTACAATAATCATAATCAATATTAAATTCTGTATCAATACAACCTTCTGGACAGAATATGTAACAATTGAAACATTCAACACATTTTTCTCTGTCAGATATTGGTTTAAATGTTCTCCAACTACCTGTTTTATTTTTAACTGTACTTCCAGGTTGGTTATTAGTACATCCTACTGAGGTCATCATTTTCAATCACCTTAAATTTAATCCATTTCGTAAGCTTCTCTTACAGCTCTTACGTTTTTTTCTCCAACTTTACCTGGGAAAACATCTTTAATTACTTTTTCTAATGATTCAATACTTACAACACCAGATTTTTTAGCAAAGTAACCTAAAATAATTGTATTTACAATTGGTCTTCCTAAAACATCTAATGCAATTTTAGTTGCATCTATCTTATGTACAGGTATTTTATCACTGCTAATATCCTTGTGTGTGTTGATTACAACATCACTATTTTCCTTAATACCTGAGTAAATGTCTACTACGTTTGCTAATCCGTCATCAAGAACTAAAATATGATCTGGATTATAAATTTGGTATCTAAGTTCAATTGGTTTTTCGTCGATTCTTGTGAAGGCAGATACTGGTGCACCCCTTCTTTCTACACCAAATGATGGGAATGCTTGACTATATTTACCATCTTCAAATGCTGCTTTAGCTAAAATTTCAGCTGCAGTTACAGCACCTTGACCTCCACGTCCGTGAAAGCGAATTTCAATCATTATCTTTCCTCCATTTTATTTATGATGATTGAATAAAAATTATCTAATACAAGATAATTCATATAAAAATAATTTTTTTCATGATAAACTTAGTATATCTATCATGTATAATCATTATAAATTCAAAGTATATAAATATTTAGATTTATCATGTATAATCGTTATAAATATATAAATTTCTAAATTTTCTATTTAAATCTTTTCTAAGTCGGGTGTCTAAAATTTTTCTATATTGTATAAAAATAGTATTTGAAAATTGGAATTTATATGTGTTTTTATTCAGAAATATTATTGCTGTTTAATTAATATTTCAGTTTTTATAATCTAATTTTTACCTTATTTAAATACTTAATCTATAATTATAATTTAATTTAAAAGGATGATTCTTAATTTTCTCCATTACAATTTCGGGAAGAATAATCTGCAATTTTCATATGTCCTGATATGATTTTTAATGAAGAGAACTTATTTTTAATGGCATTTTTTTAATTATTTAATTATTTTTAGAAACTTTATTTAATTATGTACTTAATAGAATTTCAAATATTGTGATTTTTTTAATATTTTTGAAAATAATATTTTTTTTGAGTAATCTTTTGTATGATGTTTATACACTTTTTAGTTAGTGTGTTATCTTTCTAATTATTTAGTAAATTTTTTTAATTTATAGAAATATATATTAAATTGATTTGTGGCTTTTTAGGATTGACTTTCATTTATTTCTCATTAATTGAAATTTTATTCACAAAAAGTATAGTTTTAAATATTGAAATTTTCTTATATAATAATATATTATATATAAATAATTTTTAGGTGTATGAATGTTATATGGAGTTATAGATATTGGTTCAAATACTGTTCGGATGAATGTTTATTCTTATAATAAGGAACGTTTTAAGAAAATCTTTTCTGAGAAGGAAACTTTAGGTTTAATTGCTTATGTTAAAAAAAATAAGTTACCTAAACATGCAATTAATAAGCTTGTTCATCTTTTGGAAAGAATGCAAAAGGATTTAAATGTTTTGAACATTACGGATTTCACTGCATTTACAACGGCTTCAATTAGAAATGTTAAGAATTCTGAGGAAATAGTAAAATATGTTAAGGATAAAACAGGAATTGAAATACAAATTCTGCCTTCTGAAGATGAAGCGGAATTAAGTTATATTGGAGCCCAGCAGGATTATGATCTTAAGGATGGGGTTCTGATTGATTCTGGAGGAGGCAGTACTGAGATTATTATATTTGAACATGGTGATGTTCTCGAAGAATACAGTATGCCAATAGGTTCTTTAAATCTGTTTAATGAATATGTTTCTCAGATTGTTCCAAATAAAGATGAGAAAATTAAGATTGAAGAGAGAATATTAAAAGAAATCAAGAAACTTAATATCAAATATGATAAAGAAATTCCTTGCATGTGTGGTGTAGGTGGAAGTATTAGGGCTATAAACAATATTTTAATTGATTTGGATTTAAAGGATAAAAAGGATTCTATTGATGTTAATCTACTTCCTAGCTTGGAGGAGGATTTATCCTATAATGATAGGTCTACCTATGATATAATTTTACATACAAAACCAAGTAGGATTCATACTGTTGTTCCAGGTTTGTTAATATTTAAAGTTTTAACTCAATATTTTAATTGTAAAGAGATACATGTTAGTAAATGTGGTGTAAGGGAAGGATTCTTTATAGAAAACGTTTTTAAAAAATATCAAGATAATTAATTATTAATTATTGACTTAATTATTGTAATGCTATAAAAAATCCTGAGATTTATTTTCACTGAACTAGTTATGATGATATAATGTTATATCAATTTAATAATTCTTTGATTAGAGAATATCAACTAGTCATATTTCGTACAGAATTCTATTGAATTCGATTTATTTATTTATATATAATTTATAGAGGAATGTAAATGTCCAAAGATGAAAAGAAGAATAAAAAGAATAAAAAACATTCAAAGAAAGGTAAAAAAATGAGAGATTACAGTTTTACCCAAAACAGGGAATTATCCTGGCTTAAATTTGATGAAAGGGTTTTAGAAGAGGCTGACGATAACACTGTTCCTTTATTTGAAAGATTAAATTTTATCTCTATCTTTGTTAGTAATTTAGATGAATTTTATATGATAAGGTGTGGTTCACTTTACGATTTGACCTTGGTTAAGAAGAATGATATTGATAATAAGTCAGGAATGAGTCCACAGGAACAATTGGATCATATTTATGAAGAAACTAGGAGACTATATAAAAGAAAAGATGATATCTTTAATAAGGTTGAAACTAAGCTTATTGAGAAAAACAATATTAAATTATTAAGATTTGCAGATTTACATGAGAAAGAAACTACCTATTATAATAAATATTTCTTTGATTATGTATTTCCCGTATTGTCTCCACAGATAATAGATCCTCAACATCCTTTTCCTCATTTAGTCAATAATTCATTAAATATTATTATTGCAATGACAAGTACTGATGGTAAAAAAAATAAGGTATATGGTATTATACCAATACCTGATAGTTTACCTAATGTTGTATTCTCACCGGAATCCTCTATGAGATATATGTTGATTGAGGATTTAATCTATGAATATGCTAATGAAATCTTCTCAACCTATCAGATTGATTTTAAGACAGTTGTATGTGTAACACGTAACGCAGATATAAACTTGTCTACAAATAAGCCTGATGAGGATGAAGATTACAGGGGTTATATGAAGAAGATTCTTAAAAAGAGGAATCGTCTTGCACCTATTAGACTTGAATTTTATAGATACCATGATGATGATCTGGAAAAATTTTTAATCAAAAAATTAAACATTACAAAGGAGCAGGTTTTTATATCCCAGTCACCTCTTAAAATGACTTATGTAAGGGATGTTTATGATAAGCTTGAACATGTGGAGCCTGAGATATTTGATCAAATTTCCTATCCCCCATATGAATCCAAATTTAACTCTTTGTATAAGAATAATCGTTTAATGGATATTATCCAACATAAGGATATTCTACTTAATTATCCATACCAATCTTTTGATATATTTTTAAAATTATTAAAAGAGGCTGCAAATGATGAAAATGTATTATCCATTAAAATGACTATCTATCGTTTAGCTAATGATTCAAAGGTTATAAAATATTTACTTGAAGCTATTGAAAATGGTAAAAATGTTACAGTTTTGATGGAATTAAAAGCTCGTTTTGATGAAAGCCATAATATTTATTATGCTGAGCTCTTAGAGAATGCAGGTGCAAAGGTTATCTATGGTTATGAGAAATATAAGGTACACTCAAAAATTTGTCTTATTGTCAGAAAAGATGAGGATAATAAAATCCATTACATAACTCAGTTAGGTACAGGTAACTATAATGAGAAAACCTGTAAAATCTATACCGATTATGCATTACTTACTGCCGATGAGGAATTTGGAAAGGATGCTGTTTTATTCTTTAAGAATTTAGCTATTTCCAATTTAGACGGTAAATATGATCATTTCCTGGTAGCTCCAACATCACTTAAACAGAATCTAATTAAAAAAATTGATAGGTCTATTGAACTTGCAAATAAGAATGTTCCCACTACCATTATTATGAAAATGAATTCCCTAACAGATAGGCAGATGATCGATAAATTACATGAGGCCTCTCAAGCAGGTGTAAAAATTAAAATGATTATTCGTGGTATCTGTTGTATTGTTCCAGGAATTCCTGGTTCAACGGATAATATTGAGGTTATTAGTATTGTAGGTAGGTTTTTAGAACATTCAAGAATCTATTGTTTCAGAGATCCTGAAAATACTGAGATTTATTTATCAAGTGCAGATTTAATGACTAGGAACATGAATAAAAGGGTTGAAATTGCATTTCCAATCTATGATCCTAATATAAAACAGAGAATTTTAAATGATTTAAATATTTATCTTCAGGATAATGTTAAAGCTTGTTACATAGACTCTAATGGCAATTATTCTAAAGTAATGAGGGGTGTCGAATTACTTTCAGCTCAAGATTACTTTATGAAGCATGCTGATGACGATGTACATCCTGAGGAGGTTTTATCCACATCAGATAAAATTAAAGGATTCTTTAACAATCTCTTTAGAAGAAATAGTTAATCACTAGTTTTTGTTTTTTTTTAATTCTATTGTTTTTTTTTTAAAATTTAAATATTCTATTTTTAATAATCTTTATTTTTATTTTTCAAGTCTATTTTAATTTTTAAAATTAGATTTTTCTATTTTCTTTTATCTGGAAAAAATTAAAATATTAGAACCAGAATTTTTTAATTAGATTCATAAATTGTTGGTTTATTTAAAAAAAGTTATATAATTTGTAATCTAAAATAATAATATTATATTTATTAAGGGGTTATATTATGAAAATACTCATTATAACTGGAAATTTAGCTTATCCTGCAATTTTGGATATTGTTAAAGATTCAAATAAAGAAGTTATTGTCCATAAAGCAAATACTCAAATAGCGGCCTTTTTAACACCTAATCAAATTATTAAAGAAATAAAAAATAATATTCAAGATCAATTAGATACTGTTGATGTGATTTTAGTTCCAGGTTTAATTAGAAGATCTACCGATAAAATCGCTGAAGAATTGAATATTCCTACTTTTAAAGGACCTACCGATTGTGCTGACTTAGGAGTGGTTATAGATTTAATAGATAATCTAAATCTCGCCACTGATAAACCTGCAGATCGTTTAATTGAAGAGGAAAAAAGAAAAAGAGCATTTAATTTTATTAAAGATTTCGAAAGCGATTCTCAAAAAAGGGAGGAATTACTTAAAAAGCCTAATAACATATTGGTAGGTAAATTGGCTGTAGGTGAAGATTTTCCTATTAGGGTGTTATCCGAGATTGCAAATGCTCCATCTCTTCCAAAAGAACGTTTGATTAAAAAGGCAAAACACTTTGTTGAAAGCGGTTCCGACATGATTGACATTGGAATGGCCGCTGGTGAAGATAATTCTGATATGATTCCTGATTTAATTAAAACTTTAAGACCTATTGTTGGAGATAGACCTTTAAGTATAGATACTTTAAACCCTAATGAAATTAAGGTTGCCGTTGAAAATGGTATTGATTTGGTTTTAAGTGTGGATTTAGGTCATGCTAAGGAACTTGTACCTTTACTTAAGAAATATGATGTTCCGGCTGTGCTTCTTCCAACTAATTTTGCTGTAAATAAGGTTCCACATACAGTTGATGAGAGACTTGAATATATTGATGAGTTAATTGGATATTGTAGCAAATATTCCCCTGAAGACGAACCTATTGATTTCATTGCAGACTTAATATTGGATCCTGTAAACAGTAGCAGTATTACTGATTCACTTATTGCATGTAAAAAATTTAAGGAAAATAATCCCTATCCCTTATTTTTCGGTGTAGGAAATGTAACTGAGTTATTGGATACTGATTCAACTGGAGCCAATGCATTACTTGCAGGTATTGCAATGGAAATAGGTGCATCTGTTTTGTTCACTCCTGAGGAGAGTGGTAAAAATGAGGGTAGTGTATATGAGTTAGCTATTGCAAGCAAGATGATGTTTCTTGCAAAGCATAGGTCTTCAATACCTAAGGATTTAGGAATTAATCTATTAAGATTTAAAGATAAAAAACAAAGAGCGGATATATTGGGTGAAGAAATGTATGAGGATCAATCAAATATTAAACATATAATTGCTAAGGAATCTAAACGTTTTATACTTGACCGTGCAGGTAGTTTTAAAATAAGGGTTAATTATGCTGAAAATCTTGAAGATAGAAGTATTATTGTTACTCATTTTAAGAAAACAGTTCCGGATATTGTTGTAGAAGGTAAATATCCTAAAGAAATTTATGATGAGCTTGTAAAACAGGGTTTGGTTTCTAGAATGGATCATGCAGCTTATTTAGGTTCTGAGTTACAGAAGGCCCAAATAGCAATGATTACAGGAAAGGAGTATGTTCAGGACTTCGAATTATTCGATAAACCAATTAATTTTAATGAAGATTAATTGATTTATTCATATTTATTTCTCTATATATTCAATTTAGTTCAAAATAACTTATTTTTAGAATATTTTAAATTGTCTTATGGGGTATATATTGAAATTTAAATAGTTACCAATATTTTGGGAATTTCTTTTATTTAAATCTCATATACTTTTTTTATTTAGGTTTTAAATTTAAAGATGTTCTTTATTTAGATAAACCTTAAAATTACTTATTTTTTAATATATTTTTTAAGTATTGAAAATCCATTAAGATTTAAAACTGATTTTAAAGATGTTAAAAATAGTTGTTATTGTATATAAAAAGAAAATTTTAAAAAATAGTTAAAAAATTTAGAGTAAGATTACTCTAAATGAATAATTTAATTAACCAGTATATGGCTGGTCGTAGGTATCTCCATGACCATGTTCATATCCTGAATCAGAAGATTGACTACCACTGTCTTGGCTGTAATCACTTGATTCGGAATCTGAGTAACTACTTCCAGATTCATAACCTGAACTAGAACTATCTGTACTATAGTAACCATTATCACTTGATACAGAACCGGAATCACTAGAACCACTAGTTGTGTCAGGAGTAGTGTTAGTTGTATTATTAACGGTTAAATTGCTTGTTGTGCTGTTAGTAGTATTATTAACTTCCATGTCTCCTTGGGAGTTCATAGCAAATACTGTAGCACCAGCAACAGCTATAATTGCAATTACGAGAACAATTATGATAATGTCTTCATTTTCCATATTTTTCATTCCCTTAATTATTATTTTATTATTATATTTTTTATGTATAATATAATATTAATCTTTTGTTAATCTTTTATTTGGAAATTTTACTTTTTTTAAAATTTTAATTGATTTTAAATTTATTAATAAATTATTTAAATTAATTTAAAGCATAAAAACTGTTGATTATATTTTGAATATCGGGGTTTATATTATTGCCTAACCATTCAATCATAACTCTTTTGCTGTTGACTGAAAAGAATGCCAATCTATAATCCCCTCTTGTATTGGAGTGTAAGCTTACATAATATATATTGTGACCATTAACTGTCGTGTTTTCAGTACTTAACCCAGTATCCTGATTGTTTTCTCCCTCTGCAAAATATGCATAGTCATTATTATACATATTATCTCCATCACCATCATTATTGTAAACCGTTATATATAGACTGTCATTACTAGTCCCATATAAATCATAACCTGTTTTACTAGTTACACAACCGTTCTGATAATTATCAGGTATCATACAAGTGTAACCGTTAATAGTTGTATTTTTACCTGTAAGATTTGCAGTATTATTATTGCTTACACTTTGATCATTATTATTAACTGTAAATACAATAAGTCCTGCAATGATGATTATTAAGATAATAATTCCACTCATCAATGTCTTTCTATTCATATTATACCTTTAATTATTTATTTTTGTAAATTGTATTTTTCTTAAAACTTTCATCGGATTATTTTTCAAATTTTCATTAAGTTTTTAGGATTGGAATATTAAATCCATTTCTTAATATTTTGAATTTCTTTTAAATTTTTCATTAAGTTTTTAAGATTTAGAATATAATTATTATTATAAAATATGATTTTAATTTTATTTAAAAATTTTATTTTAATAATATTATATTAAATAGAAATTATAAATCATTTATTGTTGTATTAATTTATTTTTATTAAAGGTTATTCTATGGAAAATATAAACATTGACGATATAAACAAAGGTTTATTGGAAAACAACTATGTCTCAGATTCTGAGATAACCACCACTGTTTATTTATCATTGGCTTTAAATAAACCTATATTAATTGAAGGACCTCCAGGTGTTGGAAAAACTGAACTTGCAAAAACCGTTGCAAAATCTTTAGGCAGAAACTTCTTCAGAATCCAATGTTATGAAGGTATAACTTTTGAACAGATTGTTGGTGAATGGAATTATCAGAAACAATTGTTAGAATTGGAAGCCATTAAGGGCAAATCCAAGGATATTTCTACAGATATATTCCAGGACGAATATTTTATAAAAAGACCTTTACTTTCTGCTTTTTCCACTGAAAAGGATTCAGTTTTACTTATTGATGAGATAGACAAAGCAGACGAGGAAGTTGAAAGTTTTTTACTTCAAGCTTTAGGTGAAAAGGAGATCACTGTTAATGATTTGGGAACATTTCCCCTTAAAAATGATTTAATAGTTATTTTGACTTCAAACTCTCAAAGAATGTTACTTGATGAAACAAAAGACAGATGTTTATTCTTATATATTTCATATCCTTCTGTGGAAAGGGAAGTTAAGATTGTTAAAAGAAAAGTCCCCGAAGCAGATGATGATTTAATCACTAAGGTTGTAGAGTTGGTACATAGAATTAGAAAATTAAATCTTTTAAAGAAACCTTCTGTAAGGGGTAGTGTTGATTGGGTAAGATCCGTTCTTAATTTAAATATGGACAGTCAGGATGAAGCACTTAAACAGAGTATTGGTTCAGTAGTTAAAAATAAATCTGATAAGGAAAAGGTATTAAAAGAAGTCTTAAAAGATTAATTTTTTATTTAACTTAGTATAGAATAGGAAAGTTAATCTAGTAATTCTTTATTTAATATTTTTTTTTATAATGAGATTAGAATTTATTGTAATGTGGTTGCTATGATAGAAGTAGATCAAATTGTTGAATTATCTAATAATTTAAGAGATGAGGGCATGGCTGTAAGTATTCGTACTACTCAAACAGCAATGGATACCTGTGATTTATTAGATACAAACAATAAGGAACTTTTAAAACAAGCTCTTAGATCTGTTTATGTTAAAAATAAATATGATATTCCTAAATTCAATAAACAATTTGATGAAGTCTTTAAAGAGAAGAAATCTTTAAAATCTGTAGAGCAGGAATCCACTAAAATGCCTAGGAATTATCGTTCTGGCTCTAATAAAATGAGAGTTGTTAAGAATAAGAAAGCTCCAAAAGCTCATGTAAATAGTAAATTTAAAAATAAATTAGAAATGGCGGAGTATCTGGGTACCCCTCCACTTCATGAAAGTGATGACGATTTGGAACGTGATTCTGAACTGCTTAATAAGGACTTAACAAAAATTAATCAATTTGAACCACGTATGTTGGAATTATGTCAAGAATTAGGACGTCGTATTGCTAATAAACGTTCAAGACGAGAAAATCAGGCTAAAACTAATAAGATTGATATTAGAAGAACTATTAGGACCAATCTAAAATATGGCGGTACAACAATAGATTTAGTAAAAGCTAAACCAAGACCTCATAAAAATCAGCATCTTTTCCTGGATGACATTAGTGGATCATGTGAGTGGATCAGTAGTTGGTTTTTCATGTTAATGTATTCATGCCAAACAGCATTTAAAGATTCAAGAACATTTGAATTTGATAATAAAACCGTTGAAACCACTGAAGCTTTAAAATCAAATTACCTTTTTGATGCCTTTGTAAAGGTTAAAGATATTCGTATTAAAAATGCTATGGTACATGGTACATCAGATATGTATAGGGCTTTTAATTCATTTATAAAACAGGCTGATATTTCAAACAAAACTTATATTGTTATATTATCTGATTGTCGTGATTGGGCAGGTCCTAAGGTAAATGGCGTTCAAGCTAGTACCGATTTAGTACGTCAAATGGTTAAACTTTCTAAGAAAGTTATTATATTGAATCCAGAAGATAGAAATAAGTGGGATATTGCAGATAGTTGTGTATCATTATATGAGGATGCTGGTGCTAAGGTATATGAAGTAAATACTTTAAATCAATTGGCAGATTTTGTAATGGATATGCATTAATATTGGTCTTTTTTAACTTTTTTTAAAGTTTAATCTTCTAAAACTATATTTAATAATAAACTAAAACATATAAAAATCTATATTTAATAGAAACATTTTAACTTATCAAATTATTTAAAAATTCTGTGATAATTATGAGTGTATGTACAAAATGTGGAAATCCTAATGTTATAATTACACGTAAACAGTCAGGCCAATCTTTATGTGCTGATTGTTTCATTAAAAGTGTGGACAAAAAGGTTCAACAAACAATTAGGCGTGAAAAATTACTTAATAAAGGTGATAAAGTTATGGTTGCATTATCCGGTGGTAAGGATAGTGTGGTAACTTTGGATATTCTAAATAGTTATAGGGAAAGACATGTTATTGATTTATGTGCTGTAACTATTGATGAGGGGATTAAAGGTTATAGGAATGAAGGTGTGGACATTGCCATATCTCATGCCAAACGTTTAGGAATTGAACATAAGGTTGTCTCATTTAAGGATTGTTTTGGTATTGATTTGGATGAGATAATGAAAACCGACAATCATAGGGGGTCATGTACTTATTGTGGTGTGTTTAGACGTTGGATTATTAATCGTACTGCAAGGGAGTTTGGGGCTGATAAAATAGCAACAGGTCATAATCTTGATGATGAGTCCCAAGCCGTTTTAATGAATTATTTGGAGGGTAACATTAATAACTTATCTTCATTAGGTGCTCTTACCACTTCTAAAAGTCCTAAATTTACACCTAAGATTAAACCTTTAAGGGAAATCCCGGAAAAGGAAGTAGGTTTGTATGCTTTGGCGAAAGGTTTGGATATTCATCTTGCAGGATGTCCATATGCTCAGGAATCTTTTAGAATGGAAGTCGGAAATATTTTAAAAGACTTAACTAAAGATCATCCGACCATGATGTATTCTGTAATTAAAGGTTATGATAAACTTAAACCCCTTGTAAAGGAGAATTATCCTCCTGAATTTCATCAGGGTGATTGTGCCATTTGTGGCGAGCCGTCATCTAATGAACTTTGTAGGGTTTGTACTTTTTTAAAAGAGTTAGGTCATAGGGTTCAATTATAATATTTTTTAGTTTTTTAATTATTATCTTATAATCTAAACCTTTTTTTTAAGTTTTTAAATAACTTATTTTATTACTTGAATATTCCTAAACTGAAATCTGCCTAATAATTATTATATAAAAAGAAAAATAAATTAACTATTGTTATTATAATTTAGAATTATTATCTATAAGGAGAAATTAATAGATGTCATATACTGTTATATATAAAGATAAAAAAGAAGAAAGAGAGTTAAATGGTAAATATACAATTCAGAATCTTTTGGATGATTTAGACATTTCTTCAGAAACAATTGTTCCAAAACAAAATGGGGATATTGTAGTTGAAGAATCTGAGATTCATGATGGTGATGAAATAAAGATTATCCAAATCATTTATGGGGGATAATTCCATATTATCTTTAATCTTCTTAGATTTTATAAATGCATATAATTTAGCTATTTTTATCTAATTTTATTCTTAATTATTCTCTAATTTTTCACATTTTATTAAACTTTTAATATTTTAAATAATATACCATATAACATAATTAAAATTATGGTGATAATATTAAAGTTAATTATGAATGTGGGCCTTGTTTTCTACGTCAATCTAAGGATGCCTTAGATGTAATAACTAATGATGAAGATTTTAAATTGGATATTATCTCTGAAGTATTTAAACTATTGGCAAAGGAATATAAAAGGGGTGCTAATTCTAACTGGACCGGTTCTAAAGTTCACAGATTAATTAAAGAACTCACAGGATGTGAGGACCCTTATAAACTACAGAAAAAGCAGTCTAATGAAATGGCATTAAGTTTCATGGATGATGTGGAAAATATTTTAAAAAAAGACGATTCACTGGAGACCTGTGTAAAGATAGCTATTGTAGGAAATATAATTGATTTTGGTGCATATGGCTTGGATACCGATTTTGAATCATTAATTAAAGAAAGTTTAAAGAAGGACCTTAAGATTAATCAAACAGATTTATTGGAGGAAGCATTAAACAAACATGATGATGTTTTATATCTGGTAGATAATGCAGGTGAGATTGTATTTGATAGGATATTACTTTGGAAAATTAAATCTTACGGGGTGAATATTACACTTGCAGTTAAGGAGAAACCAATAGTAAATGATGCATGTATGGAAGATGCACTTAGTGCAGGTTTAGATGAATATGCAGATATAGTAAGTACCGGTGAGGATACAGTTGGAGTGGTATATCATGAATTCTCAGATGATTTTAGAGAAATCTTTGATGATGCAGATTTTATTATTTCAAAAGGTCTTGGAAATTTTGAGGGTCTAACTGAATTGGATTTAAAGGATAAAGATGTATTTTATCTTGCCTGTGCTAAATGTCCCGTATCCGCTAACTTAATTGGTATAAATTTAGGGGAGATGTTTCTACTTAAATCCGATTATCTTAAACTTTAATCTGTTTTTATGGGGTTAATGGTTTGATTTGTTTATATCTTGAACTTTAATAAGATTAATTGGAAATTTAACTTATTAGGATTAAAATTGATTGTGGAGGTTTAAAATTGATTGTTGGATTTATAGGTTTTGGTGAAGTATCATCAACAATATCCAATATACTTTCAAGAAATGGCATTCAAACAGTAACAGTTGTTAAAGGTAGAAGTGAGAAAACTAATATTAGGGCTATTAAATCCGATGTACAGATTATAGATTCATATGATGCTTTAGTGAAGGGTTCTGATGTAGTCATTTCCGCTAATTCACCTGCCAATGCATTGAATGTTGCCAAAAAAGTTTCTAAATTAATGGATAATGGAATTTATATTGATCTAAATAATGTATCTCCAGATACAACATTGAAAATGTCACAATTATTTGAAAAACCTCAGGAAACATTGCCTAAAATAGAAGAGAAACATAGTTTTTTTAAAAAACAAGAGGATGTAGATATGAGAAACATGTTTGTTGACGGTGCAATTATAGGCAAAGTGTCTAATGATTCTACAACTATACTTTTCTCAGGTCAACGTAGTGGGGATTTAGCTATTCTAAATAATTATGGTTTGAATATAATGATTGTAAGTAATAAACCAGGTGATGTTTCTACATTAAAAACTTTAAGAAGCTTATATACTAAAGGGGTTTCTGCTGTTTTAATGGAGGCTTATGAGGCTTCTAAGGAAATCGGTATGGTGGATCAGCTATTTGAAATTCTATCCTTAACCGAGGGGGAGACATTTGAGGAAAAATCAAAATCAAGAATTAGAAATTCCTATAAAAATTCCAATAGAAAGGTGGAAGAGATGGATGAGGCTTTGGAGTTTTTAGATAAAATTTCCCCTAAGGGCAAAAAGAATTTCATGACAAAAGCAGCAAGGGATAAGTTTAATGATGTAAAATAATGTAAAATCTATTAATTTAATTTCTATTTTTTTTAAATCATTTTTTTTTAATTTTGATCTGTAAAATGAGTTTTATAATTTTGAACAACATTTTATAAAAGTTTTAAAAAGAGTTTTTTCTATTCTGTAAATTAATATATGATAATCATTGAAGGATTATAAAATTTAAAGATTAATATCTATCTATAAATTTTAATAATCCACAAATAATTAACCATATTCCAACAATTGAACCAAGAATAATTTGATTTGACATGAATAATACAATTATTAAATATACTAAACCTAATACTATTCCAAGGATTCCTATATAAAATCCATATTTACTTTCTCTATCACTAATTATTCCTATCAATCCAATTATTATTAGGAATATTCCAACAAGATATGGGATTATTCCATTAAAGGAACTTATTAAATTTGGATTAAATAATATAAATATACTTATAATTAATAATATTAAACCGATTATTGTATTAAGTATGCTCTTTACAAATTGATAATCTACTTCATTTACTCCACTTAGAAGTAAATATATTGCAATTAAAAGGATAGATAAGCCACATATTGAATTTACACCAATATATCCAAGTATTGGAAAGGCAATTAAAATAATCCCAAGTATTAATGCTATAATACTCATGATTTCATTCTTCATTTTTTTCCTCCAATCTTTTAAAAAATTATAATCTATGAGATTAAATTCAATGATTTAAACTATTTATTTGTTTTTATTAATTTAAAATTATTACTAATTTTTTTATAAGTTTTATAAATTAGTATAATGGTAAGTGATTAATTCTATTTTCTGATCTATTAATATTTCCAGTTTTAACCTCTGCTAACCATTGATTTTTACAGTCACAATCATATTCAATCTTGGATTGGGCGATGTTGGATTCTATAATCATATTTTTAAGGTCTTTACTACATTTTTTACAATTGTATGGTCCCCTTCTAGAACCAAATGCTGATGTGTCCATTAAGGAAGGTATGGAGACTTCATCTCTTATTGTGTTGATTATGTATACAGTAGACCAAATCCATGGTGGTTGATATGATCCTTTTCTCCACAATCTCTCAATTAATGTTCCTCCATGTATTGTTGCAGGACAAAATGACAGTCTGTCAACACCAATGCTCTCAGCATAGATTCCAGTTTCTATTGCCTCATCTATTGCCTCTTTTTCAGATAAAAGAATCGGTTTTACAAAGATATAAGGTTTTGCTTTAATATTGTAGTTCTTCTCTTTCCTTGCTTTTTTAATAATGTTTACTGCTTTTTCAAAATCTGCTTTTGTAAAACCTTTATTGATATTGTATAATCTTGTATGGTCATTATAGGTTTCAAGACCCATACTTACCTCAAATAATTTGTCTCCAATAATATTAAATACTTCATCAATGGCCTCTTCAGTTACATATTGCGGACGTGTTTCAATAACAATTTCGCTAATCTCATCAGTGTTCTTTAATATTTGGAGAATCTCATCACGTGCTTCTTTTGGAACTTCTTTAGGGTTTAAGAAACTACCTGATGCAAAAATCTTTATAGCTATTTTATCCCCATTTCTATAATCTTCTTTGTAAGGGTGTTTTTCCATTTCTTTTTTAAATAATTCAACAATCTTGTCACTTGTAACAGGTTCTAAAGTACAATCATTAATATAACTGCACATTGTACATCCGCCACTAGGACCTAATGCCCAACTACATCCTTCCGTTGCAAGTATTAAAAATATAGTTTTACCAGGGCCTGAATATAATAAATCCTCATTATACCAACTGGTAGATACTTGTTCAGGTACTTTAGGTTTTGCTCTTGCTGTAGCATTGTCTCTTATCTCTTTAGTTAATTGTTGAATCTCCATATAAACCACTTAAATAATAAATCAAAATAAATTTTATATTTTTTATAATTAAATAATATATTTATAGATATTAATTGTTATATAATTTATTTAGTATTTAATAAATATTAAATTTTAAGCAAAATTGGTAGTGTTATTATTATTGGTTATTTTGATGATATATCAAAGGTATTGAAAAAATATGGTTTTAAATCCAGGGAGGTAAAATCAATTTTTACTAAAAGAAATAATGAAAGGAAATTGTTTCTTGAAGATTTTACAATTAACCCATATTTGGGATGCTCTTTTAATTGTAGTTATTGTTATATTAATGGCAGTAAATATGCCGGTAGTACTGATTCTTATTATGTTAAATCTAATGCAATAGAACTCACAAAATCCGAGTTAAAGAAATTGGTTAAAAATAATAAAAAGGGATTTGTTTGTTTTGGTTCTGCAACGGATCCATATCAGGATATTGAAAGTGAACTATATCTCACCCGTGATTTATTAAAATTAGTTAATAGATTTCATTTTCCTGTACATATTCTTACAAAATCTGATTTGGTATTGAGGGATACTGATATCTTAAAAAAAATTAACCAGCCATCAACTAATTTACCGGATGACCTTGACTTGGATACTAAGGTTTATGTTTCCTTTTCTTTTTCTACATTAGATGAAAATCAAAGAAAGATATTTGAATCAAGTGCTCCTTCTATTAAAAGACGATTAGATGCTATTAAGATTTTGAAAAATAATGATTTTAAGGTAGGTGTATCCTTTATGCCCATTTTACCGTTTATAGCTGATTCTAATAATGAGTTAAACAAAACTATGGCTATTTTTTCGGATATTGGAATTGATTATATTGTTCCAGGTTCAATGTCCTTATTTGGTAACGGGTTAAATGATTCAAGAGTTAAATATTTTAATTTGATTAAGAGATATTATCCAGAACATTATGAGGATACTAAGGATCTTTTCTTTAATAAGAAAACTTCTAAATACAATAATTACCCTCCAACATCATATCAAAATAATCTTTTAAGAAGAATCTCAAAGATTGCTGAAGAGTATAATATTAAAACTTCAATGTTTTCTTAATTGGTTGAAAATTGGATAAAATTCAATTTTAGATTAAATAATACTTAAATATAAAACAGGATCTTTTAAGGTTTTTTTATTAATTTTTAATGATTTTATATTTTTATTAAATAATCTGAATTTTAGTAATTAGTTTAAAATAAGATTTAATTCTAGATAATGTGTTATTTATAAAAATAGTTTAGATAGTTATTAAATTGTAAAAGCAATATTTAAAAAAAGTAAAAAAAAGAAAAAAGAATAAATTAAATTTAGAAACTGTTAATTACGTCTCCTAATAATTTAATAGATTCTTCTACGTCTTTACCTACAGGTGAACCAGCTACGTATTGGGTTACTCCCATTTCAGCTAAGTTTTCAATTTTTGGTACAAAGTCTTCTGGGGAACCAGCTACAGCGAATG
>NC_021355.1:772500-1657500 GCF_000404165.1 Methanobrevibacter sp. AbM4 | reverse complement strand
TTATTAACACGATTAGGAAGAATCTTTACCATATGTTCTAGTCCAAAGATATTTGATTTAAATATATCCAATACCTTTGTCGGACTAAATTTTTTACTTATAATTCTTCTTGCTATTGGTTGAAGTACTGGAACCACATCAAACTCTGGATCCAACTTCTGTCCTGTTTCTTCAATCATTGCAATTCCACGTGCCATTAATACAAATTCATTTGGAAGTTTAACATTATACTTCCTCATTAAATTGATTAAATCCTCCATAGCACCCTTAATCTTACCAAGTTCTGCTCCGTAGTATACACTGAATAGATCATTTAGGTCCCTTTTCAGTGATTTCAAATCTGTTTTTTCAGTAAGAATATCCATATAAAGCAACTGATTAATTAAACCTTCAATGTTCTGTTCTGTGAAGAAAATCATTAGCTCAGCAAGGTTTTCCTTAAATTCCTTATCAAGTAAACCCATCATTCCCTCATCAATAAAGCACACTACATTTCCATCCATGATAAATATGTTTCCAGGATGGGGGTCTGCATGGAAAAATCCATTAATGAATATTTGTTGGAAATAAGATTTTACTCCTCTATTTGCAATCAACTTTTTATTATATTTTGGATCATCACTATCAAAGACATTAGATAGTTTTTCACCTTTAATAAATTCCATTGTCAATATTTTTTTAGAACTATATTCGGGATATGATTTAGGAATATGTATTGTTTTATCATTTCTGAAATCATATTCTATTCTTTTCATATTCATTAGTTCCTGGTTGTAATTGATTTCTTTTTTAATGGATCTTTCAAACTCATCAATTATTCCAGGTAGATTATAAATCTTAAGTATGGATACCTTATCTACTTGCTTTGCAATAAATTTCATGATATTTAAATCGGTTTGAATTAAATCTTCAAGTCCCTCTTTTTGAATCTTTATTGCTACCTTCTCACCGGTAGGTAAAGTTCCTTTATGTACCTGACCAATTGAAGCAGTCGCTATTGGTTTTTTGGAGAAACTTTTGAACAAATTAGGAATAGAATCATGTAACTCATTTTCAATCATATTCTGAATTTCGTCATAACTAACAGAGGGATTATCATCTTGTAGTTTACTTAATTCATTGGCAATATCTTTTCCAACAATATCGGGTCTTGTACTTAATAGTTGACCTAATTTTATATAGGTAGTACCTAAATCTTGAAACATCAATCTTAAACGAGCAGGTACACTATCATCTAAAGCTTGTTCCGGATCTTCTGAGCCTGTTTTTTTAAATGGATTGTATTTACTAAATCTGGATTGGCCTAAAAGATAATCGAAACCATAATGTCTGAAGATAGTAACAATTTCATTAAATCTTGATAATGTTTTTCTATTTGTTCTAGTCCTAATTTTCATTAGATTAACCTTTGTTTTTGATATTATAAATATTAAATGTTTAATTTTTTTTAAAAAATTTATTTTGATTTTTAAACATATTTAAGAATTTCTTCAATTTAGTTTTCTATTAGTAATAATAAAGATTATTTTTTAATTTTCATTCATCTAGTTTATTGTTGACTTTAAAAAAAGAGTATTTATCTAGATTTGAACTATCCAGATTTTTAAATCATTTTCATCATCTTAAATTATTCAAAAACTAGATTTTTTAGATTAAATAACATTTAAAATTAAAATATCACATATTTTAACTTGTTATGGGTTTTAAAAAATTTTTATAATCAATTTTAATCAATTAATTGATATTAATTAGTAGTAGGCATTTGATTATTTTTTTATTTTTTTTTATTTCTATTTTTATATTGAAAATATAAAGTAAATATCGAACTAAAACGTATAACACAATACATATGGCAATTGTAATTTCAATATTATCTAAAATATCCAGCATATAAATCTTTGTTCCTAAATTAATAAAATACTGATTTACTAATGTTGTTGCAGTTGCACTTATAACAAATGGGAAGGTGAAACCTGCATAACTGGGATAAAATGGTAATTTAAGACATCTAATTAGATTTATAAACGCAAATAAATATAAAATACATGCAATTATATATGCAAAAATTATTAGATTAACTGATTTTGGAATATTTAATCTGAAGTATTCTACTAAAATTATACTTGCCGGTGCAGTATAAATACATAGGAGAGGTTTGGTTGAATCAGGTATTGGTAACTTAATATATCTGTAGCTGACAATGAAAAACAATATAATAAAGCTTAATAAACCAAATATGAAAGTTCCATAATTTATAAAGTTAAATTGATCAAATTTAAAGCCTGTCATTGCAGCGATGCCTATTCCTATATAAACGATAAAGGAGCTGGTGGTTAAATCTTCTAATTTTCCATGAATAATATATCTTTTTGTAAATATTATAATTATTAATATATGTATTATCAATCCAATTAACCAGATAATTAATGCCATATTGTTATTATAATTCAGAAAATATGTACTAAATGCCATAAGGCCCATGGATAATGTTCCAAAGGTACCTAATAATATGGGGCTATCTAAATTATTCTTAAAATCTTCCATATCATTTAATGTTTGAATAAATAAGCTTAAAACTAAAATTACTCCAGTTGTTCCAAGTAAATATTTAACAGTGATATTTGTCTCCCCAAGAAGATTTCCAAGACTAACTAAAGCTAGAAAAACACCGCATATTGGTATTGGTATCTTATTGAATTTATTCATCTCAAACTCCATTTCATCATTTATTTACTATAAAATAAGTTTTAAATCATATTTAATTTTTATAGCCAGCTTTTTAAGATAAGTATAAAAAATAGTTTTTTTAATTTTAATCTATTTTAATAAATCGTCTTTTTTTTAAAAAATATCTATTTTTATTATTTTTTAATATAAACTTACAAATGATTCTATTTTTAATAGAAAATAACTTTAAAGATTTATGCTATTTTCCAACCACTTTAATAAAATAAAAACATATCAAAGAACAATTAACAAGTTCAAATATAAACATTAATAAAATGAATTAAAATCTTAAAAAAATAATAATAAATAATTTAAATTAGGTTATTATTCAAATGTTTCAATAGCATTTATTAATCTTTCGGCGTAATCTTTTTTAGTTGATTGATTATATCCTTGGTTTACCTCAAAGATCATTGATTCATAACCTAAATTGCTGATAGGTTCTGTAACATATTGGGGACTTGTACCTGCAGTATATGTGGCATGTTTCTCAACACCTATCAGATTTGCTAATTTTGTTCCATCCTCTTCACCTTTACTATCTTCGGTGATAGGTAATAGGAATGTAGTGCTGTCATAATAAACTTCCATCTCATGAACATCCATTACAAGTTTAGGATTGTACTGTTTTGTATCATTGACAATATAATCATTTGCAAGTAATTCTCCCATACGCCTATTTGTATTATAATCACTTACATTATACTTGGTTTGGTTGTGGTTGATTTTAACGAAATAAACTACATAATTTTTACTAAGGTTATTACTATCATTTCTTTCCTTTAATGTTTCATTAGTCGCATTATGTATTCCACTTTCCAGATCATGAACGCCTAATATAATTATAATTGTTTCATTTGATGATTTATTACCATAATAGTATTTGCTAACTGTACCATTTTCATTTTCCCCAATTATTGATGGATCTTTAGAAAGCTTATTTATAAATAAACTAGAAACGGACTCTGTGAAATTATTAACTCCTACAGTTTCCTTGCTTGTATCATTTGAACTTTCTATGCTACCTGCCACCACTGCAATAACTGCAAATATTAAACAGATAAGTATTATTATAATTATTAAATTATGGCTTTTCTTCATATTATCTCCGTTGGTTAGAAAAGTTTTATAATGATTCTTAATTAAATTCAAATCATTTTTTTTTAAAATAGGATTAATTAATTTTTATTAAATCAAGTTGGTTGGATATATTTAATAAAAATTTTTTTTAATTAATCTTTTCAATATCTAATTTTTTAATCTGTTTTTTCTGGATATTGTATAAATTTATTTTATAAAATCCTTTTAAAATTAAATATCTTTCATATAATTAAATTTTTTAATTAAATTGTTTAAATACTTTTTTATAACCTAAAAATATACTATGTACATTTTTGTACAATAAAGATTTAAATAGTACTTTGTAGCAATATTATATATGGAAAGATTACTATTAAATAATTTATTAAGATCTTTCTAAGTCTATATTATGATTCAATGTTTTTTAAAATAGAATATTGTTTCTTAATAGTTAATTTATTGTTTTAATTTGTAAATATTATGTTTTATTTAAAAATCTTAAAAATTTTAACTAATAATCTTGAAAAATAAGGTGGTACTATTTCAAAAAAAGAAATATATGATAAGATCAAATCTTTTATAGGAGAACCTCAATCATTTGATGTAAATATTGAATCCCCTTTTGTTCTTTTTAAAAATTTATATTATAACTATAATGATGCATTTTTACTTGAATCAATGGAAACTGATAGCGGACTTGCAAGATTTTCAATAGTGGGTTTCAATCCAATTGCAAAAATTAAGGCTCATGATAATTTGGTCACTGTTACAACGGATGATAAGGTTGTTGAATATGAATGTGAAAATCCATTCTTGGATTTAAAACAATTAACCAATTATGATTTTCCTGCTAAAGGATTTTATGGTGGTCTTTTAGGTTATGTCTCCTATGAATCCATAAAATATATTGAAGATGTTCCTACAAACAAAAGTTCCTATCCTGACTTTGAATTTGGTCTATTTTTAGACTGTGTAATCTATGATAGGATTAATAATAAATGTGAATATGTGACTTATAATAAAAACAGGCTTGATTTGATTGACAGAATTTATAATGAAGTTCATACCAATGGAATTCTAGAATATAAAAAATTAAGGGATGATTTTACTAAAGAAGAATATGAAAATATTGTCTCTCAAGCTAAAAAGCAGATTACCGATGGTGAAATCTTTCAGGTTGTACTGTCCAATTCAGAAAATTTCATCCTAAAAGGTAGTAAATTGCCATTATATGAACATCTAAGAAAAATCAATCCCTCCCCTTATATGTATCACATTAAACTAGGGGATAGGGAGATAATAGGTTCCTCTCCTGAAATGTTGATGAGACTTGAAGGAGGCGTTCTTGAATCATATCCTATTGCAGGAACTCATCCAAGAGGAAAGGATGAGAATGAGGATTTGGAACTTGAAAAATCTTTATTATCTGATGAGAAGGAACTTGCAGAACATTTAATGTTGGTGGATCTTTCACGTAACGATGTGGGAAAGGTTTCTAAAATTGGTACCGTAGATGTTCCAGAATTTGTTGAGATTAGAAAATTTTCACATGTACAACACATTGTATCACATGTTGTAGGTGAAATTCAGGATGATAAGGATGCTATTGAGGCTTTTATGAGTCTTTTCCCTGCAGGCACATTAAGTGGCGCTCCTAAAATAAGGGCAATGAATATTATAAATGAAAAGGAAAACTATGGAAGAGGTCCTTATGGTGGAGCAGTAGGATATTTTGGACTTAATGGTAATGCTGATTTTGCAATAACAATTAGAACATTAACAACTAATAAGGAAAGAGCAGAAATCCAGGCAGGTGCAGGAATTGTATATGATTCAATACCTGAAAATGAATATTTGGAATGTGCCCGTAAAAGACAGGCAATTGTACAGGCTCTAAAAGAAGCTGGAGAAAAAATGGAGGAATAGATATGATATTGATAATTGATAACTATGATTCTTTCACTTACAACCTTTATCAATTAATTGGTAAATTTAATAGTGATATTAAAGTTGTAAGGAATGATAAGATAACTTTAGAAGAGATTGAAGAGTTAAATCCTTCCCATATTATTATATCTCCAGGTCCTGGAAATCCTACCAATCCCGATGATTTTGGTATCTGTGGGGAGGTAATATTAAAAATGGAGGATACTCCGATTCTTGGAATCTGTCTTGGTCATCAAGGTATCTTTTATACATATGGAGGCAGTATAATTAAATCTAAACCGGTTCATGGTAAAAAGGATACAATTAAACATTCACAGTCAAAACTATTTGAAGGAGTACCTGAGGAATTTGACATTATAAGATATCACTCATTGATATGTGACGATTCAACTGTTCCTTCTAATATTAAAGTCACGGCAAGAAATGGGGATAATATTATTATGGCAATAGAGGATGACGATAAAAAAGTTTATGGTCTTCAATTTCATCCGGAATCTATCGGGGCTCACTATTCTGATTTAATTATCCAAAATTTCTTGAAACTATAAGTTGTGGTATTATGGGTGTAGTTGATGAGATTATCCTAAATAAAAAAGAGATTATTAAGAAAGAAAAGGATAAAAAATCTTTATTTGAAATTAAAAAAGAAGCAGAGGATAAAGTATCCACTATTGATAATAGTTTTAGGTTCCTAGAGGAGTTCAAAAAGAATGATTATACCAAAATCATCGCTGAATTCAAACCTGCTTCTCCATCTAAAGGACATATCAGTTCTGTAAAAGTTGAAGATGTAATGAATGTTTATAATCAGGTTAATGTGGATATGATTTCCTGTTTAACCGAGGAATCATACTTTAAGAGTAATCTTTCAAATCTTAAAAAGGCAGTAGACTCTACCGATAAACCAGTTTTGAGAAAGGATTTTTTAATAGATGAATACATGGTTTATGAGGCGGCTATTGCAGGTGCAAGTTGTATATTGCTTATCAGTGATGTTTGTCCAGATATGGAAAAATATATGGGGATTGCAAATGATCTTGGATTGGATACTTTGGTGGAATGTCATAGCAAGGAAGAAATTGAAGCTGCCAATGATTTAAATGCTCCAATTATTGGTATTAATAATCGTGATCTATCTAATTTTACCATTGATTTCAATAAAACTAAGGATTTAGGGCAATATGTAAAATCCTATCTGGTATCAGAAAGTGGAGTTAATACCGTTGAAGACGGTAGACTTCTACAATCTTATGGTGCCGATGGATTACTTATTGGAACAGCTTTGCTTAGGAATAAATCTATTGATGAAACTAAAGAATTTGTTTATAGTTTAAATAAAGGTTTAAACAGGTGTTAAAATGTCTTTAAAGATTAAAATCTGTGGCATTACTAATAAGGATATTATCGATAAGATTTCCACATTAAATGTTGATCATATTGGTTTTATTAATATCGAAAGATCTAAAAGATATCTTGATTTAGATGAGGTTATTGAACTGTCAAAAGACATGGATGATAAACATTATCCAACCTTGATTTTAGATGATTCGAATCCTTCGGATATCTTGAAAAAAGTTAATAAATCACATATTAAAAGACTTCAATTCCACTCAAATATAAGTATTGATTCAATAGATGAGCTTCACAGTAAATTGGAAGATTTATTTATAATTAAAGTAATTGGAATAAAAGATGAAATTACAGATGAAACAATAAAAGATTTAAAGTTGTTTTCAAATCATGCAGATGGAATATTATTGGATTATATTAAAGACGGTTTAACTGGTGGAACAAATACTCATATTCCAATTGAAACAGCTTTAAAAGCAAGGGATATGGTAAAAGGAGAAAATCCGAACTGTGAAATTATACTTGCAGGTGGATTAAATTATGGTTATTTAAAATCGATTTATGAAAACTTGGATAGTTTTGATATGATTGATGTAAATAGTGGAGTTGAAGATAAACTTGGAGTTAAGAACGTTGATAAAATTGAAGATATTGTTAATTTAATTAAAAATAATTAATTTTCATTTAATATATTTGATTATAGATGTGATTTAAACATTAGAATTTTATTTTTCAAAAATTGATTTTTATTCGAGTATTATAAAAAAATTTTTATAGGTGTTATTTATGAAATATGATGGACGATTTGGTAAATATGGTGGAGTATATGCTCCCGAGTTATTAATGCCGGCTATTGAAGAGTTGGAAGAGGGATTTTATAAATTTATGGAAGATGAAAAATTCCAAAAAGAATATCATAAATATTTAAAGGAATTTGCAGGAAGACCTACCGGATTATATTATGCCGAGAATTTGTCAAAAAAATTAGGATGTAAAATATATCTTAAAAGGGAGGATATGTTACATACCGGCGCTCATAAGATTAACAATACGATTGGTCAAGGTTTACTTGCAAAATATATGGGTAAAACAAGACTTATTGCAGAAACAGGTGCTGGTCAACATGGTATTGCAACTGCGGTAATTGGTGCAAAATTAGGTATGGATGTAACAGTTTATATGGGATCTAAAGATGTTGAAAGACAAAAAATGAATGTATTTAGAATGGAATTATCTGGTGCCGAAGTTGTTCCTGTAGATGCAGGTTCAAGAACATTAAAAGATGCTATTAATGAAGCATTTAGGGATTGGATTTCCAATGTGGAGAATACTCATTATTTGATTGGTACTACAATGGGTCCCCATCCATATCCTACCATTGTAAAATATTTCCAAAGTGTTATTGGAACTGAAGCCCGTAAACAAATATTGGAATTGGAAGGTAAACTTCCAGATACTGTTATTGCCTGTGTTGGTGGTGGAAGTAATGCAATGGGTATTTTCTCAGGATTTGTGGATGATGAATCCGTTGATTTAATTGGTGTAGAAGGTGGTGGAAAAGGTGCAGATACCGATGAAAACGCTTCCACCATTACCAATGGTACTGATGGTATTTTACATGGTTCATTGTCTAAAGTATTACAAACTGATGAGGGTCAAATAATAGAAGCTAGTTGTGTGTCTGCAGGTCTTGATTATCCTGGAGTAGGTCCGGAGCATGCATATTTGGATAGTATTGGACGTGCACAATATGTATCAATTAATAATCAAGAGGCATTAGACGGATTTAGGACATTATGTGAAGTTGAAGGTATTATTCCTGCTCTTGAAAGTTCACATGCTGTTGCTTATGCAATTAAATATGCAAAACAGCCTGAAAATAAAGGTAAAACCATCATTGTTAATCTTTCAGGAAGAGGGGATAAAGATATGAATATTGTTGCTAAAGAATTAGGAGTTAAAGTAGATTAGTTTTAGGTGAGACTATGGAAATGAAAAGATTTGATGAGATTTTTAAAGAGGCAAAAGCTAAAAATGAAGGTATATTTATTCCATTTATTGTAGTTGGTGATCCTGATTATGAAACTTCATTGGAAATTGGAAAGACTTTAATTGATAGTGGGGCAGATGCTTTGGAGATAGGTTTTCCATTTACTGATCCTATTGCAGATGGAAAAACGGTTCAAGATGCTGATAACAGATCTTTTAAAGCAGGAACTACAGTGGAAGACTGCTTCAAATTTCTTGAGGAATTAAGGGATTATACTGATAAACCATTTGGACTTTTACTTTACTATAATCTAATTTATAAATATGGTATTGATGAGTTTTATAAAAGATTGGCGGATATAGGTGTTAATGCAGTTTTATGTGCTGATTTGCCTCCTGAAGAATCATCAGATGCAAGGGAAGCTGCAGATAAATATGGTGTTGAAGAAGTATTTATTGCAGCTCAAACTACAAGTAATGAAAGACTTCAAAAGATCGCAGAATATGCAGGTGGATATATTTATGTAGTTTCTGTAATGGGTACAACCGGTGTAAGGGAAAATGTTGATATGGATACAACTGATATGATTGAGAGGATGAGGCAACATACTGATATGCCATTATGTGTTGGTTTCGGAATTTCAAAACCTGAGCATGTAAAACAGGTAATTGCATCTGGTGCTGACGGAGCTATTGTTGGAAGTGCAATAATTAATAGGATTGCAGATAACCTTGATGATAAAAATAAAATGCTTAAGGAAATAAGTGAATTTGTTAAATCTATGAAAAAAGCAACTAAAAAAGAATAGTGTGATGTTAATATGATTGAAGAGATTTTTGATAGTTTACTTGATGAACAAAGGGATTTAACCGAAGAAGAGGCCTCTAAATGTATGGAGGATATGATTTTAGGTAACTGTAATGATAACATTATAGCAGGATTTTTAATTGCCCTTAGAATTAAAGGGGAATCTATTCCTGAAATTACAGGATTTGCAAAGACCATGGCGTCTTATGGTCGCCATGTTGATTATGTTCCAAAGGGGTATCTCCTAGATGTGTGTGGTACAGGTGGGGACAATTTTAAAACATTTAACGTAAGTACAGCAGCATCAATTATTGCAGCTGCAGGTGGTGCTGAGATATCCAAACATGGTAATAGATCTGTAAGCAGTAAATGTGGTGGTGCTGATGTTTTAGAGGCGTTAGGTGTAAATATAATGCCTGATCCAGAGGTAAATTCTTATTCACTTGAACATTGTAATTATGGATTTCTGTTTGCTCCAAAATACCATCCTGCAACTAAAAATGTAATGGGTATTAGAAAGAGTTTAGGTACCCGTACTGTCTTTAATCTTTTAGGTCCTTTAACCTGTCCATCTAATCTTAATGCACAGTTTACTGGAATATATGATCCGGATTTAATTGAGGATATAGCAGAGGTACTTGTAAACCTTGGAAGAAAAAGGGCAATGGTATTACATGGTTTTGATAATGAGGGTAATCCTGCAATGGATGAAATCTCAATTATAGGTAAGACAAAAGTGGCATTCATAAACCATGGAAAAATTAGGGTTGATTATATTAGCCCTGAAACGTTTGGATGTAATAGTGTAAATCCTGATTATATCAGAGCTCCAGAATCAAAAGATGATCACGTTAAAATAATTAAAAATATTCTTGTAAATAAACAGGATACTGATAAAGATAAAGCAAGATTAGATTTGGCATGTATGAATTCTGCAGGGATTTTATATGTTGCAAATAAGGTTAAATCTTTAGATGAAGGTTTTAATTATTCTAAAGAATTAATTAAAGATAATTCTGCATATGATGAATTAGATAAAATAAAATATTATAGTAATCTTAGTTTAGATGATTTAAACTAATTTTTTATAATAATTTATCCATTTCTATCTTTTTTTTATTTAAAAAAACTTTTTATTAATTGTTGTTTGTATATTTTACATCGGATATCTTGAATAATGGACATATTCTATTTTTTGTTTTATTGTCTGTAATTTCACCAGAAACTCCTTTTTCTTAATTATTATCATTGGATTTTAATTTAATGGAAATTATTTTTTTGAACTATTTTCATTAAAATATTGTTATTATGGCTATTTTTTTCAATTTGTTTAATTTTTAAATTGTTTTTTAGACAATGCAAAGGTTTATATTTGTGTATGTGATATTCATTATTGTATCACATATCTTGATGATCTGTGATAATATCTTTTATCTTTATAGATAAGTTTGTAGATTTAAAATTTAATAGAAGTGATTATAATGTTAACAACCGAACTTTACATGGAAAATGAAGAATCTCCTATAAAACTTAATAAAGATTTTATTGAAAACAATTCTAAAGATATTTTTAAATTATATGATTATATTCCAGCAGCAATTTTTGATATAATGGTTAAATATGATTCTACATTTGTCTATTATCGTGATAGATTACTTGAAGATCCTAAATGTAGTGTTCTATTCCATATTTACTTAAATCATCAAGATAAATTAGATTATTATAAACATAGTAAATTCATCACCGCCTTAAAGAATCAGGAAGTTAGGGAATTTATTACCAAATATCCTGAATTTAGAAAAGTTATTAAAGAAGATCCGAATTATGAATAAAATGATTTAATTTCTTTTCTAAATTCTTTACTTTTATTATGGTTAAACAAGATTATCTTAATCTTTTTAGCCATATCTCTGTTTTTGGTTATTGTTTTGAGTATTTTAATTATTTTAGGTATCATTCTATCTTGTTTTATCTGTTTTTAGCTACTATTGGTGGTTGTTTTAATTATTTAGTTATTAATCTATTGTTTTAACTGTTTTAATTTAGTGAATACTTCCTGATTTAAATTTTAGGTTATCTAAAAATCTCATTGTTTTTAATTGAATCTCAACTTTCATTATCTTAAAAGAGTTTTAAATATTAAGTTTTTAAATTATCTCAATTTAATTGATAGAACAAAAAGATTTAAGTTAATATTTAATAAAAACTTAAATATGAGTAAATATTCTTTATTTTTATGTGATAATTGCGATTTTCAATATGAACATGTAGATAGAGTTTTCTATTTTAATGAGGATTTAACCGAGATTAATGAGGAAGCTTTAATGATAATGACTTCTAGAGCCAAGACTGCATCTCTAATCTCAGGTTTTATTTTAGTATGGTACTGTCCCCATTGTAAAGAATTTGTAACTGAATATGATTTGACAGATAATAAATCCGATTTAAGTATTAATGAAGTGGAACAATTAATTAGAAAAGTATCTAAACATGAAAACATCATATTCTTCTTGGAAATTGTAGGTGAAGATGGTATACATCAGGGTCCTTACAATGCATATAGGAAATGTGGAAAATGTGGTAATGTTGTAGATTCTATATGGAATTTTGATAAGTGTCCTGCATGTAATAAAGGTAAACTACATTTGGTAGATAAATTTATTTTTGACTAGTTTTAGCTATTTGTTTAATCAAATTTTTTAAGAACCTCTCCATAAACTTCTTTTAGAGTACCTTCGGAGTTTTCATAGATTCTTTTAAGAATCAATTCCGGTGTACTTCTAGCTAAATAATTCATTTTCGGGGTTCTATCTACAATCAAATCATAGTTTTCATCTAATCCCTTAGCTTCAATACCATCCACTCTAACATCGGTATATAGCATTAGTTCCTTTGCCATGTGTGTTACAATAATACCGAAGGAATCTGTTTTCTCAATCATTTCAATAAAGCTTGATATAATTTTGACAGCTGCCTCTAATTCTGTAATTCCTTCAAGTTCATCAAGAAGTACTAATTTCTGGCTGTTTGTAGTAACAATTGGCATAAATATATTCAAAAATGTTTCAAAAGCACCTGCATCAAGTGATCGTTTTTTGGAGAAGTGATATATCTCATCAAGAATGATTACTTCCGCAGACTCCGCACATACCGGAAGTCCCATCTGTGTCATTATTGAAATTTGACTTATGGTTTCAAGTAATGTGGTTTTACCACCACTATTTGCGCCTGTTAAAAGGGCTATGTTCTCTCTGGGACTTAGTTCATAATCAATTCTCTGAATCTTTTCAGGATTCTTTAGTGCAAGATTTAAGTGTAATGCCCCTTTAAATTTAAATCCGTCAGATATTACTGGTGCGTGTAGGTCATATTCATATGCGAAACTTCCAAGTGAAAATTCATAGTCGAACTTAATTACCTCTTCAACCTCTTTTTCTGCCTTGTCTTTTATTGCTTTAAGATGGTTTGCAGCGTTAAGTTTCATGTCATAGATATTATTTTCGCGTTTTGATTCAATATCACATTTTACACGTCTGATTTCATCCTCATCAATTTCAAGAGGATATTTTTTAATAAAAGGATCAAATCTTATTGATGTTTCTTTATAAATCATCTCATCTAATTCGGTTAATGTGTCTTTCAGGATATTTTCAAGTTTTGATGGCATTTCATGATTTAATAGATCTAACACTTCCTCCCCTTCAAGGTCAATATTCTTTATTTCCTCCTTAAGTTTCTTATTACCATATTCTTTAGCATCATGTACTGCCCCATCAATATCAACATTATCCTTTTCAACGATATTTACCTCGTCAAGAATAGGTTCTATATCTTCAAGGACAGTGTCTAAATTAAGTATTTTTCTAATAATTCCAACATTTTTAAACAATTCCTTATTTAAATTAAAATAATTTAACATGATGTCTGGAACGATTTCCTCTTTGGAAGATTCTTTACTTATCATTACAACGTTAGGTGAATCGCTAAAATCAAGAAGTCCCTCGGAATAAACATACAATATTAATTCGTAGTTTCTAATTTCCTCTATAAGGGTAGGTGAGTTCCTAGCAGTAATAATGGAGAAATATTGGTTAAGTCCTAAATCTGTTAAATAAGCATTGTCCTCATCACTTTCTACTAATATGAGTTTACTTGCATCGAACTGTGCTTTTGGTTTAATTGGTTTATGTAAATTTTTCATTAAACCTTTAAGTTTTATGATGGGTAAATTTGACACCTTTTCTTTTGCATCCATTACAAATTGGATATTGGACTTTATTCTTTCTTTATCCTTAGTAGGTGAAAGTAGCAATATTCTATTTTTGGAATACTCCGTATTAGAATAAGCTAATATTTTCTGTATGATGTCATCATAGATTTCTACAGCCCTATCACTTTTTAAAAATTCTTGTTTAGGGTTTCCAAGAAGTTGATTCATTATTTCAATTGCTTTTTTCTGGGATATTCCTTCGATTGACGTAAGTTTTTCAAGTTCCAGGTTATCCACAATTTCATATAGGTTCTCTTCTCCCCCAAGTTCCCGTATAATTTTACCTGAGAGCTTTTCTCCTACTCCTTTAATATCCTCTAATTTGACCCTATCATCTATCATATTACCAAACCCTTATTATATGTTCAAATCAATAGGTTTTTTCATGTTGATTAAAAGACGATTGTTGAATATGTTAGTTTTTTAATCTTTGGATTATTGAAAAAATCATATTGAAATTTAGTATTTCTATTTAAGGATTTAATATATAATATTCTTTAGATAGAGCATATGAAAACTATTTATTGTAGTTGTCTGTTAAAATTTAATTGGGTTGCATTATACCAAAAATTATTAATTAAGTCCTGATTTAAGTCATCTAGATTTTTAAGAGATTCTAGTGCATTTCTAAATATTTCGCTGATTTTATTAACATTTTCTGCACTTTCCCATCTTAAATCAATGGCATAATTGGACATGCCAATGTTATTTAAATAGTCTAGCTCTTTAATTAATGATAATCTTTCATAATATAATATGTATAAATCTTCGGTAATTGTACCTTTAACCGGGTAGTAATGGTTGTTTTTGTCTTTAATTGAGATATTCAAATCGGTGTCTTTGGAAATTTTAATGTTTAATTCTTTTCTAATGTTTTTAATATCTTTTTTAGACATTATTGGCTTTCTTGTAATCATTGCCTCCAGAATACCGCCGATAACAATTTCCAGTTTATCGGTATCTGAGTTTGAACGTAGATCTTTAATATCCTCTTTTGAAAGTTCTGTAGATATTGTAAGTATGTCAAAACTATTTAAGCTATTGGCTGTTTCATGATTGTAAAGATTTAATCCCTGAGAACCATATACGTTAATGTTATAATTCTTTAATATTTCTGCTAATCTATAGTTGGAGGCCATAATGTCTGTATAAATGTCTAGTTTATGTAATATTCCAAGTGTTTTAAATAAACCGTTTATTGTGTCTCTACAACATACTTTGGGCCACATCCATACAAGGTTATAATCCTTATCCAAACTTAACTCATATGCTTTTTTAATGAAATTAACGCAATAGTTTATATTAAATCTCTCTTTATAATTTTCAGATAAAATATTCATTTCATTTGGAGGAATCTCTAGATAAACCCTTTTAAATATTGGGTTTTTATTGATCTCTTTTAATGCATCTAATGAATTAATATAAATGGACAAATTCTTGTTTTCGCAATTTTTCTCTGTTTTACTATATCTATTCTTAAAGTAATTATTTTTATACTCTTTATAGTTTGACTTAACTTTATCTAGGTCTTTTGGAATATATGATTCCTCTATCTCTTCGGTTAATTTCTGGTAAAAATCCCTTCTAAGCTTATTTAAATTACTCATAGGGGTAAAAAGATTGTCCGTATAATTAACATTAACATGTTTTATATAAAATGGTAAATTGTCGGTTTTATTGAAGTTTTCTCTGATTTTTTTAGAATCTACAGGTTTATTTATAGCTTCCTCCCATTGATTTTTGCCCTTGTATTTTAGTTCAGCTGTCTTTCCATTTCCTAATTTAAGGTGTCCTTTAATAATTGGATATCTATTTTTATTTACCTTAAAGTCGATATCAAGTACTGATTTTTTATAACTATGGTTTTCACCATTTAACCCTTGTTTGGTCTCATCCTTGATTGCTTTTCTTTTTGAAATATAAACCTTGGAGTTATTATCGATTTTAATATTTATGTTTTTATTTTCTCTGATTGTCTTTAGAACAAGAAAATCGTCTTCAAACTTGGGATCGATTGAAAGTTCAAATCCATATGTATCCCTTTGGCTATTTTCTAAAGGTTTCCCCTCAATTAATATTCCATCACCTTTTTCAGGAATGGTTTTGCCGGATAATTCTACTTTGATTGTATTCTTACCATTAAAATCAACTACATTTCCAATAAAAAGTCCATTATTGGATGGTTTTTTATAGTTCATTATTCTATTTGGATTATCGAGTAAATGGCCACGTGTGAATTTACGATTAAAAACAAGACTTAACTCCTCGTTATGAGGTAAATGTTTATTATGTCTTAATTTATTAAGTGCTTGTCTATATGTATTAACTACAACTGAAACATATTCCTCGTTTCTCATTCTTCCTTCAATTTTCAATGAATCTACAAAAAGAATTCTCTCTAAATCGTCATATAATGAAAGGTCTTTTGGAGATAAATAGTATTTTCTTTTGCTTTCTATGAGGAAATTTTCATCTAAACTATTGCCATTTTCACAACATAAACTATATTTTAATCTACAAGGTTGGGCACATCTTCCTCTATTTCCGCTTCTGCCCCCAATATATGATGATAAAAGACAATGTCCTGAATAGGAATAACATAATGCTCCATGTAGAAACATTTCAACTTTAATACCATTTTGATGAGCATATTTTGTTATTTCTTTAGCCTCTTTAAGTTTTAATTCACGGGGTAATACTATTCTTTTAATTCCCATTTCTTTTGCCCAGTCAACATCCTCAAGATTATGTATATTTAATTGTGTTGATGCATGAATGGGGAGGTTGGGGATTATTTCATGTACGATTCTAATAAGACCTACATCCTGTATAAGAAGTCCGTCTATGCCAATTTCATATAGTTTAATAATATAGTCTATTACTTCAGGGATTTCCTTTTCCTTAATAAGAATATTAACAGTTACATAAACCTTGACATTGTAAAGATGTGCAAATTTAGTAGCTTCCTCAATCTCTTCCAGACTAAAATTTTCCGCATATTTCCTGGCACCGAATTCTTTACCGCTTAAATAAATAGAACTTGCACCATTGTATACTGCAAGTTTAAGATGATTCATGTTTCCAACTGGAGCAAGTAATTCTGGTATTTTCATAGTATCCTCATAAATTAATTATATTAATAATATTTTATCTTTATTAAATAATAAATCTATAAGATTTTTAATTTCTTAAATAAATATTTTAATCTTTTTTTTAAAAACGAAAGTTTTTATAAATATTTTAAGAATAACTTGAATTTTATTATTAATTTAACTTTAGGAATAATATTTAGTTCTGGAGTAAAAACAGTTTTTAATAAATGTATTGGGACTGTAAAAAATTCAACTGATGATAAACCACTTATTTTTTCTAATTCTAACTAAAAAACAATTTACAGTTGAAATACAACTTCAAAAGTTATAAAATAACATAAAACTAAAAAATAATAAGTTACATTAAAATAAAAGAACAATGAACCAAAATAACAACAGAAAATCATAACACCAAAATAAACAAAACAAAACTCTAATTTAATAAAAACAAACAAAACAAGTCCTAAAAATAAAATACTTAATTAATATAAAGTAATATACAAAATAATAAAATAATAAGCGCTATTTCAACTGAAAAATAGCATAAAAAGAGTTAAATAATAATGTGGGCATATATATTAATATGAAGCAAAATACACCCACAATTAATAATTTAAATGAAGAAATATTTATTTTTTTCGATTCAAAAACACAAAAAAATCACATAAAAATCACAAATGATCTAGACCCTGAAATAGCAATTATCTTCTTAAAACTAACTGAACCCACTAACAAAGCAATAATAGTCAAGAAAAAAGAATATTGCAGTAAATGCGGAGCACCACTAAACAAAAACGGACTAACCAAAATAAAATACGAGAAAAAACACGAAATATATCTACAAAAATACGTTTGCAGCTCGAAAAAATGCAAACACTACGAAACAACAGATATAACAAAATTTAAAGACAAATACTGCAATTATTCAAAGAAAACAAAAGAAAAAGCAATAATATTCAAAACACAAACCTATATACCATATAACAAAGTTGCAAACATCATAAACAAAACAGAAAACCTAAATATAAGCCATCAAACAATCTACAACACATTTAAACAAAAAATCGATGACTGGATACTAAAACACGAAAAACACATTAAAAAACAAATCAAAGAACATGAAATCGAATATAGTGGAATAATCCACTACGACGAACAATATTTGAACATATCAAGACAAACATACCTCAGATTAAGCATAATAGACGCAATAAGCAAAATAACAATTAACACAAAAATAATACACAAAAACAAATTCAACCAAAAAACGTTCGAAAACTTCATCAAAGAATCCACAAAAGAATTTAAACTAAAAGTACTAATAACAGACGGACACCCAATCTATAAAAAATTCTGCAAAGAAAACAACATAATACACCAACAATGTGTATTCCATTTAATACATGAAATACGAAAACCCGCATACAAACAAATAAACAAACTAAAAAGACAAAACAAAACAAACAAAAATAAAATAGAAAAAATAACAACTAAAATCGAAAAATTACAAAGTAAAATCCAAATCAAAAGAGGCAGAATCAAAAAAACAGACAAAAAAAGAATAAAAATAAATGAACAAATAAAAAGCCTAAAAATACAATTAAACATTCTAAAATTTAAAATAAGAGAAAACAAACACAAAATCAAAAAACTAGAAAAATACATGGACAAAATATCATTAATATTCAAATCCAAAAAAATAAAAACAGCAACAAAAAGAATAAACAAATTAAAAGAAGAAATAGACCAAATACCCGAAATAATAGCCAAAAAAATACCAAAAATCACCAAAAACATAGAAAACTACTTAAATCATATGAAAAACAAAAACATACCAAAAACAAACAACACAATAGAACTATTATTCAGAACAACACTACCAAGAAGCAGAAAAAACATATTCCGAACAGTAAACGGAGTAAAAAACGAATTCCAAACCAAAGAAATCATAAGAAACTACAAAACAATAAAACAAATTTAAAAAAATTCAAGCCATCAGTTGAATTTTTTACAACCTCAATGTATTTTAATTTAAATCAGTAATCTTAATTAGATCATAAAAAAAGCTTTTATTAAAATAATAAAAAATAGAAAAATTTGTATTAAATAAATTTATAATTGAAATGCAAATCTGTATTCTTGGTTTACAATTTTAAATCCAATAAATTCAGCATTTAGAATCTCAGCTATTTTATTTAAATCTTCTGTTTTAATTGCATTACCTATGTTAATGCTTGAGAATATGTTAATTATATTATCATCAGTAATAAGATAATTTAATTGATAATCCTCTTCTTTATGATAAGGTTTTACAACTTCTAAGATTTTTGCTTCAGTATCTTTATCTAAATCAGTCATGATAACACCTCTTTATAATTATTGTTACCAATAAAATATTTATACTTTTCTTTTTATGAAAATCCGATTTTCTAATAATTCTTATCTTCTAATCTTCTTCCGTCAATGAAATTACCATTATCTAACGGGGACTGGGAAATATTGGAAATGGTTTGCTTAAGAGATTCTCCATCTGTCTCTCCATTAATACCCTGGGTATATAATGAAATAATCTGAGATACATATTTCTCACTTGAAAATCTGCAATCAAGTACAATGTTTGTAACACCAATATTCTTTATGGTGTCTATCTCATCAATTAAACAAAGACAGTTATTATTGAAGAAATGACTAAATCGATTGTAGTCAAATCTAATTTTGATTTTAAGCTTACGTCTTTTATCTTCTAATGTCACATAATCTTTGTTGTCATTTAATTCGAGGTTTTTTCCTTCATTTAATTTGGAAAAATCATCTTTACTTGTCATAAGTTCAAGGTTTCCATGTACAAGTAATTCAAGTGGGAATTCTTTATTTTCCTCTCTTAATGTTAATTCTTTAATTTCATCTTTTGATAATTCATTAGAGATTGTAAGACCGTCAAATCCACTATCAATCAATGTATCAACAGTATAACTATTCCAAATATTGAGATTGTGGTGACCATAAACCTTACAGTCGAATACATCTGCAAGTCCTGGAGCATCACACATTACATTAATAGAAACCCCTTTTCTTTTAAGACTATTGATGATCTTATTGGATTTTTCAATGTCCTTTTCTGAGATGAATGAGGATAAAACCCAAACAAGTTCCACTCCATTGGCTATTTCATATGCCTTTTCCAGTTCTTTTGAAACATTATTGAAGAAGTCTTTCGGATCTTTATAGTTGAAGTTAGCGTCATAATAGACTCTAATGATTGGGTGTTTACAAACCTCCCTTAGAAGATTTAAATTATCCACATAAACATTTAAACCAATGTATTTGTTATAGTTTTTCTCATAATTGGATTCTGTGGCTTCTAGGAATTTACCTCTGTTTTTATATTCTTTTCCATACTTTTTAATTGATTTTTTAATATCCTTAACCTCATCCTTATCAGGTATATAATAATCAAGAAGAAGCTCGGAACCTTTATCTAGGATTTCTCTTCTGATTTGATTTAGTTTACTGGTTGGAATGAATAAACTATCTTTAATTTCTTCAACAGTTATGTCCTTAATATAAAAAGGAGTACCTCCAGTTTTTGACATTTGTTTTATAATCTGTTCCTCATCAATTGGTTTTTTAATAGCATCTTCAAGGGAATACTCTGAGGTATAATCGTATTGGACAGAGTCATCTTTAACTTCAAATGTAATCCTTCCGCTTATATGTCTGTTTTCATCAATTTTTAAATCTAAAGTCATTGGATAGCTTGGTTTGATTTGTTCTTTTGTATATTTCTTAAGTTTATCATGGGCCTCCTTGGAATAACTTAGGTAAACTTCAGTTCCAATGCGAACATCCCTTGTAGTATTCAATTGAATTTCGTTGTCTGTCTGTTTTATTATGTTGTCGATGTAAATACCTTTGATCTTTCCCCTATATTTAAATCCTATTCCGTCACCATTCTGAAGTGTAACTGGATGTTGTTTCTTGCTTGTATCAATGGTGATAAGTTCTCCGTCAATATTGGTAATCACTCCTATATAGATTCCCTGGTGATATGAACTTTCCCTTCCCATCACATCTCCTGGGGAATCATTTGAAATATATCCATTTGTGTAATATCTGTTAAAGGCTAAATCTAAATCATATTTTAATTCCTTTACGATTTCCTCTTCGGTTTTACCATCTATTGTAATTTCTTTATTGATTCCTAATTTCTCATTTTCTTCATGTTTTTTAAGGATATCTAGCATATTACGATATGAATGGACGATTGTACCTACATAATCTGCAGACTTAAGTCTACCTTCAATTTTTACAGAACAAACACCTGCATCGGAAATTTCCTTAAGATTGCTGTAAGTTGCAAGATCATGTGTTGAGATTAAACAGCCATTACTTATTGTATGGTTATGATATCTGAGCCTATATTGATTACGGCAAGGTTGGGTACATGCACCTCGATTGGCACTTCTGCCATTGTTAAATGAAGATATGTAACATTTTCCACTTAAACAGTAACATAAAGAACCATGACCAAAGACTTCAAGTTCCATAGGTATCTTATCTTCTTTTAATCTTTTTGAAATTCTGGATATTTCATTAACACTCATCTCACGAGGTAATATTACACGTGACATACCCTGTTTATAGGCCCATTTAATACTTTCATAATCTCTAATGGTCATCTGGGTGGATGCGTGAATTTCAAGATTTGGAATGAATCCATGGGCTAGATTTACAATTCCCAAATCCTGTATAATAACAGCATCAACACCAATTCTATAAAGATAGTGAAGATATTTTAAAACAGATATAACCTCTGAGTTATTCATTAATGTATTTACAGTAACATGTACTGTGGCACCATTTAAGTGAGCATATCTAACAGCTTGCTCTAATTCCTCAGAGGTAAAGTTTTCGGCAAATGCTCTTGCCCCATAACGATGTCCAGATAAATAAACCGCATCAGCTCCTGCATTTATGGCAATTACGAATATGTCATATGATCCTGCAGGTGCAAGTAATTCTTTAAGATTCATTTCATATCTCCTTAAAATTAATAAAACGATAATGGTAAATTTTTATAATTTGAAATTAAAAAACATTATATAATAATTAATTATTTAATCTTTATTTATTTTAAATTTATTAGAATATTTTAAAATTATTTAATTTATAATAGTGATTCTATGTATATTGTATTTGAGGGAATTGATGGTGCAGGTAAAACTACACAAATAGAACTATTAAAAGATTGGTTAGTTAATAATGGTTTTCAGGTAGAAACTGTAGTGGAACCTACAGATAGTGATATTGGTAAACTTATAAGAAAATTATTACAAGATGAGAATGCCACTTCAGAATATATGCAAAAAACATTGGGTCTACTTTTTGCAGCAGATAGGACATTGCTTATGAATGATATTGAAAGTTTTCAAAAAGAAAATAAGGTGGTCATTAGTGATAGATCTTTTTATTCTAGTTTAGTATATCAGGAACCTGCAGATTGGATTGAAGAGATAAATAAATTTGTTAAGATTCCAGATATGGTGATATTACTTGATTTGGATTTGAAAACCTCTGTATCTAGAACAGAGGGTAGGGATGAATTTGAAAATGAAGAGTTTTTATCTTCTGTTAAAGATAAATATCTGGAACTTGCAGATAAACATGATAATTTTACAGTAATTGATGGAAATAGTGGTCCTAGGATGGTTGCACATAATATTAAAATTAAAGTTGCACCATTACTTGGAATATGTAAAGATTGTATAACTGATTAATTTATTCGCTATTTTCCTCTAAATTAAAATCAATAATCTCTCCATTTTCTTTTACAATTTTGGATATGGAATCTTTGGCCTCTTTTAATTTTTCATCACAGGATTTAACCAATGTCATTGCTTTGTTGAACTCTTTTATGGCATCATCAAGTGGTATGTCTCCACTTTCTAACCTATTTACAATATCCTCTAATTCTTTAATATTCTCTTCAAAGCTATTGTCTTCAATGTTTTTTTGTTTATAATAATCTTCTAAGTTGTTGTTTTCCATTTTATCCTCTTATATTACTTTGGTATTAATATTTCCATCGTTGAATTCTACTTCTATCGTGTCCCCACTTTTAAGATTCTTTGATGATTTGATATATTTTCCATTGTGTTTTGCTAATGTATAACCTCTTTTTAAGGTATTTAGTGGGTTTAATAATTCTAATTTCTCAAATAACTCAATATATTTATTAAAATTCTTATCTAAAATATAGTTTGGATTCTTAATATGATAAGAATTCTTTAATCTATTTAACTGGTTCTCTTTTTTGTTAATAATTGATTCTGATTCAACCTTCAATTTATAGCTTATATTTGAGTATTCGTCATATTTTTTATTCACCAGGGAATAGGGGTTTTTTAAAAGATAAGAATCTTTAATCCTGTTTATGTCCTGTTCTTTATATTTTATTAAATTGTTGGCACTATATTCTAATCTGCTTTTAAAGTTATCTAGATCCAATTCCTTAAGTTCGTATATTTCCTCGGGATTTGTAAACAGACTTTTGGATTTAATATTCCCTAATTCCTTTTGATAGTTATCTATTTTATTTTCAATATTTTTAAAAGCCCTAGAATGCAGGTAATCAATTTTTGACTTAACGCTTTCTTTATCCGGTACAACTAATTCTCCTGCAGCAGTTGGTGTAGGGGCTCTTAAATCAGAAACGAAATCGGCTATGGTATAATCCCTTTCATGACCTACTGCACTTACTGTGGGGATGTTACAATAGGAAATCGCCCTTGCAACAATCTCCTCATTAAATGGCCATAAATCTTCAATACTTCCTCCACCTCTTCCGATAATTAAAGTATCAAGGTTATATTTCTGGCTTTTCCTTATTTGTTTTACTATGTTTCTACCTGCAAGTTCTCCCTGGACCAATGACGGAAATAATATGATTTCTGTATATGGCCATCTTCTTTTAATGGTGGTAATAATATCTTTAATTGCAGCACCAGTAGGTGAGGTTATAACTCCAATTCTCCTCGGAAACCTTGGTATCGGTTTTTTATTGTCCTCATCAAATAAACCTTCGGAGGATAATTTCCTCTTTAATTGTTCATATGCTACAAGTAAATCTCCCTTTCCATCAACTTGCATTCTTTTAACATATATCTGGTATTTACCACGTTCAGGATATAGGCTAACTGTTCCTCTGATTAATACCTGCATACCATCTTCAACTTTAAATTTAAGAAAATTAGCATAGGACTTAAACATAACCGCATTAATGGAACTTTTTTTATCCTTTAAAGTGAAGTAACAATGTCCACTTGAGTATTGTTTAAAATTAGAGATTTCTCCTCTTAAATATACCTTTTTTAAGTCTTGATCTTTATCAAGTAAACTTTTTACATATCTGTTTAGTTGGGAGACTGTTATGTATTTATCATCCATGAAAATCAGTTGTATATTAAAAGATAAAAATAGAAAGATTATTTAGGTTTAGAACCTTCTTCAATCTCTTTAAGTCTTTTTTCAATTTCATCATATAAGAATTTTTGAGCTTTTTCTAACTCTTCTTTGGAACCAATGAGTTTTGGGCCATATTCTGATTGTTTTAATTCAACATCGAATTTTTCAAATGCTTCCGCAAGCATTCTTTCTCCAACACCATTGGGAACTCTCATTTCATAATCGTCTTCATTCATTTTACCACCTTGTTTAGCTATTAACTAAAATTAAAAAATTCAGGAAATTTAATTTTTTTCCATAAATTCTCTTGCTGGTCTTAAAAATTCAATCATATAATTACTGATTCCATTTTTTAAGTCCATTGGATGTAAGTTACCTTCACCATATATTTTAATTAACTCTTCTTTAGTTAATTCAAGGTTTCCACCAAATTTCTCAGGTCTTTCAATAAGCAATGTTTCCTGGTAAGGATATACGAAATGCTCAGCTATTTCAATCATTGGATTGCCTTCGACTTCACCTTTTGGACAGTAACTTTTATTGATTTTATCTTTAATTGTTTCCTCGGAATCATCCACTGCAATAAAATTACCTTTACTTGAAGACATCTTATCTGCTCCATCAAGACCATGTAGTAATGGGGTGTGGATACAGACTGGTGGTTTCAAACCTAATTTTGGTAATTCTTCCCTTGCTAACATTTGAATCTTTCTTTGTTCAAGTCCACCTAAGGCAATATCTGTTTTAAGGGAAACCATATCTGCAGTCTGCATTAATGGATAAATTGTACTCGCTACTTTAGGGTTATCATCATCCCTGCTTACCATATCCATACTTCTTCTTGCTCTTTTTAAGGTAGTTAAAGTAGCTAATTGGTAAACAATATTGGTATATTCAGATTCTGTTTCAAAACTGGATCCTAATATATATTCTGTATCCTCATTAAGACCTAAAGCTTGGAAACATTTTTTATTATATTCTGCAGTTTTAGCTATTTCCTCAACGGTTCCCTTACCATTTAAGAATGCATGATAATCTGCAAGTAAAATCTTAATTTTAAATCCAATTGATTGTAATTGTTTTAATTTCATTATGGTAATTGCATGTCCTAAATGAATCTTACCGGAAGGTTCATATCCTGTATAAGCTATTGGGTTTTCTTTAGATAGTATCTCTTTTAATTCTTCTTCTTCAATTACTTCTACAGTTCCTTTTTTTATTAATTCGATCTTTTCTTCGTTATTCATATCATCACATTATGATTTTTATTTTTTGTAATTATGATTAGTTTAATTTTTTTTAATTGTAAGTAATGGGTAAAATATTTCATCTACCTTGACGACTTCTATTTCATCTCCAATATTAAAGTCCCTATACTCTTCAAGCATATCGATATCATATGCGGAATAGTCATCGGGATTTAATATCTCAAGATTACTTGGGGATTTTGATATTACTGAGGTTTTTTGAATATCCTCTTTCTTTTCAATAATTCTAACATTATCATATTTTGCCCATGAAAATGAGAATTTTTCACAGGTTTTAATATTGGATGCAAGGGTTTTATCTGCATTAATATCAATAATTTGGCCTATTTTATCTTCAAATTCAATAATGTCACCTATTTGAAATTTAGGAAGTCTTAAAGATACCCAAATTCTATATAATCTCTTTCCAGTAGATTTGTCCTCTGAGATAAGCCGTGGAGATTCCTTACTTGTTCCACCAAAGTGATTTTTAAGACCATTTAACACTTTCTTACCAGATTTATAGGATCCAATATAATAATCAATGCCCTCTTTTAAAACGGCCCTTTCATGAAGATATGCTAATTTATCTTTTTTAAATTGTTTATTTAAAACGTTATATATTATTTCATCGGCTTTCTGAATTTCTTCCGGTTTAAGTTCTCTTTCATCGGCTCTTAGTTGTATTACTATTTCATAATATCCTGAATTTCTTTTAGAACAGGTGGGACATGTTGAATTTTTGATTTGCACATTAGTATTATAATGTTCTCTTAATTCCCTTCCTTTAAATTCACCTATTGCATCAATGGTACACTCGGCTATTGTTCCTCTCATCTGAACGATTTCAAGATCGATGATTTCATCTTCAATCATGTCATCGATTTCGATGTTATCTTCAAGTGTACGGTAAATTATTTCCTCTTCAGGAATATCCTCATCAATCCATTTTCCTTGATAATATTTAGCATTACAATGTTTACATACTGTAATCTTAATGTTTTCAGGTATTTTTAAGAATTGATAATCTTTTAAAAAACAGTCAATACAAATATTACCAATCATCTCTTTATCAGAACTACCACATTCTGGACAAAACATAACTACACATCAAAAAATTTAATTAAGAAGTTTAAAAATAAATAAGATATTAAAAATAAAAAATAAAGAATTTATAATGGTTTAACTGGAGCTCTAGCACCACAAGCTAAACATTTAAGTAAGAAAATTCTGTCTTCCCTTACAATAATAGTATCTGGCCTATTACATTCATGGCAGATAACATATTTGTCAACATAATCTTCAATTCTTTCATTAATTAAATAATGAGTGAATTTACCTTGTAGGATTGCTCTTCCTCCTTCAAGGTTTCCCGCAGTACCTAATTCTCTTAATAAATATTTTAATAGATGTTGTGGATCTCTATTTAATTTTTCTGCAACATCTTTAAAGTTTTTAATAAAAGTTCTGTTTCCTTGAATATCAGAGTAAGCTCTTGGTATTTTAAACCTTTTTGTTTCGAATACTTCTGGAGGTAATTCGTCAATTGCTCTATTTAATAATTTTTCATATTCTTTATCTTCCATGAATATCACTCCTTTAGGTTCTTAATGATTAAATAATAATGATAATTAAATTAAAAATATTAATAAAAATATTATTTGATTAAAGTTATTTATAAAATATATTAAATATAATTATAATTTTAATCACTTATTAATATAACTTATATTTTGTTATTTTTTAATAAATTTTTAAAGTTCTTTTAAAAATAGATTTTTATTAAACATGTTAAGTTTATTTTATATTGTTCTAACAGAATATTTTTTTGAATCTTCAATTTTATGCAATAAAATAAAATAAAGTTTTTAAATTTAAAAATAGTTTTAAATAAATTGAATAGTAAATGAATTTATTCTAGTTTTGCATGTCTTGCTTTAAGATCTGCTTCGGTTTTACCCATTTTACCCATAAGTTCTGTTATAAGTCCGTCTAAGAAAACAAGGGATGTTATTTCAAAAGCAGTACCTAATGGTGTAAAGAAAGTATAATTTCCTTCTATCTGTCTATTGGTATAATCTTCACTTTCTGATTCTTTATCAATATCTTCTTTATTTCTTCCTTTAATATAAATATGGGTTTTAGAACATTTTGCTATACTGGAATCTTCATTTGAGGTCAAAGACATTACAAATGCTTTTCTTTCAATTGTCTTCTTTACTGCAGCAACAATTGATTCTGTTTCACCTGAACCTGAAACTGCAATTAAACAATCCCCTTCATTAATTGCAGGGGTAATTGTCTCACCTATAACATATGTACTGATTCCAAGGTGCATCAACCTCATTGCAAATGCCCTTGCAACAAGACCACTTCTTCCAGCACCCATTAAAAAGACGTTATTGGCATTTAAAATTCCATTTAAAAACTCTTCAATTGTATCTTCATCTAAATATTTTGTTGCAGTATTAATGTTAGCTAAAATCGCATTAATTGATTTCTTCATCATTTCCATAATAATTACCTATATCCATCTCATAATCTATATCTTTATATATATTTTTATAATTATATAATGATTATTATTTTTTTTAAAATATTATTATAATTCTAATAGTTTTTTATTTAATTTATGAAAAATTTTTAAAATTCAACATTTCTTATATTTCTATTTAAGAATGTAATGGAGGAAATTGGATTTTATTTATTTAAATTAAATTAAATGATTCTTATAGTATCTAGAAAAATCTAATTTAAAAGATTCAATTTTATTTAAATATTATACTCGTTTTAAATATCCATGACTTGGTTCATAGATAACTCCTTTTTGTTTAAGAGTACGTATAATACGTTCTGCTTTGTCTTCACTAATATTATAATTATCTTCGAGATTGGATATTAAAACATTTAATGGTGCTTGATCACCATATTCCTCTTGTAGGCTACTTATCTCTTCAATTACCTTCTGCATTTTATCCCTGTCTGAACTTGGGGTTCTTCCTTCAACTTTATCAATATCGATTTCTCCAGTTTCAGGATCAACACCAACCTCTTTAAGACAAGCCATTTGAAGTTTAACTGCCTCCTTAGCATCCTCAGCTTCAACTTCATCCTTTAATCTTATTTTTGCACTAGCCTCTGCTAAACGAATAGTAGCCTCTAATTGTCTTGCTGTAATTGGAACTGGTCCTTGTTCTTCAGATGAACTATTCCTGGTTGATACATAAAATTCTTTTAAAACATCCATTGCTTCATTGGTTAATTTTGGATTTGAATTTTTACGTGCATAAGCAATATATTTCCTAAGTAAATCCGGTTCAATTGCATACTCAACAGAGTTTTTCTGGTGGATATCAAGAATATGTTGTGCTAATTCTGAATCGTTTTTAACATCCGGTTTATCTTCAATTACAAATATCAAATCAAAACGAGATAAAATCGGGGATGGTAAATCAATTTGCTCTGCTAATGCTTTATATCTATCAAATCTTCCAAATTTAGGGTTTGCTGCTGCAAGTACTGAACATCTTGAGTTTAAAGTTGCCATGATTCCTGCTTTTGCAATACTTACGGTTTGTTGTTCTAAAGCTTCGTGAAGTGCTGATCTGTCTTCCTCTCTCATTTTATCCAATTCATCAACACATACATTTCCCTGATCTCCAAGTACAAGTGCACCTGCTTCAAGAGACCATCCTCCTAGTTCATCTCTTACTGCAGCTGCAGTTAAACCTGCTCCAGTTGTACCTTTACCACTGGTGTAAATACTTCTAGGAGCTAATTTGGAAACATATTTAAGAATCTGGGATTTACCGATACCTGGGTCTCCTACAATAAGAATATGAATATCTCCCCTTAATCTAGTATCATCCTCTAAGACTTTAGCAGCTCCTCCAAATAATTGTAGTGCAATTGCTTCCTTGACATTACGGTATCCTCTAATGGAAGGTGCTGTAGATTTTATGATTTTATCATAAATGTGGGGGTCCTGTGATAATTCAATGATCTTTTCCTCATCTTCTTCACTAATTTTTAATTCTTCAAATTCTTGTTCTAATGGTTCAATATGGTTAACATATATGTAATTTTTAAATTTACCACTTCTATCTTCCCTGAATGTTTTTAAAACTCCGGTTATCCTAACCTTGTCTCCAGGGTTAAGCTCATCTACAAGATCATCTTCAAGAACCATCAACATTTGTTTAGGTTCAGTACCTCCAGATAAGTTTTCTAAAGGTTCTTGCATACGTGCAGTCTGAGTATCAATATAATGTGATTCCTCTTGAAGTAACCTAAATGATCTTCCTCCACAGTTTGGACACATTGATGGTTCTACTATGTGATTCTGTGATGTTTGTTCTACTTCGTATTTTTTAGTACATCCTCTACATTCAAAAGTAGCAGTTTCAATTCTAGGTCTGATTTCATCTGTTTTTCTCACGATTCCGTCTGCTGCTACAAAACTTCCAATATATTTACTTAATAATATATTAAGAGGGATAACATTTGATAAATTAGCTATTCTAACATTAATATCTGCATTTTGAACAAGGGGATCAATATTTCTAATTGCAGATTGCGCTGCACTTAAAACATCATTTGGTGCATCGATTAGATGGTCAGCTAAATCTGGATCAAACATTTCCAAGTCATTATATTGGATAGTTATGGATTTTTCCTCAGGATATTTCTCTAAAACATCAAATACTTCATCTTTGTATTGTGTTGAGAAAAATTCCTCAAATTTTGTAATTGTTGTATTAACTTTTTCACTTGGACTCATAATATACCCTAAATTTTTAGTGTAATTAATGTTTGTAAATTTTTATTATTAAACTATATTATTTAAAAAATTTTTTATAAAAAAAATTTTTATTTAAAGTTGGAAAATCTTAATAAATCTATTTTTTTATTAGTCTGATTTTATTTTAAAAGTTGGAAAATCTTAATAAATCTATCTTTTATTAATTGATTTTACTTTTTATATAAAAGATTAATGTGGTTCTTTTATATTGTTTGTATACTCCAATATGGTGATTCGATTTTGAAAAACATCTATTTTTTGTATAATTATTTTTATAATTTTAAAAAAAGTTAAATTTATTAATTATTTTTTCAATAAACATATATGTTTAAGTTGTAAACTTAGTATATAATTTATTACTTTATAAAAATACGATTTTTTAAATTTTTTAACAATTTTTTAGAGGATTTTTTATGAAGAAATCAAGATTAAATTTGTTTAAATCTACATCTATGTTAGTATCTATATTAGGTGTCATAATGATAATTGCAACAATTGTTGTTGTAGCTTATATTGGTTTTAACATGGTCTCATCAGGCATTACTACTGGAATATCATCTGGAAATCAGTATGATGAGTTATCCGAATTAAAATCAAATTACTCCAATATAGAAGCTAAATTTAATGAAAGTTCTAGTTCAATGGATTCAGAACAATATGATGATTTGAGATTAGAATTAACACGATCAAGTGGGGATATTGATGATGTAGAAAGTGCTTTAGCCGCAGGTAAGTCTGCTGATGAAGTAAATAATAGGATTACTATTGCAAAACAGGAACTTAATCTTACCCGTGAAATGGTAGATAATGCTACAGGTTCTACATATTAATATTTTTCCTTTTTCTTTTTTTATCTATTTTTGTTAACTATTTTTTTAGTTTTAATTTATTTGTTTTTAAAATGTTTATTAATTGTATTCTATTTTTGTTAACTATTTTTTTAAATTGACTATTTGATTCATTGTTTTATAGGGCTATCCCTTTTATTTAGGTCTTAAAATGATTTTTTTTATTTTATTTAAGAATTCATTTTGTTATATAAAAATAAGCATCTCTTGTTATTTTTTGCAGATATCTTCTTATTATATTATCACATTAACTTTTGTTTGTTCTATAGAGATAGTGTTTTTTTATTTAATTGTTTAAAATGAGATATTTTATTGTTTTATTTAATTTTTTATTGTTTTATAAAAATAGATGTTTTTAAGTAATTTTTGAAAATTATAATGGTTCCAATTTAAAAAAAAAGTAGATTTAAAAGATTTTAATTATTTTTTAAATCCAATACCCACTATGTACATTTCTGAACTTTTTTTACGGGAGGATGGAGGCTTGGTTGTTTTTAAAATTTTAAACTTCTTTTTAATACCATCAATTAGATGTTTATATTCCCCGCCTTGGAATACTTTAATCACAATGTTTCCATGGGGTTCTAAAATATTGTCTGCAATGTCTATTACTACCTGAATCAAATCAATTGATCTTAGATGGTCCAAATCTTTAATGCCTGTTAGGGAGGGTGCGGCATCTGAGACAATTACCTTTGCTTTTCCACCTATGATCTGGGTAATTTTATTTTGAACCTCATCTGTTGTGAAGTCTCCTCTAATTCTATAGAAATTGTCTTCAGGTAGAGGTTTAATCCTATTTAAGTCAACTCCCACTACAATTCCTTCCTCTCCAACTTTTTCAAGTGCCACTTGGGACCATCCTCCTGGAGCTGCACCTAAATCTACAACAGTATCTCCTTTTCTTATTATCCTATATTTTTTGTCTAATTGTTTAAGTTTATATGATGCTCTTGAGCGATAGTCGTTAGCTTTGGCTCTTTTATAGTAAGGGTCATTCTTCCTTTCCATTTCCCATCTACTACCCATTTTATCACAATTCCTTTTTTTAATATAAAAACTAGTTAATTATTATTTACTTTATAATGGCTGTTTAAAATATTTTTACTTTAAAAAGTGATTTAAAGATTATAAATATTTTAATAAAAAAATAGTAATTTTATAATTTATTAATTTAAGAATTTTATTATTTCAATTAAATAAACTATATTGTTGATTTTTTTTGGTTTGATTTTTTAACTAGATAAATTACATTTTAACAATTAAGTAATTTCTATTGTTGATTTTTTTTGGTTTGATTTTTTAACTAGATAAATTACATTTAATTTCTAATTTAATTTGATTTATTATTAAATAAATTGGTTTTCTTAGTTTAAGAATTTTATTTCATCAATAAAATAATTAAATAGGTTTTAAAATTATTTATTCATGTTTTGGTGGTTTAAAGTTTAATGCGGCACATACTGGTTTTCCAACTTTTATAACATTAATGTCCACATTTTTATTATTAATTTCCATCACCATAACTGATGGGTCTGATAATCTGGGATTGGTAGGGCTTCCAGGATTTACTAATAGGACATCCCTTATTGTGTTAATTGATGGAACATGGGTATGTCCACTAACAAGTATGTCAGCATCTAATTCCCGTGCAATATAGTATAATTGGTCTAAATCTCCTTTAGGATGTACAATACCATGTACTAAACCTATTTTTAAACCCTCCTTTTCAATAATCCTTGAGGAAGGCAATTCCTCCTCTGTAAATGGATCCATATTTCCACGAACAGCCAGGGTAGGCGCTACCTTGTTTAGTTGGTCTATTACATCAAATGAACATATGTCTCCTGAGTGTAATATTAAATCCACATTTTCAAATGTTTCAAAAACTTTTTCAGGTATTTCTGTAGCTCTGTTAGGTAGATGAGTATCAGATATTAATCCAATTAACATTTTTATCACTTTTTTATTTATTATAATATAGTTTATCTAATTAGTATATAAAATATATTGGATTGAATTTTATTTAAGTTTTCATTGAACTATTTTTAATAAAATCCTAAATATTTAAATATTTATATAAAAATTTTAAATTTAATATTATTTTTATTAATTTGGATAATATTGTCATTTAATCGATTTTAAAGGACTTTTTTTCAAATTAGAATTCAAATAATTATTTCTTTCATGTTGGAAATATTAAATAAAAAATTTTATTACTTCTAAAAAACATAAGGTAAATTGTATTTCTAATTTTAGAAAGGAGATTTTAAAAATGGGAAAAGTAGATAAAAAGCATATTTTAGATATTTTAGAGGGATATGATAAAGATAATATAACTATAGCTACATTAGGAAGCCATACTTCTTTACATATACTTCATGGAGCTCAATTAGAAGGTTTTCATACAGCTGTTGTCTGTGAAAAAGGCCGTGAAGTTCCATATCAACGTTTCGGTGTTGCTGATGAGTTTATCATGGTGGACAAATTCAGCGATATTGTAAATGAAGATGTTCAGCAAAGACTTCGGGATATGAATGCAATTGTTATTCCTCATGGTTCTTTTGTGGCATATGCTGGATTAGATAATATTGAGGATAAATTTAATGTTCCTATGTTTGGTAATAGGGATATTTTAAGATGGGAAGCTGAAAGGGATAAAGAAAGAAAAATGTTAGTTAATGGTAATTTAAGAATTCCTCAGAAATTTGATGGTCCTGAATGTATTGACCGTGAAGTAATGGTTAAATTCCCAGGTGCTAGAGGTGGAAGAGGTTACTTTATTTGTTCTTCTCAAGAAGAATTCAATGAAAAGATTGAATCCATGAAGAAACGTGGATGGCTAACCGACGAAGATGTTCCTAATGCACATATTGAGGAATATGTATCCGGATGTAATTACTGTATACACTATTTCTATTCTGCTTTAGATGATGAAGTTGAATTGATGGGTATGGATAGTAGATATGAATCTAATATTGACGGTTTGGTAAGAATACCTGCAAAAGATCAAATGGCTTCAAATCTTTCTCCTTCATATGTTGTAACTGGTAATCATCCTGTTGTAATGAGGGAATCATTACTTACTCAGGCATTTGATTTAGGAGATAAATTGGTAGAAAGTGCTAAGGAATTAGTGGCTCCTGGATTAAACGGTCCATTTTGTTTACAAACTCTTGTAAATGATAATCTTGAACTGGTTGTATTTGAAACTAGTGCAAGAACTGATGGTGGAACTAACACATTTATGGATGGTTCCGCATACACTCACCTTAAATATGGTGAAGGTATGAGTATGGGAAGAAGAATTGCTGTTGAAATTAAAAAGGCAATTGAAACTGACCAATTGGATAAAGTTATCACATAATTAATTTAAATCTTCTTAAAGTTTTTTAAAATGGTCTTGATGACTAAAATATGTTTTTTCTTTAAAATAGTTAGTTAAATAATTTTTTAACTATTTTAATTATCTATTTTTATTATTAAGTTAATCTGTTAGATAATTTTTTTTTAATTATTTTAATTATCTATTTCTATTATTAGGTTGTTTTATAAATTATTTATTTTAAAAAGGACATTTGATATCTAATTCGGATATTAGCTAATGTAAAAATTTAAATTTATCGAAAATTAGTTAGAATCTAATTTTAAAATAATAATTATTAATGTTGAAAATAAGTTTTTTATATTTTAATAAGGAAAGTAAAAAAGAATTCTAATTATCCTTTTTACTTTTTAATGTTTTTGCTGGTTTTTCTGTTGTCTGTATTTTTATCCTTTTTGAATCTGTTTTTAATTCTATTAATTCCAGGTTCTGCAGGATATTTACCTACCTTGACATTTTTACTACCTTTTTTCTCGGCTTCAGCCATTTCTAAAGCTTGATCTCTGTTAACCTTAAAGAGATTACCAACAATTGATATAAATCCACCAATAATAAAACAAGCTATGACAATCATAATGTTCATTATAATTGGTGAAAATATTGGATTTACCATAGGTCCTAATAATCCATATATGGAAGCGATTGCTAGGAATATACCTGATAGACCACCTACAATAAAAGATTGTAAATAGCTTTTAGATTTATATCCTATATATAATGGCCCTATTGCTGAGAAAGGTATGGCCCAATCATAAGCGTATTGATATCCTATTACTGCTAAACCAACAAATATTCCGGTTCCAGCAATAAAGGCAGCAAAATCAAAATCATGTACCTCATCAGTCACACTCATTAAATCACCTTTTCTAATAGTTAATATTTAACTATTGATCCTTCAATAATTAGCTATTTTTAAGAATAAAATTTTTTCAATTCTAATATTAATTACTTAATTCTAATCTATTTAAGATAATATCTTTTTTAAAAATTTAATTCTTCAGTTCTAATTACTTAATAATTAAATTTTGTATTTTAATATTAATAAAATTTTATAATTGATTTTAATGTGGTGATTTTAACTAGTTTTAAATTTTTTTTATTTATTTAATCTTAAAAATAATTAAGGGGAATGAAAAATAATTAAAAATAGATTTTTTTTGAATTTAAAATTTATAATAATTTAATCTCATCTGCAAAATCTTTAATTTTCTTGTTTGGACTTTTCATTTCCTTTTCAGTAATGGAAAGGCTTTTTACAAGGTCTTTACCAGTAAGTTCACTAATTTTCTGGAATGTTTTATCATCACCATTAGCTTTCATGGTACAGAATGCACCAACCTTTTTGAAACGGTTTTTATTATTTTCAATATATGTTATTACAGGGCTTGCAGGTGATGATGCCCATACTGGGGTTCCAATAAGTACCAAATCATAATTTATTGGATCTTTAGTTGTCACAATTATAGATGAGCCTTTACCTATTACGGACTCTATTGCTCCTTTTAAATATCCTCCTGTACCAGTATGACTTTGATTATCCCTAATTTCTTCTATGTCTGCATCTAAATCTCTTCTTAACATTTCTGCAAATCTTTTGGTGTTACCGCTTCTTGAATAATATGCAACTAATATTTTCACATTATCACCTTTTCGGGTTTTTAAATATATTTTAGTAGTAATTAATATGTTATAATTAATAAATGTTAATTATATTGTATAATCAATATAACTTTTAATAATATTTTATTATTATAGTTAAATAATAATATTTTTTAACAATGTTTTTTCTGGTAATATATATGTTTGCAGAACTAGATGATATGATAAAAGGTCAGGACGATTTTAAACAAGATTTAGTTGAAATATTAAAGGATAAATCAAAAACTATTTCTGTCTTTGATCAAATGAATTGTACTAACGAGTTATGGGAAGGATTGAAGTTTGTTCAAGGAAAACATAAGAAAGATTTCTTTGAAACTTATTGTAAATATTTTATTTTAAGAATAAATGACATTAAAGACGATAAGAATGATTATGATAGTGAAACTTTTGACTTTGATGAGTTTGTAAAGTTTGTTGTAATGCTTGAAAACAATTATTATGAGATTGGTGATAAGGATGTTATGAGAAGTGAGGCATTCAGATCTATTTATGCAATAATCTCCCTTTATACTACTTTTGTATTAGAAGAGCCAATTCATCCTGTTGGCACTAAATTCCCTGGTGAGTTAGAAGTTGAATACGATGATGGTGTTTATTATTGTCCTGTAAAAGAGAATAATGTAGATAATCCTAAAGCTATTTGTCAATTTTGTATTGCGGAGCAATTAGAATACTAATTTTCCATAATTTCTTTAAGCAAAGGTTTCCAATTTATAATTTTTTTATTATAAATGATTTTAATTTTTACATCTTTTTATTTTTAATTACAATATAAAGATATTAATTTATACAATACCATTAATCTTTTTAATGCTGTTTAAGTTATTATATAATGTGATTAAATTTGAAAGCAAGAACAAGATTAATTAATTATTTTGTTGGTTTGTTTATAATGACTGTAGGTATCGCTTTTTCCATCAAATCCAATTTAGGTGTATCTCCAGTCAGTACGATACCTTATACAATGACTGTTGTTTGGGGTATTGAAATTGGAATGGCCACTATCATATTCCATTGTAGTCTTGTTGTATTACAAATTTTACTTTTAAGAAAGTCTTTTCAATATAAACAATTATTACAAGTGCCTGTAGGTATTGTATTTGGTTATTTTACTTCATTTTCAGTATATTTATTATCTTTTATTCCAAGTTCATCAAATATCATTATTTCATTAATTTATATTGCAATCAGTATTGTGGCTATTGCTTTTGGAATATTCTTATATTTGCCACCAAAATTAATTCCTCTTGCAGGGGAAGGAGCTATGGCTGCTATAAGTATTGTAAGTGGAATGCCATTTGAAAAGGTTAAGATTTGTTTTGATACTTCAATGGTTGTAATATCTTTAATCATTTGTTTAGCAATGATTAGGTCTTTAGGTAGTGTTGGGATTGGTACTATTATCTCAGCATTCCTTGTTGGTAGTACTTTAAAATTAATCATTTCTATATTTAAACATTTTAAAGGTTATAATCCCATGCTTATTAAACCAAATGATAACTCTTAATTTTTTTTAATTTTTAACTATTTATTTTAATATTTCAAAACTTTACTTGTTTTCGTCGATTTTTTATAATCTTAAATCTTTATATATTCATGATTTTTAAAAAATGAATAAATATATATAGAATAAAATTTTTATATGTATATATAGGATTAATTAGATTTGTGAATTTTTTTTAAAAATTTTTTTATTATTTTAAAATTGTTAATGGTGATAGTATGAGTGAAAAATTAGAGTTAACAAGTAAGTGGGATAAAGTATTTCCAGAAAATGATAAGGTAAATCATAAAAAGGTTACATTTACAAATAGATTCGGCATAACCTTAGCTGCAGATTTATATGAACCTAAAGATTATGAAGGTAAATTGGCAGCCATTGCAATATCTGGACCATTCGGTGCTGTTAAAGAACAATCTTCTGGTTTATATGCTCAGATACTAGCTGAAAGGGGATTTTTAACCATTGCCTTTGATCCATCATTTACTGGAGAAAGTGGAGGTAATCCACGTAATGTGGCATCTATTGATATTAATACTGAGGATTTCCAAGCAGCTGTAGATTTCTTATCCGTTCGGGATAATGTGGATTCTGAAAGAATTGGAATTTTAGGAATTTGTGGCTGGGGTGGAATGGCCCTTAACGCAGCAGCTATTGATACTAGAATTAAAGCCACGGTTACCTCAACAATGTATGATATGCCTAGAGTAACGGCTTATGGTTATTTTGATTCTGTTGATGAAAATGGAAGGTATGAAATGAAAAAAGAGTTAAACAACCAAAGAACCGATGATTTTAAGAATGGTACCTATAAAAGGGCAGGAGGGGTTGTAGATCCTGTACCTGAAGATGCTCCTCTTTTTGTAAAACAATACCATGATTATTATAAAACTGAACGTGGTTATCATAAACGTTCCTTAAATTCCAATGGTGGTTGGAATGTTACATCTTCATTATCATTAATCAACACTCCAATATTGAGATTTGGGGATGAAATTAAAAGTCCAATTTTAATGATACATGGTGAAGATGCACATTCCTGTTACTTTAGTAGGGATTGTTTTGAAAAATTATCTGGGGATAATAAAGAATTATATATTATTCCAGGTGCTGTGCATGTGGATTTATATGATAATCTTGATGTCATCCCATTTGATAAGATTGAAAAATTCTATAAAGATAACCTATAAATATTCTTAATTAATTTTAGGTATCTATCTTTAACTTTCTATCGGATTATAATTTTTATTTTAATTGAATTTTTAATTATTTTTTATTTTATTTTATTTTATTTTATTTTATTTTATTTTATTTTATTTTATTTTATTTTATTTGATAAATTATGATGTTTTAATTTAGTTAAACCTAAATTTAATTTATCTTTAATTTATTTTCTAAATTATGGTATTCTGGTTTAGTTAAACCTTAATCATCGAACTCCTTTTCCATAATGATGGTAACCGGCCCATAATTTCTAAGATTGATGTCCATAAACCCTCCAAACTCACCAGTTTCAACGGGAATATGTTCACCACATTTTCTAGTAAAATAATTGAATAATTCCTCTGCCTTTTCACCATTCATGGCTCTTGCAAATGACGGTCTGTTGTTGTGGCTTGTATCTCCATATAATGTGAAATTTGGAATTAAAAGTACTTCACCTTCAATATCTTGTATGGATAAGTTCATTCTACCATTGCCATCTTCAAAGACTCTTAATCTCAATAATTTTCTTACAAGATAATCCGCTTCCTTTTCTGTGTCATTTTCCTCAATACCTATAAGAACCATATAACCTTTGCCGATCTTACCAACTACCTCATCATCAACTTTAACACTTGCTGACTTGACTCTTTGAATTACCAATCTCATTATCTCACCTTTAGTTTAAGAATTTGTCCTGTATTTAATCATATTCATTTTTTAATTTCTCTTTAATTTCCTTTAAAATAGCTTTATGCATTCTTTTTGTAAATTCTACTTTGTCATTTTGATTTAATACATCCAAATAACCTTGTGAAACTAGATTAAATGCAAATGGGCTAGGAATTACTGTGTTGATTGTTTTAATTTCCATGTCTTTGTTTTCAACTGCCTTTATTACTTCTAAAGCATTTTCCATATCCATATAATCCTCTGTAACTTCTCTTCTCGCCTCATTTAATATTGGGAAGTTATTGTCCATTTCCTGAACATATTTAAGTAATATCTTCCCCCTTACTTGCTGGCGACCAACTGATTTATTATTTCCCTTATAATGTCTTAGTGTCATAAGTGATCTTCCAGCACAGTCTCTAAATCTATGTGCCAGTGTTTCGGTTTTGTCAAGGGACTTTATTAAAATTTTTTCAAAATTTTCAGTATTCAATTTCTCAAATGATTCAAGACCACCAATAGTGCCTTTATCGGCACTTAAATAAAATCCATTATCTGAAATTGATATTGTTACATTTGTATTATAGTCTCTTGCTGCAATATAAGCTGTTGCACGTGAAAGTGCATCATTTACTTTTCTACCAAAGAGGGAGTGGAAAACCACAAAGCGTTTTCCTCCAAATCCTTTATAATATTCAATTACTAATTTTTTATAGGAGGAAATCTCCCCATATAGGAATTGTTCATTAAAATATTCGTAGATAGAATTTGCTGCAAAATCATCAACATATAGATATTCATGTATATAATTTAAAACATCTTCTTTTCCCTTGTTATACTGGAGTTTAGTTTCCATATTGGCTCTAAATTTCTGAATATCTAATGCCAGATCATAGGATAGGGGTAATTGTTGGGAAAACCATCGTGGTATGGTTGGAGGTCCTCCTGCAGGTGAAGCATATGCAACTGTTCCTTTCGAATATTTGAATTTGAGGGTTGTACCTCCTAAAACAAATGTATCTCCAGGTTTTAGTCTATCAAGGAAATAGTCCTCAATCCTTCCAACAACTTCACCATCACATTTTACAAGTACGCCTGACCTGTCAGGTATGGTTCCAATATTTGTGGAATATAAGACACGTGCTAGTTTTCCACGTTTTCCAAATGTGTTTTCCTTATAGTCAATCCATATCTTTGGATAGACATATCTTTCCTCAAGTGGCGTATACTCTCCTGCAAGATAGCTTAATACATCTTCATAGTCATCACGTGATAAATCCTTATAGCAATAACTTTTTCTTATAATGTCGTATGCATAATCTATATCCCATGGATTTTCAATGGCCATTCCATAAATGTGTTGTGCCAGGACATCTAAACAGTTAGTGGGGATATTGATTCTATCAATTCTACCTTCTTTTGCATCTTTTAAAAGTACGCTGCACTCTACAAGATCATCCCTATCTGTTACAATTATTCTTCCTTTGGATTTTTCATGTAGTCTATGACCGCTTCTTCCAATTCTTTGAAGTGCACGGGATACAGATTTCGGTGAGTTTATAAGTATTACAAGATCGATGTATCCAATATCAATACCAAGTTCTAGGGATGTTGAAGATACCACGGCTTTTAATTTACCATCCTTTAGTTTTTCCTCTGTTTTAAGTCTGATTTCTTTTGAAAGTGAGGAGTGGTGGGCCATTATGTTATTGTTATTATAATGATCTGGAAACATTTTCTTAAGGTTATATACAAAACTCTCGGTACCGCTTCTTGTGTTTGTAAAGATGAGTGTTGTTTCATGTTCCTGAATTAAATCATCCACTATTACATACATCCCGACACGGGTATCCTCATTGTCCGCAATGACAATATCACTTACAGGACTCATAACCTCAAGGTCTAATTCTTTAAGGTAGTTTATGTCTATTAGTTTACAGTTTCTTTCAACACCATATTCACATCCAACAAGAAACCTTCCTATTTCTTTAAGGGGGGCGACTGTTGCAGATAAACCTATTCTTACAAATCCTCCAACAAGGGCATTTAATCTTTCAAGAGATAAACTTAAATGTGTTCCTCTTTTGTTATTTGCAAGGGAATGTATCTCGTCAATTATCACATATCTAACATGGGATAATTTCTCTCTGAATTTAGGTGCTACAAGTAAAATGGCCAAGGTTTCCGGTGTTGTAATAAGAATGTGTGGCGGTTTTTTAAGCATTTTTTGTCTTTGATATTGGGTGGTATCTCCTGTTCTTATTGCTTTTCTAATTCCTAATTCCTTTTTGGATATCCTTTCAATCTCCCTTAATGGCTCATCTAGGTTCTTTTCAATATCGTTGTCTAATGCCTTAAGGGGGGAAATATAGATACAGTACACTTTATCCTCAAGTTCCCCTTTATCTGCTAAGGTAGTTAGTTCGGATATAATTGATAAGAATGCTGTTAAAGTTTTTCCAGAACCAGTTGGTGAGGATATAAGAACATTATTCTTCTTATGGATTTCAGGAATGGCACGTTTTTGAGCGGGAGTAAAGTCGTCAAAGTTTTTATCAAACCACTCACGAACCCATGGGTGAAGAATTTCATAAATCTCTTCCTTGGAGTATTCCTTGTTCTGTTTCTTAATCATTTTTATCAAATATTAATTTTTTTCTAAAAAATAGATGAAATTCTATGTAATATTTTAAAAATATTGTTTATATAAATTTTATTTATTCAAATGCTTTAAAATATTTTTTCGAAAAATATTAATAAATTAATTAATAAATTAAATCTAATTAGCATTTATTGAAGTTATATATTATTTAGATAGAATTTAATAGTATATGAGTTAATATGAGATGTATATTATTGATTAAAATTATATTTCTATTATTTTTGATTTTTAATCTATATAACCACTGTTATGAGGTATTGTTATGGGAAAATACACTGTTGAAGAAGCGATTTTAAAACTTAAAGATGATGATGTGGAGATAAGAAAGGATGCTGTTAAAAGTTTAGATGGAGTAACTGATGAGGCAGCTATTGATCCTTTAATTGAAGCAACTACTGATGATAATGCACAAGTAAGATTTAAAGCTGCCCAAACCTTGGGAAACATGGGTGATTTGGCAGTTGATAAATTAATTGCTAAATTTAATAATGCATCTGGTCAGGATAAAAGATTTTTAACCTTTGCACTTAAGGAAACATATAGTGATAAAACGATTGATGCCCTTGTAAGTGCTGTTGATGATGAGGATTTTGGTGTTAGAAAAACAGCTATTAGGGGTTTAGGTTCACTTCAAGCAAGAGATAAGATGGATGATATTGCAAAGGGTCTTGAAGATGATGACTGGGGTGTAAGACTTTCAGCTATTTATGCACTGGGAGATCTTGCAACACCGGAATCAGTTGCACTTATTAAAAAGGCAAGACGTGCTGAGAAGGATGAAGATTTTAAGAAATCTTGTAAGAAAGCACTTAAAAAAGCAGATAAATTAATGAAATTAGGAGCTAAACCTACAGTATCTAAAGCAAAACCTATGAAAGATATTAAAGCTTTAGAGAAAGAAGATCCCGAGGAAGCTGCAAGGGAATATGAAATACATATTAAGGAAGGTGCTAAAAGTCAGGAACCTTATAAAAGAGCGGCTATTATCTACCGTAAGACAAACAGGTATGACGATGAGGTAAGGGTTTTAAATACAGCTATCGAAAATTTATCTAGATTAAATCCTGGAAAAGAGGAATGGTTCCAGAAAAGATTGGACAAACTTACAAAATAATCTTTTTTTATTTCTATAATTAATCAACTTTTTTGATTTTACTATTTTTTTCGGGTTATGATAATATGGATTCTAAGATTGCAAATTTATTGGGATGTAGTTTTAAACCTATTGTACTTGTTAAAACCAATGAAAAACCTGATGGTGCTATAGGACCTAAATCAAATAAGGGAAGATCCTGTATAATGAGCTATTTAAATAAAGTTATATTTGATAGGCAAACGGTTGTTTTTGAAAAGAATACTACCTCCTGTAATGGGGGACTTACTGGTTTAGGTTTTGGTAATGGTTTTAAGGAAGGTGAACCAGGTATAGATATTTATGCATCATTCTTATCAACAGGTCTTAAGGATGCAAAAGATAAAAAGAACTATCAAAAATTCTGTAGCGAAAAACCGCCTGCTGTACGTGATATGTTTGAATGTGGTGAGAGAATATATTCCAATTATAATCAGGCATATGAATTTATGGATAAAAAGGTTCCAATATATAATAACCCGGAAAAATATGTTGTATTTAAACCCTTTGAAGATTTAAAAGATGGAGAAATAGCTGATTCGATTATATTTATTGTAAATCCTATGGAACTGTCAGTTCTGCTCCAATTTGATACCTCTTTAAGGGATGAAGTTAATCATGTCATGACTCCTCAAAGTTCTGCATGTCAATCAATTGGAATCTATGTATTTGATGAGGCAGAAAAGGAAGACTCTCATGGAGTCTTAGGTCTACTTGATCTGGCTGGACGACGTGCCATGAAGGAACCTATAAAAAGTCAATACTTTACTTTTGCCATTCCATGGAAATTATACTTAAAATATCTTGATAATATGGAATGTTCTTATTTGGACGGTCCCGTTTGGAAAAGTATGAGGAAATAATTTTTTTTTACTTGGAGACTTATATTGATTGTCAGCTTGAAGTGATATAATTCTATTTTATTAAGCTACTTCCTTTTATTTATTTCATATAGGTCCCTACGTCTATTTTTTAAAACAGGAATCTCTTCTCTTACGGTTTCGATTTTATCTAAATCAATATCCACTATTTTTAACTCCTCTTCATATCCACATTCACTTATTATATCTCCCCAGGGACTTGCTACAAGTGAATGTCCAAAGGAATTATAATTGGCATCTTTGTTTAATGCCGGTGCAACACCAATTGTATAGACCTGATTATCTAATGCCCTTGATTTAAAAAGAGTTTCCCAGTGTGCAGGTCCTGTTGTTAGATTAAATGCTCCAGGATAAATAAGAATATCTGCCCCCTCAAGGGTAAGTATACGTGCAAGTTCTACAAAACGTATGTCATAGCATATTCCAAGTCCAATTTTTCCAAATGTCGTGTTAACTATATTAAAACTATCTCCCGGACTTAATGTATCTGATTCCTTAAATGATATCTGACCTTTGACATCAATGTCAAATAAATGCATCTTTTTGTGGTTCCCTATAATGTTGCCTGTGTTGTCAAAGAAATAACTGCTATTGTATATTCTATCATTGATCTTTTCAGGAATTGACCCCGCTAAAATGTAGACATCTTCCTCTTTGGCTGTTTTACCAATGGCCCTAAGCGTTTTACTGTCATCCTTTTCCTCAGCATACTCAATAAATTTGCTGTTTTCATATGGACAGTTAAACATCTCTGGCAGTATTGCAAGGTCTACATCCCTCTTACAGGCCTCCTTAATCATGGATATTGCATTTTCAATATTCTTGTCTTTATCATCCACTACATTGATTTGACAAAGTCCGACTTTTAAGTTTACCATCATATCTCCCCACACTATAATATAAGTTAATATTTGTAGATTGATTTAATAAAAGTTTTATTAATGGCTTGATAGAATATATTAATAATTAAAATTCTTAAAGGAATAGTTATTATGGCCGATGAAACTTATACAATTAAATGTAGTAATATAGATTATGCAATTTATAAAGTAGGTAATTGGAAAAATGAGTATAAATTAAATCTTGTTGGAACATCTGATGAAATTCCTGTTACTAATGTTACTAAAAAACATGTGTTGTTTAATATGGAAGAGATTAGAAAATCCGAGTTTGATATGGGCGGTAGGAAAGTCAATGGTATTGTGGCTTTGGGAAGTCAATTGAATCCTGAGCTATCTTCAATGTCTGTTGATGATCTGGTAGCCCTTGAGAGCAAGGAATATGATAACATTATTAAAGAAATCAATGATTTGGAACTTTTAGACGATGATGTGGAGATAGATCTTGCAACCGACCAATATCTGATATATAAATTAGTTAAGGAGCAACACAGTATTACAGCTTCAAAACCTGCAAATCAGTTTACTGTAAACCATCACATGGAAGAGATTAAAAAGTTACAAAAACAAGCTAATCAAGAGTAGTCATACTCTTAGTTATTGGTTTATGGGCTTTTCAGTGTCTGGTTCTTTTCATATTTTATTTATATACATTTTTCAGACATGCTTTTAATTCATATATTATAAACTTGTCCTATTTAATTAGAAACCAATTTTTATTTTCATTAATCTGAAACTAATAATTTTTATTTTTGCCTGTTTAAAATATATCTTATCTATTAAAGATGAGACTATCTTTAAAATCATATTATCCATATTATTTAAACAGCTATTAGATTCCTTATTTTATTAACTATCTGATTCTAAACATGGATAACATTAAAAGGACGGATATGACAAATCCCACAACACATATAACAAGTTGTATATATCCATGTTTTCTAAGGTTTTTATTAGGTGAATTAATTAAATAAAATGGTAAAAACAATCCGAAGAAACCAAAGACACCAATATTACTTAATGAACTAATTAGGAGTAGTGGAATCCAGCCCCATCCAAATATGATAGCTAAAATATAACTTATTAAAATAAGATTGTGGTGGTCTTCCGGATAAAGGGTATCTGCTTGATTGAAACTATTTTCTTTGTTAAATTCATCTGGATTTTCTTCATTTAATGGGTTTCCACAGTAATTGCAATATCTTGCCCAGTCCTCATTTACTGTACCACAATGCTTACATCTTTTCATATTATCCCTTAATCATTTTTATAAGAAACTATCTAATGTTGTTTTTTTATCCCTTTTTAATTCCTTTGGAGGTTCACATTCTACAAATTCAATACCTTCCTCTTCAATCATTTCCTTTGCATCCTCATCGATTTTAGGTCCTACAAGAAGGCCTCTTATTTTTTTCTTCTCAACTCCAAGTCTAAGGGATCTATTTTCTGTATTGGTTAAATCATCAATATATCTCTTTATCTGTTTTACGGCACTTATTCCAATTTTACGAGATTTTAATTCAAGAATCATTAGATTTCCATCGGAATCTTTTCCAAGAATATCAATAAAACCATGTTCGACATTGTATTCCCTGTCTGTTGGTTTAAATCCTTCCTCAATGATATGGGGATTTTCCATGATCATATCCCCCATGTCCTTCTCATAACCTGCCTGTTCAAGTTCCTCATAATCCTCGACAACCGCATAGGTTCCGATAAATGTTTTTTCAATCAAAACCTCTAATCTTTCCTTAGGGGTTCTACGATTGCTTTCTATTATGACTTTGCCGTCCCGAATAAATACTCTTGTTTTTGATTTAGGTGGCTGCCAATTTACAGGTTCGACCTTTCTATCCTGGTGTACTAGAAATGATCCGTCAGGTTTTATTAGAATCATACGTTCACCATATCCAAGTTGACTAAGTGCCCTTCCCTCATATTCAACTTTACAGTAGGTAAACAAAGTTATCATGGCTTTTTTACGAAGACCTGCCTCAATTAAATCATAGGTTTCTTCTGTATTAGGTTCTTCAATAGTTTTATAATTCATCTATCATATCTTTCTTAATTTTATTTAATAAATTTAGTTATTTTATTGGAATTTGTAAAGTTAAAATATTTATAATTAAATCTTGAAAGATAATATTGATTTATTGCTGTGAGGTTTAAGATTGTTTAAGGATATTGATTTTGATAAGGCAGAATATTTCACGTTGGATAAGTTTCAATTTTTAAATGGTGAAACACTTGAAGATGTTGATGTGGAATATATCACAATAGGCACTCCAATATATGATGGGGAAGGTAATATCACTAATGCGGTAATTTATTGCCATGGCTCCGATGGGGATTATGGTTCAATAAGGCGTATTGAAAATATCACTGGCCCCGGGGAGGTATTTGATACTGATAAACTATTTTTCATATCATTAAGTGCTTTAGGTTCTCCGAGATCTCTTTCACCATCAATGACAGATTTAAAAGGTGACTTTCCCCATTATACGATTTTGGATATGGTTGATTTTCAAAGGGAATTTTTAATGGAAAAATTCAATATTGAACATGTTAAAGGCATAATTGGAAATTCGATGGGCGGTTTTACGGCTTTGACATGGGCATCATATTATCCTGATACGGTGGACTTCGTCATTTCCCTTGTAAGCAGTTACAAGGTAGGGGGCCATAACTATGCCCTTTCACGTATAATGGACGACATTGTAAAGACATGTCCTGATTACAATAATGGAGACTATATTGAAACCGAGGAATTAAATAGGACATTTAGACTTGCAAATGAAATAATGTTTAATTATGGTTTTTCAAGACAGCACTACAGAAACAGAACCAACATGGAAATAGATCAGGACATTGAGGACATGCTTGCCGATGAGAGTCTTGATGATATTAATGACATTGTTTATAGAAATGAGGCTACCTTGGATTATGATATTGGAGATAGATTAAAGGATATTGCGGCTAGGGTTTTAATTATTGCGATTAATCAGGATCAATATTTCCCACCGGAATTAGATGCAATACCTATGGATAAAATGATTAGGGATTCAAAACTTGTAATTTTTGATTCAATCAATGGCCATATCGGATCCCGTGAACTGGATAAAGTTGAGGATGACATTAAAGAATTCATGTCTCAGTTCTATTAATTGGAAATTTAATGATATTTGATTTTAAGTGTTTATTATGATGGATGTAAATATTACAAACTATGGTACTTTAGAAAAAAATAGGAACTTTATAGTTTATACGGTATCCAATCTTGATGATAGGTCTTTAAAATATTTGTCTGAAAATCTGGAAGATGAACATACTGTTGAAGATGGTAAATTGGTTATCACCATGTATTTTACAGATAAGTACTATCCTTTTATTTCTGATTTGGCTCACTATCGTTTCGATGATTTTAAAGCCCGTGAAGAAATAGAGATGCTTGTATATCTTTCAGGATTTCTTGAGGATATCCTATAAAAATAGCTATTTTGATTTTTCCATAAGAAACTTATATCTTTTTAAAAATTCTTATTGCTAAAATTAGTATCTTGATTAAAGAAATATTATCAATTATTGTTTCTATCATATTGTATAAATATTTAGAAATAGTAGAGTATTAGAAAAGGGGGTGAATATCTAATTATTTAAAAAAAGTTTAAATATGCACTCTACTATTTTCAATAAATATTGGGCTAGTTAATATAAGCCCTTTATTAATATATCTTTTTTACTATTTAAAACTAGTATCTGAAATTTTATTTTGAAACTAAATAAAAAGATGTAAAAATAATCTTTAAATGGGATTATTTGGAAGCTTCTAACATCCTTTCAACAGATTTTCTACATTTTTCGGCTAATTCGTCACTTAACTTAATTTCAGGTTCCTCATTTTCAAGACACTCTTTAATCAATTTAAGTGTGTGTAATTTCATAGTTCCACATACGGCATCCTCACGTAAAGGATAATATTCCTTATCCGGAACTTCAAGTTCAAGTCTTGATATCATGTCTACTTCTGTACCAAGTACAAATACACCGTCATTTTCTTTAACGTGTTTCATCATTCCACCGGTACTTAATACATAATCTGCGGCATCTTGAACCTCTTTATTACATTCCGGATGAACAATAATCTGTGCATCAGGGTATTTTTCTCTTGCCTTTTCAATGTCTTCTATTGTAAACATCTTATGGACAAAACAGTGTCCGTCTCCTGGAATAGGTATGATCTTTTTGTCGGTAAACTGTTCTGTATATTTTGCAAGATTTGTATCTGGTCCAAATAGTACGGTGTCCTCATCAATTGTGTTTATAACCTTCTTAGCATTTCCGGATGTTACAAGAATATCACTTTCAGCTTTTGCATCTGCTGTACTGTTTACATATAATGCTACAGCAGCATCGGGATATTGTTTTTTAGCTTCCCTTATCTGATCTGCAGATAACATATTTGCCATTGGACAGTCTGCCTCGGCATTTGGAATTAAAATCTTTTTATTGGGATTTAATATATAGGCTGTTTCTGCCATAAAGTCCACACCACAGAAAACGACAATATCCTTGTCTTCAATCTGGCTTGCTTTTTGACACAACTCTAAGGAGTCTCCAATAAAATCTGCAATTTCCTGAACTTTCTTTTTTTGATAGTTGTGTGCAAGTATTATTGCATTTTTCTCTTCTTTTAATTCTATTATCTCTTTTTGTAAGTCATTTAACATTCTTCATCACTTGAATTTTTTTGATTTTTACATCTCTTTATTAAAAAATAATATTTTTTTAAACTATTAATTTTTATTGTATTTAGTGGTTTATATACTTAATTGATTTATAGTATAATATAAAATTTTGAAAATTTTTAAAAACAGCTAAAAATCTTTTATTTTAGATTTAAAGTAAAAATAGGAATTTTCAAAAATTTTGAAAATTCAGATTATAAAAAAATTTTAATTTTATTGTATTTTGTCTGGTTTCGGATTATCTTTGTTGGCCATTTCATTTAACACTTTTCTTGCAGTGTTTGCAATAATCAATCGATATTTTTCCATATTTTCCTTATCGGTAATTTCAATTGATAATTTTCCATTAACCCCAAATTCATTAATATCTAAAACGACCAGCTTATTATTTTTTTTATTCAATACAAAATCAAACTTCTCACATTCCCTGATAACTTTCCTCTCAAAGTCCTCAGTATCAATGGAATGATTTATTAGAATTGGTAATGTGAGCTTTACAGTATGTTCATTAGTATTGTTTTTATATACCTTTGAACTTAACAGGGAGTTTGGAACAGTTACCACCACATTATCGGCAGTTAGAAGCGTAAGTTTTCTAAAGGTAATGTCTGTTACAACACCTTTAACATTTTCAACCACAATCTCATCTCCAACCTTAATGGTTTTATCCGTTACAAGGAACATACCGCTCATAAAGTTAGAAATGATATCCTTTGCCGCAAAACCTATTATAATACCTACAATTCCAATACTTACTAATATTCCTTGAACGTTAATCCCATAAATATCTAAGATAAGTATTATCGCCACAAAGTAAATAATGTACTGTAATAAATCCCTTATGAGATAAGGTAAAGTCATGTCGATTTCGGTTTTTCTTTTAAGATGTTTTAATGTATAAGTAATTAATCTTAAAAGAACTGTGGAGAATATGATTATTATGATAACAAAAAACACTTTTTCATATGCATTTTGGGGATTTGTTATCATTGTAATTATATTCAACATTGTAGCACCTTTATCGATTTTTATAAAAATAATATACTATTAAGTTTATTGAAACTCTTAATATTTAACTTATTTTCCTATTATCTAATTTCAATATTTAATCTCTAATTTAGATTTCAGGTCCTGGGCTATTTCAGTATCAGTTTCTAGTTTCTAATTTAAATTTCAATGGTCATAAAGTCATGGGCTATTTCAGTATTTTTAAAAACTTCCTGGGCCTCTTTTAGATGTGGCTTTAAATTCGTATAGCGATTACTAAAGTGGGTTATAATCAATTTTTCCACATTTGCCTCTTTTGCAATCTTTGCAGCTTCAAGTGCTGTTGAATGACCATTTTCAATAGCTTTATCTTTATCTGTTTCAATAAACGTTCCTTCATGAATAAGAAGTGAGCTGTCTTTGGCTAGCTTAACCATGTTTTTACAGGGTCTTGTATCACCGGAGTAAGTTAATTTCTTACCTTTACGTGGCGGACCTAAAACTTGTTCGGGCTTTATGATCTTTCCATTAACCTCTATGGTTTCTCCATTGTGTAGGCGTCCGAAATCAGGTCCGACCTCAACTCCAAGTTCAATGGCCTTTTCCCTTAAAAATCTAGGTTTTTTCTTCTCTTCAATGGAATAGGAATAATTCACTTGGTTATGCTTTGTTTTTATTGTTTTGATTATGTACTCCTCTGTTTCGATTAATGTTCCTTCCTCAACCTCAATAATATTAACCTCATAATTTACAGGATTAATGCCATTGTTAAACAGACAATTTTTAATTTTTAGAAGTCCCTTAGGTCCATAGATATATAATGGTTTTTCCCTTCCCCTGAATCCCATGGATTGTATAAGTCCCGGAAGACCTAAAATATGATCTCCATGGAGATGGCTTATAAAAATCTTATCTATTTTCATAGGTGAGATGTTTGTAAAGTTTAATTGTCTTTGAGTTCCTTCACCACAATCGAATAGGAATGTTTCACCGAATCCTTTAACAGCTATTGATGTATGGTTTCTATTTTTTGAAGGAATTGCAGAAGCTGTTCCTAAAAACGTTATTTCCATTTTATCCCTTTTAAAAAATCTGAAATTTTATAAAGATATTGTGTTCTTAAATTTTAGAAGGTTCTATACATCTTAAAATAGTTTATTTTATTAGTAAACCTTTAAATTCTAAAATCTATACTCTTGTTTATAAAATTATTAGTATATGTTAGTATAATATATATTTGTATAAAATAATATTTTTTTCTAATATTGATGGATTTTTATAAATTAAAATCGTGATTATATGGATGGATTTATTGAAGATATGTTAAAAGAGGATAAAGGTTTTGGAGATATTACCTCTGAAGCATTAATACCAAAAGATCAAGAAATTTATGCAATTATTGTATCTAAAGATGTAGGTGTAGCTGCAGGAATGGATATTGTTGAGGAGATGTTTCTTGAGGAAGGAATCAAAACAGTTAAATTAGTTGAAGACGGAAATTTAATTGAAAAGGGAGATATATTATTTAAATTAAAAGGTAATGCCCGTAAAATACTGCTTCTTGAGAGAACAGCATTGAATATTACAATGAGGATGTCTGGCGTTGCAACAGCTACCAATGACATTTGTAGAAAGGTACATGATGTGAATCCTAATCTCCGTATTGCAGGAACACGTAAGACATCTCCGGGTTTTTCAATATTTGATAAAGAGGCTATAACTATTGGTGGGGGAGATTCCCATCGTTATGGTCTGGATGATATGGTTTTAATTAAGGATAATCATATTGCAGCTGTTGGATCTGTTGAGGAGGCTTTAAAAAGAGCATTAGATAATGTCAGTTTCTCTAAAAAAATAGAGATTGAAGTCGAAACTATTGAGGATGCAATAAATGTTGCTGGTTTGGGTGCGGATATTATAATGCTCGATAACTTCTATCCAGATAAGGCTCAGGAGTGTATCGAAAAATTAGAAGAACTCGATTTAAGGGACAATGTTTTAATTGAAATCTCCGGTGGAATTACATCAGATAATATTATGGATTATGCAAAGCTCAATATAGATATTATATCATTAGGTGCATTAACCCACTCTACACGAAGCTTGGATTATAGTTTAAAGGTTGTAAAATCTTTAGATTAATTTTAATTGAGGTATATTATGAATCCATGGATCTACTTATGTATAGCGGGAATTTTTGAAATGTTGTGGGCTGTTTCATTAAAGCTTTCAGATAGTTTTACTAAGATTGTTCCCACAATCGGATTTATCATTTCATTGATTCTAAGCATGCTGTTTTTATCATTTTCTTACAGGTCTATTCCAATGGGTACAGCATATGCATGTTGGACCGCAATTGGTGCTGTAAGTATATGTATTGTTGGAATGATTTTCTTTAATGAACCTATGGATCTGATTAGAATATTCTTTTTATCTCTTGTAATAGTTGGAATTGTAGGTTTAAAACTTACTACTCCCTCTTAAAACATTTTCTGCTATTTCTATACATATTTTTTAATCACTATTTTTTTTATTAAAACTGTAATTGTTTCTCATTTTTCAATGATTTTATAAAAGTTAAATATCAAAATTCTATACTTTTCATTATATTAATTTTGGCTATAATAATTTTAATATGTGATAATATATCTATAAAAATAATGATATTTTCTTTTAAATAAACATTATATTTATATATTATTTTAAACATAATTAATAGTAGATATTGGTAAGATTAACTTTTTACTTGAATTTTTTAGTGAAGTTTTCTTATTTTCAATATAGTATTTTTTATTTTAAAAAATTTTTAGGAGTCTAAATATGGCTGAAGATTTTGATGAAAATGAATTTAATGGTGAAGAAAACATTGAAACTGAGGAAGTTAATGAAACAGTTGTGGATGCAGGAGTTGATTCTGAAGAAGAAGAGGATGAATCTTTACCATTTGCTAAAGCTGAAGTTGTTCGTTTAATGAAAGAAAACCTTGATGATGACAAAATGATTAAGGAAAGGGTTAAAGTAGAAATGAACAAATTTTTAGGCGACATTCTTAAAAATGTATGTGTACAATTAAATGAATATCCATATACCACTATTCAATATGAAATGTTAAAAGAATGTATTTACCCATACACTAATGTCAAAAGAATTAATCAAGAAAAACAAAGAATTCTATTACATCTCGATGCAATCAAAGCAGATTGTGATGCATTATCCATGGATGTAAAAAGAACCTTTAAAATAAAAGATACTCCTGAGGAAGAGGAAAACTTAAGTGTCTTTGGGGAAGATGACAGTGAATTTAATGAAGAATAATTAAATTCATTTTATCTTTTTTTATTTTAAACCAACTATTAATTTTTAAACGATTAATTCTATTTTTTATTAATTTATTATTATTTAAATAATTTTTTTTATTTTAAACCAACTATCATTCGATATTAATCTTATTTTTATATTTTAATTCTTGTTTTTGAATTGATAAATCAATTGGAATCTATTTTTACCGTTGTTTTTTTTTAATCCTATTGAATCTAGCTGATTATTAATTTTAAAAGAAGTATTGTATTTAAAAGTCAATTAATAGTATTGGTTTTTCGGTATATATAAAAAAATACTTTGAAAATCAGTTAAAAGGAATTTAATTTGCTGTTTAATATTGGTATTAAAAAAAGTAATTTAAATAGTCAAAGGGAATTTAACTATTTACTATTATATTGAAAAAAATTATAATTGGAATTGGTAGGAACGATAAGGAAGATTAATCCTCCTTATCTATGTCATCTTTATCTAATATTGTAAAACCTGTTGTAAGGTTTTCAAGCTCCTCTTCAGTTAAAGGAACTGTTTCGGCTTTAAGATCAGCTATTTTACTTTGACCATATGGGTCTTGTATAATCAAAGTAGCCTCAACCTCACCTTCTAAAATATTGTCTAAGAAATTTCTGGTTGTTTCAATATTTTTAATTGATTCCTCATCATCGTAAAGTGCTTTTGCTCTTTGTGTTGCACTTATAAATCGTGTAATAACTCCTTCAACATTGGATACATATCCTTGTGATTTTGGGCCGGGTTCTACTTTTATTCCTGCCTCAGGTATTGAAACAGTGGAAGTTTGTGATCTTACTACCCTGGAATCCAGGTTGTCTTTACTTATCTTTAGTATGTGTTTTGCAGGATCATTTTTCTCAACAGACATTACATCACTATGTTTAAATCCACAGTGTTCGCATTGAATTGAGCTTTCTACAACTTCTCCAAAGTAGGGGATGTTTGTAGTATCAATCTTGGATATGGCTCCATTTTTCACACCACAAACTGGACAATCAATTCTCATTTCAGCCATGTAATCACCTCATTAAAATTTGAATTTAATTTTTTTTAAAATTAATTTTTGTTTATTTTTTAGATAATGTATTTGCTAATATATAAACATATGATTATATAATAATATTTAATAATAATAAAATAAATAAATTTACTCAGTAAGAATTATAATCTAATTTTATACATATTTTGTATATAAATTTATTTTTATTGTAATTATCTTAGATTTTATAAAATATTTTAGGAGTGGTACATTGTTTTCTATAGCTTCAGTTAAAGAAATTCAAAACTTAAATCCATTTATAGTTGTTGGATGTGGGGGAGGAGGTGAAAAATTCTCCAATCTTGAAGGTGTTGAAACAGTAGGATTTATTGATGATGATGTAAATAAACAAGGTACAGAATTTATGGGCTTTACAGTGGCAGACTCTTTAGATGCTGCATTGAAACAAGATAATTCAGCTAAAAGTATAGCTATCATGTTACCTATTGGTGCTGAAGGTTCTGCACTTAAATATGCAGTACAGGCTATTGATGCAGGCTTGAATGTTATCTGTTCATTTAGATCATTATCTGTTCAAGATAATATTTCATTAGTTAAATTTGCAAATTCTAAAGGGGTAGTAATTAAAGAAATTAATTCCAGATTGGATGTTGTTAAAAAAATAATGGGGGTAGCTCCTGAGAGAGCTACTGAAGTTTTACCTAAAATCTCTTATGCTCCTAAGGCTAAAGTCGTATTGGTTGGAGGAACTTCCCAAGAATGTGGTAAAAGAACCACTACCAGACTTTTAGGTCAGGAAGCTAGAAATAGGGGTATGAAGGTAGGAATTATTTCAACAGATGAAATGGGATTAGAACCACCTACAGATTTTAATTTTAGGGCAGGTAGTCTATCCGTTATGGATGTTCCTGCTGCTGTATTAGGTGCAATTAAATATATTGATGAGAGAGATGATCCTGAGATTATTTTTGTGGAAAGTCAATCTAGTTTAACTGAAGACGGAAACCCACACCCAAGAGGTCTATCTGCTTCAATCTTGGTTGGTGCTCATCCGGATGCAGTCATTGTCGGTCACAGACCAAACCATCCATACCGTGAGCCTAGAGGCATTGAAAATGAAATAAGAGCTATTGAAGCTGTTGAACCTACAAAAGTTGTTGGTCTTTCAATCAACCTTAGAAATGCAGACGATTTAAAACTGGAAGATTTTGAAGAGAAGTATAATTTACCTGCTGTAGATATGCGTAATGGTGGCGCTCCTAAATTATTAGATGCAATTTTAGATTATTTTGAGGAATAGAAAATGAGTTTTGTAGATGATTTGAAAAGGAGTTTGGGATTTGAAGGTTCTCAAAATCAGCAAAACAATGTAAGAACCAATCCTAATGATCTTTCTTATGGTGCTAGATCCTCACCACAATATAATTCCGGTAGCAATGGGGTTAATCAATTCTATAATTATACTAACTATAATTCATATGATGATGACTTCTCAATTACACCGGAACAAAGTTTATATGAAATTATTTTAATTAAACCTGAGGATACCGATGATATGGATTATGTTTTCGATCAGGTATGTGAAGAAAATAATCCTGTAATTATTGATCTGTCCAGATTAATTAAAAATAATCGTGGAGACTTTAGAATAGCTGGTGAAATGCTTAAATCACTTAGAAAAGATTATAATGCTCAAGCTATTTTACTTAATAAAAGTTCAGATAAAACTTTAATCCTTATAACTCCGGAAAAAGTTAATGTTGTTAAAAAATAGTTTTTAAAACTTTTTTTTAATATTTTAAATTATTTTAAGGATTTTTAATTAATTACCATTCTATTTTTTTCTGTTTTACTTTTTTTATATTCTTTATAAAAACTATTATTTTGTAGAGTTAATTCTCTGTGTTTGTTTTAATGTTTAATTTTTTTAGATATTGTATTTTTAAAATTATTTTATGGTGCTTTTTTTTAAAGATTGGCAATATGATTTTACTGACTATACTAAAATATAAAAATAAGTTTTTTTTATGGAATTATTTATTCTACTTGTGCAAGTTTTTAAAAAAGAGAGTTTTATCTAAAAAGAAAAAAGAAAGATTAAATTTTAAAGAATTTCTCAGCATTCTTATGTGAAACCTTCTTGATATCCTTTTTAGGATATCCTAGTTTTTTAAGTGTTCTGACGGTAAGTGGAACAGATAATGGATTGGAAGGTTTATTACTAATGTCACTATTTAACAAGAATTTTTTAAAGCCATGTTCGTCCAGAATATCAACAGCTTCAGATACTTCCATTTTCTGAGGCTGTACTGTAAGGCCTAATGTAAAATCCTCATCAATCACATCATTAACCACATCTTTATTAACATGATCTATTACAACAAGTTTAGGGTCTATTGTATCTAGAACAATACTTTTGATTTCTTTTAATACCTCTTTTTTATGTTTTCTAGGTGTATGTATGATAACTTTAGTATTTGTCTCATCAGCTATTTTTAATTGATCTATAAAAACCTTGATTTCTTGATCTGTCAAATCCTCAAGACCAATTTCTCCAATTGCGACTATCTGTTTTTTCTCAATATACTTGTATAAATTTTCATAAATTAAATCAGGTTTAATATTTGCATTTGCAGGATGAATACCTAATGCTACCTTAAGATCAAGACCATATTCTGCCGCACGTTTAGTATCATATTTTAAGATTCTTTCAAGATGGTTTAAGTATACTGTTTCATTCATTAATTTATATGGATAGAATGCACAGGTAATTGCTGTATCAATTCCGCTTACATACATCTTTTCAAAATCTTCACTACTTCTTGAATCACAATGTGTGTGAGTATCAATCATATTTACCACTTCAGATAATGATATGTATTTTATAAACTTAAAGCTTTATTTTTTTATATAATTCCTTTAAATTTACTTGTTAGAAAATATTCCTTTTAATTTTAATTGGCGTATTTTGTATAGAATTACTTGAATAATCCTATAATAGACTATCTTATTTTTTATATGTTTTGTTTAAATTTTTTTATAGTTTTTAATCTTTTTTTAGTTTTTAATTATTTAATATAATTTAAATCTCCTCTTTAAATTTAATTATCTCTATATTTTATTGGACTTTATTTGAATATCCTTTTTAAATCATGTGATTTTTTTAAAATAATGCTAATTTTTTTATTCTGTCTAATTGGCTTATTTTTTAATATTTTAAATTTAGATTTATTTTTTATAAAAAATCTTCAATTATATTTTATCTATTGACGTTTTATAATGGTTTATTTCTTATTTTTTAATTTTTCATTGAAAACTTCTAAGAAAATTGCTTATTTAATACTGTTTGATATACATCGAACCATGAAAGTTTTTATAACTTTTAGAAAAAGCTTTATATATTAATTTCTACAACTTTTATTTGATTATTATTAATATCTTTAATAATTATTTTTAAAACACTTTTAATATAATTGCTTAAACATGATTTGTTTTAATAAAATTTCTCAGGTTTAAGAATTTTTTCATTTTTGATATCAAGGGTTTGTTTTATTTTATATGTAATTTTCATTTTTTAATCTAAAAAATTAAGAGGTAAAACGAAATGAAAACATTTAAAAAAACATGTGGTGGATTATTGAAAGATGAATATATTGATAAACTAAATGCTATCTGGGATGAGATTTCAACAATTTCCAATCCTAATAGGATTAGAATTTTATATTTCCTTTTTAATCAAGAACAGGCTAATGTAAAAGAGATACATGAGAAAGTTAATCTAAGCTATCCGACAATAAGCAATAACTTTAAAGTTTTACTTAAAGAGGAGTATGTTTTTAAACATAAATCCTATTATTATGTTGGCGCAAGTGGAAAGATTAAGTTGCAGCTACTCTTTAAACTAACGGATATTTTTAATATTGCAGATAATTATCAGTATATTTTAGCGAATCATATTGTGGATGATTTTTCAATAGACAATATCTTAAGTTTTAACTATCTAAAAGATTCTAAATTAATGCAAATATCCAGAAAAGATGTTTTTGCAATAGATAAACTATTAATTGATAATATGAAAAACAGTAAGTTTCTCTATTTTATATTCTCAGAACTTAATCTAAGATATGTTGAGATAATTTCCGAATTATTGAGTGAACATATTCCCGTAAAACTGATTATCCCCCAAGAGATTAGGGTTAAATTTATAGATAGTTTTGATAGGGATCTTATTAACAAAGCCTTCATGGATAAAAGATTTTACTTTCTTGCGACCTCCGATAAGATTCATTTAAACCTTTTTGTAAATGATTTTATGATGGCTTTCAATTTATTCCATGAAACAGGAATAGTTGATAAGAATAATGTAATCATATCTAACAATGATTTGTCTTTAAAATGGGCTAAATCTGTTTTTAATAATTGTTTTGAAAAGGGTGGAATAAAATACGGCTCATTGGCTGAATGATATTGGTTTTACATTAGATGTTTTAAAGTGATAATATGACTAATTTTAACTTTGATTTAAACATTAAATTAAATAAAATATTAAGATCTCATATTAAATCATTAATATTTCTGGATATTATTGAAGGATCTAAAACAATGAATGATTTGAAAAAACACGGTTTTGGCTCATCTGTTTCTAATGCTTTAAAGTTTTTAGAGGATAATCAGATGATAAGGATAAACAAGGATGGGCTCTATGTTCTATCATCTGAGGGTAAAATTGTGGCTGTAAACTTTATAAATTTTTTAGATTGTTGGCCTAATAGGGATATGGATCTTTTTTGGGATAATCATAGGATAGAACAAATTCCCTTAAATCTTTTTAATGATCTATATCTTTTAAAAGATTCTAAACTACAAAAATATGATAATTTATATCCTGATAAATCCTTTAGAATATATGAGGAACTTGTCTTGAATTCTGATAAACTTGATTCAATACTTTCTATCTGTTCGCCAGAACATATTAAAATACTGTGTGATTTTGTAAAATCCTCTTCTGATTTTAAACTTAATCTAATTATTAACAACGAAATCTTAGAAGAGTTATTATTAAATTACAGGGATTTTCTGAAACTATTAATGGAATCAGATGATGTGAATATTTATATTCCGGAAAGTGACTTCAACTTCTTTTTAAATATCGGAAATAATTTCATGTCATTAAATCTTTTTGATTTTAATTTAAACTGTGATATTGGGAACATGATGTATGGTAAATCTGTAGAAAATATTAGGTGGGCCCGTAAACTATTCAAGCATTGTTTGGATAATTCAAAACCATTGGATGAGGTGTTTATCAATAATTTAAAATAGTAAAATAGTTTTATTAGTTTGAATGGAGTGTTTATCAATAATTTAAAATGGTAAAGTGGTTTTATTATTGGCTAAACCAGTTAAATGATTCTATTGTTTAATAGGTATAATAATGAATGGTTTTCTATTAAATTAAATCAGTTAAAAAATATTAAAACTAGTAGATTATTTTATTATTGGTTAAAATATATTAAAAAAAGTTTTATTTTAAGAAATTAGTAGTTTGCTATTAATTTCTTCTTTAAATTTTAAATTTTTTCTATTTTATATTTCGTAGTGTCTTGGTGGGTTTCCTGAGAAGTCTGCTATTGTTGCTTTTCCTGAGAAGGTGAATACTTCGAATGTTGGGTTGTCTGCTGTTTGGTATAATGTTTTCACAAGTTCGTTTGAGTCGATTACTTTCTGTTTTAATTCAAGGTCGTCTATGAATTCTACTTCTCCGCTTACTCTTAACCATTCATATTCTGGGGTTGCTGTTGTAATTTCGAATTTTGGATCTGCTTGTAATTCTTTGTATACTGGTTTTGTGTTTGCTGTGCAGAAGTATGGTTTGTTGTTTTCTTGGAAGTAGTAGAGTATTGGTCTTACTTTTGCTTCTCCGTCTAATCCTTTAGTTGCTATGTATACAAGTGGGTTTTCTTCTAAAAATTTTAACATAATGATTCACATCCTTTTATCTTAAATCTTTGATCTTAAACATTTAATATTAAATAAAATATTTTTTGTTTAATCTTAATTTCTTTTATTTGCATTTAATTGTATAATTAAACATATATAAAGAATTTTTGTAACTTTTTGGTAACTTGTAATGTTTTTTTTACATTATTTAGTATTTGTGTGTTACCTGTTTTGTCTTTTACATATGTTTTACAGTTTGTTATTTGTAATGCCATATATAAAGAGTTTTTGTTACTTTTTGGTAACTTATGTTGTTTAAAACATTAATCATAGAGTTATAGGTTAATTATTATCTCTTTTATACATGATTTACAATTTCTTATTTGTATAATTACTTATAAATGGTTTTTGTAACCATCAGGTAATGTAACTGTAAGGTTACCTTAAAAAAACAATTGTTTTTTCCTTTTTGATGATCTGAATTTATGAGAATCTTTAAAAAAAGACGGTATAATTAATATTTGAGTATTGTTTTAAGTGTAGAAATGAGTTTTATCTAACTTATTTTTAAATTAAAGAATTTAAACTTAACTTTAAAATGTTTTAGTTTGGATTCTGTATTCTTCAATCTGTTAAGGTATGAAAAAATAGTATTTTTAAAAATTGAAAAATAAGAATTATATTAAATCAACAATGTCCTTTAACGATTTATTTAAATCATTGTCAATTGATATTCTTTTATTTATTTCACTTGGAATGCGTGCATCCCCCAGATTCATTCTAATTAATGTCATATTTAAATATCTGTAGGAGTATTGTTCGAATGGGAATCTAATTATAGTCGGTGTATTATATCCCACACCTAATTCTAATAATACCGTGTTTTTATCTAATGAATCCTTAATAAATTCCACGTAATTGTTATAGTTTTTATAATTAGGTTCTTCAACAAACCTATTATCACATCTAAGGTTTTGGATTAAAAATTCTCCACAATTAGGACAATAGGGGATATCATCACTACTAATGGTATAGTCATCTACTTTATTTTTTACCATTGATTTGATGTATTTCTCATTGTAGTAAACCTCGTTAGAGCAAGGGATGATACATTGGAACTGGGAATATTGTCCCTGAGGTTCAAATATTTTGTCCTGTGAAAATCCTGCTTTTTCAAGTTGATAATCCACATTTGTTGATATAATGTAATAGTTCTTATCTTTAACTAATTTATATAAATTGAGATATGGTTCCGTTGCTGGTGTTTTGTACCTTATTTCGTTAATGTGGTGAGACCAGAATCCCCAGTATTTACACGCATTCTCTTTATCTATATTCATCCAGAATTTTCCCATAATGTCCCCAATAGTTTTATAGCCTAATCTGGCATATTGTGGATAATGTTCTTTAAAAAATTCCTGACTTCCATAGTTTAATCCTCCTGCTGCAGATAATCCGGATCCTACACCTATGACTATATTTTCTGCATCGGAAATTGCGTCATATGCTTTTTTAATATTTTTATTGTAGTTGTTAAACATTTTAGCTCCTTTTAATATTTTTATATTAGTTTGGTATTTTTTAATAAATCGAATTTCTTTTCCTCATTTAATCTATCGAATTTCTTGAATTCAATCTTCAAGTAGTTCTGTATAGATTCTTAGTTGTTCGTCCTCAAAAACATCAAAGATTACCTTTTCAATGCCAGTTTTTGGATTATTTTTCAGATAGGTAGATACAGCTTCATATGCAAGTTTTGCCGCATCTTCTTTTGGAAAATTAAACACTCCTGTTGAAATGTTTGGAAATGCAATTGTTTTTAGATTATATTCATCTGCAACCTTTAAAGAATTGGTGTAACATGATTTCAACTCTTCCTTCTGTTTGTTGTTTGGTTTTGCACCTGGTGCTAAAGCAGGTCCAACGGTATGAATGACATATTTTGCAGGTAAGTTGTATCCTTTGGTTATTTTTGCTTGTCCATTCTTTTCATCATGGCCCTGTTTTACCATGATCTTGTTACAGTCATATCTTAATTGTATTCCTGCTGCAGAGTGTATTATATTGTCAATACAGCTGTGAAGTGGAATAAAACATCCGAGAAGTTTTGAATTACATGCGTTTACAATTGCATCGACTTTTAAAACTGTAATGTCTCCATGAAATATTCCTATTTTGGGATTTCTTTTGGTTTCTTTAATTTCATCTGAGCTAATTAAGTTTTTAGAATTTGTTTCATAACTTAATAACTCGTCTTGAACTTCTAGAAATTCCTTGGATATTGGTCCTGGTAGACGAATATTCATTAAAGATCTTAAAAGTAATCTTTTACTTTGATAATCTTTGGGAATATCTATCTTTTCATCTAACTGTGATATTAATTCATTTAGTAGAAAATCTACTTTCTCTTCTTTATTCATAATGGCCTCTTAAAATTTTATAAATTTTAATTAATAGTTTTAGATATAAAAATAGTTTAGTTACCTTAAGGTAATCGTTTTGTTTTAAAATTAGAAAAAATAGGTAATTGATAAATAATTTATATATAAAATGATTTTAAAAAGAATTTTTTTTTTATTTTGTACCATAGATTCTATCACCGGCGTCTCCAAGACCTGGAAGAATGTATCCCTTATCATTTAAATCCTTATCTATTGCAGCACAAAATATTTCAACATCCGGATGATTTGAATTGATTGTTTCAATTCCTTTAGGTGCTGCAACAATACATAAAAGTTTAATCTTACTTACTCCATCTTCTTTAAGCATACTAATGGCTGCTGATGAACTTCCCCCAGTTGCAAGCATTGGATCTATAATTATAACTTCCCTTTCTGATATTCCTTTCGGCATCTTATAATAATATTTCACTGGTTTTAGTGTTTCCCCGTCACGATAAAGACCTATATGACCTACTTTTGCATTGGGAATAACATTTATCACTCCCTCCAACATGCCCATTCCTGCTCTAAGTATTGGCACAATTGCATAATTATCCTCATTTAGCATGGCAGTTTCCATTTTATATAAAGGTGTTTCTATTGTGATTTTCTCTAATTCTGCATCACGGGTTGCTTCATATACTAGGAGTGTGGAAATCTCTGTAATCAGTTCCCGGAATTCTTTTGTTCCTGTATTAACACTTCTTAATATACTAAGTTTATGGGTTATTAATGGATGATCTAAAACATTTATATTTTTCATCGAATACCTTCTTATTTGATTCTTATCTATTAAATTACATATTTGCTAGATAAATTATTATTTTTCATAAAAATTAAAAGGTTTCTAAAATCAGAAACCAATTAATTCGTATTTTCCATATTATTATTTTTAACATATCTAATGCTGCCTAGGATATGTTCAATGATATCCTTATTTTCAGAAATTACTAATAAGTTATCATGTGTAGTTGAATTTCCTACAGAAGCCATATAATAATTATCCTCTTTATTATACCAGATAGAATCATTATTTGCTTTATTTACATATTGTGATTCGTTCTGTGTAATGTCGATTGCTCCGGTTTTGTAGGATTCAAAATATGTGTCATAAACCACGGCCTTAGCAACAGATTCTGCAAGTCCGGAATCATAACTATTGTAGTAAAGAATGGAAACTTTATGTTCTGTATCGTTTAATGCAGTCATATTTTCAATGGTTTTATTGGTTATATTGTTTGATACAGGCATCTCTATGCTACATGTGTCACTTAACTGGACATTATTGTATTCCACATCGTTATTGTAGAATAGGTATAACCCTACAGCTGCAACTATAACAATAAGAATTATTAAAATTCCTATTATACGTTTCTTATTCATATTATTCCCCCCTTTTGTTCTGTTAATTTAATTTTTGTTTTATATCTATTTAAATTTTAAATTTTTTTAAATAATTCAATACTATTTATAATTATATTTATTTTAGGTAGGTTATCATCTAATAAAATCATGTTTTATATTATTTTTTGTTTAAATAAAAATTAAATACTAAAATCAATAAAGTATCCTATATATTTTAAAAAGGGAAAAAGACAGATATAATAGATAACTTTGGTGGGAATACTGTTTTTAAAGTAATCTTATGAGATTAAAATTAAGTTAAGGAAAAAATAATTTAAAAAATCTCATAAAAAGAATTGAATTAATAATGGATGTTTTAGATAAATTTATTAAAATTTATAGTTATATTAATTTAATAAAATCCTTTAAATTTTAAAAGTGATTTTAATTTAACTAATATTGGTTTAGAAAAAACTTATGTGGTTTTATGAAGTGGAAAATCTCTAATCTTGAATTGGATAATCAGGTTGTACTAGCTCCCATGTCTGGCGAATGTGATTTTGCATTTAGATCTATTGTTAAATCAATGGGCTGTGGACTTATAGGAACTGAAATGATTTCCACAATTGCAATTAAATATGCAAATCATAGGACCCATGAAATGTTATATATGACTGACTATGAAAGGCCTATCTCTGTACAACTCTTTGGACCAGATCCAGAATCATTTAGGATAGCATCAGAATATGTATGTGAAAATGTAAATCCCGAAATCATTGATATTAATATGGGATGTCCTGTTAAAAAGGTTGCAATTACCTCTAATTCAGGAAGTTCATTACTTAGAGATCCTGAAAGGGCATATGACATAGTTAAAACAGTTGTGGAAATGGTTGATATTCCGGTTACTGTAAAGATAAGAAGTGGTTGGGATGAAAATAATATTAATGCAGTTGAAATAGCTAAAATTGTTGAGGATGCAGGTGCATCTGCAGTTACTGTCCATCCACGTACAAGGGCTCAAGGATATGCTGGCAAAGCAGACTGGTCTATAATTAAAGATGTAAAAGATGAATTGTCCATACCTGTTATTGGTAATGGTGATATTAAGTCATGCTATGATGCTAAGAGAATGATTGATGAAACAGATTGCGATGCTATAATGATTGGTAGGGGAGCACTTGGAAACCCCTGGTTAATTAGGGAATGTGTTGATTACTTGGATAGTGGAATGGAACCTAAGGACGTAAGTGTTAAAGAGAAAATCAATGTTATAAAAGAACATGTTAATCTTTTCCTTGAAAATAAGGATGAGAATTTGGCTATCAGAAAGATTAGAAATCCTGTGTCACATTATATCAAACGTTTTCCTAAAAGCCGTGAAACATTATTAAAATTATTTAAGGTTAATACTAAGGAAGAGCTATTCAATTTATTAGATGATTATTATATATACTATAATTCCTTCGCTGATTAATGGGGAGTAATATCTGTATATTGATGATGGGATATATTATTATAGAATCTTTTTATTGTTTGAATTTTTAATTTATTGTATTGTGAAATTTATTTTTAAAAAATGATGATTTATGGATAGGTTTATAGATTTATTTAAGAATAGTCTTAGATATGCTGTTTCTGATTGGAAAGCTATTTTTATTTTGGGTGTTTTTCTTTATATTATTTCATATTTGGAAGATACTGTTTTTAAAAGTAGTGACATTCAAAACTTAAGTGGGTTAATTTTTATTGTCATTTTATTTGCTTTTTCCTTGATTGAATCCGGTTACTCTTGTAAGATTCTTGAGGAGACAGTAGACGGATCTGAAAAGCCACCCATTTTCGCTAATTATTTGGAGCTAATTCGGCATGGATTAAAAGATGAACTTGTTGTTCTTTTTTACATGATAATAATTGGAGTTATATTGTTCTTTTGTTTTGAATTAGAATTTTATAAATATGATTTCTTTGTTAGGGCAATGGGTTTGTTTTTTGTAGGCCTTATCTATTTAACAATGTTGGGCGGTCTTCTTAATTTGGCACATCACCATGGCAATTTTAAAAGTGGATTTGCTTTTAGGGAGATATTGGATTTGCTTGATAAAATTGGAATATATAACTTGGTAATGGTTTATTCTTTCATTGTTCTATCAGAATTTTTAATATATAGATTTATCTTTGTTGATATTTCTAGTAATGGAATAGTCTCATTTATTGTAAATTTTTTAATTATTCCATTCTTTGTGATATTCTCTAAAAGACTGTTTGCACTTTCAAGTTTATAGCTTCTTTAAGTAATATTGGGCTATTTGTTCTTTTTTTATTTTTTTTTTTAATTAAATTATAATTTGGATTCTTGTATTTACTTTTAGTATAATGCCATAATGGTGCCTATATGAATTGATAATTAAATCTTATTTTTAATGGATTATAGTTAGAAATTTTAGAATTTTTTAAACAAAGATGATGTTTATATATTTTTCAATAAAATTATATTTAGGGGCCTGAATTTTTTTTTATTTTTTTTATGGTTTATTTTTGCTTGTTTTTTATATTTTAAGTGTGATTTATTTTTTATTTTTAATAATACATTTTTAAAATTAGTTTTAAATAAAAAAAAGGCCGTTTAAATCAATAAATTTAAATAATAGGTGCAATAAATATATATTTGACGATATGTATGATGCACAATTTAAATTTAGATAAAAACGACCCGAATTATGTTATGTTAAACAAAATGTTTAAAATTATCGATTCTAGAAGATCACAGCAAATATTCATCTCAAATGGATTTAAAAATACTAAAAAACTAAGAACAGTCATTAAAACATAATTTATATGTATGTTTTTTGATTTACCGACAGAATTTGTTGTGAAAAATCTTAAAAGCAGAAATAAACTCATAAAATTTTTCAAAATGGATCAAGTTTTAGAAGCTCAAGAAATCTATGATTACTTGCAAAAAAATTTCAATCAAGGAATACGCCAATTCAGTAAATAGCATTTTAAAACACTTTGGAAACTACAAAAGAAGGGGAAAAAAGACTTTTATTGTAGATGCCACACCAATAGACTTAGATTTCAATTTCAATCGTAGAAGACAGAGTAAAGAAAAACTTGCAAAAATGAATTTAAAATGGAGTTATTCTTCTTCAAAAGGCCATTATATTGGATTTAAAGCTACATTTGTACTTGATTACGATTCATTAACTCCTGTTGCAATTTTATTACATTCTGGTGCCCCGAATGATTCAAAACTTTTTGAAGAAATTTTAGAAGAATTGCATAGAAGAAGATTAATAAGAAAAAGAGATGTGTTAATATTCGATAAAGGCTATTACAGCTTTAAAAACTACCAAATAGGAATTAACAAATACAAAATAGTTCCTTTCATTTTTCCAAAAAAATTTTTCACAAAACAAAAATTCGACGACAAATTAAGCTATCCATTAGACGTTTTTAGTAATAATAAGAAGAAACAAAACTCTAAAACTATATTCAAAAGATTAAAAAAAGAATTATTAAATAAACTTGTCAATTGGAGGAAATATAAACCAATACGTGGAAAAATAGAAGATTAGTTTAAAGTATTGTAAAATTCATTAGAAATGAGAAAAATACACAAATTCACACCGAAATCTGTAGAAAAAACACTATTTTCTTTATGTATTGTTAGGAACACTCCTCATACAACAATGCGATATGTCAAAAACAGCCCTACAAAAACTTTCCCAAATGTAAAAATTTCAGACCCCTAAATTATATTTTATTAAAAAATTTTTAATTAATATTTAAAACATTAAAAACTGTATATTTTTACTTAATTAAAAAAATTTTAATATTTCTTCTTTTTTTACTTTGTACATTTTATTTAAATAAAAATAAATGTAATTTATATAATTTTTTAATTGTTTTTATGAAATATGTATATTTGCTAATATAATTTGTTTCTGATTTTTGTATAGTTAAAACGATAACTTATTTATATTATAAAATTTAATTATATTGTATACGTTAATAAAAATGTATAAATAAATTACAATATGTGTTTAAACATTTTTTTAATTAAAGTGATTTGTTGGTTATGATGATTTGATTTTAAATTATTCCTTTAATTCATTTTGATTAAAATAGTTTTTCCATATGTTGTGTATTGATTTGAAAAAAAAATTGAAAGTTTCAAAATTTTTAAAAAATTATGGATTCAATTATTAACAGTTAGAGGTATTATTATGGAAAACAAGATTGTTGCAGCTATTATATCCCTATTTTTACCTGGGATAGGACAATATTTATTAGGCAGAGGAAAAAATTGGTTGTTTGTATTTATTGCAGTAGTTATCGTTGATATTATTCTTGCTTATGCATTAGGTTCTATCGGTACTTATGTTGCTGGACTTATTGGACTAGTCTTTGCAGCGGATGCATATGCTGGATTTATTGGTGATTTATAAATCTTTTTTTTAGATAGTTATAGGACTATTTATTTTAAAACAACTTCATTTTTTTTTAAAATTAATTTATAGGTGTAATTATGGCTTTATTTGATAAGTTAGCAGGACATGCTAGTGTTGATATGGATGCAGATTATGTGTCCGAGTTTTTCTTTGATGATGAGGAAATTATTCAGTCATTTCAGTTTTTAAGGGATCAAATCGTTCTTACAAATTATGGGATATATGATGTTGATGTTCAAGGATTAAGTGGTAAAAAGGTTGAAGTTAAATTCTTCCCTAAAAAAACAATTAAGACAATATCTTTTGAAACTGCAGGTACCCTTGATTTTGATGTGGATATTAAAATAGGTGTGGATGGTAACACTACTGTTACCGCTGAAGGTGCAGCATATAGTGCTCCTTTATCATTTAAAGTACCATCTGATCAAGCAGGGGAAGCAAAAGAAATTGTTAGGTTAGTTAAAGAAAATTATTTATTTTAAATAATTTTTTTATATTTCTTTTAATTTTAGATTTTAATTTTTTATTTATTTTTTATCTTACTATTTTTTATATTCTAAAATTATTCTTGTTAATTTTGATTTTAATCCTTTTTACTTCTTTGATAATCAATTCATTTATTTTTGTATTCTTTTTTATAAATTCAATTTAAAAATAGTTAATGTTGCTTATGTCTTAACTGGAATTATAAGTTTTAAGGATGGAATTTATATGGAAAGTAGAAGGTCATAATGTGTTCCTTATTAATTGAAAAAACATTAAAAAGAAAAAATCTAGCAGAAAAATTAAAGGATATAACTTGTTCATTAAGTAAACCCCTTAAAAATTATAGAATTTAATTCTTATAGAAATAGTTAATAATGAATATACTATTGAATTTTATATTAAAATCATGATTAAAAGATTATAATGGTAAATATCAAGTATATCCTTTATAAAAGTTCTTAAAAATAAAATTTAAAAAATGTAATCATTAATTTAATTATAAATTAAAATTTATAATATTTATTATTTTAAATTTTATAATTTATTGAAATAATTTTTTATAGATTTAGCCATAAGTTTTCTACGTTCTTTTAAAAATTCAAAGTAATCCATATTCCAAAACTCTTTAGGTAAATCATATTTTTCATTATAATTTGAAATTAAATCATTTCTCTCATAATCATTTAAACTATTAACCATCATTGGCCAATATTCTTTAGGAGCATTGTCACTAATTTTTATATTGTCTTTATATTCTATATAAATCATATTTGCTTGTTGATTATAATCTTTTTTATCATCAATTCCATTTTTTTTAAGATAATTCTTAGGGAAAATATGGTGTACGTCAATAGATTTTTTAGTAGATTTTGTTAATGGATTTAAATGATCTTTTAGAATAAATTTTGAGAATAGAATATTATCCTTATCATATATTTTAGAAGCAGTATAAACATTTCCGGCATAATTGTTAGTTGATGACTCTAATTTTTCTGGTAATGTTATATTCCAAAAATCTTCGGTTAATTCATTATTCATTATGTCATTTAATATCTTTGTAAAATCATTATATTTATTTCTAAATCTTGATAAATCCTGTTCATATCTTGTTTCCGGTGAAAATGAGTATCTTTGTGTTAACTGTGAGAATACAAACCATTTACCTATAATTCTATTTAATTTTTTATTTTCTATATTGAATTTATATTTACCAATTAAATAAATACCATATATTGCATAGAATCCAAATTTTGAACTAATAAGTTTATCATAATTAATGAAACCTAATGATTCTATTAAATTGCAATAATCATGCCAATTTGTAAGGTTTAAAACCTTTTCTTGTGATTGTTTAAATATGTTGAAGTTTTTTTCACGTTCCTCTTCAGTGGTAATTTTATTTTCTAAATCTCTACCTTTTAAAATGGAATAAGCATATTTTAAACGACCTCTTAAGAATGAAAATGCAATTATTGGTCTTAATAACTGTTCTAATTCTGGAGTAGCTTTTATGGTATTAAAAGGTGATTTTTCTTCAATATTTGGTTTTTTACATTCTTTTGTAAATTTTTCTAAGGATTTACGCCCTTCATCCCAATAAATAGACATTAATGTTAAAATAAAGTCAGATTGGTTTAATGGTTTTCCTTTACTATTGATTCTAACAAATATCTCAGAAACTTCTTCAGGATCTAAATTTTGAGATAGTTCAAGTACTGAGAATGGATAATGGTTAATATTTTTTATTTTTTCAATATTTTTTTCTATTTCTTCCTCATTAAATTCTATTTCTGGTTTATTTTCATGAAGATTATTTTCATATTCTCTTATAATATTAAGTAAACTTCCATTAAAAATATCGGTAATATTATTTATCCATTCGGGGTCCCCTTGTTTTGCTTTGTTTAAAACTTCAAGCTCTCCAGTTATGGGATTAAATGCTATTTTCGGTGTTCTTTTTTGATATTTTTTATCAATTACTGGTTTTCCGGTAAATATTGTATATAATGAGGTTAATCTTTGTTGTCCATCAATAACGAGTCGATTTGGTGTAGTGGATTTATCTGCTCCAATTGGTTTAACCTTTTCATTAGGTCCCCCAATCTTCCATAATATTATTAATCCAGTAGGTAATCCCTTGTATAAGGAATCAATTAAATCTCTAATTTGCTGGTTTTTCCATACAAATGGTCTTTGTAAATCTGGAAGTGCTATAATTCCAGTATCTACCTCACTAATTAAGCTAGATATTTCATAGGTCGTGTTATTAAATACTACCCCTTCAGTCATTTAATTCACCATTTATACTTTTATTTAATTTTATTTTTATATCTTTATCATTTTAAATTAGTATATAAAATTAAAAATAAGATTTCTGTATTTAAAATAATCCTTAAGGTGATGTTGAAATGGCTCCTAAAATCAGTATTAAAAATATTCCACAACAACATGTCAAGCCACTTCTATCATCAACAATTGAGGTTATTATCCATGAAATAAGTAAAATTAATATTAAGCCTGTAACAAATACATTTGCCCCCATAGTATCACAATACTATTTTGTCTATACATATATTTTTATATAATGTAAAAAATAAATTACAGTGTAAAATAATTCATAAATTAAATATTAATTATTAATTCTTAATTTAAGTTTCAAATAATCAAGATCTATTTTTGGGATATTTTTTTTATAAGTTTATCATGATTTTCTAATCTATTTTGAAATCTGTTATTTTCTTAAAGTTAGTTGTTAATATTTAATTCATGATTTTTAATGGTGATTTATGTTTTTATTGAAGATAAAAGATATTGGATGGGAAAGGAAAAATACTGAATTTCCTTTCTTTAAGGATAATCCAAGATTATCTAATACTAAATGGGCACTACTTGTAATTGAATCTGTAATAATAGTATTATGTTCCTTTTCATTGTTTGGTGGGGAAGAATTATCTACACTAATTCTATTTTTCAGTAGTATTATAGTTCCCCTATATGCATTTAAAGGTCATTGGAGGGAAATATTTAAAAAACCTGAAATTAATGATATTTGGGTAATTATATTTTGTGTAGCGGGAGATCTCCTCCTTGGAATATTATTGTCCTTCTTGCTTAGTTATCTGGGTCTTGTTGGAGCAGATAATTCTTGGCTAAATTATACTATCTGGGATTTTCTATGGGTATTTCCCCAATTAGTCTGGGAAGAGGTACTAAGATTTATTCCATTTATTGCATCTTTATATCTATGTTACAAAGGTTCAGATAAACGTAATTTAAGTGTAATTATTGCAACTATCATTAGTTTATTGGTCTTCGGTTTTGTGCATATTACTACATATGGTAATGTATTCTATGCTTTAATTGGTGTAGGTTTCGGTTCAATATTCTTAGCTTATTCCTACTTAAGAACTAAAAATTTATTTGTTGCATATATTGTACATGTTCTAATTGATTATGGGATATTTGCATTAGAGTTTTTAGATATCTAATTAAAACAAATATTTATTAAATATTTTAAAATCAAATATTCCTTCTTTTTTTCATTTTTAAATTTCTATTGCTTTTTTTATTTAATGTATACCTAATATTAAATTTTTAATCTTGTTTTAAATCAGATTAATTGGTTTTTTAGATATATGGTTGAGGTTTTAATTTTAAGAATATGTTAAAAATAGAGATTAATTATTGGGTAGGTATTTAATGGTTAAAATTAGATTTATATTTTTATTTTAAAAATATATTAAAAATAGCTGCTTTTTAAAAAAAATAAAAGGTAAATGATTTATTCATTGAAATAGTTTTGAATAAATTCATTTAAATTGGAAATAGGAATTCTATCTTGTTTTTCACTATCTCTATATCTTACGGTTACGGCTTTATCTTCTATTGAATCGAAATCAATAGTTATTGCAATAGGTACTCCTATTTCATCTGCCTTTGCATACCTTTTTCCAATGGATCCTGCTGTGCTGTAGTCCACATTAAATCCTTCATTTCTTAAGGTTTCAGTGATTTCTGTTCCAATTTTAGGTAATTCGTTTTTGTTTAAAAGTGGGAATACGCTTATTTGAATTGGAGCTATTTCTTTTTGGAATTTGAAGTAGTCTTTGTTTTCACTTTCGGTAAATGAATGTAATAATGTACAGTATAATATACGGTCAATTCCAAAGGAAGGCTCAATTACATGGGGTGTAATCTTCTCACCTTTGACCTCCTCCTCAACTTCTTTAAATTCAACATGTTCCGGAAGAAGTTCTAGATCTTTATCCAATTTAACTATATATTTACCGTCATCCTCTAAAGCTTTTTTAACCTCATTAATCTCATCATCATTAAGGTTTTCAAGATAGGTTTTTACTTTAGGACTGTCTTGTTTAAATGAAGGTCCAAATTTAGCCATATTTGGTTTAATAATGGTTTTTTTAACATGTTTAGGTTTATCATATGGGATATAGACATTCAATTCCTCATTACTTTCTTTGGTATGTGAGGATAAATCATAATCCCCCCTATCCGCTATTCCAATGATTTCAACCCATCCATATTTATCGGTTTTACATTCCACATCCCAACAATCAAGTGCATAGTGAGCCATTTCTCCAGGTAAATGTTGTCTAAATCTCAACGCATCCTCAGGTATGCCGATTTCTTCTAGGAATTTTCTTGCAAGATATAACTGATAGATAAGCATTTCGCTTGAAATTATGCCTTCATCTAATGCTTCCTGTGCTGTTACGATAATTTCGTCCTTATTATTCAATTGCACATCCTGAGAGGATAATCTAAATTCAATGTCCTTAATCTGATTAAATTTGGGATGTGTTTTATCCTCTGGATTTAGGAAGATCTCTGCCTCTGCCTGGGTGAATTCCCTAAGTCTTATTACTCCCTGTCTTGGGGAAATCTCATTTCTGTATGATTTACCAAGTTGAACTACTCCAAACGGTAATTTTCCTCCAAAATATCTGGATAATCTTTTGAATAAAATGAAAATGCCTTGTGCAGTTTCAGGTCTCATATATCCAACTTTATTTCCTTTTGCACCAATCTGGGTTTTAAACATTAGGTTGTAATCCCAGATTTTTGAAAGCTTACCACCACATTCACTGCAGCGAATATTGTTTTCCTCTACGATTTTATCTAGTTCCTCATTAGGTAGGCTTTCCACATCTATGCCAATGTTTTCTTCAATAATATGGTCTGCTCTGTAAACCTCTCCGCAGTCTTCACATTTACACATCGGATCTGTAAAGTTATCAACATGTCCTGAAGCTTTTAAAACTTCTTTCGGCATTACGGTAGGTCCCTCGATTTCTGTGAATCCCTCACCTACAACATATTGTCTTCTCCATTTCTGCATAATGTTGTTTTTAAGTGTTGCACCAAGAGGTCCGTAATCAGTAAATCCGGAAACTCCTGAGTAAATTTCAAAAGAAGGCCATAAGAAACCTCTTTTTGCACTAATATTTGACATCTTATCATGATTCATAGATTATCTCCAATAATAATTTAATATTTTTAAAAATTAAGCTTTATAAAATAGTTGTTGGTTTAAAATATTCTTCCGGTTTAATTGGAAAATATTTTTAATAAAAAATAATAAATTTTATTTATTTAATTCATAGTCATCTTTAATACGACTACTTTCAGGACTTTTTTGACACATATACTTACTATTTCTATCTGGGTGGCCATATGGTTTATCGGCAGGTGTGGTCATAGTTTCAAAAACAAGTTGACATACCCTTTGACCAGGATATAACGCAACTGGCATAGCACCAATGTTTGATATTTCTAAAGTGATCTTTCCCTCAAATCCAGGGTCGATATATCCGGCAGTTACATGCATGGTAACCCCGAGTCTTCCCATTGAGGAACGTCCCTCAACACGTGCAACTAAGTCGTCTGGAACCTTTACATATTCGTATGTAGTCGCAAGTGCAAATTCATTGGGGTGTATTATAAATGCCTCTCCATCTTCAACAGTTAATGATTCCATATATGACGCAATGTCATCATCATCTTTAGGATCAATAAAGGGTTTGCGAATAACTCTAAAAACTTTAAACTCATCACCAATTCTCATATCAATTGAGGATGGTTGTATTTGTTTTTCATCAGTTAATGGGTCAATAACTATTTTTCCATCATCTATACACTTTTTAAGGTCTTTATCACTTAATATAGCCATAAATAGTCCTCTAAACAAAATTTATTTTATAAAATTTAGTATATTTTTTATACATTAATAATATTTATTTTATATTATATTAATATAAGGAATTTTGAATATCCTGTAGGGATTTGTTTTGAAAACCTAATAATTTTTATTTTAAAAATAGCAGGATTAATACAGGGATTTTTAAATTGGTTTGAAAATTTAATATAAAATTTGTTTTAAAAAATAGTAAAAATGAATAAGAATTCTCATTCTTTTTTATATAATATATCTAGTTTTGTATGTCTCAATATGCCCATTAAAGTATGGGCTTCTCTACCTGTTATAAATGCACGATTTACAATATTTTTAAATGTTTTGTAACCTGTTTTTTTCTTGTGTTCCGGAATACTTAAACAATCAACTAATTCCCTCATGTTTTCAAGAAGGTGCTCCTTTTCAACATGGGTACTTTCATCTAAACCTTCCTTATTAAAGGTATTCTTATGTTTAAAAATTTCATAGAAGATTATTGCAGCTGCATGGGTGATATTCATTACAGGATATGACGGATCTGTTGGGATGGATACAACAATATCACATTTATCAATCTCATTGTTTGTTAGGCCGTCACCTTCCCTTCCGAATAGAATTGCGATTTTATTATTGGGATTGATCTTTTCAGCAAGTTCCTCCGGCATTATAGGTATTCTTGAAAGATTGTAACTGCCCCCAGGTGAACCTGTAGTGCCTATTATAAAGTCAATGCCCTTGGATTCAAGAAAATGGTCTAGGGTATCATAAATCTCGGCACTTTCCACAATGTTTCTTGCATGCATGGACTGGTAATATGCATCATCTTTAAGTTTACAGGGATTGATCAATACAAGATTTTTAAGTCCAAAATTTGCCATGGTCCTTGCTAAAAATCCCACATTTCCGGAGGTCTCACATTCTACAAAAACAACATAAAAATTATCTCTTATAACTAAAGCAGCATCTGAGAAATGGTTTTTATTTAAAACCATCCCTCTTTTTGTAGATACTCCAGTACTTTTTGTCTTTGATTCCTCACTAGATTTGTCCTCAGAATCGGTTTTACTCTCTTCAGTACTTTTAATTACAGAGGTATTTTCTACAATGACCTCTTCTTCGGTAGCAGTATCTCCTATTTTAAACACCTTCCAGCTTTAACTATTGTCTTATTCTGCATAAGCTTCCTGTAACAATTCAATTAAATTGATTACATGTATATTTTCAAGTCCTTCCTCATCTAATGCATCCTGAATATTCCTCTGACAGAATGGACAGATACTTATTACTGCCTCAGCATCAGTTTCTTTAATCTCGTTAACCCTGTCCTTTGCAAGGGTCATAGCTATTTCTGGTTTTGCAGATTTCACTCCACCACCAGCACCACAGCATTTTGCAGGATTGTCCATTTCATTAAATTTAAGCCCTGGAATCATATTTAATATTCTACGAGGTTCTTCCCGTATGTTCTGTCCTCTTGCAAGATGGCATGGGTCATGCCAGGTCACTGTTTTGTCAAGCTCTTTCATTTTGGATACGTCTAATTTATCCACCAGGAATTCACTAATGTCCTGAACATTTAAATTGGAGCCATATTCTGGATGGTCATTTTTAAGTGTTGCTCCGCATCCCGCACAGATTGTAACAACAGTGTCATAATCCTTAAATACCTCTTTATTGGTGTCAACTAAATTTTGGATAAGATCTGTCTGTCCTGTTCTTATAAGTGGGGAACCACAACATACCTGGCCTTCAGGTACATCAATGTCAATATCATTCGCTTTTAAGACATCAAGAAGTGCATGACCTACTTTTTGAAGTCTATAATCCACCATACATCCGGTAAATAATGCATATTTACTTTTCTTTGATGGATCTTTGTCTTTATTGACCTCTTCGATAAAACTCAATCCTTCCTTAGGATAGCTTACAGATCTGTTTGTTTCCCTTACCATCCTGTTTATATTTTTATGAGCGTCTAATGGTCCAAGATCATTATTGGTTATTATTGAACGTAATTTTTCAATTGCTTTTCCGTAGATTTTGATATTCTTGGGACAGACCTCCTCACACTTTCTACAACTGGTACAGTCATAAACCCCCTCTTCTATTATCTGATTTAAACGCTCATTGTCGTTTCTTGGATCAAACTCGAATTTGGATAAATATCTCATAAAGTAAGGTCCTGCATATTCATCTCCAAAATCTTTTACAACAGGACAGCTAGAAAGACAGGAATAACACTCAATGCATGTTCTAACTTTTTTAGTATCCTCGAGTTCTTCAGGTTTTAAATCAAGATTTAATCTGTTTGATTCTGGAATATTAAGTTCCAAATCCATTGAAGCAGCTTTATCCTCATATATTTCTCTGTTAACGATTAAATCTTTAATGATAGGTAAGTCTAAAGGTTCAATAATGTCTCCATCGTTTATTTCACTTTTACAAGCAAGTGCTCCAGAACCATTAATCTTTAAACTACAGGAACCACATTGACCGGCTCTACATGAGCTTCTAAAACTAATATTCTCGTTATATTTATCGTTAATAGCAGTCAATGCATCTAAAACCTTCATTTGTTCGGTTTTTTCGATTTCATACTCTTTATAGTAAGGTTTTTCATCTTTTTCTGGATCAAACCTTAATACTTTAATTGTAATCATCCTTTTCATCCTTTAAAATTTTTTTATAAAATGATAAGTAAAATAGTAATTATTATTATATTATTGTTTTTTTAATATAATGATTATTATTTGATATAAACCAATAGGTTTTATTATCTATTGATAAACTTTTTTTAAGTATATTTTCAAATTCTTTTTAAATTTATTAAAATCTACTTTTTTGTTATCATGTATTTTTTAGATAAATATTTTAAATAAATCGATTAATAGATATATAATAGTATTATATCATTTTTAAATATTTTTCTAAAAATTGATATTATGGGTTATTTTTATATTAAAACATAAAACTATCTTTTTTTATTAAAATACATAATTTTTCTTTGTAAAAATTAATTAAAATTATAATATTAATCTTAATTTATTAAATTTATTACTTTTAAGAAAAGAGGTATGATTATGGGTTATGATCAATTAGTTAATGGTAAAAAAGGAGAAAAGCATTTTTTACTAGGTAATGAAGCTGCAGTAAGGGGTGCTATTGAGGCAGGTTTATCTGTTGCAGCTACTTATCCTGGAACCCCTTCATCAGAAATTGGAAATATTTTATCTGTTGTTGCAAAAGATTCAGGTATATATTTCGAATTTTCTACTAATGAGAAGGTAGCTATGGAAGTTGCAGCTACTTCTGCAGTAAGTGGTCTCAGATCATTTACATTTATGAAACATGTAGGTTTAAACGTAGCATCAGATTCCTTTGTCACAACTGGTTATTCCGGTGTTAAAGGTGGAATGGTTATATTGGTTGCAGACGATCCTTCTGTATTCTCATCACAGAATGAACAGGATACAAGAAATTATGCTCGTCTTGCAAATATTCCTGTTCTTGAACCATCCAATCCTCAAGAAGTCAAGGATATGATGGTTTATGGATTTGAATTATCTGAAAAGTTAGAACTTCCGGTAATATTAAGAACAACTACTCGTGTATCTCATATGAGGGGAATTGTTGAATTTGGTGACATTAAGGAACATAACGGTCTTAAGAACGAATCAACACATTGGAATAAAGGTCATTTTAAAAAGAATCCCTCAGCTTATGTTCCGGTACCGGCAAATGCTGCAGGAATGCATGAAAGATTAACTAAAAAAATTGAAAAATTGGAGGAAAGCGTCTGCAAATCTGAATTTAATCCTATTATTGAATTATCTGAAGATGCTAAAATAGGAGTAATAGCATCTGGTAGTGCTTTTGACTATGGATATGACGTTGCAGTTGAGGATGATTTGGATGTTAAATTCTTAAAATTAGGCTTGTCCTATCCATGTCCTCATGATTTGATCTATGACTTTATTAAGGATTTGGATATGGTATTTGTAATTGAAGAGGTAGATCCGATTACAGAAAGAGAGGTTTTAATTACAATCGGAACCCATGGATTAAATATTCCGGTTCACGGTAAATTTGATAAAACATTTCCTATGGTTGAGGAATTTAACTGTGATATAGTAAGGGAAGGATTTTCAAAAGTTTTAGGATACGAAACAGAAAACAGGTGTTTTGAGAAAACAAGTTCACTTAAAAAACTTAAGGAAAATCTATTTATTAGGGCTCCAACTTTATGTCCTGGTTGTTCTCATAGGGCAACATACTATGGTGTTAAAAAAGCTTTAGAAGAGGAGAAAATACCTGAAGACGAGGTTATTTTTGCATCAGATATAGGTTGTTATACTTTAGGAATCAACCCTCCTTACAATGTTGCAGATTATCTTTTATCCATGAGTTCAAGTATCGGTGACGGTTGTGGATTTTCCATGGCAACTAATCAAACTGTAATTAGTTTTATTGGAGATTCAACATTTTTCCATAGTGGTGTATCACCTTTAATTAACGGTGTTCACAATGGACAGAATTTTATTGTAACCGTTTTGGATAATCGTATTACTGCAATGACTGGAGGTCAACCAAATCCAGGTATACCTGTTGATGGTATGGGAAATCATGCTCCTGAAATTTCTATTCGTGAATTAGCAAAAGCTGCAGGTGCAAGTTTTGTAAGAGTTATTAATCCATTAAATCTTAAACAAACAGTTGAAACTTATCAGAAAGCTTTAAACAATGATGGCGTTTCTGTAATTATTGCAAAATCTCCATGTACTTTAATTAAGGGATATCCTAAAAAGGATCCTGTTAAGGTAAATTATGATAAATGTAACAACTGTGATGCATGTGTTAAAGAGTTAGCATGTCCTGCAATTAGCAAGGTAGACGGTAAGATTGTAGTTGATACATCTATGTGTAATGGTTGTTCAATGTGTGTTCAAGTATGTAAATATGATGCATTTGAAACAATTAACGATTAAAGAGGGATTAATATGAGTCAAGATAATTATTCAATTTATGTTTGTGGTGTTGGAGGTCAAGGGATTATTAAGACCTCTACCATTATTGGTGAAGCTGCAATGAATGAAGGTTTAAATGTTGTAATGAGTGAAATTCATGGAATGTCTCAAAGAGGGGGATCTGTTTCTACCGAGTTGAAAATAGGTAATTTTAAAAGTTCCATATTGGAAAACCATACTGCTGACATGATTCTTGGATTTGAACCTTCCGAGGTTTTAAGGGGATTACACAAGGCAAACAAAGAAACTTATTTGGTATTCAACACATTTCCTGTAATTCCGGCTCAACTTTCAAGTTCAGGTCAACCTTATCCTAGTATAAGCTCCATTGTAAATAGTCTTAAGGAAAACTTTAATCATGTTTATCCTGTTGAGGGTAATGATTTTGCAAAAGAGGCAGGAAGTATGTTGTCCTTAAACATGGTACTTTTAGGTTCAGCTGTTGCTGTAGAGTCCTTCCCTATTTCAAAAGATGCTATTGTTGATTCAATGAAGCATAACCTTAAGGAAAAATTCCATAAAATGAATTTAAAAGCTTTTGATTTAGGTTATGATGCTGTTAAACATTAAATATTATTCTAAAATTGGATTATATTGGGATAAGAATATATTTATTTACTACTTTTCCAATATTTTTTTATTTTATTGTTTAAATGAATAATATATGTTTTAACTGTTTTTACAGTATTTTTTTAATTTAATATTTGGATGTGTAATATTTATTTTGATGGTTTTTTAATATTTTTTTTATTTTATTGTTTAAATGCCGATATTTATTTTGAATATTTTCAATCTTACTTTTCTATCTTTATCATTATCTACTTATTTTTATAGTTTGATTATAAATTTTTATTTTAAAATTTTTTATAAGCGGTTTTATTCCTTTTTTTTAGGTTTATTAAATTTAATGAGTAAAACTTTTAAATAAGATAGTTTTAAAATATTAATAATAAAATTCAATTTAAGATTTTAATTATGGTGTTGAAAATGTCATATAAAATTAATAATGCAATTCTTAAAAGAAGAGAAGGTACTAATCAATTTGATTTAGTTGATCCAGATGGAAAGTTTAGTGACAAGGAAGTTTTAGTTGGAATAGATAGTGATGATTTAATTACTATCCAATTATTAATTAATGGAATTATTAATAATGATTTTAAAGCTTGGAACGAGATTACTAAAATTAATGATAATGAATCTGTTAAGAATCTGTTTATTAAATTAGGTTATACCAGGGAAGATCTCTTAACATTATTAAAAGAGTTATAGTCTATTTATTTTATTTTAATGATTCGTATCCTTTTATAAACATTTGAAAACTATTTATCTATTGGTAAAATAGAATAGAATAATTTAAATAATAAATATATGATATTTTTATTAGATTGAATTTTTATTTATTTCATTAAAAGTATAAGGTGATTCAATATGCCTGAATTTAAATTAACTTATGAGGCTAGTGGAACTGATTGTGAAATTATCATGGCTATTGATTATGATGATGATGGAGAAGTAGAAAATCAAGAATTTTATACAGGTTCAGATTGGTCAGATAATCCTGCTGACTTAAGGGAAAATACCACATTTATTTGTGAAGAGGAAGAACAAGAAGATTTAAATAACTTTTTTAATGGATTTATGCATTTACTTGAATCTGGTGAATTAATCGAAGAATTAAAAAATCTAAAAGAGGTAGATGATTCATATATATTTAGTGATGAAGATATAAAAGTCGTTCTTACTGAAGAGGACTGAAACTTATATTTCCTCTAAATATATTTTTTTCTAGTCTGGGCTATTTTTTCTAAAATTTTTATATAAGAAATTATTTATTTCTCTATTGATTTTTTCATCTATTTTTTAATTTATAGTTGCTTATTTTATTGATAGTAATTTTTTTAATTGAATTTTGTTTTACTTGGTTTAAAATGAGTTTTTAAAATTAGTTTGGGGTTTTAACTATTTAATTAAAGTAATTATTTTAATTAATATAAAATATGTAAAAAATAGTTTTTTTTATTAGATATAAATAGATATAAATGATTCAATTTAAGTTTTAAAATTAAAAAAAAAGTAGAAGAAATATTGAATAATTCAATATTTATAAATTTTCGATATCCCCTTCATCATAAAGTTTTGCTTCATGATTTCTTAGGACTTTTAATGCTTTGTCGTAATTTTCAACCTTAATTACAACTACCGCATCATCCGTTTTATTGTTTGCAAAAGCATAAACATATTCAAGATTAATATTTTCCCCTTCCAAAACATCTAATAAAGTGTTTAATCCATTAGGTTCATCGGGAATTCCAATTACAATAACTTCTGTTTCCCTTACAATGAATCCGCCTTTTGTCAATACATCTTTAGCCTTGTCATTATCTGTAAGAATTAATCTTAATATACCGAATTCCGCACCATCTGCAATTGAAAGTGCTCTGATGTTTATTCCCTCGCTTGAAATTGTATTGATTGCTTTTTTTAATTTTCCTGCATTGTTTTCAATAAAAACTGAAATTTGTTTTACTGTCATTTTATCACCTATTCAAAGTTCCTTTCATCAATTACTCTAACAGCTTTTCCTTCACTTCTTGGAATTGTTCCAGGTTCAACAAAGCTTACATTTACCCTAAGACCTATTTCCTTACTAATACTTTTTGCGATTTCTTTACGTTTTTCATCAACCTGTTTCATTTCATCTGAAAACATCTCTGGAGTTACCTCAACTTTAACTTCAAGCTCATCTAAAGCATCAGGTCTTGTAACATGTATTTGGTAGTTAGGGCTGGTTTTACTAACTCTGAGTAATGCTCTTTCAATTTGTGATGGGAATACCATTACTCCTCTGATTTTGAGCATGTCATCAGTTCTTCCGGTAATACGGTTCATTCTAACAGTTGTCCTTCCACATTTACATTTTTCATGATTTAATGAGGTAATATCTTTAGTTCTGAATCTGATTATAGGCATTCCAGTTTTAGTAAGGCTTGTTAAAACGAGTTCTCCTCTTTCTCCATCTCCTAATGTTTTATGGGTCTTTGGATCAATAATTTCCGGATAGAAATGGTCTTCTTGGATGTGCATTCCCTCTTGTTCCAAACATTCTGAGGATACACCTGGTCCCATTACTTCGGTAAGACCATAAATGTTTAAAGCTTTGATACCTAGTTTTTCCTCAATTCTTTTTCTGATTTCCTCGGTCCACATTTCCGCACCAAAGATACCTGTTTTAAGATTAATGTCCTCTGGACCGTAACCTTCCTCTTCAAGGGCCTCTCCAAGATACATAGCATATGATGGGGTACAGGTTATGATATCACTCTTAAAATCCCTCATAATTTCCAATTGTCTTTTTGTATTTCCAGCAGACATTGGAATAACGGTTGCACCAAATTTCTTACCTCCATGATCTATTCCAAAACCACCGGTAAATAATCCGTATCCATAACAGTTTTGAATTTTGTCTTTTTTCTCACCATCTGCCATTCCAATAGCCCTTGCAGTGATTTCTCCCCAGATGTCCAAGTCATTTTCAGTATAACATGTAACTGTTGCAGTTCCAGTTGTACCTGATGAAGCATGAATTTCCACAATGTCTTCAGGATCTGCTGCAACAAGTTTGAAAGGATAACAACTTCTTAAATCATCTTTTGTTGTAAATGGAAATTTTTCAATATCCTCTAAGGTTTCAATACTATCTGCAGATAATCCTAGTTTATCATATTGCTCTTTATAGAAAGGAACTTCTTCCGCTCTTTTAACAGCTTCTTTTAGTCTTTTAAGTTGTAATTCTTTCCTTTCTTCCGGGCCCATACATTCCATTTCTTCATTCCAAATCATTATATCACTTTTAATTTTGTAATATTAATAAAATTAATAATATTCTTTTAATAATAATTTTTTATATAATCTATAATATTTATAACTAGTTTCTATTATATGAATATGATTTTTTTAATCAATAGTGGCTTAATTTTTTATAGGTTCTATTTTATTTTTTAAAGTTTGTTTTAAAATTAATGAAACTTTTCAAATCTTCAGTATATAAATTGTATATTATACAATTTTTATTAATCTTTAAGAGTAAATTTTAACTGTTTACATGTTTATTTTGAATTATTTTAATCTTTGAATAATAATTTATATATCTAATAAAATATAATCTATATCTGTATAAATTTTTTAAATTTTACTGAGATTTATAAAGAATTTTTTTTATAAATTCTGTTTTTTAGATAATTTTTCAGTTTATTGTATTTTTTTTATGAAAATTGGTTAATAAATCAATTTTAATAAGTTAGAGGTTAATTATGAATCTTTTAGTATTGAGTTTAGTCTTTATAATCTACTTATTTATGGTTGTGTATGTAGGTTATATTGCATATAAAAGAACAGATTCCTCTGAAGATTTCTTAATTGCAGGAAGAGATTCACATCCTTATGTAATGGCTTTAAGTTATGGGGCGACTTTTATCTCAACGGCTGCAATTGTAGGTTTTGGAGGTATAGCTGGTCAATATGGAATGAGTATTCTATGGCTAGCTTTATTAAATCTAGTAGTTGGAATTTTTATAGCATTTGTATTCTTAGGTAAAAGGACCCGTAGAATTGGAGCTAATTTAAAATCTGTCACATTTCCTGATTTTTTAGCACGAAGATTTGATAGTAAATTTCTTAAAATTTTCTCTGGTTTAATCATATTTTTAGGTATGCCTATTTATTCCTCTGTTGTTTTAATAGGGGCTGCAAGGTTTATGGAAACATCTTTGGGAATTAATTTCCAGATAGCGTTATTTGTATTTTCAATTATTATAGCGGCATATGTATTTTATGGTGGTATTAAAGGGGTCATGTATACCGATGCCCTTCAAGGAACAATAATGTTCTGTGGTATGATCTTTCTATTGTTCTTTGTATTTTGGAAACTTGGAGGAATTCAGAATGCAAATATGGCATTAACTAACATGGCACCATTATATTCCAAAGAAGCTATTGCTCAAGGAGGACTTGGATGGACGGCATTTCCTAAATTTGGAAGTCCTTTCTGGTGGTATCTTGTATCTACCTTGATTATGGGAGTAGGTATTGGTACAATTGCTCAACCACAATTAATCGTACGTTTTATGACAGTTAAATCTGATAGGGAATTAAATAGATCAGTTTTAATTGGTGGTATATTTATTGCGGTCATGCCTGTTACAGCATATGTTGTAGGTTCACTCTCCAATGTTTACTTCTATCAGAAATTAGGTAAAACTGCAGTAGAGGTTGTAGGTGGAAACATTGACAAGATTATTCCAACTTTTATTAATATGGCACTTCCGGAGTGGTTTGTATATGTATTCTTGTTAACATTACTTGCAGCTTCAATGAGTACTTTGTCTGCATTGTACCATACTCAGGGTACAGCATTCGGAAGTGATGTTATAGGTACAATTAAAAATAAAAAACCTACCGACTTGGTGAATGTTACTAAGGTGGGTATCTTAATTGCAGTGGTGTTGTCCCTTATATTAAGCTTTATTTTGCCTTCAAGTATTATTGCATTAGGTACATCTTTATTTATGGGTATTTGTGCAGCTGCATTTTTACCATTATATATTGCATCTATCTATTGGAAAGGTACAACAAAAGCAGGAGCTATAGCAGGTGTTGTTTCAGGTCTTTGTACTAGTTTATTCTGTTTATTATTTATGTATAAGAAAACAGCTGCCGCTTTAGGTATTTGTCAATTTTTAACTGGTAATCCTGTTCTAATCACAACAATGCCATGGCCTGTAGTAGATCCTCTATTATTTGGTGTTCCAGTATCTGCAATATTTTTAATTGTTGTAAGTTTAATTACAAAACCATTAGATCAAGAATTAATTGATAAATCATTTAAAGGATTCGATAAAGCTTAGGTGTTAATATGTCAGTATTAGGAATTGAAGACCCAATGATTTGGGGAGTTTATGTTCTTATAATCTTCTTTACAATCCTTTGTATTGTATATGGGATTGTAAATTGGAATAAAGGGGAAGAATAAGAGAACTATCTCTATTTTTTTTATTTTTTTTTTTTAAATATTTATTAAAGCATGATCTTTTTTTAATTAATATAATTTATTTAGGGGCCTGAATTTTTTTTATTTTTTTTATGGTTTATTTTTGCTTGTTTTTTATATTTTAAGTGTGATTTATTTTTTATTTTTAATAATACATTTTTAAAATTAGTTTTAAATAAAAAAAAGGCCGTTTAAATCAATAAATTTAAATAATAGGTGCAATAAATATATATTTGACGATATGTATGATGCACAATTTAAATTTAGATAAAAACGACCCGAATTATGTTATGTTAAACAAAATGTTTAAAATTATCGATTCTAGAAGATCACAGCAAATATTCATCTCAAATGGATTTAAAAATACTAAAAAACTAAGAACAGTCATTAAAACATAATTTATATGTATGTTTTTTGATTTACCGACAGAATTTGTTGTGAAAAATCTTAAAAGCAGAAATAAACTCATAAAATTTTTCAAAATGGATCAAGTTTTAGAAGCTCAAGAAATCTATGATTACTTGCAAAAAAATTTCAATCAAGGAATACGCCAATTCAGTAAATAGCATTTTAAAACACTTTGGAAACTACAAAAGAAGGGGAAAAAAGACTTTTATTGTAGATGCCACACCAATAGACTTAGATTTCAATTTCAATCGTAGAAGACAGAGTAAAGAAAAACTTGCAAAAATGAATTTAAAATGGAGTTATTCTTCTTCAAAAGGCCATTATATTGGATTTAAAGCTACATTTGTACTTGATTACGATTCATTAACTCCTGTTGCAATTTTATTACATTCTGGTGCCCCGAATGATTCAAAACTTTTTGAAGAAATTTTAGAAGAATTGCATAGAAGAAGATTAATAAGAAAAAGAGATGTGTTAATATTCGATAAAGGCTATTACAGCTTTAAAAACTACCAAATAGGAATTAACAAATACAAAATAGTTCCTTTCATTTTTCCAAAAAAATTTTTCACAAAACAAAAATTCGACGACAAATTAAGCTATCCATTAGACGTTTTTGTAATAATAAGAAGAAACAAAACTCTAAAACTATATTCAAAAGATTAAAAAAAGAATTATTAAATAAACTTGTCAATTGGAGGAAATATAAACCAATACGTGGAAAAATAGAAGATTAGTTTAAAGTATTGTAAAATTCATTAGAAATGAGAAAAATACACAAATTCACACCGAAATCTGTAGAAAAAACACTATTTTCTTTATGTATTGTTAGGAACACTCCTCATACAACAATGCGATATGTCAAAAACAGCCCTACAAAAACTTTCCCAAATGTAAAAATTTCAGACCCCTAAATTTATTTAATCAGTAATTTTTATTTACTAGATCGGATTCTAACAGTTGATTAGACTTAAATCTATAAATAAGCTTTATTTATCTTTTTTTAGCCATGTTTTTCATATTCTCATTTAAATATGTTTTTCATGATAAATCTTTAAATGGAAAATTGTATTGGTATCGATTATATTTTAATAGGATTATACACAAACTATATAATATTAATTTATAAGGTGATGTTTATGAGGATAGTTAAAGACCTTATTGGAAAAGAGGTATTGGATTCCGATGTTAACAATATGGGTATTGTTGATGATATTGAGTTTGATAAAGAATCTAATGAAATCCTATCTTTGGTTCTTAAAAGAAAAGGAATTTCTAATACACTCAGGGCTTCTAAAAGTGAAGATATTGTTCCATTTGATTTAGTTAAAACAATTGGGGATAAAATAATTCTTAAAGATACTTATGATATATAATTTTTTAAATTTTTTAATTATTTTTAATTTTTTTCTATTTATTAAAGTTAGGTTTTATTTATGGCTTCAAAAGAATATTTAATTAAACTTTTAAAAGAAAATAAAGTTTTTGAACAAGGACATTTTGTATTGGCTTCCGGAAAGGAAAGTAACTATTATGTTAATATGAAAAGGGCAATTACTAATCCTGAAATTCTTAAAACTATTGCAGTTTTAATCACTGAAAAAATCTCAGAGGATAATATTGATAAAATTGCAGGACCAGCATTAGGTGCTGTACCTATTGCAACTGCTGCTTCTTTAGAAAGTAAAATTCCCCTTTTGATGATCCGCAAAGAGAAAAAAAGTTATGGAACCTCTAAACAAATTGAGGGAGAACTTAATAATGGGGATAATGTAATTGTTGTTGAAGATGTCACTACTACTGGTGGATCTTTACTTAAGGCTATAAAAGTTATACAGGATAATGGAGGTATTGTTAAAAGGGCATTTGTTGTTGTTGACAGACAAGAAGGTGCAAAAGAGGCATTTGAAAAAGAAGGTATAACTTTAGAGCCTCTAATCTCTGTTGATGAACTATTTGATTAAATATTTTTTTTTATTGTTTTGGCTATTTCTATTATTGTCAAGTTTTAATTTTATTTTATTTTATTTTATTTTATTTTTTGTTGTTTTTATATGATATTTAAAGAATTAAAAATAGTTTATTTAAATAAATATCTATTTTAGGTCATGTTTTAACTATTTTTTAATTTTTCATTTTTCCTTAATGGTTATTTAAAGAATTAAAAAAAGTTTATTTGAATAAATATCTATTTTCTTGAATGCTTTACTAGATGGCCGATTTCATCGGATATTATGTCCATAGCAGTTTTAACTGCATTTGGTGAACCTGGCATTGAGAAGATAATTGTTTTATTATATATTCCTGCAGATGCCCTTGAAAGTAGTGCCCCTGAGCCTAACTCTTCATAGGATTTTAATCTAAATATCTCTCCAAAACCATTAATTTCCTTATCATATAGTGGTTTCAATGTTTCAATCGTAATGTCCCTTGATTCAAGACCTGTACCACCTGTTGTAAATATTGCATCAATTTTTTCTTCATTCATTTTTTTAACTGTATCTAAAAGCATATCCTTATCATCGGGGATGATAGTATATTCTTTGATTTCATTGCCTTTTTCTTTTAAAACATTGATTATGTCCTCTCCTGAGATATCTGAGTTTATTCCTTCTTTTGAATCTTTATATTTACTATCACTTAATGTAATTACTCCACATTTAACGTCTATTGGAACATGTTTTTTGTGTTCTTCCATGGATTTGCTTTTCATAATTACTCACCAAATAAAATATTATTCTTTTTATATCTTTATTATCTTAATTAATTATTTCTAATTCTATTGATAATCTTTATTAATTTAGAAATTATAGTATAATCATGGAAAAAACATATAAAATTTTGGATGCCTCTGCATTTATTAATGGTTTTGAACCAAATGATAATTTAAATTATACTGTTCCTGAGATTACATATGAGGTTAAAGATTTAAAGTCTAAAATTCATTTAGATCAGATTATTTCTGATGGTAAATTAATTATCAAATCTCCTAGTGAATTTTATGTCAATAAATTGGATAATATTATATCTGAATCTGGTGATGATTTAAGGTTGTCCTATCCTGATAGACAACTTCTATCATTGGCTTTGGAAATCAATGATTTAAATGGCTCAGCTATCGTTTTGTCTGATGACTATTCTATTCAAAACGTTTTAAAAATATTGAATATTCCATTTAATTCCATTATTACAAAAGGCATTAATCAGGTTTATAATTGGGTTAAAACCTGTGAAGGATGTAAAAAGGAGTATCCCGCAGATTATCCTGAGGATGTCTGTGAAATATGCGGTTCTAAGATTTTTAAGCGTAGAATCAGAAATTAATTAATTAAAGTTTTAGTATATATGTTTTTTTGATTTTATTTTAACATGATTTTTATAGATAATCATTGCATAAATTTATAAAATTTTTAAAAAAGTTGATATGATGGAAATAGGTGTTGTAGTGCATGGTCCTATGATTATTGATTCAGGTTATGCACTTAAAATTATTGAATTTTTGTCTAATTTTGCAGATGTTCGTTGTCGTTTAGGAGGAACCATGGGTAGAACTGCAGTAATTGATGCGGCAATGGAGGATAAAATAGATATTTCCAAAAGGTTGGTCCCAAGTGATTCATTGTCTCTTTTTGCAGATGAAGATGTCTCTCTTATCTTTTTATTGAATTATGGTAAATCAGCCACTACTGGTCATGTTTTCGGATATAAGGTTGTACATCATTATATGGATAAGAATTTCCATAAAGATATTCCCTTAATTCAAATTGAAAGACCTGGTGAAGAGGATGGTACCGTTGTTATTTGGAATTGTCCGGATAATTTAAAGGATTCTATAGATAAACTAGTTTTAAATATTGAAGATACCTTCCATATAAAAAGGATTAGTCCTAAAGATATTGAAACGAAACATTTTAGTGTTGATGATACGGTAAAAATTCAAGAAGATCAATATGAAAACAATGCAGATATTGTTAAGAGAAGAGTTCATGGAGTAAGTCCCGGTGAGAACATTCTTGTAAATGGTAATGTCATCGGTAAGTCAGATTCCTCTTCTTTAACATTGGTTAGTAAAGATGGTATTATTATTGATATAATTGGTGGGGAAATTAAGCAACATGGTGTAGATAAACTTGGAAAAATTGATTTAAATACGGCTATTGTTAAGACAGGTTTACTTAGGCGCTCCAAAGTAAAGCCTAGAGTTATAAATCATAAATCAGATAAGGAAGTATACAATATTGGTTTTTTAGATCATGCTGCTGAGGATGTTTATTCCTATAGGGGCATGGACTTGATTGTAACTGTTGGTGATGACACAACTCTCTTAGGTTCTGATATTCTGTTTAGGTTTAAAATTCCTATTATAGGTATTACAGATGGGGATTTGGATAAGGTTGTAGAAGACGGTTATAAGTCAAATGATTCTGTAATATTCCAGGTAAATTCCGGTTATGATGATAAGGTAGGTCATAGGGTTTATGTGGAATTATTTAATAAATCTAATCATTTAATCATTAATCGGGACTCTAATGATTTAAAAAATGTAATTCAGGAGTTATCCGATGAGATTACCTATATTATTGAGGATATGGATATTGAATACACTAAAAAATAATAATTTAGTTAGGCATTCTATTTTTCAATTTTTTATAAAATTTTATTTCATGTTCCTAGGGGAAATAATAAAATATAATGTATATTAAATAATTATTTATAAGAAAAATTGTTGATTTTTTTGAAAATTTTTAGAAGGTGTAGCTTTGGATTTAACTAGCTTGGTTAATTCTATTCAAGAGTTTAAAGGTGTAACAAGAAAAGGAACTATATCTAATGTTACAGATTTATTATCTGATGTTTATAATATATCTGGGGATGTTTGTCTTGATTTTGGAGATGATGCATCCGCAATAGATATTGGTAATAATCAAGTAATATTGCTTGCTGCTGATGGTATCTGGGGACAATTACTTCAATTTGATCCTTTTTGGGCAGGTTATTGTGCTGTTCTAGTTAATGTAAATGATATTGCTGCAATGGGAGGTAAACCTATTGCAATGGTTGATATACTTGCAGTTGACAATGAGAAAACCTGTGAGGAAGTGATTAAAGGAATTAAATGTGGTTGTGAAAAATTTAAGGTTCCAATGGTTGGAGGTCATTTCCATCCCGATGCGGATTATACCTCTATTGATGTGGCTATTGTAGGTATTGCTAATAAAGATAAAATTATTAGCTCATCTGGAGCTAATGTTGGAGATAAGGTACTTGTTTCTATTGATTTGGATGGTAAGTTTTATGATGAGGAGACTAAATTAAACTGGGATACAACCTTTGATAAGGATCCTATTCTTGTAAGGGACCAAATAAGAGTTATGAATAAAATTGCAGAGGAAAAACTACCTAGTGCAGGTAAAGATATAAGTAATCCTGGAATACTTGGTACTTTGGAAATGTTGTTGGAAGCTTCCAATGTTGGAGCTATTGTTGATTTAGAGAAAATTCCAAAAAATGAGGATATTCCTTGGGAGGTATGGCTTAAAGCTTATCCCGGTGCTGGTTTTGTCTTGACTGCTCCTAGTGAAAATTGTCAGGAGATTATTGATAATCTGGAAAAATACAATCTAACAACAAAAGTTGTTGGTGATGTAATAAATGAAAAAATACTTTATTTAGAAAATAAAAATCAAAAAGTAGTGGTATTTAAACAGGATGAAAATCCGGTTTTAAAGTTTAATCAAATTAATTAAAATTTTTAATTTATTTTACTAATTATAATTAGGGAGATTTTATGTTAATAACAATTAATGGAGAAAAAATAGAAATTGCCGATGGTTCTACTATTAAAGATGCTATCCAAATTTCAAATGCTCCTTATACTCCTGGATGCATTTTATGTTTGATTAAAGGAGAAAAGGAGATCGAAAAGAATATTAACAAATTTAAAATTAAAACTCCTAAGGGCAGTATTATAATTGAAATGGCAGAAGAACTAGCAGCTAAACCAATCGTTGATGTTTGGAAAAAGCAATACAAAGATTTTATTGGTTGTCCTATAAGATGGTCCTCATCAACTGAAACTGCTATGGGTCCTATTGTCACTGATTTGGAACCAAGCCATAATGAATATAAATACCGTGATTTAGAAGTTATTTTAAGTTTATCTGGTTTTAGTAATGAATCTACTCACATAATATTTTCGAAAGATAAACATTTCAGCATATATGGAGTTCCGGATAATAATCGTGGAGTATTCGCAAATGTTATAGGTGGTAGAAAAACATTAAACCTTTTGGATGAAGGGGATACCATTTTGGATATTGAACCCGTTATTGAAAGAACAACAACTACAGATAGTGCTTCTGTATCCAATTTGGATACCGAGTTAAAAGAGGGTTATGAATTATTTACATATATTGAAATAGAACCAAACTTCAATTCTCCAAAATCCGTTGAACATCTATTCTCATTAATTGATAAAGGAACAATAGAAGTAAGTTACGAGGCTAATTCTTTACTTGGTTTTTATCAACTTCAAGGAATTGGGAGACCTTTAGAGGATTATGGTCCTCGTCGCCGTGGTACTGTTACTATGAGAAATGATGGTACTGGAATAGGTAAAGTATTTATTTATAGGGAAGATAGAGTTACTTCTAATTCTCATACAATCATTGGTAAGGTATCTAAGGGAATGGAATTGGTAGACTCTGCCAAACTAAATGAAAAAATTACTGTTAGGGCAAATCCTCCTAGGATTATGACTTTAAATAAAACTAATGCCGAAGCAGAGAGATTCCTTAAAGCTGCAGGAATCGAGCATATTCGTGAAGGATTTAAAGATGATGATGCAGTGGTTGTTGCCCAGAATCCAGAAACCACTGTGGAAATTTTAAATGCAGGTAAGGTTACTACCACTGCTTATCCTGATGATGAGATTACGGTTATTGAGGTTACTGATAAAGCTCCGAGAACTGCTTGGTACTTTAGAAGACTTACAGGTTTAATTGAAAAACCTATTGGTCAATTAAAAGTTCATTTTGCCTTTCCTGGAATGAATATGTCTATTTTTGAAGGTGATTCAAAAATGTCCAAAGGTCTTATTCCAGAGAATACTCCAAATGTGGATACCCTTGAGGCAGGTGTTGTTGGTGTAACCAATATGATTAAGAAAAATGTAGGTTTGGTTGGAGTAAGATTTGAGTCAAATTCCGATTTTGGTCCTACTGCTGAGCCGTTTGAAGCTACTAATATAATTGGTAAAATAGTAACTGATTTAGAATTAATTGGTGAATTAAAAGAAGGGGAGATTTTATATGTCCGCGAACTTAGCGATTAGTCCAGATTTATCAAAAGAAGAAACAGATCCTGATTATGTTATTCGAATGATTATATTAGGTCCTAAAGCTAATGTTGGTGAAAATGAGATTGTTAATCATTTACACTTATTGGATTTGCCTTTAACCGTTAAATGGACCTGTTATGGTGCAATGGTTGCAGGTAAATCTGAAGATGTTGAGAAAGCTATAAAAGAGGTTAGAAAATTAGATCCTTATAATATTTTTACAAAATCTAGAGGATTCCCACCAGGTGATCCAAGACGTTGTAGAGGTCATAGATATGGACCTAGAGAAGGTTTTCACCAAATGGAAAGTGAATATAAAATTTTAGGTGATGTCGGTGATGCTTTAAAACATCCTAGAGATGTTTATGTTGAAAGACCTAAACCAATCGATGTTGATGAGTTTGTAGAAATTGTTAAAGAATCTATAGAAGAGGAAGATTCTAAAAAAGAATAATTCTTTTTATATGGAATTAATAAAGTAAAATATGTGGTATTAAGGTGAAAAAATGGTTAAAGTAGCTATTTATCCTCCAAATTCTTTAGTCTTAGGGGATTTAATTGAGAGAAAAGGGCATGAAGTGTTAGCTTTACAAAAGGCTATGTCTAAAAAAGTTAGGGATGTTGAAATTGATTCTCCTCCTATGAATATTACAGAAAATGATCCATTAAATGGATTGAAATATGCAGCTATTGAAGTTCCATCAGGTGTTAGAGGTAGGATGTCTATTATTGGACCTCTTATTGATGCTGCAGAAGCTGCTATTATTGTAGATGATGCTCCTATAGGATTTGGTTGTGTTGGCTGTGCTAGGACAAATGAATTGTCCATGTTTTGTTTACGTAAAAGAGATATACCAAAATTAGAATTAAGTTATCCAAAAAGCAGAGATGAAACTTTTGACTTTGTAAATAAAATCAATGAGTTTTTAGATTCACTTGTAGAAACCGAGGGAGGTAATTAAAATGGTAAAGATAGCTTTAGTTTCATGTGGTACTGAATACAGTGGTATTCAAAAAGAAATAGAAAAAGCAGCTTTAACATTTGGTGCAGAGATTATACTTCCGGAGATAGATTTGGATTATATTGAAGAGGCATATACTAAATTCGGTTTCTCAGCTCAAAGTTCAAGTTTAAAATTGATGATTGCCCGTGCAATGGCAATTGTCGAAGGCCGTTGTAAAGCAGATGCAGTATTTGTGGCTTCATGTTTCAGATGTGCTGAGGCAGCATTGGTAAGAAATGAAGTTAGAAGATTTATTCAACAAAATACCCGTATTCCTGTTGTAACTTATTCATTTACAGAAAAAACCAAAGCAGATGAATTATTTATTCGTATGGAAGCTTTAGTTACAACCGTAGCTAGAAGAAGTATCTTGGCACGTGAAAAACAGGAAGGTTTAACCCTTGGTATCGACTCAGGTTCAACTACTACCAAGGTTGTTTTAATGGAAAACAACAAAGTAATTGGAACTGGATGGAATCCTACTAAGGATATTATGGAATCTGTTTACAAAGGTGCAGATCAGGCATTTGCAGATACTGACTATGGTTGGGATGATCTAGATGGTATTGGTACTACCGGATATGGTCGTATTAATATTGGAAAACAGTTAAATGCAGAACTTATTCAGGAGGAACTTTCTGTTAATGCAAAAGGTGCTGTATATCTTGCAGGTAAACAGAAAGGTGAAGCTACTGTATTGGATATTGGTGGTATGGATAACAAGGTAATTACTGTAAATAATGGAATTCCTGATAACTTTACTATGGGAGGTATATGTGCAGGTGCTTCTGGAAGATTTTTAGACATGACCTCTCGTCGTTTAGATGTTGATATTACAGAATTGGGTCCTCTTGCAGTATCCGGTAATTATAAAAATGCGGTTTTAAACAGTTATTGTATTGTATTTGGTATCCAGGATTTAGTTACAACTTTGGCAGCAGGTGGTTCTAAGGCTGATGTTGCAGATGCGGCTTGTCACTCTGTAGCACAACAGGTATATGAGCAACAACTCCAAGAAATCGATATAAGGGAACCATTGATTCAAGTAGGTGGTACTTCATTAATTTCTGGTTTGGTTGAAGCTGTTAAAGATACTCTTGGTGGTATCGATATAATTGTACCAGAATATTCCCAACATATTGGTGCAGTAGGGGCAGCATTACTTGTATCTGGACTTGGTAGAAGACAAGAAGATAAAAAAGCATAAGTGATTTATATGTTAGTTGAATCATATGATAAAGATGGAGCAGAAGTTTATGATATGATTATTAGGCAGATTTTCCAAGATCTCCAACTTGGACCCTCTGTTACAGATATGAAAGCTTTTGTAGATCCTAAAGAAGTAGTTTTCATCATGGCTATTAAGACTAAAAAAACTAGTTCAAATACCTATTTAAAAGAGGTTGCACATACCAAATTCTTTAAAGATAATAATCAAACTAATGTATTTGTTGATGATGAGAATTACCTTCCACATATTCTTAAAGTATTATGGGATAAATATGGACGTGAAAATGTTCACCAGCCTGATAGATATACAATTGTCTTAGACGGTGATCAGAGGTTTATTGAGGAGTATGTTGTAGATAACCCTTCAATTAATCTTCAAAAAAGAGTTTATGATGGAATTTATAGGATTGTTCCTGAAGGTTTTAAAGTAATTAAAGATGTTTCCCGTGATGGGATAATTGCTATTGTTGCTACTGATGAATTAATAAGAGATAAATGGGTTGAAAAAGCAGAGGAGTATATTGATGAATTAAATTCCTGATTTTTAATCATCATATTCTTTAATCCTAAATTTATATTAATTTATCTTAATTTTCTATTCTTTTTTTAGTTTATTTTTTGTTTTATTAGGGTAAACTTTATAAGTAATATAATTAAGAATAATAACAATTATTATAAAATCGTAATAATAATTCATATAGGGGTTAATTAAATTTATTCAAATAAATTTTGGCGAGGCAGATAATATGGCTGATATTAAAGGTAAACAAGATCAATCTGGACTTTCAGTTGAAATAGGTAAAGGAAATCATAAAGCAGAAAGATTCGCTCATATTACTAAAGCTCATCCATGTTTTAATGAAAAATTACATGATAAAGTAGGTAGGGCACATATTCCTATTGCACCAAAATGTAATATTGGATGTAATTTCTGTGTAAGGTCATTCCATGAACCTGATGAAGATAGACCTGGTGTTTCAGCATGTATATTAAATCCAGAACAAGGTATTGAGCATGTTGAAAAAATATTAAAGGAAGAACCTATATCTGTTGTAGGTGTAGCAGGACCTGGGGATTCTTTAGCAAATGAAGAAACATTTGAATTCTTTAGAAAATTAAATGAAACTCATCCTGAAATTATTAAATGTATGAGTACTAATGGGCTTTTACTTCCTGAAAAGGCTCAAGAAATTGCAGACTGTAATATAAATACTGTAACAGTTACAATAAATGCAATAGATCCTGAAATCCTTAAAGATATTGTGGGCTTTGTTCATTATCATGGTAAAGTTTACAGGGGAGTTGAAGGTGCCAAAATACTTATTAAAAACCAACTTGAAGGTATTGAATTACTTGATGATTTAGGTGTAATTGTAAAGGTCAATTCAGTACTTATTCCTGGATTAAATGATCAACATATTGAAGAGATTGCAAAAGAGGTTTCTAAACGTGGTGCTTCTTTAATGAATGTTCTTCCTCTCATACCATTAAATAAAATGGAAAATTATGAGCGTCCTGATTGTCTATTAATTGAAAACACTAGGGAAAAAGTTGAAGAATATCTTCCAGTTTTCAGAGCATGTACCCAATGTAGGGCAGATGCTTATGGAATTCCTGGTAAGAAAAGTCATGACCATAATCTTGGCGTAACTCCAAGTAGTCATTTCTAATTCTTTATTTTTTAACTATTTTTTTATTTTTAACTTTATAACTATTTTAATATTGATTCGCTTTTTTTTAAATTGGAAATTATCTAAAATTTACGACCAGTTTTATCATGCTTTTTTTAAAATTTTGTATTCTAATTTCACAGTTTATATTATTAATATATCCTTATCAAAACTTTTTTTAATTTTTAAATATAATTAGTATTATGAAAACTTTAGAATGGGAAAATAATAAATTAAAATTAATTGACCAGAGGAAATTACCTGATGAACTTGAATATGTTTATTGTAGTAATTATCAGGAGGTTATTACTGCTATCAAAAATATGACCGTTAGAGGTGCACCTGCTATAGGTGTATCTGCGGCATTTGGAATGGCGTTAGCTAATATTGGTGGTGTTGATTTAAATAAAGCTGCTGATGAAATTAAAGCTGCACGTCCAACGGCTAAAAATTTATTTTGGGCTGTAGATAGAGTTCTTGGTAGTGAAAACCCTTTACATGAAGCCCTTAAAATCTATGATGAGGATATGAAAATTAACAGGGCCATTGGTAAATATGGCCGTGAAATTATTGATGATGGTGATACAATATTGACACATTGTAATGCAGGAGCATTGGCATGTGTGGATTATGGTACTGCATTAGGTGTTATAAGAGCTGCAAATGATGAGGGTAAAAACATCAATGTAATCTGTGATGAGACACGCCCCCGTGGTCAAGGTGCAAGGTTAAGTGTGTGGGAAATGCAACAGGAAAATATTCCTGTAAAACTTATTTGTGATGTTGCAAGCGGATATTTGATGAGTCAAGGAATGATTGATAAGGTTGTTATTGGTGCAGATAGAGTTGCAAAAGGAGGAATTGTAAATAAAATTGGTTCTTTTATGGTTGCTTTAGCTGCTAAAAGATTTGATATTCCATTTTATGTAGCTGCCCCATATTCTACATTTGATATGGATATCAATATTAATGATACAGTTATTGAAGAAAGAGATCCTGATGAGGTAATTCATTATGGATCTTGTAGAATTTGCCCTAAAGGAACAGAGGTAATTAATCCTGCATTTGATATTGTTCCTAATGATTTAATAACTGGAATAATTACTGAAAAAGGTATTATAGATCCATTATAAATGGATCTTCTATTATTTTAAATAAACTCATTTTTAATAAGTTAAATTTTCTATTTAAATACTTTTTTTTATCTTAATAATGTACTCTACAATCAAATACCATCTGCCACATTCCCGGACTTGTGGAACGTACCTTATGGCATCTTTCAATTGTTACAGTCATACCATGTTCTGCAGCTTTTCTTTCTAATTTTTCACGGCCTTCATTACAGTCATGTGCAAATTCATAGTAATGAATAATTCCTTCCTGTGCAACAAGTGAAAAAGCGGTATCCAAGAATTCATATGCAGTTCCCGGTAGGTTCATTATTAATCTATCAAATTTTTCACCTTCTAATTGTTCGGATGCAACTTTATTAATGTCTCCGCATATGGGATGTATTTTTCCCTGTAATTTATTTAACCTGATATTTTCTTTAAGGTAATCTATTGCAACATCATTGATGTCTACTGCAGTTATGTCAACTTTGTTTCTACTTGCGATAACTATTGAAAATGGACCAACACCACAGAACATGTCTAATATTTTTTCTCCATCATCAGTAATCTCTCTAATTCTTTTCCTTTCACTTGTAAGGCGTGGAGAAAAGTATACTTTACTAACATCTAGTTTTAAGCGTATCTTCTGTTCTTTATGAATGGTTACCGGATTATTAACTCCACAAATAAATTCAATATCCCTGACCCGTGTTACTCCTTTAATGGGGCTTTTTTTCATATAAACAGATTTACGTTTAGTGAATTTTAATGTGGTTTCACCGATTAACTCTTTATGTTCTAAAAGATTATCCGGAATCTCAACAATTACAATATTGCCTATGATATCAAAGGAGTTTCTTAAATCTGTAATCTCCTGATCTGTTAATTTACCTTGAAGCATTTCTCTAACACTATGGGGATATCTGGGAATAAGTTCTAACTCTTTGTCCACAACTTCAATCTCAAGAGGTCTTCCATTAAGAAGTTTTCGCACTTTTTTAACCTTGATAACCTCTTCTTTCATTTTCTCTATTTCCTCATCACTGACTGGGGAGGTTATTCCAATATACCCATAGTCTTTCTCAGGCTTGATTCTATGGTCCATATCCATAATTTCCATATCCATGATGATTTTACGTACTTCATCTACAGCAGGTAAACTAATTTTTAAAGATTGCATAATATCATTGTTTAAATTGATTAAATAAATAAAATGTAAAGAAATATTTTTTTTCAATTAAAATTATAATATGTATTTTTAATTTAAAATATTGATTTCTATTTTCTAAAAATAGCTTATTATTCCTAAATAATAATAAGTTTAAATTTCTTATTATAAAATATATTTATCTCAAGTTATAAATTAATATTGAGTATTTTTTTATATTAATTATTATGAAACTTTGATTTTATAATTTAAATTTAAAGGTTAAAAACATGTTTTATTTGATTGGATTAGGATTATTTGATATAAATGATATGTCAATTAAAGCATTAAATGCTTTAAAAGAAGTGGATGTAATTTATGCGGAATTTTTTACCTCAAAATTGATAGGTTCTACTTTAGAGGCTATTGAAGATAAAATCGGTTCTAAGATTCATATATTAAATAGATCTGAAGTTGAAGAGGATAGTCCGTTTATACTTGAAGCTAAAAACAAAGATGTTGCACTTATTACTGGTGGTGATCCGCTGATTGCCACAACACATTCTGATTTTTTAGTTCAATGTGTTAGAAAAGGTATCGATTATAGGGTAATTCATGGTTCTTCTATCTTATCCTCAGCTCCTGCAATAAGTGGTCTTCAGGGATATAAATTTGGAAAGGTTACAACAATTCCATTTCAGGATCATAATTTCTTCCCTAAATCACCATATATGGCTATTAAGGAAAATATGGATATGGAACTACACACCTTAGTGCTTCTTGATATTCAGGCTCATAAAGATAGATATATGAGTATTAATCAAGGTCTCGAATATTTAATGAAGGTTAAAGACACTTTACCAGAAGAAGAGCAGGTTATCAATGAGGATACATTGGCCGTTGGTATTGCAAGGGTTGGATCTGATGAGGGTATTGTCAAGGCAGGTAAAATATCAGAATTGATTGATTATGATTTTGGAAGCCCTCTTCATTGTATTGTTATACCATCTAAGTTACATATTGTAGAAGCAGAATATCTTGTTTATGTTGCAGGTGCAGATAAAAGTATTTTGGAAAAATGTTAATTCTTCCTTATTTTAATTTCTTATTATTTTTATGTGAAATATTAATTTCTACTTAAATTTATATGAAATAGATGATATTGTATAAATCTTTTAAAAAAAGTAAATCAGGGTGAAGGACATAACACGTCAGTTCCTAATTTTTCTTTAAGCTAAAACATTCGTAATAGCAATGTTTAAAGTCATGCCCTTAAGATTAATGAAATATTTTTCTCTTAAATATGGAGATTAAGAATTCCTTTTTTATCATTTGACAAAAAATATCTTTTTCCCTAGTTAATTATTGTTCTTTTTACTTTATAATTATTACTATTTGATTTTAAATCAGGAATTTGTATTAACTATCTGTAAAAAAATATTATTTTAATTTTTTTATTGTTTATTTTAAAAACATTATATTTTATAAACTATCCATTGATTTATTTTAATGTTCATTTAATAAAAATCATTAAAACCTTTAAAATAATTATTAATTTATAAAACAGCTTTGTTTAAATAGCTTTTATTAATAAAAACAATCATATTATTTAATTTAATATAATTTGAAGAAAATAAGATTATATAGAGTAGGAAAGAGTATTTCTTATAAATATGGTAGGGTAATTAAGAATTTTTTTTAGATAATATTTTTTTTAGGGGTAAGTAATTTTTAGGAATAAACTCTTAATCATATTATAATAAATACTCTTTTTTTTTTAAATGAATTTCATGTTTTATATAGATTATAAAATGGTTGAGAAATTCACCAATGATGTGTAGATTTATGCACATCGTATAATAAATTGTATTTCATTACTTATAAATATTGTCATTTGATTTTTTAGAATTAATATTATATTGTTTTTAGTTTTTTTGTTATTATTTGGTTATTTGTATATTCTTTTTTTAATCAATATTGTCCTGTTTTAATTTTTTTTATATAAGATATTAAAACTTAATTTTTTGCATTGTTTTTTTTCATTTAAGACCATTTAAAATTTCAGTGAAAAATTTATTTAAGTTAATTACATAACTTAATATAATATCTTTTTTTATGGTTGTGTTATTATTGAAGATAGGAACTTGTATGATGAAATTGACTATAGTCTTTTAGATGATAAAGAAAAAAAGGTTATTGATAATCCAATGTATACTAGAAATGTTGAATTAATAAACCTTGTACTTCCGGGGATAGGATATGTGTATATGGATGAGAGGAAGAAAGGCATAATCATCTTTATTGTTTATGTTCTGTTGTTTATTTTATGGTATTTGAAATTTAATTATATGGAGTATATTATTTTCACATATTATATTATTCAGTTTGGTCTTAGTGTTTTTGTAGCTAATGATAAGATTAATAAGATTCTTGAGAAAGGATCTAAATCCGAGTAAATCTTATACAATCTTTCTGGTAATTTTTTGAATCTAATTATTTTTTATTTATGTGTATGCTTTTGCGTTAAGATGGTTTATTGTTTTTAGTAATTTCTTTAATAGGTTTTATATATTAAGTTTTTTCATATTTTTAGCTGTTTATCATGTCTTTTTTTTAGGGTTTGGATTTTATTTTAATTAATCGAATCCACTTTTTATATATTTACAATATCAACTACTACTTTTATTATATCTTTTATTATTTTTTTTAAATAGTAAAAAATTAATATTTAATAAAACATATATGTTATATAAGTAATTTTGGAGATGATATTTATGCCTGAACTAAAAGGTAGTAAAACTGAGAAAAATTTAGAATATGCATTTGCAGGTGAATCTCAAGCAAGGAATAAATACACCTACTTTGCAAGTAAAGCTAAAAAGGATGGATATGTACAAATTTCTAAAATCTTTGAGGAAACTGCAGGTAATGAAAAAGAACATGCTAAAATTTGGTTTAAAATATTAGAAGGCGGAGACATTAAAAGTACCGAAGAAAACCTCGTAGCAGCTGCTGCAGGTGAACATGAAGAATGGACTGAAATGTATAAAAACTTCGCAGAGGAAGCTAAAGAGGAAGGCTTTGACGAGATTGCATTTTTATTTGAAAAAGTTGCAGCAATTGAAAAGGAACATGAGGAAAGATACAATACCTTACTTAAAAATGTAAGAGATGGATCTGTATTTAAAAAAGAAGAGGATATTGTATGGATCTGTTCTAACTGTGGACATGTATTTATTGGACCTGAACCACCTGAAAAATGTCCTGTATGTGCTCATCCACAAGCTTACTTCCATGAAAAAGCAGACAATTATCAATAGATAAAATTAATTTTATAATTTCTTTTTAATTTTTCTTTTCTTTTAATAAGAAAAGAGGAATCCTTATTTATTTTTTGATAAATTATATTTTTTTATTTTTATTAATTTAAACTTTAATTCTATTTTTTTCCCTTTTATGTGTTTTGGTATTGTGTTTTGCTTTTTTTTATCTTTATTCTATAAAAATTTTAATTGACTTTAAATCTATGGAAATTAATTTTTTACTTTTAAATACATGGAAAAATTTATAAAATATATTTGATAAGATTATATTATACTATTTAAAAACTTATTTTTATTAAATTGAATTTTTAGGTAATTTTATGTCAGATAATGAATCTAAAATTGCAAAGGGTAGTTTTATCATGCTTATTGGTACTTTTATCTTCCGTATTGGGGGATTTTTGTACCGTTTTATATTAACATGGTTGCTCACTGCTGCTGATTATGGTATATTGGGACTTACATTGCCTTTCCAAAATTTCTTAAATATCACTGCTTCCGGAGGGCTTCCTTCAGCAATAGCTAAATATGTTGCGGAATATTCTGCTTTGGATAATGAACAGATGCAACAACAGGTCATTCGAACGTCATTTAAAATAATAATTGTCATGGCAGCTATTGGAGCCACTATTATGTATCTTATTGCAGAGCCTATTGCTATAGGCTGGTGGCATAAGCCTGCTGCACTTTTACCATTACAATTGGTTGCTGTAATCACTCCTTTTAGTGTAATTGTAGGACTGTATCGGGGAGTATTTCAGGGATATTATCAAATGACTGATATTCTTATTACAAAGGCATTTGAACAGCTGGGTATGATTTGTTTTGCTGTAATATTTGTATTGATTGGTTGGAGAGTTTCTGGTGCTGTTTTAGGTACAGTTTTAGGATTTTTATTCGCATCTCTTTCTGCAATATGGTTATTTAAAAGGGATGTTACTTCTAAGTTTAAAACAGGCCGTAAGAAAATCTCAAGATCTGAAGAGTGGGATATTATTGTAATGCTTTTAAAATTCTCAATTCCCGTTGTTATAACTGGTCTTGCAGAAGTATTGTTATATGATATTGGTACCTTATTTATTGGTGCTTACTTAACAAGTAATTATGCAGGTTATTACACTAATGCAAGTGCAATAGCTAGATTGCCTTTAATTGTATCTATGTCTGTTGCAACATCTGCACTTCCTGCAGCTTCAGAAGCATTTTCATTAAATAATCATGAATTACTTACAAGATACATTCATCAATCTTATAGATATGTAATACTTATTGTATTGCCGTTATGTGTAGGTACAGCTGTATTTGCTAGTCCTATTTTAGGTCTTTTATTTGGACATGAATACACTTTAGGTACCGTTGCATTACAAATACTTGTAATGGGTATGTTATGTTTTGCTGTTTATACTATATCTGCAAGTATAACTCAGGGTCTTGGAAAACCAATTATTCCTATGATATCTTTAATATTAGGGGTTATTATCCAAACTATCTTCAGTTATTTACTTGTTCCATTATTCAATATTAATGGTGCAGCTTTAGCAACTTCCATAAGTACTGCATTTATTATGGTTGTATGTATTATCTATACCCATAAAGTATCTGGCGTTAAGTTTAGAACTATGGCGTTTTTAAAAATATTGGCTGCCTCATTAATTATGGGGGCAGCATGTATGTTGGTTCCTAAAACTTATTGGGGTATTTTTGTAGGTTTGGTTGTTGGAGTAATTGTTTATATTTTTGCTCTGGTACTGGTTAAAGGATTACAAAAAGATGATTTAAAATTAATATATAAAACTGCAGAAAAAACAGGGCCTATGAAAGGATATTTAAACAATTTGGCTGATAGATTGCAGAAATATGCTGTAGATAATTAATAATATTGGTTATATTTTTTAAATTTTATTTTTTAAATTTTATTTTTAATGTTTTTATTTCTTTTTTAATAGCTTATAAAGGGGTATAAACCTATTTATTGATTTTTAAACTTATATTTTGTAAAAAAAGGAGTTTTAATCCAATATATTTTTAAAAATTAAACTTTATATATTATAAAAAAGTAATACTTAACTAATAAAATTTTTTTAAATTTTTTAATTTAAGGGTGAATCAATTTATGGTTGGAAATTTTAGGTATAAGTTTGCTAAATGTATGGGCAAACTAGGTAACTTTTTGGTACATCTCAATGGAGGAATGGGTAAAAGTTTTCCTGGATGGTTATTCCTTCATGTCGGATCTTATGAGGCTTTAAACAATTTAGCTAAAGAGCCGGAAATAGGTTCTGTTATTGTTACTGGAACTAATGGAAAAACCACCACTACTACTATGTTGATTAAACTTTTATCAAAAGATGCACAAATTTGCTCTAATTTTGAAAGCAATACTGTTAATGCTATTGCAACAGGTCTTCTTCAAGGTAAATCTGAACTTGGTGTATTTGAATATGGTATTAGGGATTTTGAACACGGCATACCTGGTGAGGTACAAAGATTGGTAGATCCTATTGGAGTAGTCTATACTACAATTTCAAGGGAACACACACAGGTTCTCGGTATCAAAAATCCTTTTGATAAATATTTGGCTGCTAAAAGGGAACTTTCCTTAAATATGAAAAGGGGGGTTATAGTGGCAAATGTTGATGATCCAAGAACAGTTTACATTGGTAAAAATAAAGAAAAGGATGTTCCTGTAAATTATTTCGGACTTGATATAGATTATAATGATATTTTCCCCGAAAAAGATGTTGAGTGTCCAGTATGTGGAAGGAAGCTCCAATATTCTAAAAGATTCTTAAATCATAGAGGTATTTATCAATGTGAATGCGGATTTAAAAGACCTGAACCAAATGTTAAAATCACTAAATTACAAACAAGTCCTAGCAGATGGTTTATTACAATAGAGGGTAACGTCTATAATTACCCTAATGATACTAATGTGTCTTTTAAGATTGATACAGATGTTCCACCATTTGGTATTCACAATATCTATAATACCTTATGCTCTACAACAGCATATGCAAGTTTCACTCCAAAGATAGAAAATATAGAAAAGACTGCATGTGAAGTTTTTGAAGGTCTTACTATGGCGATTCTACCTCCAGGACGTTTTGAGGTTGTAAAACTAAAAGATGGTAAAATGGTAGGTCTTGGTCAGGGTGATAATGGTGATGCATTAAAGGTTAATGTACTGTTTATGAATCAGTATATTGATAATAAATTAGAATTTATATATACTACACCGGATGTAGGTGAGGAAGAGGTATTTGAGGATCATCTTGAAGCTATAAGGGCAATCAATCCAGATCATTTAATTGTGATACCTGGAAGGGAATCTGTGGAAATTGCTAGGGAATATTATAATCAGATTAAAGATGAATTTAATGCTGATTTCTATCCTTATCCTTATAGCGAAATGGAAAAGAGAATCAAAGGTATTGTAAAATTGATTCTTAATTCTGGATATAAGAATATAATTGTCTCAGGTTGTGGTGAGGAACAAGCAATGTGGGAGAGAATAAAACAAGAAATTAAAAAAGAAAGGTAATTCTTTATTTTCTACTCTATTTTTTTTACTTTTTTTGATTTGATTTTTTTTAAAGGATTTATTATTGTTTTTTAAAATAACTCTTTTTTAGATATTTTAATAATCTCATTTTTTATTTTAATTATGAAATTCACTATCTTCACATATTTTTACTAAGTAATTTCTATTAACTTATTAAATAATTTTAATTAGTAAACTATTTTTAATTTGTAATATGTATTTACTAAGCAAAATCCTTGATTACTTTTTTGATGATTTATCTTACGTTTGATATTATTGAATTATTAGGGAATCTTTAATTGTTTCAAGTACATATTATACTGAGTTGATTGATATTTAATTAAAATATTTATTTTTTTTTTATAAGAAATAATGGTAAATTGGTAAATATTGGTTAAAATCTTTTTTTTATAAAGATACTAATGTATTTGGTTGATCTTTAATTAAAATTTTAATGTTAAAAAAAGCTATTGGATTGTTTTATTGTTATAAAAATAGTAAAAAGTATATATTTTATAAAAATAGGCAGATGAAGTTTTAGTTTTGTAATCTAACTTCATCAAGATTTCTTTTATTATAATTAGAATTTCCACTTTTACTGAATGCTTGTTTAATTACACCCCAGAAGGTTTTAACTAACATAGGACCATCCATTAAAAACTGTCTAATTAAATAAGTCGGTCTCAAGTAGAATCTAATAAAAGCTTTTGCCTGTATTTTTCTTAAATCCTCCTTGGAACAATCGATTGTTTCTAATATTGGAGAGATTAATGTATATTTGGACCAGTCTTTTACCTGTATTAAATTTTTCTCAAATGCTTCTTTGTAGAATCTTGTACCTGGATAAGGTGTTGCTAGGTTAAATACAGCATAATTAGGTTTCAATTGACGAACAAACTTAATTGTTTTTTCCATGGTTTCTCTTGTGTCATGAGGCATTCCAAGCGCTACAGATGCAATGGTTCTGATCTTTTTCTCTCTAGCCATTCTAAATGCATTTTCGATTTTTGTAATGTTTGTGTTCTTACCCATCCTGTCTAATTGTTGCTGATCTGCAGATTCAACACCCATAAATATAGCGATACATCCGGAATCTTTCATCTTCTGTAATAACTCTTCATTTAAAGTATCCACTCTGGAAGTACAACCCCAAAATACTTTGAGGTTTCTTCTCATAATTTCATCACATAAATCTCTGACTCTTTTCTTATTTACTGTAAATGTGTCATCCATAAATGCGATGGTTTCAATTCCATAGTCATATACCAGGTGTTCCATTTCATCTACAATATTTTCAATACTTCGTCTTCTGATTTTTCTACCGTGCATTGCTGCAGATGAACAGAAGGAACATTGTATAGGGCAGCCTCTACTGGTAATCATTGTGGACATATGGGTGTCCATATTTAATAATTTGTAATGATCCATTGGAAGTAGGTGTAATGCTGGGAAAGGAAGTTCGTCTAGATTGCAGATTGGTTCCCTTTCAGGAGTTAACACTAACAGTTTTTCACCATTTTCATTATTCTCTTCATATGCAATTCCTTTAACATTGGAAATATTTTCCCCTTTTTCTAATGTTTGAACAAGTTCTAGCATGGTGTACTCTCCTTCACCACGTATTACTAAATCAACATTCTCATCGTTTAAAGTTTCCTTAACATTAAATGTTGGATGGTATCCACCTAAAATTACCATGGTGTCTGGAAGTACTTCTTTTACAACCTGTGCACTTTCAAGTGCTCTACCGATAGTCGGTGTAAGCGCAGTAATGGATACGATATCAGGATTTTCTTTTTTAACTCTATTTGCAAGTTGGTCAAAATCGTAGTCTAATGCTGTTGCATCAATAATGCTCACATCATATCCATTTTCTTCAAGAACAGCAGCAATATATGACATTCCTAAAGGTGGAGCAATAACTCCTAAGAATTTATACTTTGATGCTGTTTGTGGGGGATTGATAAATGTAATTTTCATTTAATCACTTCATTATATAAATTATTAGGTTTCTATTTTATTGAATTATGTCTCATTTATAAATTCATATATATTTTTTCATTTATAAATATAAAGATATTTTTGGAAATATCTGATAAAATGTTTATTCCTATAAATATGAATATTATAAATTTTATTTATAACTATTTAAAATTTTTTAAAAATTATACCATCTAGAATAGTTGGCTGTATTTAAGTAAATAATCCATATAGTTCTTGTCTAGAATTTTAAGGGCTGATTTGTTTTGTGGACTGGTGTTTGCCCTTTCCTCTACTAAATTTCTTAAACTTCTATTCTTCATGTGCCATCTTATTTCTCTAATGACTAAATCCAATGTATTCTTGTTATATTTTTCAATTTCATCCTGTTCCATATCCTCATAAATTTTATAGGTATTTAAATCATAATTTTTAGTTGGAGTCATCAAAACATTTAAATAACTATAATATTTACTTGAATCGATTAAATATCCATCAATTCCCATATAGGATAACAATGGCATAAAGGAACATTCTGCAAATGGGAATATTAAATAACTATTTGGGTTTAAGTTTTCTCTTAGATTAACTATAAGCTCTACTAAATCCTGTGGATGGAGTAATAATTCGTCTCCATTTGCTATTAAAAATCCATTATAACCTAATTCCTCTAATTTTTTGGAACATTCCAATCTTAAATCCAAATATTTTGATCCTTGGATAACTGCTATGGGACAATTATCAGTCATCTCTTTTTGTGATGATTTTTTAATCGTCTCTCTTACACTCCACTCTGCAAGTTCTCTATCAACATTATATGGACATGATTGATCTTCTGCAATAGGATACTTTTCACTGTCAATTAGAAGTGGTGTTTTTTCACCATTTAATTTTCCAAATCTCCCAGGTCCATCATGGGATTTTATTTCAAACTTTATTGGCATTGTATTCCTCTATGAATTATTTATTAACATTTATTATTGTATTTTAAAGATTAATATCTCTTAAATCACAATTGAATTCTATTATTATATTAATATATTATATTATAATCATGTTATTTATAATGGTCAATTTTTTTAATTGTTGATAGGTAATTTGTGTCACCTTTTAGGTTACACTTTTGATTTTTTTAGTAATCTTTATATACTCTTCATGTTAAATGTTAGTATAAGGATTGAGGTAATGTACCGATGATATTCTAGGATGTGTTTTTCAATGTCTGTATTCAAACGTCTTAAATCTTTTTTCACTGGAAAAAAAGAAGACGATAAACAAGAGGAAAAAACTGAGAGTAATAGTGTAAAAGTACCTGTTACCTCAAAACAAGAACAGACATCTTCTAACGACATTAAATTTAAAGAAAATGGCGTTTCTGGAATTGAATCTTCTGAACCTATTAAGAATTCTGAAGAAGTTGAACCTCCTAAAGAAAATATTCATTCTTCTGTCGAAGAAGCTACCGTTTCTGATGAAGATACTTTAACTGAGGAAGTTTCTGATGATGTATCAAATGATACTTTAGAAACAGAACAAATTACTGATGAATCTTCTGATGTGGAAGAGGCTGTTGAAGAAGTATCTGAAGACATTGTAGCTTCTGATGATGAGGAAATTTCTGAAGATATTAAAGACTCTTCTGAAGAAATTGATGAAGTTAAAATTTCAGTTGAATCTGAAGAAAAATCTGAAGATGAAAACGAAACTGATAATGAGAGAGATAATATGACTTTATTACAAGATAACGATGTTTATACCAATGCTGATATTGATGAAGATTTTAAACAAAAATTCATTGATGCAGGTCTTGAAACTGTAAACCACTGTTTCCAATGTGGTACTTGTGGTGGAGGTTGTCCTTCTGGTAGGAGAACTCCATACAGAGTAAGAAGGATTGTAAGAAAATGTTTATTAGGATTAAGAGATGAAGTAATTTCTGATCCTGCTTTATGGATGTGTACTACTTGTTACACTTGTCAAGAAAGATGTCCTAGAAAAGTAGAAATTGTAGAAGTTATTAAATTAGCACGTAACGAAGCTGCTCATGCTGGTTACATGGCTGATGCTCACAAAGCTACTGGTAAATTCGTAATTCAATCTGGTCACGGTGTACCTATTAACGATAAAATTAAAGCTTTAAGAGTAAAAATAGGTCTTCCTGAAGTACCTCCAACTACTCACAAATATCCTGAAGCTTTAAAAGAAATTCAAGACATTTGTAAAATTTGTGAATTTGATAAATTAGTAGGATATGAAGAATAGGAGGAATTTTAATGGAAATAGCATACTTTTTAGGTTGTATTGTAAACAATCGTTACCCTGGTGTTGAAAAAGCTACCAGAATTTTATTCGATAAATTAGGTGTTGAACTTAAAGATATGGAAGGTGCTTCCTGTTGTCCTGCTCCTGGTGTATTTGGTTCTTTTGATCAAAAAACTTGGATGACTATTGCAGCACGTAACATTGCTATTGCTGAGGAAATGGGAGACGACATTGTAACTGAATGTAATGGATGTTTCGGTTCTTTATTTGAAGCAAATGAAATGTTAAAAGATAATGCTGATAAAAAAGATGAAGTTAACGCTATCTTAGCACAAACCGGAGACCACCAATTCCAAGGTTCAGTAAATGTAAGACACTTTGCAGAAGTATTATACAATGATGTTGGTTTAGATAAAATTGCAGAATTATTTGAAAAACCTTTGGATTTAAATGTTGCTGTACATTACGGTTGCCACTTCTTAAAACCATCTGCAGAAAAACAAATTGACGATTCTGAAAATCCTAGTATTTTAGATGAATTAGTTGAAATTACCGGTGCAAAATCTGTTGATTATCAAGATAAACAAATGTGCTGTGGTGCTGGTGGAGGATTAAGAGCTAGAGATAAATCTGTAGCTACCAGTTTCACTAAAGAAAAACTTGATAATATGACTAAAGCAGGTGTTGACTGTATTGTGGATGTTTGCCCATTCTGTCACTTACAATTTGATGTAGGTCAAAATGAAGTAAATGAACAATATGGTACCGATTATCATATACCTGTTTTACACTTAGCTCAATTATACGGTTTAGCTATGGGATTAAATGCAGACGAATTAACTTTCTCTGCTCAACAACAAAGCGCTGAACCTATTCTTAAAAAATTAGGTATGTAAATTTAGAGATTTTTCTCTATTTTTTCTTTTTTTAATTTTTACTTGTTTTCTAACAGGTCCTCTTTATTTTATTAATGATTATATTATTTTTGAATTTTTAATTGTCTTATTTTTTTAAATATTTTTCTCTTTAAACAATAAGTTTATAAACTTCAATACTAAATAAAAATTAAGATTAGTTAAAATGTTTCAAAACATTTTTTTTTATTTTACAAAAATTTTTTATACTACTTTATTTAAATAATATTTAGTATGAATATATACGAACAAGTTTTATATGTTATTAAAACATATTTCTTTTATAAAATAGCGTAGGTGATTTTAATGTTTATGGCTACATTAGGTGGAATATTTAAATATAAAGATCTTCCTGAAGAAATGGGACCTTATGTACAATTTAAGGCAACTATTGAAAAAAGAGAAGTTAAAGATGATGATGAAATTGCAATCTTGGATATTACTGGAACCACTAGTCATCATGTTTTATTCTTAGATTCATATGATAATGTTGATCAAATCAGGGATGAGTTAAAAGAAGCTGATGCTAAAGTCAACATTACTACTTTAAAAATATTAGAAGGTCATTTATGAGTTCTTTACCTATTGAACAATTATGGTTAGTTCTTTTAGATTTATTAACTGATTTAAAGAAACAAAATGTTGAAATACCAACAGAAATTAATAAAAATATGGGTTTTACTAAAACACAGATTAATTTTTATAAGAAAGATACCTCTCATCCAGATATGATTAATGAAGTTGCAAAGGCTAGTGTAACTTTATCAGAAATTCAAAATCAACTTATCGATTTGGCGAATGATAAGGTTTCTGAAAGATATACTGAGAAATGGATGGATAAAATAAAAAGAGTTAATAAAGGGGAAAAACTATATGATGTTCCAGATATTCACTCTAAATTCAATTTAAATCCACCACCAGGTTTCTCAACAAGCCGTATAACTTTTAAAAAACCGATGGGTGAAGAAAGAATTCAGTTTATTGCAGAAACTCATGGTTTAATCATTGAGTTTGAGGATGATTTCACTTTAACATTATATGGTGATAAGGATGATGTTAAAGATGGAATTAAAGAGATGGGTGCTTTCTTTTTAGAATAAATCCTGTTTAATCCTTATTTTTATTATTTTTAATTTTATTTCAGTTTAATTACTATTTTTTTATTATCTTTTTTTATAATACCTCAAATTTAACTGGTTTTTCCTTAAAATATCCTTTCAAGTAATTTATAGTTCTTTACCAAAAGTTTATACCTAATGAATTATAAAGATATGTTCATGGAAAAATTTAATAATAAAATTGAAAAACATTTGGAACTTTCAGAAATTGCAGATATGCTGAAAGAGTACAAGGAATATTACAATGTTTACAGACGTCTTTTGTTAATTCACATGGTTGCAAACGGTGAAAGTATTGCTAAAGCCTCAAAAAACATTAATATTTCAAGAAAAACAGGCGAACGTTGGGTCAAACAATATAATGAAAAAGGTGTTGATGGTTTATTTTCAAATTATTCTAACTGTGGAAGGAAATCTTACTTAAATAATCAACAACTAAAAGAATTAAAAGAAATAATAACTGGAAACGAAGAAAAATATAATTTAAAAGATGTACAAAACTTAATTAAAGAAAAATACGGTATAACATATAGTGAAAAGCAAGTATGGGTCATTACAAGACAAAAACTAAATTTAAACTATGGAAAACCATTCATTAAATACAACACCCGTCCTGAGAATCCGGAAGAAGATCTTAAAAAAAACTAAAAACAACAGACATAAAAACAGAATATTTTGCTTTTTTAGACGAAACGTCTTGCCAAAATGTTCCAAATGTTAGAAGAATATTATATACTCCTGGAGAAAAAAATATACAAGTAAAATATCCAGTAAAATTTGGAATAAACGTAACAGGATTTCAAGGAATCAATTGCAACTCCTACATGGAAGCAAATACAAAAAACAATGCATTTCAATTTGTAATTACATTATGTCATTACCGTATTGAAAACATGACCAATAAATTAGGTAAACAATTAATCGAGGAAGCAATAAAGAATGAAAACCTGTCTGATGAAAAAATAAAAAAATATTTATCCTCCAAATCATTAAACGAAATGGATCTGATAAATAAAATCAATAATGAACTATATAATGACAATTCCAAACAGAAGTCAATAGAAAAAATTCAAAAGATTTGCAGGAAAGAAGACAACAATAATTCAAGAAAAATCTGGTATGAAAAAAGATTAAGATTAATAAATAACCTATTAAATCCAAAAATAACCGAAATAAACTCAAAAGAAAAAAAAATAAACATTATTTTAGATAACGCAAGAATACATCATGCCAAAATTGTTGAAAAAGCCTGTGAAATATTGAACATAAACTTAATTTTTCTAAAACCATATTGCCCAGATTTAAACCCAATCGAAGATGTATGGCGTAAAATTAAATCCAAAGTGTATAAATCAATGTATAAAAATTTAAACGAATTAATTAAAATATTTGAAGATGAATTCTATAAAATAGTTGATTTAACCTCATTCTACACAAATTGGGTCAACGAATATTTAGGTATAAACATTTGGTAAAATACTATAATCTATTTTTATAATTATTTTCATATAGATAAATATATTATATATTTTGAATATACCTACATATACTTAAAAGATCAAGAGGTAATTAGATGAAGATTTTATCAATTAGTGATATTCATGGTGAAAAAAATGATGATTTCATTAATTATTTGAAAAATAATCAGGATATAGATTTGGTTTTAATTAATGGGGATATAACTAATTTCGGTCCTTTGGATTTTGTAGACGAATTTATAAGCAGTATTTCAGATTTAGGTTTTGATGTTTTTGCAGTTCCTGGAAATTGTGATCCTAATGGAATCTGTAATGCAATCACGGATACCGATGCTGTATGTCTTCACAATCAGATTATTGCATATGGTGATGTAATCATCTTCGGATTTGGAGGTTCTAATAAAACACCATTTGACACTCCTGGAGAATTCCACGATCAGCATCTATATGACAATGTTAAAGAGTTGTTTGCTGAATATGATTTTATGGCAAATGACAAAGTACCTAAAGTAAAAATATTACTTACCCATGCACCTCCTTTAAACACTGAGGCAGATAAAATACCTGATGGAACTCATGTTGGAAGTAAAGCATTAAGGGATGTTATTGAAGAGTTTAAACCAGATATTAATTTATGTGGACATATACATGAAGCAAGATCAAAAGATAAAATTGGAGATACCATTGTTGTAAATCCAGGTATGCTTAAAGAAAACTATGGATGTTTAATTAATATTGATGATGATACTTTAAACTATGATGTAGATTTAATCTCATTTAAAGAATAAAAATTATTTTTTAATTTTTATTTTTCTTTATTTTCAACAATGCATTTTTTATTTATTTTGGAATGATTTTTTAATTGTTCATTAATTTTTTATTTTTTTCTTATTTTCTCTTATCCTGCTTATTTTCTTTTATCCCATATTTTTTAATTGTTCATTAATTTTTTATTTTTTCTTATTTTCTCTTATCCTGCTTATTTTCTTTTATCCAGTATTTTTTAATTATTTACTAATTTTATTTTTCTTATTTTCTCTAACCTTGTGTTTTTTAATTATTCTTTAATTTTTTATTTTTTTATTATTTTTATTTAAAAAAAGTATTTTTATCATTTACTGTATATTTTTTTCATTTATTTTAAACAAAGTACTATTTATTTTTATTTTATTTCTTATTTGGATTTATCAATTTAGAATTATTTAGTAAATTTTATTAATGATTGTATTAAAAATATTATTGATTATTGTTTGATAATTTTATTTTTTGTTAAAGAATTAGAATGTTGTGATAAAATGATTATGGTACAAGGAGAAGTTAGTGGTAAGAAATATACAGAACCTTTTTCTAAAGGCGTTTTGTCACGTTCTTTAACTAGGGCTGAAATGGATTTAACCAAAGCTTATGAAGTTGCCGCATGTATTGAAACTAAAATAAACGATTTGGGTCTAGATATTGTAACGAGTGATCAATTGGCTGAAATGATAGTTGAACAGCTTGAAGAAACTGATCCTGATATTGCCGAAAAGTATATTAATTGGAGGAAAATCACTAAATGTCAAGAACCTTTAATTATTTTAATTGCAGGGGCATCTGGTGTTGGAACTTCGTCTATTGCTTTTGAAATAGCTAACAGATTAGGTATCCGTAATATGATTAGTACGGATATGATCCGTGAGGTAATGCGTAAAATCGTTTCAAAGGATTTATCTCCAGTTATTCATGAATCTAGTTATACTGCATATAAAGCTATGAGGATTCCGTCACCTCCGGAATTTGATGAAGTTATTGCTGGATATAAAGATCATGTTGATACTGTAGCTGTAGGTGTAGATGCAGTAATCGAAAGGGCTATTGATGAAGGGATAAGTATTGTAATTGAAGGAGTACATATTGTTCCAGGTTTTATTAAACAAGAATTATTGGATAAAGATAATGTAATATTATTCACTTTACAAGTAAGTGATGAAGAGGTGCATAAAAGTAGGTTTTACTCAAGAAGTAGTCAAATGTGGGCTAGAAGACCACTTAAAAAATATTTGGAGAATTTTGGCTCAATTAGAAAGATTCAAAGATATATTGTCACACAATCTGAAAAATATAATGTACCTGTTATAGAGAATGTAACAATTCCAGGTACTATAGATTTCATGATAAAATCTATTACAAAAACTTATGGAGGAATTGCCAATGATGGAGAACATTAAAGTACGGGATTTAATGACAACTAATGTGGTTACTGTTGACCCTGATGAGGAGGTCGTTTTTGCTTTCGAAAGATTAATGAAACATAAAATTAGTGCTATGCCGGTAATAGATAATAATAAAATGGTAGGTATTGTAACTGCTACTGATTTAGGTCATAATCTCATTTTAGATAAATATACATTAGGTACTAAAGTAGTGGATGTTATGGTTAAACAAGTTGCTTTTGTCAGACCTGACGATAGTGTAATGGAAGCAGTTTCTGAAATGGACAATAATGCTCCAGGAAATGAAATAGTTAATCAATTACCTGTTTTAGACCATGGTAAATTGGTGGGAATTATTTCTGATGGGGATATTATTTCCGCTTTAAAAAAGGAGTTTAGTTAATCCTATTTCATTTTAACCTATTCTATTTTTTTTATCTATTTTTCGATTTTATATTTTAATCTAACTTTTTTCATAACATTTATATAATATTAATATAATATATATTTATGGCTAGACTGGAGGGTTAGGGGTCCTCTGTAAGCACAGATCCCCTTTGGTGCGGTCGAAATCCGAAAGGCGGCTTTTGGATATAATAAAGGCCTTAAAAAGTGATATGGAAACTTCGTCCTGCAGGATTAATGGTGGTATGATTTTTACTGGAGGGTAGGAATTAATTACCTTTATTGTGGGAATGTGTTAGGCCCGGAAGGGAGCAGCTCTACTATGAACAATTAATGCTTGTAGAGTAGCGGAGTGGAGTCGGTTTTTGAGATAACCTTTATTGTTGAATTTAGTCCACTTTCGGATGTGCCATTTTTTTATTAAAATTTTAGGTTTTCTTATCTTCCTGATTTTTTATTAGTAAAATAGAAAAACTTTTATATTATAGTTAATAAAATAATAATAGTTAGTTGATTATTTAACTGCAATTTTTAATTTTTTTCAAATGTCGGGATGGCCCAGCCTGGTACGGCGTCGGACTGCTAATCCGATTATCCCTTGGATAACACGGGTTCAAATCCCGTTCCCGGCGTTTATTTTTTATTTAGCTTATTTTTTTATATTTTAAATCATGGTTTTTTATTAAAGTTTATATATAATAAGAAATATAACAATAGTTATGTTTAGATTTTTAATAAATTAGTTTAAATATTGGTTAATAATTTTTGTATTAGAATTATTCTCTTTTAATTTAATTATTTTCTATTTGTTAATAAATTAAATAAGTTTAATTATTGTTTTAATATAAATTAATGTGAGGTAAAACATGTGTGAATTATTTGCTTATTCTTCAGATAATCCCTTAGAAATAAATGAATATTTAAAAGACTTTTATTCTCATTGTAATTGTCATCCACATGGATGGGGTTTAGCTTTATTAGATTCTTCAAATTATTCTGTTTATAAAGAGCCTGTTTGTGCAAGAATGAGTTTAAATTTGAAAAATCTTTTAGAAAAGCCTATAATCAATAAAAATGTTTTTGCACATATTAGACTAGCTACAATAGGTAAATTAATTCCCTCTAACTGTCATCCTTTCTATAAAAAAGATGATTCTAACAGAATGTGGACATTAATTCATAATGGAACAATATTTGATAGTTCAGATTTATGTAGATATTCCATGATTCAAGAGGGAGGTACCGATTCTGAGAGGGTTTTACTTTATATTATTGATAACATTAATAAACTCGAATCTCAAAAAAATAGAAGCTTGGATGTTAAAGAACGTTTTGATTTATTAAGCAATCTAGTTTCAAACTTATCTTTTAATAACAAATTAGACTTCTTGCTTCATGATGGTGAATATATTTATGTTCATATGAATTGTAGAGACTCTTTACACTACTTTAAATTTAATCATGGTGTCATGTTTTCAACAGTCCCATTAAATGATGGTCATTGGGAAGATGTGCCATTAAACACTTTATTATGCTTTAAAAACGGTAAATTAATATTTAAATCCAACACTCATAATAATGAATACATTGAAACTCCTGAACAGTTAATCTTTATTAAAAAATTTTTAAATTCATTAGATAAAGTATCTGAGGGAGATTTTTTATGGTAGTAAACATCGGATTTAGTATATTAATTGAACAGGATAAAGGAATTCTCTTTTAAACTAATACATGAAAATATTAAATATGAAAACTGATCTCTAAAAAATTATTATCTAAACTAATGAACATCTGTATAAAAGAAATTTTAACGAGCGTGTTAATTTAGCTAAGTAGGGGTTATTATGGAAGATATTTTTAGTTTATCAAATATAGAAAAATATTTTACTGGTGAACAGTTATTGGAAGGTTTATTTGGAATAGAGTGGGAAGGTCTAAGAACCTTAAAAAATGGTCATTTATCTTTAAAACCACATCCTACAGTTTTTGGAAACAAGTTGGATAATCCTTATATTACTACTGATTTTTCTGAGAGTCAATTTGAAATCATCACTCCTGCATTTGACAGTGTTGAAAAGGCATTCCAATTCTTTTCATTTATTTCTGATTTAGTTAATGTTTCTTTAGGTGAGGAGGAATTCATGTGGTTTCAATCTTTACCTTGTATACTTCCAGAACCAGATAAGATACCCATTGCGAAATTTTCCGGTGATGGGGATTTGGCTAAAAGATTTTCAGATTATAGAAAAGGTCTTGCAAAAAAATATGGTCTTCAAAAACAATTAATCTCAGGTATTCATTTTAATTTTTCATTTAAAGATGAGATGGTTCAAGAGCTTTATAAACATATTATTGAGGATACATTTATTGATATTAGTTATAGGGATTTTAAAGATAAACTATATCTGAAGATTGCAAGAAATTATATTAGGCATTCCTGGTTAATCATATATCTTACGGGATGTTCCGTTGCGGCTCATAGAACCTTTACAGATGAATGTACTAATCTAATGCAGTATAGTGATAATAAAGGAAGTTTCTATACAGAATCAGGACCATCCTTAAGAAATTCCTCCTGCGGTTATAAAAATTTAGATCCGTTAAGGCCTAGCTATAACAATGTGGCTGAGTTCACATCTGATGTTCAAGGATATATAGATGAAGGTAAATTATCAGAGGCTAAGGAATTATATACACAGATTAGATTAAAGCCTAAAAATCCAAGTAAAATGCTTGAATCATTAAATGAAGATGGTATTCAATATATTGAAATTAGATCATTGGATATTAATCCTTTCTATAAATGTGGTTTGATCCAGAAGGATATGGATTTTTTACATCTATTTTTAATATATATGCTTATTATGGATGAGTCTGACTATGGGGATTGGCAAAACGAGGCTATTTTAAATGAGGAGAAGGTTGCACAATATGGCTATCTTCCGGACTTAAAACTACTAAAGGATGGAAAGGAAATAAGTTTTCAGGATTGGGGATTAAAGATTTTTGAGGATATGGAAAACCTTGTAGAAACTTTTAATATGGATTATTTTAAACCTATTTTAACCTCACTTAAAAGGAGATTTTCTAATCCTTCATTAACATATGGTAAGCGTCTTCTTAAGTTAATTAAAAAAGATGGATTTATAGAAAGTCAAATCAATTTATCCATGAATAATAAGAAGACAAGTGAGTACATTATTAGAAATACCGATATATTACAGGATGAAAGATTTAAAAAATATGTTCCCATTGCACTTCAAGGTAAATATTCCGGTTAATTTCCCTTTTAAAACTGAATGTTTTATATCTTATGGTAATCCCTTGTTTTTATAGATTCAATTATATCTTCTTCCATATAATCCTAGACTTTATTATTTTTATAAAAATTTTATTTATAAAAAATTATTAAAAACAATAGATTTAAATATGTGAATTTATTATTATAATATGTGAGAAATGAGTAATCACTCATTTTTTTAATTTAATATAAAATTAGAATTTAATAGTTTGGGAGTTATTATTTATGTCAAATGAATTTTTAGAAACTAATAATAGTTTTTTTGATACTGTATCAACTCATGTTGAATTTGGTAGTGGTAAACTAAATCAAATTTATGAATTTTTACCTGATGCTAAAAAAGCTTTAATTGTTACAACTAACGGAAAATCAGTTAAAGGAAATGGTTACTTGGATACTTTAATAGAAAACTTAAATAAAAAAGGTATCGAATATGTGGTATTTGATGAGATTGAACCGAATCCTTTAAACACTACAATTGATAAAGGTGCAGACGTTGCTAAGGAAGAAAAATGTGATATAATTATTGCAATTGGTGGTGGAAGTGCAATGGATGCCTCTAAAGCAATTGCATTAGTTGCAAATAATCCTGGAAAACTATGGGATTATGTTCAATTTGGTAAGGGAGGTAAAAAGACTCCTCAAAATAAGGCATTGCCTTTAGTTGCTATTCCAACTACTGCAGGAACTGGTTCAGAAGCAGATATGGGTGCTGTTGTAAGTAACAATGAAACTAAAGAAAAAACTGCAATTTTCGGACAAGATTTATTCCCTGTTCTTTCAATTATAGATCCTGAATTAATGGTATCTGTTCCTGAAAAATACACTGCCTTCCAAGGATTCGATGCAATATCCCACAGTCTTGAAGGTTATATTAATAGCATTGTTAATATGTACTCTGACATGTATGCTTTAGAAGCTGTACGTAATGTTCATGACTATTTGCCTAAAGCGGTAAATAATGGAAATGATCTTGAGGCTAGGGAAAAGGTAGCATTTGGAAGTTATTTATCTGGTCTTGTAATGAGTGTTGGAAATACCAGTAGTTTACACTCTCTTGAACATGCATTATCTGCATACCACCATGATCTTCCACATGGTTTAGGTTTAATTCTACTTAGTAAAGCATACTTTAAATTTTTAATCAATAAACATGTCTGTGATGATAGATTTATTAAATTAGCAAAAGTAATGGGTATTGAAGATGCTGAAGATCCTATGGATTTCATCACTGCGTTAGACAAATTCCATAAAGATATTAAAGTTGACGGATATAAAATGTCTGATTATGGTGTAAGTCCTGATGAATTTGAGGATATGGCTCATACTGCATTTGATAGTATGGGTATACTATTTACAGTAGACCGTTATGAATTTACTGTAGAAGATGTTGTAAAAATCTATGAGGAATCTTTTGAATAGATTTTTTAGTTTAATATTTTATTACACATAAACTTTAAAAAATTGATTTTCATTAATTTTTTATTATATCTCCTTTAAATCCATTAAAGTTATTTGTTATTATAATGGATTTATGGTCTATAATTTTTTAATGCTCTTTTTAACTGATTTAGATTTCAAGTTCGAAATGGTAATTATTTTATAGTTTAAAAAATAGTAAAAGAAGAATCAGTATTCTTCATCAATTTGTTGTTCATGATTATATTTTACACCATAAGGACAAGCATGAGCAGTAACACCATGGATAATGTCAATTTTATTTTCTACCTTATTTTGTACCTTATGGGTAATCTCATGTGATTCAATTAAGCTTAATTTAGGGTCTAATTCAATATGGAAGGTTACAGTTGCATATGAACCTAAATAATTGATTCTGATATCATGAATTCCATAAACTCCATCAATAGAAAGTGCCTCTTTTTCGATATCCTCGATTAACTCCTTTGAGGGAACCTTTCCCATAATATTGTCGATATTATCTTTTGCAACTTCTAAAGCTATTTTAACTATCATCAAACCAATGAAAAGACCAATAACTGGGTCTACTTTTGTATATCCTAATCTTGATATGATTACCCCAATCAATATTGCAAGTGATGATAATAGGTCCACCCTTTGATGTTTTCCATCTGCCACAATTGCAGGGCTGCGGATATTCTGGCCGATTCTAATGATATTCTGACTCATGATTATATTAATTATCATTCCGATTATTGCCATTACTCCTGCAAGTTCTGAAGGAGCGGTAACGGCTTGTGCGAAGAATAATTTGTCAACAGCTCCCCTTATAATTTCATATGCAATTATTGCAAGGAAAACAACTATTGTAAGCCCGCTTATTGCCTCAGCCCTTCCATGTCCTAATGGGTGTTCCTCATCTGCAGGTTTATTTGCAAATCTAAAACCTATATATGCAATTATTGAGGTTGCAACATCCGAGAATGTATGTGCACCTTCAGCTACAAGTGCATAACTTCCGGATATCATTCCAACAACAATGTTGAATATTGTAAGGAATGTATTTCCAATTATACCAGTTAAAGCAGCATTTCTTCCAGCTTTATGTCTGTCATCAGCATTCATATTTTTTCACTAAAAATTATCGATTAACTTTTAATTTATTTTAATACCTATTTAAAGAATATGCTTTTTAGGTAACTGTAAAATTATTAATTTATTTTTATCATTGGCAAATATCTAATTTTTAAAATTAGGATGTCCTATAAATCATTATTTAATTTAAAAATAAAATTGTTTGAAGTATTAATTATTAAGGATATTTAATTTAATGGGATTAATCTTATTTATTCATTTTATAATGTTTATTTAAATGAAATTTTATTTCATATTTATTTAAAATTTTTAGTGTTAATCAATTGATTAGCTATTTCTATTAAAATAAGTCTGTATTGAAGTTTCATATTATCAATTTATATATTAAAGTTAATATTAAAAAAATAAGTTTATAGATTGGAGTTTTATTAAAATAAAATGTAAGTAATACGGGAAAAATATTAAGAAATTTAAAATATTTAATTATATTTTTCTTAAAATGTCCATGGCCTTTTCAATATTTTCATATGAATTTGCATAAGACATTCTTACATTGTTTTTACCTTCAGATCCAAATGCAATTCCTTGTACACAGAGTACACCTGCATCCATGGCTTTTCTAACGAATTCCTCAGGATTAGGTACTTTTGGAAATACATAAAAGGCACCTTCACCTTTAACACATTCATATCCCATATCGTTTAAGCTATCTGTAATTAAATCTCTTCTTTTCTCGAATTCTTTTGCCATTTTACTTACTGATTCCTGAGGCCCCCTTAATGCTTCAATTCCACCTATTTGGGATATTGAACTTGCACAGGCAGTAGTATATTGGTGAACTTTAAGAAGCTCCTCTGTAAAGTAGGATGGTGAACTCATATATGCAAGTCTTAAACCTGTCATTGCATATGCTTTTGAGAATCCGTTAATTGTAATAACATTATCACTGTATGCTCCAGGGGAGTAATGTTTTTTATTGTCGTAAATGATCTTTTCATATATCTCGTCTGAGATGATCATTATGTCATTATCGGTTGCAAGATCTGCAATACCTTTGATGTCCTCTTTATCTATCACTGCTCCTGTAGGGTTTGAAGGACTGTTTAAGATAATTCCTTTTGTATTTTCAGTGATTTTTTCTTGAATATCCTCGGTTTTAACTTTGAATCCTCTCTCCATTGGTGTTTCATATCCCACTGGCTTTGCCTCGGCTAATTTTACAGTTGCCTCATAAGATAAAAATCCGGGATTTGGAATTAAAACCTCGTCCCCCTTTTCAAATAATGCTTGACAGCAATCACTTAATGCCTCACTAGCTCCACAAGTTACAATTATGTCGTTAGCGTTGGTTTTAATGTGGTTGTCTTTTGATAGTTTTTTAACAATTTCTTCCCTTAACTCTTCATAACCTCTGTTGGGGGTGTAATGAGAAAAATTATCATCAATTCCTTTTTTCATCGCATTTTTAATGTTTTCCGGAACATCAAAATCAGGTTCTCCAATAGCTAAGTTAATAGCATCCGGATTCGTATTCTCGAACATTTTCCTAATCTGTGATAATTCAATTAAACTTGTTCTATATGTTGATTTAACCATTCTTGTAACCTCTTAAATGATTAATTTGAATTTTTTAAAATAAATTAAATATATTTGTCTTTTTTTATATGATATAATAATATCTGTGGTTAATTTTATTTAATATTTTAAAGGTTAATCCTATTTAATTTAATAATTTTTTTTTTAAATTTAAGATTTATGTGATTTTTTTTAAATCAATAATTCGTTATAATTTCGAATAAGGGACTTTTTTTATAATGTTGTAAACTAACTATAACGATTATGCGGTTTTATTCTAAAAATTAAAATAATGTTATAATTCTAATTAATTAAATCATTAATAGTAACAATTATATTTACAATTATAACATTTGCTCTCCTGGCACCACTCGGTTGTAATATTCAAATCCATTTTTTCTCTTTCTTCTTTTAGAAAATCTTTCCTATATCCTAAATCTATATTGTCCCATGGTAGTTTATCATCAGTATTATACTGTGGGACATGTTTTTCCCATTCTTTAATACCAATATTCTCATCTGCAGATTTTTCAATTAACTTGGAGATGTCTTTACCGCCACATGATAATATATATTGTTTTAATCCTAGTTTGGGACTGTCAAATTTAAGATTTATTCCATTAAGTTCTTTCTTAAGATACTTTATCTTTTTTTTAATTGAAGCCATATTATAGGTATCCCATTGGAGGGGTGTTTGAGCCTTGGGAATTAAAGGATTTATGCTGAACTTAACTGATAGGGAATGGTCTATTTTATCCTTTCTTGAATCAATATCTTTTATATAATCCTTAAGTTCTATAATATCCTCTTTGGTTTCATTTGGAAAACCAATTATGAAGTAAAATTTTAGATTAAAACCAATGTTTAATGCAGAGTCGATTAGGTTGTCTATTAGTTCGTCTGGAATATCCTTGTTGATACGTTTTCTAAGATGATATATGGATTCCGGAGCTATCGTTAAAGTTTTAAGGCCACTCTTTTTAAGATATTCTAAGGATTTGTTTGTAATGGTCTCAATTCTCATGGAGGGTGTTGATATTTCAAAACCTCTTTCTTCAAGGGATTCTATTAATTCATCTATTCTTGAGTAATCAGATACCGCAGGTCCAATTAAAGCGATTCTGTTAAGTCCACTATTTTTTCTTGAGGTCTCAGCTATTTCAATAAGTTTTTCAAGTGAGGTTTCTCTTGTAGGTCTGTACAGATATCCGGACATACAGAATCTACATCCTCTACTACAACCTCTTGAAACATTTAGCATTATGGCGTTTTGAAAAACAGGAGTGTATTCTTTATCGTCTGTATGAATAATTATTGGGTAGGTTATATGGTATCCATTATCCATATCTTCAATAAGGGATATTTCGGTTTTATTATTAAATTTTGGAATATATAGACTTTCGATATCCAAAAACTTATCAAGATTTTCATGGGGGTTAGGAATTTCCCTGTAAAGATCTAAAAATTCACTTAAAACATTTTCACCTTCACCAATAATAAAAATATCCACAAAATCGGCAATAGGCATCGGATTAGCGGTAACCGTAGGTCCTCCAGCTATTATTAATGGATCTTTGTCTGTCCTATCCTCTCTTCTTAAGGGGATATTTGATTCTTTCAATATCTTTACAAGATTAAAATAATCCTCCTCAAATTGTATTGTGAAACTGAGTATATTGAAGTCGGATGAGGGACTGTTTGTTTCAATGCTTCTTGTATTCGGGAATATTATCCTCTCACAGAAACAGTCGTCTCTATCATTTAATAAATTATATATTATCTGATAACCTAATGAAGACATAGCTATTTTATAAACATTCGGATAAACTAATCCAAACCTAATGTCTATGTTTTGAATCTTTTTTTGAACTATGTTTTCCTCATAAATCATAATTTTACCTTAAAGTTAGTTTGATTATAACTAGTTTATTATTAATACCTAATTTATATTTTAATCTAATTATAATTTTTTTATAATTTTTATTGAATATCTCATTTGTTATTAGATATTTTATCAGTTAATATCCTTTAAATATTGTTTATTTATTTTTTATTTTTTAATTCAGGTCCTTTTATGCCTTTATTTCTATTTATGATTTTTTATATTAAAAATATAAAGATAAGTATAAATAAATTAATAGATATATTATCTATTAAAAATATTTCAATTGATTTTATGAGTGAGAAAAAATACAAAAAGGTAGTTGTTGGTGGAACTTTTGATAAGTTTCATTATGGGCATAGGAAATTATTGGAAACTGCATTTCAATTAGGGGAGTTTGTTGAGATTGGTGTAACTTCTGATGCTTTTGGTGGATTAAAAGGGGATATTGATTCCTGTGAAGTTAGAATGTCTAACTTAAATAATTTTTTTAAGGATTTTGATAACTTTCATTTGATCCGTTTAGATGATAAATATGGACCTACAATTTTTGAAGAGGATTATGACGCTATAGTGGTTAGTGAGGAGACAGAACCTACAGCCCTTGAAATAAATCAAATAAGGGTGGATAAAGGTATGCATCCTATTGATATTGTAGTGGTAAGCTTTGTTTTGGCAGATGATGGTATTCCTATTTCTTCTACTAGAATACGTAAAGGAGAAATTGATAAAAAAGGAAAATTGATTTAATTACTTTTTAAAACTTTTCATTAATAGAATCAAAACGATATGTTTATATATACATATCGAGATAAATAGTATATATAAAATTTATAGGTGATTTAATGGCTATTCAAATAGACGTAGATAAGTGTGGACATATTGAAAATTGTCCAGGCGAAGGTTTATGTATAAAATTATGTGAACAAGGCGCTTTAGTTGAGGATAATGGGGATGTAAAAATCATTCCTGAAAACTGTGATGATTGTGATTTATGTCTTCAAAATTGTCCTAACCAAGCAATATCTAAAGTATAAATGGGGTATTTCCTATGTCACTTTTTGCAAGAGAAGGCTTAGAAAATAGGGAATTAATTCATGATAATGATAAATGTGTAGGTTGTGGAATTTGTGCAGATACTTGTCCAACTGAAGCATTAAGATTAGGTCCAATTGTACCTATTGCAAGAGGACTTTTAAAAATGGATTATATCTCATGTAATAAAAATGAATGTGTTTTATGTGGTTTATGTGCATCTTCTTGTCCTTTCGGTGCTTTAACTCTTAAAATTGATGGGGAAGAAATCTCACAATTAAAAGACTATCCAAATTGGCATAATGATGCAAAAATCAATGAAGAAGACTGTCTCTTCTGTGGTAGATGTGTTGAGGCATGTCCTAGAGATACAATTTTCTTTAAAAGGGATTTACCTGACCGTAATGATTTGCTTGTAGGTGAAATCAGTATTAATGATGAGGATTGTATCTATTGTAGAATATGTTCAGAATTGTGTCCAGCAAGTGCAATTACTGTTACATCAAATAATGAATTTGGAATTCCGGATACTATTGAGGTAGATGATTCCAAATGTGTTTATTGTAAGGTATGTAAAGCAGCTTGTCCTGAGAATGCAATTACTGCTATTTGTAGTACTTGTATGCACAATGAAGAAATTGAAAAACCTCAAATTACTGGTACTGTCTTCATTGAAGGAAAATGTATTGATTGTGGATGGTGTAAATCCGTCTGTCCAGCAGACGCTATTGAAGTAAATAAACCGTTTATTGGTGAAATCTTAAGAGATCCAGAATTAGTATGTAAGGGTGAAACATGTCATGCATGTAAAGATGTATGTCCTTGTAATGCTGTAGAGATCATTGATAATGAATCTCATATGGATCCTGAACACTGTAATTTATGTGGTTCATGTGCAAAAGCTTGTCCACAAAACTTGCTTACTATTAAAAGAGAAAGTATGGAACTTGATAATATTAAATCTACTTCCTGGCAAGATATTCTTGGTAAATTAGTAGAGTAGATATTATTAATTTTCTTTTTTTATACTTTTTTTGGATTTTTAATTTTAGTCTATCTATAGATTCTAATTTTTAATTAAATCATTTTAAATTTTCATTGAATTGGTTATTCTCCTTAAAACAATATCTCTTTTTTATTTAAGTTTAAATTAAAAAAATTAGTAGTTACATTCTAATTATTAAAAATATTTATTTAGTTTAATCAATCATAATTTAAATTATTAGTTATTTAATAGGTTAATCCAGTTTAATCAACCAGATTAACCTTTAAACTAAAAAATTATAAATTGTTCAAGCTACTATTCCTTCCAGTTTCAATTAGTCTTTTAAGTGATGAATTTATATCCTCATTTATTCTAAAAACCATTTCTCCAACAATAATTACAATAATGATTGTTGAACCTAGAAGCAGTATTAATTCGGCACTTATCTGACTATTATTTTCCCTTAGAATCTTCATCTTATATTGAGCTATTCAAAGTCTGTCTTATTGAATTGGTATCGGATTCTGCTGTAAGATTTGATGATGAGCTTATATATGACCTATATATTAAAAGTGCAATAATTGCAATTATTACTACTCCTCCCAATAAAAGGATATATTCCGCTGCACCTTGTCCACCATCATCTTTAAACAATCTATCTATTTTATATGTTATCTGATTCATCTAATCACCAGAATATCCTTTTAATTTGTTTAATAATTATCTTTTCTTATTTTTTTCTTAAAATATATAAGAATCTTAATAATATTTGGAATATATAAATTATTCTTTAGTTTAATTAGATTTTAAAAAGAATTTATTGCTTTATCTTTAATATTTATCGGAATTTTTCAGATTATTTTTTTTTAAAAATTTATATGGTGTTTAAAATTTTCAATAAAGTTGATTTTTTTCATATGGAAAAAATTATTTAATAATTGGGAAAATATGTGGTTTTATTTTTATTTATTTTCTAAATTGTTTATTTTTTCTAATAGCTTTCTATTAATCTTTTTTAATTTTTATACAAAATATAATAAACTTTAAATGTTTTTAAATTTAAACATATATTTAATATTTAAATTGTGTTAATTCAGTAATTAATTTGAGTTTTAGTAGGTGTAAAGATTGGCGGATTTAGTAAAAGTTTTTTCAGGATTTCTATTGCTAGCTATGGCAATAGCAGTATTAATATTAAATATGTTTTATAATTTAAGGGAATTTATTGTTATCTTAGGCCTAATTGTAGGTGTATGCGGTTTATATTTAATAATTACTTCAACCTCTAATCAAATTATTACCTTTGGCAATGAAAACCAGGTATTAGGTAAAACAACTTCCACCAAAGATAGAATTAAAAATCTAGATGTTGAAGGTTTAAGTGATAATATTAACATTAATCTTAAACGACCTAAATTTGAAAAAACTAAGATTGAAGACATGGACTCACTTAATTTTGAAGATTTGGAAAACAGCGGATCTTACAGGTCTTATGATGATTATGAAGATTCTGATGATGAAGATGATTCAAAACTTGTCTTAAAAGTACAAAATCCTACATCTAAATTCACAGATAAAACTTATCAATTTACACCTAACTATGAAAGACCTTTAAAAATTACTCGTAAACCTACTAAAAAAGAAGGTCGTTCAAATGGATTATTGAATATTTCCAATATTCCTAAATCTAAAAAATCTGAAAAAATAGAAGAAGTTTTAGCTGAAAACGGTCACAATTCCAATTCTGTAGTTTATAACACTGATTTTGAGGATTTTGTTAATGAAGACCATTCTAGGGAGTTGCCAAATAATGATGAGGATTATGGTTTCTATAATGATAATCCTTTAAATGAGGCTAATATCTATGGTAGTCCATTTGAATTAAGTAATCTTACAGATTTACCTGAAAATCAGGATAAGGTTGTTAGTCCAAATACTATTCCTGATACGATTACCCCTATTAAGGAAGATGAAATTGAAATAGATCCTAATAATCCCGAGTCACTTCCTATTCCAAAGCTTTTAAGAAGTTATGTAATTAGTTCTAATGGAAGAATTTCTACTCAGGAGGCATTTGATAAATTGTCTGCAAATGCAGTTAATGAAATCTGTCTGATTACAAGTTCACTTAAAGATTTGTCCCATGAATTTTTAGAGAATATTTCAAATATTCCAACTAAAATTATTATTGAAGATATTGATACTGCTGATTTATCCGAGGCTTTGATTCTAAATTCAATTGTTAAAAAGAATGTGGAAATTAGAACAATGCCGAAATTAGATACTATCAATTTAATAATAGACGATGATTATGCATTAATTGTTTCTGATTCCGAGGAGGATAAACGATTCCAATATGGTGCGGTTTATACCGATAAAACATCTATTGATGATATTAGAAACATGTTTGATTCAACTTGGAATATTGCACAGGCAGTTAATAGCCAGGTATTGGCTCATGCATGATTTTTTAATTATCCATTTAACAATTTTTACTAGGCTCTCATTTGAAAGCATCTTCTAGCTTTTCTTTTTTTCTATTGATTTTTAAGATCATTTATCTAATTCTATTTATTTTTAAATTTTGAAAAAATATTTATTTTTTTATAAACAAATTATCTATTAACAATTAATATTTTTAGGGAGGTTAATTATGGAAATAAGATGGTTAGGACATTCTGCATTTGAGATTACTACTGATGAGGAGATAAAGATATTGATTGATCCATTTATCAGTAATAATCCTGCATGTAACATACCTGTTGAGGAATTAGAACCTGATATAATCTGTATAACCCATGGTCACTCAGATCATTTCGGTGATGCATATGAGATTGCTATGAGGAATAATTCTATTGTAATTTCTAATGCTGAGATTGCCTTATTCCTACAAAGACAGGGTATTGAAGCTGTAAGTATGAATATCGGTGGTTCTGTTTTTGTTCATGACATCAAGATTACCATGTTAGATGCTATACACTCTTCCGATATTGACTTTGTTGAAGAGGGTGCAGTTCCAGGAGGCAGTGCGGCAGGTTTCCTATTTACTTTACCTGACGGTAAGAAGATATACCATGCTGGAGATACTGCATTATATGGTGATATGGAAAATATTATTGGACATATCTATAAACCAGATATTCTTATGGTACCAATTGGAGATAAATTCACCATGGGTCCTTTTGAGGGAGCACTTGCAACCCGTTGGATTTCTCCAAAAGCTGTTATTCCAATGCATTATAATACATTTCCTGCTATTGGACAGGACCCGGTCGTGTTTTCTAATTTTGTAAAACAATTGGATCCCTCAATTGATGTGGTAATAATGAATCCAGGTGAAATTTACAAGCCTGAAATATTCAATCAAGAAGAAGATTGATCTTTATAGAGATTTTATATAAAATAAAATTTAAAATTAGCTTTTAATATAAGAGTAGAGTTTTTAGATTTTAATTTAAAAATTTAGGTTTTTTAAAATTAGATTCATATTTAATGAAATTTAAAATTAGCTTTTAATATAAGAGTAGAGTTTTTAGATTTTAATTTAAAAATTTAGGTTTTTTAAAATTAGATTCATATAAAATAAAATTTAAAATTAGTTTTTAATATAAGAGTAGAGTTTTTAGATTTTAATTTAAAAATTTAGGTTTTTTAAAATTAGATTCATATAAAATAAAATTTTTAGATTTTAATTAAAAAATCTAAATATTTTAAAATATTTTTTTATTTATTTTAAAAGTTCTTTTATTTTTTTAATAGTTTAACTTAATAAACTTAATAAAACTATGTTTATCTTTTATTATCATAGTCACATTTGCCTGTAGGCAAAATCCTTACTATGTCATCTAGCTCAAGTAGGTTATCTTGATTAATCTTTGATAATATACTTTTAGCCATTGCCTCTTTTTTAGTATATCCTGGTTTAATAACTACATAGTTATCTGTTAATTTTTTAACTGCAGATTCCGGACCAGCCATAACTCTTTTACCTTCATAGTCAACAATTCCTACTGCAATTCTTAGTTTTGCACTTCGAATATAATTCCTATGACCCCTAATAATAAATGATCCTTTCGCCACATATTCTCCGGATTCCGGTGTTTTTGAAACTTGTTCTGGATTGACCCAGTAAACATCCTGTGTAGAATAACCGTCGCTCCATGCTGATGAAAATGATGCGGCAAATATTGCAGATTCCCTAACGGTGTCATCATCAAATTCCTCACCATTTAATTTAATGGCTATTGATGGTGCACCATGTATATCCGCATGCATATAAATATCATTATTATCCAAATATTTCTTTACAATATTCTCGTTACTATTCGCATCACGTCCACCAATTACAAGTTTGCCTGTGGAGCTTACAAACCATCTGAATTTCTCGAACCATTTAAGTTCCTTCTTTTCACGTTTTTTAGGAACCATTATATTTGCCATTGCTTTATCCTTTTTCCTTTCCATTTCCTCTAGTTGTTTTTTAGTATTTTCAATAGCAATATTGGCTCCGGAAATCTTACGTTTTGCTTTTTTAGCCTTTTCATAATAAACATCAGCATTTTCAGGAATTGATTTTCTAGAATCGATGTTAATTGAGATGCCTTCTAAATCTAGGGTAATGTTTCCCATCTTATCAATAGATTTAATTATCTGCGCCTCTTTCATTCCCTCTTTTCTTGCTTTTTTTAGTATTTTATTTATTTCCTGATAGGAATAATCCTTGTCTCTTGCATTATTGATTACACCAATAACTGATTCAATTTCCTGATAATGTGAATAGATTAATTCCCCTTTTTTATGGGATTTTTCTATAGTGTCATGGAATCCCTTAAGTGTTTCTTCTTGAAGTTCAAGTCTTTTTGAATATTTTCCGACTTTCTTATTCCAGATTTTCTCTTGCTCTGAGGTAATGCTGGTTTTAACTTCTTTTGAATAGAATTCATCACATGCCTCATTGAAGGTTTCGAAGTATTCATGTTTAAAATCATTATATTTTTCAAGTTTTATTGGTACAACATCATCTTTACCTTCTGATATTATCTCTGGTTTTATTTCACCTTTACTTAAAGGTTCAAAGATTGATTTTAAGCCTTGATAGATATGATGGATGTCCTCATTGCTAAGGGAATTGGTGCTTGATTGTTTATCGATTCCCTCAATTTTCATATCTTTCCTTATATTATTGGCCCTTAGCATGATTTCTTCTGCATATAAACTTCCAAGACCGTTTTTAGCAAGTGTTCTTATGATGTCATCCTCGGAATTGGTAAAAAGAATATTCAATTCATCCTCTGTAATTGTTAATGGATTGATTCCATTTTTCGGCGGATAGACATATTCCTTTTTAGCACTGATATCCCTATTGCTCCATGATTTCCTTTTAAGAGGCATTATGATATTTTTATCCTCATCTAAAAGAATGATATTGCCTTTTGAAAATAGCTCAATAACTAATGTATAAACCTGATCCTTTTTCATCTTGATTTCGATTATACGATCGAAATTATACTGTTCAATGCTAACTACGTTAGCACCTCTAAGTCTTTTTCTAAGTAACATTGGAAATGAAGGTGGTTTTGTAGGGTTTTCAAGAGGATATCTACTTGTATGTACTCTTTTTCCAGCTTCCATAACTAAATCTATTCTTCCATATCCTGCTTTATGGAATCTCATAACGATGATGTCTTTTGTTGGCTGAAATGATTTATCTACTCTTGAACCTTCAAGTAACTTGTTTAATTCATGGGATATTGTAAAAATATCCACATTAGTCATTGTTTTCATTAAAATTCCTCTATTTACTTAATTTCCTTAATTTTTAAAATTATAATTCATGAAATATATTAATGGTTGATAAAATAATTGTTTTTCTTTTATAGTTATATTATCTGTATATAATTTTAAATAGTATTTTAGATTAATATTCTAATAGTAAATTTATATCTTGATTTAATTAGATTTTTTTGATTAAATATAGTCTGTTCTTTAAAATATGTTAAAAGTTTTTTAACATACTTTTTATTTGGTTATGTTTTTTATCTAACTTTCAGTTTTCATGTAAATAATTATTATTTCTTTAATAAAATCATTATGTATATTTATTAGTAAGTATAAATTATAAATGTATATTTATTTATATAACTTTTCATATTATTTTATTATAATTTTTTAATTTTGGAGGATAAACATGGATGATGTACAAAAGATTGCGGCAATCCATTTAATACCAGGTTTAATTGTAGGTGTTTTCTCTGCAATGTTTTCATATGGAACCTTTGGGTTTAAAAATGAGATTCTTGCATCTGTAATAGGTTTTATTGTTTTATATTTCATTGGTAATTACTGTCAAAAGCAATATGCAGATTCTATTGACGGTTTTAAACAATGGTTTATGATGGGAATTATTCCATTTGTTTTTGGATGGTTCTCAGTGTGGGTATTATTCTTAAGCTATGCTAAATTTATTCCATTTTTATAAGATAAATAGATATTTATCTTAAGTTTTTTTTCTATTTTTAATTATTGCTTTTTATTAACTATTTTTATTGGGTTTTTTAAATTTTTAGGTTTTATAGGCTAAATTATCTTTTTATATACTCTTTATTTTTTTTTTTATACTTGGTTAGTTTATATTTTAATATCCCGCTTATTTAGCTATTTCTAGTAGTGTTTAATATAAAAATCAGTAAAATACTTTATTAAATCATATATTACATTAAATTCATGAATTTATTCACAGTTATATCATAAAGAAAGAATAAGGACGATATTTGTCAAGTTTCTATAAAAAAAGAATAGGGATGTAATCAAGTAATGGCATCAATTAAAGAAATAAAAAGGTTAGACGGTATTAATCTAAAAAAATTAAGTAATGAAAATCTTAAAAAAGTTAATTTGGTTATTATAATAAAAATAACCAGATAAATGTAAGTATGAAAGCAAAAACAAATATCACCGGACCTATAATCTTTCCTACTTGAACTATTGAACTTATTGTTGAGATTAATTCTGTAGATCTGTTAGGTCCGAATGTTTTTAGATTCTCTATTTTTTCTGTACTGCATCCAACTTCAACCTCTTCAAGATCTTCAAGGGCTTCCTCAATTGTTTCCTTTACATAATCAATGATTTGGGCCCTGTTACTCAATCCAATTGGGTTATATCCTCTTGAGATTGTATTTACGCTATGTGTATCTGTGGTCATAACCTCTGCCTCATCAATACCACATTTGTATACAAAGTCTAAAATCTCCTGTCTAAAGCCGACTTCCATATTGTTGGAATCGAAAAGTATGTATGCTGTTTTTTGACCTTCAACATCTACGATCATGGTTTTTACACCACTGTCTCCAACACCTTCCTCTTTTCCTAGTCCATCCATTAGATTTTGACTACATCCTACCTTGATATTTGAATATTTCTTGCCTAGTTTAATTTTACTTATTCCGTCAATTAATTCAAATACCTGTGGATCGCCGGGCAATACTTGACCAGATTCCTCTGAGAAAGAATTATGACAATCTACTATAACCGTTGATTTATTTTCAAATGTTTTATTTGCCTGAACCATCATGGTAAGGCCTACACTAAATTCAATGTCATCACTACCAAGTGGTGCAAAGGTATTTAACAGTACAATTCCATCGTTAAAAGATTGGACACCTATTTTTGCGGATTTGTTTGTATATCTTACAAATTTACTTGCACTTTTAGAATATTCCATCTTGTATAATCCTTTTCTAATACTGTCTTCTATTTTATCTAATTCCTTAATGCTTGCAGGATTAAAATCATGGGTTGAAGGTCCATGGGCAATCATGGTAAATGGTTTAAATCTATTTGCAAGATTTGTAGGCATATTTCCTCCACCGATATTTCCTAAAGGTCCCGGATGAACTGCCGGACTAATAAATAATGCTTTGATTTTCTCTTTCGTTTTAAAACTAACAATACTTACAACGGTGTCGATATCCGCTCCTGATTTAACGAATAACTCTTCTAAATCATGGGAACCTTCATTCATATGTGTTATAAATAAGCTTAATAGTTGCAATCCATCAATACCCATGTTTGTTTTCATTGGTGAGTTAATTGTTTTAACAAATAGATATATTGCAATAAGAAAGATAAGACAGCCTATAAGCATTTTAACAACTAGATATATACTGAAAGATACACTGTATACATTAAGTCCAATGAAATTAACTGCAAGCAATAAAAAAATACTTATCACTGGTTGAATTAATGCAACTAAACTTGATTTTTTCATATTTACTTGGGTTGCTCCCCAGAAAACCAGAAAGCTGAAAGCAAATATTAGAATATATCCAAATTCAATAAAATTTATTACAAAATTAGGATTGCTGGAGATTATAGATCCGATTAACGTAATAACTGAAAGTATTGTGGAATTTATAAAAGATAGAAACATTGAATGTTTGATTTTTAGATTTATTCCATTAAATGAACTAATAAGATTTTGATTTATAAATCCACTAATTATACCACTTAATCCATATATTATAAATGATATTATACCACCAATAATTATTCCAAGCAGAATGTTAGTGGGATAAGGTCTAATAATTGAAATTAATAAACCTAAAATAAATGTAATAGTTATTGTGGCTTTTACTGAAAATTTAATATTGGGAAGTGTAGTAATATATTTTGAAAGACCTGCTACACTACTCATACTAGACATGTTTTTTTCCTCAAATAATTGTTTGTTATTAAAATTCTATTTATTATTCATTAATCTGATTTCTAGAAATATATGTCATTTAAATTTTTCATTTATATATTCTAACTATCTAATTAATTAATTTCTTAATAAAAATTTTGTTATTTAACATTTTGTTAATTTAATTAATAAATTTTTATATAGTAAGTAATTCTTATAATATTATAGTTTGTTGGAATTCAAATTTTTAAATTTACTAATTTTATAATTAGAGTTTTTATTTAAAATTCATATGAATTAATTTATTTAAAGTATATTAAGGTGATTTAATGATAGATTTAAAAACTCCATTACACTCAGATGATGTAAAGGATTTAAAAGTAGGGGATGTTATCACCATTACCGGAACAATATACACTGCAAGAGATCAAGCTCACAGGCGTATAGTTGAAGATGGTGAGCCTTTTGATTTGGATGGAAAGGTCTTATTCCATGCAGGTCCTATTATAAATAAAAAAGATGATGGTACCTATGAAGTTGTAGCAATCGGACCTACTACCTCTATGAGAATGAATCCCTATGAGGCTGATGTAATCGACAAGGGTGTAAGAGTTGTTATTGGTAAGGGCGGTATGGACGATAATGTTCGTCAGGCTTTAAAAGATAACAATGCGGTATATGTCGTTGCAACTGGGGGATGTGCTGCATTATATGTTGATGCTGTAAGGGAAGTAGATAGTGTAACCTGGTTGGATTTAGGTGTGCCTGAAGCAATGTGGGAGTTAAAAGTAGATTCATTTGGACCTTTAATAGTAGCTATGGACTCTCAGGGCAAATCATTATACGATTAAATTTTTAATTATCTCCACTACTTTTTTTTATTTATAAAGAAATTTTTATTTTTTAACTTAGATTATCTGATTTGGTTAATAAAGTTTAATTAGTTTTTAATTAAATCAATTTCAATATAAACAAAATATTTTTTAAGTTTAAGTTAATAATTTTTTAGATAAACTTTATATATATAAAGAAAATTATATTAGAATAATATTATTATAAGAAAATTTTTCATTTAATTAGGGTGATAATATGGCAGAGGATATTAAAGCAGCTGCAGAAAAAAAGTACAAATCTAGAATGAGAAAGTTTAGAAAAGTTGTAAAGAGTGATGAAGAAAAAGATAAATTTTTTAATCAATTAGGAGCTTCATTTGAAGTATTTTTACCTACTAAAAATCCGGATGAACTAGCAGATAGTTTCCTCTTTTACTGTGATGTGGATGGAACTGTTGTTGATGCTGAGTATTCTTATAATGAAGGAGAAAAATTTGAATCCGTTGATGTTCCTAGAAAGGATTTAAAAGTTTTGGTAGAAGCTTTTAAGGATTTTGAATTTGAAATAGTGGAAGAAGATGATCAATAGATCTTTCAAAATCTTTTTCTATAATTTTTCTTTCTATATTGTTTATTAGATGGACTTTTATTTATTTGAAACCATTATTTCTGTTTTTTCGTATTTTGTATTCTTTTGGTCATTGTTTTTGTATTTTTTTTAGTTTTTTCTTACTTTGTCTTATTTTTTTAGATTGTTGTTTTTGATTTTTTTAGTTTCTTATTTTCCTGATTTATTCTTTTAATCATTGGTTTTTTGATGTTCCAGTTCTTTTATCTCCTTGTTTATTTACTATTGATTGGTATATGGATTGTTTATTTTCTAATTTTCAAGTTTTAAATCTACACTTAAGATAATCTATTTAATTAAAATTTACTTAATATATTTAAAGTGTTGTTTTAATTTTAATAATCTTAAAAAGAATTATATTTTAGATTTTATATAATTAGATGTGATTAATTTTTAATGTTCTGTGATAATATGATTGTAGAAAATTCTTTAGATGAACTTAAAAAAAGAGAAGCTGCTTATAAAATTATTAAAGATAATATTGAATCTAAGGGTGAAGATCCATTATATGATTTAACTGGACTTTCCGGAGGTTTTCTTGCAAGTGGGGATGAGTTAAATTTACTTCAAACTTATATTGGTCCAGCTATTTTTGAGGATAAAATTCAAGAGATAGGTAAAAAACATATGGGTGGAGAGAAAATCTGTCCACTTAATAGGACCAGTTCCGGAATTCTTGCAACTATACTTGCACTTGTTAAAAAAGGAGATAATGTTGTACACTTTCTTAAAAGTCATCCTGCACATCCGTCCATTATAAGGGCATGTGATTTAGTAGGTGCAAACTATTCAGAATATATAGATCTTGATGAATTTAATATACCTCAGAATACTTCCCTTGTAATTATTACGGGTTCCACTATGGACCATCAAGTTTTGGATGAGGAAAGTTTTAAAATAATTATTAATGCTGCACATGAGAGGAATATTCCTGTATTTGTAGATGATGCTAGTGGTGCAAGGCTCCGTACAGCTATTTTTAATCAAAAACCAGCATGTGATTTAGGAGCGGATCTGGCTATTACAAGTACTGATAAATTGATGAAGGGACCTCGTGGTGGATTAATGGCAGGTCGTGAAGATTTAATAAACAAGGTTAAAGCCAAATCAAATGAGTTTGGACTTGAAGCTCAGGCTCCAATTATTCTTGCAATGATTAATGCTTTAGAAGACTATGATCCTGAAAATCTCAGGGCTTCTATTTCAAAAAGAGATGAGCTATTTGATCTTTTAGATAAATCTTATAATATGTTTGAGACAACTCCAACAGGGGTGATGGTTTCAAAAGAGTCCTTAACAGAAGAAGTTAAATCAAAAACTGATGACTGTAATCTATCTTTAACTGATCTATCATTTTTATGGAGTATGATTTTACTTAAGGAGGAACATATTATTACAATTCCTGCAGTGTCTATGCCTGGCGCATCTGTTACTATAAGATTTGATTTGTCTGCTAATGACTCAGACAAGCTTGAAATATCCGAGATATTTAATAGAATTGATAAGTCTTTTAAAACATTAATTAAGGTTTGTGCTGATGAGGATACGTCTAGAAAAATTATTTATAATGAGGAATAATTGTTTATTAATCGGTTTCTTTTATATCTTTTGATTTTATTAAAAGAAGATTAATTTACAGTTTAAATCATTATTACTTCATGTTTTTTATATTTATAAAAAAGATATGGTTTACAGTTTAAATCATTAATTGTTTTATAAAAAAGTAATCAAGTACAAATTATAAAAGAGTTTTTAAAATAACGAGGCAAAAAATCATTTTTTCCAAAGAAGAATAAAATCTATTTTTAAATAAATAATAAAAAATTAATATTTTAATTAATAAATAGATATATAATATATATAATTAAATTATATAGATTCTATAAAAAATCATATTTAATATACCACTTAATTTTAAATTAAGATATTAAATAATTTAAAAAGAGAGGTTTCAAATGTTTGATAAGATACTGATTGCAAATAGGGGAGAAATTGCAATTAGAATAATGAGAGCATGTCGTGATTTAGACGTTAAAAGTGTTGCAATCTATTCTGATGCAGATAAAAATTCCTTATATACAAATTATGCAGATGAAAAATACCCATTAGGAAATCCAAGTCCTCAAAAATCATATTTAAATATTGATAAAATTATTGATATTGCTTTAAAATCAGGTGCAGATGCAATACACCCTGGTTATGGATTTTTAGCTGAAAACCCTGAGTTTGGTAAAGAATGTGAAAAAAATGGTATTAAACTTATTGGGCCTAGTGGAGATGTTATTAATAAGATGGGAGATAAAATAACATCAAAACAAATCATGAGAAAAGCAGGGGTTCCTGTAATTGAAGGTACTGATAAAGGTGTAACTAATATCGATGAGGCTATAAAAATAGCTGAAAAGATAGGTTATCCTGTTATCATTAAAGCATCAGCTGGAGGTGGAGGAATAGGTATGCGTACTGTATATGAAGAGGATGAATTAGTGCGTGCCATTGAATCAACTCAATCTGTTGCAAAAACTAACTTCGGGGATTCTACTGTATTTATTGAAAAGTATTTGGAAAAGCCTAGACATATAGAATTCCAGGTATTGGCTGATGAAAATGGAAACGTTATCCATTTAGCTGATCGTGAGTGTTCAATTCAAAGAAGACACCAAAAATTACTTGAGGAGGCACCTTCTCCAATCATGACCGATGAACTTAGGGAGCAAATGGGAGAGAGTACTGTTAAGGCAGCAGAATATATAGGTTATAGTAGTGCAGGTACTATTGAATACCTATATGATAAGGGAAACTATTATTTCCTTGAAATGAATACTCGTGTTCAGGTAGAACACCCTATTACTGAAGCTGTAACCAATGTGGATATTGTTAAGGAACAAATTAAGGTAGCTTCTGGATTAGATTTAAGTTTCAGTCAAGATGATATTACAGTAAATGGTCATGCAATTGAATGCCGTATTAATGCAGAAGATCCTTTAAGGAACTTTGCACCTAACCCTGGAAGAATTACTGCATATCGTTCACCAGGTGGTCCGGGGGTACGTTTGGACGGTGGTGTATATAGGAATTATACAATTCCAAGTTTTTATGATTCAATGATTTCAAAATTAATTACATTTGGCCGTACAAGGGAAGAGGCAATTAGTAGAATGAAAAGGGCATTAAGTGAATATATTGTACTTGGTGTAAAAACTACAATTCCATTCCATAAGGCTATTATCAGAAATCCTAACTTCCTATCTGGAGACTTGAACACACACTTTATTGATGAAAATAAAAAATTGATATATGAGGAAATGGAGAATGTAATTGCCGAGGATGTAGAAAATGTAAACCGTCTTAAATCAACATTTATTCCACAACAAAAAATTGCTGCAATATCTGCAGCGGTAGGTTCTTATTTAACTGAAAGTAATAAAAGGCAAATAAATTAGAAATTTATAATATTTTAAATAATGGAAAAATTAAAAAATGGGATAATATGAATAAGGAAATTCTTGAACTTATATCCAACAAATATGATTTTAAAAATAAGAGTGCTGAGGAGATTCTTCAACTAGGTATTAATGATATTACAACTGCAGTTAAGGAATTAGGTAATGAACCATCAGATTTCTTCTCAAAAGATAAATGTGATTCATACCTTGAAACCGATGATATTGGCAGGGAAATGTATTTATTTAAATCTGTAAAATCAACTAACACTGTTGCTAAATTCCTATCTCGTAACGTTTCAAATGGAACGGTTATATTGTCCGAGACACAAACAAGAGGAAGAGGTAGAAAAGGTACAGAATATCAATCTCCAAAAGGGGGAATCTGGTTATCCATAATATTAAAACCAGATGTCACTCCCTCAAAAGCACCTCTTTTGACTCTTGCAACTGCTGTTGCAGTTACTCGTACATTGGATCATTTTAACATTCATGCAGAGATTAAATGGCCAAACGATATATTAATCCATGATAAAAAGGTATGCGGTATTTTAACAGAATCAATAGCTAGGTTCAACAATCTGGAAAGTGTTATTATTGGTGTTGGAATAAATTCTGAAATAGATATTAATGAATTCCCTGAGGAGATAAGGGACTGTAGTATTGCTCTTAGTGATGTAGTTGACGGAGATATTAATCCAGAAAAAGGTACTGCATATTTCTTCAAAGAATTTGAATTTATATATAATAAATTCTTAGAGGGGGATATTGGTTTCATATTTGATGAATGGAGAAAATACAATCATACCATTGGTAAATTTGTTGAAATACAACAACCTTTAGGTAAAGTCATTAATGGTTATGCTGTTGGTATTGACCAAGAAGGAGCTTTAGTCATTGAAAAAGCAGATCATACTTTGGTTAAAGTGGTATCTGGACGATGTAGACTTTTAGACTAGTCTACATATTCTTTTTTTTATTTTTATAAAAATCTAGTCTTTAAAGTAGAATCAAATCATGCTAGTTTTTAAATTTACTTTAAAATAATTTAAAACATATTTTTTTTTAATGTAAAATCAAGTTATGCCAATTTTTAAAATAATCTAAAGTAAAAATCTAATTTTTAAATGTAATTGATTTATAAGATTTAAATTAATAGTCTATTTCTCAAATTTATTAAATAATTAAATAATTAATATGATAATATATATTGTGTGTATTTGAAATTCTTAAATTAATTTTATTAAAATGGTTTTATGAGAAAAATTACTAAGAAAAAACATTTGGAGATGATTCTTCAAAATATCCCCTCTCACCCCAATCCTAAGGTGGAATTTGAACAATATTCCACTCCTTCAAGTATTGCCTCTGATGTTTTATGGAATGCATATACCTTAGGTGATATTTATAATATGAATATTGTAGATTTGGGATGTGGTACTGGAATTTTTTCAATAGGATCTATATTTTTAGGTGCAAATTCAGTACTTGGAATAGATATTGATGATGAGTCCTTAGAAATGGCTCAAAATGTATCAAAACATATAGGTATAAGTACTGAAAAAATGGATAGTTTACATTTTTTTCAGGGCAATGTTAATAATCTTAAGAAAATTAAAGATTTGGACATTTCCGGATTTTCCAACGATAAAGTAGATACACTAATTCAGAACCCTCCGTTTGGTTCCCAAGAAAAGGCTAAAAATGGTGCTGATAGAAGGTTTATAGATTTTGCATGTGAAAACTCGGAGGTAATATATTCATTTCATATGGCCAGCACTCATGATTTCATAGTGAATTATTTTGAGGATTTAGGTGCTAAGATTACCCATGAATTTTACTATAATTTTCCTTTAAAAAAGATTTATAAATTTCACACTCAGGAATCTAGGAATGTTGGGGTAATTGTTTTTAGAGTTGAAACTTTTTAATTCTTTATTAATTTTTATATTTCCTATCTGATTTTCATATTATTTCTAAATATTTTAAACTTATTTTTCCATGGTTTTATATATAAATTCTTATTCTTTTTTAGATTAAACTGTTTTTTATCCTAAAAATATATTAAAAAACCATATCTTTATATACTATTAAAATAATATATAAATACATTATATTCATGAGAGTATAATTATTTGTGTAGTTGATCTACAGGTATTATAGTTGATATAATACTGATTGATAAGTTTATTAGTGATAACTATCGAAGTTTGGCATACATTTATATATTATTTTTTACAAATTAACTATAATGCAAAATATTAATTTATTTATACCTAATTCATTTCTAGCAGAAACTAACGACTTGAAGTTAAAAACCTATAAAGTAGGTATTATCGGTAGAGCGTTAGCTGTTTTTCGTGTGAATAAGGTTATAATCTACAATGATAGTTCTTTCAATGATGAAAGAGGAAGTAAAGACGCTAAATTTATCTATGATGTTTTAAGTTATATGAACACTCCTCAATATTTGAGAAAAAGAGCGTTCCCTATTCAGGAAGATTTAAAACATGTAGGAATTTTACCACCTTTAAGAACTCCACATCATCCTACTAATGACTCTCCAAAGAAAGGAGATTTTAGACAGGGTTTCACTGTAAAGAGAAATAAAAAAGGAACTTTTGTAGATATTGGTATGGATAAATTAGCTTTTTGTAAAGAGCAATTAACAGTTAATAAAATTTTTAGTTTTAAGATTACTAAAATTGCTAAAGAGATATTAGTCACACCTGATGAACCAGAGGACATTTATTGGGGATACAAGACTGTCTATGATAATGATGGTCTTAAAAAAAGCTTGAATAAGCAAAATCCTGATTTTGTTGTTATAACAACAAGATATGCCGATACAATAAATTCTATTTTTGATGAATTAAGGTATAAAGTGAATAATGTTAATAATATTGCTATTGTATTTGGTGGTCCTTATTCTTCTGTTGAGGGTAATTACTCAGATCCTAAATGGGAATCTATTGAAGTAAATACCATTCCTAATCAGGGAACTAAAACAGTAAGAACTGAAGAAGCAGTTGTTGCTACTTTATCTTTATTCAATTTACTCTTAGCTTAACTTAGATTGTATTTTTTAAGAATTTAATTTATTAATAGTTAACTTGCTGTAAAATGTTTATTTTCGACAGTTTTCTGTTTCTTTAATAAACTTAAAATTGAGTTTGACTTATGTCGAATTTAATACTTTTATTTAAATTTTATATAACTTAATCTACCTTATGGATGATTTTGTTATTTATTTTAGAATTATTGGCTTGTCTTATAATTCTTATCTCATACAATTAATTAGAAAATCTAATTTTTTGTTTAATAATCTAAATTAATTTACAATAATTAATTAAGCAATTATAATAATAATGGAGGTTAAATTAAATGGTTAGACATCATCAACCAAGAAAAGGGTCTGTTGCATTTAGTCCTAGAAAAAGAGTAGCAAAAGAAACTCCTAGAATTAAATCATGGCCTGTAAGTGATGAATCTAAATTACTTGCAATCGCTGGTTATAAAGTTGGTATGACTCATGCAACAGTTGTGGATAATCGTAAAAACTCCCCAACTAATGGTATGGAAGTATCCACTCCTGTAACTGTATTAGAAGTCCCACCAGTTGTTGTAATGGGAATTAGATCATATGAAAAAACAAATCGTGGATTTAAAGCTATTACCGAGGTTCTTGCAGATAATTTAGATGAAGAATTATCTAGGAAGATTACACTTCCTAAAAATTATAATAAATCTGATGCTATTGCAAAAATACAAGATGCTTTAGACCACACTGATGAGATTAAAGTTTTAGTACATACTAATCCTAAAATGGTAAGTACACCTAAGAAAAAACCTGAAATATTTGAATGTGGTATTGGTGGAGCTTCCGTTGAAGAAAAACTTAACACTGCACTTGAATTATTAGGTAATGAAGTAAATGTTAGTGATGTATTTAATGAAGGACAATATGTAGATGCTATTGCAACCACCAAAGGAAAAGGATTCCAAGGTGTTATTAAAAGATGGAATATTAGAATTCAATATGGTAAAGCTGCTCGTAGTAGTAAAAAGAGACACGTTGGTTCTATTGGTCCATGGACTCCTAACAGAACTATGTGGACTGTTGCTCAAGCAGGTCAAATGGGATACCATAAAAGAACAGAATTCAATAAGAAAATCATTAAAATTGGCTCAAAATCTGATGTTAATGAAGTAAACCCAGATGGTGGATTTATTAAATATGGATTAGTTAAAAACAATTATGTATTAGTAAAAGGATCTCTTCCAGGTCCAACTAAAAGGTTAGTTATCTTAAGGAAAGCTATCAGACCTAAATCTACTGATGAATCAGCTCCTCAAGTAAACTTTATTAGTACTAAATCTAAACAAGGGGTCTAAATATGAAGGTTAATGTTTATTCTATTGAAGGAGAAGTTTCTGGTGAAGTAGAACTTCCAGCTATTTTTAATGAAGTTTACAGACCAGATTTAATCAAAAGGGCAGTTATTTCTTCTCAGACTGCTAGAATTCAACCTATGGGAAATGATCCTATGGCAGGTAAAAGAACTTCTGCTGAATCTTGGGGTTCAGGTAGAGGTGCAGCTATGGTACCAAGGATTAAAAATGGTGCAAAAGCTGGTTTCGTTCCACAAGCTATTGGTGGAAGAAAAGCTCACCCATTAAGAGTTGAAAAAGTACATCATGAAAAAATCAATAATAAGGAAAGAAGATTTGCAATTAGATCTGCTGTTGCTGCAACTGCAAATAAAGATTTAGTTGAAAAAAGAGGACACCAAATTGAAAATGTTCCTGCATTTCCATTAGTTGTTGAAGATGATCTTGAAGCAGTTAAAAAAGCTAAAGAAACTCGTGAAATCTTCAAAAACTTAGGTGTTTATGATGATGTAATCCGTGCTAAAAACGGTAAAAAGATTAGAGCAGGTAGAGGAAAAACTAGAGGTAGAAAATACAAAAAATCCAAAGGACCTTTAGTAGTTGTCGGTGATGATAAAGGTATCAGTTTAGGTGCTAGAAATCATGCTGGTGTAGATGTTGTATCTGTTGAAAATTTAAATGCTGAATTATTAGCTCCAGGTACTCATCCAGGAAGATTAACTATTTTTACAAAATCTGCTGTTGAAAAATTAGGAGGATTATTCCAATAAATTCAAAAGAATTTATTGTAGATAAAGAAGGTTGATAAAATGGATCCATACGCAGTTATTGTTAAACCTCATGTTACTGAGAAAACTATGAATGCAATTGATTTTAATAATGAACTTACTTTTGTTGTATCAAGGAATTCTTCTAAAGCAGATATTAAAAAAGCTTTTGAAACCTTATTTGAAGAGAAAGTTGAAAGAGTCAACACTCATATCAGTCCTAAAGGTTTAAAATTAGCTTACATTAAACTTGTTGAAGAAGAAAAAGCAGAAGATATTGCTGTTAAAATAGGAGTATTCTAAGGAGGAAGTTGAATGGGAAAACGATTAATACATCAAAGAAGAGGTAGAGGAAATCCTCCTCATCGTGTAGCTTCTCACAGGTTCAAAGATAAAATTCAATACAGAACTTATGATGATATCGAAAAAGAAGGTAGCTTAAAAGGAATTGTTACTGATATTGTACATGACCCTGCTAGATCTGCACCTATTGCTAAAGTTAAATTTGAAAATGGAGAGAAAAAATTCATATTAGCTCCAGAAAGTATTCAAATTAATGATGAAATTGAATGTGGTATTTCAGCACCTATCAGTTTTGGTAATACCTTACCCCTTGCAGAAATTCCTGAAGGTACTCCAGTATATAATATTGAGAACAGACCTGGAGACGGTGGACGTTTCGTAAGATCTTCTGGAACTTATGCTTCTTTAATTACTCATGATGCTGATAAAGCCGTAATTGAATTACCATCCGGTGAATTAAAAACTTTCAACCCTCAATGCCGTGCAAGTATTGGAATTGTTGCAGGCGGAGGAAGAAAAGAAAAACCATACCTTAAAGCAGGTAACAGATGGCATGCTACTAAGGCTAAAGGTAAGAAGATGATGACCGTTAGAGGAGTTGCAATGAACGCTGTAGATCACCCTCATGGTGGAGGTAACAGACAACACCCAGGACGTCCTACTACTATTTCAAGACATGCATCCCCTGGTAGAAAAGTTGGTTCAATTGCTGCTAAACGTACAGGTAAAAGACGATAGATAGGAGGTGTAATCTTGGCTCGAAAAATATATAAATATCGTGGATATACTTTAGAAGAATTACAAGATATGTCTTTAGAAGATTTCATGGAATTATTACCAGCAAGACAAAGAAGATCTTTAAAAAGAGGATTTTTACCAAGACAACAAGCTGTCTTAGATAAAATGAGAAAATTTAGTAATAAAGAAAATAAAGATGGTAGACCTGTTGTAATCAAAACTCATTGTAGAGATATGATTGTACTTCCTGAAATGGTCGGTACTACCTTCGGAATTTATAATGGTCAAACTTTTGAAGAAGTAACTATTATGCCAGAAATGATTGGCTGTTACTTTGGTGAATTTGCACCTACAAGACAAAGAGTTCAACATGGTGACCCAGGTATGGGAGCTACAAGATCATCTATGTTTGTACCATTGAAATAAGGAGATTTTTAACATGGCTAAAAAATATGCTTATAATAAAGAAGAAAGTGAAGATAAACAAACAGCACGTGCTATGGCTAGATCTCTTAAAGTTTCTCCAAAACATTGTGTTGATATTTGCAGTGCAATTAGAGGAATGGATGTTCAAAAAGCTAAAAAATACTTAAATGATGTTATTGACATGAAACAGGCAGTTCCTTTCAAAAAACACAACAAAAAAGTTGGTCACAGAAAAGGTATGAAAGGCTGGTCTGCAGGTAGATATCCTGTAAAAGCTGCTGCTGCAGTATTAAGAGTTTTAGAAAATGCTGAAGCTAATGCAGAATATAAAGGAATGGATATTGAAAATCTTAAAATTGAACATATATCCAGTCATAGAGGAATGGTTATTAGAGGAGCAATCCCAAGAGCATTTGGTAGAGTAACTCCATTTAATACACCTACAACTCACATACAAATAGTTTTAATGGAGGCTTAAGTCTATGATAGAAAAAGATTTTGTTACCGAAGGTCTCAAAAGAACAAAAATTGATGAATTTTTATCATCTGAACTCGAAAGAGCAGGTTACGGCGGAATGGAAGTTCAAGTTACTCCTCTTGGAACTATGATTGTAGTATATGCTGAAAGACCAGGAATGGTTATTGGTAGAGGTGGAAAAACTGTAAGAGCTATTACCCAAACTCTTAAAAACAACTTTGGATTAGATAATCCTCAAGTTGAAGTTAAAGAGGTTGATGTTCCAGAACTTAATCCAAAAATTATGGCTTCTAAAATAGCTAATAATTTACAAAGAGGTATGCATTTCAGAAGAGTTGCATATTCTAACATCCGTAGAATTATGGGAGCTGGAGCTCAAGGTGTAGAAATCACCATCTCTGGAAAAATCAGAGGTTCAAGATCAGCAGTTGCTAAATTCTCAGAAGGTTATATTAAAAAATGTGGTGAACCTGCAACTAAATTTATTAAAGAAGGTTTCGCTACCGTACATTTAAAACCTGGTGTATTAGGTGTATTTGTTAGAATTATGCCTCCTGAAGCTGTTTTACCTGATAAAGTTGAAATCATCGCTCCTGTAGTTAAAGATATTGAAGAAGACATTGAAGAAACTCCTGCTGAAGAAGTAGAGGAATCAGTAGAAGTTGAAGAAGTTGAATCTTTAGAAGAATCTGAAGAAATCGAAAACTTAGAAGAATTGGAAGAAATTTCTGAAGAGGAATCTGAGGTTGAAAATACTACTCAAGACTAAATAGAGGGTTTTTAAAATGGCAATCTTAAGAAGTAAAGAAATTTGGGAAATGGAAAATGAAGAGATTGAGGATAAATTATTAGAACTCAAATCAGAATTAGCTAAAAATATTTCTAAAAGTTCTGCTTCCGGTGTTATTGATAACCCTGGTCAAATAAGAGAACTTAAAAGAACTATTGCTCGTGTTCTTACAATTATGAATGAAAAGGAGAAGGAGAATTAAATGTCTAAAATCTGTGAAGTATGCGGTCTTCCTGAGGAACTTTGTGTATGCGAGGAAATTGCTAGAGAAGTTCAAACTGTAAAAGTTTATACTGTAAGACGTAGATTTGGTAAACTCATGACTATTGTTGAGGGTATTGATGAACATGATATTGATATCAAAGAGCTTACCAAAACTTTGAAAGCTAAATGTGCTTGTGGAGGAACTTCCAAAAATGGTCAAATAGAGCTTCAAGGTGATCATAAGGTTAAGGTTAAGGAAGTTTTATCTGATATGGGATTCTCTTCAGACACTATTGAAATTAGAGATTCTAAAAAGAATAAAAAGCGAAATAATAGAAGACATTAAGTCTGATTAGATTTTTAAAAGTAGGCAAGGGAAAATGATAACTTCAAAGAATTTAGTATATCATGAGTTAATTGGTTTACATGTTGAAGTTAGCTATAGTTCTACTAAATCCTTAATTGGACTAAATGGGAAAGTGATTGACGAAACAAAAAAAACATTAACTATTGAAACTTCGGATAATTGTGAAAAATTATTACCTAAAGATGTTTCAATATTTCAATTTAAAATCCCTGACGGAACTTGGGTTGAGGTTGATGGAAGGATTTTGTTAAGTCGTCCAGAAGATCGGATAAAGAAGAGATATAAAAAAATTTAATTGGTGATAATATGGTAGGTCTTAATGTTCAAGAACCAGAAAGAGAATGTAATGATCCTAACTGTCCTTTTCATGGTGATTTACCTGTAAGAGGACAAGTTCTTGAAGGAACTGTTACTACTAACAAAGCTGAAAGAACAGTTACTGTAGAACGTAGTTATTATAAATTCATTCGTAAATATGAAAGATATGAAAAAAGGAAATCCAGAATCAATGTTCATAAACCTGACTGCATTGATGTAAATGTTGGAGACGAAGTTAAAATAGCAGAATGCAGACCATTAAGTAAAACTAAACATTTTGTTATAGTTGAAGTTAAAGGAGAATAGAACCATGAAAGCAATTACATCAAATGTTACTAAAGCATTACCTATTGGTGCAAGACTTCAATGTGTTGATAATACTGGTGCACGTGAAATTGAAATTATTTCCGTTAAAGGATTTAAAGGTGTCCGTAGACGAATTGATGCTGCTGGTGTTGGAGATTTAGTCATTGCTTCTGTTAAAAAAGGTACTGCTGATATGAGAAGAGAAATTGTACAAGCAGTTGTAGTAAGGCAGAAAAAAGAATACAGACGTGTAGATGGTCTTCGTGTTAAATTCGAAGATAATGCTGCTGTAATTATTACTCCTGAAGGATTATTAAAAGGATCTGAAATCAGAGGACCAGTAGCAAAAGAAGCAGCTGACAGATGGCCTGGTGTAGGTAGTGCTGCTAGTATATTAGTATAGGTGATTATATGTCAATACAACCAAGAAAAGAAAGAAAAGCAAATTATGATGCACCTTTACACAAACGTAATACTCGTATGGCTGCTACCTTAAGTAAAGATTTAAGACAAGATTTAGGTAGAAGATCTTTACCTGTAAAAGTAGGGGACAAAGTCAAAGTACTTCGTGGTGACTTCAAAGACCAAGAAGGTAAAATTGAAGCAGTTAACTATAAAAAATACACAGTTAATGTTGAAGGTGTAACCTTAAATAAAGCTGATGGGACTACAATATTTCTCCCAGTACATCCATCAAATTTAATGATTGTTGATGTGGATTTAGATGATGAAAGAAGAAGCAAATTAAGTGAGGAAGAATAATGGCAAAAATGGGATCTAGAAAACATTTAAAAACTTTTAAAGCACCTAAATCATGGCCTATTCATCCAAAAGAACATACTTGGACTGTTAAACCTCAAGCTGGACCTCATGCTATTGAAGATTCTTTAACTTTAATGGTAGTTGTCAGAGATATTTTAGCTCTTGGTGATAATTCCAGAGAAGCTAAAAGGGTTATTAACTCAGGTAATGTTTTAATAGATGGTAAGGTTAGAAAAGATTACAAATATCCTGTTGGATTCATGGATGTTATTTCCATTCCTAAAACAGGTGAATCCTATAGGGTTCTTTTAGATAATAAGAAAAGATTAACTTTAAGCCCTATTGATGATGGTGAATTTAAATTATCTAAAATTGTTAATAAAACCACTATTAAAGGTGGAAAAACTCAATTAAATCTCCATGACGGTAGAAACATCCTTGTTGAAGATGAATACAAAGTTGGAGATGTATTAAAAATCAATGTACCTAGTCAAGAAATTGTTGAATCTTATCCATTTGCAGAAGAATCTACTGTTCTTGTTACTGGTGGTAAACATACTGGTGAAATAGGTACCGTTAAAGAAATCATTATTAATGATTCTTCAAAACCAAATACTGTTATTATTGAAAACGCAAGCAAAGATCAATTCTTGACCTTAAAAGATTATGCTTTTGTTGTTGGAAATGATGAACCAGTTATTTCTTTATTGGAGGTTAACCAATGAATCCAATGAATGAAGTTATTATATCTAAAGCTACTGTTAGTATTGGTGTAGGTGAAGCTGGTGAACAATTATCCAGAGCACTTAATTTAGTAGAAGAAATGTTTGGTCAAAAACCTGTAAGAACTTTTTCCAAAACTACTAACCCAGAATTTGGTATTAGAAAAAGACAACCTATTGGTTGTAAAGTAACCTTACGTGGTGAAAAAGCAGACCATGCTATTAAAATGGTTTTAGAAGGTATTAACAATAATATTAAATCAAGCCAGTTTGATAGTCAAGGTAACCTCTCTTTTGGTATTGCAGAACATATTGATATTCCGGGAGTTAAATACAATCCGGACATTGGTATCTTTGGTATGAATGTTTCAGTAACATTTGAGAAACCTGGTTACAGAATACACAAAAGAAAAATCCAAAATAAAAGGATTCCTCAAAGACATAGAATTACTAAAGAAGAAACTATGAAATATATGAAAGATAATTTTAATGTAAATTATGTTGATTTAGAATAGGTGGTTACTATGGCAAGAAAATATGGTAAAGGTTCTAAAAAATGTTCAAGATGTGGGGATCATTCTGCTATGATTAGTAGATATGGACTTAATCTTTGCAGACAATGTTTTAGAGAAGTCGCTCCTAAAATAGGATTTAAAAAATACAATTAGAGGTGTAATTATGACTCTTATGGACCCTCTTTCAGATGCTTTAACTAATATTAGGAATAATGAGTTACAAGTAAATTCTACTTGTACTATTTCTCCTGCTTCCAAATTAATTGGTCATGTTTTAAGTGTTATGAAAAAAGAGAATTATATTAGTAATTTTGAATATGTTGATGATAATAAAGCAGGTAAATTCGAAGTTGAATTAGATGGTAACATCAATCAATGTGGTGTAATTAAACCTCGTCATGCTGTTAAAAAAGATGAATACGAAAAATTTGAAAAAAGATATTTGCCAGCAAAAAACTTTGGTATTCTTATAGTCACTACTCCTGAAGGAATCATGACTCACAAAGAAGCTAAAGCTAAAGGTATCGGTGGAAGATTGTTGGCTTACATGTATTAGGTGATTATAGATGGTATTAGCTGCAGCTTTAAGGGAAGAAATTGAAATTCCTGAAGGCGTTGAAGTTAAATTAGACAATGGGGTTACTGTTAAAGGACCTCAAGGTGAATTAAACAGGAATTTTAACTATCCTAATGTTAAAATTTCCGAAGAAGATGGTAAAGTTATTTTAGTTACTGATTTTCCAAGAAACAAAGATAAATCAATGCTTGGAACAATTAAAGCTCATATTTCTAACATGATTATTGGTGTAACTGATGGTTTCACCTATCATATGAAAATTGTATTTGCACACTTTCCAATGACTGTAAAAGTTAAGGGACAAACTGTAACCATTGATAATTTTGTTGGTGAACAACACCCAAGGACTTCTAAAATTGTAGGTGACCAAACAAAAGTTACAGTTAAAGGGGACGAAGTTACTATAACTGGAATTAATAAGGAACATGTTGGTCAAACTATGGCTAACTTAGAACAAGCAACTAAAATTAAAGGAAAAGATCCTAGAGTATTCCAAGATGGAATATATTTAGTTAGTAAAGAATAGGTGATTTCTATGGATAGAAAATTTAAAAGACAGGAATATGCTAGATATAAAAAACTTGGAGACAAATGGAGAAAACCTAGAGGAAGAACTAGTAAGATGAGAAGATATGAAGCAGGAAAACCAGATATGCCTGCTATAGGTTATGGATCTCCTAAAGCTTCTAGGAATTTACATCCTTCAGGTTATAAAGACGTTCTTGTTCATAACATGAAAGAATTAGAAAACTTAGATCCGGCTACCGAAGCTGCTAGAATAAGTTCTTCTATTGGTAATCATAAAAAAGTCATGATGTTAGAAAAAGCATCAGAACTTGGTATTAAAGTTTTAAATAAATAATTATTATCTTTTATTATAAATTTTATTTTATTATAAAGGGGACTTAAATTAAGTATTTAAGTAGTATTAATCGAATGGAGGTTTATTAAAATGAATCTTACTACTCAAAGAAGATTAGCTGCGGATATTCTCAAAGTAGGACTCAACCGTGTATGGATTGATCCAGAACAAATTGAAGAAGTATCAAGGGCTATTACAAGAGACGGAGTTAGGCAGTTAATCGATCAAGGAGCTATAAAGGCTAAACCTCAAACTGGTATTAGTAGTTATAGATCTAAAAAAATTGCAGCCCAAAAGAAAAAAGGTAGACGAAAAGGAAAAGGTAGTGTTAAAGGAGCAAAATACGCTAGAACTCCTAAAAAACAAGCATGGATGTCTACAATCAGAGCTTTAAGAACTGATTTAAGAGATATGCGTGATTCTGGTGAAATCGATCCTACAACCTACAGAAAATTATACAAGATGGCTAAAGGTGGAGCATTTAGAAGTAAATCTTATATGAAAAACTATGCTCGTGACCATGACATGCTTAAAAACTAGGAGTGGATAGAATGGCACATGGATCAAATTATAAAGTAGCATTTAGAAGAAGAAGAGAAGGAAAAACTGATTATGCAGCTAGATTTAGAATGGCAGATTTAAATAAATCAAGATTAGTTGTTAGAGTTTCAAATGCTAATGTTATTGTTCAAATTATTAATATTCGTCCTGAGGGTGATGAAACCATTGTATCAGCACACAGTAAGGAACTAAGAAAATTAGGTTGGTTAGGAGGCTCTAGTAATACTAGTGCAGTATACTTAACTGGTTACTTATGTGGTAAAAAAGCATTAAATGCTGGTGTTGAAAACGCTATTTTAGATATTGGTTTAAGATCACCTATTAAAGGTTCAAAAATATTTGCAGGTCTTAAAGGTGCAGTTGATGCAGGTTTAGAAGTACCTTATGGTGAATCTGTTATTCCTCAAGAAGACCGTATTAATGGTCAATCCGTAGCGGACTATGCTGCTTCTTTAGATGAAGAAGAATTAAATAAACATTTCTCACAATATCTTGCAAGAGGTCTTCAACCTGTAGATTTACCTAATCATTTTGAAGAAATTAAAAATAAAATTGATGAGGCTGAGGTATAACTATGAGTTTTAATATGGAAGAATGGGAACCTAAAACTAATGTTGGTAAAATGGTTAAAGACGGAACCATTACCGATATTGATGAAATTTTTGAAAAAGGTCTCTCAATAATGGAATTAGAAATCGTTGATGCTTTACTTCCTGATTTAGAAGAAGAAGTTATGGATGTTAACTTAGTTCAAAGAATGCATAAATCTGGTAGAAAGGTTAACTTTAGAGTTATTGTTGCTGTAGGTAACAAAGATGGTTATGTTGGATTAGGACAAGGAAAATCTAGAGAAGTAGGTCCTGCAATCAGAAAAGCTGTTGATAATGCTAAATATAATATTATCAAAGTTAGAAGAGGCTGTGGAGATTGGGGTTGTGTTTGTGGAAGACAACACACAGTACCTTTCAAAGTTACTGGAAAGGCTAGTAGTGTAAACGTTACCCTCATGCCTGCTCCTGCAGGTGTAGGACTTGCTATTGGTGATGTAGGTAAAACTATCATGTCTTTAGCAGGTATTGAAGATGTATGGTCTCAAACTAGTGGTCAAACTCAAACTACTATTAACTTTGCTAATGCAGTATTCGATGCATTAAAACAAGTATGTAAAGTTAAAGCTAGTAATAATGATCTCAAGGCTATGGGAGTTATTTCCAAATAAATGGTGATTTTATGTTTTTAGTTATTAGAATTAGAGGAAGAACAGGTGTTAAAAAAGGTATCTCTGATACTTTAGATATGTTAAGACTCAATAGAATCAGCCATGCAGTTTTAATTGATGAAACTGACAGTTACAAAGGTATGCTCCAAAAAGGTAAAGATTATATTACTTGGGGTGAAATCAATACTGAGACTTTAACTAAAATTATCTCTAAAAGAGGTAGATTAGTTGGAGATGTCCATGTAACTGACGAATACCTTAAGGAAAATACTGATTATAAATCTATTGAAGAATTAGCTAACGCTTTAATTAAAGGTGAAATTAAAGCTCAAGATGTTGGAATGAAACCAGTATTCCGTTTCCATCCTCCTAGAAAAGGATATAAATCTATCAGAAAACCTATTACTGAAGGTGGAGATTTAGGATACCGTGGTGAAGATATTAATGATCTTGCTATTAGGATGGCATAATTAGGTGATTATATGATTAGACAAAAACGTAAAATTACTAAACAACGAGGTACCAGAACTAATGGTGGAGGAGTTGTTAAAAACCGAAGAGGTTATGGTAACCGTGGTGGAAGAGGTAATGCAGGTGCTGGTAAACAACATTGGACTAGAACTGTTATTGAAAATAAAAATTACTTTGGTAAACATGGTTTCAAAAGACCTCAAAAAATGATTAAGAAAGTTCGTCCTGTTAACGTTAGTTATTTGGAAGAACAATCTGAAAGTTTATTGGAGAAAGGTTTAGCTACTAAAGAAGGAGATGCAATTGTAATTGACGTCACTGATTTAGGTTATGACAAGGTTTTAGCTAAAGGTGAAATTACTAAGAAGTTCATCATTAAATCTCCTAAATTCTCAGAATCAGCTAAATCTAAAATAGAAGAAGCTGGTGGAGAAGTAGTAGAATTATAATATTTTTATATTATTATTTTTTATTTTTCTTTAAATAATTGACAACCAATTATTCTATTTAAAGAGGTAAAGTATGAGTAGTTTAGATGCATTAACTCCAATTTTTAAATTTTTGCCTGAAGTTAAAGCGCCTATACATAGACAAGATTTTAGGGAAAAAGCAAAATGGACTATTGTCGTTTTGGTTTTGTATTATGTACTTTCTTTAATACCGTTATATGGTTTAAGTTCAGGTGCTGTAGATCAATTTGCTCAGTTAAGAGCAGTTATGGCAGGTAGTTTTGGTTCTATTCTTACTTTAGGTATTGGACCTATTATTACCGCTTCAATTGTACTCCAATTATTAGTAGGTGCAAAATTATTGAATCTAGATTTATCTACTCACCATGACAAAGCACTTTTCCAAAGTACACAGAAAATTTTAGCAATTATCTTTACAATTTTTGAGGCAGCTGTACTTGTATTCACTGGCAGTTTAACTCCAATAGATAATTCTTACTTAGGGGTTATATTTTTACAACTTCTAATTGGTGCTATCTTGATCTTATATCTTGATGAGGTAGTATCAAAATGGGGTTTTGGTAGTGGTATTGGTTTATTCATTGCAGCTGGAGTTGCTGAACAGATTATGGTCGGTACTTTTAACTTTATTCCTGGGGCAAGTGGTGCCCTTCCAGGTATTATTCCTGGTTTCATACAGGGTTTAGTTACTGGTAGTCCTGATTTCTCAGTTTTAATACCATTGATTGCAACAATAGGTGTATTTTTAGTTGCAGTATATGGGGAAAGTATGAGAGTGGAAATACCTATATCCCAAGGTCAGGTTAGAGGACATGGAAGAGTTAGAGGTGCTGTTGGAAAATACCCTTTAAAATTTATCTATGCAAGTAATATGCCGGTTATTTTAACTAGTGCTCTTTTAGTTAATGTTTCATTATTGGCTAGTATGTTCCAAAAGTTAGGATGGCCTATATTGGGTAAAGTTGAAGGAGGAAGAGCGGTTAGTGGAGCAGCATTATATTTATCAACTCCTAATCAATTAAGTTTGATTTATACTAATCCAATAAGAGTTATTATTTATGCGATTTTCTTCTTAGCTTGTTGTATATTATTCTCATGGTTATGGGTTGAAATTAGTGGATTAAATGCTAAAGAAGTTTCTAAAAAATTATATCAATCAGGTATTCAAATTCCTGGTTTTAGAAGTAGTAAAAGACAATTATATAAAATTATGAAAAAATATATACCTGCTCTAACAGTTTTAGGTGGATTGTTTGTAGGTATACTTGCATTCGGTGCTGATCTTACAGGTGCTCTTGGTGGAGGTACTGGTGTATTACTTACAGTTGGTATTGTATACAGGCTTTATGAAGAGATTGCACAAGAACAACTTATGGACATGCACCCAGCATTAAGAAAATTCTTAGGACAATAAAAAAATAAATTGAGGCTAGAAAAATGACATTAGTAGTTTTAACTGGTATTCCAGGTTCTGGAAGTACTACAATACTTAATAAAACATTAGAAAAAGTCGATTATCTTCATTTAAATTATGGGGATGTCATGACTCAAATTGCTCTTGATGAAGGTATTGTTGAAAATAGGGATCAGTTAAGAAAATTATCTCCTGATACTCAGAAGGAAATTCAAAAACTTGCTGCTGCAAAAATTAGTGAACAAGCTCAGGATGGAAATGTTATAGTAGATACTCATTGTACTATAAGTACTCCTAAAGGTTTTTTACCTGGACTTCCAAAATGGGTTCTTGAAGAATTGAATCCTGATTTATTCATTTTAATTGAAGCAGATCCTGATGAGATCATTTATAGGAGATTAAATGATGACAGTAGAGAAAGGGATATTGAAAAGGCTAAAGATATTCAATTACATCAAGAAATGAACAGGGCAGCTTCTATGGCCTATGCTACTTTAACTGGAGCTACCGTTAAAATAATTAAAAATCATGATAATCATTTACCTTCCACTATTAAAAAGATGGTAAATCTTTTAGAATAAATTTAAATATCTCATGATTTAATTTTAAAGAGGAATATTATGGCAGATATTATAATATCTTTTTTAAATTATATTTTTAATCCCCTTTTATCATTGGATCCAACTCCTAATAATCCAATCTTAACTGTATTTGTTATATCTTTCATTGTTTCACTCATTACAACTGTTGCTAATAAATATTTAGTTAATCAGGATGAAATGAATAAGACTCAAAAAGAAATGAGAGAGTTCCAGGAAAGAGTTAAAGAAGTTCAAAAAAGTGGAGATCAAAAAGCAATGGCAAAGCTTCAGGCTGAGCAAGTGGAAATGATGCAAAAACAAAGTAAAATGATGACTGAACAGTTTAAACCTATGATTGCTACTATGGTTCCTATCCTTTTAGTATTTTGGTGGATGAGTGCATCAACTATTAAAAATACAGTAGTCATTTTACCTCCTCTTGTTTATTATTGTTCATTAACTCCAATCTGGCATACTATTGGACCATTAATTCCAGGTTATGGTGCAGCTAATCCACATGCACTTCCATGGTCAATTGGTTGGTTATTATGGTACTTCCTTTGTACCTTATTAATGTCTCAAGTTATTAGGAAATTTATGGGATTTGAACAAGGTTTCTAATCCTAAAATCAATTTATTATTATGATATAATAATAGATGGGGACCTTAAAACATTAAATAATATTTTTAAATATTATTTTATTTAATTTTTTTTAAAAATTATTTTTTTTAAGGTAAATACTTCTAAAAAACTCATATTTATAAATAACGAAAAACAATATATAATTAATTAATAATTTTTTATAATCTAAATTTGAATTTAGATAAATTATTTTAATTATTTTATTAGAATTTATGAATTACAAATCAAATTAATTAGGTGATATAATGCCTGCAAATAGGTTTAGATCTCGTTCATACAAAAGAATGAATAAAAGAACTCCTGGTGGAGAAAATGTATTAAGATACAAAAAGAAACGACCTAGTAAACATGTATGTGCTGAATGTGGTGCACCTCTTCATGCTGTTCCTAATGGTCGTCCTTATGAAATAAATAAATTATCCAAATCACAAAAAAGACCTAATCGTCCATATGGTGGATATTTATGTCCTAAATGTGCTCGTAAACATTTTAAAAATGAGGCTAGAAAATAATGATAATTACAATCGGTGGTCCTGCTGGTAGTGGAACTACTACTGCAGCAAAGGTATTATCTGAAAATTTAAACATTCCTTATCTATCTACAGGTTCCATATTTAGGGATATGGCAAAGGAGAAAGGGATGAGTGTGCTGGAATTCAGTAAATTTGCTGAAAATAATACTGACATCGATAAAGAAATTGATAGAAGACAAGCTGAACTTGCTTATGAAGCTGGAGACATTGTTGTTGAAGGTAGATTATCAGCTTACTTTATTGAGGCGGATCTTAAAATTTGGTTAACGGCCCCATTAGATGTACGTGCTAAAAGGGTTCATGATAGAGAAAATAAATCAATCGAACAAGCGGTACACGAAATTAAAATACGAGAAGAAAGTGAAGCTTCAAGATATAAGGAAATACATAACATAGATCTTTATGATTATAATATTTATGATGTAGTTATTAATTCAGATTCATTTAATCCTGAAAGTATTTCCCAAATTATTACAGATATATTAAAGGTGATATAATGGCATCAATAGAAGTAGGTAGAGTATGTGTAAAAACCGCTGGTAGAGAAGCTGGCGAAAAATGTGTAATTGTAGATGTTATTGATGAAAACTTCGTAGAAGTAGTTGGCGGAAATGTCAAAAATAGACGTTGTAACATTAGCCACTTAGAACCAACTGCAGATACTGTTGAAGTTTCTGATGATGTTGAAGCAGTTAAAAAAGCTTTAGAATCTTTATAGAACAATTTTATAATTGTTTTATAAATTCTATTAATTTACATTTTTTATCTTTGAAAATTTTTTAATTAATTGATTTCACTATTTTTTTAGACTTATGTCTTTCTTGATTTTTTCCCGATTTGTCTTTTAGGACGTTTTAAACTATATCTTTAGATTTCTGTTTTATGATTTTTTTTTAAGAATTTAGGTTTTTGTTTTTCTTAAAACCTCTGGCTGTCTATTTTATTTTTATTAATCAATTTTTACAATTTTAAATGAATTATATTTTTTATAATTATATTGTAAATTAATGAAAATATTTTATTATTTTTAGTATTTTGCTAAATAAAAAGATTTATATATTTATTATTTCTAATCCTTATTTAATAAAATATTTAGGGGGTTTATTATGGATGATGAAATTTATTTTACACTAACAGCTTTAAACATGTTTCATGGTGTAAAACCTTTCAGGATAGGTTCTATTGTTAAACTTGTAAAAGATTATGAGAACACCTATGATCTGGAAGCAATTAGGGCTGAATTAAGATATGCCGGTCCTTCAGCATATGTTGCAAATAGTGTGAAGACGGTTGTTAAAGGAACAATGAGTTCTGGAAGACTTTATGATAAGATTTTAGAAGAGGATTATGGTGTTGTAAAATTCATTTTCGATAATGTAATAATTTGTAAGTTATTAACTACAGAGGAGTTGGATACTGAGAAATCTAATCCAGAAAGTGACGTGAATTTTATTTAATCTAAATTGTTAAATTTTAATTAGAGGGGGAAATTAAATGGATAAGACTTTAAATGATTATTTTAGTAATCTTTCATATTTGGATGTTCAATCTTTTAAGAATATTTCAATAATTGGTGTTAAAACTGTTACATCTAATGATAAAATCGCTGATTTATTACCATTAAAGAAGGGTTTGGATTTGGGCCTTGTTACAATTTCAGAATGTGAGGACGGTCCTAGTGTCAATAGGGTATCTGTTAAAAATAATGCTGTAACTCCATTGATTATTCTTGATGGTGAGGAGTTAATGGGGGCTAAGCAGAATAGAATTGCAAACAATACTTATATTATACCTGCAAAGACTATGATGGATATAGAGGTTTCATGTACCGAGGAAGGTAGGTGGAGTTCTTCTTTCAGTGACTTTAAATATTCCGACCATTTTGCATCTTCATCAGTTAGAAGGGCTAAGTCCGAAGAGATTTATAAGTCCCTTAATAGGGATGGAACAAGATCTCCTAATCAATCCAGAGTTTGGAGCGAGATCAACGACGAAATCTATTCCCTTGATGTTAAATCAGATACATCAGCACTAAGGGATATGTATACTATAAATAAAAATAGGTTTGAGGAATATAAAAGTCACTTTCCTATTCAGGAAAATCAGACGGGTTCTATTATTTTCATCAATGGTAAACTGGTAGGTGTTGAATTATTCCATGATAGCAATTTATATAAAAATTATCATGATAAGATAGTAGAAAGTTATATACCTAATGCCATAAAGTCTGGTGGTGAAACTTTAGCCAAAGTAGATTATGATGTTTTGTTAAAAGATTTTATTGATAATATTTTGGATTCAAATCCTGAGTCATTTGATATTCATGGTTTAAATGATGAGTATAGAATTGATGATGAAAACATTACAGGTTCCATTACTCTTTTAAATGATGATATAATCAGCTCATCTTTATTTAGAAAAGTAGAATCTTAATTTTCTATTTTTTAAAACATATTTTTTTTAAAATTATTTTTTTTAATGTGGAGTTTTATTTTTTAATGTTTCTTATGGTATTTTGTAGTCATGTTTTTATTATTGGGTTTTGTTTTTTAAAGTCTAGAAATCTTTTTATAAATAGAATAATAAAGTATTTTTACTTATGGATTTAGATATAAATTAATATTTATTTTAATAAATTCTATTTTTTTATAGTTAACATATGCATAATCATAATTACTATAAGTATATTTGTAAAATAAGCTTTATTATTTAAAATATTCTTTAATTATATTTAAGAATTTATAAAATATTTTAATTTAATTTATTATTTAATTTATTTAATTAATTATTCAGTGGGAATTATGAGTGAATTATTGGAAAAATCTCGTTTTGAAACAGATTTTAAATATGGCTGTGTACCTGAAGAAAGGACAATTGAGGAGTATTTAAATAAAGGTGTTATTAATTTAGATAAACCTTCTGGACCTACTTCTCATGAAGTTGATTCCTGGGTTTTAAGAATTTTGGAAGCTGATAAAACGGGGCATGGTGGAACATTGGATCCTAAGGTTACAGGAATCTTGCCAATGGGCATTAATTCCGCAACACGTTCCATGCAACTTTTGTCATTAGCATCAAAAGAATATGTTTGTCTCATGAATATTCATGAAAGCTTGGATGAGGATATAATCAGAGAGGTTTTTGATGAGTTTACAGGTAAAATATTTCAGATGCCCCCTGTTAAGTCTGCAGTTAAAAGGGAAATAAGGGCAAGGGAAGTTTATTATGCAAATATTTCCGAGATTGAAGATAGATTCGTATTATTTAGAATAGGTTGTCAAGCAGGTACCTATGTTAGAACTTATTGTCATGATATTGGTGAGGCTTTGGGCTGTGGAGCACATATGGCTGAACTTAGAAGGACACAGGTAGGATCCTTTTCTGAGGATAATAATCTTGTTACCTTACAGGACATTACTGATGCATATTATTATTATAAACATGAGGGTAATGAGAAATATTTAAGGGAATCCATTATGCCAATGGAGGAGGCTGCTAGTCATTTGCCTAAGATATATATTAAGGATTCTACTGTTGCCGCAATTACTCATGGTGCAGATCTTGCTGCAGGGGGAATCTCAATATTATCTGATGACATTCGTCCAGGGGATACCGTTGCAATAATGACTTTAAAAGGTGAATTAGTAGGTTCCGGTATTAGCCGTTATTCCTCTCAGGATATTTTAGATGCTGAAAATGGCATTATTGTAAATACTAATCATGTTTTCATGGATGAGAATCTTTATCCAATTTCATGGAAATGATTTTGAACATTTCTTTTAATTTTTAAATATCTTCTAATATTTCTTTTAGATATTTAGTTTTTCAATTATTTCCTAGATTAACTAATTTTATATAAAAAATAACAAGCTTTTTATCTTAGAAGATACAATTTTATAATGTTATAAATAGATTTCATTGATTAAATTTATAAATAGATTAATTTTAATCTTGAAAAATTTTTTTATATATTGAGTATATTATATGTAAATAAGCAAACATTTATATATGATAAATTTAAAATATTATTATATCTTATTATATTGCTTGTTGATATAATGGATATAAGTTTATTAACTTATTTTTTTTATTGGTATTTTACCTTTTAGTATGTACTAGTTGGTTATGATATCTTGATGCCGAGATAGTCTAGCCTGGTAAGGCGCAAGACTGGAAATCTTGTGGAGGTTCTCTCCGCCTGGGTTCAAATCCCAGTCTCGGCGTTTATTGGTAATTATTCAATTTTTTAATTTAATTTTTTTTATGAATTTTACTTTCTTAATTAAGTTTATCTTAAAATATTGACTATTAACCAATAATTTGTGCTTAGAACCTGGTTCTAAGTTTTGATTGTTGAAAAAACTGTGTTTTGTAAAACTTTTTTTTAAAAATTTACATTTACAAAATATTCGAATCTACTACTTCTCGTCTCGTAGATTCGCTCTGATAAATGGAGGTTATATAAATGGCAGACGAAGAATTTAAACATTTAGTACGTATTTCAAGAAAGGACGTAGATGGTAATAAAACTTTCGAATACGCTTTAACAGATATTAAAGGTATTGGATTATCTTTATCAAGAACTATCGGTCTTACTTTAGGTTTCGACTTAAATGCTAAAATTGGATACATAAAAGACGAAGATGTTTTAAAAATCGAAGAACTTTTAGAAAATCCACAAAAATTTGGCATCCCTTATTGGATGTTAAACAGAAGAAACGATTATACTACTGGTGAAACTACTCATTTAATTGAATCTGATCTTGACATGACTTTAAGAGATGATTTAAACAGAATGAAAAAGACCAGAAGTTACAAAGGAAGAAGACACGAACTTGGTTTACCTGTTAGAGGTCAAAGGACTAAAGCTACATTTAGACATGGTTCTTCTGTAGGAGTTAGTCGTACCAGAAATACTGGGTTATAGTTGACTTTTTTTGGATTAATTAGTTGAATTTTTTAATAAATTAATTTTATATAGGAGATGTGATTATGGGACATCCACGTAAAGCAAGAAAGAAATATACTACTCCTCCACATCCTTGGAATGCTGAAAGAATTAAATCAGAAAACAAATTAATGGTTAAATATGGTTTAAAAAACAAAAAAGAAATTTGGAAAGCTGATACTTTAGTTAGAAAATACAGTAGGGAAGCAAGGTATTTACTTGGTTTTGCTCAAGATCAAGCTGTCGAGGATAAGAATGAATTATTAGGACACTTAATTAGAATAGGTGTTTTATCAGAAAATGCTCGTCTTGAAGATATTCTTAACTTAAATGTTGAAGATGTTCTTAGAAGAAGATTACAAACTGTTGTTTATCGTAAAGGTTTAGCACGTACAGCTAAAGAAGCTAGAATGTTTATTGTTCATGGACACATTGCATTAAATGGTAAAAAAATCGATTCTCCAAGTTACATGGTTAAAAGAGGGGAAGATGATTTAATTGGTTTCTATGGTAATTCATCTGTAGCTAAACAAATTGAAGATTATAACAATAACAAAGCAAATAAAGTTGAAGAAGAATCAGAATAGAAAAAGGTGTTATTTATGGCAAAAGATGAAAAATGGGGAATAGCAAATATTTATTCATCATTCAACAATACTATTATTACTGTTACTGATATAACCGGTGCTGAAACCATTACTCAATGGTCTGGTGGTAAAGTTGTACGTTCTGATAGACAAGAAGCTTCTCCTTTCGCAGCTATGGAAGCAGCTACTCGTGTAGCAGAAGATATTAAAGAAAAAGGATTTGTTGGTTTACATATCAAAGTCAGAGCACCTGGTGGTAACGGACCTAGAAGTCCAGGTCCTGGTGCACAAGCAACTATCCGTGCTTTAGCAAGAGCTGGTATTAAAATTGGTAAAATTGAAGATATAACTCCAATTCCTCATGATGGTACAGGACGTCCTGGTGGTAAAAGAGGTAGAAGAGTATAAATATGGAAGGTTTTTTAAATGGAGATTGAAGTCAAAAGTCAAAAAGATGATGAAATTGTATTCATTATCCGTGATGCAGAAGTACCTTTTGTTAATGCAATTAGAAGAATTGCTATGATGGGAGTTCCTAAATTAGCAATTGAAGATGTCAACATTGTTAAGAATGAATCTGCGATGTTTGATGAGGTACTCGCACATAGATTAGGTTTAACTCCTTTAGTTTCTGACTTGGAATCTATCGAAGGCCTAGTTCTTCCTGATGAATGTGACTGTGATGACTACTGCCCAAAATGCAGTGTTTCATTTACATTAAATAAAAAAGGCCCAGGAGTTGTCTATTCTAAAGATTTAGTCTCTTCTGACCCTAAAATTAAACCTGTATATGACACAATTCCTTTAGTAAAACTTAAAGAAAATGAAGAAATCGAACTTGAAGCTGTAGCAAAACTTGGCTTCGGTAAAGATCATGCTAAATGGATGCCGACTACAGTTTGTGCATACAAACAATATCCTAAGATTACCTTTAATGATGATGTGGAAATCGATTATGATTGTGCTTCTGCATGTCCTAGAGGTATATTAAAAGCAGATCGCAGATCTAAGAAAATTAAAGTTTTAGATATTGAAAACTGTGCAATGTGTAAAAGCTGTGTAAGAGCATGTGTCAATGATTATATTCATGTTGGATATGAAGAAAATAATTTTATTTTTAAAATAGAAACTGATGGATCAATGCCTCCAAAAGAGGTCTTATTAAAAGCTTGTGATGTTTTAGCGGATAAAGCAGATGAGCTAATTGAATTTAGTAAAGGAGGAAAATAATATGGCTAAAAAAGTTATAAAAACAAATCCTAACCTTTTTAAACTTATTAGAACTCTCAAAATTAAATCTAATCAAGAAGACGTAGCTATATGGAAAGATGTTGCATCTAAACTTGAAGGATCTAACAGAAGCACTGCTGAAGTTAATGTATCTTCAATTAACAGATATGCTAATGAAAATGAAGTAGTATTAGTTCCAGGTAAAGTTTTATCTAATGGTAATTTAGACAAAAAAGTTACTGTAGCAGCATTAAACTTCTCTAGTAAAGCTCAGGAAAAAATTGAAAATGCTGGTGGAGAATGCCTTACTATTAGTGAAATTCTTGAACAAAATCCTAAGGGAAGCAATATTAGGATTATGCAATAATCGGGAATGTAGGTGTTAATTATGATTGTTAATGGTGAAGGATGCATTTTAGGTAGACTTGCTAGTGTAGTAAGTAAAGCACTTCTTGAAGGTGAGGAAGTTGTTGTACTTAATGCTGAAAAAATTATGATTACTGGTAATAAGGATTGGGCTTATGCAAAATATAAACAACGAGTAGACAGAAAAAGTATTTCAAACCCTAGGACATTAGGTCCTAAATATCCTCATAGACCAGATGATATATTTAGAAGAACTGTTAGAGGAATGTTACCTATTAAGAAAACAAAAGGTAGAAATGCTTACAAAGGATTAAAAGCTTATGTAGGTGTACCTGCTGAATTTGCTGATAGTGAGGTAACTGAAGTTCCTGCAGCAGAATATGAAAACGTTAAAAAAGGTATAGAATTAGGCGAAATCTCAAGATTATTAGGAGCTAAATTCTAGATTGTAATGGAAGTGTAATTATGAAAGTTGTTCATACTAGTGGAAAACGTAAAACTGCTATTGCAAGAGGTACTGTAAAAGAGGGTACCGGTAGAGTAAGAATCAATAAACAACCTTTAGAACTTTACTCTCCTGAACTTGCAAGATTAAAATTACAAGAACCTTTAGACATTGCAGGAGATATCGTTAACGATGTAGATATCACTGTAAGAGTTAGAGGTGGAGGAGTTATGGGTCAAGCTGAAGCTGCTCGTATGGTTATTGCAAAAGGTTTAGTTCAATACACTAATGATATGGATTTAAAAGAAAAATACAATCATTATGATAGGACTATGCTTGTAGGGGATCCTAGAAGATCAGAACCTAAGAAATACGGTGGTCCTGGAGCTAGAGCTCGTAAACAAAAAAGTTACAGGTAGATTTATAGTTTTATTCTTTAATTATTTAAATAAAAAAGTGGAAATGATGATTTAAAATGATTCCTATAAGATGTATTAGTTGCGGAAAACCAGTATCTGCTTACTTTGATGAGTATAACAGAAGATTAGAAAATGGGGAAGATTCTAAAGATATCTTAGATGATCTTGGTTTGACTAGATACTGTTGTAGAAGAATGTTGATTTCACATGTTGAAACTTGGGAATAAATAGACAGACCACATTTTTAATGGGTTTATTTATTGTCATTTAGTAGTTTTTATTAACTTAGAATATTCTAAAATATTTAGGTTTTAGTTTAAATTTAAATATTTAAATAGTTAGTAAGATTTTTATAAAAATCATAGGAAGATTTTTTATAAATCTTTATTTCAATTCTTTTATATTTAATAGACATTATTTTTTTATGCCTATTAGTTAGGAGATAAAAAATGACTAGAAAAGATTTAACAAGATTTGAAAAAGCTAGAATCTTAGGTGCAAGAGCTATTCAACTTTCAATGGGTGCAGAACCACAGGTTGAAGTTGAAGATTCATTAGATCCTATTGATATAGCTTATCAAGAATTAGAAGCTAATGTCTTACCTTTAGATGTAGTTAGAGATGATGAATAAATAATTAATTTTATTTATCATATTCTTACTTTAATTAAAAGTTTTAACTTTTATTGAAAATTAGTAAACTAATATTTTAATTGTGAAATATTTAAATAAATCAATTAATTTAAATATTAGGTGTATTAATATTATATTAGATTATTTGAAATTCTTTCAATTTAATCGTTTTTCGATTATTTTTTATAAAAAATAATCACTTAAAAAAATAAATAAAAAATATCATAAGAATCTATAAAAGAAAATACTATTTTTTTAATGATTACATTGTAATCTCATTATAGATATTAGGGTAATAAATTGAACATGCACTTGAGGTGTTTTTTTGGATAGTATTATTGAAGATGTCCGTGTTAGAAAAATATTGGACAGTAGAGGTAATCCAACTGTTGAAGTAGATATTATTACTTGGAACGGTTTTGGTAGAGCTGCTGCACCTAGTGGGGCTAGTACCGGTTCTAGGGAAGTTAAATCTTTCCCTGAAGGTGGAGTAGATAAGGTTATTGGCGAAGTAGAAGATGTAATTTCTTCTGAACTTATTGGAATGGATGCTGAATATTTATCTGACATCGATTTAGTTTTAAAAGAAATCGATGGAACAGATAATATGTCTGCTATTGGAGGTAATACTTCTGTAGCTGTATCTATGGCGGCGGCTAAAGCTGCAGCAGCATCATACAACTTACCATTATACAAATTCTTAGGTGGAAATATGAAAAATGAACTTCCATATCCACTTGGAAATATGATGAATGGTGGAGCTCATGCTGGTGTAAATGCTCCGGATATTCAAGAATTTTTGGTAGTACCTGTAGGTGCTAAAAGTATTGAACAAGCAGTATTTGGTAATGTTGCAATTCATAAAAAGCTTAAAGAACTAATAGCAAAAAAAGATTCTGCTTTCACTGGTGGAAAAGGTGATGAAGGTGGATGGATTCCTAATGTAACTAATGATACCGCATTAGAAATTCAAGCTCAAGCTTGTGAGGAAGTAAGCAATGAACTTGGTTTTGAAATCAGACCTTCCCTTGACTTTGCATCATCTGAATTCTGGGATGCAGACAAAGGTAAATATGTCTATGAACAAGACGGTATTGAAAGAGATACCGGTGAACAAGTAGAATATGTTAAAGATATTATCAATACTTATGGAATGTTCTATGTAGAAGATCCATTTGATGAAAATGATTTTGATGGTTTCTCACAATTAACCTCTGAGGTAGGGGATAAATGTCTTATCTGTGGAGACGATTTATTTGTAACTAATAAAGAGTATTTAGCTAAAGGTATTGCTCAGAATGCTGCTAATGCTATTATTATTAAACCTAATCAAATTGGTTCATTAACTGAAACTTATGCTACTGTAAAATTAGCTAAAGAAAACAATGTTGTTCCTGTTGTTTCTCACAGGTCTGGAGAAACTACTGATGAAACTATTGCACACTTAGCTGTTGCATGGGGAGCTCCTATTATTAAAACCGGAGCAGTTAGTGGTGAAAGAATCGCAAAACTTAATGAACTCATCCGTATTGAGGAAGAATTATCTGACCCTAAAATGGCAAGTTTCAATTAGATATTTAGATGATTCTTTAAATTTTTTTAATTAATTATAATTATTATGAGTAGGGATAATATGATTATAATAACTATTGATTATGATAAATGTCAAGGTTCTGAATGTGCAGAATGTATTGATATTTGTCCAATGGAAATTTTATTACTTGACGGCGATAAAGTTACAGTTGTTAATCCCGAAGAATGTAGCTTATGTGAAGTATGTATGGATGTGTGTCCTGAGGAATCAATAGAAGTTATTGATAATGATTAACTTCACACAAACTCGTTAATAATAGTCAAATTTAGCTTATCAATTATGAATTTGATAAAAGATATTAAAATTACATATAATAAAATAAAGGTGATAAAGTGTCAGAACTTTTAATACAATTAGATAATTACTTAGCAGCAGGTTTACATATTGGAACTCAACAAAAAACTAGTGATATGGAAAAATACATATTCCGTGTAAGATCAGACGGTTTACATGTATTAGATATTAGAAAAACCGATGAAAGAATCCAAAAAGTAGCTAAATTTTTAGCTCAATATGATCCACAGGATATCTTAGTTGTATCTACCAGATTATATGGTCAAGCTCCTGTTAAAAAATTCGGAGAAGTTATTGGATGTAAAACTATTCCTGGAAGATTTATTCCTGGAACCTTAACAAATCCACAATATCATAAATTTATTGAACCTAAAGTTATTGTTGTAACTGATCCTAGATCTGATAATCAGGCTATTTTAGAAGCTAAACAAAATGGAATTCCTGTAGTAGGTTTATGTGATACTGAGAACTTACTCAGTTACATTGATTTATGTATTCCTGTAAATAACAAAGGTAAAAAAGCTATTGCTTTAGTTTACTGGTTACTTGCAAGACAAATCTTAAGGGAAAAAGGAGTCATTCCTGAAGATGGTGAAATCGATTTAGAACCATCTGACTTCGAATTAAAAGTTAAAAACTAAGTTTTTAATTTTTTATTCTTCTATTTTTTTGTTTTTATAATTTAATTGGCTTTTTAGTATATTTTCCGTTTTCCTTATTTTTAACTATTTATCTACTTTTTAGATTATCCCCTGTTTTTGTACCATCGACTTTTTCATTGTATTGTTTTTTATATTTTCTTCGTTTTTTTTGTTTTAGGTTTTTTCGGGATTTTTCTGTTTTCTTCGTTTTTTTTGTTGTTTTCTGGTTCTTTGCATATTTTTTAAGCTTGTTTTTTGATTTTTCTTATTTGTCACTTTTTTTACTTATTTTTTTAAAATACCTCTTTATTCTATGTCCTTAAAGTTAATATGAAAAAATTACTAAATTTTATTAGTTTGAAATATACTATTTTTATTTAATTAAATGATATTGGGAGGATAAAAACATGTTAAGAAAACCGGCAGTTGCAGGATCTTTTTATTATTCAAATCCTGGAGATTTGGAGGAAAGTATTGAGTATTCATTTTTATGTGAATCTGGTGTAGGTTCCATTCCAAAGTTAAATAAATCTTTTAACTCAAATCTAAAAGGTATTATGGTTCCTCATGCAGGATATATTTATTCAGGACCAGTTGCATCTTATAGTTTCAGCAAGCTTGTAGAAAATGGTTTTCCAGATACTTTTATAATATTGTGTCCAAACCACACTGGTTTCGGTAGTGGTTATGTTTCAGTTTTTGACGAGGGTATGTGGGAGACCCCATTAGGTAATGTTGAGGTGGACAGTGATTTAGCAGATATCTTTATTAAGAATTCCAAATATGCAGATGTGGATTATCAGGCCCATTACAGGGAACATAGTATTGAGGTTGAACTTCCATTTCTCCAGTATTTTTCAGACGATTTCAAAATACTTCCCATATGTATAAATGTTCAAAATCTTCAAACATCACTTGATATTGCAGATAGTATTAGGGAATCTGTGGAAGAAATATCTTCGTCAATATTATTGATTTCAAGTACTGATTTATCACATTTTCTTAGTCAAGATACAACTTTAATTAAAGATGAAATAGTTTTAAATGATATTGCAAACATGAACCATGAAAAATTACTTGATGATGTATCTAAATATAACATAACCATGTGCGGTTATGGAACTGTTGCCTCTAACATTATATATTCTAAAGAATGTGGTGTTAGTAAAGCGGATATTCTAAAACATCAAACCAGTGGTGATGTTAGTGGGGATTATAGTTCTGTAGTAGGATATGGTGCCGGCGTGTTTAAATCTGATTAGTTTCACTAGATATCTTTTAATCTAATCATATCCACTTAATTATATTTTTTAATTTTTTATTAAGTTTTAATATGCTATATTTTTTTTATAGGTACTGAGGGCCTTGAATTTAAAGATTTAAATAATATTCAGTATCTGTTTTTAATTTATTAGAAATGGAATCCTTTTAATGGTGTCATATATTTTTAACCTATATTCTATTTTTTAATCTTTAATTTGTCTAAGATTTTTATAAGAAAATAGAATACTATAAATTTTTAAAAAAACAAAACATAAGTTGATTGATTATTTTTCTTAAATTAATTGATTATAAAATTTTTAAGAAAATAGTTATCTTAGGAATAAAATTATAATGGTATCTTTTCTATAGATATTATTTAATTTAAAAGATTAATCTAGATTGAGTTTAAAGAAAACCGGATGAATAAAATGGATAAATTTTAGATTAATCATTATGGATTTAAAAATAAACAAGTTTAAAAGATTAATTGAAATATTTATAATATTTGTTATTTGTATTGAATGATTGGGTATTTGCGTATATCTTTGACTGTATTTATTATGGAATGGTTTTTAACTGATTATTGGGGAATATAATCGGTCTAAGATTTATTAAATTATTTTTAATAATATTTCTTGAAAATAAACACTCTATTATTTGAATTATTTAATTATGTTTTAATTTAATTTATTTAAGGCTATTCCATTTTATTTAAGGAATATAGAAATAAACTAGTAATAGAATTTTTTATCTTTTTAACTCTTATTTTTAAATTGTTTTATAAATGTAAGGGAGTTTGAAAATGGAAGTAAAAGCATCTGCTCCAGGTAAAACGATTTTGTTTGGAGAACATTCTGTTGTTTATAGTGAACCTGCAATTGCAACAGCAGTAAATAAAAGGGCTACTGTTCGTATTAAAGATAGCAGTACGGATAAAACTATTTTAAAATCCAAAGATCTAGGATTTGAAGCTGAATTAGATACTAAAAATAAGAAATATGTGTTGAAGAAAGGTAAACCCGGAATTATTAGATATATTTTAGAAGCCTTATATATGGTTCATGATCATTCACCAATTGAGATTGATTTGTCAATTGATATTCCAATTGGTTCTGGTTTAGGTTCCTCAGCTGCTGTAACAGTTGCAACACTTGCGGCTTTATACAGGTATCACAATATTTACTTTAACAAAAAAGGTCTTGCAGAGAAAGCCCATCAAGTAGAGTTTAAGGTACAGGGTGAGGCAAGTCCTTTGGATACATTGGTATCTACTTATGGTGGTTTAATCTATTTAAGTCGTAATAAAAAACTTCAAAGAATCAATTCAAATATCAATGCGCCATTTGTTATTGGTGTTACATCTAAATATGGTAGTACTAGTCGTATGGTTAGGAATGTAAAGAATTTAAAGACTAAATATCCCTCAATTATGGATCCAATCATAAAGACTATGGGTGTATTAACTGATGAGGCTAAGAAGGCTATTGAGGAAGGCAATGTTAATAAAATGGGAGAATTAATGAATATTAATCAAGGTTTATTGGATTCTATCAGTGTCAATACTAAGGAATTATCTCGTATGGTTTATATTGCAAGAGGTGCTGGAGCTATCGGTTCTAAAATCACCGGTGCTGGTGGTGGTGGAAGTATTGTAGCTTTATGTCCTAATAAGGTGGAACAGGTTTCTAATGCCATTGGAGTATATGATTCCACAGTTCAACTTAGATTTTCTAGAAAAGGTGTAAGTTCTAAGGTTATCTCTAGAAACAGGAGGGATAAATCCTATAAAGGTAATAATCTAAAAAACCATAATCATAAACAAAGTAATAAACACGGTGATGTAATAAATAACAAGGATATTGCCGTTAAGGTTAACCCTAATAAACATGTAAAAAACAGTCCTAAAATTAACAGGAAAAAAGTTAATAGTCATAAGAACCCCTCTAAATCAAATGCAAATATATCTATTAAAGACAATAAGGTAATATTTAAAAAGAAAAATTCAAAAACTATTAATAATAATCTAATTGATTATGCCAATTAGATGATTAATAGTTATCTAAACTATTTTTCTCTTAGATTTAACTTTTATTATATATTTAATAAATTTATTGATTTGGAAAGGAATATTGTTTTTAAGAGAGCTAATTATGAAATTTTCAATTGGTGTAAATTTTTTTATTTAAAGGTGATAACTTGATAATACTTAAGATTGGTGGGAGTATAATTACAGATAAAGATTCATCTGTTGCTAAAGTTGATTATAACAATTTAAATAGGGTATGTGAAGAGATTAAACAATCCTTTATGGAAGAGAATATCCATCCCCAATTAGAGGATGGATTGGTTCTGGTTCATGGTGCAGGATCATTTGCCCATCCACCAGCAAGCAAATATAAGATTGGCCAGGCTTTTAGTGAGGAGGAACTTCCAGAAAAAAGGATTGGTTTTACAGAAACATTGGTTGCAGGAAGAAAGTTGGATACATATGTCTGTGAGGCATTATGGAAACATGATATTCCTGCAGTATCTTTACCGCCTTCTTCCTTTATTACCACTACTAATAAAAGAATAACGAATTGTAATCTGGATTTAATTAAAAGATATTTGGAGTTGGGTTTTGTACCTGTACTATATGGTGATGTTGTATTGGATACAAATGAGAAGTTTGTAGTAATATCCGGTGATCAGATTATTCAGAACCTTGCAAGCAGAATGAGTTTTGATAGAGTGGTACTTGGTACCGATGTTGATGGTGTTTATGATAAAAATCCTAAAAAACATTCTGATGCTAAATTGATTGAGAATGTACATTCAATCGATGATATTACACAAATAGAGTCCACCACTAATGTTGATGTTACTGGTGGTATGGTAGGTAAGGTTAAGGAACTTTTAGATCTTGCATATTCTGGTGTTAGCTCCGAGATTGTCAATGCTAATAAACCGGGTATAATCGCAGCATCACTCCAAAACAAGAAAGTCAAAGGTACCAAAATCTCTAAGAAATAGTAATTTTTTTATTTTTTATTATTTATTTTTTCTAGTTTTTGTTTTTTTTATATACCTTTATAAAATAATACATTATAATTATATAGTATTAGTTATAAATAACTACACAGTTATAATTTTTAGATTATTATTTTACTTAATTATTTAAATATGTGGGATTACTCTATGGTTTTTTGTTTAAACTAGTAATTTATAATTAAGTTGAATTTAATGTAAAAATGATTTAAGGGAAATAATACAGTTAAAATATTTAATTTTAGCTTTAAAAACATGGTCGAAACATAAAAATCATAGGTCAGGGAATTTTATTTTTAAAGAGGTCAATCTTTTTTTTAAAAATAAGTGATTTTTTAGAATTTATTTTTTTATATTAGGTAAAATAAGGAATTTAAAATTTAATATAAATTATAACAACATTTATGTTTATGTAAGGATTAATAGGGTCTTTTATTATAAAAATAGCTTATTAAAATACTTGTCTTATTTTAATAATTTTATTTATAAAGATTTAATTGGAGAATTTTATATAAATGATCTTTTTTAAGATTTTATAATTTTGCATGTTTAATGTAATCAAATTCTGATTGTCTATTAACACCCTTATTTTTTAATAATTAATAATGTATATTGGCTATATATGTTTTTAGTTTTGGAGGAAACTAATGATTCAAGATAGGAAATTAGAACATCTTTCAATTTGTAAAAATTATGATGTTAATTATAAGAAGTCAACTGGTTTTGAAGATATTGAGTTAATTCATAGGGCACTTCCAGAAATTAATAAAGCAGATATTGATATTTCAACAAAAGCATTCGGTAAAAAATTAGATTCTCCTTTATTTATTTCAGCTATTACTGGAGGACATCCTTTTGCAGAAAAAATCAATAAGGAATTATCCATTGCTGCAGAAGAAAATAACATTGCTTTAGGCCTTGGAAGTCAAAGAGCAGGAATCGAAAATCCTGAATTAACATCTACCTATACTGTTGCAAGAGATTATGCACCTAATGCATTACTTTTAGGTAATATTGGTGCTCCTCAGATGAAATATGCCGAGGATGCTGTAAATATGTTGGATGCAGATATTTTAGCTATTCATTTAAACCCACTTCAGGAATCAATTCAACCTGGTGGGGATGTAGATGCTAGGGGATATGTGCAATCTATTTCCGAGATCTGTGATTTGGTAGATGTTCCGGTCATGGTTAAAGAGACTGGTGCAGGTATCTGTGCAGAGGATGCTGCAAAACTTCAAAGAGCAGGAGTTGACTTCATAGATGTTCAAGGTTCCGGCGGAACTAGTTGGGCTGCTGTAGAAACCTATCGTACAAATGATAGGTTACTTGGAGAGGCTTTTTGGGATTGGGGTATTCCTACTGCAATCAGTACTGTTGAGGTATGTTCCTCAGTTAGTATACCTGTTGTCTCATCAGGAGGTATTCGTACTGGATTGGACGCTGCAAAAGCTATTGCTCTTGGGGCAGATGCTGTTGGAATGGCTTTACCGTTTTTAAAAGCTGCATATAAAGGCCATGATGCAATTGTTGATTATGTGAATAAATTTAACGAATCTTTAAAATTGGCTATGTTTTTAGTTGGAGCAAGAAGTATTAAGGATTTAAAAGAATCTGATCTTGTTATTAGGGGTGAAACTAAAGAATGGCTTAATGATAGGGGTTTTAACACTAGGAAATATAGTAGGAGGTCAAATATTGACGGTTGAGATTATAGCAATTGGCGGTTATGAGGAAGTTGGAAAAAACATGACTGCCGTTAAAGTTAATGATGATGTAATCATATTTGATATGGGAATACATCTAGATAGGATCAATATCCATGAGGATACGGATATTGACAGAATGCATAGTTTGGATTTAATTGAAAGGGGAGTCATCCCTGATGATACCTTAATGAAGGATGTTGATGGAAAGGTTAAAGCTATTGTATTTTCACACGGACACCTTGATCACATTGGTGCTGTTGCAAAACTTGCACATAGGTATGATGCTCCATTAATTGGAACACCATATACCGCTGCACTTATTAAAAAGCAAATTAAAGGTGAACGTAAATTTAAGGTTAACAATCCTATCAGGGTTTTAAATCCAGGCAGTAAATTAAAATTATCTAAGGATGTTACTTTGGAATTTGTCCATACTACCCACAGTATTCCTCAGGCAGTTTTCCCAGTTTTACACACTCCTGAAGGAATTATTATCTACGCACTTGATTTTAAATTTGATAATCACCAGAAAGTATCTCCCCCACCTGATTATGAAAGACTAAAACAATTAGGTAAACAGGGAGTACTTGCACTTATTGTGGAAACTACAAATGCGGCAAATACACAACAAGTAAAAACCTATTCAGAACGTGTTCCAAGAATTATACTTGAGGATTTAATGAGGGAACCTTTAAAAGAAAAAACCGGTATGATTGTTACAACTTTCTCATCACATATTGAAAGGATTCAAACCATTGCAGATATTGCAAAGAAAAGTGATAGGGAAATTTTATTCCTTGGAAGATCTATGGAAAGATTTTTAGGAATTGCACAGAATCTGGGAATATTGAAATTACCTAAGAATTCATCTATTCATGGTTCTCCAAAGGCAGTAAATAGGGCACTTGCAAAAGCAGAGGAAAATCGTTCTAAATATTTACTTGTAACTACTGGTCATCAAGGTGAACCCGATGCATTACTTCCAAGAATTGCAAGTGGTAAGACTCCATTTAATATTAAGAAAGGAGATAATGTGATTATTTCTGCACCAATTATTCCAAATCCAACAAATGCTGCAAATAGGCATATAATGGAAGCAAGACTTAAAGCATCTGGTGCAAGAATCTATGCTAATGCCCATGTATCCGGACATGCAGGTAGGGAAGACCATAGGGAATTTTTAAGAATGGTTAAACCTGCACATATCATTCCTGCTCACGGAGATCTTCACATGTTAACTGCATATGGGGAACTTGCAGAAGAGGAAGGATATAGGATTGGTAGTAATGTGCATATTTTAAGAAATGCACAAGCACAAGTCTTTAATGATACTGATGAGGAATAGGTTTATTTATTCTAATATTGTTAATATTTTAATTCATTAGCTTAGAGGTATTGTTTAAAATTAAATTTTTTTAATTTTATTTTTAAAAAAAGATAAGATTATTAATCATATAATAAAGATATATTATTGTTATAAATGTTTACATAGTTTTTATAATTTGGTTGAGGAATTTCAAAATTAATTTTAATCAAGAAAAATATAGGAAATGAATTATAATGGAGGATTTTTATGTCAGATGTAACTGAAATTTTAACTGATTATTCTAAAGATGTAAAGGCAGTAATTGAGGATTATTTGTCTAGTATTGATCCTGAAGATTTACAAAAATCTTCAGTTTATTTAACTGAGGCAGGCGGAAAAATGTTAAGGCCTGCTTTAACCTTACTTTCAAGTCAAGCAGTTGGTGGAAACAGGGAAGATGCACTTAAAACTGCTGCGGCTTTTGAAATGATTCATACTTTCTCCTTAATCCATGATGATATTATGGATGATGATGATATGAGGAGAGGTAAGCCTTCTGTACATACTGTATGGGGTGAACCATTAGCTATTTTAGCTGGAGATACTTTATTTTCAAAAGCATTTGGTTTAGTAATTACTTCTAAAGAAGATAACATTTCCGCAGACCGTGTTGCTGAGTCTTTGGCTGTTGTTGCAGACGCATGTGTTAAAATCTGTGAAGGTCAAGCTTTGGATATGGGTTTTGAAGGTAATTTCGATGTTCAGGAAGAGGAATATATGGAAATGATCTTCAAGAAAACAGCTGCACTTATTGCTGGGGCTTGTAAGGCTGGAGCAATTGTAGGTGGAGCGGATTCTGAAGTAATTGATGCAATGTATGAATATGGTAGACTTATCGGTTTAGCATTCCAAATTCAGGATGATTATCTTGATGTTATTAGTGATGAAAAGGATTTAGGTAAACCTGTAGGTAGTGATATTGTTGAGGGTAAAATGACTTTAATGGTAGTTAAAGCCTTATCCGAAGCAAATGAAGAGGATAAAGAAAAGCTGGTTAAAATCTTATCTGATCCTGAATCTCCTCAAGAAGATGTGGATATTGCAATTGATTTATTTAATAAATATGGTTCAATTGAATATGCTCATGATGTTGCTCTTTCAAATGTAAACAAAGCAAAGGAAATACTTAATATATTACCTGATTCTTCAAGTAAAGATGCACTTGCTTTATTAGCAGATTTTGTAATTGAAAGAAAATCTTAAATTCTATAATTATTTTTTCCTATATTTTTATAATTTATAAAATTCTTTCTACTTTATTATAAAACTTATTATTTTTATCTATTTTCTATTATTTTTGGCTATTTCTCTTTATTTTTAGTTATTTTTAGTTATTTTTATTATTTTTATCTATTTTCTATTATTTTTGGCTATTTTTCTTTATTTTTAGTTATTTTTAGTTATTTTTATTATTTTTGGCTATTTTTCATCTTTAAATATTTCTTAATATTTTTCTGGTTTTTTCTATACCTTTCAATTTTTTTCATATGATGTAATAAATATTGAGTATTTCGTATATTGCTTTTATATAGAATTTGTAAATGGGATGTCTGTTAATGGCTGATATTATATGAAAAACTTTATTAAAATCAATTTTATTTCTTGAATGTCTCTTCAAAACTAAAAATTGGAATTATTACAACTTTCTTAAATATTCTTGCAATTTATTTTCCAATGAAACGTTTCAATGGAAACCTTTATATTTTTTTAGGATATATAACTAAATAATAAATTATTTAATTTGGTGTTTTTATGGATAATTATGAAATAATTGGTAGTTCTATAGATAAAATGCCTTTTATGGCTTTAGTTACTAATTTGTCTAAAAATTATATCAAATATCTTAATAAAGAACTTGAAAAATATAATATTAATTCTATTCAATCACTTTTCTTAGTAAAATTGAATTATTTTGATGATTTAAGTCAAAATGATTTAGCAAGGATCTTTAACTTAAGCAAGGGTTCTGTTGCCAAGTCTTTAAAAAAACTAGAGAATGAGGGATATATTATTCGTAAAACTGATAATGAGGATTTTCGTAGAAATATCATTGAATTAACAGATAAATCCTTAGAAATTATTCCTAAAATTAAAGAAATCAATGGGGAATGGGAAACGTATATGGGAATATCTGAGGATTCCAAATTAAATAATCTAATTAAAGATTTAACTTTAAAAAGTTTCAAATTGCTATAATCTGTTTTTTGGTGTTTAAATGGTTGAGGAAAATAAAAATGTTAGAATGATGATGGGTGATTATAAGGTTGCTGTACGTAAAATGGCATGGCCAATGATTTTGAGTATGCTTATTACTATGAGTTACAATTTAATAGATGGTATCTGGGTATCTGTCCTTGGAGCTGCACCTCTTGCAGCGGTAGGATTTGTAACCCCTCTGTTTATGGTTGTAAATGGTTTGGCAAATGGTTTAGGTGCAGGTGCATCATCCTTTATCGCACGTAAAATTGGAGGAAAAAGGAAGGATTTGGCAGATTTAGGGGCAAGTCAGTCATTCCTTATAGGGATCATAATACCGATTATTATCTCAGTATTTATATTGCTTTTTCAAAGACCAATCCTTATAGGTCTTGGTGCAAGTGGTGAAGTTCTTAGTTTGGCTTTGTATTATAGTACCGTAATATTCTCAGGATGTATATTTATTATAATTACCTCAATATTGACTGGTGTTTTAAGAGCTGAAGGTGATGTAAAAAGAGCGTTATATGTCATGACTTTAACTGCGGTAATAAATATTATATTGGATCCGGTCTTTATGTTACCTTGGGGATTAAACTTAGGTGTTGCAGGTATTGCATATGCCACGGTTTTATCATCAGGAATCAGTGCCGTTGTAATATTATATTGGATGCTTATTAAAAGAGATACCTATTTGAATATTTATAAAAAGGATTTGAAACCAAATGGTTCTGTAATTAAAGATATTCTAATGGTTGGAATTCCAGCAGCACTAGAAATGATGTGTATTGCAGCATTACTTAGTGTTGTAAACTCAGTTTTAACTATGGTTGCAGATAATAATGCTGTAGCAGCATATACTGCAGGTATGAGAGTAGTTTTATTTGGTATTGTTCCGTCTGTTGGTCTATCAATGGCAACTATTGCAGTTGCAGGTTCCTCTTTCGGTGCCGGTAAATTTAGAAGATTGAAGAATGTATTGAATTATTCAATGAAACTCGGAATTATAATGTCTGTTGCTATTGGTGCTGTGGTTTTTATATTTTCAAGTCAGATAGCAACGGTCTTTAGTTTTTCATCCAATACAGGAGTACTCATAGAACCAATATCCAATTTTCTAAAGGTATTCTTTTTATTTTTCATTGCAACGCCATTGGGTCTTTTATCCGGTTCATTCTTCCAAAGTTTGGGAAAGGGTCCAACTTCCCTATGCCTTACAATATTCAGGGAGATTATATTCCCTGCATTCTTTGTTGTTTTACTTGGAATTGTTTTAGGCTATGGAGTATGGGGTGTATGGTTTGGAGTTGTTATCGGTAAATTAGCAGGTGCGTTAATCGGATGGATTTATGCCTCTAATTATTCTTCAAATCTAATTAAAAAATATGGTGATGGGGAATTAGATTCTTAAATTAATATTAAGTACTGGTTATATTTTTAATCAATCCTATTTTCCATCCTTTTTCCACCATAATAATATCCAATCTGCAACATCCTTTTCATTATATAATTTTCCGGTTTTGGAATCTTTTTTAAGTATATCTTTAAGATAGGTTTTAAGTTTTTCAATTTCCTCATCACTTAAGAGGTCCACTCTAAATTTGCCATTGTCCATGGCTTCCTCAATATTGTTATATTCTCTGTGGGAGGTTATTGAAAGTCTTTCAACATTGGCATAAATACCTAAATTGTATAGTATCTGAATCATGTAGGTGTATGGAGGGAAATCCTTAGGATTATTTCCGATAGATTCCTGGAAATCCCTTTCTATTCTCCAGTTATCTGGTCCAAATAAGGTGATATAAACATATTTGTTGGCCATTTCATTAATGGTTTTCAATACTCTTTCAATTGGTATGATGCTGTTAAGTGATCTTGATGCGACAATTATATCAAAGTGACCAAGTTCATCAATTGATATTTCTTCTATTGGTTTTTGAATAGTGGTTACATTATCAACCCCTTCTTTTTTACATTTTTCATTTAAAATTTTAAGCATTCCGCTTGATGAATCAAGACCTGTAACACTTTTAGCTTTTTTAGCTATTGGAATGGTGATGGAACCTTCACCACAACCAATATCCAGTACAGTATCTTCTTTTGTTATTTTTAAACTGTTTAACAGGGTTTTCCTATAATCATCCCTTTTATTACTTTTATGGAAGTTTGGTGCTGCTTTATCCCAATTTTTCTGACGATCTTTCTTACTTTCTAATTTTTTACCCCAAAAATAAGCCCAGTCAATGTCCTCTGGATTTTCAATATGTCTCTTATTGTCTGTCATATTATCACTTTAATATTTCAAATTATTATATGATTTATAAATTAAAATCATTTATTAGTTTATTTTTATAATTATAATAAAATATTAATTTTTATTTTTTTATTAATGAATTAAATCTTAAAAATAATGATTTTAATTTTTCCTTAAAGTTTTCTAGATTATCAATTAAAAATTTATATATTTAATGATTCAAAAATAATACTGTGATTTTATATTAATTTTTATTTTTAAAATATGCTGATTTTTTAATTGTATTTATTACTATTTTATTTTAATTTAGTATTTTCAGTATAGTTTTTTATCAATTTAAAAGAATACTTATTTAATGTGATATAATGGATGAATTAGAAGAAGTTGTATATAAACATGCTTTAATGAATGCTGTAAAACACAAAGGTAGTGCTAGTCCTAAAGCTGTAATGGGTTCTATTATGTCTCAGGAAGCAGAACTTAGATCCCGTGCTAAAGAGATAGGTCCATTAAGTGCAAAAGTTGTAGCTAAAGTTAATGAATTATCTAAAGAAGAACAACAAGCTGAAATGGATAAATTAGGTTTGGAGATTCATGAGAAAAAACAAGTTAAGAAAGAGGGATTGGATGAGTTACCAGGTTCTCATGATAATGTTGTTATGCGTTTTGCACCAAATCCAAGTGGACCATTACACATAGGACATGCAAGAGCAGCAGTACCTAATGGGGAATATGTTAAGAAGTATGGTGGAAAGTTTATCTTAAGAATTGAAGATACAGATCCTAAAAGAGTCTATCCTCCTGCTTATGATATGATTCAGGAAGATTTAAAATGGTTAGGAATTGAACCTGACGAGGTTTACTTCCAATCCGACCGTTTTGAAATCTATTATAAATATGCTGAAGAGTTAATTAAACGAGGGGCAGCATATATGTGTACCTGTGACGGTGGGGAATTTAAAAAGCTTAAAGATAATTGTGAACCTTGTCCACATAGAAATCAGAGTGTGGAAGAAAATCTAAAATTATGGGAACAGTTTCCATCAATGGAGGCAGGTTCCGCAGTCTTAAGAATTAAAACTGATATTAATCATAAAAATCCTGCTATTCGTGATTGGGTAGCTTTCCGTATTGTTGATGAGGAACATCCACGTTTAGGTAAAAAATATAGAGTTTATCCCATGATGAACTTCTCCGTATCTGTAGATGATCATTTAATGGGCATGACTCATGTTTTAAGAGGAAAAGATCACCTTGCAAATAGTGAAAAACAAAAATATCTATATAAACATATGGGATGGGACACCCCGGAATTTATCCATTATGGAAGACTTAAAATGGAGGATATTCCATTAAGTACCTCCAAGGCTAAAGAAGGTATTGAATCCGGAAAATATTCCTCATGGACAGATCCAAGACTTGGAACCTTAAGGGCTATTGCAAGAAGAGGTATCCAACCGGAGGCTATTTGGAATTTGATGGTGGAAATTGGAGTTAAAATGTCTGATTCTGCTGTAAGTTGGAAAAAGATCTATGGTTTAAATAGAAATATTATTGAAGATAAGGCAAATAGATATTTCTTTGTTAAAAACCCTGTAAAAATAGATGTTGAAGATTGTCCTGAGGAATTTTCTAATTTCACATTGGAAAAGGAATTACATCCGGACTTTCCTGAAAGAGGAAACAGAACATTGGACTTTAATGGTTCTGTTTATATTGATGGGGATGACTTTAAAGATGGACATATCAGGTTAATGGATTTAATTAATATTGATATTGATAATGGAACCGTTAAGTTTAACAGTGCATCATTTGAAGATGCCCGTAAAATTAAAGCTAGAATCATTCAGTTTGTTCCTACAGAGGAGGCTATTAAAGCTGAGGTTGTAATGGATGACGCTTCAGTTGTTGAAGGTTTCTGTGAGAAGGATTGTAAGAATCTTAAGGTTGATGATGTAATTCAATTTGAAAGATTCGGATTTGTTCGCCTTGACGAGATTAAAGATGATAAATTAGTATTTTATTATGCCCATAAATAAATATAATTTATCTTTTTAATCAATTTTTATTGTGTATTTCTTTTTTTATAATCTATTTTTAATTCATCTTTTCATTAACCTGTTTTAATCAGATTTATTAATTTTTTTTATTTTACCCTTTACAAATCAATTCCCTTTTTTAATTGATTTGAAAATTCTTTTTTTTATTCAATACATATATATTTTAATTAAGCTTTTCCCGGTTTTATTTCTTGTATTTGATTTTTTTTAATATTTTAATTATATATTTAAAAGATATTTTTTTTATGCAATTCTATTTAGTTAAACTATTGTTTTAATTAATTATAAAATGGGTATTTTTTTAATTGATTTTTAAAACTAGGAATCTACTATTTATAAAGTCAATATTACAATTTTTAAATCTGAAATATTTTTTAAAATCCCTTTAAAAATTATTATTTTTTTAATATGGAAATTAACTTAAATCAATGTTTAAATTGAATTTGTTTAAAAATAATTTGGTTATTTAAGAAAATCAGTTTAAATAATCCCTAAATTTAGATTTAACTTAAAATATTTTTTAAATAAGTTTTGCATTATTAAGGGAACTAGTTAAATTAAGTTTAACTATTCATTTAAGTTTGTTAAAGGAAAATTAGTTAAAATCATGTTTAATTTCAATTTAAGTTTATTAAGGAAACTAGTTAAATCATGTTTGATTATAAAATAAAGATTTTAAAATAAGTTTTTTTGGCTATTTGGTTTATAATATAAAAATTAAGAATTAAAAGAAAAGATATTAAAAAGTATTAGAGGATAATGTTTATTTTTTTATTTAAAATACTTTAGTAATATCTTCTGGTTTAATCCAAATCTTTTTACCCCTATATGTGACATTAATGTTGTTACCATTAATGCTGTGAATAGAACTACCGTATTTTTCACCTTTGTACTGGTAAATAATACTGACTCCACGTTTTAATATGTGATCTGTACCCTGGAGATTGATTACTAAATCTTGTTCAGGCTCTTTTCGTCTTAATGATTTAGGTGCAGATTTTTTTTCATCGGATTTTCCACCATATTTTTTATGGAATCTTTCAGAAGGTTTAAGATTGGACAAGTCATCAGACTTTTTAACGGTGATTTTCATATCATCGGTTTTATCTGCAACATAGTTTGGTTTGTTTTTCTCATTTTTATCTAATTCCTCATTGAATTCTTTTTCTAAATTATCAAAGTATTCAATTTCCTCTGGAGTTAATTCATCGGTATTTCCATTTATATTATCGAATACGTCATGAGTATCATAATCAGGTTTAATGCTCTCTTCATATTTTTTGATTTCTTCAGGATCATGTAATGGTGTTATACTTACAACATTATCATTGTAGGTGATTCCATCCTCATAATTCTCTTTATTATTGTTTAAAACTTCCTCAAGAACTGCCTCATTAGTATTTCCTAAGTTTTCTCCATTTTCACTATCGTCTCTTACAATGGATGATTTAATATTCTTAAATGCACCCTTAACACTTTCAAATGGATCTATAATATCATTATATGCAGATTGTTCAAATTCATTGTCTTTCTCTTCTTCATTTTCTTTTGCATAATCATCAATTGTAGCTGGTTCTGTTTTTATTGGTTCAGGATTTGTTATTTTTCTAGTTTTATCAATGATGCTTTGATGTTTATCTTCAATTGGCTCTTGAGTAATATTACTTGCTATGCCTTCAGCTAAGCTATTATCTTTAATGTTAAGTTCGAATGGTTTTGATTTCTCTTCGGCATCTGGTTTATTTTCCCCTTTTGTTTCTTTTTCTGTTATGGTTTTGTTTGTAGGTTTTGTTTCTTCTTTTATGGTAGGTTTGATGTCTATGTCTTGGTTTATACTTGGTTTGGTTTTAATTTCAGGTTTATTGATTTCATCAGCTTCTTTATTTATTGTTGCATCTTTTTTGATTTTTGTTTCTTTTTCTGTTATGGTTTTGTTTGTAGGTTTTGTTTCTTCTTTTATGGTAGGTTTGATGTCTATGTCTTGGCTTATGCTTGGTTTGGTTTTAATTTCAGGTTTATTAACTTTTTCAGTAGTCTCAGTTTTAACCTCCTTGTTTGTTTTTGCTTCTTTTTCGGTGGTTTCAGTTTTAACTTCTTCCGGGATATTGGTCTTAATGGTTTCCTCTTCAATATTGTTTATTGGTGGTTCAACTTTAAGACTTGGTTCTGTCTTTAAGTTAGTTTTAACATTTGTAGATTCAATTTCATTGTCCTCTGTTTTAATAGGTTTTGCTTCTTTAACGGTATTTGCCTCAGCTTTCGGACTTTCCTTAATTTGGCTTGTTTTGTTAATAATAGGTTTTACTTTTGGGGTTTCTTTAATGGTTGTTTTAGGTTCAGTTGCTGTTGTTTTTAATTTAGGTTCAACCTTATCCTCTTTTTTATTTTCAGCATCAGTTGAAATTTCGGCATTTTTTACATTGATGCTTATTGGTTTTCTTTCAGTTTCCTGTGGCTTTTGTATTTTGTTTGGATTTTTATCTTTTATGGTATTCTGGTTTTCATTTACTATTTTTCTGGTTTCTTGGCTTTTGGTGGTTTTTGCTATGTTGTTGTTTTGGGTTTTGTTTATTTTGTTTTCGGTAGTATTGGCAGTGTCGGCTATTTTTCTGGTTTCTTGGCTTTTGGTGGTTTTTGCTATGTTGTTGTTTTGGGTTTTGTTTATTTTGTTTTCGGTGGTTTTGGCAGTGTTAGCTATTTTTCTGGTTTCTTGGCTTTTGGTGGTTTTTGCTATGTTGTTGTTTTGGGTTTTGTTTATTTTGTTTTCGGTGGTTTTGGCGGTATCAGCTATGCTATTGGTTTTAGAGTTTAAATTTCTAGTATTATTATTCGGTTTTGGTCTTGTAATGGTTAAACTTTCTATTTCTTTATTTAAGGCTTCTTCATCATTAACTTTATTTGAATTTCTTGTACCTGTTATTCTACTTGTTGCTTTGCTTGTGGTTTTTAAGATTTTATCTTTATTTGATAGTAAAGTATTGGTCTGTTTTTTATTTTTGGGGGTGTCTTCAAATTTTGGTACTTGGGTACTACTTTTAAGTTTCCTTTCAATATTTTCATGTGTTTCGATTTTACCTTTCTCTTCGTCTCTATAATATAATTTTACTATTAAACAGGCTACAACACAGATTATAGCAATGTTTATCAGTAATAATGTTGTTTTTAATAACATATTATCCTCTAAATATTTATTTGAATAAAAAAATAATTAAATCATTTTTAATTATATTATTATTAATATATATTATTTATTAAGATTAGTTATTTTTAATTTGATTTTATTATAAAAATTTTATTAGTATGGTTTTATATATTTATAACTATAATATTTTATTAGTATAATTTATTTTAATCTTAAATTTTAAATTATTTAAAATGAAGATTTTTTTAAATAGCCTTATAACTTCTTAGTTATTTATGTTATTTTTAATATTATCTTAAATTTAATATTATAAAGATTCAAGAGGAATAATATGGTTGTAAAAGTAAATGAAAATTATCTTTTATTAAAAAGTAATTATCTTTTTGCAGAAGTGGCAAACAGACTTGAAAAATATGAAAATGAACATCCTGATAAAGATGTAATTGCAATGGGTATTGGAGATGTAACTAAACCTTTACCAAAAGCTGTCATAAAAGCTTTTAAAGATGCAGTTGATGAAATGGGTCAAGCTGACACTTTTAGGGGATATGGTCCAGAACATGGATACGAATTTTTAAGGGAAGCAATTGTTAAAGGCGACTTCGAACCTTTAGGTGTGGATTTGGACATTGATGAGATCTTTGTAAGTGATGGAGCAAAATGTGATACCGGTAACATTCAAGAGCTATTTGCTAATTCAAACACAATAGCAGTTACTGATCCTGTTTATACTGTATATGTTGATACTAATGTAATGGCAGGTAGAACTGGTCCAATGAAAGATGATGGAATGTATGAAGGATTGGTATATCTTCCTTGTACTGCAGAAAATGATTTTGAACCTGAACTTCCTAGTGAACCTGTGGATATTATTTATCTATGTTATCCTAATAACCCAACAGGTTCCACATTAACTAGAGATCAACTTGCTAAGTTTGTTGATTATGCAAGAGAAAACGAAGCTTTAATATTATTTGATGCAGCATATGAAAGATTCATCACTGAAGATAATATTCCTCACAGTATCTATGAAATTGATGGTGCGAAAGAAGTTGCAATCGAATTTAGAAGTTTTTCAAAAACCGCTGGATTTACTGGTGCTCGTTGTGCTTACTGTGTAGTTCCTAAAGCACTTAAAGTTAAAGATTCCGAAGGTAACAAACATTCTTTAAATGCTTTATGGGATAGAAGACAAACTACTAAATTTAATGGAGTATCTTATCCTGTTCAAAGAGCTGCAGAGGCTATTTATACCGAAGAAGGACAGAAAGAAATCCAGGAAAACATTGATTATTATCTTAAAAATGCTAAATTAATTAGGGAAAGCTTAACCGACTTAGGTTTAACTGTATCTGGAGGAATCAACTCTCCATATATCTGGGTTAAAACTCCTAACAATATGCCTTCCTGGGAATTCTTTGATTTATTATTAAATGAGGCAAATATTGTAGGAACTCCAGGTTCCGGATTCGGTCCTTCTGGAGAAGGTTATTTCAGACTTACAGCATTTAATACATATGAAAACACTAAAGAAGCTATGGAAAGAATCTCAAAACTATCTTTCTAAACTTTTTTTTTATTAATGAGGGGATTATATGAGTAGTTCACCATTGGAAATTACTGAGGATGATACTTTACAAAGTATTTTTACTAAATTTGGAGCATATGCTTTAGATAAACAGGAAAATCTTGCTGATTTAATTGAAGATAAACAAGGTGAATTGGATCTTGAAAAGGGATATCTAAGTTTTACAGAGGATTTAACTTTTCCAGTTCAAATTTTAGGAATATTGTCTAAAGAATCAGACATGTTTTCATGGGCATGGGATAATGATGATTTAGGATTGCCTGAATCATTAATTTCAGAGGCTGTTAAGGTTAAAGAGTTTGGTGAGAAATATGATATTCCCCAATTTAAAACATCAATGTTTAAAGCGGAAATCAATGAGGTTCATTATTTGGCAATGACCGTTATTGGTTTGTTTGATGATGATGCATATTATCCTGTAGATGTTGGGGACTTTGTATTTTTTGTAACTATCAAATCTGATAAAATACCTAAAATAGATTCTATTGATAAGTTTCAAGTAATCTTTGATAGTTTTCAAAGGGATTATGACGTCAATGGTAAAAGGGCATTTGAAGCTTATGTTGCATGTAAAGATTATCCTGTAAGGGTTCATGAGGAGGATAATTTCCAAGTTGCAGATATTGGTGAAGATAAAATCATGGTGGGATTTTCAGATAGAGGTAATGTTAACTTGATTAAAATAATAAAACAAGAATAGTTTTATTAACTCTTTATCTTTTTTAATACTAAAGTCTCATTTTTATCTATATTCATTAAAATAAGATTATTTTTATTGCTTTTTTTTAGTTTTTTAATTTCATTTTTTTATTTAAACTTATTTTTTACAATTTGATTTATTTAATTAGTTTACCCATAAATATTCTATTAGCTTTAGTTAATCATTATAATATGGGTTGTTTATATCTTTTTTTAGAAGTGAATTACCTGAAATTATAAAAAAAAGCATTTAACACTATATATTTTAAATATTATCTTAATCTGAATTTTGTAAAATATTTTTATATAATGATTTTATAAGGTTTATTAATTAATAAATTAAAATTAAATTATTGAGTAAATATCTTAAAACTTTTTTATTAGTGATTATATGAATAGTGAGTTAATGGATGAAATTGATGATGAGATTGAATTTTTAGTGAAGGTAGGGTTCTATGATAAAGATGAGATTTTAGAGACAATAATCGATGAATTTATAGATTTCGATTTAAATGAGGATAAAATCTATAATGAAATTACGGATAAATTCAATGATCATCAGAAAAAATCTAATAGTGCTGATTTTACCAATCTCAAAGAGGGGTTTAATAAATTAACTAAGGATGGTATTGTTTCTATACATAATTGTGGTTATGATATTCAGGAAGGTGTGGAGGACTCTTTTGAAATATATACTCATTTAATAAACAATAATTATAGTCCTAAAGGTTTTTGTTTTTATACTTTATCAGGTATTGAAGAGGTGTTTGAAAATAATGTTTTAACTATAGCCTTTGGTTTATTTGATAAAACTGATAAAAAAGCATCTAGGGAACTTGCAAATAATATAATCAGTATTTTAAAAGAGTATGATTTTAATGTGGAATGGAGTAATAATCCAGATAAACCAATTAAGATAAAGGATTTTAAATGGGAGAAAATCTTTGATGATACCACCTATTTTATGGAAGGGGCATATGAAGATTTTATTAAATACAATAGTAGAGAATAATTATTAGACCTTTACTAATATAATGATTTAAGTTTAATATTATAGTATATTAAATAATTAAACTTTTATTGATTAGGAACACTTTATTAAATCTATCCCTTTGAATTAAAAATTGTTTAAACTTAATCCTTGGGTATATTGGATAATTTAATCAGGTAAGTTATAAAAGGCATATTGTGATTTTTATGAATAGACAGTCATATAATATTTTGGAGGATGTAATTTCTAAATCAGGTATATGGACAGCCTTGGAGGTTGTAGGTGATTCCATATATTTGGACTTTGAGCATGTCCAATTATATAATCCATCTGAGGGTAAATGTTCAGATTCTATTCATGACAGTCGGATTTCTATACGTTTTGCAGATAATTCCCTATTTTCAATTCTTTATAATGATAAGGAAGATATCGGATTTCTTAAAAATACCCATGGTTTGGATAATAATTTTTTAATTGAATTTAGTAAAAAACTGGATTGTTCTAAATTCAAATTCCAGAATCTTGGCTTTATTAATGATTTGTATATGGAGTTTGAAAACGAGTTAATATTCTTGGATAATTTTAAAGATGAAAGTGGGGAGAATGTTCCCGACTTTATTTTGTCATTTACATCCGACGATATCGCTATTTGTGTTGGTGGAAATTCCTTAAATGTCTTTAATGATTTTGAATCATTAAGTGACTATGATATTCTAGAGCTTTCCAACAAATGGGTAAGATATTATCTTGAGTATTGGCGAAAGAAAGGTACTGAACTTGAACTTCCCTATGATCCATTATGTGAGGAGTCTCTATTAGATTTATAAAAAACATTATTTTTTCTTTGTGATTTACCTTTTTTTTAGATTCTAAGATATTTGTTCTATCTATTTTCCTATGGTCTAATTTTTATTCTTATATTTTTCTAAAATATTTTTTCATGACTTTAACTTTAAATTTAAGCTATTTTTTATAGTTTTCTATATTTTTATTTCTTTTTAGAATTTATTTAAGTCATTTATATGAATTTTTCTAAAACTTTATAAACTTTAACAAAGTAATATTACAATGGTTTAAAAACAATTTTTTAATGTAATATATTTTTTTTAAAAAAGGTCTTTTTAAAGATTTAATTTAATAATGACATTTATAATGTAGGAGATTTTAAATGACTTGTAGTATTTTAACCGGTGGAGCATGGGGAGATGAAGGTAAAGGAAAATGTATAACCTACCTTTGTAATAATGACAAACCTGATATTATAGCACGTGCTGGAGTAGGTCCTAATGCAGGACATTCCGTAGAATTCAATGGGGAGAAATATGGGTTAAGACTTATTCCTTCTGGTTTTGTTCATACTGGCGCTAAACTTATGATTGGTGCAGGAGTTCTTGTAGATCCTGAAGTTTTCTTCCATGAATTAGAATATTTAAATAAATATGATGTAAAAGGCAGGACATTGGTAGATGGTCGCTGTGCTATTATTAAACCTGAGCATCGTGAAAGAGATAAACACTCTGATTATTTATCCAAAAAGATAGGAAGTACTGGTTCTGGCTGTGGTCCGGCTAATTCTGATAGGGTATTAAGGATTGCAGATTTAGCAAAAGATGTTCCTGAACTTGAAGATTATATTACCGATGTGTCTTTAGCTATTAATGAAACACTTGATGAGGGTAATGATGTATTTGTTGAAGGCTCCCAGGGATTTTCATTATCTTTATACTATGGTACCTATCCATATGTAACTAGTAAAGACACCTGTGCAAGTACTTTTGCTGCTGATGTTGGTGTAGGTCCAACTAAAGTTGATGAGGTAATCACTGTATTCAAATCATATATCACTCGTGTAGGGGCAGGTCCTTTCCCTACAGAAATCACTCAAGAAGAGGCAGAGGCTAAAAATATTGAGGAATATGGTGTAGTGACTGGTAGACGTAGAAGGGTAGGTCTTTTTGACATGGATCTTGCAAAGGAATCTTGTAGAATTAATGGTACTACTCAAATCGCATTGACCTGTGTGGATAAATTATATCCTGACTGTGCTAAAACACAGGATTTCTCTGATTTATCTGGTGAAACCAAAAAATTCATTGATGAGATTCAAACTGAAACTGGTGTCCCAGTAACTATTATTTCTACTGGTCCAGATTTAAAAGATACAATTGATTTAAGAGATGAGTTATTATAATTCATCACCTCTTTTTAATTTTTTTTTTTAAGTCTGGATAGCATATCCTTATTTTATTAATTGATTATTTCTATAAAAACAGACTCTTTTATAGGATTATTCCATTAACTGTTATTGTTTCTTGAAGTTAATCCTTAGAATTTTCAATATTTTTTAAAATAAGACTATCTATTATTAATTTATTACTATTTTTCAAATGGTTTTATAACTATTATTTTTTAAATTTTTTTTCTCATTTCAAAAAGCTTATTTTACTTATATTCTAGTCTATTTTTATTTAAAACATGTTTTAGATAATTGATATTATTGTTTCTAATTTAAAACTCTTTTAATCTTTCATTGTTTTAATTTACTTAATTTTTTTAATAAAACTTAAGTCAAAAATTTTATATTTAATCTTAAACTAAGATTATTATATGACAGAATCTTTGAATGACAGTATTAAAACTCCAAACGATAAGGTTGCTATGGCCTTTTTTAGAAGTCTAAGATGGGTCAATGGTGTTTATTGTCCACAATGTAAATCATATAATATTGTTAACAGGGGTCAACAGGGGAGAGTTCGAAGATATTCCTGTAAAGAATGTGGTTCTAACTTTAATGATTTTACAGGTACTATATTTCATAAAAGCAGAATGCCAATGGGGATGATGTTGTACGTTTTATTTAATATGGATGATAAAACAATTACACAATTATCTGAGGAAACTGGTTATTCTAGACAATGTATTTCTCGTTTGACTCATTTATTTAAAGAGAAATTAATTAATAATCCAGAATTTTATTCCGATGAAGACGGAGCTTGATTTTTTATAAGTTTAATAACTTTTATTGTTCTTTCCATTATCCTAATCAAATGGTAAATGTTAGTTTATTGAAATAATACTTTTTTAATAAATAATATTACTTTTTCATATTCCTTATTTTTTTTTAAATTTCATTATTGTTTTAAATGTTTATTTTTCATATTGTTCTTTTTAAAAACTTTATTTTTTCCAATTAATTGATTTTATTTTAAATTACTCGTTTTATATTAAAATTAAAACTTTTCATTGATTTTTTGAAACTTTTTATTTGATTTTTATTTTTCCATTTTTCTATCATTCTTATTGGTTTCATAAATTTTTTAAGTAAAATATATTGGATTTTGAACTAATAATTTAACATTAAACCTGTTTTGGATAAGCTTTATATATGTAAGTTAAACAATTATTTATTGTATTTTAATTAAATTATGTTATGATTTTTTTCTATAAAGATTTAATAATCTTTTTGTATTTTTTATTTATCTTGCTTTTTTAATTAAAATTGAAATTTAATAAGAATTTTCAACAATTAATTTAATTATTTAAAAAATTCAGGTGATTCAATGGATAAAAAGACAGGAGTAATAATAGCAATTGTTATAATAATAATTGCAATTATTGGTGGTTACTATGCTTTCGGTCACTCTGATGAGACTACCGTTAAGATAGGATATTTACCATCAGATCATGATTCTGCTTTATTTGTTGCACAAGCTCAAAAACAATATGAAGCTCAAGGAATTAATGTGGAAACATCATCATTTAATAATGGTGGAGATTTAATGACTGCTATGGCAAGTGGAGATATTGATGTAGGATATGTTGGAGTAACACCTGCTTTATCATCTATTTCTAAAGGCATTCCTGTAAAAATAGTTTCAGGAGCACAAATGGAAGGAAGTGGTATTTTAGTTTCAAACAAATCTTCAATTAATAGTATTGCTGATTTAAAAGGTAAAAAAGTTGCAACTCCAGGTGAAGCTTCTATTCAGTATATGCTTCTTGAATATGCATTAAACAAAGAAAATGTCAATATTTCTCAAGTTAATCCAAGTTCTATGAAGGTTGCTCAGATGAATGATGCACTTAAAACTGGAAGTTTAGATGCAATTGTAACATATGAACCATATGCTTCCATTGCAGTTAGTTCAGGATATGGTAAACTCTTAGAAAATAGTTCTGAGATAATGCCGGACCATCCATGCTGTGTAGTTGTAGCAAGTGATAGCTTTATTAAAGACCATCCTAAGGAGTTAAAATCAATTTTAGCTATTCATGAAAATGCTACCAAATACATTAAAGAACATCCGGATGAAGCTGCAAAACTATTACCTAGTGATATCGTACCAAATGCAAGTTTAGAAGGTAATGTATTAAAAGGTATTGACTTTGTATCTGGATTAAATGATACATACAAACAATCTGTAATGGACTTTAAAGATACTGAAATCCAATTAGGTGTTTTAAATAAAAACCTTACAGAGGATCAAATATTCTATAAGGGATAAGATTGTTTTAAAAAACGTGTCTTTTTATTAAAATATTTTTAATATTTTAATTCTTTTCTATTTTTTTATTTCATTTTTAAAATAAGATTGTATTTTTATTGGATTATGAAATATAATAAATTAATTTTGGTATTTTCGAAAAATATCAACATTTTTAGGTTTATAATATAAAATATTCTAGTTGTGATATATTTTCTTTTAAAAAAAAGTTATTTTTATATACTATTTAAATCTATATTTTATTTAAGAATGTTAGAAAACATTTAAATAATATTATTATTTAATTTAATTTAATTTTTATAGTGGTAACTTAATTTTTAAGTTTTTTAAATTAGAAATTTTTATAGTTTTATGATTAGTAAGTGATTTAATTGAGTTTAAAGAAAAAATTATTACCTTGTATTTTACCGATCATAGTGCTTATTGTTTGGTATTTGATTACCGACGGTTTCGGTTTAGTGCCAAGTTTTAAATTACCTAGTCCTATTGATGTATGTCATTCTGCATATACGATTATAATGAATGGACGTCTACTTGACAATACAATAAGTACTTTAATTAAAGTATTTTTAGGTATTATTCTTGCATCAATTGTAGCTATTCCTGTGGGAATATGTTTAGGATACTCTAAAACTCTGGACAGTTTCTGTTCTTTATTAATCAGTATTCTAAGACCAATTCCACCGATTGCTTGGATTCCATTTTCAATTCTCTGGTTTGGAATAGGTTTGAATTCCGCTGTGTTTATTATATTTATGGGATGTGTCTTCCCACTATTGGTATATACAATAGATGGTGTTAAAAGAACCCCTAGTATTCTAATTGAATCAGCTCAAACATTGGGTGCAAGTAATGGTACAATTTTAAGAAGGATTATCTTACCTTCCGCTGTTCCTTATATTGTTTCAGGACTTAAAGTAGGGGTAAGTATTGCTTTAATGTGTACTGTTGCAGCAGAAATGATTGGTTCAAGTACTGGTTTAGGTTATATGATTCAAACAGCAAGTAATTTAATGGATCCAGGTACAACTGTAGTTGGTATGTTAGTAATCGGTTTAATCGGAATTTTATTTGATTATGGATTTACTAAGATACAGGATAAAATATTCTGGTAAATATTTAATGGAGATTTTAATTTGACAATAGAAGTAAAAAATCTAACTAAAACTTTTAAGAATAATGAGGAAGAGAATAAAGTTTTAGATAATTTGAATATTACTTTTGAGGATAATAAGTTCATCTGTCTATTAGGTCATTCAGGCTGTGGTAAAACAACTTTACTTAGATTGATAGGTGGTTTAGATAAACCTACCTCTGGTGAAATCTTACAGGATGGTAAGCCTATTAAAGGACCTTCCACAGATAGGGGTTTTATTTTCCAACAATATTCTCTATTTCCTTGGATGACAGTATTTGATAATGTGATGTTTTCTCTTAAGGTCAGAGGAGATAATGATGAGGAAAGTAGAAGGAGAGTTGAGGCTTATCTTCAGGGTGTTGGATTGGAGGATAGTAAAAATCTTTATCCATATCAACTTTCCGGTGGTATGCAACAAAGGGTTGCTTTAATTAGAACCATGATCAACCACCCAAATACAGTTTTAATGGATGAACCCTTTTCTGCATTGGATATGTTAACTAAACATGATCTTCAGGAGAAGTTACTTGATTCACTTGGAAAATATAATACAATTCTCTTTGTAACTCACGATGTTTCCGAGGCCACATTCTTAGCAGATCAAATTGTGGTTATGGGAAGACATGGTGGAGAAGTTAAGGATGTAATCGATATTGATATGCCACATCCAAGAAAAAGAAATGATCCTAAATTATTGGCTATTCAGGATAAGATTTCCGAATACTTATAATTTCTAAACCTTTATTTTCTATTTTTAATTCTTTTTTATTGATTTTTTTTGTTAGCTATTTTTGCTGATTTTTTTACTTTCCAGTTTGTTTCTTAGTTAATCAGTTTTTTTATAGATATTTTGTTATTTATCGAGTTTTGTTGATTCTTTTCACTGTTTCCATTTATTAGTTGCTTAGTTAGTTTTTATTTTTTTTATCGGATATTTTTTCCATTTGGCTTAGATTATCTTTTAATTATGTTATTTTAATAATCTGTCTTTTGTTTGATTATTATTAAATAGAATTTCTTATATTATTAAATTTAACCTAATTAAATTGTTAAAGTAGAAGCAGGGGATTTTTTCATTAAAAGATTGATTTAATGGATTTTGTTTTTATTAAAATAGTTTAATTGATTTCAGTAGAATTTTCTAATTAATTAAATTAAAAGAACGATTAATAATTATTGTAGTTTATAAAACTATTATAATATTTTTATTCTTCTAATTTATATAATGGATTCAATGTACCATATCTTCCATATTTAATGGAATGATATACATATTCATTAGATTTTTCAATAGATTCTTTTAAATTAAAACCTTTTATTAGATATCCGCAAACTGCAGCGGAAAATGTACAGCCGCTGCCATGGGTATTGTCTGTTTCAATTAACTTTTGTTTGAAAATAGAAATATCACCGTCATAAAAGATATTGGTACCGTTTAAGTGTCCCCCTGTAATTATTACATTGGGACCAATCTTTTCGGCAGCCCGGATTCCGTCCTCGATTGAGCGGATTTTAACCTTGGATAGTTTTTCAGCTTCACTTACATTAGGACAAACAAGTATCCCCTTGGGAATTAAGTATTTTTTTAAGTATTTTGTAAAGTTTTCCTCAGATAGCTGTCCCCCGGATGTAGAAACCATTACCGGATCAATTACAATGTTTAGATCATATTCATCTATTTTCTCACTTACAAGTTTGACTACTTTTTTGGAGTATAACATTCCAGTTTTACCATATTTTATTGGGTATTCCTTCAATATACTGTCAATTTGTAGTGATATAAAATCGGTATCAATTTCTTGAATTCCATAGACTTTTGATGGGTTTTGAGCAGTTAATGCAGTTATGACTCCGGTTCCATGGATTCCTAAGGCACTAAATGTTTTGATATCTGTAAGTATTCCGGCTCCTCCAGAGGGATCTAATCCTGCGATTGTAAGTCCTATCATGTTATCATGTTAATTTTTGATTGTTATAAAAAAATTGAAAATTTATTGATTGTAGCACAATCCTAATATTTGTTTAAAATTATTTAAAAAAAGAAAATTGAAATTTAAGTGAAATTTATCATGTTTTAGGTATTAATTTCCCTTAACGTTAAGTATTTTCAAATGAAATAAATATTTAATCATGTTTTAAATATTAATTTCTTTCAACATTAAGTCTTTCTGCTCCATGGATGGAATGTACACTAATGCCTAATTCCCTTAGGTACTCTTTGGTTTTAGTTCCATCTCCATGTATTAATATTTCACCTAGATCTTCAGTTGTATTTACATCCATTGCCATAAAGAATGAATCATGTACCATAGGAGTAAAGTTATGTAAATCTGCTTGTTTTACATGTTTGATGAAACTGAAATCGCCAAATTTCATTTCAATTGATAAAGGACTAATAATTAATGTATTGGTTCCCCCTCCTTTTGAAGGTACAATTACAAAGTCCATAAACTGTGTTTGTTGAAGTAACATACCAATATTGGTCTTTCCGATAAGCGGTACGTCTGAAGGTAAAATAATAACTTTCTTGGTTTTATCCTTGAGTTCGGTCATTGCCTGGGTTAATGCATTATTTAAATTGTTACCATCAGGGTTTTCCTTTTCTATTATAGTCTTTACATCCAATTCTTTAGCAAACTCCAAAACCTCATCATCTGAGCTTATGATATAAATATTATCTACATATTCTCTTAACGCATTTGTCACGTCAGTAAGCATAGCCTTTAATAGGTTTTCTCTTTCTTCTAAACTTAAAAAAGGAGATAATCTAGTTTTTGCATTTGAGAATTTACTAACTGGTATTATCGCATCTATTTTATCCATATTATCATCTATTTTATTTAATATGTTTTAGCTACTGAGGCAATATGTTTTGCTTTCTTACCACAGTGTACGCATACTTTATCTGTATCCTCATCAAGGTCATCACTTGATCCAAGGAAATCCTCATCACTAATTTTTCCTATTTCCTTTCCACATTCGGTGTCTCCACACCAGTAGAATTCTGTAATGTTTCCTTCTTTAATACTTTCTTTAATGTCTTTTTCATCTTCAACAAGTTTAAGTGATTTATTAAATTTATCCCATGCCTTCTTGTATAGATTGTCATGGATGTCATTTAATAGATCTTTGATGGAGGATACTAAATTGTCGTCAATTGTAAGTTCTGATTTTTCACCATTGTCTCTTCTTACAACAACAATCTTATTTGCTTTTAAATCTCTTGGTCCAAGTTCTATTCTTAATGGTATGCCCTTGTTTTCAATACTGAAGAATTTTTTACCGGGACGGATATCCCTATCATCAATTTTAACCCTAATATTATCTTTTGATAATGCATCCTTAATTTCATTACATTTATCCAATACTTCCTCAGCACCTTTTTTAAATAGTATTGGGACTATTACAACTTGAACAGGTGCTATAGCAGGCGGAAGAACCAAACCCTTCTCATCTCCATGAATTGCAATTGCTGATGCAATTACTCTATCGGATATTCCATAACATGTTTGGTATACATATTCATGCTGACCCTCTTTATTTTCGAAGGTAATGTCAAATGTTTTAGCAAATGTTTGACCTAGGTTATGTACTGTACCGATTTGTAGGGTTTTTCCATCGGGAAATACTGTATCGAATGCCATAGTATAATCAGCACCTGGGAATTTATCCCATTCTGGTCTTTTGCTGATTAAGTAGGGTACTGCAAGACTATCAAAAATTTGTTTATAAATTTCAATACCTGTTTGGACTTGTTCCTCTGCCTCCTCAGGGCTTGAATGGGCTGTGTGTGATTCAACAAATGAGGTAATTTCACGTACCCTTATCATTGGTCTGGTGTGTTTAGTTTCATATCTAAATGTACTTCCTTTTTGATAAATTTTAATAGGTAAGTCTATGTGGGATCTTATCCAAAGTGAAAACATAGGATAAATTGCTGTTTCACTGGTAGGTCTTAAAGCTAACTTTTCATTTAAATCTTTTTGACCACCTTTAGTTACCCAATATACTTCATCCTCAAATCCTTTAACATGTAAACCTTCCTTTGCAAGTTCTTCTTCAGGAATCAAAAGAGGAAATGAGGTTTCATCATGTTCCTTATCCATTAAGTCAGTAACTATCTTAAAAAAATTTTTTCTAATCTGAAATCCGTAAGGCAACCATACTCCCATACCTTTAATAGGATATCTAGGGTCTATAATATCTGCTGTTTCAATGATATTATGAAACCATTCACTAAAATTCTCCACTATATCACCTAAGTATTTATTTTTTCATAATATAATTTAAAATAAGTATTTTTTATTAAATTAAACTAATATTAAATCTTTAATTTAATTGTTTAAATTAAAAAATCAATTATTCTATGATTTATAATTTATCTTTTTATTAATTAATAAATATTATTATATTAGATTTTCTTGGATTTATTGAAAATATTTGAATAGGTTTGTTTATTTGATTTTGAAATTTAATTTTTATTTAAATTTCTAAACAAAAATTATTTTATTAGATACTTACAAATATATTCATAATATAAATATTTTTATATTTCATTAAAATTTAGTTTTTATTGTTAGGTGAATTAATCATGGATTCTAAAACTATTCAAATGCCGAGGGAAGTTCATATTGGTCCAAATGTCATTTATGAAACAGGTGAAATTGCTCGTAATTTAAGACTTCCTGGTGAACCTTTAGTTGTGACAGGTAACCGTACCTTAAAAATTGGAGGGAAATTGGTATATGATAGTTTAGAGGAAGCAGGATTTAACCCTGAGATTATTCAGGTTAGTGATGCTACTCAAAAGTATGTTTCAAAGGTTGAAGACAAATTAGCTGAGAACTCTTTTGCATTAGGGGTTGGTGGTGGTAAAGTTATAGATGTTGCTAAACTAGCCTCAACTAATAAGAATTCTTATTTCATATCAGTACCAACAACAGCTTCTCATGATGGAATTGCTTCACCTATGGCATCTATTAAAAACTCAAAAGGTTCTGTTTCAGTTAAAGCACATGCTCCAATGGCTTTAATTGCGGATTCTGAAATATTAAAAAATGCACCTTTTAGATTTTTGGTTTCTGGATGTGCAGATATTGTATCAAATTATACTGCTGTGAAGGATTGGCGTCTTGCACAAAGACTTCAAAATGTAAGTTTTTCCGAATCAGCAGCGGCACTATCTTTGATGACTGCAAAATTAATAATAGATTCTGCAGATAGTATTAAGGAAGGTTTGGAACTTAGTGCCAGATTGGTTGCTAAAATGTTATTTAGCAGTGGTATGGCAATAAGTATCGCTGGTTCAAGTAGGCCTGCAAGTGGTTCTGAACATTTGTTTTCCCATGCTTTAGATAAAATTGCTAAAAAGCCAGCTTTACATGGCGAACAATGTGGTTTAGGTACTATTATGATGATGAATCTTCAAGGTGGAGATTGGAAATTTATTAGGGATGCTTTAAAAAGTATGAAAGCACCTACAACTGCATATGATTTGGATTTAGATCCTGAGGATATTATTGATGCTTTAACAATGGCACATACTATTAGGCCTGAAAGATATACAATTTTAGGAGATAGGGGAATATCTAGAGATGCAGCTCGTAATTTAGCTATAAAGACAGGAGTTATTTAGAGGTAATATTATGATAACATTGGTAGGAAAGGATTTTGCCCGTGAAGGAACTAAATTTATTTTTTATGGTCCTGCAGAGGAATGTAAAAACTGTAGATATAAATCTTCATGTATAGATTCCTTGGAGAAAAATAGAATGTATGAGATTATATCTGTTAGAAACAATGATCAAAATTGTCCTCTTCATGCTGAAGGAAAGGTTGTTCCAGTTGAAGTTCAGAAAGCAGATATTCCTATTTTATTTAATTCTAAAAAGGTATTTGAAGGTTCAACTATAGTCTATGATTCTCCTGATTGTGATGTCTATTGTGAATATCATGACCTTTGTTTCCCTGAGGGATTATATAATAACGATAAGTGTATTATCATAAAAGATTTAGGTAGATTTGAAGGAGTTTGTAAGAAGGGTTTAACTTTAAATAAACTTTATATAAATTTTATTGAATAATTATTTATTAAGCTATTTTGGTGTGATTATGAATCTTAAACAAGATGTTGGTTATAAAGCAGCTTTGGAAGTTAAAGATGGTCAAATTTTAGGTCTTGGTACTGGATCTACCACTCATTATTTTATTGAAAAGGTAGGTATGAGAGTTAAGGAAGAGGGTATTGAGGTTATGGGAATTCCTACTTCATATCAATCTGCGTTACTTGCACAACAGTGGAATATTCCATTAACTAGTCTTGATGAACATAGTATTGATTTAGCAGTTGATGGTGCAGATGAAATCGATTCGGATTTAAACCTAATCAAGGGTGGTGGAGCAGCCCATACAATGGAGAAGATTGTAGACTATTCCGCGGACAAACTTATTATTATTGCAGATGAGTCTAAATATGTTAGTCAATTAGGTGCTACACCGGTACCTGTCGAAGTTATTCCTAAGGCTAAAACCACTGTTTCAAATGCCTTAAAGGATATGGGTGCAGAACCTCTTGTAAGAATGGCGGTAAATAAGGATGGTCCTGTAATAACGGATAATGGTAATTTTATCATTGACGCTAAATTTAATGAGATTTCATCTCCTATAGATTTAGAAATAGATTTAAACACTCTTCCAGGTGTAGTTGAAAATGGAATTTTTACTGAAATGGTGGATAAAGTTATATTAGGTACTAAAGATGGAATCAGAGAAATAACTTTATGATTTTATTTGTTTTTCAGGTGATTTAATGCCTTTGCCATATGATGTTGAGAAAAGGGTATATCAATTTACCCTTTTAATTGGTATATTAATTGTTATTTATGCAGTTTTATGGATTTTAGCTAAATTAGGTTTAATCCCATTAATTGTATTTGCATTATTCCCTCAAATCGTTTTACTTGCAATTGGAATATTTATAATATATATTGCATATAAACGTATTTGATTTTTTAACTATTTCTATTTTTTATTTTATTTTAACTTCCTAGGTGAGCTATTTTTAAATTAATTTATAATAATTCTTCTTTTCAATTTAAAATCACTATTTCATTACTTTTTTTTTATTTTGCTTGTTTTATATTTGAAATTGGTATTAATTTAATTATCATTATTGGATATCCGGATTTAATTTTTACATTTAATCTTTTAATATTAAGTTTAATGGTTAATTTAATTTAAATTAAAAAATAGCCGTATATTAAAGGAAAATTTACTTTAAAGATTCAATCTAGTTTAAATTAAAAGATAGTCATTATATTAAAAAGAAAATTTACCTTAAAATAAATTTATAAAAAATTTTTAAAAACAGAATTAATGCTTAATTTAAAATTATAAAAAATAAAAAAAGAGATTTAATTGAATTTTTTACTTACCTCATCTACAGCAAGTACTAATGGATCAGTAACCATTGATACTGGAGGAGCGTAAGCAAATTCCATATTACTTAAATCAAAGCAGTCTAATCCTTCGGTAATAGCAAGGGTCATAGTATCTATTCTTTCTGCTACACGTTCTTCTGCAATGATTTGACAACCTATGATTTTTCCGTCTGCATCACAGATAACCTTGATGTCCATAGGTTTTGCATTTGGATAATATCTTGCTCTAGTAAATGCCTCAATCTTTTCTGAAACAGTTTTTATGTTGTTTTGTTGAGCAAAGTTAGTTGTAAGTCCTACAGCACCAAATTCCAATTTACCTACTTTGGTAACCATTGAGTTTAAAACAGGATTAAACTTGGATTTTTTACCAGTAATTGTTTGTGCACATGTTTTTGCTTGACGAACAGCAGTAGTACCTAATTGTGAAATGGTATTGGATTCTAATATGGCATCATAAGATTCAACACAGTCACCTACAGCATAAACATCTTTAACTGAAGTCTCCATTTTATCATTAACTAAAATAGCCCATCTTCCAATGTCACAACCAATCATTTCTGCAAGATTAAGTTCAGGTCTTACTCCAGTTGCAAGAATAACCATATCTGCAGGGTTTTCATCTGTACCATCAACGACTACAGATTCAACTTTTCCATCACCTTTAATCTCGGTAATTGGTTTTCCAAGAACAATATTAAGTCCTTCACTTTTAAGATATTCTGTAACAATTTCAGCCATGTCAGGATCAAGGGACCTTGGTACTATCTGAGGTAACATTTCGTTTAATGTTACATTCAATCCTAATTCTTTAAATGCATAAGCTATTTCAATACCAATTAAACCTGCACCAGTAACCACTACATTTTTACAGTTTTTAATCCATTCTTTAACTTTTTTACCATCGTTGATGTTTCTGATTTTGAATACTCCGTCTAAATCAGCACCAGGTATAGGTGGTATAAATGAGTTTCCACCTGTAGCAAGTACAAGTTTATCATATTTCATGGTTTTAACTTCACCTTCGGAAGTATAGGTTAATTCTTTTTTATCATTATCAACATCAGTTACTTCGGAGTTAGTTAAAACTTCAATATCTTTCTCTTTGTAATCTTCAGGGGTTTTCATAACAATGTCATCGAATGTTTCAATAGTATTGCTTAATACATAAGGTATTGCACATGGTGAGTATGCAATATAATTGTCACGAGTGATAACTGTTATTTCAATGTCTTTATCTATTTTCCTAATATTTGAGGCAGTTGGCATTCCTCCAGCTCCCCCACCAATTATTACTACTTTCATTGTTTCATCCTATAAATTCATAAATATAAAACAAAATATTATATAAATTTAATTTATTGAAATTATTATATAACTATTAGCTTTTTTTAAAATTTTCACTGTAAAATTTAATATTTTACTAATTATTATAAGATTATTATATAATTGCTTGTTTTGTATCCAATAACTTCAATATTCTGTAATATTTTAAAGATTTTTTATATTTTTTATAGATATGTTGAATATTTTACCATTTTTTTATTTATTGTAAAAACTTTTCTTTAAAATTTTTAATTCACCCGGCTATATTTTTTATAAATCAGAATCACTTATAAAATTTTAAATAATTTAATAAATATACTATTAATACTTAGCTTATGTTAAATTATTTCCAATATGTTAATTTTATATAAGTTTAATAATAATTTAAAATATTTATTCTGAGGTTTAAATATGGTAAGTGTAAATGTAGAAGCTAAAAAAGTAGTCGATAAAATGATTGATGATGCAGATGCTTTAAAAATTGCTGTTTCTAAATTAAGCAATGGAGCTACTGTTATCGATTGTGGAGTAAATGTTGAGGGAAGTTTAAAAGCAGGACAATTATATACTGAGGTATGTCTTGGTGGACTTGCTGATGTAGGTATTTCTATTCCTGGAGATTTGTCTGAAAAATTCGCACTTCCTTCAGTCAAGGTTAAAACTGATTATCCAGCTATTTCAACATTAGGTGCACAAGAAGCAGGTTGGTCTGTTTCAGTAGGAGATTTCTTTGCATTAGGTTCAGGACCTGCAAGAGCATTATCTTTAAATCCTAAAGAAACATTTGATGCAATTGGTTACAAAGATGATGCTGATTTAGCTATTTTAACTTTAGAATCTGATGTTTTACCTGGTGAGGATGTAGCACAATATGTTGCTGATGAGTGTAATGTTGATGTAGAAAATGTATATTTACTTGTTGCACCTACCTCCTCATTTGTTGGATCTATCCAAATTGCAGGAAGGGTAGTTGAAAACGGTGTATACAAAATGTTAGAATTCCTCGGATTCGATGTAACTAAAATTAAACATGCTGCAGGTATTGCACCTATTGCACCTGTAACTCCAGACGGCCTAAAAGCTATGGGAAGAACTAATGATGCAGTATTATTTGGTGGAAGAACTTATTATTATCTTGAATCTGAAGAAGGAGATGATATTGAAGCTCTTGCTAAACAAGTACCTTCATCTGCGGCTGACGGATATGGTGAACCATTCTATGATACTTTTAAAGCTGCTGGATTTGACTTCTACAAAATCGATAAAGGAATGTTTGCACCTGCTGAAGTAGTAATCAATGATTTCACTACTGGTAAAGTTTACAAAGAAGGATTTGTAAATGCAGATTTACTTAAAAAATCATTTGGTGTAGATAACTAAATAGATTAGTAATTTTTACTATTCTATTTTTTTTAATTTTGGTGTGTTTTGTTTTTTTTATTTTGATTGATTGTTTTTTGTTCTGTTTTTTTAATTTTGGTGTGTTTTGTTTTTTTTATTTTGATTGATTGTTTTTTGTTCTGTTTTTTTAATTTTGGTGTGTTTTGTTTTTTTTATTTTGATTGATTGTTTTTTGTTCTGTTTTTTTAATTTTGGTGTGTTTTGTTTTTTTTATTTTGATTGATTGTTTTTTGTTCTGTTTTTTTAATTTTGGTGTGTTTTGTTTTTTTTATTTTGATTGATTGTTTTTTGTTCTGTTTTTTAATCTAAGTAGTTATTTACTAGTTTTTTCCAATAATCTAATAATTTTATAATATTCATAAAAATTTTATATGATTTTTAATAGAGATTAATTTATATTATTAATATCATGGATTATGAGGTGTTATTATGATTGTAAAAGATAGATTATACATAAATTCGATTAATCGATTTCAAATAGTTGATATTACGCCATATATTAATGAAAAGATTAAAAAATCACAGATTTATTCAGGAATCATTAATGTTTTTACAAAACATACTACCTCTGCAATAATAATTAATGAGAATGAGAAGGGCCTTCAAACAGATATTTTTAATATCCTATATGATTTAATTCCTGATGGAAATAGGTATAGTCATGATATGATAGATCACAATGCAGGTTCACATTTAAGATCCCTATTCTTAGGTCCATCAGAAATAATTCCAATATATGAAGGTAGTTTGGATTTAGGAAGATGGCAATCTGTTTTCTTCATTGAACTTGATGGTCCTCGTTCTAGACGTCAAGTTGATTTAACTATAATGGGGGATTAGCCTTTATTTTAATTATTTGTTTATTGTAAAGATTTAAATTTTAGAAAATACAAAATATTTCTAATTAATTTAAAAAAATAATTGTTTTTTAATGATTTTATAATGTAATAAAGGGTTAGTTTTTTATGTCTCTTTCTAATGATCTAAAGAAATTTATTCTATCTAAAGGTGCAAAACAGGTGGGTTTTGCAGATTTAAATGACATGGGTGTAAGTAATATTAATGGTGAGGATTTGGGTTTTAAGGTTAAGTCAGGTATTTGTTTTTTAATTAATCTTGATGCCAATATTGTTAAAACTCTTTTGGATGGACCTTCACTTGAGTATTATAATCATTATTCTAAGATAAATGATGAGTTGGATTCAATAGGTAAGGATGTGGAGGCTTTTCTTAAATCTAAAAATTATAATGCTTATGCTCAAACCTTTGATAGAACATGTAACGATTTTATTTTTAATAATGGTTGTGATAATACTATACCCCATAAAACTGTAGGGACAAAAGCAGGTCTGGGGTGGATTGGTAAATGTGATGCATTTATAACAAACGAGTTTGGTTCAGCTTTACGTTTATCTACTGTTTTAACTGATGCTCCTTTGGAGTATGCACATCCGGTTACAGCTTCATTATGTGGTATGTGTACTGAATGTAGAAATATATGTCCTGGTGGTGCAGTTTCTGGAATTACCTGGAGTCCACGACTTAAAAGAGAAGATTTCTTTGATTATGGGAAATGTATGGAAGCAGCTAAAAAACAATGTATGGAAGTTCTTGGAAGGGAGGATACCATATGTGGCAGATGCATTGCTGCATGTCCACATACTCAGAAATATCTAAGGAAGGTATTATAGTCATTATTTTTATTTATTTCTATTTTAACTAGTTTTTTATTTTTATTTTATCTTTTTTGTATCTTTTAATATTGATTTCTTTGTTTTATAGTTATATCTTATGTTATTTAGGTATTTGATTTATATTTGAATCTATTTTAAATTTCTAATATTTATTTAATCTCCATTATTTTCATTGTTTTTTTATTGGTGTTTGTTCTATCTTTAATTTTATAGTTTATTATTAAACACGGTTTTTAAATATGATTTATGTTTATTTATTGTTTTAATTAAATGTTTTACTATTAAATTCGTTTATCTGGCATTTTTCATTGGTTTTTCATTTCATAACTTATATTTGTTTGAATATCATATTCTCGTTTAACATTTTATGTATATGGTTTTATTTTCCTTTTGTTTTAAATATTATACTATGTTTAATTTTTTTTATAAAAATCATTTTATTTTATAATTAAATTATCAAATCTTTGTTCAAATTAAATTATAACTTTGTTAATTTTTTAAAATAAGATTTATATATTGTTTGTTACATATAATAAAATAGTAATTAAAATTTGATTTTAGCTAATTAATTTAAAAATGGTTTATTTATTTAATTTGGCTTTAAATTAAGTTATATTTATTTAATTAATGTTTAAACATATTATTTTTTAATTATATAATTTAAATTCATGTTTAATAATTAATATTTAAATATCGTTAGTTTATTTTTATTTTAATATGTAAATTTAATTTTAAATTAATTATGAAGAATTTTAATTAAAATATTGATGTTGATTTATATGGATTTAACTAAAGAAAAATCCACAAAAAATTATCAGCATGGGAAAGTAATTCTTTTCATATTGGTAATTATTTTGTGTTTTGCTTTAATTACATCTGTATCTGCAACAGATAATACAAATTCAACCGAGGTAGGATTAAGTTCTTCCTCAAATACTTATAATGTTAATTCTAGTTTAAATACTGAGGAAATACAAAAGGTCTTTGATGGGGCTAAAAGTGGTGATACAATTAATTTCACCAGTAAAAATTATAATAATTTCTCAGTAGTTGTTGATAAGAAATTGAATATTATAAGTGATTCCAATAGTGTATTAAATACTAATAGTCAACTATCAACTAAAGCTAAATCTTTAGGTTTGGGAAATAGTTTCGGATTTTATTTTACCAATAGTAGCTCCGGATGTTTGCTTAGAGGTTTCACATTAAATGGTAATGCTGATTATCAGATAATAGTAAATGGCGCTAATAATATTAATATTCGAAATAACACTATCAACGGTGGAAGGGAAGGTGGAGTATTGATTGAGAATTCTACTGGATCTAATTTAACAGGTAATAAGATTATGAATTCCGGAAGAAATGGTCTTGATTTATACGATACTAAAGATACTATTGTTAAAAATAATAATATTAGTAAAAATACAAGAGATGGAGTATACATCCATAATGCTGATAAGTTAAACCTAACTTATAATGATATGCTTTCTAATGGTAGAGCGGGTTTAGATATGGAGGGAAGTACATCTAACTGTAACTTCATTCATAATCATATTCAAGATAATGCAAATAACATTCTCATCAATTCACACTCTCATAATGATGTTATACGTGAAAATACTATTACCGGAGCAAAATATTCCTCAGTTTATGATGATGGATCTGGAAATACTGGTAATGGTATCCTATTTGGTGATGATTATAAATCTGCAGGAATTAGAATATATATCGGATATAATACAATAGGATTTAATTCTCAATTTGATGCCAAAAACACAATGACCCAACCGGTATTTACATTAGGCGCAAATTATTATATTACCAATGATGGAGAGCAAGCTAAAGCTCACCTTTGTCCAATGTTGATGGGTGGTGAGTTAAATTGGGAGAAGATTAAACATCTGTCATTAGGATTTTCTAAAAAAGGTAATCAGGTTTATGGTTTATTATATGATGATAACGGTAATGTTGTTACTGCCGGTGACTTTGATATGGATGATGTTTCAATCAATGGTCAAAGTTACGGTAAGGCATCATATGTAGACGGTAAGGCTGTGATTGATGCCGATGTTGATGATGGTTCAGAGATTACTGTTAAATCAGGCTCAAGTACTACTACTGTAATTGTTAAAAAATCAAGTGAAAACACTGATTCAACAAATACCAAAAAAGACGACCAATCAAACACTAATCCTAATAATCCTAATAATTCTAATAATCCATCAAATTCAAATAATCAGGGTACAGGTACTAGTAATCAAACAGGTACCGGTTCAGGAAATGGACAGGGTTCTGGTTCTGGAACTAATTCCAATTTAAATGGTACTGGAATCATGTCTGGTGAAAGTTCTGGTGTATCTAATGGTGGTAGTGGACAATCTGGAGATAATGGTGCAGGTAGTTCCTCATCAAGTTCCGGATCTGCTGATAATGGTAAGGCATATGAAATTGCAACTCAGAAAACATCTGCAGGATCTGCTGCTCAAAATAGGCAATGGCTTGCTGTTGCTGCAATAGTTGCTCTTGTATTATTGTTTGTTGTAGGATACAAACGTAGAAATAATGATGATGATTTCGATTAAATTAAATCTATAATTTAATTGATTAAATTTATTTTTTTCTTTTTTTATTTAATTTTTAGATTAAAATGCTTTTTTTGATTTCCTCTAAACTATTGCCTTCTATTGAATGTTTAAAAATAAATTAATCTTATTTTTATGGTCTTATTTATTTTAATTAGTTGAATATCTAAGAGACATTCTTTTTTTTTAAAAGTAGTTTATATTAAATTAAATAAAAGATTTAACTTTCATAATTTTTTTCAAAATGAGTCAATATTTTATTAAGGAAGTCTTTCTATATTAAATGGCTTAAATTAATTTTAATTTTAGTCTTATAAATAGTCTTTAAATTGTTAAAATCAATCAGATTTTTTAGTTTTATAAAAAATAATCCTTCTTTTTTTAAAATTGTTAAAATCAATCAGATTTTTTGATTTTATAAAAAAATGGTTTTTCTCTTTTTTTATATTTGAATTAACTTCAATCTTTAGTTTTTATAAAAAAGGGTCTTGTTTTTTCTGAATTAAGTTAATTTTAATAAAAATAATTTAAAATAAGTGTGTTTGATTTTTAAAAAGTAAAAGAATATTCACTTAAGAAAAGTGAATATCCTATCTTTATAATTTATTTTCTAACTACTAAGTTAGTACTTTTTGTAACTTTACCGTTGGAGTAAAGATTGTTGTTTACTAAACTGTAGGTAATTTTGTATGTTCTTGGGTTTAAATTAATTTTAAGGTAAACTTTACCCTTTGAATCAGTAGTTTTGTAGTAAGTTTTACCACAAACAGTAATTTTAACTTTTTGGCCAGAAACAACTTTGTTTTTACTGTCTAATACAGTAAAGCTGAAATTATTTCCACGTTTAACATTAGTAGTTATGGATGTGTATTTTACAGTACCTTTGTTTACAGTTACAGTACTTTGAGCAGTTATTCCTTTATAAGCTCCAGTAACTGTGTAAGTTCTAGGGTATAAATTAATATTTAATGTAGCAGTTCCGTTTTCATCGGTAATTCTTGTATAGGTTTTACCACAAACAGTTATTGTTACAGTTTCATTAGCACAAGCTACACCGTCTTTAGTAAGTTTTAAAACAACTTTACTACCATCTTTATAGGTCATATTAACATCAGATACAGTGACTGTGTATCCTTCTTCACCAATTACATTGATGTAACCTGTCCAGTTAGATGCACCGTAGTCAGTTCCATTGTAGGAAACATATACGGAGTGTGTACCGATAGTAAGGTTGCTTATATCTATATTTACAGCACCACTATCGTCAGTTACATTTACATAGGTTACACCATCAATGGTTACATATAATGTTTGGTCTGGGATTGGGTAGTTAATAGCATCATGCCAGAGTTTAGCAGTAAATGTACTATTTTCAGTACTTTCATATCTTCTAGTTACGTTTTTTGCTTGTATATTGGTTTCAGTTGCAGTATATGAGGAATCAGTATAGGTTCCATAACTTGGAAGTGTACTGTCACTTGTTACGATTTGGTAAGTGAAAGTAGGGGTCATAGGAACGAAGTCTAAATTATATGTATTGTGGTTACCGATAGTGATGTTACTGTATCCACTTGCAAGTAAGTATCCAATTCTACTACCACTAATGTTGTTGTAATCAAATACAGTATTAGAAGCACCATATCCAGTTATACCGCTGATTGTAGTGTTTATAATAGTGTTGTTTTCAACAGTATGACCTGTAGAATGCATTATATAAATACCTTCTTTTCCACCAATTACGGTATTGTTAACAACAGTACAATTAGGTCCAGTTCCATGTCTTACATCAATACCATGGTTACTTGAGTTTATAACAGTGTTGTTTGTAATTAATGTACGTGCTGAACCAAAGGATTGGATTCCTGCATCTAATGCATTATATGCAATATTGTTTCTTACAATCGCATCGTAATTAGGTGCATTGAAGTTACTGCTTATGGCAATACCGAATCTTCCACCAGTTACAGTATTGTTTTCAATAAGGGTATTGGTTGTATTTATAACTGTTAATGTAGATGGAGTATTCATCATTACAGGTCCTGTAACGCCTTCACAGATGAAATTAAATCCTGTGACATTTGTGTTGCTACAGTTTAAGATCATCATTATACCATTCCATCTATTACCTGAAGCAGGAGTACCTGTTAAGGTTGCACCATTACCAATTAGGTTAAGTGATTTATTAACAACTAAATTAATATTGGTGTATGTTGAATTTTCAAAGTTTATAGTGTCGCCATCATTTGCGCCATCAATTGCAGTTTGGATAGCACTATTATCCATGTCCTTTGTAATTTGAACAGTACTTGGATCTGATACAACATCTTTAGTATTATTAGTTGCAGAATTAACATCAGTATCTACATTGTCTGATGTTACCTCATTAGCATCATCAACTGATACGGTTTGAACTGAACTGTCACTAGTACCATTATCAGGTGCTGCACTTACACATCCAAGTGTTAAAATTACAAATAATATTAAAACTGAAAAGATTAGTTTCTTATTATTCATATTTTAAACCTCTTTGTAAAAATATTAAAAATTAATCATTAAATGGAATTGAGTAAATTAAAAGTCTATTAGATATTATTTTTTTTAGTGTTATCTAATCATTTATCTTTTAATAAATGAAATAATTAATAAATTTTAATTTTTATTAATAAATTTCGTCTTATAATCCTTTAACTTTATAAGAAAGTATTTTAAGAAATTTTCTTATAAAATTTTATTACTCGAATTGCACTTAACATTGTAATATAACTTTATGTTTGTATATAACTTTATTGTTTTTACAAGTCAAAACATGATTTTTTGAAAATTTTTCTTAAACAAACTATTGAAATTATATATTTATTATAGGAAATATTATGGATTTGCACTATTTTTTTATAAATATTTATTTATTTTTCATAATCTTGATTTTAAGGATTACTGTTTTTTATTTTTTGTTTAAGGTTAGTTTTGGGGTTTCTGGGTTGTGTAGTTCTGTGCATATTGTCTACGGTTTTTAAAATTTTTGTTTTTTATTTTTTGTTTAAGGTTAGTTTTGGGGTTTCTGGGTTGTGTAGTTCTGTGCATATTGTCTACGGTTTTTAAAATTTTTGTTTTTTATTTTTTTGTTTAAGGTTAGTTTTGGGGTTTCTGGGTTGTGTAGTTCTGTGCATATTGTCTATGAATTTAAGATGAGATTTATGATAAGTTTTAAATAACATTTTAATCCTTAAATCATGATCTTGATAATTGAATTATTTCAATAAAAATCTTAATGGATTCAGATATTTTTTTAAAATAGGGGTTCATTATTTGATTTTATATTTGATGTAAAAATGAGATTCTGGCCACGTTTCTATTTGTAAGACAGTATAAAATAAGTAATTTTTTTTAAATATTATTAAAATGTGAAAAAAAGAAGAGATTGATTAATCTTTTAAAAATTCAATCTCAAATGCAATTACAGGATATTCTAAATCGAAGTTTGTAATTACTTCCGGAGATATTTCACCAAAGACTCCTTTAATGTTACCATTTTTTGAACTTCCTTTAACATCTGAAACTCTTCCCTTAATGAAACTAGGATTTTCTGATGAGGAAATTTCCATTGTATAACCTAAATTTGAAAGGACGGATGTCATAATAGATTTAATTTCAGTAAAATTAGCATTTGAATGACATACAGCTGCCGCTAACTTTTTACCGGATCTTGTGTTAAACTGGGTTGAATCATCTAAATATAGGACATCTCCAATTTCAAATATTTTCTGAGGTAAATCCTCGGCTTTGTTATCTTCTAAAAACTCAAGTAATGTATTGAGAAGACTGGTTCTTATCATTGTTCCTTCAACACTAATTGGTTTTGCAACTTGAACATGTTCCTTTTCTTCCTGTAACATTTTTTTGTAGTGGGATTCCTCTGAGGTTAACATTAAACTCATAATCTCGGTAAATCCGAGTCCTACCATAAGTTCACGGATGGTTTTTTCCGCTTTAAACCAATCATGCTCATATGCAATAGTGCTTATATCCGGTAGTTTACTAGGGATCTTTTTAATACAATATTGTATTGCAACATTTTCAATAATGTCCACTTCATGTAAGATATCTATCCTAAATGGGGGAATCTTAACATTTAACTCATTTTCATTTAATATCTCAGCATCAAATCTAGCTTTCTCAAGTAACCTTTTCACATCTTCTGCATTAAGGTTAGTTCCACCAATAAGTTGATTTGTATAATCCACATGCACTGTTTTTTCCCTTGGAGTTAGATCGGGGGTTGTGATTGTTTTATCCTCATAAACCATTTCCATACTCTTTATTTTTCCGCCAACCTCTGCAAATGAACAACAAATTATGTTTAATGATTGTTCTACTGCTTTTTTATCTGTTCCTGTTATATCTACAATGATTGTATGTGTATCCTCTTCTAATCTTGTAAGATTTCCATTTATAATTGGTGGCATGGATAAAATTTTACCTTCATTGTCTGTAATCATTGGGTATTTGTCAAATCCTTCAAGAAGATGTGCATATTTTTTACCTTTTTCATTTTCTTCTAGGATTTCTGCAGGTGTATATTCTTTATCCATTTCAAGGGGTATGAATGGATGTTCATCCTTTTCTGTTGCAATGTAATGGAAGTCTCCAGATACTACATCCGCATTATGAATACCAATTGCAACTTTTTTTCTGTCACGGCCAATTACCCAGTGAAGGTTTTCCTGGAAATCCATGATATATTTGATTTTATTTCCTGTAAAATCTACATTTTCTATCTTTGCAAATGCAATGTAAGGTCTAATATTTTCCACTTCCTTAGATATAAAGACCTTTTCCCCTGATGGTTCAACTTCGTATTTTGGAAGTCCAGTTTCCATTGATAAAAAACCTTTAAGTGATCTTGCAACACCTTCAATAGATAAATTATCCGGACGGTTTGGGAAGAATTCAACCTTAATTTCTTTATCGTTATAGTCTTCAATGTCGCTTCCCATCATTGGTAATGTGTTAATAAGTTTATCTTTTTCGATATCAATTCCTAAGTCTTTTAAATCTTGATATTCAAATGTAATAACTGGCATTATATATCTCCAAACTTTTTTTAAAAAATAATTAGTAATATTAAATTTTAAATAAATTTAATTAATAAATTTAGAATCCGAAGATTATTATGAAAAATAATGATTCTATTACAAAGTGCATTGCCCTGTGTTCAATTGTTGACATATTTCTAATAAATATGGAATGGGTTAAATCTATTGTTAAATGTATTAATGCGGCTAAAAATCCAATTTCAATATTTAAGAATACAAGTGACAGTATAATGAAGTGGAATACCGCTTCTAAGAATTCATGAATCAGCCATGCCTTGACATTACTTTTAGTACTTATATGAAGTATCCCTCCAAATAGGATATAGAAATCATTAAATATGTTCCAAGTAAGTTGTCCATGGACAATATCACTTATGGCTAATACGATTGCAATATAAAACCATAATAGTTCCATAACTCTTTCTCCATTAGTTTTTTAAAAATCAATTTATTAAATTATAATAATGTATTTTATTAATTATATTAATTAAATATTTATCTATTATTAATAATAATATAATATTATAAAATATAATTTTTTTAAAATAATCAGATTGAAAAATTTTTAGTTTTCTTGCTTTTAAAAATTCTTAAAAAACTTTATTTTTAAAATAAAATATATATTATTATATACTTAGTTTTTAGAATTTATTATGGTATGAATATTTTAGAAAATTATTAGTTTTTTTAAATTTATAATTGATATTTACTTAATTTTTATACAAGAATTCGTTGTGAAAATATGGCAGCCGAAGATATACCAAAAGATTATGACCATAAGAAAGAGAAATTATGGCAAGAGAAATGGCAAGACGATGAGATCTATAAATATATTGGTGATGGAACAAGACCAAGATATATTATTGATACTCCCCCACCATATCCAACAGGTAAAATCCATTTAGGGCATGTTTTAAACTGGGTTTATATGGATATGGATGCAAGATACAGAAGACAGAAAGGTTATGATGTACTATTCCCTCAAGGCTGGGATTGTCATGGACTCCCTACCGAGGTAAAAGTTGAAGAAATCCATAACATTAAGAAAAATGATGTTTCAAGAGCCGAATTTAGGGATATGTGTATTGATTTAACTACTGAAAACATTGCCCTTATGAAGAAACAGATGTTATCAGTTGGTTTCTCACAAGACTGGTCTAGGGAATTTATTACAATGACTCCGGAATACAGAAAGAGAACTCAATATTCCTTCCTAAAAATGTATGAACAAGGATTGATCTATAGGGGTATTCATCCTGTATATTGGTGTCCTAGATGTGAAACAGCTATTGCATTTGCAGAGGTTGAATATACCGATAATCAATCTCATTTGAATTATGTTAATTTTCCACCTGCAGATTTGTCTGGCGTAAGTGAATTTCCAGAGGATAATTCTTATATAAGGCCTGATGGTAGAAATTCCGACCCTAAGGAAGATGGAATTTTAATCGCAACCTCAAGACCTGAATTAATGTCTGCTTGTGTAGCTGTTGTAATTCATCCTGATGATGAAAGATACAATCATCTTTTAGGTAAATATGTGGAGGTACCTTTAACCTCTCAAAAAGTTAAAATTATTGCAGATGAGGAAGTGGATCCTGAATTTGGTACAGGTGCAGTAATGGTTTGTACCTTTGGGGATAAAACCGATGTAGCTTGGGTTAATAAATACGATCTTGAAATAATTGAAGCTATTACAGAACAAGGTACTATGACTTCCGCAGCAGGTAGATATGAAGGCATGACCTTGGCCGATGCTAAAGAAGCTACAATTAGGGATTTAAAAGATGAGGGATATCTTGTAAAACAAGAAGACCTTGAACAAAATGTTGGAACCTGTTGGAGATGTAAAACCCCTATTGAAATTCTTGTTAAAAAACAATGGTTTATTGCTGTTAGAAAACTAATTGACCAGGTTAAAGAAGCATCTAATGAGATTAATTGGGTTCCAAAACATATGGAATCAAGACTCTTAAATTGGGCGGATTCAATGGAATGGGATTGGTGTATCTCAAGACAAAGATTATTTGCAACACCTATACCTGTCTGGTATTGTAAAAACTGTGGTAAAATCATCTTACCTGATGAGGATCAATTGCCAATTGATCCAACTGTGGACAAACCAAACCATCCTTGTGAATGTGGATGTGAAGAGTTCATTGGTGAAACTGATGTATTGGACACCTGGATGGACAGTTCAATTTCACCACTTTCTATTGCGGGATGGCCTGATCCGTCATATGTTAATGATTTTCCGGCAACCATACGTCCTCAAGGACATGATATTATTCGTACATGGACATTTTATACCATTTTAAGATGTTTGGCATTAACAGGTAAAAAGCCATGGAGTGATATTGTAATTAATGGTATGGTATTCGGTGAAGACGGATATAAAATGAGTAAGTCCCGTGGAAATGTTATTGGTCCAGAGGATGTCATCGATGAATATGGTGCAGATCCGTTAAGGACATGGGCGGCAAACAGTCTTCCAGGTTCCGATGTAGCATTTGCATGGAAGGATATCAAACATGGTTATAAGTTCCTTAGAAAATTCTGGAATGCATTTAGATTCATTAGTATGCATATATTCTCCGATGATGATCTATCCAATGATGGTGAAATAAAACAAAATTTAAATCCATCTGATATGTGGATTTTAGCTAAGTTTAATAAGGTTAATCAAATTGTTGATAAGGCATTTGAGGACTTTGAATATGCAAAAACCATAACCACCATCGAACAATTTGTATGGCATGATTTCTGTGATGAATACATTGAATCTGTAAAATACAGGTTATACAATGATGACATCTCAGACGAATCAAGAATTGCAGCAAAATACACCCTTAGATATGTGGTGGAAAACACTTTAAAACTACTTGCTCCAATTACCCCATTCTTTACAGAGGAAGTATTCCAACACTTTAATAAAGGAAGTATCCATTGTACTTCTTGGCCTGAAGTGGAAGAGGAATTTGATAGGGATGAGTTAAGGGACAATGGTGATCTTGCTGTACTTTTAATTGACGAGGTTAGAAGGTTTAAATCCTCTAATAAAATAGCATTAAATGCTCCTTTATCTGCTGTTAACGTTTATACAAATGGTGAATTAAAAGAAGTATTTGATGAGTTTGCAGGGGACATTAAAGGTACCTTAAAAATTAATAATTTAGATGTACAAACCGGAAAACCAGATGTACATGAAATTGTTGTTGAAGTAGAACCTGATATGAGTAAAATCGGACCTACATTTAGAAAAGATGCAGGTAAAATTATAGGATATATTAAATCCCATACAGCTGAAGAGATTGCAAAAGAATTAGAAGAAAATTCAAAACTTACCATTGATGATTTGGAAGTTAGTGAGGATTTCTTAAATTTAAAAACAGAGGTTGTAGGTTCTACTGGTGAAAAGGTAGATATATTCCAATCCGAAGACTTAGATGTTATATTGGAAGTTATCAGATAGTTAATTTAATAACCTCTCTATTTTTATTTTTTTTAGGATTATTTTTTATATTATCTTTTTTTTATTAATATTTCTGAGATATTTATTTTAAAATTATAAAAATTTATAAAATGAGTATATAATAATATAATATATTATACTATTTTATTTTGAAAATTTAATTTTACTTCTTATTATTAAATAATTTATGACTTGATTGATATGATATTAAAATTTAAAAGATGTTTAGATATTGAGGGGGTTATTCAAGCTCCTCCATCAAAGAGTTACACTCATAGAGCTATTATTTTAGCTTCACTTGCAGAAGGTGAAAGTTTACTTTTCAATCCTTTAATTTCTGAGGATACACTTGCAACTTTATCTGCATGTTCCACTTTAGGTGCAAAGATTACTAATTTTTCAGATTATATTGAGGTTGAGGGGGTTGGCGGTAAAGTTTCCCCTAATTTTGAACCTTTAATTGCAGGTGTTGAAAGGGAACCTATTATTGATTTGGCTAATTCCGGAACATCCCTTAGACTTTTAACATCTGTTGCAGCTTTAGGTAATAATAAAGTAATATTTACAGGGGATGAATCACTTAAAACAAGACCGATGGCTAATCTTTTAAATGCCTTAAGTGATTTAGGTGTTAAAACAGAATCTGATAATGGTAAAGCGCCTATAACTGTCTATCCAGGTTTTACTGGAGGAAATACTTCTATCTCTGGTGATGTGTCCTCCCAGTTCATATCCTCAATTCTTATATCAGCACCGTTAAGTGAAAAAGGTGTTGACTTAGAAGTTTTACCGGAATTTGTTTCAAAACCTTATGTGGATATGACTATTGATTTAATGAATAAATTCTCCGTTAATGTAGAATCCTGTGAGAATATTAAACATGATTCCTGTAGTAAAGATTATAAATCATGTACAGTATCCAATTTTAAAGTTGAACCTCAGATGTATGAGGGTTGTGAGTATACAGTTGAAGGGGATTATTCTTCCTGTTCATATCTTCTTGCAGCCTGCTGTATATTTGGTGGTGAAATTACTATATTAAATCTTTTTAAAGATTCTAAACAAGGAGATAAGATTATTTTAGATATCTTAAGCAAAATGGGTGCAGATATTACCTGTGATGACTCCTCTGTAACTATTAAATCCGATGGAAACCTCAATGCAATTGATACTATTGATTTATCAGATGCTCCTGATTTACTCATTACCGTTGCGGTTTTAGCATCACTTGCAAAAGGTAGAACTAAAATCATTGGAATCGGTCACACCAGATTTAAGGAAACAGACAGAATTTCCACTACATGTGAGGAACTTAGAAAATGTGGCTGTGAACTTGAGGAGTTTGAGGATTATATTATAATCAACGGCCAGACTATGGATAAGAATAAGGAGATTATTTTATCTTCCCATAAAGATCATAGGCTAGCCATGGGATTGATCTTACTAAATCTTAAGGGCTATAATGTTTCAATTGAAGACGGTGATGTCTTCAATGTGTCTTTCCCGAATTTCATTGAACTTATGAAAGAAATTGGTATAAATTTAAAATTAGAGTATGAGGCATAATCATGACAGATAATCGTGTTGATAGGATTAAAAAAATCATGAAAATTTTAAATGAAAATTATACCATTAGGGTCGTATGTAACAGGGATCCATATAAGGTTCTTATTAGAACTATTTTATCCCAGAGAACGAGGGATGAAAATACAGACCAAGCTACTGAGAATCTTTTCAGTGTTTATCCTGATATTTATGCTGTAGCCGATGGGTCAATTGAAAAAATTCAGGAACTTATAAAACCTGCTGGTTTTTACAGAGTTAAGGCAGGCCGTATTAAGGAGGTTTCCAGAATTCTAATAGATCAATATGGTGGTGAGGTTCCAGATGATTTAAAGGAGCTTATGTCACTTCCAGGTGTTGGAAGGAAAACTGCTAATTGTGTTTTGGTATTTGCTTTTAATGAATCTGCTATTCCGGTAGATACCCATGTTCATAGAATTTCAAATAGGTGGGGTTTTGTAGATACTAAAAAACCGGAAGACACTGAAAAGGAATTAATGAGTTTTGTTCCAAAAGATTTATGGATAGAACTTAATGATCTGATGGTACAGTTTGGTCAAACCATATGTAAGCCAACTTCACCCCAATGTGAAATTTGTCCGATTTATGATTTATGTGATTATGATCCATTGAATGATGAAAAGGATAATTAATATATTTTAATTTATCATTTTACTTTGATTTTGCTCTTTTTCAAATAACTTCCTTATATCTATTATTTTTTATTATTTCAAATATTTCTAAATTTAAATCAAAACATTTATAAGTAACAAAATTAAATATAACTATAGTTATATAATGAGGTTTATAATCTTAAAAATTTTTGCGATATTTATAAACTTGTTATATGATTTTTTTTAAAAAGCCTTCAATTTTAATTGTTGGCTAGATTGTTGAGATGTTTTTATTAAATTTAAATTAAGAAAAATCTTACATTTAATAAATTATAACAATAGTTATATTTTATATTAAATGTAATTTTTTTAAATATATTTGAAATAATATTTATTAAAAATTATAATACGTTAAGGAATTAATGACAACAATTATATTATAATATACATCTTAAATAATAAAACAAAAATTTGTTAAACTTTAAAAAATAAAATTATATTAATTGAAATTATGGTGATAAAAAATGGTCAACTTACCAAAATTAACAAGAGGAATAGCAGAAAACGTTACAGAAATTATAGGAAATACTCCATTAGTAAGGTTAAATAATTTAGCCGGAGACTTAGATGCAGATGTGCTTGTAAAGGTTGAGGGTGTCAACCCTTCAGGTAGTGTAAAAGATAGAATCGGTGTGGCATTGATTGAAGATGCTGAAGAGAGAGGAATTTTAAATAAAGATTCTGTAATTATTGAGCCAACAAGTGGTAACACTGGTATTGGACTTGCATTTGTAGCTGCACAAAGAGGATACAGATTAATTTTAACAATGCCTGAGACCATGTCTGTTGAAAGGAGAAAATTACTTGCAGTATATGGTGCTGAAATTGTATTAACTCCTGGTTCAGAAGGTATGGGTGGAGCTATTGCTAAAGCTGATGAATTACTTAAAGAAATTCCAAATTCTGTAAACCCTGCACAGTTTAAAAATCAAGCAAATCCAGAATTCCATAAGAAAACCACAGCTCAAGAAATTTTAAGGGATACTGATGGAAATGTGGATATTGTTGTAGCAGGAGTAGGTACTGGAGGAACTATTACCGGTATTGCAGAAGGTATCAAAGAGGTAAATCCCGATTTAAAAGCTGTTGCAGTTGAACCTGAAACATCACAGACTTTAGGTAAAGGTGAAAAGGGTCCACATAAAATCCAGGGTATTGGTGCAGGATTTGTTCCAGAAACTTACCATGGTGATGTAATAGATGAAATCGTACCTGTAAGTGATGATGATGCAGCAAAAACTTTACTTGCACTTGCAAGAGAAGAGGGTATTTTTGCAGGAATTTCCTCTGGAGCAGCAACTTATGCGGCTTTAGAACTTGCCCGTAAACCTGAAAATAAAGGTAAAACCATTGTAGCTATTTTACCAGATTCAGGAGATAGATATTTATCTACCGAGTGGGTTTTCAGTGATATTTATGAGAAATATGGTCCTGAAATATTTCCACAGGATTAATTTCAGAGTTTAAATTCGAATAGTAATTTTGAGAATTAGATTAATATTAATCTAAAATCATTTATTTTCTTTTTTTAAATCATTTAAATTATTTTAAATTCTGAATTAATTTTATATATTATATAATTAAAAATATATAATAATTAAAATTTTTTTAAATAATTTTTAGGTGATATCTAATGTTTAACAGAATAAGAGAGGATATTGTAACAGCTAAAATGAGAGATCCTGCATGTAGGAGTTCTATCGAAGTCTTATTTTGTTATCCTGGAGTTTATGCAATATGGTTCCATTTATTTAGTCACTGGTTATGGATTCACGGAGCTAAATTTTTAGCAAGATTTAATTCAACAATTGGAAGATGGTTAACTGGTGTTGAAATCCATCCTGGTGCTCTTTTAGGTAGAAGGGTTTTTATAGACCATGGTATGGGTGTTGTAATAGGTGAAACTACTATTGTTGGTGACGATGTGTTAATTTATCAGGGTGCCGTTTTAGGGGGTACTTCATTAGAGAAAAAGAAAAGACATCCTACTGTTGAGGATGCGGTTGTAGTAGGTGCAGGTGCTAAAGTAATGGGGGATATTACAATTGGTTATTCCTCTAAAATTGGTGCTGGCTCTGTTGTGCTTAAAGATGTTCCACCACATTCAACCTGTGTAGGCATTCCTGGCAGAGTGGTTAAGTCTAAAACCAATTCATGTCCTTTAGATTTAGAACATAATAAACTTCCAGATCCTGTTAAAGATAAAATAAAATCTATTAATAAACGTCAATCTGATATTGAAAAAGAGATTACGGCTTTAAGAGAATTATATACCGCACAGTATTCCGGAACCAAGTATGAAAATTTTAAAGAATAATTTTTAATATTATTCCTAGATTCATTTTATTTATAATATTATTGAACCTGGATAAAAGATTCATTATCAATTTAATTTAGGTGTGGACTTTTAGATTTTTTTTATTTTCTTAATTTTTTTTAATAAAAAATTATATTTTATTTATAAGATTGGATTAATATTACAATGTTATATTTTCTTTATTTTTTAAAATACAGCTATTTTTGAATTTTTTTTTAATATTAACCAGTTAAATTAGCTTTTTTACGGCTAATTTCCCTTTAACATCATTATTTTATTATTGGATACTTTTATATACTAGAAAATTATAATAATATTTAAATAAGTTAACAATAGTAAAGTTTATTGATAAAAGTTGTAGAATTTATATATTTAAATAAAAAATATGAGGGGATTAAAATGAAACCACCTTGTGAAATGGTAGTTTGGTATGTAATTCCAGCAATTCGTTCTGAATTAGCTAAACAACTCTTATCTTTAGGTATGAAACAAAAAGATATCTCAGAGTTAATGGACATTACTCAACCAGCAGTTAGTCAATATATTACTGATAAAAGAGGTAGTGAGTTAGAACTTTCAGATGATGTTAAGGCATTAATAAGAAATTTTGCAATTGATCTTTATAAGGGGGATGCTAAAAAATTAGATATTATACCACGTACATGTGAGATATGTCGTTTTATTAAAGCGGAAGATGTAATGTGTCAATTACATCATGATAAAGGTAATATGCCCCTTGAATGTCATGCCTGCTTAGGTTCTAATATGAGATGTTAAGATACTTTAACTTTTATTAAAACCTCTTTTTTATTTTTTATTTAAAAAAATTTATATGCTATGAAAAATACATAACTTTATATACTAGTTTTTACTAAAATTATAATGTTGAATAAATTGGCAAGGTGACCGAGAGGCTTAGGTGCGTGGCTGCAGACCATGATACTGGGGTTCAAATCCCTATCTTGCCTTTAAATTATTTAATCTGACTTTTTTTTATTATTTAAGTTTCTTGTGATAGTTTTTATTATAAATTTTCATTGATTTTTAGATATGTCCTACTATTTTTTTTTAAGAGATTACAAAATTTTATATGTTATAATTAAAAAAATATTAGTATTATATATTTAATAGACTTAAAAAATTATAGGATTCATGAATTCTTAAATTTAAATGTTTGAATACTATTTTTAATAATCAATTTTAATTTTATACAAAGAAATGGAGAATATTATGAATAATAATAAGAAAGAAAATAATACTTGTTCACTTAAATTATATTCTACTTTAACACGTAGAAAAGAATATTTTAAACCAATTAATAAGAATATAGTAAAATTCTTTGTATGTGGACCTACCGTTTATAATGATGCTCATATAGGTCATGGTAGAACTTATATATCTTTTGACATGATAAAAAGATATTTGGAATATAAAGGTTATTCAGTTATTTATATGCAAAATGTTACTGATATTGACGATAAAATTATCAATAGGGGAAAGGAAATCGGAAAGGTAAATGATGATTTAAGTTCAGTATGTTTTGACCTTGCAAGAAAGTATGAACGTAGATATAATGAGGATATGGAATCCCTAAATGTTAAAGGTCTAAACCTTCAAATGAGAGCAACAGATCATATGGATAAAATCATTAATCAAATTGAGAGATTAATAGAAAAGGGTTATGCATATGAAACAGATACAGGAGTTTATTTTCAGGTAAATAAATTCAAGGATTTTGCCAAATTGTCCAATAGGAAAATAGATGAACTTGAAGGTCATAGACTTCAGGAAGATAAAACTAAAAAGGATCCTAGGGATTTTGCTTTATGGAAGAAAAGGGATGGTATTGAATATTATGGTGAACCTGTATGGAGTTCCCCATGGGGTAAAGGTAGACCTGGATGGCATATTGAGGATACCGCAATTACTGAGGAATACTTTGGTGAACAATACGATATTCATGGTGGAGGTCTTGATTTAATATTCCCTCATCATGATGCAGAAATTGCACAGATGGAAGCGGTATCAGGTAAAAAACCGATGGTTAATTATTGGTTACATACAGGATTTTTAAATGTTGACGGGGAGAAAATGTCAAAATCTCTTGGAAACTTTATTACAATTAGAGATTTACTTAAAGAAGTATCTCCAGAGACCTTTAGATTCTTTGTATTATCCACCCATTATAGAAGTCCTATAGATTTCTCAAAAGACAGTCTTCACCAGGCAGGTAAGAGTTTGGACAAGATTAAATCATATGTTAATGATATTGATGAGATTCTAAATAGTGAATTTGAGGATGAGGATGTCATAGAAGATAAAATCGATTCCCTTGAATCAACTAGTTATGATGTTTTAAAATCCACCATTGTTTCTTTCTTCAATGCAATGGATGATGATTTTAATACTCCTAAAGCTATCGCATCTTTGTTTGAATTAATTAGTGAATCTAAAAGTCAGCTAAAAGACCTGGATATTAATGATATATTGGCTATTAAAGGATTTTTAGTTACTGTTAATGATATTTTAGGAATTTTTTTCCTTGATGATAATGGTAACAATGGGGATAACGAGGAAGCTTTACTTGATTTAATCGCAGACACCCGTAAAAAGCTTAGAGCTAATAAACAATATGATTTATCCGATGATATCCGTGCAAAATTAACTGATTTAGGTTATGAAATTAGTGATTAAAAATTTCATTTCCTTAATTATTGATTTTCAATATTAAATTCTTTTTTTTTAATCTCTTTTTTATTGATTTTAGGTTTCTACTGTTTTTCAGCTATTACTATCTTGTTGATTTTATATGTTTCTACTGTTTTTTAGCCATTTATTATTGATTAAAAATTAATCATTTTTCCAATTTAATAACTTTATTATAATCTATTTTTTAATAAATTTTTAATTTTTAATTATTCTCTGCTGATTATCTTTTTTATAAATTTATTTAGATATAAACATTTAGATAGTTTAAATAATCCTATTGTTTTAATTAATTCTATCTTTCTTTAAATTAATTTCTTTATTTTTATCTTGTTTTTGATTTATAAGATATATATAAATAATATTTAAAGAGTATAATTTTTAATTTTTCATTGATTTTAAAATTTAATATTCTTGTTTGAGAAGATTATCTGTAAAATATTCTAATTATAATCCTCATCGGATTTAAATATCTAAAATAAATTTGGTATTTGAAAAACAGTAGTTTGGTAATTTAAAAATTAGTTGCTTTGGTTTAAAAAAAGTTGGAAGTAGATTGGGAATTATTTTCCTGCTTCTACTTCTTTATTAATATAATTCGGTCTATGGTTTTGGATATATTCGTCATATTTTCTACAACCGGGATCGCCTGCAAGGTAATCTCCAGTAATGGTATATGCTCTTGCTCTACATCCACCACAGATGTATTTGGATTCACATTCGCTACAGCTATCTTTAAGAATATCTTTATTTCTTAATTCCTTTAGGACTTTACTGTTTGTCCAAATGTCGTCCATATCATCTTCTTTAATGTTTCCTACCCTAAGTATCTCATCATGTGGGAAGAAGACACATGGGTAAATATCACCGTTAGGTTCTATACCAAGATAGAACCTTCCTGCACCACAGCCTCCAATAAATCTTGAAAGTTCCATCATTGCAGGGTTACTGTATTCTACATTATAGAAGTGGGTAGGAATTAATGTTTTATCATCATCCCTATCAAGATCTGCAGGATTTGTATGGACAGCAATATCTGCAAATTGTGGGGCTGTAGATAATATTTGTAATTCTCCTTTACCATTTTCTCTATAGATTAAATTTAAAAGTTCCAATCTGTCCTCTGCAGTTAGATCTAATTCCCTTGCCTCAGAACCTTTACCCGTTGGAATAAAGTTATATAACATAAACCATCCGACTTTTAGTTCTCTCATGAAATCAATCATATCGGGGATTTCATTTTTGTTTTTCTGTGTAACTGTAGTTGAGACCTCGACAAATGCATCGGTTTCATTGAAGTTTTTTATGGCCTGTACTGCATGTTCCCAGGAACCAGGTACCTGTCTAAATTCATCATGTGTTTTAGGGTTAAGACCATCTAAACTAATCTGTACGAATTGTAGACCTGCATCCACAATTTCTTGAACCTTCTCCTTTTTGGAGTATATGTAACCATTTGTTGCCATTGACACATACATTCCTAGACTGGAAGCATATCTAACATAATCCACTATATGTGGATCTGTACTAGGTTCTCCACCTGAAAATGCAATTGAAATTACACCTGCATCAGCTAATTTTTTAATTCCTTTAAAAATTTCATCGGGACTAAGCTCATCATCACCTTTGCGTCCTGCGTTTTCATAACAATGTAGGCATTTAAAGTTACATTTTCTTGTAATGTTCCATACAATCTGGTAAGGTGCTCCAGGTACAAATGGTGTTTGTACACCAAATTTGGCCATACCCTGGAATGTAGTAACTAATCCTCTTATCCATGTCTCATCCTGCATTGCTTTCATGAAACTTTCTTCTGGTGTATCAAAAGTGGATAAACCTTTGTTAATTATAAGTTTAATACTAGGAACTAATACTTTACATTTTAAACAGATATCATCTTGAAGTCCTACAATGTATCTTAGTGCAGATTCAAGTCTTGTTTCTCCACATTTATCACAATAGGAAAGTGCACTATTAAGAACTTTATGAGAGATTGAGCTGTTTACAATGTTTTCAAAGGTTTCTATCATTTGTTTTGTATTTGCAGCTTCTTCCTCTGGGGATTTATTTTTGCTCATAAAATCATCTCGCCTATTTTTTTATAAAGTATTAACAAATTTATATTATAATCCTAATTTTTTAAAGATTATCTAATTTTGTGAACTTATTTCACAAAATGTTCATTATATAAATATTTTTTCAATTATTATTACTATTTTTATAATTGATATACTTTATTATTTTTTATAACTCTCTAATAAAAAAACGGTTGTTTGTTCACTTTTTAAAATTTGTCTAGACTATTATTTATTTCATTAATTTTATTTTATCAATTTATTTCTCTTTTATTTTACAAAAAAAGTAATATGTTCAAGTTAAAGTCTTTTTTAAAGTTTTTTATTAAGATAAACTTGATGTGTAATTTATTCAATAGGTTTTTTTTATGGATTTTAATTTGATCCTAGGTATGATTAAAAAAATTAGTAATACTCTTTTCTTTGTTTTAAGGGTCTTAAAATTTCAATTGTCTAGATATCAGTTAGTTTTTGAATTGTTTTTTTTTTAAGTTTTAGAAAAAATTTTTAAGAATCTCCAAAAGATGGGTAAGTAGTGATTATTCACTACTTCTGCCATCATCTTTATAGGCATAGTATGCTGCAATAATACCTATGATGAAATAAATAATTATGGCATACCATACATTAGGTTGTGTGAAATAGTAAATTGCATATGCAATAATTAATGTGATAATCCATGTTGCTATTCCATAACCTGTCTTGCCTTGAGCAGCTTGACCTATTCCTGGTAGGAAAAAGGAGATAACTGCAGCACTTTTATTACTAACCATTTTTATCATCCCTTTTAATTTCTAATTAAAAATGGTTTATATGTATATATAAAGCTTTTCTTTGTTATCTATCTTTTGTTTTATGTTTAAACATTTATAACACTATATTTAAACATTTAATTTTATTTTGTTTAATGGATTTAGAATTAAAACTCTTTTATCCCTTTTTTATCTTATTTATTTCTTTAATTCTTCTTATTTTTTCATTAATTTAATACCTTTTCAAACAATTTTAGTTTTAAGTAATGTTTTATTCTGGTTTATCGCTTTTGGTTATTTAAAAATTTTTTTCATGTTTTTATATTCTTAAAGTTAATCATGAACCATTTTTTGATTATTTGTTCATTCTAGGGTTTTAACTGTACAACATTGATATTTTGTACATATAAAAACTTTTATTTATTATTAAATACATACAATATTCTAAATTTTTTTTACAATTAGGAGGAAAAGAAAATGGTTTCTAGAGGAAAAACTAATAAAACGGGTATAGATGAAGCTTTAGTTAAGGCACTTGGAAATCTTCTAATTGATAATTCTATTGAAAATATTAAAGTTATAGACATCTGTAAGGAGGCAAATATTCCAAGAAGTACCTTTTATTATCATTTTAATGATAAATATGAATTATTGGAATATATGGTTAAGTCTTTAACTAGTAATATTGCAAATGAAGTGATTAATAATAACCCCTCAAATATTAGGGAATATTATTCTAATTTAGAAAAGATAATTACTCATTATATTTATGATAATAAAGAGTTGTATTCCTCAATCATTCTTAAAAATGAAGATATGAGAACCCTTAAAATCTTAGGGGATATAATATCCGATGATCTTAAAGAAAGATTATATGAGGAGGAAGAAAAGGGTTATAAATTTAAATATCCTGTTGAGGTAGTTTCAGAATTTTACGTTGGTGGAATTTCAAGATTATCCTCATTTTGGATGAAAAATATTGATAAATATGGTCCTGATGACTTATATAGATATTTGGATGAGTTAACAACTTCCTTATTTGAATAGACTATCAAAATCAATATTTTTTATTTTTTTATTTTATTTTATTTTGGATCGTTTCTTACTAATAAGAGGAAATATTTTTAGAATTATATTATATTATATTATTATTTTAAGATTTTTTAAAGTACCCATTTTCATATTATTATAAATTATATGATTATCAGTTATTTTTAATTGATTCTTTTCCAGATTTTAATAAAAACTGTAATATTTTTAATCTTTATTCATATTCACTTATTTTTTGTTTAAATGATATTTTTTAGTTGTTTTTTCAGTTTTCTTTTAATTTCTTATTTTTTTATATAAAATAATGGTTATTAATGAGAAATTATTTAAAACATCTTAAACTTATTATTATATAGGAAGCCGATTTAGCTTTTTTAATAAAATTTTTTTTATAAACTTTATAAATATCATTAATTTTTAATTATTTATAATGATAAATTATTTATATTACAATAATTAAATAATACATGTTTATTAATTTGGAAACTAATCCCTATCGGATTTTTCCAAAAATTATTTAAATCTTAAAGTGAATTAATGATAAAATTAATCTAATGGCAAAAAAGATTACTATTTAGTTTAATTAGATTATAGTATGTTTGTTATATTAAATCAGAGTATAATGACTCTTTAATTCTAATTTTAAGTAATTTAATTTTTAACTGAATTAGATTAACTATGGGAGACAAAATATGGATAGTCTTGACAAGATGTTTAAACCAGATTCTGTTGCAATTATAGGGGCATCAAATTCTGAAGGTAAAGTAGGATATATCATTGTTAATAATTTATTAGAGGGTAATTATAAAGGAAAGATTTACCCTATAAATCCTAAGGACGATGAGATTCAAGGATTAAAATCTTATAAAAGTGTTTTAGATTTACCTGAAGCACCTGATTTAGCTGTTATTTCAATTCCATCTAAAGGAGTTAATCCAGTTCTTGAAGAATGCGGTAAAAAATCTATTAAGAATGTAGTGGTGATTTCTGCAGGATTTAAAGAGATTGGTGGTGAAGGTGTAAAATTAGAAGAGGAACTTAAATCCATTGCTGAAAAATATGATATGAATCTTATTGGACCGAATAGTTTAGGTATTTCCGATTCTCACACTCCATTAAATGCTTCATTTTCACAATCTATGCCTCCTAAAGGTAATATGGCATTTATTTCTCAAAGTGGAGCTATGATGGTAGCAATTATTGATTGGAGTTTCACTTCCGGAATTGGTTTCAGTAAATGTATTTCCCTTGGAAATAAAGCAGGAACTACTGAGATTGAACTTATTGAAAATTTAGCAAACGATCCAGAAACTGCTGTAATTACTGTTTATCTCGAGTCAGTTAGTGAATCCGATGATTTCATTAATACATTAAGAACAGTATCCAAGAAAAAACCTATTGTGGTACTTAAATCTGGTTGTAGTGTTGCAGGTGCTGCTGCTGCATCATCACATACTGGCGCACTTGCAGGAAGTGATACCGCATTTACAACCGCATTTGAACAAGCAGGTATTTTCCGTGTAACAACTATGGATGAATTATTTGAAGTTGCTTCTGCATTTTCTAACTGTGAACTTCCGAAAGGACGTAATATGGCAGTTATTACAAATGCAGGTGGAGGGGGAGTTCTCTCTGTAGATTCAATGGAAAGACACAACATTAACATTGCCGATTTTTCCGATGAAACTGTTAAAAAACTTGAAGAGATTTTACCTCTAGAGGCGGCATGTACAGATCCAGTTGATGTGTTGGGGGATGCACCTACCGATAGATATAAAGATACCTTAGAAATTCTCTTAGACTCTGATGAGGTAGACGTTATTTCAATTATTGTCTGCCCTACTGCTAAGGCGGATACCGATGGAATTGCAGATGCGATTATTGAGGGTACTAAAGATTCTAATAAGCCTGTACTTGTTGTAAATATGGGTGGTCCTTCATTCACTGAACCAAATAAAAAGTTAAGGGAAAATGAAATTCCGGTTTATGTTTTCCCTGAGTCAGCAGTTAAAGTAACAGATTATCTCGCATCATTTGAGGAATTGCAACATAAGAAATTCGATACACCTGTTGATGATATTGACGATGTTGATAAGGAAGCTGTTGAAAAAATCTTTGAAAAGGTCAAAGCTGATGGAAGAGATACCCTGCTTGGTAGTGAGGCTTATGCTGTGGCTGAGGCCTATGGAATCTCAGCAGCACCAATCAAACTTTCAACCTCTGCAGAGGAAGCTGCAGATCTTGCTGAGGAAATGGAATTTCCTGTGGTACTTAAGATTGCCTCAGATAAGATATTACATAAATCAGATATTGGTGGTGTAAAGGTAGGAATATCTAATAGGGATGAGGCTAAAGAGGCATATGATGAGATTATTGCAAATGCTAAAAAAGCTCACCCAGACATAGTACCTGACGGTGTGGAAGTACAGAAAATGATGGATTCCGGTATTGAAGTCATTGTTGGTATGGTACGCGACGAACAATTCGGACCAATGATTTCCTTTGGTATGGGTGGAGTATTAGTTAACCTTATCGAGGATGTTTCATTTAAACTTGCAAAAGGTTTAAGTTCTGAGGAGATTGATGAACAAATCAATGAAACCAAAGTATCTAAATTATTAAAAGGATACCGTGGAGAGGCTCCTGGAGATATAGACGAGGTTAAAAACACTATCAAACGTGTTGCAAAATTAACACTTGACTTTGATGATATCTCCGAATTAGATATAAACCCAGTATTTGTTTATGAAGAAGGATCAAGTGCTCTTGACATTAAGATCAAATTATAATTTTTAATTTAATCTTTCTTTTTTTAATTTTTAGCTATTTTTTATTAAACTGATTTTTAATTTTTTTCATTGTTTTTAAATAGTTTTTTTTAATTTTTGATTATGCTTTTTTTCTATGTTGTTGTCTTATTTTTAATTTATATCTTGGTTTTATTGATTTTTAATATTCCTTTTATTATTTAATAAGGGAAATCCTTATTTTAGATTATATTACTTCATGAATGATAGTATTTATTTTCCTATTGGATAACCGGTTTTAAATTTAATATCTTTTTTCAAGATTTTAATTTTTAAATTATTTACAAAAGATTTATATATGAAAAATAACTATTGTTATATATTGAATAAATAATTGCTTTATAAAAATTAAAAGGTGATTTTTTCGATATGTTTCTTAGGCTATTTTCATTTTAAAGGAAACCTTTATATATGAAAAATAACTATTGTTATATATTGAATAAATAATTGCTTTTTATAATAATTGTATATATTTTATAAAATTGAAAAATTATTTTCAATATATGATTTTTAATTATCATGAGAAAGGAAAATGTTTTTATATGGTAATTAACAATTGTTATATATTGAATAAATAATTTTTTTAAAAATTTATATCTTAAAAAGCAAAACATTAGATTTTATAACTATAGTTATATTTTAATGTGGTAAAAAAAATTAACTGTTCAATTTTATATTTAATCATTTAGAAAAGAAGAAAATTAAAAAAAATTACATTGAGGTATTTATTATGAGTTATGATAACACAAAAAATTATGGAAAAGGTACAGCAACTTTAGGATTACATGCGGGTCAAGAAGAAGCAGATCCAGCCACTGGCGCTAGGGCGGTTCCAATATATCAAACAACTTCCTATGTATTTAAGGATACAGACCAAGCGGCAAACAGATTTGCATTATCTGAGTTTGGTCAAATATATGGTAGACTAACAAATCCTACAAGTGATGCATTTGAACAAAGAATTGCAGCTGTTGAAGGGGGAAACTACGGTATCTCCGCAGCAAGTGGTTTGGCAGCTATTTCATATTCAATATTAAACATTACACAACCTGGAGATAACATTGTATCTGCAGATAACCTTTATGGTGGAACTTATGATTTATTTGAACACACCTTTAAAGAACTTGCTCGTGATGTTAAATTTGTAAAATCCGACGATTACGGCGCATTTGAAAAAGCAATCGATGATAAGACAAAAGCTATTTATGCAGAATCAATTGGTAATCCAAAATTAGATGTTCCTGATTTTGAAAGATTAGCGGATATTGCTCATTCACATGGTATTCCATTAATCATTGATAACACTTCTGCTGTAGGAATCTTAAGACCTCTCGAACATGGTGCAGATGTGGTAGTAGGATCCGCAACTAAATTTGTAGGTGGACATGGTACCGCTATTGGTGGATTTGTAGTGGATAGTGGTAAATTCAATTGGGGTAACGGTAAATTCCCAACCATCTCAGAACCAGACGAATCCTATCATGGATTAAACTTCTGGGAGGCATTCCATGATGTACCTGATGGAATTGGAAATATTGCTTATCCGATTAGAATTAGAGCTAGGTTATTAAGAGATTTAGGTGCAACCCTTGCTCCTGTACATAGTTTTATTTTCCTACAAGGTCTTGAAAGTTTAGATGTTAGGGTAAAAAAACATGCCGAGAATGCACAAGCTGTAGCAGAACACTTGGAAAAACATCCTAAGGTAAGTTGGGTAAGTTATCCTGGATTAAAATCTCACCCATCACATGAAACTGCTGTAAAATATTTAGGTAATCCAAATGGTTTTGGTGATGATCCTGGATATTATGGTGCAATATTAGGATTTGGTATTAAAGGTGGTCGTGATAAAGCTATTGAATTCATTAATAATGTAAAACTTTTATCACATCTTGCAAACATTGGAGATGCAAAAAGTTTAGTAATACATCCTTCAAGCACTACTCACTCACAATTAACTGAGGAAGAGCAACTTGCAGTAGGTGTAACTCCTGACTTCATCAGACTATCTATTGGTCTTGAAAATATTGAGGATATTATTGCCGATATAGATCAAGCATTGGATAAAATTGATGTTGATGAGTAAATCGATTTATTATTAACAGGAGTCTATGTGATGTCATCAAGAACATTCTTGTTTATCTTAGAGTACTGTTGACTAAAAACGCCCTTCTGAATTAATAATTGATATTAGATGTGTGTCACCTTAAATTAAAAATAAACATTCATCTGCCAGAATTATTTGAAAAATACATTTAATATTTTAATTATTTCTTCTTATAATGGTGATTTGATGTTGAATTTAAAATCTTAGATAGGAGGTAAAATAAATTGGAAAATTAAATAAAGTCAAATAAAAAATTTTAATAAGATTCAAGAAGTCTTAAAAAAGTCATTAAAGTCATTAAATATATAATAAAACCTAAACTTTAGGTAAATCAATTAGATATTTAGATTTTTTCATAAAATCTATTTATCTATTTACATATGTTTTTTCCTCAATCGTTTATCATATGTAAAATTAGTTATAAAACCTCTGTTTTATAAATTAAAGCCTTAATTAATAAATCTATAAATGAAACACGGATAATGATATAAATATCGTTATTAATTTTAAATATTAAAATATTGTCTCTATATTTAGAATTTGTTGTTGGATTAGGCCCGTCCAATAATAAATTTTCATTAAGATAAGTAATCTTCAATTACTTATCTTTTTTTTATCAATTGAAATCATTTATCTTTTTTTAATAAATTTGCAGCTGTATATTAATTTTCAAGAAAACTTTTTTTAAAAATAGTAAGCTTTATATAGTACCATAACCTATATAACTATAGTTATAATATAACAGGAGTTATATTTTTAAATTAATTTTTAACTTATAAAAAACTTTTGTTATTTATATAAAAATAAAAATCATTAAATAATTTTATTAATAAGAGGAGGAGTTTTATATGGTATATATGGATAATTCAGCAACTTCACCTGTTGATCCTGAAGTTTTTGAAGAAATGAAACCATTCTTTGTAGAGAATTTTGGAAATGCTTCTACATTATATGAAATAGGTAGGGTTTCTCAAAGAGCTGTTGCAAAGGCTCGTCAACAAGTTGCAGATTTAATTAATGCTGATACAAGAGAAATTATATTTACTAGTGGAGGTTCAGAATCCGATAACTTTGCAATTAAAGGAATTGCTTTAAGGGAAAGATCCAAACATCCAGAAAAGAATCATATTATCACAAGTCAAATTGAACACCCTGCAGTATTAGAGACTTGTCGATACTTGGAAAAATGGGGATTTGAAGTCACCTACCTACCAGTAGGACCTACCGGTTTAGTTGATCCTGAAGATCTTGAAAACGCTATTAAAGATGAAACATTCCTTGTAACAATTATGCATGCAAACAATGAAATCGGTACAATAGAGCCTATCGAAAAGTTAGGAGAAATTGCACATAAACATAATGTTTTATTCCATACCGATGCAGTTCAAAGTGCGGGTAAAGTACCGATAGATGTTAAAAAACAGAATATTGATTTACTTTCAATAAGTTCACATAAATTATATGGACCTAAAGGTGTAGGTGCATTATACATTAGGAAAGGTGTTAAAATTGATCCTTTAATCCATGGTGGTGGTCAGGAAAGAAAACTTAGAGCTGGAACAGAAAATGTTGCAGGAATTGTAGGATTCGGTAAGGCATGTGAAATTGCACAGAGGGACATGGAGAAAAATACCGCTAAGTTAACTGAAATCAGAGATGCTATTATCAAAAGGGTTCTTGAAGAGGTACCTGAATCCTATGTAAATGGTGACTTGGAACATAGGTTAGCTAACAATGTTCATTTGAGATTCTCTGGAATTGAAGGTGAATCATTATTATTAAGACTTGATGCTAAAGGAATTCAAGTAGCAACAGGTTCTGCATGTTCATCTCAAAAATTAGAACCATCACATGTTTTAACAGCTATTGGTTTAGAACCGGCATTAGCTCATGGATCTTTAAGATTGTCTTTAGGTGTTGAAAACAGTATTGATGATGTTGATTATGTTGTAGATTCCATTAAGGAAGTAGTTGACGGTCTTAGAAAAATGTCTCCTTTATGGGACTATACCAATCAGAAATATATTGAAATTAACAAAGAAGATGTATATTAAATTTGTGAAATTGAAAAGAAAGAATCTATTAATTTAATTTAAGTATTTATAGAAAATGAAGGTGAGTTTATGGAAGAATATACAGATAAAGTTTTAGATCATTTTGCACATCCAAGAAATACAGGAGTTATTGAAGATGCAAGTGGGGAAGCTACAGTTGGAAACCCTACTTGTGGAGATTTAATGACATTCTATATTGATGTTGATGACAATGATGTAATTAGGGATGTTAAATTTAAAACATTTGGTTGTGGTGCAGCTATTGCAACAAGTAGTATGATCACTGAACTTGCAATTGGTAAGACTGTTGATGAGGCCTATAATATTACAAGAAAAGATGTTGCTGATGAGTTAGAAGGTTTACCTCCAATTAAGATGCATTGTTCAAATTTAGCAAGTGACGCATTACGTGCTGCAATCGAAGATTACAGAAAAAAACAAGATAATACATAATTTATGTATTATTAATTCTTTTTTACAATAAATTATTCTAATATTTTTTCTATGTCAACTACATGGGAAAATATTATTTTTTTTATTTAGTTTAATGTAATTCTAAACAGATTATCAATTTATAAACTTTACTCTTAACTTATTTCTCTGTTTAGTTTTACATCTCATGGTCAAAGTTAGATTAAAAATTCAATTTATCACTTTAATACCTACTCTACTTTGACCACTTAATCTATACTTTTTTTTAAATCGTTTGTATATATTGATTTTTAAATATTATAAAATAAGATTCTTATTATCTTTAAAATTACTTGGCTGTTTTTTAACTTTTATGTGTTCTAAAATAAGACGTTTGTATATAATCTGCTAATTTTTAAACTGGTTATTTAAATTTTTAACCAGTAACTACAATATTTAACATATGCTTTAATGGTTTTAATCAAAAATCTATGGGAGATTTAGATAATAGTTTAATAAAGTTTAAAAATATCATTACTAAATCTTCCAGGAATGGTTCTTCTTTTCATTTTGGATATATAGGATTTACTTGGATTTTTATAATCAACATCAATTACCATCCCGTCAGTGGCAGCTATTGTTTTAACTCCAGTTTCTTTTTTAATTTCCTGAGCCTCTTTAATGGGATTACTCTTTAACATTTTAAATCCGAAGTGGGTCATTATAGCAAGTTTCGGTTTAATCTCCAATATCAAATCCTTAAAGTTTTTACTACACATATGGCCCTTAAGACCTTTAGTGCCCGGTCTAAGTATACTTCCGATTAGAACATCGGCGCCTTTATGGTAATCTTTAAGCTCTTCAAAATATCTTGTATCAGAGGTGTAGGAGATTGTGATGTTTTCTGTTTTTAATTGAAAACCAACTCCAAACGGGTCACCATGTATTGTTTTGGTTCCAGTTAAACTAAACTTTTCAAGATCTATTTCCTTATTTTCCTCTAGAATGTATGTTTTAGAATTGCTTTTGTGGTAATTTGAGATACTTGGTCCCCACTGATCAACCCCTTCCATTACACTTTTACTTCCAATAATGTTGCCCCTTTTTTTAGTCATTCCTTTGGTCATTGCTTCAATTAATATTTCGGCATCATTATAATGGTCGGTATGGCAATGGGAAATAAATACTCCATCTAAATTACTTGGATTAATTCCAAATTCTAAACTTCTTAAAAGACCCCCTGGGCCTGGATCGACGTGAAGATTAAAACCACTAATATTATCTATTCTAAATCCTCCGGTCATTCTTTTTTGGCTGATTGTAGCAAATCTTCCGCCTCCAGTACCTAAAAATGTAATTCTCATATTTATTCCTACTATTTGTTATAAACTTTAATTTGAAAGATGAATTCATTCGTTACATAAGATAATTCCACAGTTTAAAGGGATGTTATTTTTATCGATACATAAATTTTCGTTTTTAATAACCACTTTATCATTAACCTTTGCATAGGAAGATACATCTGCCTCTTTGATTTCATTACCTTCTGTATCCTTATCTAAAAACATAATGACTTCCTCATTTGATCCTGCTACCTTTTTTAAATTTGTATCATATGCATTGACCTTATCTGTTAATTTTACATTTAACATTTTACCTTCTATCTTACTGATATATCCAATTGTTCCTTTGTTGATGATTTTATTTGCAACTTCAATGCTTTCCCTTTGTTCTTCTAAATCCTCTGCAAGTTTTTGTCTATATTTTTCTAAAACTTTTATATCCCTGGTTTCAGTTTCATCTAAATATTTTTGGGCAGTGGTTTTAGTGAGTTTTGAATCTTTTCCAATTATCACATCAACATTCTTACCTACGGAAGGTGTTTTCTCAGCTATTTCCTTAATAATTTCCTCAAAAATATCACCAGTATATTTTAAACTAATACTTGATTTCCATCTTTGTTTAATTAAGGAGTTGGCCATTTGTTTAGCTATTTTGTTACCAAATATGATAATTCCACTGCTACCTGTTTCCTTGTTTTTTAATTCGGAGCCTATCAATTCAATTATTTGATAACCATTAGTAGTACCATATATTCTTCTTCTCCTGACCTCCCTGGTTGTTTTTGAAGAAACTTCACCCATTACAGCATTACCAATGCTTTTTATTTTTTTGGCATCATCACTGATCTTTAAGTCAATCCCTAATTTAGCTGCTTCCTTATATAATTCCTCATCATTTCTAATGTTTCCTGAATATAATTCCTCTTCTAATTTTTCTCTATTGTCTTTATCACCAAAATAAGCTATTCTTCTTTTATCACTTGCCATTACGCAACCTTTTCTACCAATATATGCTATAATAATACTCATGAAAACACCCTAATTTTTTTTAAAAAAATAATATTCGATTTTAATTTAATAAAAACAATTAATTATCTATATATGTTTTTTATTATTATTATAAATTGTTGTAATTATTCTAATTATAATTTATAAACTTTAGAAATATATTTGTTTGATAATATACGAATATTTCTTTTATAGGCTTTTAATTGCTTATATTTTTATTAAATTCTTAAGAATTACTATCTTTTTCTTATTAATATTATTATTACTTGGTTTTGAACTATTTAACCAATTTTAATTTATTTTTTCATTTTAATAAATTATATATTATAGATGAAACATAGATATTATTGTGATTAAATCACATCTTTGAATAATCGGAAGTGAACGAATATGACAGAATTAAATCAAGTATATAGATGTAATCTTTGTGGAAATATTGTAATTGTAGCTGATCCTAATGGTGGAACTTTAAGTTGCTGTGGTCAAGAAATGGAATTATTAGTTCCTGAACAAAAAGAAGAAGGTGGAGCTAAACATATACCTGTTATTACCAAGGTTGATGAAGGTATTAATGTAAAACTTGGTGAAGTTCCACATCCAATGGAGGAAGACCACTACATTAAATTCATTTTATTAACTGATGGTGAACAAATATTCAGAGCAAACTTAAAACCTGGTGATGCACCTGAAGCTACTTTCAAAGTAACAGGTGATGCAGCAGATTATACAGCTTGCGCTTACTGTAATAAACATGGTCTCTGGCCATCAAACTAAGTTAGTTATTAATTAAATTTAACATTTTTATATTTTAATTTAATTTCCTATTTTTTTTAATTTTAAGGATTTTTAAAGTCTTATTTTAGTTTTAACATTTTAAGAATTATTGTTTTAAGTTAAAATTAAGTATATCTCTTGTTGTATTTTTTTTTAATAGATTTTTGAGATTTTTAGTCTTAAATTAATTATTTTATAAATCCTCTATTTTATTTCTAAAATTTTTATTTAACATAAACTATAATATAAATATCGGATATATATCTAAATGTTAAATAGTGGATATTTAAAAAATGAAGTTATTTTAAAAATTTAATGTCTAAGTGAAAAATATGAAAACTAAATGTCCAGAGTGTAAAGGAAAAGGGACTATTATTATAGATTATAAAGAATGTGATGCCTGTGGAGGATCAGGGTATGAAGATACAATTGACCTTGGTGATCACTTTAAAGGAATAAATAGTCGGGCTAAATCAAAATTCGACTTAGATGGTGCCGAGGATATACCTTGTGAGGTTTGCCATGGTAAAGGACAAATCGAGATTAAAGAGAAATGTGATAAGTGTAATGGAACAGGGTATATTAACATATGTAAATCCTGTGGTAAAGTTTTGAAATCAAATAAAGAATATTGTGATGTTTGTATGAAAGAAATAAAAGTTAATAAATCTAAAAATAAGGATAAAAATAATAAGAAGGATATCATTGTCTATACATTAGATCCTTTATGTGAGATGAGTGACTTAAAAGTAGGTAATTTCTATCAGGGTAAAATTACGAAGGTTGCTAAATTCGGTGTTTTCGTTAGTTTGAATAACCAGGTTTGGGGTTTAATGAGAACTGGTAAATCCGGATATAAGGTAGGGCAAATTATTAATGTTAAGGTTACAGAAATTAAAACCCGTAAACATGAAGTGGATATGGGTCCGGTATCATTTACGAATTATACCCTTAAGAAACTTAAGAAGGATATTGAAAGAACTAAAATATCCTCACTTGGTGATGATTTAATGGGTAAGGTTGTTAAAATCCAAGGTTTGGCAGCTCAAATCCAACAGACATCTGGACCAACCATATTTACAATTACGGATGAAACAGGTACTACTTATGTTGCTGCTTTCCAGGAGGCAGGTGTCAGGGCATATCCTGAGATTGATGTTGAGGATATGGTCGATGTTGTTGGAGAAGTTAATAAACATGACGGTGATGTTCAAATAGAGGCTGAGACTATCGAAAAGCTTCAAGGCGAATCTAAAGACGAATTATATAATTTAATCGATCAGGCTTTAGACGAAAAAGCTCAAGTTGAATTTAACGGGTTCCTGGTTCAATCCGAAGTTTTGGATAAACTTAAACCTAAAATGTTAGATGCGGCTAAAAGGATTAGAAGGGCAATTCTTGATGGTAGGACTATTCTTTTGAGACATCATGCAGATGCGGATGGTATCTGTTCTGGTGTTGCAATGGAAAAGGCTGTTGTACCTCTTATTGAAAAGGTAAATCCCGATAGTGATGCAAAATATCATTACTTTAAAAGATCTCCTTCAAAGGCTCCATTTTATGAACTTGAGGATGTTGTAAAGGATTTATCATTCGCACTTGAAGATCTGGATAGACATGGTCAGAAATTACCTCTTCTTGTAATGTTGGATAATGGTTCTACAGAGGAGGATATTGTAGCACTTATGCAGACTAAAATTTATGATATTGAAGTAGTTGTAATAGACCATCATTCTCCTGGTGATGTGGTGGACGGTCGCGTTGCTGTTGATGATTATGTTGATATGCATGTAAACCCTTATCTTGTTGGTGGAGACTCTCAGATAACTGCAGGTGCACTTGCAACAGAGGTTGCTTGTTTAATCAATCCTGATGTTAAAGATGAAATCAAACATTTACCTGCTATTGCCGTAACCGGTGACCGTGCCGAATGTGATGAGGTTGATCAATACATCAAAATTGCGGAGGATGAAGGTTACAGTAAAGAGGATCTTAAAAAGATTGCAGAGTGTACTGACTTTGAAGCTTATTTCTTAAGGTTCATGAATGGAAGGGGTATTATTGATACCATTTTGGATGTTGACAATAAAGATAAACATGATGCAATGATAGATGCTTTATATAAGGAATATGAAAAACGTGTTGATACCCAACTTAAAGCTACCCTTCCTAACGTTAAAAAGATTAAATTCGATAACGGCATTTACTTTAATCTGATTGATGTTGAGAAATTTGCACATAAATTCACATTTCCAGCACCAGGTAAAACCTGTGGATTTGTTCATGACAGTTTAATTAAGGAAATTGGTGAGGATAAACCTGTTGTGACCTTAGGTCATGGACCTGACTTCGGTGTTATAAGGGCAACCGATGCAGTTAATGGAAACTATGGATTTGATATTAATCAAATTATCGATGAACTTATAGATCAGTTACCTCATGCTGGTATTGACGGTGGAGGACATGAATGTGCAGGTTCAATAAAATTCATTGAAGGTTTTTCAAAGGAAGTTTTAACTGGATTTTTAGAAGAAGTTAAGAAAATGAATTTAAATTAAACTTAATTTCTTCATTTAATTTAATCAATTTTCTATTTTGCTATGATTTTTTTCATTATATCTATTGATTTGATATTTTTTTTATCTGCTTTTTTTATTGTTTCACATGTTTTTTCTGTTGTTTGCATTGTTTGTTTAACTTTTATATCTTGATTTTTTCATTGTTTTACAGTCATGTTTTTTCTTTATTTAATATGTTCATATATTTTGCTTTCTTTATTTTTTAAGATTCTTTTTATAATTATTTGAATAATTAAAAGTTAATATTTGTTTTAATGCTATTTTTTACACTATTTATCTTAATATATTACGTTTAAACATTGACAATACTTTTTGTAAATACTTTTTGTAATGAAAATATAATATTAAATCGTTATATTTATATATGTGAATATATTAATTTATAATTGTGTTTAGAAATATGAAGTTAGAAAATATTCTTGCATTCAATTATTAAAATTTAAACCCTATATGTCGTAAAAAAATTTTCTTATATTTCCTAACTTTTATATTTCATAACCGGTTTCGATCATTGATAATAAATAAGAAACTAAATTTTAATCTTTATTGAGTTTATGTTAATTATTTTTATCATTTAATTGACTTTTAAAAGAAGTTTAAATATAGCATAAAATTATAAGAATTGAATTAATAAAATCATTAGGACTTTTAAAATGAGATTGGATTGAAATATTTTTTTAATTTATTATATAAGGAGATGATAATACGGGTTTGAAGATTATGGTTCTTAATGGTTCACCAAGGCCTAAAGGAAATACTTCTACCTTAGTGAAACATTTTAAGGAAGGAGCGGAAGAATCTGGAAATGAGGTAACGGTCTTTAATTTAGATTCTATGAATATTTCTGGATGTAAAGGCTGTTTCGGTGGAAATATTAAAGATCCCAATAGTCCTTGTGTTCAAAAAGATGATATGGATAAAATTTATCCAGTTTATAAAGATGCAGATATTGTAGTATTAGCCTCTCCATTATATTACTGGAATTTATCAGGACAGCTAAGAACGGCATTTGACCGTTTATTTGCAGTTGAAGAAACTGTTCCAAATTGGAGGTCACATGAAAAAGGAGCCATTTTATTAATGGCTGCTGAGGGAGATGCTTTTGATATAGCTGTCCAATATTATAAAACTCTACTTGAACACTTAAATTGGAAAAACTTAGGAATAATTTTAGCAGGTGGTGTTAATAATATAGGTGATATTGAAGGTAGTAATAAATTAAATGAAGTAAAAGAATTAGGTGCTTCATTAAAATAGTTCAATTGAAAATTCTTTTAAGAATTTTTCATCTCAATTAAAAAATTAGTTCTAGAAAAACAGATTAAATTAATTTTAAAACAATTAATATTTTATTTAAGTTAAAAATATATTCTTCTTCGTTAATTTTTAACTAATAATTTTAATCATTAAATAGGTATGTGACAATAATTAGATTTTAATTATTAAATAAAAGGTTAATATGTTTAAAATTATTTTAATCTTAAAAATAGTAAATTGACTTTATTAAAAACGCCTTTTAAATGTATGTAAGTTAGAAGATAAAAATACTTTAATATGTCCTATATATCCTTATCATTCTTTTAGTTTACATATATTTAATTAATATTCTTGTTTTGGCTGTTTATGGTAGTTTGTTTGTTTTTTGCATGGTTTATGTATTTTTCAACTGTTTTTTGTATATTTTATGGTAGTTTGTTTGTTTTTTGCATGGTTTATGTATTTTTTATCTTTTTTTTTGAATGGTATGTCGTTTATATTTTTTTATATTTTTTTTATTGAGACTACTTATTCATGGTTTTTTCAATATTGTTTGGATGTATAAAACCAGATCTTATCATATGGTCTGCTAAAACCATGGCTATTGAGGATTCGCTAACAGTTGTAATACGTGGACATATGCATGGATCATGACGTCCCTTTATATTGATTATGCAATTCTCTTTCTTTTCATAATCAATAGTTTCCTGGTCTATGGATATGGAAGGTGTAGGTTTAACTGCAATTCTTGTGATTATTGGCATTCCATTAGATATTCCTCCGAGAATTCCCCCTGAACTATTGGTTTTTGTATATACCTTTCCGTCTTCATAATAGAATTCATCATTGATTTCTGAGGCTGATGCCCTTGCAACATCAAAACCAAAACCGACCTCAACTCCTTTAACTGCACCTATGTTCATTAGGGACTGTGCAATATCCCCATCAAGTTTACCGAATACTGGTTCACCTATTCCTGCAGGGACATTGGTAGCTATTGTTTCAACTATGCCTCCAACGGAATCTCCTTCGGCTTTTTTTGATAGGATTAATTCTTCCATAGCTTTTGCAGCATCTTGGTCTCCACATCTTACAGGGTTTAACTCAACTTCCTTTTCAATCTCATCAATATCTGTACTGTGTGCTAAGATATCTCCAATTTGAACTACATGGGATATTACTTTAATTCCATATGTGTCTTTAAGTAGTTTTTTAGCTATTGCTCCACCAATTACATGTCCAATGGTTACTCTTCCACTTCCACGGCCTCCACCATTATAGTTATAATTTCCGTATTTCATTCTCCAGCCATAATCCCCGTGTCCTGGTCGTGGTGTGTTTTTAATGTTTTCATAGTCTTTTGATCTTTGATTGTTATTGTAAACTACTCCACATATAGGTGTCCCATCAGTTTTACCATTGAAAACTCCAGACAATAATTCAATTTTATCTGATTCTTTACGTGGGCTTGTTATTTTACTTGTTCCAGGTTTTCTTTTGTTTAATTCCTTTTGAATATCCTCTTCACTTAATTCAAGATTAGCTGGACAACCATCAACTATTGCTCCAATAGCTTTTCCATGACTGGTTCCGAAACTAGTAGTTGTAAATATTTTTCCAGTTGTATTTGACATGTTATACCTTTTTGAATATTTTAATAATTTTGAGAAAATAATTGTTTTTTATAATATATTATATAATTAATATTTATAAAATTCTTATTAAAATTTTTATATTTTTTAAATAATCTTTTTAGCTTTATTTTACCGATTTAATATTTAATTATCGTTATTTTTTAAAAATAAATATTTCTTCTGATTTTAATTTTGCCATATTGATCTAAAACCACTAACTTTTCATTTATATTGCTTTGGTGTTTTTAATGGTTTTATTTAATATAGGTATCTTCTCATGAATTTTAACGGATTTTTATATGGATAATTTATTTTGAAATCATCGGATAATTTTAAACAAATATTAAAATATTGTATTTTTTTTATAATTTGGCTGTTTTTTTCATATTTTAAATGAATTTTGTATAAAATAATTAATTTTTTTAAATCATTAACTTTATATATGATTATTGTGTTATATAATATTGAGTTTAAAATATATTGGATTTTTACTAAACACGTTATTCATTTCTTTTTTACTCCTTATTCATCGAACCTATGTTTTTTTCCAATATTTTTTAAACTCCATTTGATTTACGCTTTTTTATTTTTTTTAAGTTTAATGCTTCTTTTAATTTATTGATTAATTAATATTTTTTAATTCTTAAACTAACCTGATTTATTTTATTTTTCTAAAAATAACTTTTTTAACTTATTAATTCATTAATATTCTTGATTTTTAAAATAATTTATTCTGCTTATTCTTTTTTATTCTATTAAATTACATATTATAATAACTTTTCAAATTCAAATTATTTTTAACTTCTAATCTCCTATTAAACTTTTATAAAAATTTTACAATATAAAAGAATACTTTTATAAATGTTAAAATTATACTCATAAATGACAGATAAAAATTATTAATAAATTATCTAGGATGTTCTTATGGGAAAAAGTAGATATAAATTAAATGAAATTTATGAGAAATTGCTTGACGCATATTCTTATCAAGGATGGTGGCCTATAATAAATTATAAAGGTGAAACTCCCAATAAAAAAGGTTCAATAAAAGGTTATCACCCAAATGACTATGACTTTCCAAGAGATAATAATGAGCAGTTTGAAATTATCATTGGAACTATACTTACTCAGAATACCTCATGGCTATCTGTTGAGAAATCTTTAAATAATTTAAATAAAATCATTGATTTTACTGAGGGTAATTTATCTTTAAAATTCAAAGAATTATTGGAAACGGAAGAAGACCTTGTTAAAAATGCCATTAAACCTGCAGGTTATTATAATCAGAAATTTGTTTATCTAAAAAATATCACTGATTTTTATATTAGCTTGGATGGAAGGAAGCCTGGAAGATCCGAAGTTTTAAGTGTAAAGGGAGTAGGTAATGAAACCGCAGACTCTATTCTATTATATGCCTATGGTATGCATGAATTTGTTGTAGATACATATACTAGAAGAATATTTGTAAATCTAAATTATATTGATAAGAAGGATTCCTATATTAAAATTAAGAAATTTTTCCAACATAATTTTAATGGTGGGGTTAACGAATATCAGGAGTTTCATGGTTTGATTGTGGAACATGCAAAACATTATTATTCTAAAAAGCCATATGGTGTTGATGACAAACTTTTAGAGGAATATAAACTCATTTAATCTTAAATTATAATTTCTTTATAGTTTATATATTTAGATTAAACTATCAAATATTATAACGTGATTTTGCTATTTTAAACTGTTTTTCATATTCCAATAGTTAAACCGTAAACTCTAGACATTCTATACACTCATTTCCTATTTTAAACATTTCTATTAACTTGTTTTACTATTTTAACTATCTACTTCATGTGTTTACTGTTTTTTTTATTTTAATTAATAGTTTAATCATTATCTTAATCAATAATTCCAGTTCCTTTTATTTTGCAATAAATTTTATATTGTCTCTATTTAAACTAAATTCAACTTAATATTTTGGATATGAACCGGCTATATTCATCTATTTGTTGAAAGTTTTTAAATCTTTACTAATTTTTAAACTGAAGATTCTTAAAAGTAAAATTATATTATATTTAAAAATTATATTAATTTTATATAAGATTGAAGTGAATTTAGTTGAATTTCAAGTGTAAAATTTATTGGATGAAAAATTTTTTATTTGTTGAAATTTTTTTTATAAGATTTATATTTTTGATTTATTTATTTTTAATTTTGTATAGATTTTTATATTAAATCTTATTAAATTTTCAATAATCTTTTAAAGTTTTACATGCTTATCTATTAATTATAAGTTATAAGTGCTCATTTATAACAAAAGATTTTAATAGGAATTATAATAAATTTTCAAGGTTAATTTAGCTTTTATATGTGAATTGCTGATTAATTTATTTTGTTTGGTCAAATTAAATGATGATATTTCTTTAAAATATTTAATTTCCATAATTATTTACACTTGAAATGTAAGACTAATTTTAAATAATTTTACACTTGAAACTTATCACTTAAATAAAATAAACTTTTTAAAATTCCGGTGATGAAATGGATTATCCAACTGTAAGAATGAGAAGACTTAGGAAGAATAGTAATATTCGTGATATTGTAAGAGAAACTAAACTAAATAAAGAAGATTTAATCTATCCTATTTATTTTAAGGAAGGTTTAAAGAAAGGTGAAAAGGAAGAAATATCCACAATGCCAGGACAATTCAGATATTCAATAGAGGATGGAGTGGAATATGCCAAGGAATTAGAATCAAAAGGACTTAGATCAATTATTGTATTTGGTATTCCTTTAGAGGAAACCAAGGATCCTGTTGGTTCACCTGCTTTTATGGAAGATGGTATTGTTCAAACAGCTATTAAGGCATTGAAGAAAGAAACAAATCTAGTTATTATTGGTGATGTATGTCTATGCCAATACACTTCCCATGGTCATTGTGGTTTAATCCAGGAATATGATAAAGGGGATATAAATGATACTACTGATGATGGAGTTAAAATATTGAATGATCCTTCACTTAAATATCTTGCAAAAACAGCTGTATCACAAGCTAAGGCTGGAGCTGATATTGTTGCTCCATCTGATATGATGGACGGTAGAGTGGAGGCTATAAGAAATGCTTTGGATGAGGAAGGTTACGAGGATGTCATGATCATGTCCTATTCTGCCAAATTCGCATCTTCATTCTATGCACCATTTAGGGATGCTGCCGATTCCGCTCCAGGTAAAGGTAATAGGAAATCTTATCAAATGGACCCTGCTAATGGTCGTGAAGCTATTCGTGAATGTGAACTTGATGTAGTTGAAGGTGCAGATATGTTGATGGTTAAACCGGCATTGCCTTATCTTGATGTTATAAAAACAGTTAAAGAGGATTTCAATCTTCCACTTGTAAGCTATAATGTAAGTGGGGAATATTCTATGATTATGGCTGCTATAGATAAAGGTTATTTAACTGAGGATTCAATCATGGAATCTTTAGTATCAATTAAAAGAGCCGGAGCAGATTTGATTATCACCTACTTTGCACCATACCTATTAGATCATTTATAAAAATAATATTTTTTAATTCTTATTATTTTTTATATATTTTAATAAATTTTCAAAATTATATTAAGTTTGATTCTTTTCTATTTTTTTAAAATTTTTAATTTGGCCTATTTAAAAATTATATAATATGAAACTTAATAGATATAATAAATAATCATTATTTTTAAAAAAAAATAAATATTTAAGGAATTTTTATGATTAAACCAGAACAAATTGGAAAAATAGTTCAGATAGCATCTGCACTTGAAGTTAGTGGTTATCCAAAACCTGGAAATGTTCACAGGACCCGCGATTTTGATGATATGGTCTTTGAAGACTTTATTATAAGTGGTATTGTAATAGGGGATATATTCACTGAACTTGCAGAAAGAACTATAGAAAATAATGAAAATCTATCTGAAATAGCATTAGGTAAAACAATCCTAGATGCTGTAAGTGAAACTAATAATTGGGTTGAAAACAATACAAATCTTGGAATTGTAATGATGACTTCTGTTTTGGCAGCTGCTGCTGCATTAAGTGAAGATTTAACCAGTCTTAGATTAAATGTTGAAAAGGTGATGAATGCAACTACAGTTCAAGATGCTCTTGATTTATATGATGCAATAAATCTGGCCTCTGCAGGTGGAATGGGAAGTCAAGGAGAGTATGATGTAAATGATGATAGTGCTAAACAGGAATTAATTGCCAATCGCCAAACTATGTTTAAAGTTTTAAAGATATCTGCTGGTTGGGATGATTTGGCTTGTGAAATGACTACAGGTATGCCTATTGTATTTACTGTCGGATATCCAACATACGCTGATTTAAGAAGAACCCATTCAATGAATTATGCATCAGTTTTAACATTTCTAACAATTTTATCAAAATTCCCTGATACTTTAATATGTCGTAAATATGGAAAGGAAATGGGTCAAAAAGTTTCAGACAAGGTTTCTGAAGTTTTAAAACATAAAGATGATGATGATTTCCATGATATTTTAGTTGAGCTTGATGACGATTTATTTGAAAATCATTTAAACCCCGGTACCTCTGCAGATTTAACCGCCGCAAGTATTATGGTTTATTATTTAGTAAAAGAATTTGAAAAAAATAATTATTAATTCTTGAATTTCATTCATATTTTATTTTTTCCTTTTTTTTAATGAATTTAATCTTTTTTTCATTTTAAATTTATAAAATTAAGATTTTTAACTATTCTTCATTTATATTTGGAAGATTAGGATTATTAACTATTTTTTATATTTTTTATTTACAGAATTAAGATATTGTACAATATAATAGATATCTTATTATATTTAAATAAATAAAATATTATTATATTTATATTAATTTAAAATAAGGAGGTTTGTGGATGGAAAGGAATATGTTATTTAGTATAATTGCAGTAATACTTGGTATAATAATTATAATATTCCCTGCATTTGGTGTTGCGGCAGTTTCCGCTATTATTGGTTTGGCATTTCTATTTGTTGGAATTGTTACCTTGTTGTTTAGTTATCAAACTTCAAGACTTGCTGGTCCTTACAGCACATTAGGAATGATATTGGGTATTTTAATAGCAATATTCGGTTTAATTCTAATATTTGATCCTGCTGTTTTTGTTTTCCTTGCTTCATTCTTTGTTTATATTGCAGGTATAATTTTAATAATTATTGGTATAATGGCTGCACTTGAATCAGTATTGCCTGGAAGTAGATATATGGGTGTAAGCTCAATTGTATTAGGGATTATATACTTCATTTGCGGATACTTTATAGGTGATGCTAGAGTTTTAGGATTCTTAATTGGTTTATGGTTATTAATTACTGGAATTATTGGTATTTCACAAAGTAATTAATATTTATCCATTTTTTCTTTTTTTAATTATTTTTTTTATTGTTCCTGTTTTTCTATATTTAAAAGACTTTGCTTTAACCAATATTTAAATGAGTAATTTTTCGGAATAATTGATTAAATTATTTATATTAAAAAAAATTAATATATAAACAGTAATTTATTATTTTATTTAATAATCTAATTTATCTGTATAAATTAGATATAATTGTATAATTTTTATGAAATCTAAACTTAATCTTGTACTTTATTAAAAATGGATTTTGAAGGTGTTTAATTATGGATAATGAAACATGTAATGTAGAGGGAGATATTGAATTTAATGATTTACCTTCAGATGAAGAATTAGACAAAAAGGCGAATGTATTTAAAGCTATTTCTGATCCAACAAGACTTAAAATATTATATCTACTTAAAGATACTGAGTTATGTCCTTGTCAGATTCAGGATGCTTTAAATAAACCACAACCTACTATATCTCATCACGTGTCTATTTTAAAAAATGCTAATTTAATTAAAGGTCGTAAAGATGGTATTTGGATTTATTTTACCCTTGTAAATAATGACATTATTGAAACTTTAGATTTAATTGTATAGACTTTAATTAATTTGGAAATAAAATATTTAAATGTATTTTTTATAATAAATTCTTCTTCTAGATTTAAACTATGTAAATAAAGATTTTTAGTTTTAAAAATTATTCTAGTAATTTAAATTCTATTTTTAATTTAATAATCAAATATTATATTAGAAAACTTTATTTTTCATAGAATGATGTTTATTGTTGATCTTTTATTTCCATGTTTTATGGAATGTTTATTGTTTAGTTTTTTTTTAAGATATTTTCTATTTTATTATTAATTTTCATGAAATTTTTTATACTATTAAAAAATAATCTAATATTACTATAAATTTTATAATTAATTAAAAGTTATTTTTTAAAAATATTTTATTTAAGAAATACTTTTCATTATTTTTTTAAAAATAAAGGAGGTTAGAGTGTGTCTGTTGTAGGTAAAGAGGTTATTAAAGCTGTTATTACATTATTAACAACTGCTTTTGCATTAGTTGCAGGTTTAGCTTGGAACAGTGCTATCCAAGAATTGATTAACACATTCCTTGATAAAGGTAGCGCCCTTACAGGACTATTTGTTTATGCTATTATTGTAACTGTGATTGCTGTAGTCGTTACCTTAATTTTAGGTAGATTCGCAGATAAAATGGGAATTGAATTAGAGGAATAAATCTATTTTTATAAATTCAAATTCTATATTTTTTTAATTTTTTAGATAATATTTTTTTCTACTTTTATTGGAATCTTTAATATTTTTTTTTTTAAATCTTCATTGTTCGGTATGGTACCTACTTAATTTAGTTAAATATATATTTATAAAAGAATATAGTATTATATGTTTATTAGATTAATATTGGAAATTAGGCAGAATACGATTTTTATAGTTGAAAAATACATGAAATATAAAATGGGGTATTGAATGTCCCTTTTTCATAAAAAATTTTATAGTTTTGTTCTATTCCAATATTATAGAAAACATTTGGTTAATATTGATTAAATTTGAATTGGATTTCAAATTAAGTGATTATAATGTATAAAAAAATTTTATTACCAACTGACGGTTCTGAGTTTGCAGAACAAGAAATATGTAAAGTAAAAAATGTATTAGACCCTGAAGGCGAAGTTGTAATTGTTTCTGTTGCTATGAAGATTAGACCTGCTCAATTCCAATCTAAAGAAAATGTTGCAGAAATCAATAAATCTTTAATTTCTGAATCAGAGGCTTATGCTGAACATATGAAAGTTCAACTTGAAAAAATGGGTGTTAACTCTAAAATTAGAGTTGTTTGTGGTCGTCCAGCAGAAAAGATTGAACAAGTTGCTAGTGAGGAAGGTGTTGATTTAATTATTATTTCCTCATCAGGAAAAACAGGTCTACATAAATTTATTATTGGTAGTGTTGCAGAGAAGGTTCTTTCTATTGCAAAAAGAGATGTATTGCTTGTACATGAATAAAATTTTATAATTTCTTTTTATTTTACCTATTTTTTATATTTTTAATTTTTTCAAAGATATACAAAATTCCATTTTTGTTTAGATATCTTTTAAAATAATTAATTTAAATCCATAATGTCTTTATGTGGTTGTATAAATCTACATAAGTTTTATATGATGTTTAAACTAATTTTTATATTATGGCGTGATTATATGATAGATGCAGATATAGTAGTTATAGGAGCAGGACCTGCAGGATCTATTGCGGCAAAACATGCTGCACTTAGAGGAGCAAAAGTTATTTTAATTGATAAAAAATCTGAAATTGGAACTCCTAAACGTTGCGCAGAAGGTGTATATGATCCTGGTCTTAGACTTTTAGGTATAGAACCAAATCCCCGTTGGATAGCACAGACAATATATGGTGGAGTATTACATTCACCTGATGGGAATAGTATCCAATTTGACGAGGAATTGTTACCAGTATGTGGATATGTGCTAGAGAGAAAGGTATTTGATAAGTATATGGCCATGGATGCCGCACGTGCAGGTGCTGAAATCATGATAAAAACATTTGTCAGTGATTTAAAACGTGAAGGCGACGGTTTTATATTGGACTGTGACTCTTTTGGGGAAAAATTCCAGATTAGAGCAAAAATAGTAATTGGTGCAGATGGACCTGAATCCACTATCGGTATAAAAGCAGGATTGAATAAACACAATTCTAATAAATATATGTTGTCCTGTGCACAGTATGAGATGTGTAATGTTGAGCTACCTCGTGATGATTTGATTCACATATTCCTGGCTGACGAGAATGCCGAAGGAGGATATGCATGGATTTTCACCAAAGGTAATGGGGTTGCAAATGTAGGTCTCGGTATTTCAAGCAATATCAAAGATCTGGATGCTCTTGAATGTTTGGATAACTTCGTTAAAAGCTGTCCATATACTAAAAATGCCCAGCCTGTGGAATTAAATGTTGGTCCCGATTCCCTTGAAGGACTTAAGGACAATATTTATGGTGACAATATCATGCTTGTAGGTGACGCTGCAGGTCAAATAGATCCGATTGAAGGTGGGGGAATCTTGCTTGGAATGTATGGTGGTATGGTTGCAGGAAATGTTGCGGCTTCCGCTATAAAACAAGGTGATTATTCAGCGGATAAGTTAAAAGAGTATTACGAACGATTCAATCAGCTAACCTTAAATTTAGTTCCTAAATTAACTGTTGTACGTGATGTGGTACAATCATTAAACGGTGATGAGTTTAGTAATTTAATCGATGCGGCTTCACAAATTGATTTAGCTAATGCCTCAACTAAAGATTATTTGAAGGTCTTATTTAAGATCTCACCAAGAACCAGTCTTAAATTCACTAAACTAATAAAGGTCTTTATCTAAATTTTTAATTTATTATTTTTTTATTATATTTAAGTTATCTTGTTCTGTTTTTTATTATTTGATATGGTTGTTTTTATTTTTTAATTAAGATGGTTTAAACAAATAGAAAAAGGATTAAAAATAGTCATTAAAATAATACTTATCGTCATTATAATAATTATCATTGTAATAATCATTTTCTTCCCTATAGTAATCATCTTCTAATTGTTTAAAATCTTCATATGAAAAATTATCCAGATAGTATTGTTCATACTCATTATAATCCTTTCCCTCATAGACAATATAATTAGTTAGAACCTCATTTAATTGGTCATGAAAAGATTTGTCGCTTAATGTAGATTCCGGACTATTTTTTATCATTTCTTTTACATTTGGACTTATATTGGTTCCATTGAATGTAAGACAGTAGATAGAATGTCTGGATGTAAAGTAAATGGCAGTCATATTGTCTTTGGAATTGGATTTGACGTATAGTATCACTGTACTGTGATTCGCTAATGTTTTGTTTTCCATTTTAATAAGATTACCGGAACAGATATCTGACGCATAATTTATTTCTAAAAGACTGTCATTCATCTTACGTAGTGAAAAATCACTTACATTTGTTCTATAATATATGTCATTATTATATGCCTGTGCATTGTCAAACTCCGGAGCTATTTTAAAATCCACATCTCCAACTCTTTGGGTTTTCCAATTGGAGCTATCTACAGCTTGAATAGTATTTAAACTAATTGACAATATTGTTAAAATTAACAGTATTGTAATAATTTTCTTTTTTATATTAATTCCCCCTTAATTAGTTAATCATTTATCATTTTAAATCCTTGGATTTTAACTTTCTTGGTTGGTTCTTCTAATTTTTATAATTTTGAATTTGGCTTTATTGGTTTCTGGATTTTAAACCTTTTATATGGTTTTTTTTAGAATCAAACTTTATTAATTCTATTTTCTCTAATCTCCATAATCTTAAGGAATTCGTTTTTATTATTGGTAAATTAAGATCCCTCATATTTAAAGCAGTCTTTATCATGAGCGTTAATTACTCCAATAGCTTGTAGGTAGGATTGGATTGTTGTTGGCCCTATAAATTTCATGCCCCTTTTTTTCATATCCTTTGATAATGTTTTGGATAATTCTGATTCTGTACTTTCATTATCATAAATAACTTCATTTGGGATAAATTCCCTCAAATAGTTATGGAAGCTTCCAAATTCTTTTTGAATATTTTTAAATATTCTCGCATTATTTATGGTTGCCTCGATTTTTCTTCTATTTCTTATAATGCCTTTGTTATTTAATAGACTTTCAACTTTTTCACTATCATAATTAATAATGGCATCTATATCAAAATCATCAAATGCTTTTCTAAAATTTTCTCTTTTATTAAGTATAGTTTCCCATGAAAGTCCGGATTGAAATGCCTCAAGTATTAACATCTCAAATAAATAGTCCTCATCAAGGTTTAACACTCCCCATTCCTCATCATGGTATTGGAGATATAGTTCATTTTTGTTGTTGCACCAGAAACATCTATTTTTACCATCTTTAAATTCTCTATTGTCCATTCACTCACCTCTTTTCATTATTATTTTATTTTCTTATTTTAATAATACTTAATTTTTAAGTCAAACTATTGTCTTTTACCTATTAATTGACGTTTTTACAATATGGATGAACGAATATTTTTAAGTAAAAGCATTATTTTTAAATGTACTTGATATTTTTACAATATAATTGAACAAATATTTATAAGGGTCTTTTATTAAAATATTATTGTAATTTAATTTTACTTTAAAAATTATTAAATTTATTTTGATGTTTTTTCTAATAAAATTTTAATTTTATTGGACTATTTAATATAGGATAAGATATTATGGATACAAATTTTGATTATACTGAAAAAAGGTTAATCATTACTGCATTCTTCTGTGTATCTTTTATTATATCAAATTTAATTACAGTTAAAATTATAGATGTTGGATTTTTAGGTATGCAAGTGCCGGCTGGTGTTTTAATCTATCCTTTGGTTTATGTTTTAACCAATGTAATTACTGATGTTTATGGTGAAAAGGCGGCTCATAGAACTTTAATACTTGGTTTATGTACTGATATATTATTTGTTTTCATGACTACTTTATTATTATTCCTACCTTCACCTTCTTACTACACAGGAGGACCTGCTTTACAATTCGTATTTACTCAGACTCCAAGAATTCTTGTGGCTTCATATATTAGTTATCTTCTGGGTAATTTAGTAAATGCAAGATTAACTGCAATTGTAAATAATGGTGATAATGCTAATTCCTATTCTACTGTTAAGAATTTAGGGGCTATTATTACTGGTGAATTAGTTGATAATATAGTATTTATTGGATTAGCTTTCATATTTACTGTACCAATTATGGATGTCATTATTATGATATTTACTCATTGGATTTTAAGTATTATATGGAATATTATTGCTGAACCATTTACCAAAAGAACAGTTGAATGGGCTCAAAAAGGAGCTCCAGAACAAGCTTAGTTTAAATTTAGAAATCTTTTAACAATATATTTCTAACTTTAAATTTTTTTTATTTTTTTATATTTTTTCTATTATTGATTATTTAAAAATTCGTTTTTTTTTTTAGTTTTTAGCTATTTTTTTGATTTATCTTTTTTTAAAAGCTCACTTTTAAATTCAAAGAGTCGTCATTAGTTTTAATTAGTTTTGTATATAAAAAGGTTCATAAACCTCTTTGATCCCTTTAGTTTCAAGCAGTTTTGTATATAAACAATTTTATATATTTAAGAGTTTAATACTTATTAATAACAAGTATAAATTCATTTAATATCTTTATTAGATGGATATGGTCTTAAAAAGGATTTATTAAGATGAATATCGCCTTAAATGGATTGAACATTATTGGGATTATTAAAATTGATTAATTATTTTTTTCAATCTAGTATTTTTTATATAAATCTTTAAATATAACCATTGTTAATAAATATTTATAGGTAGATAATATGGATTTTATTAAAGAAATTCCAGCAATTAAGTGGAATGACGGTAATTTTCAGAAGGTAAAGGAGCATACTGTCGGTGATGAAAACATATATTTTTTCATTGACAATTTAATGCCAAGGAAATTTTCAACATATCCAACACATTTAGACGATTTTGCAGTTGGCTATTGTTTGGGGGAAGGTCTAATTAAAACTGCCGATGATATTGAAAGTATTGATATTGAAGATAATAGGGTTATTATTAAAACAAAATTTAATCATATTCCTGAGGAGGATTTTGAAACCGACAGTATACTACAGGAACGTAAGGGTGATGGTCAACATGTGTGTGCATGTAGGCTTTTGGAATATCAGGGGGTAATGTCTGATAGTGCAGGTGGCTGGAGATCTGAACTTAAGAATATTCAGGTTAATAATTCAGATTTAACAATAGATGCAAGTCAGATCATTAAGGATATGGAAAGATTGACTGACAAGGCAGAGGTCTGGCAGGCAACTGGAAGTGTACATGTTGCACAGTTAGTTTATAAAGGGGAATATATTACCCGTGAAGATGTAAGTAGACATGTGGCAGTTGATAAGGTTATTGGGGCTGCAGCAAAAAAAGGCTATGATCTAAGTCAATGTTATGTGGGATATAGTGGAAGAATGCCTGCTGACATGCTTATAAAAGTGGTTAGGGTAGGAATACCTATTTTAATATCTAATGCTGCACCTGCAGGTTCTGGCTATGAGATTGCAGATAAAGCCAATATTACCATGGTCGGATTTGTACGTGGTAATAGGTTTAATCTATATACCGCTCCAGAACGAGTTAATTTAAATCAATAATTAAAATATCTCTTGTTTTTTATTATTTTTTTATTTTAAAAGTTAGGATTGATAAATATTCAAGCTATTTCCTGTTTTTTCTTATTTTTTTTATTTAAACGTTGAAAAACATTTTTTTATATTTTTATTAAATCTATAGGATAGGTTGAAATTTTTTTATGTTTTCTAAAATAAGTAAAGAAGATTCTTATATCTTTTCATTAAATAAATAGGTAGAAAAACTAGATTTTTTATTAGTTTTTCTTATAATACCGCACTTATTAACCCGAAATAGGGGATTATTGAATATAAGATGATTAGTGCTATTACTGTAATAATCACAATTGCACCAATTGAAACCCTCTTCCAAGCCAATCCTCCTGCAACTAACGCCCCTACAAGACCTACATACCATATGTTAGGATCAACGGTTATTACACCTGGACATATTAATGCTGCTAATGCAGTATATGGAATTAGATTTAAGAATTTTTCAAATTTAGGACCAAAATTTAATTTATCCACTGCTATTGCAGGTATTAATCTAGGGATAAATGTTACAAGTGCACATAATAAAATTAAAACATATATATTAATCATTATTGTGCCTCCAGTTCTATTTCATTTTGAATGTCTTCATCAGTTTTTGGTTTAATATTTACCTCATCGTCATCTACAATATACATTCCAATAAAAGCTCCTAAAAGTGTAGCAACTATTAATGACCAATGGGATATGACAAATGATAGTAAGTAATTTAGGATTCCTGTTATGATTACTGTGATGGCTATATTTTTACTTCTTTTAATGTTTGGTATAAGAATTGCAACGAATAGCGCATATAATGATATGTTAAAACTATTTGCAACAATTATTGGAAGGGCATTTAATACTAAAACACCTATTGCCGCTCCTAAAACCCATGCACAAAATGGTATAACGCTAACACCTAAATAGACCCATATCGAACTTTTTTCCATCAGTGAAAATATGGCGAAGGATTCGTCTACAACGAAGTGTGCAGACAGAATGTTTAATTTCGGGGTGTTTTCTGTTAACTTATTATAAACTACCGTGTTCATTATAAAATATCTGAAATTAACTACAAAACTAGTTAAAACAATATTTAATAATGTCGCACCTTGTGCAAACATGGAAACAGCCATTATCTGACCTGCTCCTGCAAATACTAGAAATGACATGGATACAGTTTGAAATGGGTTAAATCCTGCTTTCATCGCTAAAGCAGCATATCCAATCCCCATGGGAATATAACCATAGACAATTGGAAAACCTTTTTTTGCACCATATATAAACTTCTCTTTTCTAGTTTTTATTTAAAACCCTCCATTATTTGATAAAATTGTTTATCTTTAAATTAATTCTTTAAAAAAAAGTAACGATTTACTAAAAAAAGCCCTTTGATTTAGTAAGGTTATAGTTATAATATATTTATTTTGCCTTATATGTTTGTAGTATTTCTGAGCTTTTAAAAAAGAGTAAAGAAGGTATTGGATTTTAATTTCTAATTATGATAAAGGTCATGTAAATTAAAAATAGTATTATTAGGACTATACCTTCCTTTCTATCTATTTCCTCTTCACTTCTTGCAAATATCGCACCTAATATTGTGATTATTGTCATGATTAAAATATCTGTTAACATCTTTGGTTCAATAGGCATTGGAACAATTACGCTGCTAATACCTAAGATGAATAAAATGTTAAATATACTGGATCCAAGCACGTTTCCTATTACTATACCATGGTCTCCTTTTTTAAGTGCGGTAATTGAGGTTACAAGTTCCGGTAATGATGTACCGATTGCTACAATTGTAAGTCCTATAAGCGCTTGGCTTAATCCGAATAATGAGGCAATATAACTTGAACTATCTACAACAAGGTCGGATCCTATTATAACTGCTGCAAGACCTAAAACAATGTATAGGATACATTGTGGTATGGATATTTTTGCTTCAACTATATTGTCTCCATTATTTTCCTTATTTTCATTTGCTTGCTTTACCATACGGTAAATGTATATTGCAATTAAAATCAGGAATATGGCACCAATTATTCTGCTAATTTCTCCGAACAGATATGCAACTAGAAGAAGTCCAATACTTGAAATAATCAGGAATGGAAAATCTCTTTTAATTAATACTTTATCTACTTTTAAATTAGCAATTAGCACACTAATACCGATTACACCCAGGATATTAAAGATATTACTTCCCACAACATTCCCAAGTGAAATAGCATTGCTTCCTGCAAGTGAGGCTGTAATGGATACTGCAGCCTCAGGGGCACTTGTACCGATTGCCACTATTGTTAATCCTACAACTATTGTGGAAACTTTATAATGGTATGCGACATTACTTGCTCCATCTACAAAAACATCTGCACCTTTAATTAAAAGTACAAATCCAATAATAAGTAAAATGAGTTCTATAATTAAGTCCATATTTTTTCCTTTGTAATTTTTAAATCTGAAAATCTGTTTTAATCATTTAGACTAATAAGATATTGTTTTTTGTATAAGATATATTTATTTATATTGACTTTATTTATGGAAATATAATTTTAATTATAATTATTTAATTATTATTTAAATTTTTTAAAAAACCTTTGGTTTTTTTCTATTTAAATCAATATTTCAATTGTTTTATATTACTTTGTATATTTTTATCTTTTTAAAAGGATATTGGAGTTTTATATTTAAACATTCATTTTTTATTATTTTTTAGTCTAATATTAAACATTTTTAAGAAAATTTATAATCTTTTAATGTTATATATACTCTTATAGGGCTTAAAGATTTTAATTGAATAAGGAGTTTTAATATTATTATATAAAATAATACTATTTTTATATATTTTATTTTCCATGATTATTGGGTTTTTAAGCTTTATTTTAGGTGTTTATATGGAAAATGATTATTTTAAAATGAAATTAAGAAATACGGACATTAAAACTGAATTTTTAGCCGGGCTTACAACATTTCTAGCTATGTCTTATATTTTAGGTGTAAATCCCACTATGTTGTCTGAAGGTGGTATGCCGGCTACAGCTATTTTCTTTTCCTCTGCCCTTGCAGCAGGTATTGCTTGTATAGTGATGGGATTAATATCTAATTATCCGATTGGTCTTGCTCCTGGTATGGGTTTGAATGCTTTGTTAACTTATACTGTTATAATTAGTATGGGTTATTCATGGCAGGCAGGTTTAGCTGCTATATTCATAGCTTCTATACTTTTCTTTTTAATTACTATCTCAGGTTTAAGGGAATCTATTTTACATGCTATACCAAATGACTTGAAATTAGCTATTGGTGCGGGAATCGGATTTTTTATAGCTGTTGTAGGTTTAAAGAATTCAGGAATTGTGGTTGCAAATCAAGCAAACATTATCGCTTTAGGTAATTTAACTGGTGCTGTTCCTCTTTTAGCGTTAATCGGTATAGCTATTACTTTAATTTTATATGTTAGAAAAGTTCCAGCAGCTGTATTCATAGGTTTAATTATAACATCAATTATTGGTGTGATCTTTACATTCTTAGGTTTTGGAGCAAATACTCCTGCCTTAATGCCTGCAGTTCCTCATCAAGTGGTTTCTGTTGATTTTGACTATTCCTTGGTAGGGGGATTCCTTTCAGGTTTTGGCGAATTGTTCTCCTCACAGGTAATTAATATAATAATGGTGATATTCTCATTCTTATTAGTTAACTTCTTTGATGCTACCGGAACATTAGTTGGTTTAGGTAATCAGGCAGGTTTCTCAAAAGATGAAAATGGTGAACTTGAGGGAATTGATAAAGCATTTATTGGAGATTCTGTTGGGGGATTAATAGGTACTGTTTTAGGATCAAGTCCTGTTACCGCTTATGTGGAAAGTGCAACTGGTATAGGTTTAGGTGGTAGAACCGGTTTAACTGCAATATTCACTGGAATTTTCTTTTTAATTGCAATGTTCTTTGCACCTGCAATCCTATCATTATTTACCTCACCAGTTACCACCTCCTGTTTGGTTGTAGTTGGAATATTGATGATGGCTCAACTTAAAGATATTGACTGGAGTAACTTAGTTACAATTTCCTCTACATTTGCAACTATTTTAATGATGGTTTTAACCTCATCAATTACCTTAGGTATTGCATTCGGATTTGTAACTTATGCTGTTACCAGTATTGCTTCAGGTAAAGCTAAAGAGCTACATTGGTCTGTCTGGATATTGGCAATTATATTTGTTTTCTATCTATTCTTTGGACTTTGATCTTTAAACACTTTTTAAATAGGGATTTTAAATCTCTATTTCTTTCTTATTTTCCACTTCTAGAGTTAAGTATTTTATTTGAAATATAACTTAATTGGAGTTCATTTTTTTTAAATTTAAGAATCTTTAAAAAATTAGACCAGGTTTAAAACGTCTTTTTTTATAAAAAATATATGCTTTTTTTTCTGGCTTTTTGTATTGTTTTTTTATTTAAACAGTTCTATTTTATTTTAATTTAAAATATATGATTGTATATTTTTTATAATAATTTAGTTATTTATGTATATTTTTTAATTATTTCTAATTAGTTTGTATTATTTAATCCTTTTTTTATAAAAATCATATAAAAAATTATAAATATGGAATAAGTTTATATTATTAATTAATTTTAATATGTTCAGTGTTGAAAATTGATTTATATTAAGATTTCAAACACTTTACAACATTTTAAAAGGAGGTTAAAAAGATGGCGTTTAAAAATGTTACTGTAGCAGGTAGCGGAGTTTTAGGAAGCCAAATTGCATATCAAACTGCTTTTAAGGGTTTTAATGTTACAATTTGGTTAAGAAGTGAAGGTTCTATTGAAAGAGCAAAACCTAAACTTGAAAGATTGAAGAATATTTATCTTGAAACATTGGAAGCTATGAAAACTAATCCCGATGCTTATTGCAGAGGTTTTACAGATAAAGAGGAATTAACAGATGAGGAAATTGATCAATTAAAGGAAAATGCTATTTCTGCATATGAGGGATTAACCTTGACAACTAGTCATGAAGAGGCTGTTAAAGATGCAGATTTAATCATTGAAGCTATAGCGGAAGATCCGGAGCAAAAAATTGATTTGTATCAAAATTTTGCTAAATATGTTCCTGAAAAAACTGTTATTGTTACTAACTCTTCAACTTTACTTCCAAGTCAATTTGCGGATTATACTGGTAGGCCTAATAAATACTTAGCATTGCACTTTGCTAATAAAATATGGAAGAATAATACTGCAGAGATTATGGCTCAACCAAAAACCGAGCAGAAATACTTTGATCAGGTAGTGGAATTTGCTAAAGAAATTGGTATGGTACCACTTAAGGTATTAAAGGAACAACCAGGTTATATTCTTAACTCATTACTTGTACCATTCTTATCTGCTGCCGAGGCATTATGGGCAAAAGGAGTGTCTGATCCTGAAACAATTGATTTAACTTGGAAACTTGCAACCGGTGCACCATCAGGACCATTCCAAATTTTAGATGTGGTGGGATTAGTTACTGCATATAATATTGTAATTATGAATCCTGAGGCTAAAGATCCTGAAACTGTTCCAGGCAAAATAGCTGCTAATCTAAAAGAAAAGATTGATGCCGGTAAAACTGGTGTTAATGCAGGTGAAGGATTCTACAAATATTAAATTTCTTTTTTAAGGTAATTCTATTTACCTTTTTTTAAATTTTTAAAATTTAAGTTAATTTATTAAAGTATTTGATGGTTTTTTTTTTTTTTTTTTTTTTTTTATTTGGATTGTTTTATAATGTGTTTGATGGTATTTTTATTTTAATTACTATTCTTTTCATTTTTTTCTTTCAAATTTTCTTTAATTATCCTTACAAGAAATGGCTTTGAAACTAGAAGGGTGTTTTTAACATCATCTAAAGAATATCTGTCATTATTTTTAAACCAGTATCTAGCTAAGTTTTCATATCCTCCAATTATAAACTCTATTGTAAAGTCAATAGATATGTCAGAGCCATTATCAGTATATTCATTGTGGATTTTTTCTTTTATGTCCTCTTTTATCATATTACAGATAATTTTAAGACTTACAATTTCCTTATCATTTTTTGCAAGGGCAGAGTATACATCCTCATATTCCTTCAAATAGTTTAAACTTATATTTTTTAATTGATCGGCATAATCTGGAAAGTTATCCGCTTCAATTTCCATTACTTCGGTGGTAATTTCACCGGATATTTTTTTAATTCCATATTGCAATAACTCATTTTTATCATTAAAGTGGTAATAAAAGGTACTTCTAGGTATATTGGCATTTTTACAAATATCTATAACTTTAATCTTTTCATAGGGCTTTTCAATAAGAAGTTCTGTCAAACTTTTAAACAGTTTTTCGTTTACTTTATCATTTAATATCATTTTAATCATCATTGATTTAATACATAACTGTATAATTTTTTTTATAAAATACTGTTATATCGTTTAATTAAAAATTTTTTTGTATTTTATTAGTATATATTTTTAATAATATTAAAATTTTTTGAATTGATTTTTTTAAAACTTATACATTTTCATATATTAATGATTTTTTATTGTGTTTTTGTAAAATTTTTATAAATTAGTTTTTTAGAATATTTTTATCATTTGTTTTACAAGTTATATTTTCAAGTTTTATTTTACCAACATTAGTTGCATTTATGTATTGTTCGCTTTTGTTAAGTTTACCTAGATTGCAATGGTCTAACAATAGTTGAAGTGCTTTGACCTTGGTATCAAAATCTTCAATAATTTCAACTTTTCCCTGTGCCATAACTGACTGGTAGATTGTAGTGGGATCATTATTACCTAGTTGATATTCTATGAAGTTATCTAATTCAACAAAAACTTTATTGTTTTTCCTCATTAAATCATTTTTATAACCTTTTTTTGCACCATGGAAGTAAATAATAATGTCTTCACCGTCAAGTTCATATCCAAAAGAAAGGGGAACAATATAAGGGTATTCTTTATCATTAATACCTAATCTTACAGTTGTTGCTCTGCCAATAATTTCAATAATTGTCTTCAGGTCTTTAACTTCTCTATTTTTTCTTCTCATATTATCACTAATATCATGATTTTCATTAATTAGTTATATTTATATTAATATTTTCTATTTTGTTTTAGATACTTGTTTTCATATTTCTATTAATTTTTCCATATTTAAGTGAGTTTTTTTTACATTAAATTTATTTATTCTAAACTAATTATAATTAAATAGATAATTAACTATATTTTTCAAAAGTCTTTAAAAGATTGATTATTGTTAATGATATATTTAACAGGTGATTTTATGAGTGATTTAATTGATGAAATAATGAATCGTCGTAGTATTCGTAAATTTAAATCTGATATGGTTCCAAAAGAAGATATTGATAAGATTATTAAAGCAGGTTTATATGCACCTAGTGGTAGGGGCCTACAGTCTCCAATAATAATTGCCGTTACAAATAAGGAATTTAGGGATAAATTGGCTACAGTTAATCGTAAAATCGGAGGATTTCCTGAGGATTTAGATCCATTCTATAATGGTCCTGTTGTATTAATTGTCCTTGCTGATAAATCTACTCATACTCATGTTTATGACGGTAGTGTGGTAATGGAAAATCTACTTCTTGCAGCTTCCGGTTTAGGTTATGGTAGCATCTGGATTCATAGGGCAAAAGAAGAATTTGAAATGGATGAATATAAGAAAGTATTAAAAGATTTAGGTATAGACGGTGATTATGAAGGTATTGGTCACTGTGTTATAGGTTATATTGATGAGGATATTCCCGAGGCAGCACCAAGAAAAGATAATAGGGTATATTATATTGATTAATTCCATTTCTTTTTACTTTATTTTTATTTTTGTTTTTATATTCATCTGTTTTTATAACTATTATTTTTTAATTCTAATAAAAAATTAAAAATCATTATTCGTCTTGTAATCATTTATACTAAAACTTAATAATTAGTATCTAAATAAATATAAGACATAATAATATAATTTTTATTTATTATACGAATTTTATTTTTAAAAAATTTAATGTTATGATATTATGGCAGAAACTTATATTTTTGGACATAAAAATCCGGATACTGATTCAATTACTTCAAGTTTAGTAATGGCTAATTTAGAACATGAACTAGGTAATGAAGATGCAGTATCTTGTAGATTAGGAAACTTAAACAAGGAAACTCAATATGTTTTAGATTATTTTAATATAGATGCACCTAAATTAATCGACTCTATTGAAGACGGTTCAGATGTAATTTTGGTAGATCATAACAGTCCCTCTGAGTCTGTTGAAAATTTAGAAAATCTTAATATTTTAAAGGTAGTGGATCATCATAAAATCTCTTTAGAAACTTCTTATCCTTTATTCTATAGAGCGGAACCTGTAGGTTGTAGTGAAACTATTTTATACAAGTTGTATAATGAAAATAATGTTGAAATTTCAAAAGAAATCGCTTCTTTAATGTTATCTGCAATTATTTCTGATACTTTACTTCTAAAATCTCCTACAACTACAGATGATGATATTAAAGCAGTTAAGGAACTTGCAAAAATTGCAGATGTTGACTATGAATCATATGGTTTAGACATGTTAAAAGCAGGTACTGACTTATCCGACTTTTCAATTGATGAAATCTTAAGTTTAGATGCTAAACAGGTAGATTTAAAAAATGTTAAATCTATTATAAACCAGGTTAATACTGCAAGTATTCCTGATGTTTTAGAAATGAAGGATGAATTAGAGGCAGGAATTAATAAGATTATTGAAGATGAAAACTTGGATATTTTCATTCTTTTAATTACTGATATTATTAACAGTAATTCACAGGTAATAGTACTTGGTAAAGATGCAGATCTTGTAGAAAAAGCTTATGGTGTGGAATTAAAGGATAACACCGCTTTACTTAAAGGTGTAGTGTCCCGTAAAAAACAAGTTATACCTATCTTAACTGAAAATGCATAATTTCAGTTTATTTTTAATTTTTACTCTTGTTTTATTTTTTTTAAAGCTTAAACTCACTTATTTTCTATAGATCTGATTAAAAATAGTAATTTCTATGATTTTTTGTTTTTTGATAAATTTTAAACATCTTTTTTTTATAAATGGTAAAAAATGGTATTCTTTATAGTTTATTATATTTATGTGTCATTTTAGAATTGGTTAAAAGCAGTAGTTTCTATTTAAAGATTTTAAGAAATAGTGATTCAAATTCATATTCTAAATTTTAAAAACAGTATTTTGTTTTAAAGGAAATGAGTATTTAGAGATAATAATTTATATCTCTAATATGACATGTTTGTGTAGTTGATAAGACAATCTGGCACACCGTATTTTGTGTATTTTTTAGAAAGTCTTTCTACAGTACCGTCATTGTACATCTCATCTAATGTTTTTTGTACTTGATCTCTTAACTCGGTATTTCCTTTTTCAAATCCAACTCCATATTGTTCAGATGAAATATTTCCATCTAATATTCTGAAATTGGAGTTGTTACTTTGGGCTATTTGATATTCCGCTGATTGATAATCAACAGCATATGCATCACAACCACCTGATTCCAAATCCATAAATCCTGTATTAATATCCTCGACCTGGACCAATTTTTTAAATGTTTGTGTTAGGGATTTTTGATCACCTTGTAAAGCTTTCAGTGCTGATGAGTCTTTAAGTACATCAACTGTTTTACCATTTAAGTCATCATAATCTTGGATATCGGAATCTTTTCTTACAACAATAACTTGTTTTGCATTTACATATGGTTTGGACCAGGTATATTGGTTTTCACGACCATTTATAGTAAATCCATTCCAGATACAATCAACAGCTCCTGAGTTAAGTTCTGTATCTTTTGTATCCCAATCTATTACTTGTAATTTCAATGTCCAATTATTTCTTTTACAAACTTCCTGAGCTAGGTCTATGTCGAATCCAACATAAGCTCCATTATCGTCTTTGTAACTGTAAGGTGGAGTTTGTGCATCAAATCCTAAAACCAATGTCTTCTGGTTTGATGATCCTACACCTTCTGAACCATATTCAAAATGAATAAATAATAGTCCAGCTATTATTATTAGCATTATACTCAGGGAGATTAGTATTTTTTTATTCATTCTTCTCCTCCCTAAATCATTTTTCTAATCTTAAAAAAATAATTTTTTAATAGAATAATTTTGGAGATTGTTCAGTCCTCAAATTTACCGAGGAAGTTGATTATTCTTGGATTGTCTGAATTGAATACCTCATCAGGTGTTCCTTCAATGATTATATCTCCATCTTCCAAAAATATTATTCTATCTGCAACCTTTCGTGCAAAACTCATTTCATGAGTAACTATTACCATTGTCATGTGCTCATTAGCAAGTTCCCTAATTGATTTGAGAACTTCTCCAGTAAGTTCTGGATCTAATGCAGAGGTTGGTTCATCAAAGAAGAGTATATCTGGATGCATTGCTAATGCCCTTACGATAGACACTCTTTGTTTTTGTCCACCGGAAAGTTCATTTGGATAGGAATTCTCCTTTCCTTCAAGACCATATTTTTTAAGTAATTGAAGTGCTTCTTCTTTCACCTCATTTTTATTTCTTTTTTGAACTTTTATAGGGGCATTGGTAATGTTTTTGAGAACATTATGATGGGGGAATAGGTTAAATTCCTGAAATACTAATCCCATCTGTCCATCAAATTTAATTTCACCACCGTCTGGTGTTTCAAGATTGGTTGCACATCTAAGCAATGTGGATTTTCCAGATCCTGATGGTCCGATAATTACAAGTACCTCTCCCTTTTCAACATTTACGGAAACATCTTTAAGTACTTCTTTTCCATCATATATCTTTTTAATATTTTTCATCTCGAGTAAACTCATGGTATTCCTCCTAGTAATAGTCTAGTTCTTCTTCTACTCCTTCCATGAATATTGCAACTAAATAGTTGAATATATAATAGAAAATTCCCGCTACTATTAATGCGGTTATAGATGCCTGTGCTGCAGATATTTGTTTTGCAACGGTAAACATCTCTGGAATTGCTATTACGAAGGATAATGAAGTATCTTTTACAAGGGTAATTACATCATTTGTAATTGCAGGAAGTACGTTTTTGATTACTTGTGGGAATATAATTATAAAGAATGTTTGTAATCTTGAATATCCTAATACCTGTGCCGCTTCATATTGCCCTTTTGGAATAGACTCTATTCCTCCTCTATAAATCTCTGCAAAGTATGCTGCATAATTTATTGAAAATCCTATTATTACTGCAATCCATCTATAGGTGTCAGATAGTTGCGCTCCAAAAACATAGTATGGTGCAAAGAATATAATAATCAATTGAAGCATTAAAGGTGTTCCTCTCATAATTGATATATATGCTTTCATTAACCAACTTATTGGTCTGAAACTACTCATCCTTCCCCAACATACTAATAATCCTAAAGGAAGTGAGAATAACAATGTTAATACAAAGATTTCAATAGATGTTAACATACCATCGCAGATTTGAATTATCATACTGTCTATCATCATTTCTTTCAAATCTCCTCATCTTTGGTATAATTTCTAAGTGATTCTGGAACACCATAATTACTGTATTTTTTAGCAATTCTCTGGACTGTTCCATCTTCATACATTTCGTCTAGAGTTTTCTGTACTTTATCTCTTAGCTCCGTATTGCCTTTTTTAAATCCAATACCATAATGTTCTGTAGAAATATTTTCTTCAAGTATTTTAAATGTAGTTGAATCATTACCTGTTGTTATTTGGTATTTGGCTACACCATAATCTACAGCAACCGCATCACAGGCTCCAGATTCTAAGTCCATAAATGCAGTATTATAATCGGCAACTTGTGTTAACTTTTTAAAGCTTTGTGCTAATGATTTCTGATCACCTTGAAGTGCTGCTAAAGCAGATGAATCTTTCTGTGTTTCAACTGTTTTACCACTTAAATCAGAAAGACTATTTATATCAGAATCATTTTTAACAACAATTACCTGTCTATTGTCAATATATGCTTTAGACCATGTGTATTGATCTTCTCTACCTTCCATGGTAAAACCATTCCAAATACAATCAATACTTCCAGAATTGAGTTCGGTGTCTTTAGAATCCCAATCAATGGCTTGTTTTTTCAAAGTCCAATTATTTCTATTACAAACCTCTTGAGCTAAGTCTAAATCAAATCCTATATAGTTTCCTTGATCATCTTTAAATCCATAGGGTGGAAATTCCGCATCAAATCCTACAACAAGGGTATTGTCATCGTTGTCATTGGCAGAAGTTTCACCTCCTAAATTGGCATATGAAAAATGAACAATTAATAAGCCTATTACTATAATAATCATAATGCTTAAGGAAACTAAAATTTTTTTATTCATTTTCTCTCCTCAATGTTATCTATACATAAAATTATCATTTAATAAAAATCATGTATGGATATTGTAACTTTTGTTTCTTAAAATATTTAATTTTATTTAATTCTATTTTAAAAAATAGTGTTTTCAGTAGAAAATATTCAAATTGAATTTTAAATAAAAGTTGCAAACTATTTGGAAAATGAATATTTAATAAAATTAGTTAAACTATTCAATATTTTGTATAATTTCATAATAAAAAATAGTAAAAAAAGAGTAAATGTTTAATTAAACATTTTTTTTATATATTAAATTTTGTTTTTTAATAATCTAGGGATTAAATGATTAATAATCAAATTTTAATTCTACTCCATTATCCAATGGAATATCCCTTAACCATTTAATGTCACTTTTATACAACATTCTAATATCTGAAATGTCATATCTAATCATAGCAAGTCTTTCGATACCTATACCAAATGCCAATGCGGGAACCTTAATGCCTAATGGTTCAAGTACTTCTGGACGGAACATTCCAGCTCCCCCTAGTTCAATCCAGTCATGTCTTTCTTCCAGGTAGATTTCACATTCACAGGACATATAGGTATAAGGGAAGTATGCAGGTCTAAATCTTACTTCAAATCCTAATTTCTTATAGAATTCTTTTAATATTCCAAGTAAGTGTTGGAAGCTAATTCCCTCAGCAGCTACAAGTCCTTCCACTTGGTGGAATTCAGGTAAGTGTTTATAATTAATGGTTTCCCTTCTAAATACCCTACCGACTGAGAACATTTTCAAAGGTGGTTCATGACTTGCTAGGTATTTGGTTGAGATACCTGTTGTATGTGTTCTAAGAACAGATTGTTTTGCAACATCAACATCCCAATCATAACCCCAACCTGTACTTTTGGTGTTTCCACCATCCTCGTGGGTTTTTGCCACATTTTTAACAATCTCCTCATCAGGAAGCTTACATTCTGACGGATTTTTCACATAGAATGTATCCTGCATCTCACGTGCTGCATGATCCTGTGGTTGGAAAAGGGAATCAAAGTTCCAGAATGCGGAGTCAAGTGTGGTTCCGTTTGATTCTGTAAATCCCATGTCTAGGAAAATCTCCCTGATTTCCTCAATAATCTTTCTTAAGGGATGTGCCTTTCCTGGAAATGTTTTAGGTGTTTCAGCATTAATGTCATATGGTCTGTAATGTAGGTTTTTCCAGGTTCCATTCTTTAAATCCTCATGGGTAAGTTGGGTGGCCTCTTCTTTTCTGTTTCCAATTTCAAATCCATGTTTAATAATATTTTTACCTATTTGATTTAATTTGAAACTATGGGAGGTGATTTTTTTATTTTTAATAAGGTTTTTTCTTTTATTAATGGTGTTTAAACCTTTAAGTTCATCTTCCGTTAATTCACTTTTAAGGATTCCCTGACTTGAGAATAGCTTTTTAAGAATCTTTTCATCTTCACCATAATTATCAACAGCTTCCTCACCTTTATCAGTGATTTTCAAAGTACCCTTATCTATTTTGGCCCATCCTTTTCTATTTAACCAACCGAGAGCAATAACACTTTCCTTTTTGTCTAAGCCACATTTTTTAGCTAGGTCTTTCATAGGTATTTCTTTCTCATAAGCTAAGACATTCAATACTCTACGTTCAGGTAATCCTTTTTCTGCAAATTCCTTACCTGCTTTTGATAACTTGACCTTCTCTTCTGTGTTTTTATTTACAGTAATAATATCTTTTGCAGCAAGGGAACCTGCAGCACTCATTACAGACTTTATGTTTATATTATCTTTCTTTGCAACTTCTTCAGGAGGAATGTTCTCATTCTCTTCTAAATCTTTTAATAAAAGTTTTTCATAAAAAGGTAATTCTTCGATGATTTTTGAAATATCAGTCATTTTCACACCTAAATCTTTTTCAAAGTAATCATAATCGGGAAACTATTTTTCCTAAGTTCCTAATTATTTAATAAAATTAACTTTTAGTAATTGTAATTTTAAATTATTTTTTTATATTACTAAATATAATATTATAATATATATTTAAGATAATTTATAAAATTATTTAATTTTTTAGAATTATTCTAGTTTATTTTAAAGTTATTTTTTTTAAAATTTATAGATTTTAAGTTAATAAATTATGGTATTGGTGTTTATTATGGATGAATTAAATTTAATTTCATGGAATGTAAACGGTATTAGGGCAATTCATAGAAAAGGTTTTATAGATTGGCTTCAAAAGGAAGACGCGGATATTGTATCTATTCAGGAGATCAAAGCTCAAATCGACCAACTTCCAAGAAAATTGATTAATGTTCCAGGTTATAAATCCTATTTTAATTCAGCTTTGAGAAAGGGTTATAGTGGAGTTGCAACTTATTCAAAAGAAGGGCCTAATCAGGTTATTAATGGAATGGGTATTGAGAGATTCGATGTTGAGGGAAGACTTTTAAGACTTGATTATGATGATTTTACACTATTGAATATCTATTATCCTAATGGCGGTTCCGGTGAGGAACGATTACAATATAAGATGGATTTTTATGATGCTTTTCTAGATTATACCAATGGTCTAGTGGATGAAGGTTATAATCTGGTTATTTGCGGAGATTTGAATACGGCCCATAAGCCTATTGATCTTGCAAGACCTAAAGAGAATGAGGAGACCTCCGGATTTTTACCTATTGAAAGGGAATGGGTTAGTAAATTCTTGGATAATGGTTATGCTGATACTTTTAGAATGTTCAATCAGGACCCTGATAATTATACCTGGTGGAGTTATAGAACTAGGGCAAGAGACAGAAATGTGGGATGGAGACTTGATTATTTCTTTGTAAACGATGAGTTTAAATCCCATGTAAAAGATTCTTATATACTGTCTGATGTTATGGGCTCAGATCACTGTCCAATTGGACTTAAAATTAAGGTTTAACTATAATTATTGTTAAAAGGTTTTATCTTTTTAATCTAATCATGTTTTTTTCTTCATATTTAAAAATAGGATTGCTGTTCTTTTCACTAAATTGTATTTATTGAGGTTAAATGAACCGGTTAAATTCCATTTTTTTTTAATATGTTTATATTTTTTGATTCATGTTTAAAAACAAGTTGTCAATGTTCTTTTTTTAATATAAATTATGTTCATCTTTATTTAAACTTAACAATGAGATAAATGGCTTCTGTTTTTTCTATGTTCTTAAAAACAGGATTATTGATGTTTTTTTTAATGTAACTATGTACATTTATTGAAATTAAAAATAAATAAAAAGGGATGAATTTTTTTAATGTAACTATGTCCATTTATTGGAATTAAAAATAAGTAAAAAGAATTGATTTTATAATACTGTGTCTACATCGGAGATATTGTTTAAGACAATCACGTCAAGTTTTTCATTTTCAATCCTTTGTTCCTGTTCATATGTTAATTCTGAGTTCACAAGTATTCCACTCATTCCGGCATTTAATGCTCCCTCAATATCTGTTTCATACTTATTTCCAACCATAACACTTTTATCTGGACTACAATGAATTCTTTTAAGCGCCTCTATAAATATCTGTGGGTGTGGCTTTTCATAACCAACCTCTTCTGAGGTTATTACAATATCAAAGAATGGATGTAAGTTTAATCTGATAAGTTTTTCCCATTGTTTGATAGTTATTCCATTGCTGATGGCACCTATTTTATAACCCTTTTGTTTAAGGTAAATTAATATGGCAATAGTTCTTGGAAATGGTTGGAGTAATGAGAACTTAACGTTATGGTAGGTTGTCATACCAAGTGCTATAAGATATGGATCCTCTGCACCGATTACCCTTTTTGTAAGTACGTTAAAATGTTTACCATAGTTTGAGCCTTTCTCTGCTATGATTTCTTTAAAAATATCATATGCCTCTTCTTCATCAATAGGAAGTCCATTCTCGACAATGTTGTTTATTGCAGCATGTCTTGCAGTTTCTGCAAATGAAGAAGTATCAAGTAATGTGTCATCAATATCAAAAAATACTGCTTTATCTGAACAATTTTCTTCCATGTCTTTCGCCTATAATTTTTTTTAATGAATATAATGATATAATTTAATAACAATATATTATTAATATTATATTTGAAAATCCTTTATTAATATTTATATTTGTTTTAGGTATTTTTGTTAAATGGGTTTTGTCTAATAATTAATTTTTAGATAAATTATATGATGAAAAATTATAAATTTTTTAAATTTAAAATAATTAAATATATATGAATTTTTTTAGGTGCTATAATTGTTAAAGGAAAGATCTGAGGAAAGGCCTGAAGAGAGTCCGGAACAAATAAAACTTGAGAAGACTATTAAAGAAGCGGCTCAGGAGTTTTTAAAAGAATATAATGCAAGTTTACCTGAGGTAATGGAACTTGAATATGAGGGATTCTACAGAAGGGGCTTCTTTGTAACTAAAAAAAGATATGCGGTAATAGAGGAAGGTAATATTATTGCAAAAGGCTTGGAACTTGTAAGAAGAGACTGGGCACCAATTGCTAAAAATGCACAGGAAGATGTATTGATGGCAATATTGAATGAGGGTAATGTTGACAAGGCTGCAGAGGTCATTAAAAAAGCACTAAAGAAACTCCATTCAAGGGAAGTCAATCGTGATGATTTGGTTATACATACTCAAATTACAAAAAGTTTGGACAAATATAAACAGATAGCCCCTCATGTTGTTGCAGCACATATTATGGAGGAACATGGACTTAAAGTTAAAAGAGGGGACATATTAAGATATGTTATAGTTAAGGGAAAAGGTTCCATAAGTTCTAGGGCTGTTCCTTATGATTATGTCGATGAAAATACGGAATTTGATATAAATTATTATGTCAAACATCAGTTAGTTCCTGCGGTATCACGTATTATGAGTTCCTTCGGATATAGTGAAAGTGAATTGGAACATTTGGACAGTCCGGATAAGCAGCAAACATTGGATTCATTCTTTTAATGAATCACACTTAACCAATGCCAACATTATTTTTTAAAGATTTTATTTTTTTATAATCTTTATTTTTATCCTAAAAATGCTCTTTTTAAATACATTTATATATTAGAAAAATTTAATATATTATTATCATTATTCTTAGATGACTCTTTTTGCTCTATTATTCTTTAATCTAATAAGAATATAAATAAGTCTTTTCTTGCTAACTTATTTATTTGAGGGTTGTTTAAGTCTTGCGATTTTAAAATTATTTTATTATTTGAAAAATTAACTATCAATTTTATTTAGGTGAAATAATGGCAATTAGTCAAGGAAAATCAATCAGAAGTCCATCTGGTGGAAGATTAAGATCCAACCGTGGAAAAAGGAAATCAGAATTAGGAAGAGCTTCTGCAGAAACTAAATTAGCTGGTAAAAGGTTAAGAAAAATCAGAACTCGTGGTGGAAACGAAAAGCTTAGATTAGATGGTGGAAACAAAATCAATGTTGTAGATCCAAAAACTAATAAGGCTGAAGTTCTTGATATTTTAGATGTTGTAGAAAATAATGCTAACCCTAACTATGTAAGAAGGAACATTATTACTAAAGGTGCAGTTGTAGAAACTGCTAAAGGTAAAGCTAAAGTTACCTCAAGACCAGGTCAAACTGGTGTTATTTCCGGTGTTTTATTATAAACACTTTCTATTATTTTTTTCTTTTTTTTATTTCTATAATTATTTAGATTTATTGTAGTTTTTTTCTGTATAATTTCTCTTTCTATCTAAATACTTCATATTTATCTACCAATTCAATACCGATTAGATGATAGTGGAATTTCAATATGGGATATAAACTATAATTTAATCTAAAATCCCGGTTTTTGATATTTTTAAGTCTTTATTTTATTTTAATGAACATTTTCTTAATTTATTATCTGTTGAAATCCAATCATTACATTTGGAAGACATTTAAAAGATAGAAAGAATGTTAAATCTCTTTTTTGAAGAATTTTATAATTTTCTTATTCTTTTTAGTAATTATTATCAGGGTGATTTCTAAAAAGTTATAGATTTAAAGATTCAACTAATTTACGAGATATATCCAAGCTTTTTTTTAAATTTTAATTAAAAAGATTTCTCTCTTTTTTTCTTTTAAAAATTTAAGTTATTTTGTTTTAAAGTTTCTAAAAAATTTTATTTAAATTGCTATTTTTTTAGTTTTTCTAGTCATTTTAAAAATTTTTTATTTAAAAAAATTATTTTTGTAAAAGATTTTTGATAAATTTTAAATATATCTTAAATTATATAATATTTTAGTCAACATTATTTTAGAAAATCTAAAATAATTTTGATGTTACAATAATTAGGAGGGGAGATTATAAAAAAGCTAAGAAGCTAATATTACTTTCTATTATAATGATTACAATTTTAGTAATATTTACTTCTAGTATAAGTGCTAGTGATTCTTTAAATGATACGACAGTATTAGACTCAAGTAACAATAATCAAAACATGACTTTATTGGATTCAAGTGTTGTAAATAACTCGAATATTTCAAAGGATATCAAAACTTCTGTAAATAATAGATCAGTTGTTAAAGGTTCGAATACTAATCCAGCTTTAAATATTACAATCAAAGATTCATATAATTCTAAAACAAAAAATTATACTGAAGAAGGAGTTGTTGTTTCTGGTGCAGTAGTAAATATCTATGATTCTAATAATAAATTGGTATTTACAGGTAAATCTAATAATAATGGTAATGTTATAGTGGATCAGTTAAATGGTTATGGCCAGTATAAAATGACTATCGCTTATTCAACCTATCTTACTGAGGTTAAATACTTTAACTATACTGTTAAATCAAGACATCAAAAAATGAGCTATAGATTCGTTCCTGATATGGCATTTATTGTTTATTATGCTGGAAATGTTAATAAGATAAATTATTTAATGAATATCAGTAGAAGGGTTTATTATATTAATAACTACAACCCATTTGAAACTGATAAATTATGGATGCTATCTTATGCTAACTTCATTTTATTGGATATGTATTCCGATGATACAGTTTCAAAATATTTAAGTTATATAAAGAATTCTCCGGCTAATAAAAATAGAATGATTTCATATACCTTCGGTGTATTCTCAGCATCAACGAATTTAGGACTTAATTTTGTAGGTACAAAATCTTCTAATAATACAATAAATACTTTGGAGAATACTTATATTGGATCTTATATGCAGGCTAATGATATATCCGATAGTGTTGTATTGGAAAATAATATGCATGGTGTATTTAATTATATAAGATTCTTGCTTGGAGAAACTAAGGTTAATCCTACCTTAAATACAAGTACTACTCCTATGCTTACTTCAACATGGGGTATTTATCATCCAGGTTATGGAAGATTTGACGCCTCACCTAGCCAGTCATTAATTAATAAATGGATTTTAGCTGATCAGGGTTATAATAAAGATGGCCAGGGAAGTTTAAATTGGATGACTGTGGAATATATTTCATGGCAAAAATCAAATGTAAACTCATCTAGTTTATTTGATAAATTTGAAAAATGGTATTCTTCCAATAAATCTAATATTAAAAGTCCATATATTGTTGTTGTAAGTTATTATTCTGGCGGGAATCTTGTGGATGCTTTGATTAAGGAATATGAGTCTCAGGGACGTGCGGCTTTCAATTTATATCAAAGTGAAACTTCACCTTCAATGGCCTCATTATTAACGTTATTTGCAAAAACTACATCAAGAAGTATTTCAGCTGTTAATTCATTGTATTCATGGTCCTTAGATTATGCCAATACAACTGGCGGTGCGGTAGGTAGTTTAAAAGAATTGAATGTGGAAATTATTAAAGCTTTATCACAGGTTAGTCTCTCTAGTTATAAAAGCGGACATGGTCCTCAAATTGAATGGACTTATTCAGTAACAGTCCCTTCTTTTGAAGGGGTATTTGGAACTGTTGAGGTTTCATATACAAACTCTGCAGGTGTTGAAGTTCCTATTGAGGCAGGTGTAAAAAAACTTGTTCAAATGACAAATGGATGGGCTAAACTTAAAGAATTAAATAATTCTGATAAAAAGGTAGCGATTGTTCTATACAATTATCCTCCTGGTAAAAGTGATATTGCGGCATCCTATTTAGATATATTTAACAGTACACATGTTTTACTTAAACTACTTGCAGATAATGGTTATAATATTGGAATGAGCAAGAATCAAATTCCCGATGTTGATGAATTGACTAAATTGATTGAAGAGGCATGTAACAAAGGTACATGGGCTCAAGGTTATTTAAATGATTATGTGGATAAATATTGGGATACCTTAATGGCCAATGGTCAATTGATTAATTATTCCCAGTATAAAAAATATTTAAATAGTTTGAATTCAACTTTAAAAAATCAATTAGTTAAAAAATGGGGATCTGATATCGGTAAGATAATGGTGTATAATGGTACTAAACATAAGGGTAAATACATAGTTATTCCTGGAATTATGTTCGGTAACATTTTTGTTACTTTCCAGCCAAGTAGAGGTTGGGAAGAAGAGGATATTGCAAATTATCATAGTGCAACTTTACCTCCTCACCAACAATATATATCATTCTACAAATGGTTGTCAGGTAATTTCAAAGCAAATGCCATTATAAACATGGGTACCCATGGAACTTTAGAGTTCCTACCTGGTAGAGACATTGGTCTACAAGCAGATGATTGGAGTTTTGAACTTACTGAAATACCTACTATCTATCCATATATTGTTTCAAACCCTGGAGAGGCAATGATTGCTAAAAATAGATTGGGGGCATTGATGATTTCACACATGACTCCTGCAACTGTTATCTCAGATTTATATGGTAATTATACATTGTTAAATGATTATATTACCTTATATCAACAGGCTGTAAGGGTTGGAAGTAATTCAACTGCTCAAGAATATAAAAAGATGATTCTTAAACTTGCAAATTCATCACAGATTAAATTTGATTTACCAAAGGATAACTCTGATAAAACTTTCCAGTCTTGGTTATTATCAATTGATTCTAAATTAGATGATCTTCAAAACGATTTAATCACAATGGGATTACATAGTTTAGGTAAAGTTTTAACTGGTGATGAATTAATTCAAGAAATAATAACAATCGTATCCTCAAGAACAGATATTTACACTGAGGTTCTACATTATTTATATCCTGAATTAAAGAATCTAGATTATTATTCTGATGTTAAAGGAAATTCAAAATATAAAACTGAAGTAAATGCTACTAAAACCTGGTTATATAATACCATAGCAATAATGGTAAATGGAAGTATAAACTTTAATGCTTTAATGTCCTTTTATGGAATCAATAGTTCATCAGTATTGTATGAGGATTTACTTCTTGCAAATTCAACATTGGTTGCTTTAAGAAATAACGAAGAGTTGCAGGCAATTATTAATGCTTTATCTGGCGGATATGTAATGCCTGGTTTATGTGGAGATCCTGCATATGCCGATGTTTTACCTACTGGTACCGCAATGTATACTGGTGATAGAACTAAGATGCCGACTAAAGCTGCCTGGGCTGCTGCAAAAACAATTGATGATAAATTAATTGTCAATTATTATCTTAAACATAAGAAATTCCCGGAACTTGTTGGAATTATTATGTGGGGTACTGAAATATTACGTACTGACGGTATTCAAATTGCACAATTCATGTATTTCCTGGGAGTTCAACCTGTCTGGTCTAGATCAGGAGCTGTTACTGGTGTTGAACTAATGAATCTATCTGACTTAAAAATTAAACTACCAAATGGTACTGTATTAAACAGGCCCCGTATTGATGTTTATACTAGTATGGTAACCAGTTATGTGAATTGGATTAGCTTACTTATTAACAGTGTTAAAGTCGCTGCATTAGATTGTCCAAATGAGACATTTAAGCAGAACTATGTTAAGAAACATTATAATGAAACAGGTAGTCTTGACAGATTATTCGGTCTTCCGGGAAGTGTCCTTGAAGGTACTGGATTAAGTGATTATATTCCAGCTACTTCCAATTGGTATGATAAGAGCATTAATCTTACAAGCACTTTAACCAATATTTATTTAAACAGGGTATCTTACTCTTGGGGTATAGACTCCGATGGAAATATTGTTGTTAAAAAAGCTACTAATGCATATGTTAATTTATTAAAAAGCACTGATTTAGTAACTCAAAACCTTGATAGTACCTGGAGATTAACTGATTCAGATGATTACTATGACTGGTTAGGTGGATTATATGGTACATCTAAAAAATTAGGTGGTAATCCTGATTCCGCTGTTGTGGATATTAGGAATACAAATAATCCTACATCACGTACTATTGCCGAGCAAATTGATTTGGAAGTTAGGACTACCATTGCAAACCCAAAATATGTTCAAGCGTTAATGAATTCTGGAGCAGCAGGTGCAAATACATTGGCTGCTAAGGTTCAGGATGTTTATGCAATGACAGTTGCAACTTCAACAGGTAGAGGTAAATCTGATATAAGCAGTAATACCTGGTCTGTAATTGCACAGGCTATGGCGGATTCAGAGTCACTTGCAAAAACTAACAGTCAAAAATTTGGTATGATGGCTGCCAGTGCATGGGCAATGTATGCATACTTTACAGGTTACTGGACACCTACAAGTGCTCAGGATAAGGCAAACTTGCAAAAATTAGTAAACAACTATGTAAATAATGTTGTATCAACTGACGCATTTGCTTGTTGTCACCATACTGATCCGTTTTCATTTAACAAGGATGTTATTAGTATGTATACTGGAAGTCAGGCTAACATGAAGAAATTCAACCAATTATTTAAACAAATGAGTGGTACTAATCAGAATGTTTATGATCAGAATGCTAATCAGCAAGCAGCAAATGGTACCTCATCTAATACTCCAAACAGTGGTTCAAGTTCTTCATCAGGATCTTCAAGTTCAGGATCCTCAAGTGTAGGTGATCAGGCAAGTTCCTCAACAAGTACGGGACCAGCATCAGCTGCGTCTTCTGCAGGTTCTTCCTCCTCATCAGGACAAGCGGGATCCAGTTCCTCTGGAAGTAATGCGAAAGCATATGAAGTAAATAAAGCTACTCAACCTTCCGGTGGTTCTGAGGCATCTTTACCAATATATGTAATGGTTATAATTATAGCAATATTAGTTATATTCGGATTCGGTTTCTTTAAACGAAACAAAGATGATGATTTTTAATTGAGTAAATCAATTATTATCATCATAAATTTTTATTTTTTTTTATTAAAACTTATTTTAACTTTTTTTAAGACATCCTTTTTTTATTTAAATGATTGGCTTTTTTTTAAGATGTTTAATGCTTATTTCATGTTTTCAATTAATTTTTATGGGCATTACTAATTTTTTTTAGATATTTAATATTGGGCTTTTTTTTAAATTAATTCTTTCACATTTTATAAATTGATTTAAGCTATCTTATAAATCACTTTTAGTTATTCGGACATTTGACAAATCCTATTTTTAAACAGTTTTCATCATTAAACTTATACCTAAAATATTTAGGTCATGTTTTTTTATGTTTCTATTTTTTTTTTAAATGTGGAATTTTTTATATTCAAGAATTTTTTAACAAAACTTAATTATAATTAAATACATATTATTTTCGTATAAAGATTATTTTAAAAATATTCAAATAATGTTTATATTTTATTAAAAAATTCACGAGGTGAAAATTTGAGAAGTTACAAGCTTATGATATTTCTGGTTTTAATTATCGGAATCTTATCAATTGGTGCTGTAAGTGCAAGTGATTTGAATAATGCTTACACTTCGGATAACGGTTCTCAATTATTGGACAATTCAAATACTGTTGATATTAATTCATCTAATAATGTTGGAGCGGATTCCCAAGTTTTAAGTTCTACTGAAAATTATAGGAATTCTACAGTATCCCCATCAAATAATACTCCGATTAAAACTTCAAATACTATACAAGTAAGTTCAAGTAATTATGATACTTACTTTAATGATAGTGGTTTTGTTAAATCCGGAATATCCTCTGGAGATACTGTTGATTTAACAGGAACTTTCAATAATAAAAATTTCATATTCGATATTCCTGTTACTGTTACTTCAAGCTCCAATGCAAAATTAAATAATTGTACTGTTAAAATCACTAAAGGTGGTGACGGAAGTACAATAAGTAATCTACAATTTGAAAATTACCTTTCACATGGAATTGGAGTCTTTGTATCTAATGTTAGTGATGTGGTTATAAACAATATCAATTTTTATGGTGACGGAAATGGGGCATATGGTATTTTTTTAAACAATACCAATAACTCTAAAGTTATATCAAATAGGGTAACTACCAAGTCAGCTTCTTCTGATCATAAATGGACTCGTCCAGCTATTGTTTTATCAAATTCTTTCTATAATATAATTGATAAAAACTATGTGGAAGTGGAAGATAGTAATGGTATTTATTTATCCAAATATAATGGTGGTGTATCTGATTACAACAATATTACAAACAATGTTGTAAATTATACATATGCCTCTGTTACTAGCTGGTCCTATGGTATAAATCTAATGGGTTCTTATAATATTGCAGAAAATAATACTGTAATAGGAGCTTACAGGGGTATAGTTACCCAAACCGGTGCTGGAAATCAGATTATAAACAATACTTTAATAAATCTAAATGGTGTTGATTATAGTACTGGTTCTATAACTGGCGGTGATTGTGCAATTGAATTAACTCCTAATTCCATAGCTATTGGGAATAAGATAATCAATTCCTCTGTTGCCAATGGTATTCATATATCTGGTGATAATGTAAATGTAATTAACAATACAATTGATTGTACCTTGGACAATAGTGTCGGTGTTAGTGTCGAAGGAAGCAATGCCAGTGTTGTAGGTAATCTGATCACTGCAAGAAGTAATGGTATATTTGTTGTTGGACCAATTTCAAATATCCTAATAAATAACAATACTGTTAACACCGATAGTATCGGCATACTTGTTAAAAAACAGTCAAGGGTTAAATATCCTGTAAATGTTGTTATATCAAACAATACCATTAATACAAGTGGAGATGTTGCAATTAATGCACAGGAAGCTGGAGGATTATCCAATGTAACCGACGACAATATTGTCAACGGTAAGACTGTGGTTTATCCTGGAATGGAACCTTCAACTGGGGATGATGACAATACCTATAAGTATAATGGTACTGTTATACACATCACTCCTGATAACGTAGACAGTTACTTTGATAAAAATGGAATAATGAACACTTCAATTGAAGATGGTGATGTTCTTATTTTTGAGGGTAACTTTAATGGTAAATACTTTGAGATTTCATCATCTGTAAAAGTGTTAGGTGAAAATGCTACCTTCGGTAATTCTAGTTTTAGAGTTAAAAGTGATTATGTTACATTAATCGGTTTAAACATTTTAAATAATGATTTAAACAAGATCAATCAATGGCCTGTACATGTTCTAGAGGCAGATTATGTATTCATATATAATTGTACCCTTAACATTACCGATAACAAAACCGCATATGGTATATATCTTCAGGATACTAAAAATGATAGACTTGAGGGTAATCTTATTGAAGCTAGCGGTACTCTTTTAACCTATGGTATAGTTGGATATGAAGTATATAATACTGCAATTAAAGGTCCTGAGGATAATACAAACTATATCATGGTTTATGGTACTGGTGAAGTTCATGGATATGAGTCAGGATTATGTATTGACGGAGCACACTTATTTAATGAGATCTATAGGACATACGGTATTTTATTATTACACTCATCAAATAACACCATTGCAAATAACCTTGTAAATGTCACTTCAAAACTTAATCAGGAATCTAATGGTACTAATTCAATAGTTGGTATTGACCTATACTTTGATTGTTTTAATAATACGGTTTCTAATAATGAAATTTATTTGGAAGGTAAAGATCCATATATGTATGGTACTGGTGTTTTAGCTGCTAAAACTGGTTCCGGTACAACCGGTGCTAGTGGAAATAACTTTACATTAAATACTATTAATATAAATGGTCCATACTTTACAACTGGAATTATTATTGGGTATAAATCAAACAATACCTATGTTGGTCAGAACAGGATAAATCTTAATTCAGGTATGTATACTTATGGAGTAACCCTTGAATCATCAAATAATTCTACTTTGGAATCAAATACCATTGATGGTAATGGTAAACGTAATTATTTAGTAGAGTTATACTTTTCAAATGGCAATACTATAGCAACTAATACCATTGAAGGTAATGGGGATTATACCTATGGGATAGCTGCTTACTCAGGTAATAATAATGTTATTTCAGGTAATGTAATCAATGCTTATGGTATTCCAAACAGTCCTGTTAATAGTACTGGGGATCATGGTGATTCTATTCCTTTAGGAATTGCTGGTATCTACTTCATTGAAAATTCCGAAAATAACTTCATTGAAAACAATACAATTGCAACTAATGGAACATATGCCGTAAATATGTCTAGTGTTAACAACTATGTAGTATCCAATAATCTTACAGCTTTATCCAGACATGGAAACAATGCAGTTAACTATAAAAATGACAATGTCTTTGATAATGGATACTTGACCTATAATATGGACATAGTATCTGGAACCACAATTAAACAAGGAGATAAATTGATTGTATCTCTTAAAGATTCCGACGGTTTTGCTTTAGAGGGTAAAGAGATTTTATTTGTTATTTCTGGTAAAACTTATTCACGTACTACAAATGAAAATGGTACTGCTTCAATAACAATAAATCTTAATCCAAAGACTTATCCTATAACTGTTTCATTTACCGGAGACTCAGTTTCAAGTATGATAAGTAAGGATGTATCTTTAGTTGTAAAATCAAAATCTAAAACTGCTACTGTTATAACTCCTACTGTATCTAATACAGTTAAAAAAGGAAGTGCCTACAGCTTTAAACTTACAGATAAAAATGGAAACCTACTTAAAAATCAAAAAGTTAAAATTACCATTGCAGGTAAATCCTATACTAGAACAACCAATAGTAAGGGTATGGCGTCAATCAATATTAACCTTAGACAAGGCAAATATGTAACATCTATAATCTATGCAGGTAATTCTAATTACAATTCTGTAACCAAGAAATTTAATCTAGTTGTAAGAACGAGTAGTGTAAATACTAAGATATATGTTAAATCCAGTACTGTTAAAAAAGGAACTGATTTTGTAGTAACTCTTAAAGATCAATATGGCTCTTTATTAGTCGGTCAAAAGGTTTATATTAAAATATGCGGTAAAACCTATACTAAAGTAACTGATAGCAATGGTGTTGCTAAAATTAGAATAAACCTTAATCCTAAAAAATATACTATTTATACCTCATATAAAGGTAGCGGTATATTTAAGAAAGCAAGTACTGTAAGAACTAATTTACTTGTAAAAAGATAAATGGATTTTTTGAAGTATTTTCTAAATACTTCTTTCTTTTTATTTTTTAAGTTTTCAGTGTTTTAATTAATTTTCTTATTTTTCTGTTTTTTTTAAGTTCTATCTTTTAGGTTTTTATTGTTTTCTTATTTTTCTGGTTTTTTAAACTCTTTTTTGTGTTAATCTTTTATTTGTTTCTTCTTAGTTTTTTTAAACCCTTTTTTTATAGTTAGTTATTGTTTATATCTTTTTAAAGCTATTTTTACTAATTTATGTATTGGAATATACAATTCATTAAAATAGTATGTTTTTTATTAATTGTCATTTTATAAGGAGAATATCCTTAAAATGTATAATAAATTTCATTTTTTTAAGAAACTTTAAAAACTATTTATATATAATTCTATTTCAATAATTATTTAAATTGTAAATTTAAAATATATATGTATATTATGAAAAAATATTTAAATTAAAAATTAATATTTCTTAAAGAAATTACACTTTTATGATTATTTTTTAAAGTTTAAATCTTTAAAATAATTGTTATTAAGGTTTATATTTAAATTTAAATAGTTTATAACCTATCTATAAAAAAAGAAGGAGATTATAATGAAGATTGGAATGAACCATGGTGCTGGTGGAGCAGTTATGGAAAAACTTATTAAGGATACTATCTTAGAAAATATATCTAAAACATCAGTTAATGGTGGTGTAGGTTTAGATGCATTAGACGATGGTGCTACCATACCTGTAGGTGACTATGAGATAGTTGTTACTACTGATGGCCATACCGTAAATCCATTATTCTTCCCAGGTGGGGACATTGGTAGAATTGCTGCTGCCGGTACTATTAATGATGTATCAATGATGGGTGCAAAACCTTTATGTATTACAAACGCTATGATTGTTGCAGAGGGATTTGATATTGATGACATGGATAGAATAATGAAATCTATGGATTCAACTTGTAAGGAAGCAGATGTTGCAGTAGTTGCTGGAGATACTAAGGTTATGGAATCTAGTAAATTAGATGGAATTGTAATTGTAACCACTGGTGTGGGTATTGCAAAGAAAGGGGAAATTATTAAGGATTCTACCTTAGAACCTGGCGATAAGATCATTGTAACTGGTAGTATTGGTGATCATGGTATGAGTCTCATGTCCTTTAGGGAAGGATTCGGATTTGAAACTGATTTAAAATCTGACTGTGCACCTATGTGGGGTATTGTTGAAAAGGCCCTTAAAGTTGGTGGAGTCACTGCAATGAAAGATCCTACCCGTGGTGGTTTTGCAAATGCCATTAATGAAATGGCGGATAAATCCGGTGTAGGTGTAATACTACAAAATGATGCTATTCCAATTAAAAGGGAAGTTCATGCTGTATCTGAAATGTTGGGAATCGACCCATTTGAAGTTGCAAATGAGGGAAAAGTTGTAATGGGTGTAAAAGCAGATAAAGCAGATGAGGTTCTTGAAGCTATTAAAACCGATAAATATGGTAAAGATGCTGCAATCGTTGGTGAGGTTGTAGAAGGTGAAAAGGTTATTATAGAAACAGGTGTTGGTGGACAAAGAATTCTTGAAACACCTATTGCAGATCCAGTACCTAGGGTATGTTAAAGCATTAAAATTTAATTAATTTTGGAGGTCTATTATGGTGTCAATGATGGTTAAAAGAACAGTTGCATATATCTTGGACTTTTTAGTAGTCTCTGCATTTATGTGGCCTATTTCATATCTTTTGTATCTGTTTGTTAATCCTGTAATGAGATATCAGATTTTCCATTATTTTATAGTTGTAGCTCCAATTTTAATAATTATCTATTTTACTTTCTTTGAAAAGTTAAGGGGCACAACCGTTGGAAAAATGTTGATGTTTATTGAGGTTGAGGATGAGAAGGGCGGTCCAATTACCTACAGGCAGGCCATTATTAGATCTGTTTCAAAATTATGGTGGTTCCCAATTGTATTTGACTATCTAATTGGTCTTCTATATGGAACTAAAGATGAACGTCTTTTAGGTCAACTATCTCATACAAAGGTTGTAGAAGAGGATAAATCAAAATTCAACTCTTGATTTTTCTTTTAATTCTTTTATTTTAATATTTTTCAATTCTATTTTTTCTAATTAACAATAAAATCTGATTATTTTCCTATTTTATCTTTTATCAAATTTTAATATTTTTCAATTCTATTTTTTCTAATTAACTATAAATTCTAATTAATTTTCAATTTTATTTTATCTTTTATAATTTTTAAAAAACTTAATTATTTTAAATTCTTTAAATTGAATTTTAGCTTTAAAATTTTTAATGGTTTTTAATTTATAATTAAATTTTTTAATAAACTTTTAATTTAAACAAATCAAATTTTTAATTATATATTTTATCATGGCATGGTCATGATGTAACTATGAAAAAACACGGATATTTTAATTTTTAATATGGAAATTAATTTAGAATAAGAATATCTGGTTTTTTTTAATTTTTAAAACGATAAAAAGAGTTGGATTTGTGTAAAAATCTTGAATTTTATTTATAAAAAAGTAGTTAACATTAGGCAATTATCAAAAAATTAGTTTAATGTATAGGAAATGTTATTGATAAGGTTAATAGGTAAATTTCCAGTTAATCCATATCCTTCATAATTTATCTTGCTTATAATGGTTTTTGCATCAACTGTACTTTGACTGGAGTTGTTAACCTCACTAACATTATTACTTACATAATATGTGTTGTGATCTATTTCAGACTCCTCTTTTAAAGTAGTATTGTAACTACTGATACATATTATAATCGCCCCAATTACTAATATAATTAGTATAATGTCGGTAGTTTTTTTCATATTCACTATTATTTCTATTCAATTATTTATTTTTTCTTAATATTGTGATTGTTTATTATCAAATTTAGTTGAATATTTGAAGATGTCGATTTTAGATTGGAATGTTTTATTATATTCTGTGGTTTAAACTATGCCTAAACCCTTCTCGAATTCGGATGGAGGTATATACATTACCTCTGCAAATCCATTTTTAAGAAGTATTTGATTTAGATTTTCACCGTTTTCATCATATACTATTGCAAGGGTATAATTATCAGTATCTTTATTTTTTGCATTGTCTACATCAAGATAAACAGTTTTATTCAAACATCTCTCTGTAATAAGGTTTTTAGATTCATCATATCCTTCCTCTCCTTCTTCAGGTGTTTTTAGTCCAACAAACCTAACCCTTTCCCTAATGCCGTCATCTGTCTCAATTTCAATAGTGCTTCCATCAATTACCTTGGTACAATATCCTGTAACTTCATAATTTGATGAGTCATTCTCGGTTAAATTGCTTTCGTTATTAATGGATGTGTTTATATTTTCCTGATTTTGGGTATTGTTGTTTGCTTTTTGATTACTGTGGATGTCGGTATTTTTTTCCTGGTTTTGATTGTTGTCTGCTGATTGTTTCTTAGTGCTTGCAATATTCTTATTTTCCTGATTTTCGCTGTTTTTACTTAGACTTTTTTTAATATCGTCTAGGCTGTTATTTGTCTGGTTCTGGTTTCCGGTTAAATTTGCACTATTATTGTTTATTGGTGTCTGGTTTGAATCTAGACTACTGTTGTTATTGGGATTATCCTCAACAATAATGGGACCATTATTACTGTTCATTTTACTACCATTATCCTCTATATTATGATTACTGTTCATTTGACTGTATGCCACTCCACACATTACACCGGTCATTATAACTAGAGCAATTATTATATAATAAACAATTTTTTCCATACTTTATTGTTTTATATAGGAAATATTTATTTTTATTGAATTTTTTTATAGAAACTGGATATTTTTTCTTGAAATCCTAATTTGAAAATTAATTTTTTTATAATGGGGTATTATGATTTTTATAATAGAAGTGGGCTTAATATTTTTATAACCTAATATATAAATAAAATAATAATTAGTTTAATTTAATTTGATTTTATCAATTTGATTTTTGGGGAATAACTATGGAAAATAAAGATATTGATAATTATTCTAACTATGATTATGAAAACCATCCAAATATTAAAGGAGTTCAGGTAATTAACGGTGTTAATAATTTCCCAATTAGCTGGTTAAACATTCAAGGTTACTGTGAATATGAATTGTACCTACAATATTTTAAGGGGGTTGTAGCACCTCCAACTATGGCCATGAGAACTGGCACTAAAGTTCATAATCAATTAGAACAGGAATTTAAAAAAACAGCAAAACCTGCAAGTTTTAAAGAAACAATGGAAACATCAAAAACGATTGAAACTAAAACCCGTGAAATGTTTATTATAGAGCCGGAATATGGTATACGCGGTTTTATAGATGAGGTTCAAATGACCCCAAATGAGTTTATTATTATAGATGATAAACCTGGAACTAGGGCTTATCCATCACAGATAAACCAGGTCAGGGCATATTGCTTGGCATTTAAATCCCTTGTTGAAAGGGAGGATGAAAACAATACCCGTAAGATCATAGGTGCTTTAAGACAAAGGGGTACTGACAATGTTTTCTACACTGAGGAATTTGACGAGGATGTTGAAAAGGAGATTATATATCTAATCGATAGAATGCAGGGTTTGTTTGATGGTACTAAACCTTTTGTTCCAACAAAAAACCCGAATAAATGTAAGAGTTGTAGATTTAATGATGTATGTGAATATAATCAATCATGATTTTTAATCTATTTTTTTTAATTGAGAGTTGTATATAAATGGGAAATATTAGTTTTAACGATTTTAAAATATCAGATGAGATTAAAAAAGCCGTGGAGGAAATGGGTTTTGAAGAACCGACTCCCATCCAAAAATTAGCTATTCCCCCTGCATTAAAGGGTAAGGACGTTATTGGTCAAGCACAAACAGGTAGTGGAAAAACGGTGGCCTATGCAATTCCTGCTTTAAACAAGATTTGGATTCCTGATAAGTCACCACAGGTTCTTGTTTTAACCCCCACACGTGAATTGGCTATCCAGGTTGCAGGGGAATTTGCCAAGTTATCAGAATTTATGGATAAAATCAGGATTTTACCTGTTTATGGTGGTCAGCCTATTGGAAGACAGACCAGGGTATTGAAAAAAGGAGTCCATATTGTAATTGGTACATGTGGACGTGTACTTGATCATTTGAGAAAAGGAACATTGGATATATCAGCTATTGAAACCCTTGTCTTGGATGAAGCTGATGAAATGTTGGATATGGGGTTCATTGAGGATATCGAAGACATAATCGCTCAGACACCTAAACAAAGACAAACTTTACTTTTCTCAGCAACAATGCCAAATGAAATAAAAAGAATTGAGCAGAAATATCAGAACAATCCTAAATTTTTAAAGGTTAAGGAAACCAAACTGACCGTTCCCAAAATTGAGCAATATTATTTTGAGACTCCAAGAAACAAGAAAATATCTGTTCTATGTAATCTTCTGGATATGTATGATATTAATTTGGCATTAGTTTTCTGCAATACAATAAAACAGGTGGATTTCTTACAGAAAAAACTTAAAAGTAGGGGATATTCTGTTGGAGCTATTCATGGAAAAATGAAACAGGACAAAAGAAACAGAGTGATGAATAAGTTTCGTAAAGGTAAAATAGATATTCTCATTGCAACCGATGTGGCTGCAAGAGGTATTGATGTAGAGAATGTGGATGTTGTCTTTAATTATGATGTGCCTAATAGTGATGAATTCTATGTTCATAGGATTGGTAGAACAGGAAGGGCTGGAAAGGTAGGTTATGCTTTTACCTTTGTATCTGGAAGGGATGTCAAATATTTGAGAAGTATTCAGGAATACACCCATACTAAGATAAAACAGAGAAAAGCCCCTACATTTGAGGATGTGGAGAACAGACGGTCCAATGTAATATTGTCTGATGTTAAAAAGGTTATTGATAATGATAACTTGGATAGTGATATAAAGTTGATTGAGAATTTGATCTTGGATGATTATAATTCCGTTGAAATTGCAGCTGCCTTGTTAAGGATTTTAAAAAAAGAGAAAGATAATTAAAAAATTATAAATTTAAGTATTTTCTATTCTAATGACATTTTGTTTTATTGATCGGTTTTTATTTATATTAAACATTGATTGGGGCTTTCTATCTATTAATAATAGGTTTTATTCTTTATAAAAAATATTGATTAGAGTTTTCCATTAATTACATTGTAATTAACATCCTCTTTTTCAACTTCTTTAATGAAGCTTTTAGTCATGTTTCCTACAGATAAAGCCATGACATTAAGTCCCTTTCTAGCGGCTGAGGCAGTTGATGCAGCTACTGCAAATTCAATATCGATAGGTAAATTTAGTTTATTTGTTATGGCATGTGCGACGGTACCAATCACAGCTACCTTATCTATTTGATTGTTTTCTCCCCATTCTTTAAATCCGTTTTTATAGATACTTTCTATTAAATCCAAATCGGTTACCGCAGATCCTCCTTCTTTGATAGTAGGTATGGTGATAATTAGAACCTTACCAATCTTTAAATCAATCAATCCGGTAAGTTCACCTAAAGCTACATCTTCACCAGTTTTAGCAGGGGAAATCGCTATTGCATTAGCTGATTGCTCCTTATGGCTTGCATAAAGTAGACCCTTTTCCATAAATATTCCTACTTTATCTCCTTTTTCAATATCTTCTTTTGCAATTGCAGGCCATACTGATTGATAGTGATCCATAATTTCTAAAACACTATCTGAGTATTTACGTAATGTAATCGCATCTCTTTTAACTTTTTTAATACCTTCCTGGGTAATCTTATATGGTGAACGTCCTTCTTTAGAAGTAATATAACCTTCATCGATTAATGATTTGATATTTTCAGAAACTGCTTGTACTGTTATTCCTAAACGGTCAGCTAAGTCTTTTTGCTTAAGATGAGGTTCTTGCTTTGAAATTTCACTCAATATTTGAAATTTTGTCATGGAACCTCTTTTTTTGAATACTTCCATAATTATCCCTCATTATTTAATAATTATTAAACATTACTTGATATAACTTTTAAAGTAATCCTTATTTAAATTTTTTCTAAACTTCTTTTGCCAATCAATCAATAATATTTGACATGTCTGGTTTTTTTATAATTGTGGACAGTTTAACAATTCTTGTATGAAGTTTAGATATTATGGTTAATTTTATTGTGAATAAATCTTATTTAATCATATAAAAACTTATTTTTGTGTAAATTTTAATAAAATTGACATTATTTTTGGATAAAATAAGTTTTAATAATTTTTTTTTATATTTAAAATGAGTTTTAGGTTAATTTATTTTTTTGGTAAAACAAGTTTTAATAGGGACTTATAAATTATTTTTTTTAGTAAAATAAGTTTAAATGAATATTTGAAGGGATTTTAAGGTAAATTGTAGTTATAATTTACCTTCTAGTTTTTCATCAAAGGTTTTTAAAAATTCCTCTTTGCATTCTTTTGGAATGTATGCACCACATGCCACAGCATGTCCTCCACCGTTACCGCCTAAATCCTGTGCAACCTCACGGATAATGTTTCCAAAATGAACTCCATCATATGCCAGTAGCCTTGAACATCTAAGTGAGATTTTTAAATCATCGTTGTCTTCACTTACCTGTGTAAATCCTATAATCGGTTTTCTCCAATTTCCGTAAGACAATACCATTCCGGTTATAGTTCCAACTACCTCACTTCTAATTCCACTACCGTCAAAGTATTGAATGTTATTCATCTCAACAATAGCATGTGACTCTTGAACTTCCTGAATCTTTAAGGCCAAGTATCTTCTATGGTTTCTTGAGATATATTCAAGTTCATCTAATGCATCTGACCTATTGCCTTTCAATATTTTAAGTGCAACCATTTCTTCCTTATTTCTTGCACATGCATTCATTGCAGTTGAAAATTCTGACGCATCACGTAGAAATGTATGGTCCTCTTCCTGTAGGAATTCATAACTATCTGCAGCTACAAGTTTCGGAATATATTCAACATATTTTCCAGGAACTTCCCGGGATAACATTTTAACAAGTGCGGAGAACAATCTGCTTTTTTCCGGTTTTGTAAGATCACTTAAGGTTGTGTAATGATCATCTGTTGTTTTAGGTATATTTAATTCATTTAACAATGCAATACATTCTGTCTTACTGTTTGTAATTGGCAATGTTACATCTGAGAAATAGGACAACGCTACAAATAATGGTCTTGTTTCCCGACCATAAATAGATAAGTCACCTATCTTTTTTACATATCCTCCCTTTATCGCATCATTTAATATGAGCTTATTAAGGCCTTCCATTTTACCGGTATGGGTATTTTGCATATCTCCTACAGCGGATAGAACTCCAATCCAACTTAAATCATCATATCCGAATTCTTTGGCAAGATAATAACATAATCCCCCACCACAGATATAATAAGAACCATTAATTCCAAAATGCATCGGATTTATCTCAAGGAATTTAAAGTCTTTTGTATCTCTGTAGTCTAAATCCCTGAGTGGAGGGTGATGGTCCAATATTATGATTTCAGAGTCTTCCGTTGCATATTTTTCAACAGGCTGTCCGGAACCTAGATCTGAGAAAATGGTAAGTTTATGGGTTAATGGTAAATCTTCTAGTTTATCAAGAGAAACAAACTCTATCTCATAATCTTTACCTAGTCTATCCATAATTATTGAAAGAATTGCTCCTGAAGATATTCCATCACAATCATTATGGCTGTAAATTTTAATATCTTCATTATTAAGAATAATCTCTTTAGCTTCCTTGTATAATTGTTTCATTTGGGTAGGTAACTCTTCAATTGTTTCTTCCAATTCTATACTCATTTTTTAACCTTAATCTAATATTTTCGTATTTCATTATTTATTTTACTTGCTACAGCCCTTAAAAGTTCATTTTTTTTCATATTTGTTTTTACAGTTACCCTTCCGGAATGTTCATACCATGAACCGGGATAACTTTTATATTTTTCAATTGCTGGCTGTAGGTGTAGTTTATAACAAGCTTTTCTGATTTCTTTAAGTGAAGGATCATCTACAGACTCATCTTTAGCTATTTTACGACCTTCGGAAATTGTTCTATTAGAATCTATATATACTGGCCATATTACAGTGAATTCATTTTTCATAGTATAGCTCCTAATTATTTAAATATGATTAAATTAATTAACAATAAATTTATAGTAATTTAAAATTGGTTTTTTAGTATTAATTAGATTTTAACTTTAATTTTTAAAGTTTTTAATTAATTAACTTAATTAAGTTTAATTATAATTTATTTAATTATTTAACTATCTCTTTAGATGTCTTTTTAAATCTAATATAATTTTTTTATTATCAAATTACATTTTAGACATTTCATTAAATTTAATTTTTGATTTTTATAATCAGATTATCTTTCTATCTTTAGACATTTAATTAGCTATTCTAATCCAAGATATATTTCTTATTTAAGATAATCTATTTTAATTTCATAATTAATAAGATATTTCTTTTTTATAAATATTAAAGTTTTATAATTTATTAATTTTCATAATCAATTTCATATCGTTTATATCTTTCTGATTTTCTTTTATTTCCACGCTTATTATATCTTCTCTTTTTTTGAATGGATCTGTTAATCATTTTTATAATAATGGAACATAAAAGGTTTCCTTTCCATTTACAATTATAATGGCTTCTAAATATTTCAAACTCTCTTAGAAGTTTAATCTTTTGGCTGTTGTCTAAATATGCTCTTTTATATAAAATGATCCAATTAAGTAAAAATGGGTTTAGAATTATTTCCGTATTCTCGAATCCATGTTTATTACATAAGTTTGAACATTTGGCGTAACCTAATAGGGAATCATAGACCAATCTATAACTTATATCTTTTGTAATGGATTTGTCATCATCAGAATCTCTCATATAATAATTATAGATAAATGTATTGTTTAAAAATATTATACCATCGGCTTTAAAATAGGCCTCCATTATGAAATTCAAATCCTCTGCAGAAATCACCTCCGGAAACCTAATATTGTTTGATAAAATTAAATCTGCATCATATATTTTGGTCCAGAATGATGGAAGTGATTTAAGTATGTCAATATTGTCCTCTAATCTTTTAATGTAAATCTCATCAAATACTCCGTCTTCTGTTTCCGGATTCTTAATGGTTCTTCCATAGAATATCCTTCCAAAGATATTCCTCCAAAGACTTCCCATAATCCCTGTAAGTGTGATATTATCCAGAATATCATCATTATATTCACTAAGACTGTCCTTGAATGCTGAGTGGGATTTTTGGACAAGTTCCAGATTAGGGCTTATATAGTTGTCTGCACGGTTTTCTTTTGTCATTAAATTGACATCGGTATAGATACGTTTATATCTTCCATATACGATCTGGGCGTTACTGTGGGTGATTTTATTATAAAGTATTCTACATGCATCCCTCTCAAAACTATCATCTGAATCTAAAAACATAATATAAGGTGCTTTGACATGTTTGAGTCCTATGTTCTTTGGTCCATAGGCTCCACCAATATTGCGTTTAAGGTATATGGCCTCAAAACTTTCATATCTTTGACAGTATTCGTCAATTATAATTCTACTGTTGTCGGTAGATTTATCATCGACGATTATAACCTGCAGATTTTTAACACCTATTGTCTGATTTATAATGGAGTCCAGTGCATTTTCCAGTGTTTTATCCCCATTGTAAACAGGTACAATTATACTAATCTTGTATGACATAATCTATCTCATTTATTTTCCTAAATCAATTTTCTTTGTTGTTAAACTTGTCGAATAATAAGTCAATCATATCCTTTACAGTATACCTTTCAGGATAGATATATTTAACATTGAATTCGTCTAAGGCCTGTGCGGTAATAGGTCCAATGGATACTGTGATTATGTTCTCAGATAATGATTTGGATAGTTGGTCCTTGATATTGTCTTCTGCAACTTTAAATAAATTTCTAACAGTTAAAGGACTTGTAAATGTAATCGCATTAATCTCCTTATTTAATATTTTATTGATTAACCCTTTTATTTTACTTTTATCATGGGGTATGGTGGATCTATAACTTTCAGCAAGAATCACATTGGCTCCACGATTTTTAAGCTCTTCGGGAAGTACTTTCCTTGCTGAATATGTTCTTGGAATGCCAATTTTTAGTCCTTTAATGTCTATATCATTAAAGCTTTCAAGTAATCCCTCGGCGGTATAATCCTTAGGTATAAGGTCTACTCTGAGACCATATTTTTCCGCAACCTCAGCCGTTTTATGGCCGATAACTGCTGTTTTACAATTGTCATTTAATTTTCCATTAAAGTCGGGGTAATATTTGTATATTGAATCCAGTGATGAGACTGATGTGAATATTAACCAATCCAAATCATCGATCTCTTCCATAAATTTTTTAAGTGACGGTGAGTTTAGAAGTTCCAATTCTAATGTAGGTACTATTAGAGCCTCTCCACCATATGACTCTACTAATTTTTTAGCCTCTTTTGATCTGCTTATAGGACGTGTTAAAGCTACTATTTTCTTATTGCTCATAAAATTCCTCATCTGATTTAATCTTAATTATTAAAATATAATCATAATTCTTTTGTATTGATCTTGAATATTATTTTTATATTAAGGTATAACTCTAGTCTTTTATACTAAACTAATTTCTGTATTTCATTAAATTTATTTTTTATTAATTACTTAATCATGGACTTTTTTAATATGTCAATGAATTTTAAGGTTTTTTTTTTATTTTTAAAAAGCTTTAATGTATAAAATATGATATAAGAATTTAAAAATAAATTATTTAAAATAATTTATTGAGGTTGTAAAAAATTCAACTGATGGCTTGAATTTTTTTAAATTTGTTTTATTGTTTTGTAGTTTCTTATGATTTCTTTGGTTTGGAATTCGTTTTTTACTCCGTTTACTGTTCGGAATATGTTTTTTCTGCTTCTTGGTAGTGTTGTTCTGAATAATAGTTCTATTGTGTTGTTTGTTTTTGGTATGTTTTTGTTTTTCATATGATTTAAGTAGTTTTCTATGTTTTTGGTGATTTTTGGTATTTTTTTGGCTATTATTTCGGGTATTTGGTCTATTTCTTCTTTTAATTTGTTTATTCTTTTTGTTGCTGTTTTTATTTTTTTGGATTTGAATATTAATGATATTTTGTCCATGTATTTTTCTAGTTTTTTGATTTTGTGTTTGTTTTCTCTTATTTTAAATTTTAGAATGTTTAATTGTATTTTTAGGCTTTTTATTTGTTCATTTATTTTTATTCTTTTTTTGTCTGTTTTTTTGATTCTGCCTCTTTTGATTTGGATTTTACTTTGTAATTTTTCGATTTTAGTTGTTATTTTTTCTATTTTATTTTTGTTTGTTTTGTTTTGTCTTTTTAGTTTGTTTATTTGTTTGTATGCGGGTTTTCGTATTTCATGTATTAAATGGAATACACATTGTTGGTGTATTATGTTGTTTTCTTTGCAGAATTTTTTATAGATTGGGTGTCCGTCTGTTATTAGTACTTTTAGTTTAAATTCTTTTGTGGATTCTTTGATGAAGTTTTCGAACGTTTTTTGGTTGAATTTGTTTTTGTGTATTATTTTTGTGTTAATTGTTATTTTGCTTATTGCGTCTATTATGCTTAATCTGAGGTATGTTTGTCTTGATATGTTCAAATATTGTTCGTCGTAGTGGATTATTCCACTATATTCGATTTCATGTTCTTTGATTTGTTTTTTAATGTGTTTTTCGTGTTTTAGTATCCAGTCATCGATTTTTTGTTTAAATGTGTTGTAGATTGTTTGATGGCTTATATTTAGGTTTTCTGTTTTGTTTATGATGTTTGCAACTTTGTTATATGGTATATAGGTTTGTGTTTTGAATATTATTGCTTTTTCTTTTGTTTTCTTTGAATAATTGCAGTATTTGTCTTTAAATTTTGTTATATCTGTTGTTTCGTAGTGTTTGCATTTTTTCGAGCTGCAAACGTATTTTTGTAGATATATTTCGTGTTTTTTCTCGTATTTTATTTTGGTTAGTCCGTTTTTGTTTAGTGGTGCTCCGCATTTACTGCAATATTCTTTTTTCTTGACTATTATTGCTTTGTTAGTGGGTTCAGTTAGTTTTAAGAAGATAATTGCTATTTCAGGGTCTAGATCATTTGTGATTTTTATGTGATTTTTTTGTGTTTTTGAATCGAAAAAAATAAATATTTCTTCATTTAAATTATTAATTGTGGGTGTATTTTGCTTCATATTAATATATATGCCCACATTATTATTTAACTCTTTTTATGCTATTTTTCAGTTGAAATAGCGCTTATTATTTTATTATTTTGTATATTACTTTATATTAATTAAGTATTTTATTTTTAGGACTTGTTTTGTTTGTTTTTATTAAATTAGAGTTTTGTTTTGTTTATTTTGGTGTTATGATTTTCTGTTGTTATTTTGGTTCATTGTTCTTTTATTTTAATGTAACTTATTATTTTTTAGTTTTATGTTATTTTATAACTTTTGAAGTTGTATTTCAACTGTAAATTGTTTTTTAGTTAGAATTAGAAAAAATAAGTGGTTTATCATCAGTTGAATTTTTTACAGTCCCAATTTATTGTACTAAAAAATATATTATAATACTTTTTTTAAATTAAAATTAAATTTAAACCTTTAAAACATTAAAAATAGATAATAAGGATTATAAAATTTTTCAACTGGTTTTTAGATTTTTTAATACATTCTTAATATTGTTTTTTTTCAATCTTTGAATTGGCTCTTTTCAATTTTATATTAAATTTTTAATTTTTTTTTTTAATTTATTCTTTTATAAAAGAATAATTTTATTTTTTTAATTTTTATTATTTTTAGAAATAATGTTTTTAAATCATGAAATTAATTAACTCTATATTTTTTTTTAATTTAAATGGTTTCATTGAGAATATGGTAATATTAGTTTAAAAACAGTTTTTAAATAGATTTTAAATTGTTATGGTTTTTTTATTTTTTAATGATTAGCATCTGCTTATATAAAATAATTCATTGTTAAAAACAGATTTTAAATTATTTTTAAGGTTTATAGTTTTTTTTATCGATTTTTTAATGGTTAGATTGTGGTTGTATGAAAGAATTCATTGTTAAAAATAGTTTTTTAAGGTTTATGGCTTTCATTTACTTAGGATGGATTAGGTCTTTAGAATCATTATAGAAGTAGTCTTCATTTATTGTTTTAAAAATAGGCATGTTTTATTTGAAAACATGTTAAAATAAAGATATGGAGATTAAAGAGGTTTGGAAGCTAGAAAGCTCCTCCACCTCCACCACCAGATCCCCCTCCAATATCCCCAATATCGTAGGTATTAATGGTGTTTATTCCGGTTGTTATTGCAGATTCTAATGCATTCATTCCACCAAAGTAACTAAACATGAATACATCATTGTTGTAATAATAGCTGTCTGTGATGTTATTGTATGCAATGCTGTTCATTGCTTTTTCAACAGTTTTAGCAACTCCAAGTGCAGTTGCATATATTAAATATTTGTTCCATATTTCAATGGACTCTGGAGGATATTCTTTTATTAATGAGTAGTCATTAAGATATTTCTTAAAGTTTAACCATTTCATTTCAAATTCCTTTCCCTCCTTACTCCATCTTCCACCAAATGTTGATGGTAATAGTAGTCCAATAATACTTGATACTATCAATGCGATTGAACCTACAAATCCTATAGACTCTAGTTCCACATTTGTTCCAAACAAGAAGTATCCTAATATGATACCGGTTACTAAGATGATTAGGGATAAAATCTTTATATAGACTGATCCGGTATCATCAAAGTATTCCCTTTTTATGCTTTCAGGTATATTTCTAGAGATAAAACTGGTTTTCCAGGCTCTGTATACGTTATTGAATCTTTCTGCATTTTCCTCGTTTTTCAAATCATTTTCCATCATTTTAAAGTCGATTACACCATTATACATAAAACCTTTAAGGATGTTTATCGCATGTTTCTGGTAGAATTCTAAATTGGATTGGTCTTTGTCCGTAACTTCTAATCTAATATTGTTACTTTTATTTTCTGTTATATTGTCCCTATTTACAATTTTTAGATAACCGTCATTTATTAGTTCCATTATGCAGGCTTTAAATCCATTGTCATTTAAATCTCCCACATTTTTAAATCTGTCTGGTATCATTGCATTGATAAATGTTGGACTGTCATCTGTAGGAGGTTCCCTTTCATAGATTCCATTATACTCTATTTTAGGTTCCCTACCATATTTTAGGTATATTCCTACAACAGATACAATGTATATGAATTCTAGGATTATGGTAGAAACGCATCCCATATTTGCGATATCGTATTTTGTATTATACTCGGACTGTATCTTTTTAATCTCATCAAGACCATTCTTATTGATTATGTTTCCGTCTGTAGGGTTTGGATTAAATTCACTTCTTGGAATTGCTGCTCTAAGTTCAATGTATTCATCACTTTCCCTATAGTCTGTATGTAATTGTAAGGTGTTTTGGGTCCATTTGCTTGTTCCATCAAAGTTTTTCGGATTGATCCAGTATTCAACTCCATTTCTTGAGGGAACGTTTAGGCATGCTGTAAAATTACTAATGCCCTGGTCCCATTCACCTCCCCAGACCTTATATTGGACTTCGCCAACATCATTATATATTTTAACGGTGTTTTTCATTGTGTAGTTATAGGTCACATTCACCTCACAGTCTGAGATTGCCTGTGTTTTTGCGGGATCCTTATATAGGTTGACGGTAAACTCTTTATAGTTATCTTCATTAGATACAGAAACACTGTTATAGGCTCCATCTGTCGTGACGCTATAATTTGTTAGACCTTCTCCATCTTTAACGGGTATTTCACGATTAACTCCATGAAATGTTCCTTTAAAATCATAGGTATATGTTTCTAAAACCTGCAGGTTACCGTTAGAGTCTACAGTCAGATTAACGATTCCCCGTGTAATGTCGTAGGATCTATCATCATCTGCTGTGATGGTAGGAATCAAAGCTAAAGCAATAGTTAAAATAATCAGTATTCCAACTATCTTCTTATCCATAATATCTCACCTTTTGGATTAAAATCAATAATTATTCTCTTTTAAAAATAGTAAAAAAATAAAAATAAGAGTTTTGTTTAGAATTCAACTTTTGGTACCTGTTCTGAGCCGGGTGCTCCTTTAAAGAAATCCGCTTCTTTAAAGTTGAATATATTCGCAAATATGTTACTTGGGAATGTTTCACATTTATTGTTATACATTAATACAGTATCATTATAGAACTGTCTTGCATATGCGATCTTGTCCTCCGTATCTTTAAGTTGGTTCTGTAAATTAATGAAATTCTCATTGGCCTTTAAATCAGGATAGTTTTCTGATACGGCAAATAAAGTTCTTAATGTATCGGTTAACATATTGTTTGCTTCTGCAACCTCTTCCACTCCTTGAGCATGTAAAAGACCAGATCTTGCAGTGGTCACCTTTTCAAATACTTCCTTTTCATGACTTGCATAACCTTTTACAGTTTCTACAAGGTTTGGAATTAAGTCAGCACGTCTGTTAAGTTGGACCTCGATTTGCGCCCAACCATTTTTCACTTTGTTTCTTGCATTAACAAGACCATTGTAGATTAGAATTATTCCAATAATCAGGATTACAACTATAACAAGAATAATAATCATAAGAATATCCATAGTATTGTCCTCCATACTATTATTTATTTTTAAGTATTTCATAATTTATTTAATTTTTGTTTAACTTTTTTAAAAATCACAATGCTTAATTGTTAAAAGCAGATCCTCCAATAATCAATATATTAAATATATAATATTGTCTGCATAAATAAAACTTAATTGTTAAAAACAGGTTTTTCAGTATTCAATATTTAAAATGTATAATATTGTTTGTATAAATAAGGCTTAATTGTTTAAAACAGGTTTTCAGTATTTAAAATATAATATTATAAAAAATAATAAAATAACTTAGGTTAAAGTTTATTTCTCATATCAAAGATTCTATTGGCTACTGGCAGTACAACATATTTGCCGATACCGTTTATAATGTTAAATCCAGGATATTCAAACTCGGATTTGACCTTTTTAAGTTCCTCCGGAATGTTAAGATGTTGTGTACATAACCTTACACATTTATTACATTGACTACATTTTCCAGCATTCTGTGAATTGCCGTCAAGCGCACCGCCTAACTGTGTGAGATATTGTGTTCTTGCTTTAAGATCTTTTTTATTGAATAGGAATTTTTCATTATATAGATCGAAACATTTGGGGATGTTTACTCCTTCTGGACAAGGCATGCAGTAACCACAGGTTGCACAGTTGATTTTAAGGGATTTCTTCATCATGTTTCTTGCATGCTTAATTGTTTTAAGCTCCTCATCACTTAACGAATTAGGTTTCACTTCCTTTGCAATCCTTATGTTTTCCCTTAACTGTTCTATATCTGTCATTCCGGATAGAACGCATGTAATCTCCGGATGGTTTAATACCCAGGATAAAGCCCATTCCGCATTGGTTTTTTTAGGGTTGACTTTTCTGAATTCCTCTTCAACTTTCTCCGGCATATCTCCTGCAAGGATCCCTCCTTTTAAAGGTTCCATTACAAATATTCCCATCTTTTTAGAGTGTGCATATTCAATGCAATCCATATCCATCTGAATGCCATCATCATAATAGTTGAATTGTATTAGACACATGTCCCAATCATACATATCAACTACTTTCTTAAAGTCCTTGATCTCTCCATGGTATGAAAAGCCTGCGTTTCTTATTTTACCTTCCTTTTTTGCTTTATCCAAGAATTCAAATACCTCGATATCTGAGAGTCTTTCCATAATTTTTAGGTTAACATTATGAAGGAAGTAATAGTCAATGTAATCCATACCTAAAGTTTTTAATTGTTTGTTGAGGTAAGGTTCCATTTCCTCCCTTCTTTTAATATTGAATGCAGGTATCTTTGTGGATATTTTCACTTTTTCCCTGTAACCGTCTTTTAGGGCATCTGCAATGAGCTTTTCATTGTTTCCATTGGAGTAAACATATGCGGTATCAATAAAATTTATACCATTGTTGATTCCAATTCTTAATAATCGTCTAGATTCCCCATATTCCCTTCCGTTTAATGAAAGTCTCATAGCTCCAAACCCAAGAGGTGAAATACTATCTCCATTCTTCTCAATCACTCTATTTTCCATATTATCATTTTTTGATTTTAATTATTAATCATTATTATCTTTTTTATTTTTTGTATAAATACTTTCTAATTATCTGATATTTTTTTATATAATCCTATAGGATTTCCAATAGATGTTCTTAGAATATATTGATTTTTATGATTTTTCTATTGACTTTTTAAACATTAAGTATCCTCTTTATAAAACTTAAATATTATAAGATAAATACCATTTATTGTTATATTTTTAGGAAGTAGGGTAGAGATCATATTTATTTTTAATAGGTGTAGAAAATCATGAAAGTATTATTTTTGAATTTACCATATGAATTCAATATTAGTAGGGCAAGTCGTTGGCCAGAGAAGACAAAATCAGGTACTTTATATTATCCCTATTGGCTTGCTTACTGTGTTGGAGTATGTGAGAATTATGGAATTGACGTTAAATTAGTTGATTGTATTACGAAAAACTTTACATTAGAGGATACCTTAAATGAAATATCCTCATACAATCCAGATTATATTATGTGTGAGACAACTACACCTACATGTAGCTATGATTATAACACCCTAAACAGGATTAAAGACAGTTTTCCCAATATTAAAATTATCTGTGGTGGAACACATCCTACAATTCTGCCGGAGGATGTTCTAAACAAATGCTACGGGGTAGATATTGTCGTTCGTCAGGAATACGATTTTACCGTACCTGAGATTGTAAAGGCAGGTGGGGATTCAATTGTAGACTACGGTCAACTTAAAGATATTGAGGGAATCTCCTATAGGGATGAGGACGGTAAGATTGTCCATAACATTGACAGACCTTTAGTTGATTTGGATAAGCTTCCTTGGGTATCTAAGGTCTATCAGGAATTCCTGGATTGTAACGATTATGCATATGCATTTGCACAGAAACCTATGATACAGATTGTATCAAGTAGAGGCTGCCCAAATAAATGTAACTTCTGTTCCTATCCATCAACAATGGGTGGAAGATTGTATCGTTTAAGATCCGTTAAAGATCTGGTGGATGAAATCGAGTATATCCTAACTGACATGCCTGAAATCAAGGAAATATTTATTGAGGATGATACTTTCACAGTAAACAAGAAACGTGTAATAGAAGTATGTGATGAGATTATAGAAAGGGGTCTTAAACCAATATGGTCCTGTAATACAAGGGTGGATCTTGACTATGAAACGATGGCCAAAATGAAGGAGGCAGGCTGTAGGTTACTTGTATGCGGTTATGAGTCAGGTAACCAGGAAGTGCTTGACAAGACTAAAAAAGGAATCACCCTTGAACAGTCACGTAACTTTGCCAGATATGCTCGTGATTTGGATATTAAAGTATTCGGATGCTTTATGATTGGTCTTACAGGGGATAATCTTGAAACCATTAATCAAACCTATGAATTTGCAAAGGAGGTTTATCCTGACATGTGTTTCTTCCAGCAGGCAGTGCCTTTCCCAGGTACTGAATTATATAATTGGGCACGGGATAATGATTATCTCATAACCGAGGACTATTCCCATTGGCTGAATGATGAGGGCTATCTTAATTGCTTGGTCGACTATCCCTATGCAAGTCATGAGGAGATTGAAAAAATTAGGGATAACCTGATGAGCAAATATTATTTCTCATTTACATATATTGTTAAAACATTTCTCGCAAATCTCACATGGGAAGAATTTAAACGTAACGTTCGTGGCGGAACTCAATATATATCATTTAGAATTAAGAAATTCTTCCATAGATCAAGTGAGGAACAATAATTCCTCATTATTAGCTATTTTTTTTAAATTAAATTTATTTTAAGTATTATCTTTTCTTTTATGTATAAAATTGAAAAGTTTATTTTTTTAAATTAGGAAAACTATAAACCTTTCATATAAAGATATGTTGTTTAAAATAATAGAAATTGGATTTTTTTTAAGTTATTAAGGTAAAAAGTTTATCTTTAAAAATAGGAAATGTTGGAAATTATTTTTTTAATATAAATATTTTTTTTACTAAATTAAATTATGAATTTTATGTAAAAAACATTATTGGAAAAATAGAAGTTTTTAACTATAGAAATTACTTTTAAAATAAGAAAAATAGAAGTTTTTTAAATTGAAAAACTTTAAAACTTTTAAATGCTGTTTATTCTTTCTTATTGTTCTTATCAATAATACTGTTTAATTTATAGATATTGTCATTCAGCTCCTCTACTTTTTGAGCTGTTTTGAAACTAAAGTATAGAAGTATAGCTAAAGCGGCTGAGAATATCAAATCAAGACCACGTCTAAAACCTATGTAATTACTCATGAATGTTGTAAAATCACCTAAAAATGATACAACAATCATTAGAATAAAGAATATGTCCCACAACACTATTAGTCCCAAGTGGATTTCATGATTTTTATATTTTCTATGGGCATAGTATATTGCAATAATTCCAATTATTATTGCTGCAGGCTGGTACAGATGAAAAGGTAGGTTTAGTCCAAAAATAATATCCCTCTTGTTATTTATTCTTTAGCTTTTAGGTAATCTAAATCCTTAAATACATCAATGACATTTCCAATTATTAAAATCGCAGGTGTGTTTATATTTTTATCCGCAATGTTATCTAGTGTTCCAAATATCACCCTTTCATTGGGGAGTGTTCCGCTTTCTATGACACATGCAGGTGTTTTACCGTCACGATATTTCATGATTTCCTGTGTATTTTCTTTAATGTTTCCGATTCCCATGAGGATGATTAAGGTATCTGCTGTAAAATCCCATTTGACCTGTTTGTCTGGTTTTGTTGGGTCTTCATGACCAGTAACAACTGTAAATGACGTTGCAACTGCCCTGTGTGTTATTGGTAATCCGAGTGATGTAGGTGCACCTACTGCTGAGGTAACCCCTGGAATAACTTCAAAATCAATTCCAGCTTTTGCAAGTTCGAGGATTTCCTCTCCCCCACGTCCGAACACAAAAGGATCTCCACCTTTAAGACGTACCACAACGGGGTCCTTACCTTCCTTGTTATTGGATCTGTCCTGAGCCTCCTTAACGATAAGCTCGTTGATCTCATCCTGTTTTTTATAGTGGGAACCTGCTTTCTTACCTACATATATTTTCTTAGCAGTATCCGGCGCATAATTTAATATTTCATCATTTGACAAATAGTCATATAAAACTACATCGGCTTTTTTAAGTATTTTTACAGCTTTTACGGTTATTAAATCTGCATCTCCAGGTCCTGCACCTACTAAATACACTACCATTTTATCACATTTTTTTCTTTAAATAGTTGGAAATTTATTTTTTTATTGTCCTTTATCTTTTTAAGGATCAGCTATTGTCAATCATACCTTTGAATACTTTAAGTCCGTCGTCTGAACCTAAGATTTTCTCGCATGCCCTTTCAGGGTGAGGCATCATTGCACAGACAAGTCCAGATTCATCACATACACCTGTGATTTTTTCAATGGATCCGTTTGGATTTTCACCATTAAACTGGAACAATATCTGGTCCTGATCATGTAAAAGCTCAACATCCTCTGTATAGAATCTTCCCTCTGCATGGGCTATCGGTATTTGAACCACCTCATCCTTCTTGTAGTATGATGTAAACGGACTGCGTGTGGTCTTGACCTTAAGCTCTATTGACTGACAATTAAATTTGGGATATTCGTTTGTGATGAAAACCCCTGGAACAAGTCCTATTTCTCCTAAAATTTGAGCACCATTACATATTCCAAGTACTGGTTTTTCCTCTTTAACTAATGCTTTTACTCCGTCAATTACAGGTGTGATTGAAGCTATTGCTCCTGCACGTAAGTAATCTCCATATGAAAATCCCCCTGGAATGACAATACCGTCATAGTCGGTTAGATCCTCATCCTTCCACCAAACGTAATCGGCCTCTGCACCAGCAAGTTCCAATGCATGATGAACATCCCTATCACAGTTTGTTCCTGGAAATCTTATTACTCCTATTCTCATGTTATCCCCCGTATCTATTCTTTAAGTCCGCAGTCTACACTTTCCGGGAAAACAAGGATTTTGTAATTATGAATTACAGGGTTACAGAGTAATCTTTGACACATATCGTCCACTTCGGATTTTACCTCCTCAGTGTTTTCCCCTTCCATCTGGAAAGTGATGATGCTTTTGGTTTTGGTGTCTGATACATTATAACCAAGTAGGGAAAGTGAGTTTTCAATAGTCTTTGCCTCAGGATTCAACATTCCTTCTTTAAGATATATTGTTACTTCTATATCATATTTCATTTAAATCACTCATAATATATTTTTATTGGGATAATCTAGAATTACAAATTTTATATTAAATAGTTTAACTAACAACAAGTCTATAAATTCCATTTAGCTTTGTCATCATCAGTAATTAATCTATTGAAGACCTCTTCATAAGCGCTCATGACTTTATCGTCTTGGCCTTTTCTGAACAATTCTTTATCTAACATGTCCATGGTGTCAGCATCCCATAACCTACAACTATCTGGACTAATCTCATCACCAAGAACGATTCTACCTTCGGAATCCTTACCAAATTCAATTTTAAAGTCAACTAGGATAATGCCAACTTTTTTAAACATGTCCTTCATTATGTCATTGATTTTAAGTGCGGTTTCCCTAATGAAATCAAGTTCCTCCTGAGTTGCAAGACCAAGTGCTTTGGAGATGGAATCATTTATGGCAGGATCATGGAACTCGTCACTTTTATAATCGGTTTGTACAATAGGTGGGTTTAGTGGAGTCTTATCCTCAAAAGGAAATGTCCTGACTAAGCTTCCAGTTGCTATATTACGTACAATAACCTCAAGGGGAATCATGTCAAGTTTTTTAACAACTAAGGTCTTAGGTTTTTGAAGCTCTATTAATTGGGTATCAATGCCATTGTCGGCAAGCACTTCAAAGATTTTAGCGGTAATTATTGAATTGTAATAACCCTTTTTATCCATGGTCTCTTTTCTTGCACCGTCACCAGCAGTCATATCGTCACGGAATTCAACAATAACTTTATCAGCTTCATTAGTTTCATAAACGCTTTTAGCCTTTCCTTCATACATTAGTTCAGTCTTTTCAATCATTTTAATCCTCTAATAATTTGAAAATATTTAAAGAAAATTATTAATTTTAAATAAATATACAATATTCTTATTTATGATTTTATTATTAATTATATATTTTGTTATTGACCATCAATAATCTTTTATGAAAACTAATTTCTACATTAAATAAAATTAGATTAATTTTTATATGAGATAAAATTAGATTATAATATGACTAGAAATTATAGGTGGTAACATGAAAACCAAGATTGAAAATGGATTTAAATTAACAATTCCTTTAAAATACAGGGAAGAATTAGGTATTAAACAAGACAATTTTGTTATATGGAATGTTAAAGATGGTAAACTAGAATTGGAGTTTATTGATGATGATACTATAGATATGCACAGTATAATTAGAAACCAACCTTGGGATGCATCCAAAGAAGAGAACTAATAATTTCAAATTAATTTTAAACATTTTTTCATTGTTTTATATATTATTTTTTTGTTAATCTCATTTTATTAATTAAATATGGAAACTATCTAATTTTAGTAAATATGATTTTTAAATTAATATTTTAAAGGTTTTAGATACTTTTAACATAAGGGTCTTTAAACTTTTAGTGTTGTTAAAGATTCAACGATAAACGACTATTTTTTTTAATCTCAACCTAAAAGCAATATTTAATTAAAGTATAAGTTTAAAACAATTCGCCTATATAAAATACAGGTATTTTTAATAAAATCTTTTTTATTTTCAGATATACTTAATATTTAAATAGTATTACAACTTAATTATTACAAAATAAGAAATTTTTTTAAAAGATTAGGTTTAAATTTTAATATATAAATTATAAACAACAAATATAACAGTAAGTACATTTGGAATCTTAAAAGATAAAAATCAATCTTATAGATAACTGTGGAATTAAATTAAATTTAAATTAAATGAATGTATATGGATTGATTTTTTTAAGAGTTTCTTAGATAAAATGGAAATTTTTAAATTTAGATTTATTAATAGGATTTATTTACAATATAAATTCATGATGGAAACTTTATGATTATTTATTTAATGGAGTTATAGATTATGTGTGGTATAGTAGGTTGTGTTTTAAGAGATAAAAAAGCAGCACCAATTTTACTAGATTGTATATCTAAACTTGAATACAGGGGATATGATTCAGTAGGTATTGCTACAGAAGACAATAAAATTTATGTTAAAAAGGATAAGGGTAAAATTATTGATGTTAACACTAATCTTGATTTAGGAGATATGGAAGGTCAATGCGGTATTGCACATGTACGTTGGGCAACCCATGGGGATCCAAACCGTGTAAATGCTCATCCACATACCGATGAGGACGGTACAATAGCAGTTGTACATAATGGAATCATTGAGAATTATGCTGAGCTTAAGGAAGAGCTAATCAAAGAGGGCCATACTTTCAAATCAGATACCGATACTGAGGTAATTCCTCATCTGCTTAGAAAATTCATGGATGAAGGTTCAAACCTTGAAGGAGCCATGGTAAAAACTATTGATAAAATGGTTGGGGCTTATGCTATTGCAGCTATTTCAATTGATGAACCAAATAAGGTAGTTGCAACCAGAAAGGACAGTCCCTTAATTGTAGGTGTAGGTAAAAACGAATTCTTTGTTGCAAGTGATTCTCCAGCTATTTTAAAATATACCAATAATATCATTTATCCTGTAGAAGGGGAAATTGTTACCTTAACAATGGATGGAGTAACAGTTAAGGATACAGAGGGGAACATTTTAGATAAGGAAATCGAGACTATTAACTGGACTCCTGAAATGGCTGAAAAAGAGGGTTATGATTACTTCATGATTAAGGAAATCAATGAGGAGAGTTCAGCCGTTAAAAATACCTTGACAGAAAAGGACAATATTAAGGCCATTGTAGATGAGATCAAGGATGATATAAATAGAATTGTGTTTGTTGCCTGTGGAACGTCCTACCATGCCTCCCTTACCGGTAAATACTTAATCGAAACCCTTGCGAATATACCGACTGATGTGATTCTTGCATCAGAGTTTAAATACTCTGCAAACACTTTAAATGAGAACACTCTGGTTGTATTTATTTCACAGTCAGGTGAAACTGCAGATACATTGAAGGCTTTGGATATTGCCAATAAAACAAGTAAAACATTGGCCATTGTAAATGTTGCAGGTTCATCTGCTACACGTAGGGCTCAATATGTGATTCAAACACAGGCAGGTCCTGAGATAGGTGTGGCCGCTACTAAAACCTATATATCACAGTTAATCTCAATATATTTATTTGCAGGACTTTTGGCAGAAAACGATGAACTTCTAGAAAAACTGGAAATGGTTCCAAAATATATTGATGAGGTACTGGAGGATGCGGAGTCTTTAGAAGAAATGTCCAAGAAATATAAATATGCCGATGATTTCTTCTATATTGGAAGGGGATTTGCTTATCCAACAGCTCTTGAAGGGGCACTTAAACTTAAAGAGATTACCTATATCCATGGTGAGGGTTATGCTGCAGGTGAACTTAAACATGGACCTCTTGCATTGATTGACGAGGGTATTCCTGTAGTTGTAATTTTACCGCCTGGTGATAACTACAGAAAAACCATGAGCAATCTTGAAGAGGTTAAATCAAGGGGTGCGGATGTTATAGCTATTGGTGCCAAAGGTGATGACTCACTTTCAAATAAGGCAGACGATGTTTTCCTAATTGATGGTGATGTTGAGGATATCATAGCTCCACTTGTATATGTAATTCCACTTCAACTAATCTCTTATTACATAGCATTGGAAAGGGGCTCAGATCCTGATAAACCTAAGAACCTAGCTAAGTGTGTGACTGTGGAATAGACATGTTTTTTTTAGCTAAACGTGTAGTTGTAAAATCAATATTTTTCTTTAATACATTTTTAATGTATTAATCTTTACTATCTTTTTTTATCAATATTCTATTCTATGAATATCTGGCTTTTTTTAATTATGACCTTTATAAAATTTATATTTGGTTAATTTGCTCTTTATCTGATTAAAATAGGTTGAATAATAAATAAATATATTTTTTAATCCTTTAGAATTATTAAATTAATTATCTATTCTATTTTATTCTGTTTTGATTGAATTTAAATAATTTTTTTAATTTTTATAAAATTTCAACTATTTTATTTTCTATTTCAGTAAATTATTTATAAGATTTTCAACTAATTTAATATATGTTTTTTAAATAATCTTGAAAAATGTATTTTTATATTGAAAATGTTAATTGTATAATTATTTTTAAATTTGATGACTTTTTGTAGAACTGTTATTCAACGGTTTTGAAAAATTTATAATATAATTTCAATTAAATGGTTTAATATTTTGTTGGAGGTTAATATGGGGGAAAGATTTAAGTACTGTGTTAATTGTGGTGAAAAGAATCCAATAAATTCTAAATATTGTAAAAGATGTGGATACCAATTTAACATGGAAGAATTTAATAGAAATAGCAGTGATTCATCATTAAAAGACAATTACTCTAATCAACTCTTTGATAAACACTTTAACAAAGATTACTCTGACGATGTATATCAGGAAAACATTAATGAGAAACACAAAAAACATTTGATTGCAGGACTGCTTGTGGTATTGATCTTAATTGTATCTGTTACTACCGTTGTAGTGATGGCGGGAAGTCCTGAAGATGTTCCATATCTATTTAAATATGATGAAATCCAGATCAATTCAGTAACACAGACGGATTATCAAAGTTTTGTTGCAGATACCTATACCGGGTCTGCTAAAGTTTATAATGTGGAGTTTACTACCAAAGAAGATTTGGCGGATACCACAATAGAGGTTTATGGTTATGACTCCAATAATCAGTTGTTGGATAATGTAGGTAATTTCTTTGGTACCAATGAATCAAATGTGATTTTATCTAATGACACACCGGCAAATACAATAACGAATGCCAATGTTGTCTTCTCTAAAAAAGGCTATGATGATTTCCAACTTAAATATCTGAAAATATTCGTCTATAAAAACGACAATGGAAACAAAGAATTAGTGGATAAATTTACATATAAGGTTAGTTAATTATTTCAATAATTATTTAACTTTCTTTTTTTTAATCTTAATTTTTACATATAAAGTTAGTTAATTATTTAATTTTCTTTTTTTTATATTAAAAATAGATATATTTAATATTTAAATATTAAATAAGTTCTATATCATATTCACCCTCTTTTTTGATATCATTTATTTTTACTATTGTTTTGATTGTTGTTATTGCTTTCCTTTACAGTCTTATAGGTATATCCGCCATTTCCATCAGCTATTTTATATCTGATTTCACCATTACCTAGATCTTTAATCTCAAGTACAGTACCTGCATCAGGATTTGTAGTGTTGTTTGAAATATTTGTATTATTGTTTGTATTTTTTTCAACTACCTTTAAAGTAGGTGCCTGATTTACAGGAGTGTTGTTTGTTATATTGACACTTTGGTTGGAATTAGGGTCTGGTAGGGAGCTGTTATTGTCTAGAATTAATGTTGCACCAAGTGCGACAAGACTTAAACATAATATTATAATTAAAATAGTAATAAAGTAGTCTATTTTTTCCATTACTTACACCATAAATTTTTAATATATCTTGAATACTTATTTTTCAATTCAAATATTTAAAATTATTTCTTTTTAACTTTTCATTTAATTATATTCGTTTAATATATCAATAAACCTAAATCTAATATTAAATCTTAAAACGGCCATTAAATTTGATGTTTTAAGTTTTCAATAGGGAAAATGTTGCTCTATTTCTAGTTTTGCCAGATTGTTTTGTTTATTTTTCAATTGTTAAAAAAATTTATCCAGGGTTGTTTCGTTTTTATCTGGTTTCCTATATGGTTTTTTAAGAAAGCTTTTCTGATTTGCTTTTGTAACCATATCATTGTCCTTTAGGTTTCCAATTAATATGGGGGAGTTGGGATTATGATATCTTATATTTTCAAAGGCTTTTTTGGGATTTGTATTTGCATAGCAATATTTGCATCCATTTAAACAGGTGTCGTATTGTCCAATATCCCTTGTCTCAATACAATGGCAGTGTAATCTGTCTCCCTTATGTTTGATATCCTTGAATTTTATATTGTTTGCATTTCCAAAAAGGTCCAGATTTCTGCAGGCTCCCTTTATAATATTGTATTTGCCATAGTCCACATCACTTGCACAGCTTTGTATTTTCATATTGTATCTGTCTGCGATTTCTCCAAGATTCTTTGCTATATCCTCTTTATCCTTTTCTGTAAATGGAATGATTTCAGGCATGTTCCTTTCTAGTTTTTTATATAAATCCACAAAGCTAAAGATGCATCTATCTATATAATTATTTACCTTTTCTGTGATATATTCAAAGCACTGTTTATGGTATTGGAGATTATAATATGAGGTATACAATACTGGATCGTATCTCCAAGCCACCCTATCCCTACCAACAATGTTGGATAATTCCATCAGGGTATCTATACTCTCGTCAATGGATGGAACGTTTGGCTCAATGTCCTCTTTATATCCCGTTATTGTGTAAAAAAAGTATGTGTTATAATGGTCTGTGATCTTGTGGATATCTGGGATAAGTGGCCTATAGTTTTTTGATACAAATGTGATGCAGTCTATGAGATTTTCCCTAAGTTCGATTTTGGAAACTTTCTCAGGAAACATGGGATTTCTAACATAGACGTATCCCTCCTCAAATCTTTTTAAAAGCCATTTGGAGTAATATTGGGGAATGTCTGTTCTGGAGCTAACATCAAGTATCATTTTACCATTTTCAATTATATATAAGGAATTATGATATATTTAAAAATCTTAAAAAAATAAAGAATTGTTTGGAATTAAAAGTAAGATTCATATTTAAACTAATGGGTTAGGTTTATTGGATCTATCTAAAGGGTAATCTTTCACTGTCAAAGGTTTACCGATAGCTTCTAATCTGTTATCTAAAAATTCCCTTCCCTTTTCTGTTGCTGCAAATAATGGCACTTTCTTACCGGAATAATATGGCTTGACTTTATCTGCATAATCAAGTATCTCAGATGACGCACAGGCAGTTATAACGTCCGCATTTTCAAACAGTTCAACTACCTCTTCCTTACTTGCACCGGTTGTGTGGGCCACAAAAATGTAAATATTGACATCATCAGGTGTTTCAAGTTCCCTTATTTCTTTAACCATGGGGGAGGGTATTATGGTAACTGCAATGTTTTTGTAACCTTTTTTAATAGCTTTTTTGACACCTTCCAATTGGTTTAATTCCGCGGTTTCTGGATTTAAAACATTTTCCCTACCAAGTTTCTCGGCCACCTCTGGTAATGGGGTTGTGGATACAAGTCCGGATACCCTTCCACCAACACCCTGAACTGTATCGGGATCGGTCATTAAAACGGTACCTACTCCTTCACATGCACCTACTACACAGTCGATTGCACCAAGTTCGAGGTTTGTCTCGAGTGTTTCACTTATTCCAAAGGTCATCATATCCCCCATTTTAATAGCTCTCTTGGAGGTACACATGCCAAATTCTTCTATTCTTCGGTTTATATTCATTTCAATATAATCCTTGGTGATTTCATCAACATTGTCAATATCCTTATAAATAGGACAATAGTCGATTTTAGGTTCTCCAATTGATGTAATCTTACCATTTTCAATTACAACCTCTGCCTTACCTAATGTGGATATTACATGTTTGTCTTCTGCCATTTTACTCACCTATTTTTTCTAATACTTTACTATATAACTAATCTATTAAATATTTTATGGAAATTCTAGATGATTATTACTATAAAATAGTTTAAAAGTAGAATTTAGTTTTTTTAGGGGGATATAGATTTATTAAGGTTATAAAATGATTTAAATATAAAAATTAGTTATTTTTATTGGGACTGTAAAAAATTCAACTGATGATAAACCACTTATTTTTTCTAATTCTAACTAAAAAACAATTTACAGTTGAAATACAACTTCAAAAGTTATAAAATAACATAAAACTAAAAAATAATAAGTTACATTAAAATAAAAGAACAATGAACCAAAATAACAACAGAAAATCATAACACCAAAATAAACAAAACAAAACTCTAATTTAATAAAAACAAACAAAACAAGTCCTAAAAATAAAATACTTAATTAATATAAAGTAATATACAAAATAATAAAATAATAAGCGCTATTTCAACTGAAAAATAGCATAAAAAGAGTTAAATAATAATGTGGGCATATATATTAATATGAAGCAAAATACACCCACAATTAATAATTTAAATGAAGAAATATTTATTTTTTTCGATTCAAAAACACAAAAAAATCACATAAAAATCACAAATGATCTAGACCCTGAAATAGCAATTATCTTCTTAAAACTAACTGAACCCACTAACAAAGCAATAATAGTCAAGAAAAAAGAATATTGCAGTAAATGCGGAGCACCACTAAACAAAAACGGACTAACCAAAATAAAATACAAGAAAAAACACGAAATATATCTACAAAAATACGTTTGCAGCTCGAAAAAATGCAAACACTACGAAACAACAGATATAACAAAATTTAAAGACAAATACTGCAATTATTCAAAGAAAACAAAAGAAAAAGCAATAATATTCAAAACACAAACCTATATACCATATAACAAAGTTGCAAACATCATAAACAAAACAGAAAACCTAAATATAAGCCATCAAACAATCTACAACACATTTAAACAAAAAATCGATGACTGGATACTAAAACACGAAAAACACATTAAAAAACAAATCAAAGAACATGAAATCGAATACAGTGGAATAATCCACTACGACGAACAATATTTGAACATATCAAGACAAACATACCTCAGATTAAGCATAATAGACGCAATAAGCAAAATAACAATTAACACAAAAATAATACACAAAAACAAATTCAACCAAAAAACGTTCGAAAACTTCATCAAAGAATCCACAAAAGAATTTAAACTAAAAGTACTAATAACAGACGGACACCCAATCTATAAAAAATTCTGCAAAGAAAACAACATAATACACCAACAATGTGTATTCCATTTAATACATGAAATACGAAAACCCGCATACAAACAAATAAACAAACTAAAAAGACAAAACAAAACAAACAAAAATAAAATAGAAAAAATAACAACTAAAATCGAAAAATTACAAAGTAAAATCCAAATCAAAAGAGGCAGAATCAAAAAAACAGACAAAAAAAGAATAAAAATAAATGAACAAATAAAAAGCCTAAAAATACAATTAAACATTCTAAAATTTAAAATAAGAGAAAACAAACACAAAATCAAAAAACTAGAAAAATACATGGACAAAATATCATTAATATTCAAATCCAAAAAAATAAAAACAGCAACAAAAAGAATAAACAAATTAAAAGAAGAAATAGACCAAATACCCGAAATAATAGCCAAAAAAATACCAAAAATCACCAAAAACATAGAAAACTACTTAAATCATATGAAAAACAAAAACATACCAAAAACAAACAACACAATAGAACTATTATTCAGAACAACACTACCAAGAAGCAGAAAAAACATATTCCGAACAGTAAACGGAGTAAAAAACGAATTCCAAACCAAAGAAATCATAAGAAACTACAAAACAATAAAACAAATTTAAAAAAAAATTCAAGCCATCAGTTGAATTTTTTACAACCTCTTTTTATTTTAATATAAAATTATTAAAGCTATAATATGATTGAAAAAAGTAGTGTTATTAGTTTAATAATAATTATATTATATTTTATCAGCTTCTACAACCACATCGAACAATAACTTTTTCAATATCATCACCTCTGTATCAGATAGGGAACTTGTTACCATATCTTCCCATTGATCTACTTTCTTGATGATTTCATTTGTTTTTTTCATACCCTTATCGGTTAAGTTAACAATCTTTTCCCTGTGGTTATCGGGATTCTCTTCTCTTGTAATCCAACCACAGTCTTCAAAGTTTTTAAGTAATCTTGCAGTATAACCCTTGCTGACATTAAACAGTTTTGTTAAATCCTTCTGGGTGGTATTGTTTGAAAATCTTATTCTAAGTAGAAAGGGAAGATATGAAAGGGGAATCTCATCTTCACCACTATTTTTGTTCATAAATTCTTTATAACTTCCAACTAACTCCTCTACATAATGATAGATTCTAATGTTTTTAGAATTCTCTTCTTTAAATTGGCTTGGTAACATCATATTATCCCTTTTTTCCTGGTTTTGAAATATTATATAAAAGATTTAATTAATTTATATTATATTTTTTTCTAATCGATGTTGTATTTTCGGGTTCTTGTAAATAATAGTATTAAATCGAAGACTAGGACTAAAATCGCAAATAACATTACATAACGGACTCCAATACCTGCTACAACAAATCCTGCTATTGTTGTTCCAATTGTGACTCCAACATTTCCCATACTTAAGAATATTCCATTTGCAAATTCAGGTGCCTGTGGTGCAGCTGAGACCATCAGATATTGTGAAATATCATTGATTATTCCTGCAAACAATCCCCAGAAGATTATAAATATTACTGTTGGAATCGTTTGGCTGCTTACTGTAAATATTCCAAATAATATGATTGAGACTACTATTGGTGATGCTAAGATTATTTTCCTACTGTCCCTATCAAGTAATTTAGCCCCTAACCAATTACCTATAATTGATGCAACACCATATAGGAGTAATACAATACTTAGCTTAGTTCCTACAATATGGGTCAATACATTTAAGAACTCTGAGATGTATGAGTATCCTGTATACATTCCTGCATTTAAAAATATTACACCTAATACTGATATTAAAAATACTCCTGTTTTGGCAGCGGATATTTGGGATAGGTATGAATCCTCCTTTCCAGGTATTTTAGGGAAGAATAGTATTGTAAGTATTAATACTATAAAGTTGATTGTTGTAAACCATAACATCGCATACTGGTAACCGAGGTGACTTGCTAAAAATGTGGTAATCGGAACACCAACGATCATTCCGGCACTTACCCCCATAATAACCTTACTTACCGCATCTTGGGCTTTGTCAGGTTCCACTATTTCTGCAGCTACTGTCATACTTAAACTACAGTATATTGGGTGAAACATTGCAGGTATTATACGGCAGATCAATGCTATGTTAAAATCCTTTACAAATGCACCTATTGCTGTAAACACTGTAAACACTGTAAGAACCAGTATGAATGTTTTCTTTCTTTCGTATTTACTGAAAATCACATGCATAAATATTGCAAATATGGCTATTGTTAAGGCAAACATGCTTACAAATAGACCTGCCTGTGTTATACTCACATTAAAATATTCTGCAATCTGTGGGAGTATTCCCACCACTCCCATTTCGGTACTTAATATTCCAAAAGTACCTAAAACCATAATATATATAATCAAATTATTTTTATCCATATTTTCAACTTTTTTTAATGATTGTTAATCTAATGAAAATTTTTAAGAAACTATTAAAATTTACATAAGTAACTGTTTATAAAGTAAACTTATCTTTTATTTTTTGTTTTATACTATTTAAAGTTAATGAAAATTCTAAAATTCATTGTTAAATTCTATTAAAAGAAGGTTATCTATATTATATAATTATGGTTATAGCTTCATTTTATTGTTTAATTATTATAATGGCTATTTTATATTATTTAATTATAATTAGAACTTAAAATTATTATCTAATTGTAAATATCATTGATTTATGTTATTTAACCATGTTTGCAGTTTATTTTTGTTTTTTAATTATTATTATTGTTTATTTTTATCATTAAAAATGTTTATTATGGATCTTTTATATGATTTAATTATATTTGTAGTTTAATTTTACTATTCAATTTAATATTATATTATTTTTATTTATAAATAGTTCATATATAATAAAATTTTCAAACAAACCACTAATAATCTTTTTATGTTTATTCTGATCATTTCTGATTTATAATAGATATTTAATATAAAAATATTAAGTATCCTACTTGGATTTTATTATAGTATTTATATGAAAAAATTTTTAAATGGGAAGAATCATGTTTTTTTACTTAGATAACTGTTTACATAGTAAACTTTATATACTACTATTTTCATATAAGAAAGTAGAAAAACGAAAATGTTTTTAATTTCAAAAATTCGGGATGATAAAATGGAATATGTAAAATTATCAAATGATGTAGAAGTACCACAATTAGGATTTGGAGTTTTCCAGGTAGCTCCTGATGTAACTAAAGATATAGTAGCAAAAGCAATTGAAGTAGGATACAGACACTTCGATACTGCACAGGCATACTTTAATGAGGAGGCTGTAGGTCAGGCGATTAAAGAATCAGGAATTCCAAGAGAGGAGTTTTTCATAACCACTAAAATTTGGAATTCAGATCATGGTTATGAAGAGGCTAAAAAAGCGTGTGAGGAATCACTTAGAAAATTACAAACTGATTACATTGATCTATACCTTATTCACCAAAATATCGGTGATGTATTTGCAACATGGAGAGCATTTGAAGAATTATACAAAGAGGGTAAAGTAAAAGCTATTGGGGTAAGTAACTTTACAAAAGATAGATTTGTAAACCTTGCATTACATAGTGAAATTACACCTAGGGTAAATCAGATTGAAGTAAATCCCTTCTATCAACAGGAGGGTGTTGAAGATTTCTTTGAAAAATATGGTGCTAAAGTTGAGGCTTGGGGTCCACTTGCAGAAGGAAGGGATGGTATTTTCCAAAACGAAACCTTGAAGGCCATTGGAGATCAATATGGTAAGTCCGTTGCACAGGTTATCCTAAGATGGTTGATTCAAAGGGGAATCATTGTTTTTCCTAAATCCTCTGCAGAGGGAAGAATGAAGGAGAACATTGATTTATTTGATTTTGAATTGTCTGATGAGGATATGGAAAAAATTAAAACATTGGACAAGAATGAACCTATTGCAGATATTGCCACTCCCCAATTTGTTGAAATGATTTCAAATTATTGATTTTAGAAAAACTATTATTTAAACATCTTTAAATTATTAATTTTTTTTATTTTCACGTTTTAGATTATTTCAAATTAAAAATTCACGATTATCTTATAATAAGATAATAATTTCCAACCTTTGTATTAAATTAATTGAATTAAGTTCATTTAGTTTAATACAAAATAATACCCTATTTAATTCTAATTCTAAAATCATTTCTTTTATCTTAATTGTTAAATATACTTGTTCTTATTTTTTAGTTTAATTCAACATTTAATGTTTTATTAGTTTAATTTTTAACCGATTAAAATTTGATTTCTAAGATATTATGAAAAATAATTTTTGAATATATTTATATATTTGAATATATAAATAAAAATTTAAATTAATAATGGTGGTTATAATGGATTTTGAAGATGTAATAAAAACAAGACGTAGTGTACGTGTATATGATGATTGGGAAGTTGAGGATGAGAAGATTGAAAAGATTATACGTGCAGGAATGCAGGCTCCTGGAAGTAGATTGAATGCGGAACCATGGGAGTTTGTTGTAATCAAAGATAGGGATACATTAGAAAGAATTGGGGAAATTAAGCCTAGGGTAAAAAATGCGCCTGTTGCAATTGTAGTTCTTGCAAATATTGAAAGGGCATTTTATAAAACTGTATGGCAACAGGATTGTGGTGCCGCTGCAGAGAATATGTTACTTGAAGCGGTAAATCTCGGATTAGGTGCACTTTGGAATGGAATTGCTACCTTTGAGGATATCGAGGCATCTATTGCTGAAATTGTAGGTGTGGATAATGAGACTATCAAACCATACTGTATAATTACTGTCGGATATCCTGGAAAAGGTCAAGAAAACAAGTTTATGGATAAGTTTGATGAATCCAGAATCCATTATGAAAAATATTAATTTTGCTTAATTTTATTCTTTTTTTAACAATTTTTGATTATAATCAGATTCTTAAATTAAAAATTAGATTCTATTTTACTTTTTAATCACTGGGTTTGTAGAAAAGTAGACTTTAGTTGAAGTTAGGAAATGGTCTTTAATTTAATTAAATAATATGATAGTTTTGAAAAATAGGCTTTAATTAATAGAAAATGGTCTTAAATTCAATATGATAATTTTAAAAAATAGACTTTAATCAACTAGTTGAGAAATAATTTTTAAATAAGGAATAGATTTCAGTTTATAATATTAATTTTAAAAAAATAGAAAAAAATAAAGCTAGAATTAGTTTTTAGCTTCCATTACTGTTTTTCCACCCATATAAGGTACTAATACCTCAGGGATTTTAACATTACCATTCTCGTCCTGGTAATTTTCCAATATACAGCACATTGTTCTTTCAGTCGCAATGGCAGTACTGTTTAATGTATGTAATACCTGTGCATCACCGGAACCTGCCCTACCGACACGTGTTTTAGTTTTCCTTGCCTGGTAATCCTTACAGTTAGTACAGGATACAAGTTCCCTATAGGTTTCAGATCCAGGGAACCATGCTTCAAGATCGTATTTGATTGATGCATTGTCATTTAATGCAGAGGATACAATTGCTACAATGTGGTATGGAAGTTTTAAATCCTTATAGATTTCCTCTGTTGTTTCAAGTAATTCCTTGTGTATTCTTTTGGAATCCTCAGGACTACAATAGATGTATTGTTCAATTTTTTCAAATTGATGTACTCTAAAGATACCTAAAGTATCTTTTCCATGTGATCCTGCCTCTTTTCTAAAACAGGTTGATAAAGCGCAATATTTCATAGGTAAGTCGTCCGGTGAGATGATTTCATTCCTGTGTAATGCCGCAAGTGTTTGTTCTGCAGTGGCAATTAGGTATAAATCCTCATTTTCTAGTTTGTATAATGTCTCTTCAAATTCACCTAATTCTGAAGTTTCTGCTGCAACTTCACTCTTTACAAAGAAAGGTGTTTGAAGTGCAATATAACCTTTGGATTCTAATTTGTCTAAGGCAAATTGAATCAATGCTAGGTTAAGATGTAGGATATCCCTTTTTAGGTAGTAAAATCTTGCACCTGATACCTCTGCCGCGGTTTCTAAATCTGCACCGTCAATCTTGTTTATTAAATCCACATGGTTTAATGGTTTGAAGTCAAATTCTGGAATATCCCCAACGGTTCTTATAATCTCGTTATCGTCCTCGGTATCGGAAATAGGTACATCCTCATCAATAATGTTTCCCACTTTGTATCTGTAATCCTCACGTAACTGTTTGTATTCCTCATTTTTTGCCGTAATTTCCTTAATTTCAGCTGCCACAGCTTTTGATTCTGAAATTACTTCATCGATTGTTCCATCTTTTTTTGCTTGTTTGAAGGATTTAGATAATTTATTCTTCTTTTGACGTAATTCATTTAATTTGGTTTCACCTTCTCTCCATAAATTATCATACTTTATTACGTTTTCTACATTAGTAGTGTCTCTAAATCTTTTCTTTTCAGATTCAATAATTAAATCCGGATTTTCTCTAAACAATTTTATATCTAACAATATAATTTCTCCTAAATATGTGTTTATAATTTAATTACTTATGATAAGCTTTAAAATAAAATTTTGTAATATATTATAATATATTTATTATATCTTTTTTATTTATTAATTATTTTCTTTACTTTGAATTATTTCAATTTTTTAAAAAAAAAGTTTTTCAATATTACAAAAAATAAAATAGGGGGGTTTAAGATAGTTTATATTTAAAAATTTAAAAATTGATTTTTAAATATAATGACTATTTTTTAATCAATCTTTGTTTAAAAATACTCTTCAACAATTGAATCCAACTGTTTTTTAATCATATCAAAGTCTTGATTGAGATCTAAAGTTTTAGCACTAATCCTGTTTCCGCTCATTCTATATGTGAAATCGGGCTGTTTTTCTTCGTCTGTTTTGGCATATAGTAAAATTCCGGAAACCTCATGTTTCTGATTTGACAATTCCGCCTCTTTATTCTTCACATATGTAAAGATCTGATATAGATTTCCGGAATGAACAGTTTTTGTATTGTAGTGTTCCTGCATGGAATGTGTGTAATACTTGGCATCTATAATCACGGTTTTATAATCCTTCGTCAAGGTAATGTCTGTCTGCATAATTGGTAAGTTGGTGTCTATCTCATCATCTAATTGCCATTTGATCTGGGAAGATTCCGCTTTTATATTTCTATATTCCTTTTTATAATATTCGAGTATGAATTTTTCATATAGTCTCGGCATATTGCTTTCATGGAAATCGATAAGTTTTGTTTTACCCTCTGATTGGTTTTGAAGTAATCCCTTGCTTGTAAGATAGCAGATTCCTATAATCATTCTATAGGTTTGATTATTCTTGTTATATTGGATGTTCCAGTTAACAGTGTTTAAATCAATTAAACTCACATCTTTAAAATACAAATACAATCTTTTAAGATTCTTTTTCCTGTTTTTTGAGAGTTTGGCCCTTTTTAAAAGTAGGTACATTGTTGATTTTATAATCTGGTTCTTATAGGAGTCAACCGTAAAATTGTCATAGGAACATACAACCCTCTTATTTCTTAAGCTAGCGATTGATTGGGTAAGTTCTATCTTGCCTTTTATGGTGGGCAGTTCATCAGTATTTTCGATATAGTCCTTTTCAAGTCCCCTTTTTATCTGTCTGCTTATACTGATAATAAGAATTTCTGCAAACAATTCATTTATGTTGCCGAATTCTTCTGTACCTAAGTTTTCATATGATTTTTCACTCAATACTTGGAATGCATAGCTTAACATATAATAGATGTTTTTAATCGGGATCATTTAATCACATCTTCAAAGATTATATAAGTGCATTTCTTAATCTGTTGCTCCATGTTTCTACCTTGTTTGCCTCATCAAACCAGTATTCTTTAAGCAGCGGAATTATCTCAAAATTAATTATAAAATCTAGTTTCTTGTCTATCGTCTTCCCATCTAAACTACAGAAATAACTATGTCCAATCTGGAAACCTTCTCAAAGAACCTCATCGTTTTTAATTTCATCATTTAATTCTTTAACAAGGTTGATAACGTTATCGAATTTAGGATTATTTAAGGACTTTTGGTATTCAATGAAGTTTTCAGAGTCGAATGCCGGTTTTAATGTGTAAAATGCAAATCTTCTTCTAAGTGCATAGTCAATCATTGCAAGACTTCTGTCGGCGGTATTCATTAAGCCGATGATATACAGATTCTTAGGGATGCTGAATAATTCTCCATTGTATAATAAACGTACTTTGTTTCCACGTTTATCCTTTTCAATAAGCATGAAAAGCTCACCAAAGATTTTACTGAGATTTCCTCTGTTTATCTCATCAATAATGAAGAAGTAGTCATTCTCCTCATCCGCTTCCGCCTTTTTACAGAAGTTGTAGAAAACCCCATTTTCAAGGCTAAAACCGTTCTGCGTTGGTCTGTATCCCATGATGAAATCCTCATAGGAATAGCTTTGGTGGAATTGTATAAGCTCTACCCTTTCCTTATCCTTAACACCGATAATGGAATATGCTAATCTCTTGGAGGTGAATGTTTTTCCAACTCCCGGTGCACCTTCAATGATCACATTCATCTTATACCTGATAAGATTAACTAAATTATCATACATCTCCTCACTTATAAATGATTCCTCAAGGAAGTTTTCTTTAGTATATATTGGAAGTTTCTCATTGGAAGGTTTCTCTGGTTCAATATCATCTTCAAATAAGTTTTTTATATTATTTAGCATATCCTCATAATCTGTTATCCGTGTTAATGTTTTAGTAGGTAGATAGAGGTTAGTTTTTGTATTTATCTCCTCTTTCCATTCGATTTCAATAAGATTTGGAAATTGTTCATCGATATTAGTATCAAAAAAATATTTTCCTTTAACCATTCCATATGCGATTATTTCATGTAATCCCTTCTTTGCAAATACAACATCTCCAATTTTAATTTTATTTGCAAATTCCCATAAAGCAAGTGTATCATTAAAAAATTTTCTTTTACTATTATTTATTTCCTGTAATTTTGATTCTATCTCTTTTTTTGATGTATATTCTTTTAAATTTCCTACGGCTTCCCATCCTATACCCATTAGGTTTTTATCACGGAATTTTTCCCATGCAAACGCACCTTGACCTGGAGAGTATAATCAATAATTTCCATCATTATTTATATTGGAATCTCCTATTCCATCTCCAATTTTCTTTTTTTCTTTATACTCTTTTTCTAATTCATCATCTTTTACAGACTCAATATATGAAATATAGATAAGCTCTGGGAAATTTTTAAATTCATAATCATTATTTTTAATTATTTCTTTAAAATCGTTACAAATCTTTAAATATTCCTCTCCTTTTGGTGGTGTATTTGATTTGTCAGATGGTTTAATTCTATTTATAATTTCATCATTTACAAAATTAGGATTGGTTAAATACCATCTAGTACGTGAATTAAGACTGATATATTCATAAGGTCTAATCCAGAATAAACCCATTGTAATGTTCCATTTAATATTCACTTGATTTAAAACATTATTATAAGTTTTTACAAATTCATTATATAATTGTGGACTTTTATTCTCAGAATATTTTAATGCAATTTCAAATAAGTCCCACAAATTATCAATATCTTTATCCCCTCTATATCCTTTAAAGTAGTAAAATGTACTGTTTACAGGGTTTAGTTCAGGAACACCTTTAAAGTCAGTAGGTAAATCTGCTTCTAATGAAAATGACTTTTTAATTTCCTTTAAAATTTTATTCTTATTCTCGGTTTTTATGTTTTTATTAAAAAGTCCAAAAATTGTAAATGGTCCAATATCTGTAATATCATTGTTTGTTTCAAGTAGGGGTAACTTTAAATCAATATTATCAAATATTGTAATAATCTTGTTAATTAATTCTGTTCTATTATTTTTATACTCAAGTAATCTATCTGCAAACTCCATGTAGAAGTTTATCCATGTGAATTTTTTTTCTTCTTCCATATTAAACCCATTTTAATTTTTATCTGTTATTTTATCTTATTTTTTTAATTTAAAAAATATTTTTTGATTTTCAATTTAAATTTAGATAAAATTATTGGAGTAAATTCTAACCTTTTTATAGAGCCATGGATTTTCCTAAATTGTATTAAATAGTAAGTAATATTTTTTTAATTTAAATTTATATTGCTTAAAAAATTTTTAGATTTTTTATAAATCTTAATATTATGTACAATAAATTAAAATTTTTTTTCATTGTTTCTTATATTATAAATTAATTATATTACTTAAAAAATTATAACTATTGTTTATTTCTTTTAAAACATATTATTATTGTTATATTTTACAATTACTCCATATTTATTACTTTTTATGCTGTTTTAAGCTTATTTGTAATAAATAGTTTTATATATTAAAATAAAAGTATATAACATTGTAATAATTTAATAAAAATGTCAAACTAAGTATTACTAATTACTCTTTTTGATGTTAAATGTTATTACATTTTTTTTAAATAAAGCGAAATGTTGGTTTGATGAATAATAAAAAATTTTTAATTATATCTTTATTATTAATTTTTCTAACAATTGGTGGTATATCAGCAACAGATAACCTTAGTGATGTTCAATCCGTTGATAATCATGTAGGTGTTGCTAATAGTGGAGTTGATAACAGTTCAAATATTTTAGCAGATACTAATGAAGATTCTTCTAAATCAATTAATGTAACTGTTAATTATCAATATAAGAGTGATAATGGTAATATAACTCCTTCAATCAATGTAAGTGAAAATGATAATAAAAAGGTAAATATTATTTCTAAAAACTATTCTAAGAATTCAAATTCATATATGGTTAAAATAAATGGCACTGAAGTTTTAAAGAATTTAAATGTCTCAGTTTCAGCTCCAGGTTATATCAGTCAATGGAAATTAGTAACCCTTGATGAGACCAATAATTTAGCTAATGTGGTATTTGATTTGAAAGCTACCAAAAGTTATCAATTAGGAAGAGATGTTACTTATCAAGCAGATAAATTGCTTAACTTTAAAAATGCTGATAAAGTATTGGCTATTACAACTGCTGGTGTTCCAAAATTAGATGGTAAAACTAGTGAAAATGCAATAGATGGAATACTTAATTATGCTAAAAATTATATCTCTTATGGTAGAGGAAATATCTTAATGTTACGTCAAACAGCAACTGATCCAATTGATTTCTGTTTTGTTGTTAAAAAAGGTAAAACTTTAAAAGCAGCAATTTTCTTAAATGGAAGTACTAAATGTTCATATTTAGGTACTATCTCTGAATATATGAATAGGACCCAATGGAATAAATTAGTTAAAACAGTTGGTGGAGAAAATGCATTCTCATTTGCAAGCTTAGCAAATGGTTGGTATGATGGAGTTACTTTTGATGTTTTACAAGAAGCAGCTTTCCATGGACATATCTGTGAAGGTACTTTAGGCGGTTATACTATAACTAAAGCATTACTTCAATATTATCCTCCAATTCAAGAAACTGGAGTAGGTAATCAGTCTCCAGGAGACATCACTTCTTATAAAATATTAGGTGTTCCTGGTGATTCTGCAAACGATGCTGTTCTATTCTTCTTAGATGCAACTTCTGGAAAACGTTCCTATATTGGTTTTAACACCACTTCTACTGGTGCAAAATCAAACATGATTGCTTTTATCAGATGGAATGATAAAACCAACAATGGAACTATCGTTGTAATGGAATATAATTCTAAAAAGAATAAAGCATTATTTGAGAAGGAAACTGGTATAAAAGGCAATGGTAGTTTAGAACAGTTAAAATATAATACTTGGTGGATTAATAGGATTTATAAAAATCCCGCAAGTTTGGTAAATGTATTAGTTGAAAAAGATAATCTAAGACCAGAACAATATTACTACTTAATCGGTACTGCTGACAATGTCACATTACCAAATGGTACCGTAATTGAGGCATGTAATTCTCATGGTTTAGATTATAACTATATTAAAGGTTTAAACTTACCTAATGCTACACGTGCAAATAATGTAGGTACCAAAGCTAATTTAACATATTCTGATTTTAAAAATATTGGTAAAGAGGCAGCTACTAAAGCTAAATCCATATTTGAAAAATCATTAAATGTAACAATCTATAAAGACATGCCTAATTTCTTAGTCTTAACCTCTGCAGGTTATGTTCTATTAAATGAACAATCAACTGAAGGTTGTTGGGATGGTCTTTTTGATGTATTAGGATCTAGATTATCTAGAACTACATTATTACCAGTACATAAAGCTACTTGGACTCCATTATGGTTTAATTTTGTTTTAAAACAAAATGATGGCTCTCTTATGAGTCTTTACATGAGATATAACCCTGATGGATCCTGGTATATTGGTGAATATAATGGTAGTCAAGTAAATAACATTAATATGAGTACTTTAAATAATTCCGCATTATCTGCTGCAATAAGCAAAAATGCATATCCTGATGGTAATTATTTCAGTATTCAAAGTTTAACAAATGCTTGGTCTGGAGAGCCTTATTTTGATCAGGTCATGTCATTCTTATTCCATAATCATGCATGTCCAGGTGTTCAACCAGGTTTCTTCATTACTGATTATATTCAAAAGAATTTCAATAAGACTTCCACTCAATCTTATACATATATTGCTAATGAACAGTATTGTAAGGATGACAGTTTAGAATACATATTAGATGTATCCCCTGGTCTTGGAAACTATCTTGTACAGAAATTAACTACCAATGAGTATAAAGGTGTAGACGATCTTGATGAGGAAGGTATATTAATTATCTGGGATTCAAAAAATAATATTGGTCAAGCAGTATCTCTTAACTTTAAATGGCCTACTTATGACTTAAGTAATTATGCAACTTCAGAGGCTAAAAGAGCTGCTCAAATTCAAGCTTTCATTGATTTATACAAAGGTCAGGAAAATTCTATCGTAAAGACCAATCCTATCGTAAGTCATAGTGACTCAAGATGGATTACTCAAGATCAGTATAACATGTTAACTTCTGGTGGTAATGGAAGTAGTCTTGCTTATTTAAGGAATTTACCGGATTTAAGCAGGAATCAAGTATTGGCTATAGCAAATGCTAATAGGAATAATAATTCTGGAAACATGAATAATAATTCCGCTAATGCTAATCATAATTCCAATGCAAATTCTAGAGTAAATGGTGGTAGTGCATCCAATGGTGGTTCATCAAATACCGGCTCAGGAGTCGATACTTCTTCTGCATCATCCTCTGGTGATAGTTTCAGTGTAGGTTTAGAACCAGTTAGTGCTGCAAGTACTGGAAGTGATTCCAATTCAAAAGCTAGTCCTAAAGCTTATGAAATAAATAAAACCGGTGCTGCTATATCCAACAATGATCCAAACTATCCATTCTACTTAGCAGTAATATTGGTCATGTTATTAGCTGTATTTGCTGGTGTAATATACTCTAAATCTAGAAATAATAATGAAGAATAAATATTTTTGAGATTAATATCCTTATTAATCTCATTTTTTTTTATGAGGTGTTTATTATTACTAATTTGAAAAAGTTTCTTATTTTTTTATCAGTTTTTTGTTTAATTAGTTCTTTGAGTCTAGGTATAGTTTTTGCTCATCCTGGACATGGTCAAGAATATCCGGAAGAGGTTACAACACAGGATGTACAACAAAGTAGTTCTGGATCATCACATTCTAGTCAATCTAGTCAATCTGGCGGTTCTTCCTATTCAAGTGGTTCTGGTTCTTCTTCCAGTGGATCAAGTAGTTCATCAGGTGGCCATTCCGACTCTTCAGGTAGTAGTTCTCAAAATCAAGTATCCTCGGATACAAATGATAATGGAAATAGTGCCTCCTCTAATGATAATTCTAAAAAGTTGAATAAAACTAATAATACTAATGAAAGCAATAATTCTACTGTAAATTCAACAGATAAGAATCAGGATTCTAATTTATTCAATTTATCAAACATTGTAGTTTTGATAATAATCTTTGTAGTGGTATTTTTAATTGTAGTTTTATTATTTAAATATGGTATTTTTAAGTAGGGATAATAAATGCATTTAGCTGATGGTTTAATTCCATTTTCTCAAGCTATTATATATTGGGTAATAGCCTTAATTTTTATTTTTTTATTTGATTATATTTTATTTAAACGTAATAAAGTGAAAGAAAAGAAAATAGTTTTTATTGGAGTGTTAACAGCGGTTACTACAGTAGCTTCAGCTGTAACAGTTCCTACACCTTTCGGGATTTCAATACATTTTTTCATGTTTCCTTTAGATAGTCTATTATTGGGTCCGGTTACTGCGTCAATTATTTCTTTCATCGCTTTGTTGTTCCAATCTTTTTTAGGTATTGGTGGATTCACGACATTAGGGGTTAATTTTTTAATAATGGGTTTAACAATAAGTTTTGTTACTTATTATTCTTATAGAATCTTTAGCCTACTAAATGACAAATTTGGAATATTTGCAAGTACATTTATAAGCATAATCTGTGCAACAATCTTTCAGGTTTTTGTTTTAATAATTTCTGGATCCACTAATATTGAGATGTTAGTATCTACATTAGTGCCATTCTACTTGTTAGTTGCTATAATTGAAGGTATTTTAAATATATTTATTTTATATTTAATCAGAAAACTTATGCCGAATGTATTGGATTTTGGAAAGATTTAATAGAGAATATTAGAATTTGATGGTTTTAATTAAGGACTTATAATAAATGTTTTGGAATTTGGAAGGATTTAATAGAGAATTTATTTCAAATATTTCTGGATTCTGAAAAGATTTGATCTTTTTATATAAATTATAAAAATTATATATGTGATAAAATGGAGTTTAAGAAGGTATTTTTAGTTAGTTTAATTTTTTTAATATGTTTATGTGGATTAAGTTCCATCAGTGCTCATGGAGTGGATGTAACTGATGATACAATGATTATTGCAAATGAATCAAATTGTATTCTTGCAAAGGAAATTGTTGATGAGATGAATGTAAATGTTACAGTTTATAAATTCACATCCTCTGGTGAAGCGGAGCATATTATGGAGCATATGTTAAATAATTCAAATAAAAGGGTTATTGTTTTATCATATCAAGATACTGCTCATGATTTTTTAAATAAACATAGTGATTTGTCTAATAGGTTAATTATTGTAGATGATGTTAATAATCAAACTATTCATTCTTCTATTAATCAATTATTGTCTGTTAAAACTCAACCTGAAACCGTAAATTATATTTTACCATTAATTGGAGGTGTAATTATTGGTTTAATTATTGGTTTAGGTTTAGGTGTTTTAATAATGAAAAGAAAGTATAAAATTTAATTATTTAGTTTAAATAATTAGATTATTTTTTTTTGATTATTGTTTATTGGCTATTAAACATTGTTGAATTTTAATTAACCTTTTAATTTTTTATTTTTTCTTATTTCTAATTATTAAAATTTTAAATTTAGTTTGATTATTCTCTATTTTTTCAATTAGTTTTTTGATTTTATTTAATCCAGTTTGTACATATGAAATAATAATTAAAATATAGAAATATCCATTATAATTCTTTTTTGTAAAAATTTTCATAGTTCCTGCTGATTCTATAATCTTAAAAAAAGTAAATAAAAAAAGGATCTTAAATTAAGAATTTAATTTAAGATTGTATTAAATTTTAGTAGATAAAGAAATTCTTTTATCCGAATAGGTCCGTTTCATTAAGTTTACCATCAAACCAATGTGCACCTTTATCTGCAAATTGTTTTACTATGGCTGAGATAATTACAGTACCAATACCTAAACCCATCATATAAATTAATGCAGGGGTATAAGAGGTCCATAGCAATCCTAATGCTGACTCACGTAGAAGTGTAATTGAATGTGTCATTGGTAAGTATGGATATAATGTTTTAAAGAATTGACTCATAATTTCAATAGGATAGATTCCACCGGTTCCTGAGATTTGCAATACTAAAAGAATTACACTTAATGCTTTACCTACTTGTCCTAATGCTGAGATTAGGGAATAACAAATCAGCATAAATACCGCGGATATCAGGTATGCTGATAGTATGAATATTGGAACATTGCTTACCTCAATTCCAAGCATGAAACAGCCTATTATGGTAACGGTTGCCTGAAGAAGTGACATGATGATAAATATTAACAATTTACCAAAGTACATTTCTATTGGGGTGTATTTGGTTCCGGTTGCCTGTCCTGGTTTAAGCATTACAGCGGTAATTACAGCACCTACCCACATGGATAACACTATGTAAAATGGTGCAACCTCTGAACCATAATCATCAACAGGATATAATTCCTTTTTATCTAGTTTAACAGGGGAATAGAAGTAATCTCCTATTTGATCTTCATTGACACCGGTTACATCGGATAATGAACTTGATGCAGATGAAAGTGAACCTGCTGCAGTAAACAATGCACCTGATGCAGAGTTTGCAAGTAATTCGGAACCTGCAGCTAAACTAAGAGCCCCATTTGCTAGGGATACAGAACCTCCTGCAACTTGGGAAGCGCCGTTTGCTAATTCAACTGAACTACCTGCCAATTTGGAGGATCCCTGAGCTAGATTATTGGAGGCACCTGCTAATTCGGAACTGGAGTTTGCGAGTTTTACAGAGCCATCAACAACTCCTTTAACCTGATCAGGTAAACCTGTTGTATTGACACCGGATAACTGACGAGATCCCTCCTGGACTTTACTTGCACCTGATGATACCTGGCTTGCTCCACTTTGCACCTGTCCTGCTCCTGAAGATACCTTTCCGGCTCCGCTTTGTACTTGGCTTGCTCCTCTTTGTACCTGTCCTACACCAGATGAAACCTGTCCCGCTCCTGATGATACTTGGCTTGCACCTGAGGATAGTTGTCCCGCTCCGGAGGATAGTTGTCCTGCTCCTGAAGAAAGACTGGACTGTAAGTCTCCTAACTTACCATATGCCGCAACATTAATGAATTCCACAATCTCTCTGTTAACATCATTATACACAGCCTTTGCACCAGAATCACATAGTTTACTTGCTACCGGATTGGACTTTCTGTTTATGACATATTGTAGTTGTGCAGATTTTGGATTATCTGTTGTAATTGAAGCAATGGATTTACTGAAGTTATGGGGTATAACTATACCTGCATAGTAGGTTCCATTATGAACCCCCCGTCGAAGATCACTTTCACTTACAAAAACCCAATGGAAATCATTGTTCTTTCTTAAATCTTTAACAATGTCGTCACCTACATTTAGGCTTTCGCCATTGTATGTAGCACCATCATCAACGTTTGCAATTGCAAAGTCAATATCTTTGGTATTTTCATATGGGTTCCAACATGCTTCAATGTTTAAAACGGCATATAATGAAGGTAAAATAATTATTGCAATTAATGTAATTACCACAATAGGATTTTTAAAAGCTTCATGGGCATCTTTAGAAGTAATTTCCTTTACATTATGAAGATGTTTCATTATATGATTTTTTGACATCTTTCACCTCATTTTTAATAAAAATAATTATTTATAAATTAATAATTAGAATTTTATATTAAAAATTCATTTAAATAATTAGAAATAGTCTTCTAATTCCATTTAATATTTTAAATATATATTATTTAATTAAAATTCCATTATTTAAAACATCAAGGAAGTCGTCAATATATTTATTTATATCATATTGAGGAGTCTTGGCAAAAAATTTCCATAAAACAATAGTTTCAAAGAAAACACTATAAATATTAATTGCAAGAATATCCGGATTCACATCCCTGATATTTTTTTTAGATATTTGCATTTTAAAAAAGCTTTTAAGTTTGTTAATGATTGTATCGGCTATTTTTAAAATTATACTTTCCTCAAATGGTATTCCATCGATTTCCTCCAGTGCAACTTTAATTATTTTAAAGTCGTCATTTGGAAGGTTTATAATTTTAAGATAGGATTCTCTCAAATAGTCGTTTACTGAAATTGAATCATCAAACTCAAAAATTTTATTGATTTGTTTTATAAATTCTTCTACGAATACTTTCTTAGAAACCTCGATAAGATTATCTTTAGATTTAAATTTTCTAAAAAGAGTAACTTCACTTACTCCTGCTTCCTCAGCTATTTTTTTAGTGGTTGTTTTGGATATTCCATTTTCCTCTAAAACATGAAAAGAAGCATTGATAATCCTTTCCTCAGTACTCATATTTTTAACTTCCATAATGTAAGTAAGTACCTACTTACATATAAACTTATCTTAAGATTTATTAAGATTTTTAAAAATAATTTAATATTTTATAATAAAATTTAAAATATCCATGGATATTTGGACAAAATTAGTTTTTTGTTTCTTTTATAGTTTAAGTTAAATCGAGTTTCAATAATATTTCAAGAATAGTTTGATTTTAGAAAACTCGGATTTTATGTTATTGTTTTAGAATTGGTATCAATCTTAAAACTGGGATTTTTATTTTAATCTTTTAAAAAATCATGAAAATAAATTAAAATCTGTCAAAAATTAGATTGCTATAAATTATCCCTATGTTTATTTCAATTTTGGAAAAATTAAAATAAAAATAATTTATAATGTTATGTGGTTTTGTTGGATTTTAAATACTGTTAGAGCTTTTTTTTAGGTATGATTTTAATAAATGAATGGTTGTTCATAATCATTTCTACTTGAGTAAAGTTATCGATATCTTCATTGTTGTTTAATTCATACTGGTTTTTTATTTCTTCGTTGATAATGTCCCTTTTATTACTGGTTTCATCGGATTTCTTTCTAGTTTTTTGGTTGGGTATAGTTTCATTACCACAATTAAAAAGATATTCATCAGATTCTTCTAATGGTAAATCACTGACGGCATCAGAATTAATCATAATAATTCTCCTATTTTTTAAAATCTAAATTGTAGGTTAAAATATATCATCTTCCATATATAAATAACTTTTGATTTGATTTTTCTATTTTTATTTAGTGTTTGCTTCTTTTCTTGAAAAATGACTTGTTTTAAACTAGAAATATTCTTTTTATTTTTATACCTTATTTGATTTTGTTTAAAAATATGATTTTTTACATGATATTTCTATAAAAAAATGAGATATGTTCAACTTTAATGGATTGTTTTAAGTCTGTTCTGAACAGAATTATTGTGATTATGAATAAAAATCTTATAACTGTGTATTCTACTTAAATTTCCTTCTTTTGATTTTTTAAAAATTTTATAATAATGTTCTATAAAATGAATTTTGTATAATTTTTTTTTAAAATATTAAAATCTTAATAATTTATTATAAAAAAATTAAGTTTTGTAAAAGATAATTCAAAATAAAATTTAATCGAAAATTCATTAGTATGGCCTATCCATTTGTTGAATGTTTAATTAAATTAAGTAAACAATAGATATAATAATTAGTGGAAATAGTTGAAATTTGAAGAATAATTAAAATAAAAAAATTTAGGGGAATTAGTTCGAATTGAAGAATAGTTAAAATCAAATAAAGTTAGTGGAATTAGTTCGAATTGAAGAATAGTTAAAATTAAAAAAAGTTAGGATAAATGTAGATAAAGATTCTCATTTATCCATATGTATGACATACTTTACAGTAACCATCGCCATCTGTATCATGGGTACCTTGTGCAATACATTGGCTTCTACTTATGCCGTCAGTACCTGATCTGTCATAGTTAGTATAATGATGGCAGTTTGTACAATATCCGTCGTGGTTTGTATCATGTTTTCCTGATGCAATACATTCGGCCTCGGTCATTGCATGTGCAGAACCTGAGGAACTTGAAACTGATGAACTGTCACTACTACTGTCATCGGAACTGGATTTTTTAGTAGTGTTTTTTGATAATATTATTGAATCAAGATATTCCTGGGTATTGTGGTCCTTGTTGGCACCTGTAATTTGTACCCAATAATATTTGTCATTAATATATAACTCTTTGGCAACTGCACCATTTGCACTTATATTGCCTTCAAGTAAAGATGGATCTGCTCCTGCAGCATCAACTGTAATAACGGTTAAAGTAAATGAATCCCCGTTACCGTTGACTTGATAGGCTAAGTCAGTAGCTTGGCTGTCTCCAATATTGGTGGAAGAATTACCTATTAGTTTATAGTCATATCCGGTCATGTTTAGTTTTAAATCAGATATTTGTAGGATCTTATCCTCTTTATGGACTAATGATGAAATCGGATTATCGCCGTCATTATATACGGCATACACAACACCTAATATTATTAGGCAGATGATCACTGCTGCAAGTCCAACAATGATTATATTCTTTGTGTTATCCTTAGACTCTTTATTGTTTGCGGTATTTGGTGTAAACTCTGAGTTTAATTTATTACCACATTTGGAACAAAAGGTTGCATCATCGGATAGTTTTTGACCACATTTAGGACAATACTTACTCACTTTTTCACCTCCCTAAACAGTTACTTAATTAAATTTTATATAAAAAGATATATAAAGCTTTAAGATAATTTTTTAGTTTATAATCTTGTTTAGTTTTCATGCTTTATACTCTCATGATATCTTAGTTTTTTCTGAATAATGGAACATATAAATGATTATCAATTAAATCTCCATCATGATTAAAATAAAACTTTTTTAAGTTTATTGAATTTATTCTGTCTTTGTTTAAGTTCCACATGATCTTAAATTGTTATTAATCCAGGAAGCCCTGTTTATCTGGAAAAATATAAAGCATTAAATTCAGTTTATTGCATAAATTTTACAAAAATATAAAATATTATAAAAGCTATATAATATTATTAATATTATTTTAGGAATCAATTGATATTAAAAATCATAATCCTAAAACTAAGGAGGTGAATCATGGTTAGATATTGTCCAAATTGCGGTGCAAAAAACAAAGATAATTCTAAATATTGTGTCAAATGTGGAAAATTGATCAGTATGGACATCCATGATATAAATAAGAATAGCATCCCTTCCAATAAAAATAGAAAAGAGAATTTCAATGAAGAGAAACAGGATGAAAATGGTCTGAATAAAAACATTTTGATTATAGCTATTGTGATTATATTATGCACCGGAATCATTGCAGGGGCGGTTATCTTTTCAAGCAACAATTCCTCAAATCAGCAAAACGATACAAATCCAGATCAGAATCAGCAGAATACAGATACCAATGTAAATAACCCCTCATCAGGTAGTGGCAGTAGCAGTGCAACTGCTGTAAGCAATCTTAAAATCATAAGCGGTAGTGTATCTACTGGCAGCAGCGATTCGGATAAGTCCTATTGTCATGTCTATGTCGGATCCGACCATGCAGGGGACTCTGTAAGAATCAGCGCCCTATTTAGTCGTGACGGCAACAATCTTAATGAAGGTAGGATTGTAAGTACCAATGTTGATTCAGCTGGTTATGTTGATGTTAATAGTGCTGACGGATTTAAATATTATCCTGATCAGATTATACTGACCTTATATGACAGTGACGGTAATAGGCAAGATCAAAAAACAGTATATCTAAGTGCTACAAGCGGTACCCAGACATTCTAGAATTAAATTATTTGATGAACTGTAAATTCTTTAATCTATTCCATTTTCTTTTTTTAAGGTTTTGGTTCCTTTTAAGCTGTTCCATTTTCTTTTTTTAGGTCTTGTTTTAGCTTTTCTGATTTATCCTACTTTCATCTTTTTAAGTTTTGGCTTTTTTCAGTCTATTCTATCATCTTTTTTTAGGTCTTGTTTTGGCTTTTTTTTAAATGCCTTATTTCCACCTTCAATGGAATAATCTATAAAACCTATTTTTTAACTTTTCTTCTATATGGAATCTCTATTTTCATATTTGAAATTTAGGTGTACCTAAAAACAATAGTAAACCGTCCATACATCAAAAAACTGTATATTTTTTTTACATAAGCTTTATATTTTATTTAAGTATTTTTAAAAAAATCCAAAAAAATAACAAAGTTTATATTTTAGGTATGCCTAAATTTTAATTGGTTTCATATTGATTTCAAAAAAGGCCTATATCTGATCGGATTAGGCCATGATTAATTTAATATAAAACTATCTGATTCTTATTTTAATTAGAATAAGGATTGTAAATACAAATCAAATGGAGGTGAATTATATTAAGCAGGTAAAAGCTTTATTGATTCTAATTATATTGTTTTTAAGTATAGGCGCAATATCTGCTAGCGAGAATATTAGCGATGTAGATAATGATGCTATGGACGATTCACAAATAATTAATGAAGTTATCTCCAACTCATCTAATTATGTTGTTGGTGATGACGGCAATACTAAATCATTTAAAGATTTACAGGATTTTATAGATTCTAACACTAACGGAACAATTGATATTGACAGCGATTATAAATTTGATTCTAATATTGACTCAAAAGGCGGAATAAAAATTACTAAAGATCTAACTATCAATGGTAACAATCATGTGATTGATGCCGATGGTAAATCTTTTATATTTAACATCACTAACTCAGCAGTTACAATAAGCGATTTGACCTTTAAAAATGCCAATGCTAAAAACTCCAATATGGGCGGTGCAATTGATTCTACAGGTGACGAATTAATTGTAAATAACTGTAATTTCACGAACAATACAGGAACCCAGCATGGCGGGGCTATTAATTCAAGGTCAACAACCACTATTATTAACAACTCCAACTTTAATTCAAGCAGACTTAGAAATTCCGATTATATCTATGGAGCTGCGGTATACTCATCACATGATGTTAATGTATACAATTCCAATTTCACTGATAATTATATGGTTAGATACGATTCCTATGCAACCGGTGGTAGTGCAATATATTCACTGAAAAATGTTGAGGTTTACGGATCTAACTTTGAGAATAACAGCGGAACGCGATTCGTTGTAATGGGTAGAAATGTTAACGCAAGTGATTGCACTTTCTTAAACAACAGTAATTATGATCCATATGGAGCTGGAGTTTTAGGTGCTGGAATAAATATGAACGTTGATAATTGTACTTTTATATGTAATACCGCAGGCAAATATGGTGCCGCTGTATATGGAACTGATGTTGTTGTAAACAATTCTAAATTTATAAATAATACAGGTAATAAAAATTATCTAGGTTCAGGAATATACTCAAATGGAAATTTGAATGTTTCAAATTCCTTATTTGAAGGTAACACTGCAAATTTCCGTGGAGGTGCAATACTGGTTGATGGAATTGGAAACATTGACAATTGTACATTCATTAATAATACTGCATATAAATCTGGTGGAGCAATAAGTGGAACTACAATTAACGTTAATAACAGCAATTTTAAAGGAAACTAGGCATCAAAATATGGTGCCTCTATATTTGCGGTAAATGCCACTATAAACAACTCAAACTTTACAAACAACCATGACGGAAACAACTCTTCAATATTTACTATAACTAACTACACCATAAACAACTCCAATGATGACAACAGGGAAACATCCCTTAACTTAACCAAAATAGTCTATGGTACTTACAGGGGTTTAATTAACTTTAGTAATGGATATTATGGATATTGTATTGAACCATATGCTACCGAAGGCGGCGACGGTTATGCAATAGATGATCTAAGTTCACTTACAGATTTAAACGGTAATGATGTTTCCGAGTATTTGAAGATCTTCATATGGTATTATTATAATAATACTAACGTGTCCTCTGATTTATTGGGTTATGATATGCAATTATATCTTGCAGAATTCACAACTGGAAATTTCAATAGGTTAGCTAAGTATTATCCGTCACTTAATAAAACAGTTGAATTGTATGAAAGTGGTTTTAGAGTTCCTACCCATAATGCTGTTAGAAAATTAGACAATGGTTCCTATATGATATTTAACTTTAAAACATTCTTAACCACAACGGTTCATCAAACTTGTATAATGTTTAATGTAAGTTATTTGGATGAATTGGATACCCATATGGAAGTTGAAAAGATTACTGTAAAACCTTTAGTCAATTTAACCAGTAAAGCCCCATTTATTATCCGCGTTACAAATGATTGTAATTATACTTTGGATAATGTGTTTGTTGTTGAAGATAAGTGGGATGATGGTTTGGTTTATGATTCATGGAACAATGATGCGAACTGGACTCATAGCTTAAATGACGGTAAACATACCTGGTATTACATTAATTATTTGGCACCAGGAGAGTCTGCAGAATTTACTGCATACTTTAACACTACTAAAACAGGTAATTTTACAAATTATGTTATTGCCTGATCTAATCAAACCCAGAATGTTACAGCTGAGAATTCCACCGAGGTTATAATTGGTAATACTACTAATAATACAAACAATAATACTAATGTAACTCCTAATAATAATACTAACAATACCGATAGTAACACAACTGATAACACAACCAATGATACAGGTAAGAACGTTAAAACAAGCAATGATCCAAATATCTCTGTACTTAAAAATGGTAAGGCAGGTATATTTGCAGTTAGAACCATGCCTAAAACTGGAAATCCTTTATTGATTTTGTTAATCTGTATCTTGTCTTTAGGATTAATTCCATTTAAGAAAAATTAAACTTTAAACTTTATATTTTTATTTTTTTTGCATAGTGTATCTTTTTTTAAGATTATTTGTATTAACTTATTTAATGGTCATCTTTATCATTCTTAAACTTCAGTTTTTATTTGTTTTTTTTAAATAAATCGTTTACCTCTGTTGTTTCCATTTTTTCCTAGTTCTTAATTAACTTAAAATTTTTAGGTATACCTAAAAATTTATATACTATTAGTTATACATTATGTTTATACAGATTTAGGAGAAGTTACCTCTTTGAAATTTTAAGTGAATTGAAATTCAATGATTGGCTAATTTTTTAAAAAGCTGTATTGAACTAATGTTGAGGTTAAAAAAATTGTAGTATATAAATAGACTAAAATGAGTGTTTATGTCCTTTTATATGGGTTACAGGCTTTAAATTATTTAATGTTATGACTGTTTATTATGATCTATAAAATGGACATTTGGTGGCTTGCGGAGTGTATTATGATTCAATATGAAATAAACAATATAAATGATTTAGAAAATGTCTCTGAAATTTCAGAAGAAATAATCACAGGAATAGTTGAATGCATGGATTCTGGTGAAACCTATAGTTTTAAGGCATCACGAAAAAGTAAAAACAGTGATTCGGAATATGCTGGAATATTTCACAGGTTCCAGAATATTTAATAATTACATTGGAATCAATTATTGAATGTCTTTCTTTTGAGGAAGGGTTGCCATTAAAGTATGCTAAAGGACGGGTAATTACTTGTAACTTTTCTCCAGATTGTCTTGTTTCTGTGGTAAATCATTATGTAAATATATGAGGTGTACCCTTGAGTTTTTATATGGATTTATATGATTAATTTTTAAAAATCAGGCTTATCTTTTTATAATTTTTTTTATTTTGCCAGTTATATTGGTCTAATCTATCGGATTTTTTTAATGTTCTAATTTATCCGATTCATTGTTTTGTTCCTGTTTTGGCTTTTAATTAGTTTTTTTATTATTTTAATTTATTAGGGGATTTATTGATTATTGCTATGTTTCGGCTTTCTTAATCAGTTTTTTTTATTTGTCCTATTTATCTTATTTTCTTATGCCTATTATTGGTTGGATTTTCCTTGCTTTAGAAAGTTAACTATCTAAGTTTTATCTAATCTATTAACTTTTACTAATTTCATCTAATATCCTGCTCTTTATAAGGAATCTTTATATTATCTTAAAATATAATAATATATGACATATTGATTAATTTAAATATACCAATATTTTTTTTATAAATTTAGAGTGTGATATTATGAAGATTTTAGGTATTAACGCTAGTCCAAGAAATGATAGTAACGTTTTAATCGCTTTAGAAACTGCTTTAAAAGAGGCAGCTGATGGCGGTGCTGAGACCAAAATAGTAAGCACCAACAAATTAAACATTCGTCCTTGCCAGGGGGATAACTATTGTAAGGAACATGACGCACAATGCGCATTACAGGATGATATGCAGGCTATTTATGATGACATTAAGGAAGCTGATTCCATTGTAATTGGAACCCCAATCTATTTCAGTGACTTTACTGCACAGGCTAAAATCATTATGGATAGGATGTATGCATTCTTTATGAGTGAAAAATACCAGAAGGAATTCGGAAATAAAACCGTATCATTCATTACCAGTAATGGTGTTGCTCCTGCTGAATCATTCAAGCCATCATTAGATCTACAAATGGGCAACTTCGTCATGTTAGGTTTTAACCAGGGTGAAATCCTATCATTATCTGACAACAATGTTCCTGGGGCTATTAAGGAAAAAGATGATCAGTTAGCTCAAGTTAAAGAATTCGGTAAAAACCTATTAAACTAAATTTTTTCAATTCTTTTATTTTTTTATTTAAAAATTCTTTTTTTTTAAATAAATAGCCTTATTTTTTGACTTTTTTAAATCCTAATAATATTTTTTATTATTTATCTATTTTATCTATTCTATTTTTTTTTTTAATCTTTATTTGATTTATAAATAGGTTTTAACTTTTTAATTTTATATTGGAGATTACATCGTCTTTGTTTTCAGATTTTCTGATTTTTTTTCTTTTAATTAATTTTCAAAAATCCCTATTTTATCTATAAAAGGATTGTAATTTCATTAAATGTAGAAAAATCTATAAATGTGTGAAATGTATATTTAATTATTAACTGAGGTAAGGTCGATAAAATGTCATTGATCGATGTGATGAAAAACAGACGTAGTATTAGAAAATATACCGATGAGGATATTCCGGAGGAGAAACTGGAAAAGATCATACAGGCAGGTCTTCTTGCACCTACAAGCCGTAATAGAAAACCATGCAATTTTATGGTGGTTAAGGATAGGGAAACATTAAATAAGTTATCCAAATCTAAAAGAACAGGTTCCAAAATGCTTAAAGGTGCAAATACCGCAATAGTGGTATATGCGGATTCTGATAAGGCGGATACCTGGATTGAGGATTCCTCTATTGCATTAAGCTATATGAATCTCATGGCTGAGGAGCAGGCTATCGGATCCTGTTGGGTTCAAATACATCTAAGAAAAACAGGAACCAATAAAAATTCCGAGGATTACGTAAGGGAATTATTTGATCTTGACGGGAAATACAGAATAGTTGGAATTCTATCATTAGGTGTGCCAGATAAGAAGCCTGATGGACATGATTTGTCCGATTTGGACTATGATAAAGTAGAATATGTCTAAATAAAGATATTTTAACCTTAAATTCTTTTTATCTCTATTTTTGAAATTTTCGAACCTTAAACTTTAAGATTCTTTTTTCATTTTTGCTATATTTGATTTTTTTATTAAGATGTTATAATTTTTTTATTTAGATTGCATTTTTGATTATAAATAATGTATTGATCGGTATTCTTTAAAATTGAAATTTTAAAAGTAGCATTTTGATTTAAAATATTATTTGATTGATTAATCTAAATATAAAAAATAGGATTGGAATTGATTTAATTAATCAATCCTCTAAATATTTAAATACCTCATCAATACTGTTGGCTACATGGAACATGTCATATATATTGTCAACTAAAACTTTCTCATTAAATAGGAAATCCATCATTGAAAGCAGGTGGTTGTAGAATCCGTGGCTATTGAAGATGACTATCTTCTTGTCATGTCTTTCAAGTCTTCTTAATGTAAGTATCTCAAAGAATTCATCAAGTGTGCCTATGCCACCAGGTGCAACGATGAATGCGTCTGAATGTTTTAAAAATAATGTTTTCCTATCATCCATGGTCTTTGTATGTATAAACCTGCTGCAATCCTTACATAATCCCTCATAGTCGGTCATCCATTCCGGGGCAATTCCCAGAACCTTTCCACCATTGTCGATAACACCCCTTGAGGTGGCACCCATTATTCCGGTGTCTCCTCCACCATAGACCAGTTGATGGTTTCTTTTAGCTATTTCCTTTCCTAATTCATATGCCTCTTTCTTGTATTTCTCGGCAATGTTCTTACTTCCAGCACCATAAAGACAGATTTTCATAAACATCATCGGTTTTATTAATTAATTGTCTAGTTTCTATATCGATTCTACTAGTTCAAATCTTAATAATAATTATATTATTTTATATATAAATCGATTTGGTTTATTTTTCTAATCCAAAAGTTCTGGGTTTAAATCTAATAATTCAATTAAACTAGAAAACCAGCCGGCTAAAATCTGAATAATATCAATAATAAACCTTAAAATACTGTATATCATATGGTTTAATGTTGAAATTGGATATGACGGTTGGACTTTTTAAAGGCATCAGTTCTTAAGGGTATTAGGCTGATTCTGTGATTATGCATTGTTTCCATTATCTGTGGAAAGCTTATAGAATTTAAGTATTTCAGCTGTTTTTAATAAATTTATTTTAATTAAAAAGAATATAAAGATATTATGCATATGTTTAAAATTTAGGTAGTGTTTTATTTTATTAGATTTTAATAATTACTTTAGATTCCTTTATAATCTTATATGGAATGGTTTTTAATTTATTTTATAAAAATTAAGGCTTCTTGAATTTTCAATATTCCTTTAAATTCTTTTATAATCAGATAAAGAATAATTTCAATATTGGGTAGGGAATAGTTTTAATCTATCAGTTTTTATAGAAGTTTGAGGATTATTAAAGGGTTGACTATTTTTAAAATTTATGTGGAATAAAATTATTAGGGCTATACTATGGTAGGTACATTGGATAATACAAAAGGAGTGGATATTCTACTGGGGGATCCCAAGAAAGCTTTATGGAACACTTCCATTCCTTTAATCATTTCACTTTTCATCTCCAGTTTATACAATCTAATAGATGCTATATGGGTATCTGGTTTAGGTGCAAATCAGCTTGCGGCTGTAGGATTCATAATGCCCATATTCACGGCCCTTTTAGGTATTGGAAATGGTTTGGCTGCAGGTTCTTCCTCAGCATTGTCAAAGTATATCGGTGAGGACGATAAACATAGGGCAGATAACGGATCCATACATACAATACTAATCACTTTAATTATTTCAATAATCACGACAGTAATCCTTTTAGTATTTTTAAAGCCTATTTTGATCTTTATAGGTGCTGGAAACACGATTAGTTACAGTCTGGACTATGGATATATAATCGTTTTAGGTTCTGTCTTTATCATATTGTCCAATTCATTATATGGTGTCTTAAGGGGTGAGGGAGACTCAAACAGGACTATGTATGCAATGCTGTTCTCCTCAATTCTAAATATCATTCTGGATCCGATATTCATCTATGGTTTGAATCTTGGAATTAGGGGTGCGGCGGTTGCCACCGTAATCTCACTGGTGTTTGTAAACTTGATATTGATGTACTGGTTTTATATTAAGAAGGACACCTATCTCAAACCTTTCATCGGTAACTTTAAATTTGATTTGGATATTACAAGGGATATCCTAAAGGTAGGACTTCCTGCAAGTCTCGAACTGATAAATAATGCGGTATTTGCAGCCTTATTCTCAATGCTTCTTGCATATATCGGAACAACCGATGCGGTTGCGGTATATTCAACAGGCTGGAGGGTGGTTACCGTTGCAACCACACCGATACTTGCCATTGCAACGGCGCTCGTATCCGTTGTAGGTGTTAATTATGGTAGAAAAAACTATGAGAACATTAGGATAGCCCACAGATACTCCGTAAAGATGGGTATTCTATTTGGTCTGATTGCGGCCGTTGTTGTATATATATTTGCGCCTCAGATTGTGGCTATATTTACCTATGGAGGTACAAGTCAACGACTAAACGGAAGCCTAATCGCATTTCTGTTATGCATCGTTTTCTTTTTCCCGACTATGGGTTACGGTGCCACATCAACCTATGTGTTTCAGGGTGTAGGTAAGGGCATTACCGCAATGTTTCAAACAATCTTAAGGGAAACCATTTTCACATTGGCTTTTGCGGTATTCTTATCAATCTATTTAGACTGGGGAGTATATGGCGCATGGCTTGGAATAGTTCTAGGTGAATTGGTGGTAAATACCATCACCATGGTATGGGCCGATTTATATATCAAGGGATTAATCAGAAATAGCTCTTAAATTTCAGCTATTTTAATTGCTTAATATTAATTTTCAACTTAAACAAGATTGATTAACACTAATTAAAATATGAAAATAATCAAAGAACAGTTATCAGATAAAAAAATCATTCCAGAATAATCAATGATGTGTTGAATTGCTTGAAAAAAAAGGAATTGGACTAAAATAATTAATATTTAAAATTTAATAATACTATTTCCTTAAAAAAGAGAATTAAACTAAAAGACAGTTAATATTTAAAAATTAATATTGTTTTTTGCTTAAAAAAAGGGAATTGGACTAGAAGACAGTTGGTATTTAAAAATTAATAATGAATTAATTATAAGAAGGGTTTAATCTTCAATATAATTAAATTTTTTCTCCATAACTATTATTAAAACAAAACCTATGATTGCAAGGACTACACATGGAATCCATGAACCACTGATGCTGGTTGTGATCTTATCTACTGGTAGTCTCAATGTTCCAATCATAATACCAATCAAGAATGCCATTGTAATTGATTCATGATTTTCAAGTAGATAGTTTAAGACTTTTGAAAATCCTAAAATACCAATCACCGCACCGACAATAAATACAATCATTTCCGTAATTTTTAGATTGCTTAAACAGTTTAGCATATACTGGTATTGTCCGAGAAGCAACAATAAAAATGATCCTGATATACCTGGTAGAATCATTGCACATATAGCTATTATTCCTGAGAAGAATATTACAATTAGACTATGGTTTGCAGCTATTGGATTTAAACCAACAAAGATATATGATAACACTATTCCAATTACGGTTGTAACTATCAGCTTGAAGTTTAATCCGTCCAGTTTGGTATATAGGATATATGCGGATGCTAAAATTAATCCTAAAAAGAATGCAAATATGTTTGCGGTCTGTGCAACAAGCAGGTAACTGATTAGTTTTGCAAGTGATAGGAATGCAACAGCTATACCTAGAAGCAATGGTATGAACAGTTCAAAGTCTATCTCATATAACAGTCTTTCTTTAAAGCCTGAGAAATCTCCTTTTAAAAGAGGTTTCATAAAAGTAAAATTAATACTACTTATCGCATGTACCAGACGTTCGTAGATACCGGTAATCAATGCAATGGTACCTCCAGATACCCCTGGAATAATATCTGCAGAACCCATAAATAATCCTTTAAGAAAAATTATTACGGATTCCCTTATATCAAAACTCATAAATTCACTCCTGAAATTAAAATTATATTCATATCTTTATTTACAACTATATTAACTTTTATAACCTTGATTTTGATAAAATTTGTATAATCATAAAATGTCAAAAATATTTTACATCTTAAGATTTGGTATATCCTAATATATAAAGCTTTCTTAAATTGTGAAAAATAGTTCCCATAAAATAAGCAAAATCTGATTAAAATATATTTTCCAAATCATGTCAAAAATATTTTACATTTTAAGGTTTTGTGTATTTTGATATATAAAGCTTTCCTGGATTGTGAAAGATGGTCTTTATAAAATAAGTAAAATCTGATTAAAGCATGTTCCTGAAGATCTAATCATTCATGTGCATATTTTACTTGATATTGATTTAAACAGGTTAAAAATTGAAAAAAAATAGTATATAATCAGTAATATGTGATTAAAAAATAATAAATTGATGTTATTTTTTTTAATTTGTTATTAGGTGTTATAGGAATCCAAGACCCTCAAGTAGTATTCTACATCCAAGAAGAATTAGAATCACACCACCAAGGATTTCGAACTTGTCACCAAAGTAGTCCCCAATCTTCTTACCTAAATAAATACCGATGATTGTAAATATAAATGCAACAAGACCGATTATGATTACAGGTATTAGAATGTCTATCTTTAAAACCGCATAGGTTACACCTACTGCAAATGCATCAATACTTGTTGCAACGGCAAGAAGGATTAGTTCAGCAAAGGAGAAGGTGTCCTCGTCATCATCCAAATCATCAGAGAAGCTTTCACGGATCATGTTTGCTCCAATCAGAACAAGCAGTATGAATGCAATCCATGGGGCTACCTCTGATACGATTAGCTGAAGCTGTACACCTAAGGTCCATCCAAGTATCGGCATCAACGATTGGAAACCGCCAAAGAATACTCCAAACCATAATATCTGTTTTAAGGTTATATTTTTAAGTGTAAAGCCCTTTGTAAGTGAAACGCTAAATGCGTCCATGGCAAGTGCGACTGCAATAAGTAAGGTTGAAACTATATCCATATTATCGAAAACCAGATTAACTAAAAATCAGTATTTTATCTATTAAAAACTAAGTAATTAAACTTTGTAAATGGTGGTTTATATAATTAGTTTAAATGTGGTTTATAATATTTAAATTGGGCTTAACATTATGTCGGCTAATCTTTAAAATTTGATTTAAAAGGGGTATATCCGGAATAATTTTAAAGTTTTATCTTCAAATGTCCGGATTTAATCATAACCGATATAATAACCAGGTATGCCTATCTTTCTTAAAACCGTGATTATGCCCCAGCTACTTACAAAGGTTAGAAATGCAAGTATGAATGTCCAATAATATGCGTTGAAGTAATTAACATCCACAAGCAGGAATATTATAAGTAGCATCGTTTGATGGGTTAGATAGATGCCATAGCAGGACCTGCTTATTGACTTAATGCCAACACTGATCAGTGGTTTTTTAAACAATAGCGCGAATCTTTTGAATATTCCCTCGGTACTATCAAAATTGATATACTTCCAGAATAGGAATACGCCTGCAGCCTGCAGTATAATGACCAGACTCACATCCATATAGGAACGTGTGTAAAAGTTGTAGTGGTGTAGGAACAGTGTCCTCTGGAAGCCTTGGTGGAAGACATCAAAGTATACGATAAATGCGGTTGTGGCCAGAAACAATATCAAACCTATCCATATCATTTTATTTGGGCCGCTTTTAAATTCCTTATGGTCCAGGTAATATCCTAGAAACAGGTATATTATGGGACCTATGAAGAAGGTCAGGTTGAAATATGTCGGTGTGTTAAAGATTTCCAGGGCCTGGTAGATAACCACCGCAAGAAATGACAACACCAGAAAATATTCTGCGCCACCTATCTTCGTTTCCTTGATATATGAATTGAGGATAGGCAGTGACAGATATATCCCTATTAACATCCATGCATACCAATGCTGAAGTAGGAAGGTCTTGAAAAGTGCGGTAAGACCAAACATGCTAAGACCTAGATCTCCATGATAATAGGTGTAGACTATGGCTATGACCGTATTCCATAGTAGAAACGGCAGTATGATGTGCATAAACCTGCCTTTTAAAAACTTGGGGATGTCGTCGTAATAGTCCCTCTCGAGCATCAATGTTCCAAGAAGCATCAAGAATATCGGCACACCAAAGGCCATGGTTGAAAACAGGACATATTCCTCATAGGTGAAGACTCCCTTATTGCTGAGTAATGTTGACGTGTTTATCAAAACAAGGCTCATTATACTTAAGGCCCGTAGCTCATCAATAAAAGCTATTCTTCTAGTTGGAATCCTTCTTGATATGTTTGAAAACGGGTCGGATGGAATGTATTCTATAGGTGTCTTTAAAAATGACATTTTACCACTGAACATTTTGTTAATCTGATTAAATATGGTTATACTTTAATTTTTATAATATTTAATTTAATGAGTATGTGGTTCTATAGAATCAGCTATTTTTTTAAAATTATGTTCTGGTGTTGATTTAAGACTTTAACTGTTTTTTCATAAATCGTTAAAAAAGAGGTGGTTTTTTTGTGTTTTCAAACATCATAAAAAAATTAGGTTTAAAAGGGTTTTACTCCTCTAAATCATTTTCAATTTCTTTTATAACCCTTGCAGGCACTCCCACTGCAAGTGAATTGTCGGGAATGTCCTTTGTAACTACGGCTCCTGCACCTATTACGACATTATCCCCTATTGTAACCCCTGGTAGGATTGTGACATTTCCACCAATCCATACATCATTTCCTATTGTTACGGGATCGGTTACGCCTAGATGTTCCCTTCTTCCTTTTGGTGATATGGGGTGGCCGACACTTGTGATTAGGGTATTCGGTCCTATCATTACATTGTCTCCAATGGTTACCTTATTGCAGTCGAGAATCACAAGATTATAGTTTCCTGTGAAGTTGTTTCCAATTGTGATGTTCTTACCGTTATCACATTGGAATGGTCTCATGATCTCCACCTTGTCGCCGATACTTCCCAACATCTTTTTCAATTGTTTCTGCTGTGCCTCGGTATCCTCTGCAGGTATTCTATTATATATGTCTGTCTGTTTCATGGCGTTTTCTTTAATATTGGCTATTTCCACATCATCATAACAGTATTCAAGTCCAGCTTTAAGCTTTTCAAGTTCACTCATCATTTTAATCGGCCTTGTATTTTTTCATATAATGAATTTAAATATGTTTTATTTTTATTTAATGTTATTGGTGCTTTTTTTTATTAAAAATTATTTTAATCATTGTTTTTCAATATAAAAATTAATTTTAAATGAATTATATTGTTTAAATTAATAATATTAAATATTATAAAAGTAGAATAATTATGAAATAACATTATATAATTTTAAAACAAGTTTTAAACAATTATCATTTAAAGAAATGAATTTAATTAGTATATTTATGATAATATTATTGATTAATGAGATGTGATTTAATCTAGTAAAAACATTAAATTTTTTATAATGTGGTTTAAAATCATTAAACATTTTTAATTTGTTTTTTTTATTGGAAGGAGTCATTATTAACCATTTACTAAATCCTACTAACATTTCAGCTTCGAAACTATCAAATTTTTTGTTTTCTTTATCTAATAAATTAAAAATATTTTTCAAACCTCTATAAAATTTGTTTAAATTTGATTCTTTAAAATCTTGTGAGGTGGATTTATTATTTTCATCTAATCTTATATTATAAACATAACCATAAAAATCATTTAAGAAGACAATTGAATGAGCATTAATATAAACATTTAAATTAAAATAAACATCTTCATATAATGTACCAATGGGAACAATAATATTGTTTTTTAATAAAAATTTCCTTTTATATATTTTGTTCCATATAAGCATAGATGTAACTGTTAATAAAGAAGTATCTTCTTCAATTGAATTTAATTCGATTATTTCATCTTTTTTATCTAAAATAGAATGGAATTTTCTAAATTCTCCGTTGATATAATCATAATTTCTGCATGAAATAACATCTGCATTGTATTTTGTGATGGTGTTATACATTGTTTTACAAAAATCAGGGCAATAATAATCGTCATTGTCTAAAAACATTATATATTCAGAACTAGCATTTTGAATTCCAATGTTTCTAGGTTTAGAAGGGGATCCACTATTTTCCTTAAGAAATATTGGGACAATATTTTCATATTTATTTGATAATTCTTTTAATATTTCTTTAGTTCCGTCATTTGAATTATCATCTACTAGAATTAATTCAATATTATTAAATCCAAAGTCTTGATTAATTACAGAATCAATAGCAGTCATTAAATAATTTTTTGCATTGTAAGTAGGAATAATTATAGAAATTTTATAAGTCAAATCAATATCTCCCTAAAAAATAGTTAATCATTATCTTTTTTTACTTTTATGTAGAAGTCCAACATAGATATTTTTATATACAAACCTGGTAATCCAACGTTTAGCTATCCACATATGAAAATTCAGCCTTCTTCCAATTACCTTTAGCTCACATTCCTTAACTTTTAAATCCTGCATATCCATCCATACGTCAAACAATCTTTCGGTTAGAAATCCGTAGATTCTCTGTTGATAGGAGTCGTAACCCTTTAAATCTACCCTTTTTTCAAGTTCGAATAAAAGAGGGAAAATCCACTGGCAGTAACCTACAATCACATATTTTGGAGCGATAAACATATTATAGTAGTAAAGTGAGTTTCCTTCCATAACCTTGTCAAAGCTATTTAAATACTCTGGAGTTGTCTCCTCAATGATCTCCCTACACAAATCAAGATCCTGTGCATAGTTCCAATGTGCATAGTCCTCGTAAACGTTATCGAATAGGGATGTGGTTCTTTTAGGTAGGATTATATCATAGTCCTTAAAGATTTCCTCCAAATCGTTTTTATCTAATATTTTACCATATTTTCTTTTTGCAAAGTAACGTCTGTAATGAACTAAACCAATAATATCCGCATCGGAGTTCTTCCACATCCAATAAAGACCGGTCAATTCACAGTATGCCGGATTCTTACTGGAGATATTGTCTCCGGAGTCATCACTTAAAAATCCCATATTGTCTTGACCGTTTCGACCTACAAATAGGGGTTTGTAGATTTCATCCTCCTTGATATTTACAATGTCGTCTGGACTATGGGTGATTACATATACTTCTGTTTTTTTAGTCATTATACTGCCTTTAATTATTCTTTGATTATTTTTGGGTAATTGTTATAAATAAAGTTTTAAATACAAAAGAAAATTATAAATTAACCTTTGTTGAATTTATTTATTCTTGTTCTATAAATCTTTAATAAGATTTTTGATTGACTTAATGAATTGATTGTTTTACAATAATATCTAACTAGACTATATCTTTTTTTCATAACCAACTCATTTAAAATCCTTGTCCATTTCATTGTAGGTCTTATTTTAATAGGTAAATATTTTTCTGCAACGTATGCATTGTCTATTTCTTTTTTATAGTCCTTTTTGTTTAAATCTGTGGTTATTGTAAGATTAAATAATATATAATAATATAAAGTGTTGATAATTGTATCATAGAGTTTACTATCAATCTGTTTTTCAATAAGTAAATCTGATAATTTTATTAAACCTTTCGGATATTTTTCAATGTTTCGATAGGGTATGCTTTTAGTAAGGGAATCATCGTGGATATAATAATTATATCCGTAGTAATCCTTTAAAATCAGAATTTTTGAATTGGAGTTTACTAAAAATTCAATATTAAAAAGCCCATCATCAGGGAAGTATGTTTTATATAATTTTAAATTTTTATTTTTGACAATTTTCGTTTTATAGATTTTATCCCAAACCATTGACTGTGTGTATGCCCTTGGATATTCCTCAGGTATAAACGGATAGTCTGGAAAGTATGATTCGTCATTGTAAGTAATATCTTTATCTTCCGTTATTATTTTAAAATTGCACTGAACATAATCCACACAATTTGATTGGATAGAATTGTATAATACTTCGCAGATATCCTTTTCATATGCATCATCGCTATCTAAAAACATTATATATGGTGAGGTCGCATTTTCAATAGTTAATCCTCTAACATATCCTGGACCGCTATTTTTTTCTAAAAAAATTGGTTTGATGTTATTATATTTTCTTGCATAATCTTTGATTAATTCCTGTGTATTATCTGTTGATTTATCATCGCAAATCAATAATTCAATATTTTCAAATCCAAATGTTTGATTTATGACAGAGTCTATGCATCGTTTGATTGATTTTTCTGCATTATAGGTTGGAATAATAACAGATACTTTATATGTCAAATTAACTCCACTCCTTTTAATAAAATATTTTTTTTAGCTATGCTATGAATGTATATCCGTATTTTTCACAGATTTTCATAAAATGCAATTCTTTACTTTCTGGACAATATAATTCATTGGAATTAAATAAACTTCCATTAATAATCTTGTTTTTTATTTAAAATAATTTTAATTATATTTTTATCCTTATCATCCAATGTTCTCTCGGCAAAGATCATGACAATATAAATTATGGCTCCCAGAACAATACCTGCAAACATATTGACTTTAAGGTAATCCAATACCATGTACATTACAATTGTAGCTATTAACAGTTTGACGATATCTTTAACGACTATCCATCCAGGGGCATACTCTGTTTTCAGGGTTACCCTAAACATCAATATTGAGATAATGATTTCACTGATTACCGTTGCAAATGCTGCACCTAAGTATGAGTAATGTGGTATGAGCAATAGATTTAGAACCACGTTAACAATTGCAGCCACACAATATATCTTGGTAACCAGCACCTCATTATTGGATGAGTTCATTGCAACGGTTGAAGCTCCATTCACAAATAAAAACGGTATCGTAAACATCAGAACCATCACAATCATACCTGAACCTGCATATTGGCTACCATAGATTAAGGTCATTAACGGTTCCGCATATAGTATGACACCTGCACATATCGGTAGGATTATTAGAAGCAGATATTTCATGGACCTTTCATAGGAGAACTTCAATAGGTCCGCTGAGTCCTCGAATAACTTGACCATCACAGGAAATATCACCTGCGGATACAATGCGTAGAATGTTGTAATCAATGATACTATTTTATAGGATGCGTTATACATACCTACAGCCGCGTTTGTCGCCAGATATTGCAGCATGGTCATGTCTATTGTAAAGTAGATGGAGTAGAATATTCCGGTTAGGCCAAAGGGCAATGCCGCTTTTAACAGTTCTTTGGAGAAACCATAATCGAAATTGTAATGTGGCCTGAAATTCAGATTGCCGATTTTTGAATAGATGTACAGGAACGCACAGAACATTGCAATCAGATATCCGAATGCCATTCCATACAATCCCAGATTGAGATATATCGTTAGAAACACGATGACGAGTAGGACCACCGCATTCAATGCTGAGGCTATGGACTGGTATTCCATTTTCTCATATGCCTGGAATATCCCGTAGAAGAATCCGTTCATACTTAGGAAAGCATATTGGCACAGCATTATAAAACTTACATTGACAACGGAATCGGATCTTCCGGTTAGAATTAGGAAAAGAACCGTACCCATAATTATCAGGACACTTAAAACCACTTTTAGAGGTACCGTTTTTTCAAAGTATCTCTCGGTGAGATTGTAGTCTTTGGAGATGGCCCTTACAATATATGTCTGGGTACCTGAGTCCATCAGAACTCCAACCACCGTTGAAAGGGAAATGGCGAATGATAGAATACCAAAGTCAGAGGTACCTAGATACCTTGCCATGAGTATGGTCCATACAAATGCACATAAATTGGTGATGGTCTGTGAGGCCATCATCCATGTTGAATTTTTAAATATCCTTCTTATACTAACCATACTCTCACATTAAAATTTAATCAAATAAATTATATTATTGTAAAGTATATTTCTAATATTATTAAATACTTTATATTTTAGTATGGTGTTTAATAAAATTGGAATTAACAGGTGACCTCAAAAAATACGGTATAAAAAAATAGTTGATTTAAGGATAATCCATTTAAAAAGCCATTTCCAAAGTATAAACTGGAATTAATCATTAATAAAAATAATGATTATTATTTAATAAAATATTATCTATAATAAGATTATATAATATTTTAAAATTTTAATCTTACCATCTTAAATAAAAACCATTGTACTTAGTACCATTTAATATATATTCAATTATCTGTTTTACTTGTAAATCGATGATTTCTAAATATGTTAAATTTTTATCCATATATTTTATTCTTGAATTTAATTTATCTAAGATTTTAGAAACAATTAATTTTCTTTTATCTAATTTAATAGTATTATTTCTATTATCAAGATCAGATGATCCAATTTGTTTTGTATTTAATAAAGAAAAAACTACTTTATCAACGATTTGTTGTCTAAATTCTTCAATAACATCAAATATTAAACTATTTCTTTTATCCCTATCAAAATGTAAAAAACCACAAAAAGAATCTAAACCATTTAAAACTAAAATTTTAGCAACTTCACTAGCAAGTATTGCATAAGCATAATTTAACATAGCATTTGTAATATCTGTAGGATGTCTATTAATTCTCTTTTTAAAGCCTAAATTAGAAGGCAATAATTTACTTATACTAGACCAATATTCTGTTGAAGCTTTACCTTCAATACCCATGATTTTTAACTTAGAATTTTCAACATTAATATTTGGACCAAAACGCATATTTTTTAATTGATTTAAATATTCATCAATTTTAATAATACTATCTTTAACATGATCTAAATTTTTATTTTTATTTAAAGTCCTAATACATGCTTTTTGATTTAATAATTTAGCAGATATAATTTCACGTGCTAAATACAAACCATTATAATCATCACTTAATTTATATTGTCTTTTCTTAATAAAAATATTAGTTTCATTAGGATATTCTAACAAATAATCAATATTGCCAAAATAATCAATAGAAATTACTGGAATATTATTTTTTGAAATTAATCTTAATGCATCAAATGTAATTAAACCTTTACCTACAATAGTAATATCATCAATCTTATTAATATTAACTTTATCAATTTCTATTTCTTTCTCCATAATCAACAATTGATTATCTCTTTTATGTATTGATTTATTATATCCTTCAATTATTATTTTCATATAAAATCTCCTTTTAATATATTTTATATAATTCTTCTTCAAAATTTATAAACCTACCAAATGAATCTAATTTACTATAACAATTCATACATATAGGAAAAACAAGTATACAATCTTCTAATTTTATATATTCCATAATTTTTGTTTTCATCTCAAAAAGATCATCTTTATTTAAATCCCCAAAATATAATGAACTATGAATCTTCTTAAAACCATAATGTTTAATTATTTTCAATAAATTTATTTTATTAGTTTTAAATTTAATATCAAAAGAAACACAATATTTCATAATATCCTCCTTAAATTAAATTTTTAAAAACATATATTAATAGAGTATATACAAAAAGTAAATAAATAAATTTATCTAAATCAATTAAACCAATAAATATTTGAAATAAAAGTATACAGAAATAGAACATAGAATATTTAATAAAATTAAGAGATATTAAGATAATAATATTTTTATATAAATGTGTAAAACTATCTAGATTATTATAAAAATATAGATATTATAAAAATATAAATATAAAATAAAGTAGAATATAAATTAAAATTAATACAGATTTCTATAAAAGTTTTTATATAAATATTTAAAAAAAAGTTAAAATAATAAAAAATAGAAGATAAATTTATTAAAAAATTAAAAATATTTTAATTTAAAATTTATAATTAAAATCGTGGAAACATAATATCTATAACACCGTTATAAATAGTTTCCACATAATTCCAAAAAAATAAGTAATAATATGAACTAAAATACATTAAACAAAGAAAATAAGTTACTATTCGTAAATCATATATTTAATGAAAAATTAAAAAACTTTACTAACTGCTTTCATAGCAACAAGAAAATCCTCTTTAAATTCATCAAACTCTTCTTTAGTAACATATTCTACAGATTTCTCAGCAACCTCCACATTTCCAGTTGCATTATTTTCAAGACCAATGAAACTTCTTAATTGGTCTTTAAAAGTTTTATCATCCATATCTTTCACCTTATCACATTTACAAAATTTAGCTTTACGAAGGCAAGGCTTATTAACAAGACTTATAGTGAAACCCACAGGATCCTCATCAATAAAACTGTGTATAATATCACCTTGACTACGTTTCATACTAATTTTATCTGCACTCTTTCTCTTCAAAACAGTAGGACTATAACCAGTGAAATCACCATTCAAAGCCTGCCTAATAGTGGTAGGGTCTGTGATTTTCGTTGTAGCCATCCAAGTACCAGCAGGCACGGTGGTTTCCTCCCCATCAAAATATTTAATCTTCAATGGTTCATCAGTAATCCAAGATTTAACAGGAACACCAACCCTTTCTCCAGTCTGGAAAAACTCATGTTCCTTATCCACAATCTGATAATTCTTATAAGCTACAGCTATTTCACGGATTTCCTCAGGTGTAAAAGGTTTTTCACCACGGTTAAAATCACAGTCTGCTTCTCCAGGAATCATTACCGGTGCAGTAAAAAATAGTTCATCAGTCCCATCACCTTTAAGTGATATGTTTTCTAGTGATTCCATAATTATGATCACCAAAAATCAATTTTTTAAAATATAAAAAAAAGGTATACAAAAAAATATTTAATATCCCAATATTTTTTTAAGTGTGAAATTAGGAAAAAAAGTAAAAAAAATAGAAAAAAATATATATTTTTTTTAGGTTAATCCCTTTATTTTTTAGGAACGAGATAATATGCAAAAAATAAAAATTTTTTTAATAATTAAATAAGAGGTTTTTAAAAATCATATGAACATGTGTGTCTTTTTTTCCTACTTCAACATATAAAAGTGGAAAATTAGAAAACAATAAAGAGAAAAAAATAGCTATTAAACACAAAAAAATAGTAAAAAAAATTTGGTTAATCTTTTAAAAAACGTTTATTATTTAGAGGAATTTCTCCCTTTAAAACTTCTTCTGGTATTCCTCTTTCATAAGGATTATCATCAATTACCTCTTCAATAAGATTACCATCCTTATCAAACAACCTACACCTACGTTGAGTTGAGTAAACATAATCCCTATTTCCAAAATCATCAAGATCTTTAATACCATAATCAATTTTTATTATAAAATCAGAAAATCTAATTTCCTCTTTCTCCATATAATCAATATCATTTGACATGAAAAAAACGACTCCTTCATTTTAATGGCTTTATTCTCCCCATATTTTTAACTAAAAAAAATAATAATTTTTGTAATTAATAAATAATTACAATTATATGATTAATAGATAATGTCAGGATTTTCTGAAAAAACATCATATGGAACATCAAATTGATAAGGATTATCATCAATTACTTCTTCAATAAGATTACCTTCCCTATCAAACAACCTACACCTACGATTAGGTGTAGAACATGATTCCCAAAATCCAAAATCATCAACAAAATTTTTATCCCCAAAATCTATTTTTACAATAAAATCAGAGAATACAATTTCATCTTCCCTAACATTACCTACAAAACTAATATCTTCCATAACCATAATTATTTATTCCCCATCAATTAGTTTAACAAGATCTTTATGTTCCGGATATTTTTTAACCAAATCCAAAGCCATACGAACATCATCCTCATAGATCTTTTCAATATCATAAGAATCATACATTTTTCCAAAAAGATTAACCCATTGATATAAACCTAATGTTCCATTTCCATCAACATCTAAATCTCTCATAAAACGTCCACCTATTTTTTTTGAGATTACTGGTGTGAAAGCTATGCAAACATCACCCAAATTCAATAATTCATCTTCATGTTTATGAAGATAACCTCTATCTATTTTATATTTTTTATGTAGTTGTTCATCATATTCTGGTGCTAAAACTCCATCAAGAGTATATTCAAAATCATAGCCAGGTATTAATTCACTTTCCATATAAATAACTTCCTATTTCACTACTTTTAAGTAAATTTCACGTTTATACGATTTAATTTCTAAAATCTCTACTTTAGTATCTGGACCTAAAATTGTCTCCATTTGTTTTATATATTTATTATTTTTTTCAGGATTTATAGCTTTTGGTGAAATGTATACTCCTTTGGTTCCTGCTGGAGCATAAATGTATAAATCCCACCAATCTTTAACATTATCTTTATAATAATTCATTCCCTCTTTTGAAATAGATGTACTTCTATAAGAAGGCAAAGTAACTACATCTCCAGGTCTTGGATTGTTACCCATATATAATTTTTCTTGAGATCTATGTAAAACCATATTCTTTTTAAGTTTACCTTCTTTCATTAATTCATGGAATTGTTCCCATTCAATTAAAATATTTTCATATTCTTCTTTCTGTTTTCTATGTGATGAATCCCTAAAGTCACTTTCATTTTTTATCCATTCTTTTAATTTTTTCTTATCCCATTTTAATGTTTTATCATAAAATTGAATATCTTTATATCCTTCTTTATATACCCATTTGTTTATTATTTCATCATATTTTCCAGTTGTAGAAACGTTTTTAGTGAAATAATTATCAATGCTTTCATTTCCAGGTAACATTCCATCAGGACTTGTTCCTTTAAATTGTTTATAATTTTTTAGATTGTCTGTGTCTCCCACATATTTTGTGTCTTCTTTTTGAATGTTATTTTTTGCTTGCTCTAGTTCTGGGAGGTTGAATTTATCTTTAAATTTTGAATATAATTCTTTGTATCTTTTTTCTTCATCTAAAGATAATGCTTCTTTAGATTTTTTTATATGTAATTCATTGAATTCTATTTGTTCATTATATTCTTTTAGTTTACGTTTTTCTTTAAATTTAAGTTTTGATTTGTTCTTTAATATTCGTAAATCATATATTTAATGAAAAATTAAAAAACGCCAATAAAGGAGAAATAGGTCAAACTAATAAAATGTGGAATGAGTATATTAATGATCCAATTTTAAACGAATATATGGAGTTTAGGAGGATAAGAAAATGATACCAGAACATATTAAAAAAAATATATTAACCACTGATCCAGGTTCTTTTAATGATAAACCAATTTTTGATTTAACTAGGAGATATAATAATGGGGAACTTACTGATGAAGAATTTCTTGAAGATATTGAGGAAATCAGCAGATTAATGGATCAAGCATCAGAAATATTTAAGAAGAAGAAAAAATTAAATGACAATGACCAAGATTAATCATTAACTTTTTTTTACCTATTTTTTTTGTGTTTTCTAATTTTCCACTTTTATAATACTCTTTTTATTTAAATTAACTTACTATTTTCTTATAGATAAAAATATTATTTTATATATCTATTTGTCCACCTTATATTATTGAATTCGTAAATCATATATTTAATGAAAAATTAAAAAACTCAATCGAATCTTCCATATAATATATTAAATATTGTATACTGCCCTAAACATGCTTTAAAATAATTACCATAAAGCATTAACTAAAAATGAAATAACCAGATAAAGAATAATTAATAAAAAACCAAGAAATACAGAAGCTATAATAACACTTATAACATTACCTATTGCAGTACCTATCTCTTGAGCAGAAGTTATTTTATCATCTTTCTTAGGTACATCATAACTCGGTTTTTCCTCTTCTATTTTTGCTCTTCTTTCTGCCTCATCACGATCATAATCATCAGTAACAATATCATAAATCATTACATCTTCAGCATCAAACCTTCCATCACCATTAAAATCAGGTCCACGTATCATTTTTATTCACCTACCCAAATAAAAAAATGTTTTACTTATATAATGATAGGTAAAAGAGATATAAAATATTATTTATTTTTTATAAAAATTGTTTTTTTATTGGTTTTGTATTTTAAAAGTAGGGTTTGGGGATTTATTTTTTTATAAACATATTCATTAAATTAGAATAAATTTATTCTGAAAAGTTCAATAAAACCAATATTTAGACTAAAAATAGATTTAATAATATAGGAAGATAATAAATATATTATATAAAAATATAATATATTTTTTAAGAGATTATCTGTTTTCCAAGTCTTTTATTACCTTTTTAGCAACATCTTCACCAGACAATAACATTCCACCAAATATTGGCCCCATACGTTGGGAACCATGAACAGCATTAGCAGCCATACCAGTTACATATAATCCAGGATATACTTCAGTTACATTATCAAGGATTTTACCTTCAGCACGGTCTGCCCACATAGATTTTTCACCCATAATTTTACCTGTTTTTGTATTCGTAAATCATATATTTAATGAAAAATTAAAAAACACTATAATAAATTCTTAAAAATACCTTATTTTGTATAAAATCAAGTATTTTATTTAGTTTAGTTTTATTAAAATTTTTTTCTAAAAAAAAGATTAAAATTTATATTTATTTAAAAAATTAATAAACAATATTTAATTTATAAAGTATTTTTTTACTATGTAATATATTTTTTACATGGTATAAATATGTATTGATATTATGAATATTTTGATTTAATAAGGATAAAAGAAAGTTTATAAATTGATAAATTACATTTAAAGAATTTTAATTAAAAAATAGATTTCTTGAAATTGTACTTTTTTAATAATATAAATGGTATTTTATATTTAATTAAAATTTTACTTAGTTTATATATTTTACTTGTTTTATTTTTTTATTATTAATTCTTAATTTTCTTAGTTTATCTTGCTTTTTTGGTTTATTATTTAATATTTTTTTATTATTTATTTTTTTTGATTATTTAAAGATTATTTATATTTAATTAAATGCTTATTTAAGTTTATTAATAAATAGCTTTGTTGAAATCCTCAAAAACTTTTGAATAAATTTTCTTAAAATTGATTTTAAAGCATTAATTATTGTTTAAATTTTTATAAAAAATAGTTTTCAACAAACTCTAATAAATTAAAAAATTTATTAAAATAATTAATTTTATATATTATTAAAAAAATAATATACCTAACGAATGGTAGGTTGTTTTTTATGAATACTAAAGAAAAAATTTTTGAAGTTGCTTTAAATCAATTTTCAAAAAAAGGTTATGATTCAGTATCCCTTAGAGAAATTGCAGAAGAAGTAGGAATTAAAAAAAGTTCAATATATAGTCATTATCCATCAAAAGAAGCAATATTAATGGATATATTTGAATACTTCACAAATCTCTTTAAAGAAGATGAATTACTTAATAGTAAAGAGTTTTTATTAAGTAAGGATAATAAAATATTACTTGAAAATCCAGAGATATTTTATCATAAAGGATCTGAAGCTTTTAAAGAATTATTATCTAGTAAAAGAAATTTAAAAATTTGGAAATTAATATTTATACAAATGAATTATAATGAAACTATAAGGTTATTCTTCCAAAATGAAATTCTTGTTAAACCATTAGTTTTTTGGAATGAATTTTTCACTATTTTAAAAGAAAAAGGTATTATACGTAAAGATTCTAATCCAAAATTTTTAGCTAAAGAATATTATAGTTTTCCGATTTATTTATTATTAGAAATCTGTGCAAAATATGATGATATTCCTCAAAGTTCAATAGATAATCTGTTTAAAGAATCAGAAGAACATGCTAAATTTATATTGAACTCTGTTAAGGTGAAGTAAATGGATGAAATAATTTTTCCTTATAAATTAAATGAAGATTATTATATTAAAATAAAAATTTTTTGTGATGAATTCTTAGAATTCTCTAGAAAATTTAATTTTAGAGATGATGAGGAAATATTGGAAGCATTGTGTATTGGAGTTTACTGGTATATTTATGGTACAACTGCAATGGATTTAAATAATAATATTCATAAAGCATTAAGCAATTTATCAGAATATCGTAGGGCATTTCCTGAAGATAAACTTTTTATTGATGAATTAAGAGGTAAACTTTTAACAAAATTTTTATTTAAACCTTTTAAGAAGAATTATAATAATTTAAATAAAGAAAATTTAAATCTACTTATAAATTTTTTAGAAGCAACAGGAGACTATGTAGATCAAATACCTCATTTTAAAAACTTTAGTCATGACTTAGATGATTGTCTTAAAATAACTAAATGGTTTTATGAAAATAGTGGAAAATACCTTGGTGAGTATACTAATAACTTAGAGAAATATCTTAATAATAATAGAGATACTCATTTAATGAAGGAAGATATTATATTTTATCATGGTCATGAACTTGAATATCATTTAAATATGTTAGGTGCAGAAATAATGAATAGAATATTTAAGGATGATTATGATAAAAGAAAAAGAAAAGCATTAATATTGCCATCATGTATGAATTCTAATAATAGTAAATGTAAAGCAAAAAACAGTAGATTAGGTCGTATTTGTTCATTTTGTAATTCTCATTGTAATGTATATAAAATATGTAAAAATAATCCAAACCATGAAGTTTATATAATATCTCATGAATCAACAGCATTTAAGGGTGTAAAAAAAGAGGATATGGGAGAATTAAGTATTATTGGTATTACTTGTGTATTAAATCTTATTTCTGGAGGATGGAAATCTAGTAATTTATCAATTCCTCCACAATGTGTATTGTTAGATAATGTAGCTTGTAAAAATCATTGGTTAAAAGAGGATATTTATGCTAAAATAAATAATGAAGAATTAAAATTAAAACTTTAATAGTTTATATTGTTGATTTTTTTCTTAAAGACATGATTATTATTGTTTTTTCTTTTTTGACTATAATTTAATTGTTAAATAAGATATTATACTTAATACTATTATTTTAGCAATTATTCTTGGAATTATAATATTTATTTTTTTAACCTCTTTTAGACAATTTTATATATTAGGAAAAATAGAATAAATTATAATTATAAAGGGAATTTATCTCTTTAATACTTATAATTATTGCAATTATATCTAGCACTATTTTAATAATTGCAATTATTATTTCTATTTTTTCCAATTTTTATTGTTAGTTTTTTTCTTAAAGATATGAAACTATCTTTTTTATTATTTGATATATATTTGAACTTATTATTAAGATTATTATTTGTATATCTCTTTTTTTTATTCTATCTTAAATTTTATTTTTATTAAGGAGTTTTTTATGTTATAGGAATATAAAGATAATATTATAATTTGGAAATTTAATTCCCAATTAACTTGTTATTATGTTAATTATGATGTTTATTATGGCTATTAACATCATATTTTTTTATATTCATCATAACTTATTTTGTTTTAATTTTTTCTTAAAATAGTGGAAAAATTTTATTTTAATAGTTGGAAAAAATATAAAATGAATTTAAATAATATAAACTTGAAGATATTATACACAAAAAATAAGTTCATATGAAAAATTTAAATATTTTTAAACAATAATAAGTATAAAAATAGAAATTTTGATATTGTTGAAGGAATAAGGTATAGGAGATGAAAAAGATGAAAGAAAAAAAAGTATCCTATGACTTATGAAGAATATGAAAAAAAAAGTTATTGAACTATTTTTAATAACTGGATTTCATGATATTAAACGGAAATTAGAATTTTTAAATGATGACTTATTAAAAAATGATTCTGATTTTATTAGAAATTTATATGGTGAGGATTGTGCTAATTATGATGATCCTGAAGATTTGGGAATAGTTGATTCAGAATATCTTTTTTCTGATAGAGGATTATTAATCCAACCAGTTCGATTATTGGAAATGCTTTGTTAAAGGAGGTATTTTTAAATTAACTATTTTTTTATATTGTATTTTTGTAATTGATTGCTAATTACAATTTATTTTTATTATTAATATTCTAAATTAATTAAAAACTTGTGTAACGGCTTTAATAAAACTGTGAAATTAAATAATAACATTATAGATTTTTTGTACAAAAATAGAGAAAAAACAGAAAGTAGAATTTTAATAATGAAGAAAAGTTTATCTGTGATAATCTTATTATTGTTAAATATACTGAAAAAAGCCTTTTTTAGGTTAAAATTTTCTTAGTAAATATGAACATAAAATTTTTAAAAGGAAATCACTGTTTTTTAAATAAAAGAAGATTAAGTTTTATAATATGGGATATTATGCTTAGAAAAATATTTAGTAAAAATCTTGATTCAAAAAATATTAATCAGATATTATTGGAAAATAGAAAATGGGAGTATATGTTTAATCCAGATAAAAGTATTTTTGGGGATTATTCTGAAAGTTATTTTAGACATATTGAAACAGGTGAAATTTTAAATATTAATGCTCTTCAAGCAATAAAATTAATTGAAGATAAACGAAGACACTCAATAAAAAAGATATTTAATAAAAATGTTAATAAAGGAATTAAAAAAGAGGAAATTGAATTAGTTAAAAAATTTTTTATAGAAATGGGAATTGAATATGAAATACCTTCAAAAGAAAATATAATTAAGGGGAAAGAAATATCTGATGAAGATATTAAATTATTTTTAGAGGAATTTGATAAAGGTTATTTAGATTATGCTATCCAAGAATTATGTTTGTCTAATATTGAATTCGTAGATAGTAATTTTAAAAATTATATTTCAATTTATTTATAAATTTGAATTAATATTTATAAAGTAAAAGATAATGATTTTATTTGGAATATATACTCTTTTTTGAAAGAAAAAAGGAGATTGGGGGTTATAAAGAATTTTATTTTTTGTATGGTGATTTGAATGGTGGATAATGTATTTTTTAAAAATCAAGAGCAAATAGAAAAATATATTTCTGAGGAATTAATTAAAAAATATCCTATTATAGATGATTATTTTGTTGTTCCTTTACCTGATTATTTAATAAAGAATGTGGAAATCATTTTTAAATTAAATAAAGAAATTAGTGTTGAACAAAAAGAAGATTTAGTTGATGATTTATACGAGTTATCTCATTATTATTTTAGCAGGGATTGGGATATTGACTTTGTAATTGTAAGTGAATATTAAAACTTTTTGTACTATATTTATTATAATGCTCTTTTTGAATGAAAAAGATTAAAATTATAAAAAAAGTTGAAGAAGGTTAACCTTTTCTTTCAATATACACATTTGTAAATCATATATTTAACAAAAAATTAAAAATTAAAATGATAGAAGTGAAAGTATGAATTATAAAGATTTATCTTATGATGAACTTAAAAAGTTATCTTGGGAAAAATTATATGAAATTCCTCAAGAATGGTTAATGGAGAATGCATTTGATATTTTTGTTGAAAAATTTTGTAAAATAGATGATTCCTCTATATGTTTTGATGACCGTATTACAGAATTAACATTTGATGTTTATCCCTTAAAAAATGGTAAAAAAATAAATATTTATTTAATAAAAGATGGTGATAAATTTTTTGATGCTCCTAAATCTTCAGCTACTCACTATCTTGAACAAATATTTGATAAAAATAATCATGTTATTAAAGAAAATTTAAAAAGTATTTGATTCTGTTTTTTAATTTTTCATTAAATATATGATTTACGAATACAACTATACTGCAGCGATTATTGCAGGACTCAGGCAAGAAAAGAACAAAAAGCAGCATATCAACGAAAAAGGAGGAAATTAATAAATCAGGGGGTTTTGATTGTCCGGGATACTGAGAAGGCACCGTTGGGTTCAAGTTTTCTCAGTAAACATGCACATAAGGATTTTACAAGAGAGCGCAATGCTCTTTTGAAGGAAAAAAGAAGATTGGGTTTATAAATAAAGATTTTTATTTTTTTTATATGGTGATTTGAATGGTTGATAATGTGTTTTTTAAAAATCAAGAGCAAATAGAAAAATATATTTCTGAGGAAATATTAGGTAATTATTTGGATTATTATTCAATTATAGATGGATATTCTATTTTTAAATTACCTGAATATTTAGATAGTAATGTTGAAATAATTTTTAAATTAAACACAGTAATTACATTTAAACAAAAAAAGGATTTAGTTGATGATTTGTATTATCCGTTATGTCATTATTATTATGATAATGGGTGGGATTTTGATTTTGTAATTATTGTAAGTGAATATTAAATTTTTTGTAATATATTTATCATTATTCTCTTTTTGAAGGAAAAAAGAAGATTGGGTTTATAAAAAAAGTTGGAGAAAAGATTAAAAATCTTTTCTTTCAATATTTGCATTTTCTGAAATAATAAAATTTCCATCTGGGTTTTTTAATTTTTCATTAAATATATGATTTACGAATCCATTACGTGATGTATCTTTAAGTGGTAATATACTTGAAACACTTAAACATATTGATGGACTTGGATCTGACTTTAAAACTAGTGTTGGATTCTGTGGTAAAGATGGTCAAATTGCACCAGTTGGTGATGGAGGTCCACATACTAGAATACAAGATGCAATTGTTGGTGGAAGTCAATAATTCCACCTTAATTTTAAATTTTAATAAACTTCTTTTAAAAAAATAACTAATTTTATAAAAAAATAATTATAAAATTTAAGTTTCTATTTTTAATTTGAATTATTTTTTCGTGAGGATTTTTTAATTTTTTCATGATAGAAATAATTTACCACTATTGGATTATCATTAAATGGTCTTTTTATAGAATCATCATTAATTAAATACAGTAAATTTTCTTTTCTACAGTACTGTTTCATTTGATTATCTAATTTTACCCAATATGATTTATCTTTTTTATTATATATTTGCTGATATAATTCTTCATATTGTGGATAATTCTGTTTAATATAATTTAATATGACTTTTTTATAGTCTCCTCTTAAATTAAGGTTTTCTAACCATATAAGATTACAATATTTTCTGGTTTTTTCTATTATACTAGGTATATCAGTGATTTCTGGAAATATAGGTGAAATAAAACATGTTGTTCTTACTCCTTCTTTATGGAATTTTTTCATTGCTTTTATTCTTCTAGATATACTTACTGCCTTATCCATGTCCTGCTGAAAAGTATCATCTAAAGTATTTATTGACCATGATACTCTTGAATTTGGAAATGATTTGATTAAATCAAGATCTCTTAGTACAAGGTCGGATTTTGTTGCAATACTTATTTCAACATTTACTCCTTCTAGTTGTTCTAGTAATGATTTTGTTCTTTCATATTTTTCTTCTGCCTTTTGGTAGGGATCTGTTACTGATCCTATGAATATTGATTTTCCATCATATTTATTTGGGTTTCGTATTTTTGGCCAATATTTAATATCTAAAAATTCTCCCCATTTCTCGTCATGTTTTGTGAATCTTTTCATAAATGTTGCATAACAGTACTTACATGCATGCAAACATCCTATATAAGGATTTATTGAATAGTCACCTACTGGTAAATTAGATTTAGTAAAAATACTTTTTACTTCTTTTTTATTTATTTGTATTTCATTAGACATTTTAATCAAATTTTTATTTTTTTGATATGTTTTTTAATTTTTCATTAAATATATGATTTACGAATTTTTAAAATAAAATGAATTAAAAACAAGGATAATATGGTTTAATAATTAAATATTTCTATTTTAATTATAATCTTTTAATCCATGCTCTTTTTTCCATTTTTTAAATTCCTCAGAAGACATATTCAAAATTTTATCTTGTTCTTCCTCAGATAAAGAAAAAATAATTTCGCCTAATTTATAAAAATTACCTTTTCCAAATGTTTTAAACAATTCTTCAGACATTATAAGTCCACCTCTTTAAATTTAATAATTTCATTCAATAAAGAATTAGTTCTAATTTTATACCATAATCTTTCATTAAAATCATAAGGATAAGATAAACCATATTTATGAGCAACAATAAAGTTATCAGCACATAATTCGTCAAATTCATCATAAACTTTTTTTGCATAATCTTTGTCTGTTATATTTGTATCTGCAATATATAATTTTTTAGTAGTAAAATCTATACATGATTTAAATTCGTAAATCATATATTTAATGAAAAATTAAAAAACATATAACCGATGAATATTATGCAGAATCTATTGCTGATAAATTTAATGATTTATATTCTGATAATTTTTTAATATCTCAGAGGTATGGTTTGTCTTATCCTTATGAGTTTAATGATAGGTTATGGTATAAAATCAAAAATGATTCTTTGTTAAATGAGAATATTAAATTTAAAGAGGTGGACTTATAATGTCTGATGAATGTCCTTTTGAATTTAGTTCTGAAAATGTAAATAAATTAAGAGAAGCTCTTTCGGCTTGTTCCATGGAAGAATTAGAAAGAATTGGAAAAATGTCTTCTAAGGAATTTAAAGAATGGAAAAAAGAACATGGAGTAAAAATTTACTCAGATGATTAGAAAACTTTAAAGATTAATAATCAGAAAAAAATAGTATTAATTATAACTTGTATTAAGTGAGTAATTAATACTATTTTTTTCAAGTTTAAAATATACTGTAATATATTTTAAACGGGATTATTTTCTTTTTTTAAAGAATTATATAAAAGAGTGGTAAGTTTGCGTAATCTGGATGATGGGTTATTGTTGGAGTTGATGTTGCATGTGTATGATGAGGATGTTGATCGTAACCGGTTGGTTGATGAGAAAAATAGTCGGATGATTTTGTTAACTGGTGCAATGTTAACTTTGGAGGTTACTTTACTTTCTAGTCTTTGGGTTAATTGTATTTTGTTTAATGATGGTATTTCTTTTTTAGGTAAATTCTCTTCTTGTGGTTTATTGTTTGTTTCGTTATTGTTTTTATTTGTTTCTTTAATTTGTTTTATTTTTGCTTATGCTTTTTCTATGAATTTTGAGTCTGTTCCTGATTCTTCTTTTCTTGTTGATTCTCTTTTTTGTGAAGATTTTAATATGCATGATTTTCAAGGAGGACTACTTGCTACATTTGAAGATGTGATTAAAGGTAATGATAAGATTATTAATGATAAAATTTGGGCTTTGTTGAAATCCTCAAAATCTTTTGAATAAATTTTCTTAAAATTGATTTTCAAGCATTAATTATTGTTTAAATTTTTATAAAAAATAGGAATTCAACAAACCCAAAATTTGTAAAAGTAGGTGTGGTTTTAGATTATTAATTATTTCTATAATATTTACATTGATTTTTTTTTAATTATTTTAATAATACTTTTTTAATATGATTTTCTATTTTTCCACCTTTATATTTTGAAGAGTAAAAAAAAATAAGATTCAATTTTTTTTAGATTAAAAATACCTGTTTTTCTATATGGAATATTATTCACACTCTAAATCTAAAATTCATTATTCTCATTTTTTTATTCTTCCATTATTTTTTTATTCTTTTTATATAATATTATTTTTTAAATCTTTTTAATTAAAAGAATTCTCTTTAAGAAGAAACTTATATATTAAATTAAACTTTTTTTAATAAAAGATAAAGGTGAATTATGTCAAATGGATTCATTGTGTATAGTCCACTAACAAGAAAATCTGTAGAGGACTTTACAGCTAATACTGAAGAAAATGAAAGGATTCTACTTGAGGGAATAGCCTCAACTACAAATAAAGATTTGTATGGTGAAATTATTTCTCCAGATGCAATGAAAAAAATGGTTGAACAAGCACCTACACTAAATATTCATGGTGATCATAGATATGGTCTTGATCATGTAATAGGTGCAGTTAAAGATGTTTCTGAAAGTGAAGGAAAACTCCATATAAAATTTCTTGTAACCAAAAAATATTCACCACTTATTAAGGACATGTTAGATACTGGTATTCATCTTGGACTTAGTATTGGTGGATTTGTAAAAGATTATGATACCACCACAAAGACAATAAAAAACATTAATTTAAAAGAGATTAGTCTAACAGCATTACCTGCGAATTGGGATACTTTCGGAACTGTTAGAAGTAAAAATCTCGTAAAATCAAATTGTTTTACCGGGGCATGTCATAATATAATAAAAAATTTAAAGGCGAATAATATGTCTAAAGAAGAAGAAACCAATAATAATATTGATGTTAATGAAAATGAAACTGAAAATAATGAAAATACAAAATTCATTACACAAGAAGATGCTGAAAAATATTTCAATGAGTTAATGGCTGAAAAAGAACAATCAATCGCTGAAACTGTTCTTAGTAACGTTGAATCAAAAATTAATAGTATGGTTAATACTGCTATAGCTGAAGCATTAGAACAAGGAAACAAAACTGAATCAGATACCGAATCTGATGATGAAATTGTAAAAAGTTTACTTACTGAATTCAATAAGAACATGGATTCTAAACTTCAGGAATTTAATAATAGATTTTTTAAAAATCTTCAAGATAATAGAAATCCAAAAAACCATGTAGATAAAGCTTTACAAAATGAATCAGTAGAAAAAAATGAAAATGAATATTCTACAAAAAGTATAGCTGAAAAAATAGTTAGTATGAATTAGAATATACTATTTTTATATAAAAAATAAATTTTTTTTAAAAAATATTAGGAGTAATTGATATTTATGTCTGAATTAACTATCCATGATATTGCAACTAAACTTGAATCACAGTCAAATGAATTAAAAGAATTAAGAAAAGCGATGACTGTTACTACTAATGCACCAACTTCAATGCAAATTGAATATACTAAAGAGATTAAAAGTAAAATCTTTGATCAAGCACCATATCTTCGATTTTTAGAGTCAAAAGGTTGTGTTCAAAGTGCAAGTACTTCTCAAGTTGGTTTTTATAAAGAAAATAATGGGTCTGTAGCACAATTTATCGCTGAGGATGATGATATTCCTGAAGCTACCTCAACTACTTATACAGAAGAAACTGCTAAAATGGCTACTCTTATTCAACCTATTGATATTTCTATGATGGCTGAAATGGGGAATACTGTAATTGATCTTATTCAAAGAGAGATTGATAAAGGATTTATTAATGTAAAAAATATGGCAGATAGTGCATTGTTACAAGGTGATGGTACAAATAATACTTTTAAAGGTTTTACTAGTCAAGTTACTGATAATAAAATAGATCTTAAAGGTGAAGGAATCAGTGAAGATGTAATTGATGACATGCTTACAAAAATTATCGATGGAAATGGAGGTAATGTGGATTGCATTGTCACTACCGCAAATGTAGGGAAACAATTGAAAAAACTCGCTGCACCATATAGACGTTATAACGATAAAATTGACATTGGTCTTGGTCATAGAGTTAATACATATGAGTCAATGAATGGTTCAGAAATCCCTATCCTCATTGATGCAAATCTTAAATCTGATTCAACTGGAAATGATAGTATGCTCTTTGTTGATTCTTCCACTATCGAAGTTCGTGAACTCATGGCTCCTAGTGTTATAGAAAATATCCCAACAAATAAACTTGGAAAACGTTTTGCTGTTGCAAACTTCATTACTTCTCAAAATATTGCTCAGTTTAGAAATGGATTTATTAGTGGTATTGGAAAAAAGTAGATGACACCAGTAAAACTTATACTGTGCATTATACTATTAATGATGGTACAAATCCAATTACTGGTGCAAGTGTAACATTAAAAAATAAGGTTACTGGAGAGGTATATGCTAGTGGAAAATCTGGATCTACTGGTGGTTGCAATATAAATAATGTTCCTATGGGATCATATGTTGCAACCGTAAAATGTACTGGTTATACTACTGTTACAGATGATTTAGATGTTGAAGGGAATGTTGCAGATAAAATTGTATCTTTAACTGCAACATAATAAATAATTATAGAAGGGTTATTTAAGATGAATAATTTTGATTTTAATATCATTGAATTAAAAAATTATCTTAAAATGAATAATATAACTTTGGATTTAACTGATGAAGAATTAATTAATTTGTGTGAAGTTAAATTAAATCAACTTGAAGGTTTAATTGGAATAAATATTAATCCAAAAGTAAATACTATTTACATTAATAATTTTTCATCCGATGTTATTCTTCTTGATTATTACCCTGTACTTTCAATTCAAAAATTAATTATTAATGATAAAAACTTAAATTTAGATGATTATATGCTTATACCAAAGGAAGGTATAATATATTTTAATCATATTTTTAATGGAAAAATTGAATTAGAATATCTTGTTGGGTTTACTCAACAAGAATTTAACAGTACAATCAAATCATTACTATATGATATTATATTATATACATTTCAAAAAGCAGATAATCAAGCAAATGAAATATCATCAATAACTGAAGGTAACGTGTCTATTTCATATAATTCAAATACATCACTTTACACACAAATCAATAATAAAATTAATTCTTTAAAAAATAGGTATCATTGTAGGTGTGTGATGTTATGAGTTTATTCTTCCCAAATGCTAAAATCCGTGTTTATAGATATACTGAAACTGGAGATTATGATGATGATGGGGAACCTGAATTTGTAAATAAATTCATTGCAGAATATATAGCAGATATTCAGAAAAAAAGATTTGATAATGAAAACTCCGAACATGGTAATGAACAAAAAAATCAATATATAGCAAATCTTGAACCATCAGCAAACGTTCAAGAAGAAGATATTATTCTCTATAATGGACAATATTTTAAAGTTTATGGACGTCCAGCATTATGGAATCATTTCTTAAATCATATGGAATTAACCTTATTTGAATTACGTGTACCTCCAATAAAATTAGAAGATTAAAAACATTACTCATTTTTTTTAAATTTAAAAAATTTTTTTTTACTTGGGGATATGGATTAATATGTTAGGTTTTAAAATTGATATATCTGGATCGGGAATGGAAAAATTATCACAAAAAACATATTCGGCAATCCTTTCTGATGTTCTCGATCATATTACTGATGAGGCAGTACATGAAATGATGAAACCAGGTGAAGGTGTAGCTGGGGGGAAAAATCCAAGTGGAGGAGCTCCTGTAGATACTGGAAATTTAAGGGGAAGTATTGTTTCTGATAAAGGTAATCCTCATGTAAAATATATTAAAACTCCTAATGTTGAATATGTGCAATATGTAATTAATGGTACTTCTAAAATGGCACCCAATAATTTCCCATTACGTGCAATTGAAGCTCTTGAACAAAATCAAACAACTACTAAAGCTTTAGATTTAGCATTACAAAAAAGGGGCTTAAAATGAATATACAACAAATAATACTCAAAATTCTTCAAGATAATGTTAAAACTCATCTTGGGGAAAATGTTCCTGTTGTAATAAGACAATTTCCTTTAGACACGATCCCTTGTATAACAATTGATTCTGAAGGGGGAAGACCTTCAGATTTACCTTATGTATTACAAGAGAAATTACCCTTGGATGAAAATCATCCACAATATGATTCAGATCATCCTAACAAGTTATTTACTCAAGATGTATACTATCAGAAAACCTCTGATACAATTGTTATAAATTGTTGGTACAATGACAAAAGAGACCGTGATGTTATTTCTGATAGAGTAGAGGAGTTATTGTTTCTTGCAAGAACACAGAATTATATGTTCTGTATAAATTATGATAATAAAACTCATTTATGTTCTACAAGTCACAAAGAATGTTCTGCAAGAACTAGTAAAAATAGTCTTGCCGTGAAAGGATTTTGTCCTAATCCTGATGAATATCATCCATCTAATCTTCTTTTTAATAATTTTATTTTTCCTACTACATTCCGAATTCAAGCTATTTTTAATCAAGATGAGTATAACCGTAATCCTATCTTGTATCGTAGAATTATCAAACTCAATGTAGATTATTATAAAAAGCATCTTATCGGCGGTCGCAGATGGAATCCAGATAATTATTTAGTTTTATAAAAAAAATTAATTTTTAGGTTTAAATCATGACAGAAAATAAAGATAATCAAAATGAAGAAATTAAAAAGGACGTGAAGAATAATTCTAAAAATAAAAAATCTAAATTAACCTTAATTAGTCTTGTAGATGAGAATAACTCACTACATATGGGTATGCTTGCATATAATAAATTAACTTCTCAATTTGAGGAAGAAAAAAAATTATTAAACTCTTTTCAAGAAGATAAAATTATGCCAAGTATTACCTTATCAGAATTTAGAAAAAAATTAATCCAATATAAAAATAAGGAGATATAAAAATATGGTAACTTATGAAGCATTGAAAAATAGACCACGAATTGTTGTTAATGACAATACTAATTATCTTTCACTTGATGGTGTTGGTGCAGAAATACCTGTTTTCATAGTAGGCAGTAATCATGAAGTAGAAAATATTAGTATTGAAAGTTACACTAATAGTCAATCAGTTATTAAATCATTAGGTTCTGATTCATCTGATGTTAAAATTATCACTGACTTCTTTGAGGAGGCTAAAGTTAATTCTACTGGACAGTTAGGTGTTGAAAAAATATATGTTGTTGATATTGGTGTTAAACAGTTGGAGTCTGATATTCATGCTGTAGGTTCTGATGATTATATTATATTCCGTTTCGGTACCGGTTGTAATTAACTACTAATTACAATAATTATTTTTGTATAAAAAATAGTGTAATAGTAAGATGTAATCATAAACATTTAAATTAAAGTTTCAATTATATTCTGGAAATTATGAAGGAAAAATGTTTTAGCAGTAAATCACATGTTCTCTTTTTTTACCCACAGATTAATAAGGGAAATATGATTTAGTGCTATTTTTTTTAAAAATTATTATTACTTTTTTATTTTTTTTAATAATATATACTACTTTTAAAGAAGAAAATAAAAATATTTATATAGTATGTAGTACAATATAATATTGTAAAAACAAATAGGAGGTGGAAAAAATTAAAGAAAAAGATGAAAAAATCTTAACTATTATTATCCTACTATTACAAATAGTTAAGATATTACTAATAAAATATTAAGGGAGAAATCCCTTAATAACTTTTATAGTAATATATTCTTTTTCTTAATATATAAAAATTTCCAAAAAATAATGGGGTGAGAAAAATGAATTATATTATAAATATAATAGAATTAATTTTATTAATACTCTTAATATATTTAATATATAAAAATTTCAAAGAAAATAAAAAATTAAACAAAAACCAATATTTTTACATAATATTTGTTGTAATAATAATATTCGGCATAATAATAGAATATTTGATATTATAAAAGAGATATAACAATATATTTCTTTTATTTTTTTAAAAAGGGGAAATAGGATATGGGAAAATATACTTCAATTAAAATAAATTCAAATCTTGCAGATGAACTAAAAATATTAAAAGAAGAAAACAATCTTGCATCATTAAATGAGGTAATAGAAAAACTAATACCAAATGCAGTAAACGAGGAATACCAATTCAACCGCGAACCACCAGCATTCACACTAAAAGGATCTAAAGAGAATTTACCCATAAGTTACAGTATGCTTAAAAAATCCGATAATGGCAAAACATGGAGCACTGACTTAATGGAAGCAACAATATTATTTAATGATAACTATGGTTGTTTAATCCGCTTCATGATACCAAACACAGACGAAGTAGATTGCATTTATTACCACTACTTAAAATAAAAAAAATATTATTATCCTCTTTTTCTCATTTTTTTTCAAAATTAATAACGCTTTCTATAAAAATGAATATTAATAATAAACCCTTATTTTTTTATTAAATTCAATTGAAGATTTCATTAAAAAATTATAAAAATCAGTTTTAATAATACATGTTATTATATAAGAAAAAAAGGGAATAGAACAAAAAGTTATAGTAGTTCCTGGCGGAGTCGAACCGCCATCACAAGATCCAGGGTCTCGTATGATTGCCATTACACTAAGGAACTATAAAAAACAATAAAACTAATTTATTAATTTATATAAATCATTAAATTAATACTATTACTATAATATGTTTTTCATGATTTATAATGTTTTTCAATAATTATTATAGTAATTCCAACTATAAAAGGATATCCCAATATCCTTTATAAGTCGGTGTCGAATTATTATAAAATAATTATTTTTTAGAATGTAATTTAAGGGGTTTATATGAGTGATATTAGTTTTTATGGCGGAGTAGATGAGATTGGTGGAAACAAGATCAAATTGGATATGGATTCCACCTCACTTTTACTTGATTTTGGAATGAGCTTTAAGCAATACGGTAAGTTTTTCTCAGAATTCATTAATCCTAGAAAGGCTAACGGTATCGGGGACTTTATTGAACTGGGACTTATACCCGATGTTAAGGGAATATACAGGTCTGATTTTCTAGGTCATATGGGAATCCCACAGGAGGAAAAACCTGCCGTGGACGGTCTGCTTCTATCACATGCACATGCGGACCATGCGGATTACATATCACATCTTAGAAGTGACATTCCGATTTACATGACCCGGAACTCCAAGATAATACTGCAGGTTATTGGTGAGACAGGTCTCAACTCCGGTTTCAAGGATATCTATCAATATAAAACACAGTTTACCTATGTTCCCAAAAAAACCGGCAGCGGTTTCAAGAAGCTTACAGGTGATGAGGCCAAACATCCGAGGGATATTCGAATACTTGAGCCTTATGATGTTCAAGCTATCGGGGACTTAAACGTTCAGCTTGCGTCTGTTGATCACTCACTTCCAGGTGCCGCAGGTTTTCTAATTGAGGGGAGCCAGGAAAACGTTGTATATACTGGGGACCTACGTTTCCACGGTAGAAACAGGGATTTGACCAGGGACTTTGTAAAACATGCCAGAAGATTCTCACCTAATGTCATGATATGTGAGGGTACAAGAATCAACAGTGAGGAACATAGAAAGGAATTCGACGATGAAGGAAACAGAATCGAGTATCTTGAACTGGAGGAGGATATCGAGGAGAGGGTCTATAATCTAATCGGTGACTTCAAGGGCCTTGTCATCGCCAATTTCCCCCTCAGGGATCTTGACAGGCTGATTACCTTCCATAACATTGCAAAGGAGACCGACAGAACATTGCTCGTTTCCACTAAACAGGCATATATGTTAAAGCTCATTGAGGAGGAAAACGAGGAGAAGACCATCTATCCAAGTATCCATGATGAGAATATTGGAATATATATAAGGCGTAAGGGCGACGGACTTGTATCCTCCCTGAGAAATGGTGATGGCCATTCAAGTGATTTCTATGTTTCAAAGGATAATAATTGGGTTAATGCAGATGAGGACATCTATATAAAGGAATATGAAAAATGGGAAAGGGAATTTCTGGACTATGATAACGCATACACCTATAGGGATATCCAGGATAATGAATCAGGCTTTATCATACGCCTTGATAATTTTTCATTCATGGAGCTGATCGATATTAAACCTGAAAATGCGATCTATCTTCACAGTACAACCGAACCATTTAATGAGGAGATGGAGATGAATTATGAGATAACCGAAAATTGGCTGAACCATTTTGATATTCCAATCTATAACCACTTCCATGTATCAGGTCATGCGAAGGGTCCTGAACTTCTTGAGATGGTAAGGGAGATTCATCCCGATGTTTTATATCCTGTCCATACGGAGCATGCCGAGTTATATGACGTGCTAAAGGATGATGGCATAAAGGTTATTCATCCCAGCTTGTCCAAATAGAAATTAATATTTCCTGTAAAATGATTATTTAATCGACTTTTTTTATTTTAATTTTTTATCTTTACTATGCTTCTAATTGGGGTTTTTTTAATAGTGTATTTAAGTAGATTTCATTTTTACTAGGCTTCTAAATGGGTTTTTTAATATTGTATTTAATCGGATTTCATTTTTGTCAGGTTTTTATATTGCTTTTTTAATATTCTATTTAAGTAGATTTGATAAAAATTATATATCACTTTAAATAAAGTACTAATATGAATTTTAAAGAGGAATTGATGAAAGGGGATTCTGGATATTCAAGGCTTCAGAAGTATTTAATCTATTTTTCATGTGCACTACTTTTCATCTGTATGTTTCTACAGTTCTGGATAGATGTAAATCAATATAACTTTAATTTTGCTGTAGCCATTGGAGTTTTTTTAATCTTCTTTATCTACATTGTATCCAAGGATGAAAGATTGATTCCAAATTCAAACAGTAAATCCGAGGCCATATTTGCACTTATCATGACCATAGTCTTGCTTATGGTTGTTGTGGCGGTTTATTGGAACACTAGCCTGCTTAACGTTTCATTTGTTTTGGCATCATCCATTGTTAACCTGGTGGTTTTCATTCCACATGCCCTATCCTGAAGACTATTATTAAATTACTTTTTTTATTTTACTCTATTTTTTAAGATTTTAGAATAAATGCTGAAATCCATTTAATTAGGATGCATTGCTTTTTAATTTACCTTTTTTTTAATTTCCACTATTTTAAAGATTTTATAATAAATGCTGAAATCTATTGGTTATGGGGTATTGTTTTTTCATCTACTTTTTCTAGTTTCCACTTTTTTTAGATTCTAATATAGAAAGGCTAAAATTTATTTAATCAGGAAACATATATAATTTATTATTATAATTAGTTTTATAAATTTTATAAAAATATTGTGATTTATATGGAATATGATTATTTAATAGTTGGTTCAGGACTTTTTGGTTCTGTATTTGCACGTGAAATGACAGATAAAGGTAAGAAATGTTTAGTTATTGAAAGAAGGGACCATATAGGAGGTAACGTTTACACTAAGGAGGACCATGGTATAAATGTTCATATGTATGGTGCACATATATTCCACACAGACAATAAAGAGGTCTGGGAATATGTAAATAAATATGCTGATTTTAACCGTTTTACAAACTCACCTATTGCAAACTATAAGGGTGAACTATACAATCTTCCTTTCAATATGAATACCTTCCATGAGATGTGGGGAATCAAAACCCCTCAGGAGGCTGTTGAAATTATTGAATCTCAAAAGGCCGAGGCAAATATTACAGAACCTAAGAACCTTGAGGAACAGGCTATCAGTCTTGTAGGTAAGGATATTTACGAGAAGTTGGTTAAGGGATATACCGAAAAACAGTGGGGAAGGAAATGTAGTGAACTTCCTGCATTTATTATTAAACGTTTGCCTGTAAGACTAATCTATGACAATAACTATTTCAACGATTTATACCAGGGAATACCTATTGGTGGATATACCCAGATTATTGAAAAGCTTTTGGACGGCATTTATGTTAAGATTAACTGCGATTTCTTTGACGATAAGGAGAAATGGATGAATGTTGCGGACAAGGTGATATTTACCGGTATGATAGACCAGTTCTACGATTACTGTTATGGTGAACTTGAATATAGGGGCCTTAAGTTTGAGACTGAATTGAAGGATACCGATAACTATCAGGGTAACGCTGTTGTAAACTATACCGATGCTGAAACTCCATTTACAAGAATCATCGAACATAAGCACTTTGAATCTGCCGAATCAGATGTCACCATCATTACCCATGAATATCCACAGACCTGGAAAAGGGGCATGGAGGCATACTATCCTGTAAATAACGAGGCAAACAATAACCTATTTGCAAAATACCAAAAATTAGCGGATAAGGAGGACAAGGTTATCTTCGGTGGTCGTCTAGGTCTATATAAATATTATAATATGGATAAGATCATTGAGGAGGCTTTGGCTTTGGTTGATGCTGAAAGTAATTAGATTTCATTAATTACTTTTTTTACACTTTTTTTCATTGAATTCTGGGATTGGATTTCTCAATTGTTTTTTTATTGGATTTTAAGTTCGGACTTTTTTTTAGTTGATTTAAAGTAGAATCTCTATTCATTGCTTTTTTTATGTTTTTTTTACCTGATTTTAAAATATAATTTTTAATTGTTTTTTCAGTAAATTGGATGATCAATTACCAATTTTTCATCATTTAAGGACATAAAGTCTACAATTCCATTCTAAAATAATTAAAAATATTAAATCAGGAATTAACTGGTTTTAAAATGTTTGTTAAATCTTCTAAAACAGTTTATTCAATCTCCCAGAAATTACCGTCATTATCTAAACCGACTGGAAATCCGCATCTTTCCAACCATCTATCGGTTGTAAGTTCTGGAATAGGGGCAGTGTTAAAAGTCTGTCTAAATATTCTTCTTGAATCGTTAACAAGTGATGGGTTAATTGTATCATTACCAATGAATGCTTTCCAATTGTCTTTAAATAGATGTAAAAGAACAATCTGTACTTTGCCCTTATATTCATAAATATCTAAAACCTTAAACAATGAATTAGGGCCACAGGTAAATAAATTCCAATTAGTCTCCTCTTCAAACTCTGAACAGTCAATGCAATGATTGGATATGATGGCAAAACGACAGTTTGTAACAATTTTACCGATTTTATTACTTGAATCTACAAATGCCCTTTCCTGAATTATCTGGCCGATTTCATATTTGTTGATTAGATCTTTGGATAGATCTAGGTCTCTGACAAAGAAACCTACCTGGTCATAGGCCATGTTAACCTTCTCCTTCTGACTTAACTTACCTGAATGCTTTTTATCATCAAATAAACGTAAAAAATCTTTAAACGCTATTGAAAAACCATTCTCATTAAACGGATTAATGACAATGTCTATAAAGTTTGCTGTTTTAAATTTTTCAGCAATATCCGCACTATCTATTAGTAATATGTTGTCGCAGTTAACGTTGATTAACTCCTTTTCGTTTGTAAATACAAATAGATGCACGTTTCCATTTTCATCCACATAGGTCAAGGGTTTAAATCCAAGGGGTTCCTTGGTTGTATAGGTTTCCCCTACCTTCACATTTTCCAGTGCATCTTTGTTTCTTGTAAACTCAATGGGCAAAAGTAAGGACGCTTTTTTCAACTCTTCAATAAGCATCTTCTCATATTCACGTGTTCTCTTCTCTGCACTTACATTAATTAAATCGTTTAAACGTTTGTTGTTAACCTCATCAGACATATTTATCCCCAAATTAACTTTTTTATTAAAATTTTAGGTCAATCCTTTATAGATCTGGAATCTAATAAAGATATTTCCAATCAGCTTTTGAAAGAGTTTTTAAAGAATATCCTTATAAGCTTGATTAAACATTCTTATAAGATATTTTTAAATAATATTTTTATTAGGTCTGATTGGACCTTTCTAGAAAATATCTTTATAAAGTATCATTATTAAATATGATTAAACCTTTAACAATCATTTAATTATATCATTCACTAGTTATAAAAAAATTTCCATTAGTGTTTAAGGTAGAATCGGATTTTCTTCTAGGTATGTCCATAGGAAATTTAAATTCCAGTTTTATAAAAATACCAATCGCTCATGACCTTAAAAAATATTTTAATATAATATACCATAATATAATATTATGAAAGAATTGTATATCTTTGACTTTGATGGAACTTTGGTGGATTCTATAGTGGATTCCATTGCATGTGTTAACGAGGTTTTAAAAAGATTTGATAAACCAACTTATGATAAAGATCTGAAAACATTATATTATAAGGATTTTAGACAGTTTCTAAAAGATATCGATGCAGGTAAGGAAACAGACGTGTATCCTGCATATATTGATTTATATAAGGATTATCCGAAAGTCCACACCCGTCCATATGACGGTGTTAAAGAGGTTCTAGAAGAGTTGTCCAATCGGGGAAAAACATTGGCGATATGCTCAAACAGGGATGAGAAATATTTGAATGAATTTTCTAAGGAGCTTTTCAAGGATATCAATTTTAAGTATATCTCAGGCTATAGGAAAGGCATACCTGACAAGCCTAATCCATACAGACTAAATGAGATAGTCGAAATGGAAGGCTGCAGCAAGGATGAAGTATTGTATTTCGGTGATAAGGATGCTGATATTGCAGCTGCAGAGAATGCCTCCATGGATATGGTTTTGGTGACATATGGTCAGGGCAATGATGAGGATTATTCAAGCGATTATCCTTTAAGAATCATTGACTCACCTTATGATATATTGGATTTGGATTTTTGATTTGGTTGTTAGATTTTTTATTATTATTATTACTATTATTATCTGGATTAGATTTGGATTTTTGATTTGATTGTTGGGGTTTATTATAATCATTTGAATTTTAGGTTTTAATCCATTGTCATGGACTGGAATTTAAACATTAAATGATATGTATTTAAACCTTTAGTAAAGGGGCTATTTGATGAGAAAGGGATATATTTTTGATTTTGATGGAACATTGGCGGACACTTTCCTGGATTCTTTGATTGCATTCAACAAATCATTGATTGAATATGATGTGGACACGTTTCACATAAACGATTTGGAAAATGTTAGCTATGTGGATTTTAGAAACTTTGCACATAGGCTGGAAGACAATGCAGATAACCTGCCCATTAAGGATATCCAGCTGGCATACAGGAGGAACTCACTTGAATCCAAAAGGTATCATACGGAACTATATCCTGGTATTCATGATGTCCTGAAAACATTAAAGGATAATGGTGTTTCTATATCAATATGCTCCAACCGTGATCAGATATTGCTTGATAGTTTGGTTGATTACCTGTTGGGTGATATCGCATTTGACTGCGTTGTTGGATATAGGGAAGGTCTACCTGGAAAACCGGATCCATATAAACTTAATAGGATAATTGAAAAGTCAAATCTGGATAAGGACAATGTGTTGTATGTTGGGGATAGAAGTGCCGATATCCTGACTGCAGAGAATGCCAATGTTGATATGGCTTTTGTAACCTGGGGTCAGAAGGATGATATCTCCATGCACTGTAATTATCCTTTAAAGATGATTGATAACGCTTATGACCTTTTGGATTTGTAATTAATTTTAATATTTTTTATAATAATTTCGCTTTAAGAAATAGTTTTGGAAATATTTATTATAAATAATAATATAATATTAATTAATTATTGATAGGGAAGGTTTTTTAAGATGACTGAAAAAAAAGTTTTAAGGATACTCCAAGAGGATGTGGATCTTAAAAAATTATTTAATCAAGAATTTTTAGACAAATTAAATTCTAATTTTAAGGATTTGAAGATTTCACCTGTGGTAATTGGATTTTCAGTAGAGAAAGATGATATTGAAAATGATAATGTTACTGTAGGCTATCGAAATGATGATGACTTAAGTAATAATACTGTTGTTATCAGTGTTTCTAATAATCCTGACAATATTGATAAAATGTCTGACAGTTTATAAAATTATTATTCTTGTTGGGGGGTTACTATGGAATCTATAGTTAATAAAGAAATGGAGATTTTCCCAGGAAATCCTAAAAAGTCATTTACTAATGATGATTTATATTTTAAAGAAAGTTATTTTTATCATAATTGTAAAAGAGAGTTTTTAAATAGGCTTCAAGAATTATCTAACCAATATGACTTAGGCGATGTGGAGTTTAAAAGGGAATATGATTGCGGAGTTCCTGAGGATTTGTTTGTTATTCATGTGCCTAAAAATATGGGTTGGGAAGAATACACTAAAAATTTTGAAAAAATAATCAATGAAATGTGGCAATACTCTAAAACTAATAAAAATAGGGAGTCTCTTTTTTTAAATTCAAATATAATTTGCGAATATTAATTATTTTTCCAGGTGATTAATATTTTAAAAATTAAAAATTATCCCCAGTACCAATTATATTTGTTTACTAAACTTATTTATGAAAATAAGGAGGATTTAATTCCTGATTCTTGTGATGATAGATGTATTAATAGTACGATTATTAATAGATCTTATTATAGTGCTTATTCTTATTCCTCTTTATGGTTAAATAATAAATATAATTTTAAGGTTAAGAAATCTTGGGATTTTATAAATGATAATGAGCAATATAAATCGGAGCATAGGCAAGTTATTGATGAATTAAAATATAAAAAACAGTTTACTTGTTCTAACAAGTTGATGGAATGTAAGAGAATTAGGAATATTGCTGATTATGAGATGTTTCATGATATAACTGATAAAGATGTTGAAAATTGTTTTAAAAACATGGAATATATTATAAAAAAATTAAAATTAGAATTATGATTATTTTTTTTAAATATTCCGGTATACTTTAGAAACTATGTATAATCACATTGATAAGTGGTATAATGAAAAAACTGTATATTTTTGATTTTGACGGAACGCTTGTGGATACATTATACGATTCCGTAAGTGCATATAATAAGGCTTTGGAAAAATTTAATCAACCGATATTTCCATTTAAAACTGCAGATGACATCAACTTTGAGGAGTTCATATCATTCATGGGCTCCGATGAGGATATTCTGGAGGAATATATGGATATCTACATAAGGAGTCCTAAGGACCATACAAAACCATACGATGGCATTTTGGAAACACTTGCTGAACTTAACAGCAATCCGGACATAACCCTGGCGGTATGTTCTAATCGTATGGATGACCTATTAAGGATGCTTGTATTGAAGCTATTTCCTAATATAGATTTCAAATATGTGATAGGCCATATAAGGGATGAGCCATTCAAACCTGATCCATTTTTAATTAACAAGATAATCAAGTCCGAGGACTTTTTAAAGGAGGAGATTGTGTATATTGGAGATAGGTATACCGATATTCAAACGGGAAAGAATGTTGATGTTGATGTTATTGTGGTAAAATGGGGTCAGGGTTCCGATGATGCATACCTTGATGATTATCCTATAAAGGTTGTAGATAAACCATCAGAGATTCTGGATCTCTGAGTATCCTCATGGTTATTACATTAATCCATATTAAACAAGAAAACAACTTAATTTGGAATTCAGTAACCAATAGAATCAAACCCTATTTGGAATTTAATAGGGTTTAAATAATAAAAAAATCAATAACTTAATTCAGTGACTTTATATAAATTAACAATAAAATCAAATAACTAATCTATTTTAATATTGAAAAGTAAAAATGTATTTTAATTAAAATAATTATTTACTTGATGCAGATAAGTTATTAATCTAAAAAAATGATGTGGTATTATGGATTATGGTGAAAAGTATAAGGAATCAATTATTAACTTGATAGAAATTAACTCCAACATGATTGATACAACAGAGGAGGCCTTTGTACTCTGTGATGATAATATCCGTCAAGATGTAGAGGATAATGTTAAATATATATTGAGCTTTCTTGAAACAGAATATGTTGTAAATGCCGAATACGAAGATTTTAAAGAGTTATCCGGCTATTTGTATGAGGTATTTCAAAATGATGTAATCTATAAATATCTATTGACCTTATTGGAGTTTGCATTAAAGGACCTTTTAAAGGTAGCGGATTTTAAATTTAAAATGGTTGAGGAAGGGAATTTTGATTCATTTACAAAATTCAACTCAGACATTATAAAAGAATTCTTTAACGTATATGAGAATTTCCAGGATAATTATCTGATGTTTATATTGGAATATAAAAACTTTGAGCATTACTCTTTAATACATGATTATAACAGGAATCTCAAGGACGCCTTTACAAAGGAAGACGATTAGATTCCTGATTATCCATTTATTTATTCTTTTTTTTTTACAAGTTTGATTTTTTTTATTTATTAAGATTTAATTTTTTTTAGAGATATTTCGTTAAATCTTAAATCTTATATTTCTAGGTATAAATAAAGAGTATAATAGGTTTATAGTTATTATCTATATAAAATTCTCAGTGATGTAAATGATGAAGATACATGTTTTACAGACAGGGCAGGTAAATATATCCGAGTCACTAGCTTTTCGTGATGAGGAGGTAAATCCCTCATTACCGAAACTTACGGTTCTAAGTTCTTATGGTAGAAAAAACAGGAAATGGTTTCCTGTATCGGCATATCTAATAGAATATGATGATTATCTGATTCTATATGATACCGGCTGGCATAGGGATATTTCACCAAATGGAAAATATGAAAAACTATCCCAGATTAGACATCAAACCTTAAAGGACTATTTGACCAATCAGGGACTAGTGCCGGAAGGTCAGGCCATAAATGAACAATTGGAATCTTTAAACATTAAAACATCCGACCTGGACTATGTGATATTAAGTCACCTTGATGTGGATCATGCCTCCGGTCTTAAACATGTTGGGGATGCCAAAAAGATTATGGTAAGCAGGGACGAACTTGATTTTGCAAATAAGAATAAGATTAGATATGTTGGGAACATGTGGAAAGGTGTCGATTTGGATACCTTCGAGTTTGAGGACAGGCTACATGGTACCGAGGAGGAAATCTTTGAAAACGGTCCTGTTGGAAGGGTCTATGATCTGTTTGGTGATGGGAAATTCCAATTAATTAATATACCTGGACATACTCCAGGTTTGGTCGCATTAAAGATTACCAATACCTATACCGGTAAATATGTTTTACTTTTCTCCGATGGTGGTTATGCTGAAAAATCATGGAGGGAGATGATTCTACCGGGTATTGCGGATAATCTAGATCAGGCTATCGAATCTCTTAAATGGATTAGACAGACAAGTCTAAATGAGAATTGCATTGAGAGCCTTGCAAACCATGATCCCGATATTAAACCGCATATTATAGAATTATAACCATAATGCTCTCTATCTATTATGTTTTTTTAGTTTTTTCCGTTTTTGGAGTTTATTTGATTTTTATTTTTTTCAATTTAATCCAATTTTAACTTTTAGCTATTTTTTCATTTAGACTTACCTCTTATTTTTCACTTTTTTTTAGGTGGATAATAACTTTGGCATAAAATTTGATAGGTTTTTAATTTTTTTCACTAGATTTTTATGACAATTCTAAAATTCATATGTTCCTATAAATAATCGGTCATAATATTTTGGCATAAATTTTAATGGATTTTTAATTTGTTTCACTGAATTTTTATGACAGAATCACTAAAACCTGTAAAAAGTTATAAATATTTCTTAAATTAAATAGTTCTTTATGAATAATGATAAATTTTTTAGAAGTAAACCTGGATATAATATGTTTCAGAGAGTTTTAGTTATTATATCCATAGTATTATTGGCCATTTCATTGATTTTAGAATACTTTGCTTTTAAAAACATTACTGATATTAGATTTTATGTTACAATTCTATGTTTTATACTAATATTTCTATATCTTATAACAAGAACCGAGTCAGTTTATAATAGATCCGATGCTTTTGTGGGGATATTTATCAATACTGCAACATTATTTGCAGGAATCTATTTCTTTTATAAGGTAAATTCATTAGTTTTAGGATTAATGGTTATTGCATCAATATTAAATTATATTGCATTCGTTCCTCATACAAAGAAAATCAAATCTTAAATCAATGTTTTTAAATATTTAATTATTATCTGGTTTATTTAAACGGATTATATTCCAAACTTTTATTTTTTTATTAATCTTATCAGGCTATTTTTTGTTGGATTGTTGTCATATAATCCTTACATCTATTTTATTTGATAAATAATCTACAATGATATAAAAATTATGTATCTTTAAGGTTTATTTTAATTAAACTTAACTGATTCACATCATATAAATTTTTAAAGGATTTTTAAGGTTTATCTATCTTTTTTACCAATTTGTGTCTGTTTTAATCAAGGGTGATTATATTCATTTTTATTGATATGTCATATTTTCTTAAAAACATTTAAATAGTATTATGACAAATATATTCATGTCTACTTTGGAGGCATTTCTTTGGCAGAAAGCGAAAAAAATATTGAGATGGGTAAAAGATTAAAAGAGTTAAGAACTTCCCAGAATATTAATCAGTCTAGTATAGCTAATTATTTGGGCATTGACCAAAGTACTCTAGCTAAGATTGAATCCGGGAAACGTTCATTAAATTTAACGTCCCTAAACAAGCTTTGTGAATTATATGGCTGTTCTAGGGATTATGTTATTGGAAAAACCGACAAGTATACTCCTTTAAATTTTGCGTTCAGATCTAAAAAAGTTAGTGTTGAAGATTTAGAGGCAATCGCTGTTATAAACAAGATTGTTTTGAATATTGAATTTTTAGATAATCTAAAGGAGGATGATTGATGTGAAAAGTCCAATAGAATTGAATTCATTTGCTGTTGAGCTTAGGGATGAATTGAATATGAATCCTTATATTCCTATAGATTTATTTCACATGGTCCCGACCTGTTTTACAGATTATACTATAATATTCCATCCAATGTCATCAAATACTAGTGGTATGTGTGTAAAGAATGGTACCAATAGTATTATAGGTATAAATTCCAATTCCTCTTTAGGTAGACAAAGGTTTACACTTGCCCATGAATTATATCATTTATTATATGACGATAACTTCAATGAGGATATTGTTGTCTGTAATTATAATGATAAAAGTGATTCAGAGCAGGAGGCTGAGCTCTTCGGTTCATATGTATTGATTCCCTATGAGGGTTTAAAGAAATTTATCAAATCTAGAGGTATTAAAAAATGGACCTTGGATGATGCCATAGTGTGTGAACAATATTTCCAAATTTCACATCAGGCTTTAATTACAAGGCTTCTTCAAGATGGATTTATTGATGAAAGAGAATTTGACAATTTATCTAATGTTAAGATTAGTCATGAAGCGAAGTTAAGAGGTTTTGATAAATCAATTTATCAGGTTCCGGAATATAATAGCAAAAGAGTGATTGGTAATTATGTTCGTCTAGTTGAGGATGCTTACAATTCTAATCTTATATCTGAAGATAAAAGAAATGGAATGTTGTTAGATGGATTCCAAGATGAGATTGTATATAAATATAAAAGGTGACTAAATGGAATCTAAAACTCTCTACCTAAACAACAATATTCTTTTTACATTTGTTAGAGTTGATAATATTGACTTGTTAAATAGACAATTCAATAAGATTGTTACCACTCCAAAAACTTATAATGATCTTTGCCGTTCAATAAAAATGGAAAAGAGGTTAAAACCTTTGGTTGAAAATAAGATTATCCAACTTAAAGATATTAAAGTTTATTCTGAAGAGTTTAAAGTCTTTATGGATTTAACTTCAAGTAAATATGTAAGTGATAACGAGGCTATGTTGATGGCTATGGCAAAGGTAAATAATGGAGTTATTCTTGTGGAGGATCCTAATGAAATGAAGGAGTATTTAGATAGGTTCCAAATCAATTATATCTCATTGGAGGATATTTTTGTAAATAGTATTGAAAAAGGCATTATGAGCAGTGAGGAGGCAATGGAACTATTGCTTAAGATATCTGCTTCAAAAACTCCAATATCTGGTGAAATATTAATTAAAATAAAAAATAGGATAGAGGATTATTAATCTAAACTATCAGTTGGAATACAAATTAGAAAATTACAATTCATGTTAATATACTTACTAAAAAACATAGGTTAATGGTGAATATATGCAATTCCTTTACAGGAAGGTGTAAAAAGTTTATTTAAGTAAAAATAACTTTTTATATTTTTTATCATATATAATTGCAGAATCTTATGGGGGTAGATTTTTGCAATTATCATATACCATGAGTCTTATAATTGTAGGTCTATGGGGGTGTAGAGCCTGCAATTATTTTTCACTGTTAATTTTATAATTGTAGGTCTATGGGGGTGTGGAGCCTACAATTATTAATTAATTTGTTTTTTTAATTGCAGAATCCTTGAATTTGATTTCTGTAATTATTTTTTCAATTCACTTTGTAATTACGAATCTTAGGTTGATTTCCGTAATTACCTTTACTATTAAATTTATAGTTGTAAGATCTGTTATGTATGGAACTTGCAATTTATAAAAATATCATAATTTCCAATTAATAACCATGTAATATATTCCTTAATTTAGTGGAAATTATGATTTAATGATTCCATTATATTTTTAATGGAATCATATTCTTTATTAAACTTTTTTTTCAAGATTTAAACTTATTTAAAATCAATTTACAAATTCTTAATTAATAAAGATAAAACTAAGCATTAAACATCTTTTTTTATAAAAATTTTATAATTTTATCTATAATTATTTTCATAATATTTTTATATGTATATATAATTTTTTTTTAAATAAAATATATATACTACTTTATATATAGTAATATTAACCTAATTAAATTTTATAAATTTATTTTTAAAAATTGTTAAAGTGATAAAATGAGTGGATTAATTGTTTATTATTCATATAAAAATCATACAAGAATGATTGCAGAAAAAATTAGTGAAATTACAGGTTTTGATTTATGTGAAATTAAAACTGTTGATGATTATACAGATGATTATGACGCCCTTGTAGATGAAACTGTAGATAATTTGAAAAGTCAAACCAAGCCTGAATTACAACCATTAGATAAGGATATATCTGGTTATGATACAATTGTAGTTGGAAGTCCAGTTTGGTGGTATACTATAGCTCCACCTATTAGAACATTCTTATCCTCAAATGATTTTACAGGAAAAACTGTTATACCATTTGTAACTCATGCTGGCTGGCCAAGATCTGCTATTAAAGAGGCAAGTAGAGTTGCAGAAGCAAATGGTGCAAATGTGGAAAATCCAATGGAAATCCAATTTACAACAGATTATGATGCAGATGAATTAGTTACATCTGGTGATGATATTAAATCATGGATTAACAGTTTATGATTAAAGATATATTTTTAACTTTTATTTTTTATTAAATTTTAAATTTAAGTAGTTCATTCTATTTATTGGAATCAATTTATCTATTTTTTAAATTTAAGTGGTACCCATTCTATTTCAACATTATTAGAATCATTTAAAACCCAATTATATGTTCTCATTTCAAGATTATTTTTTAAGATTTCTAATTGATTACCACTTTTTTGAAGTCTATAAACCTTAGCTTTAACCTTGTCTAGTTCTGCAGATACTTTTGCCTCATCTTTATTCTCATCAAGTATTGAGTTTAAGGTTTTAATATTAATAATATAACTAAGTTCATAATATTTGTCCTCAGTTGTTTTAACTTCAAGATTATTTAATCTCTCTTCTGCAGTGTTACATCTTTTTTGAATTTCAATCCTACTTTTCATATTATTAATTTATTAATTTTATTTTATCATAATTTTTTTGTTTTAAATTTAAGTTTTAAAAAAATTATAATAATCTTTAATTATATTTAAAAACAAATAATATTTTAATTATAATTAGAGGGATTTAATGAAGAAGTTACATGTAGTAGCAGCAATTATTAAAAAAGATGATAAAATTTTAGCTACTCAACGTGGATATGGTGAATTTAAAGGTCTTTGGGAGTTTCCTGGTGGAAAAATAGAAAAAGGTGAATCTAAAAAGGAAGCTTTAATTAGGGAAATCAAAGAAGAGTTAAATGCAGATATTAAAATTGATAAATTTGCTTTAGATTTAGAGTGGCAATATCCTAATTTTTATTTATATATGTCCTGTTATGAATGTAGTTTAGAAAGCGATTTAAAACTTCTGGAACATATGAATGGAAAATGGTTAGGTAAAGATGAATTAGATTCAGTTCAATGGATTGAAGCGGATATAAAAGTTGTAAATTACTTGAAGGAAAATCTTTAGAAAAGAGGTTTGTAGATGTCTAATGGTGAAGAGATTGTGGAAGGGGCAAAAATTGCTTTTGTTGATAAAGACCTCCAATCCTATGATGGTTTAAAACCTAAATTAATTGTAAATAATGACGGTAATAAGGTTATAAATTCAATTAAAGAAGAATTACATAGATGTGAAGAATTTTATATTAGTGTTGCATTTATTACTATGGGGGGTATAACTCCTTTATTACAGGATTTTAAAGAGCTTGAAGCTAAAAATATTAAAGGAAAAATCATTACCACAAATTACCTAAATTTTACAGAACCTGCTGCCTTAAAGAAACTTAATGAATTTGAAAACATTGGGGTTAAATTCTGTCAAGAAGAGGGTTTTCACACTAAAGGTTATATTTTTAAGGATAAAAATGTTTATAAGGGAATTATTGGAAGTTCTAATATTACTTTAAATGCATTAACCATTAATAAAGAATGGAATATTGGTTTTTCATCTTTAAATAATGGCGAAATTATTAAGAATTTATTTGATGAATTTAAAAAACTATGGGATGAGTCAAAGGATCTTATAGATATTATTGATGAATATGAAAAAATTTATAATGAAAATAAAAGGGCTTTAGAGACAAATAAAGAGATTTTGGATGATAAAACTGATGGGAAGAATTTAACACCAAATTCAATGCAAGCTGATTTTCTAAATAATATTGATGATTTGATTAGTAAAGGAGAAAATAAAGCCCTTTTGGTATCTGCAACAGGTACAGGTAAAACATATGCATCTGCTTTTGCAGTCAAAAAATTTAATCCAGATAAATTCTTATTTTTAGTTCACAGAGAACAAATTGCAAAACAAGCAATGAAAACCTTTAAAAAGGTTTTTAAAGATGAAGATTATAAGTTTGGATTATTATCAGGTAATTCCAAACAATATGATAAGTATTATCTCTTCTCAACTATTCAAACTATGTCTAAAGATGATGTTTACAGTAAGTTTAGAAGAGATGAATTTGACTATATCATTATAGATGAGGTACATAAGGCAGGTGCAGCTAGTTATCAGAAAATATTGAATTATTTTACACCTAAATTCTGTCTTGGAATGTCAGCATCTCCTGAGAGAACAGATGGTTATAATATTTATGAATTATTTGATTATAATGTGGCACTTAATATTAGACTTCAGGATGCTCTTGAAGAGGATTTACTTTGTCCATTCCATTATTTTGGAATTACTGATTTAACTGTTAATGGTAAAGTTTTAGATGATAACTCTGATTTTCAATATTTGGTATCTGATGATAGAATCAATTATATACTTGAACAATCTGAATACTATGGATATTCTGGAGATAGACTTAAAGCACTTGTATTCTGTAGTACTAAAAAAGAAGCTAAAGAACTAGCTAAAGGATTTAATAATAAAGGTCATCCTACAGTTGCACTTACTGGTGAAAATTCTCAAGAGGAAAGGGAAGATGCAATAAGAAGATTAACTGATGATGATGTAGAGGATAAATTAGAGTATATTATTACTGTAGATATATTTAATGAGGGAGTAGATATTCCAGAAATTAATCAGGTATTACTTGTAAGGCCTACTCAATCATCAATTATTTTTATTCAACAATTGGGAAGGGGTTTACGTAAATTTAAAAATAAGGAATATGTAGTTATTATTGACTTTATTGGAAACTATAAAAACAATTTCTTAATTCCTATTGCATTATCTGGAGATAAATCATATGATAAGGATATTATCCGAAAATATCTTATGGAGGGAAACAAAATAATTAAAGGCTCATCTTCTATAAGTTTTGATGAGATATCTAAAAAGAGAATATATAATGCAATTAATAAGGCAACCTTTAAGACTGCATTATTTAAAGATAAATATCTGAATCTAAAATATAAATTAGGAAGAATTCCTTATTTAGTTGATTTTTATGAAAATGGTGATTTAGATCCTTATTTAATAATAAGTCATAATAGTTTTGACTCTTATTATAACTTCTTAAAGAAATATGATAAAGATTATGATGAGTATTTATCTGATGAAGAGGTTAAATCATTAAAATTTATTACTGATAATTTTGCTGATGGTAAAAGACCACATGAACTTTTAATTCTAAAAATATTGTCCTTAAACCATTATTTTACAATTGAATTAGTGGAAAAAGCTTTAAAAGACTATAATATTTTCAATGATTTTAAATCTATAAAACATTCATTTAGAATGTTTATTTTAAGTTTCTTTAAAGGTGGAGATAAGGAAAAATATTCTGGAATAAATTACTTTGACTTTAATGACAGTGATTTAGATAATTTAGAAAATCTTAAAGATAAAAAATATGATATATCAGATGATTTTAAAAGATTTTTAAGTTCAGATGTTTATAAAAAACATTTTAATGATTTAGTTGACTATGCCCTTTTAAGGTATAAAACAAGGTATAATGAGCAAACAGAAGGAGAAAATTTAAAGCTATTTGAGAAATATTCTAGAAAAGATGTTTGTCGTTTATTAAATTGGCCGGAAAATGAAAGTTCAACTATTTATGGGTACTCTATTAAGTATGATACCTGCCCTATCTTTGTAACATATAAAAAGAAGGAAGATATTTCAAGTAGTACAAAGTATGAAGATGCATTTGAATCAAGGGATATTTTTAGTTGGATGACAAGAAGTAAAGTTAAATTAACTAGTAAGGAGTCTCAGGAAATAATAAATAATCAAAACCTTAAAATCCATTTATTCATTAATAAAAGTGATGATGAAGGAAACAGTTTTTATTATATGGGGCAAGTAGATCCAATTAAAGATATGTGGACTGAAACAACAATTAGAAACGATAAAGGTAAAGAGTTACCTATTGTTAATTTTAAACTTAAATTACATACTACTGTTAAAGAAGATTTATATAATTATTTCATGGATAATATTGAATAGTTATGATTTAATTTTTAATAATTAAACATTAATGTAACATAGTAAACTATACATATCTTAAATATAAAATTCTTAATTGTATTTAGAAATAAGTATATAAAATATTTTTTATAATGAAGTATTCAATTATAGGAATAAAAACAATGAAAAAATTATATATCTTTGATTTTGATGGCACTTTGCTTAATACAATTGTAGACTCTATGGAATGTTTTAATAATGTTTTAGGTTCATATGGCCTGCCAAGATATCATGTTGATGATTATTCAAATCTTGTTTATGATGATTTTTTAAGGTTTTTAGATGATCTACATAAAAAACATAGTGAAATCAGTGTCTCAGATTTCTTTTTAAAGTTTGACACTGAGTATAATAAACTTGAAAAACCTAACACTCATGTTTATGATGGTGTTTATCAGATGTTGGATGGGTTAAAGGCTAAAAATATAGACTTAGCTATTTGTTCTAATAAATATGAGCCAAATCTCATTGATCTTGTTGATGAATTCTTCAAGGACTATGAATTCATTGACATATCCGGTTCTGTTGTGGAAAAACCAGATAAGCCAGATCCATATAGATTAAATGAAATCATAAACAATTCCAATTATAACAGAGATGAGGTTTTATATATTGGTGATAAGAATACTGATATATTAACAGCAAAGAATGCCAATTTGGATATGCTGCTTGTAACATGGGGTCAATCTACGGAAAAAGACTATTTAAGCGATTATCCATTAAAATTTGTAAAAAATCCTATTGAAATTGCTAATTTAAATATATAAATACTAGTTTTATCTAAAATATACTTATATTTTATTTTTAATTTTTTTTAAACTAATTTTTCAAATTAAGCTGATAACATGACATATCAAGACGATGCTGTAGTTATAGACAATGACGTATTTGAGATTATAAAAGAAGCATTTGACAAGGAAGTAGAAACAAATGATTCAAAATATAGGGAAAATCTATTTAATCAAATAAAGGATTATTTTGTTAAAACAGATGACGGTTCCTATTCAATAAAGTCAAGACCAATTAACAATAAGGTTGAGACATTGCACACCAAGTCAGGTGCAATATCAGAAAGTTTTAAAAAATTTATAGATCCGTTAAAACTTGACTATTCAAGGGATATAGCTATTTTGGATATATGTGCAGGTCTAGGTTATAACACTTCAGCAGCGGTTTTTGACTTTATGCAACATACCGACAATACAACCAGTCTTAAGGTGGATATGGTTGAAATATCTCCCGAGACATTGGCTTGTGGAATGATTGTACCCTCTCCAATTGCGGAACATGATATTGTTAAAAAGGCTATTGAAGATGAATTGGTCCGTTCTAATTTCGCATCACTCCATCTTGAATCATTTGAAATCCCAGATAATATCGATATCTCAGTTTTTATTGAGGATGCAAGACAAACTGTTCAGAGATTAGAGGATAATACCTATGATGCAATATTTCTAGATCCCTTCTCACAGACCATGGCACCTGAGTTATTTACATGTGACTTGTTTAAGGAATTTAAAAGAGTCATTAAAGATAATGGAATTGTTGCAACATATACCTCATCAGCACCTGTAAGAGGCGGGTTTATTGAAGCAGGTTTTCATGTTGGTGAAGGACCAGTTTTTGGTCGTTTCCAAGGTGGCACTATAGCTAGTCCAAATCCTGAAACTTTAGGTAAATCTTTAAATATCCTTGATGAACGACGTATTGCATTATCAGATGTTGGTATACCATTTAGGGATATTAACCTTAATAGTTCAAGTGATGGAATCAATCAGGTTAGGACAGAAGAAAGACATGAAAAAAGACATGTAAGTAAAATATCCTCAGCTGTAAAAACACCAATATTTTTAGGTGAAGATATAGATGATGCTCCACTTAAAAGGAGAGTCGAAAGGAATTTAGCAAAAGTTAATATTCCGGGTGTAAAATCTGATGAGGCTTACTATATTATAGAACCTCAAAATGGTTACAGTGAAGATTCAAATTTAAAACATAACTCAAGAGATAGGATATTAAATATGTCTAAACGATTAGATGATGTAATTAATGGTAGGTTTAAGGATAATTAGAAAAAATCAGACATGAAGTTGTCCTGGGTTTTTGGCTATTATTATAAGGGTTTTCAAATTAGTTAAATTTAAAAGCATTAAAAATTAATGTAAATATATTGTATTGAAGTGATTATTATGGCAGATAATGATGTATGTATGGTTGGAGTTTTCTCTGATGAATTTATGGAAAGATACACAAAATTTTCATCATTTGACCAGATGAAAAGGGAATCTCCAATGTCAAATGTAAAAACAGCAGATTTATTTGATAACAAGAGATGGGATAAGTTTGTTAAAAAAACAACCCAGTTTGATTCATGGAAGGAAATGCTATTGAAATCTGCAAATGAGCAATTAAAGGAAGATAGAATCTAAATGGAAATTTAATCAATCATCTATTATAATTCATGATTAAATTAATCTAAAAATGATAAACAAACGGAAATTAAGTTAGATTATAATCTATTGTTAGATATTTAATCTAAAGATAATAAACAAAAGGAAATTAAACTAAAGAGGTTTTAGTTAACATGAAATTTTGTCCAAAATGTGGTGCGATGATTCTTCCATCAGCCGATGGTAGATTAAAATGTAAATGTGGTTATGAAGAAAGTTTAACTAAAGAAGAAGTTAAAGATGAATACAGTTTTGAGGGAGAGAAAAACGAGGAACAGAAAGTAGTGGTCACTACTCCCGATGATGTTGTACTTCCAACTACTAAAATCACATGTTATAAATGTGGGGGTACAGTTGGATATTGGTGGACCCTTCAGACAAGATCTGCTGATGAGGCGCCTACATACTTTATTAGATGTGCCAAATGTGGAAACACCTGGCGTCAAAGTAACTAATACTTATTTTTAATTATATCTTATCTATTTTTTCTTTTATAGTATTTTACCAAATGTTTATACCTAAATATTCGTTGACCCAATTTGTGTAGAATGAGGTTAAATCAACTATTTTATAGAATTCATCTTCAAATATTTTAATTAATTCGTTTAAATTTTTATACATTGATTTATACACTTTGGATTTAATTTTACGCCATACATCTTCGATTGGGTTTAAATCCGGGCAATATGGTTTTAGAAAAATTAAGTTTATGTTCAATATTTCACAGGCTTTTTCAACAATTTTGGCATGATGTATTCTTGCGTTATCTAAAATAATGTTTATTCTTTTTTCTTTTGAGTTTATTTCGGTTATTTTTGGATTTAATAGGTTATTTATTAATCTTAATCTTTTTTCATACCAGATTTTTCTTGAATTATTGTTGTCTTCTTTCCTGCAAATCTTTTGAATTTTTTCTATTGACTTCTGTTTGGAATTGTCATTATATAGTTCATTATTGATTTTATTTATCAGATCCATTTCGTTCAATGATTTGGAGGATAAATATTTTTTTATTTTTTCATCAGACAGGTTTTCATTCTTTATTGCTTCCTCGATTAATTGTTTACCTAATTTATTGGTCATGTTTTCAATACGGTAATGACATAATGTAATTACAAATTGAAATGCATTGTTTTTTGTATTTGCTTCCATGTAGGAGTTGCAATTGATTCCTTGAAATCCTGTTACATTTATTCCAAATTTTACTGGATATTTTACTTGTATATTTTTTTCTCCAGGAGTATATAATATTCTTCTAACATTTGGAACATTTTGGCAAGACGTTTCATCTAAAAAAGCAAAGTATTCTGTTTTTATGTCTGTTGTTTTTAGTTTTTTTTAAGATCCTCTTCCGGATTCTCAGGACGGGTGTTGTATTTAATGAATGGTTTTCCATAGTTTAAATTTAGTTTTTGTCTTGTAATGACCCATACTTGCTTTTCACTATATGTTATACCGTATTTTTCTTTAATTAAGTTTTGTACATCTTTTAAATTATATTTTTCTTCATTTCCAGTTATTATTTCTTTTAATTCTTTTAGTTGTTGATTATTTAAGTAAGATTTCCTTCCACAGTTAGAATAATTTGAAAATAAACCGTCAACACCTTTTTCATTATATTGTTTGACCCAACGTTCGCCTGTTTTTCTTGAAATATTAATGTTTTTTGAGGCTTTAGCAATACTTTCACCGTTTGCAACCATGTGAATTAACAAAAGACGTCTGTAAACATTGTAATATTCCTTGTACTCTTTCAGCATATCTGCAATTTCTGAAAGTTCCAAATGTTTTTCAATTTTATTATTAAATTTTTCCATGAACATATCTTTATAATTCATTAGGTATAAACTTTTGGTAAAGAACTATAAATTAAAATTATTAATTGTATTAATCTATAAAAAACAGCATAATACTTATTTTTTAAAAAAACAACTTTTTAACCTAAGAATCTTTAAGTTAAGAATTTTAAAAAAATGGAGTTTAAATATTCAAAATAATTTTTAGGTTGAAAAATCCTTAAAAATGGAATTCAAATATTCGTAATATGATTTAAGTTAATAAAATCCTTAAAAATAGGATTTTAATATTCAAAATAAGATTTAAGTTAAAAGTCTTAAAAAATACAATTTTATTAAAAATAAGCTTTAATTGAAAATCTTAAAAAAACTAAAAAATAAAAAAAGTAAGTTTAAATATATTATTTAAAATTTATTTTATGCCACGTTTTCAAAATTACCGTTTTTTCTTTGTTGGTAAATGTCGGGATATTTTTCGGCATATTCCTCTTCACTCATATACCTTTTTTCACCATTTACCATTTCATAGTATGTATCATTGTTATTCAAGTCGCCACCTTCTACATTAACATCAGCAGTTCCATTGCCATTATTTAAATCACTCGTGTTATCAGTTAAATTAATTGTAGCATTAGTTGAATTGTTTTCTAATGTAGTATTATTATCTGTGTTATTGGTATTAATTATTCCACCTGTAACAGCTAAAGCAAGTACTAATCCTACAATTAATACAATCAATATTATTGTAAATGATTTACTTGTTATTTTAATCACCTCTTTGATAATCGTTAGAATATTATCCAAATATCCTAAAATAAATGATTTTTAAATAATATTCAATTTTTAAAATTTTTTTACTTTGATTGCTTGATTAACTATCTTTTTTAATGCTTATATAATTTTTGCAAAAGATTTTATGAAAATGTTGTAATTATGTATTGTGCTATTAAATTATTTTTCCTATGCTCTCTTGGAAAAATATAATTAAATATTGTTTATACATTATTTAAATAAAATAGATATGATATATTTATTTATATATGAAAATAAAAAATATTATTTATCTTAAATATTTATATTTAAAATTTAAGATAAAATATCTAAAATGTATTAAAAATTTTATACTATTTTAGAAGATAATGGGTAAATATAAAAATATATAAGTTAATAAATATTTTTATTTAAATTTATTATAAAAGGGGATTTAATAATGAGCACTGATATAATTCAAACAAACAAAAATTGGTTAGTTTGGGCTAGAAAATCAGTTAATTATGATGAAGAAACAGTTGCTCAAAAGATGAATATAAACAAGGAAAAAATAAGGGATTGGGAAAGAACAGGTAAGATTACTTATTCTCAATTGATAAAACTTTCTGAAATTTGCCAAGTGGCTCCACATATGTTTTTTAGTAAGGCTGATCCAGTTTATGAAAAACCAATTGTTGATTTTAGAACTTTAGAAAATAAGAAAATTGAAATTTCACCGGACATTAATTTTGAACTTAGAAATGCAAAAAATAAGAGAGAAACATTATTAGATATTGAAGATGAAAGTGAAGATTTCCATGTTAAAGAATTTAAATTAAAAGATTATTCATGCACATCTTCAGATGATGTTGTAAATATATTGAATAATGTTCTAGAAATGAGTAAGGCTAAACGAAATCAAAGAAAATTAAATTATTGGATAAGTAAAATGGAAGATTTGGGTATTTTAGTATTTCAATTTTATGGGATTCCCCCAAAAGATTTAAGGGGTTATGTTTTATATTATGATAAATTACCTATAATTGGTATTAATCATAGGGAAACGGAAAATGGTAGAAAATTTACTTTATTTCATGAATTAGCCCATCTACTGCTTAAAAAAGAGGGTTTAAGTAATTTTGAGTCATATAATTTAAATAATGATATTGAGGTTCAGTGCAATTATATTGCCGGTGAAGTCTTAGTACCTAATAAAGATATTGATTATAGGGTTAAAAATGGTGAAATTAAAGACTTTACAAATTCCAATTTAATTAAAAAATTAGCAAATTATTATAAAGTAAGTGGAGAAGTTATTGTTAGAAAATTTTTAATGGGTGACTATATTAATTCTAAAGATTATGAAATTTATAAAAATGATTTAAATAAATATTTGTTTCCTACATCTAAAAAGAATTCTAAAAAATCAATTAAAAAACAGAAAGAGGATATTACTGTTGAAGAAAAAGAAAAAAGAAAAAAAGAAACCAACAGAAGAATAGCTCAAAAAACGATAACTGAAAATGGGGATTATTATATAAGTTCATTAATTTATGCCTATTATAATGATATTTTAACTTTGTTGGATATTGCTAGAAATTTAGATGTATCAATTGATATTGTCAAATCAATAATTCAAATAATGGATGAGAAATGGAGGGATTAATATATGGATCCTAAATATGTTGTAGATACCTCCATGTTGCTTCGACGTAATAATAAAGGAGTTTATGATGAAGCTGCATTTCCAGTTCAATGGCGAAATTTTGACAGATTAGTTGAACAGGGAAAAATTATATCTATAGATTTAGTTGAGATTGAATTAACTCGTTATAATCATGAGGAATATAACGAATGGATTGATAATTATAAATATGTATTTAAAAAATTAGATAATAAATCTTTAAAGTCACTTGAAGATCTTAATCAGAGATATGATGAGTTATCTCAAAAAAATTTTAAAAAGAAAAGTATTGCAGATATTCCATTAGTAGCATTCGTTAAATCTAATAATTTTACATTAGTTACTCAGGAAACATATAATTATAAACAGAATATGAGTCAGAAAAAAATAAAAATACCTACTTTATGTGACTTGGAAGGTGCTAAATGTACTATGGAAAGTTGTGATAAGTTTTATGCAAATAAAAGTTATGCTTTTGAATGTATTGATTTTGTTGAATTAATTAAGAGAGAAAATTTACAAATTTCAATTTAATCTTTTTAAATTTTTTAAAATTTTTATTCTAATTTTAAATACTGCAAACCATTAAATAACTTATTATACAAAGTATTCTTATAATAAATACTAATTTTTATTTTAACTGTTTTTTATAATTTTTAATGAGGAAAGTTAATGTTTGAAATTAAAGCTAAAGATAATAGGGCAAGGGTTGGAGTACTTCATACTGAACATGGTGATGTGCCGACTCCTGCATTAATGCCCGTTATACATCCCGGAAGACAAACTATTGATGTTGGTAAATATGGTGCGGATATTGTTATTACAAACTCATATATCATATTTAAAGATGAGGAGTTAAAACAAAGGGCATTAAAAGAGGGGGTTCATAAATTAATCAATTTTGATGGACCTATCATGACTGATTCCGGATCTTTTCAGTTGTCTGTTTATGGTGATATTGATGTTACTAATAAGGAGGTTATTGATTTTCAGGAGGCTATCGGTACAGACATTGGAACAAGTCTGGATATTCCAACTGCACCATATGTTACACGTAAAAAAGCTGAAGAGGATATGGAAATTACTATTGAAAGGGCTAAGGAGGCCGTTCAATATAAGAAGGATAACGATATCTCCATGCTTTTAAATTCCGTTGTTCAGGGATCCACATTCTTGGATTTAAGGGAGAAATGTGCAGATGAACTTACAAAGTTGGATGCGGACTTATACCCTATCGGTGCTGTTGTTCCTTTAATGGAAATGTACAAGTATGCTGATTTGGTGGACGTTGTAATGCATTCCATGGAACATTTGCCGGATAATGTACCTAGACATTTAATGGGCGCAGGCCATCCAATGATCTTTGCATTATGTGCTGCAATGGGTTGTGATTTATTTGATTCTGCTGCATATGTTTTATATGCCGAGGATGACAGACTTCTGTCCACAAGGGGAACCTATAAACTTGAGAATCTAACTGAAATGCCATGTTCCTGTGAGGTATGTTGTAAATATACTCCCGATGAGTTGAGGGCACTTCCTAAAGAGGAACGTGTGCAGTTAATTGCACAGCATAATCTTGCAGTATCTTTAGGTGAACTTAGAACTGTTCGTCAGGCTATTTATGAGGGAAGTTTAATGGAACTTGTTGAAGAACGCTGTAGAGCTCATCCTGCATTACTGGACGGTCTAAGACAATTGGGTAACTATACAAAGGATTTGGAATACTATAATCCAAGTAGTAAAAATTCAGCATTCTTTTATACTGGTCCTGAATCACTTCAAAGACCTGAAATAAGACGCCATATTCAAAAGATTCGCCAAATGCCTAAGAAATCCACATTGGTATTGGTTCCACCTACAAGAAAACCTTACTCCAAGAACTTGTCCGGAAAACTAGGAAGATTCTATGTTTATGGGGAGGAAAAGGAAATAGACTTAGATGATTGTGACTTTATGGTTTTGGATATTCCATTTGGTCTTATACCTCTTGATATGGATGAGGTGTACCCTTTAAGTCAAAACGATGCACCAAGAAACATGGATACAGATTCAATTGAGTTTATTGAGGATTGTCTTGCGGAATTTTCAGAATATTATGAACAGGTCCTGATACATCAGAGTATTGCAAACCATTATGACTTTGATTTCAGTATTATTCATCCACAGTCAGATGAGATAAGATATGTCAAAGATGATATTAGAAAGATTAAGGCAATTGCTGACTATCAGTTTGGAGTAGGTGCAGGGGACGCCTTGTTTGATGGTAAAATTAAGATTGAAAAGTCTAAAAGAACTGGTAAAATAAGACATATCTCATCAGATGGCAAACTTGTTGCTAACATGAGGGCATCCGATTCATTTCTGGTACTTACAAAAGATGGTGGAAGAAAATTGCATGCTGCTACGGAATATCCTCAAAACAGGGTAGTTGTAAACCAGGATTCCGAACCATTTACAAGGGATGGAAAAAGCGTTTTCTGTCAATTTGTAGTGGACTGTGATGATAATATACGTGCAAATGATGAAGTGCTTATTGTAAATGAAGACGATGATTTACTTGCAATAGGTAAGGCACTACTTAATAAAAGAGAAATTGAAAGCTTTAATAATGGTCAGGCTATTAAAACTAGAAAGGGTTTTAGAGAATAATTTTTAGTTAAATTTTCATGAAGTGGTCAGGCTATTAAAACTAGAAAGGGTTTTAGAGAATAATTTTTAGTTAAATTTTTATAAAAAAATATTAAATAAAATGAGTACTAATATTTATAATATAATTTATATGTTAACAGAGGTTTTATAAAATGATACCTGGTATGAATCCTAAACAAATGAAACAAATGGAAAGACAAATGAAAAAAATGGGAATGAAAATGGAAGATATTGAAGGCGTTGAGGAAGTCGTCATTAAATGTGAAGATAAGGACATTGTCATTTCCAATCCTGAAGTAAATGTCATGACTGTAATGGGTAGTGATACCTATCAAATTACTGGTGATGCTCAAGAAATAGAAAAGGAAGTTGAAATCGAAATCAATCAGGAAGATATTGAACTTGTAGCTAACCAGGCAGGTGTCTCTGCTGAAGATGCAGAAAACGCTTTGATTGAAGCAAAAGGAGATTTAGCAGAAGCGATCCTCAAATTAAATCAATAAAGTTTGATTGATATTATGGTATTGATAGCTCATATTTCAGATTTACATGTAAGTCATGTGGGTTTCAATGAATCTGCATTCCTGAGGGCAGTTGATGAGATAAATGCATTGAATCCCGATATGATTATTTTAACTGGTGACTTGACAGAAAATGGTTATTATGCACAGTTTGAAGAAGCTAAAGAATACTTGAAAATGTTTGAGTCTAATCTCTTTGCAATACCTGGAAATCATGATGCAAGGAATATTGGAAAACAATCATTTGAAGATTTGATAGGGGATTGTAGTTGGAAACTTACAAAAGACGATGAGGATGTTGTGGTTTTGGGATTAGATAGTACCACTCCAGATTTGGATGATGGAAATATCGGTAAACTACAGCAGTTATGGATGGAGAATGAATTAGACAAGTGTATTCTTGAGAATAAATTCTCCATTGTTGCAATGCATCACCATGCAATTCCTATACCAAGAACAGGTAGGGAACGTAATATATTATTTGATGCAGGTGATATTTTACAGTCTGTAATTAGTCATGATGTTGACATAGTTATAGGTGGACATAAACATGTTCCGAATCTCTGGAAAATGCAGGGTACCTTATTTGTCAATGCGGGATCTTTGTCCTCTTACAAGTTAAGGGGTAAGGATGTTAACTCCTATAATACTATAGAGGTTACCGACAGGGATATTGAAATCTATTTGAATAAATTGGATGGAAACAAAATATTACTTGGTAACTTCAAACGTAGGGATGCTGTTGATTTATAATCAATATTTTTATTTATTTTTTAATTTAACATATATTTTTATGGTGTATATATAAAATGAAACTTGTGGATGATAATATTAATGCAACTCCATTTTTAAAATGGGCGGGAGGTAAAAAACAATTATTACCAACAATTCAAAAAAGATTACCTGAGAATATTCTTTCTTCTGGAAAAATAGAAGAATATTTTGAGCCATTTATTGGTGGAGGTGCAGTTTTTTTTTATTTAATGAGCAATTATGAAGTTAAACATGCTTATATTTCAGATATTAATGAAGAATTAATTTTAACATATGATGTTATTAAAAAAGATTATAAAGAGTTAACTGAAAGATTAAAAATATTAAAATCAGAATATATGGAATATGATGATGCTGGTAGAAAAAAAATGTATTTAAATATCCGATTAAAATTTAATCAAGATTTAAAAACATTTGATTTTGATACATATGATGAATCAAATATCGAAAGGGCTAGTTATACAATTTTTATGAATAAAACTGGTTTTAATGGTCTTTTTAGATTAAATAAAAAAGGAGAATTTAATGTTCCAGCTGGAAAATATAAAAATCCTAATATTTGTGATGCAGATAATCTTAAAAATGTTCATAAAGTATTAAAGAAAACTGATATTAAATGTGCATCATTTTCTGATTCTGAAGATTTAATTAGTGAAAGCTCATTTGTTTATCTTGATCCTCCTTATAGGCCTCTTAGTGGTACATCTAATTTTAATACGTATTATAGTGTTGATTTTGATGATGTAGAACAAATAGAATTATCTAAATTTTATAAGCGGATTAATGATAAAGGAGCTAAAATCATGTTAAGTAATAGTGATCCTCATAATACTGACCCTAATGATGACTTTTTTGATGATTTGTACAAAGATTTCAATATAGAACGTGTAAAAGCTAGAAGAAGTATTAATAGTAATGGTGCAAAAAGAGGGGCTATTAATGAATTACTTATTAGAAATTATTAAGTGATAATATGGTAAAATATGAAGAATTGGGTTATGATGATTTTAGTGATTATTTGTTGGATTTCTTAAAATCAGTATTGACTACTAACCATACATTCAATTATTTTGTTAATTGGGATAAAGTATTTGAGAAAGTAAATAATAATAGAACTGAGATATATATTTTAAATAGTTTATGTAAAGTTGATGAAAGTAATCTTGAAGAAGAGTTTAAAAAAATTATAACTAAATATCCTGAAGTAGTTTCTGTTCTACCTTCAATCTTAGCTATTAGATTTAAAAATAATAATAAATATCTTGATATATTGGATGAAGAATATATGCAAGTTGAAACTTGCGATTTTGATAAAAATAATTTTAATATTGATGTTATTACTAAATTTTCAAAACAAACTGGTTTATTAAATTTATTTAATAAGATTGATAATTTATATTCTTATCTTGTAGGTACTGAAGTAGGATTAGACACTAATGCTCGTAAAAATAGAAGTGGAACTAATTATGAAAATCTTATTGAAACATTATTAAACAGAAAACTTAATGATTTAAATAGAAATTTTGGAAAAGAAGTTTTTAATTTAAAGTCACAAGATTATGTTAAGAATATTTCTAGGAGAAAAAGGGCTGATTTTATAATATATAAGAACAATCAACAGAAATATATTATAGAATGTAATTTTTATAATAGTACTGGTAGTAAACCTATTGAAGTTGCAAGTGCTTATCAAGAATTACAAGAGGAACTTTCATTAGTTGATCTTAATTTTATTTGGATTACTGATGGTTCAGGTTGGTTGAAAATGGTTAATACATTAAAAAATGTTTGTCCAGATATAGATTATATTTTAAATTATAACATGTTGAAGGATAATTTCGAAAAAATTATAGGAATATAATTTAAACTCTTTAAATTATTTTTTTTTAATGTGAAACTTATATATTTTTAACAATTCATATACATATATTTAATATATTTTTATAGTTTTCTGTTTATACATCAATTTAATTTAGTTCAGGTATTTTTTCATTATGAAAATATTTTTTATCTATTTTATTTGATTGTATTTTGAATTTAAATGGCTTATTTTTTCTGTTTTTGATGATTGTCTATTTCGTTTTCTAATTTAGAAACTAATTTTTAAATAAGTTTTTAAGTATTAAAATTAAACTATATAATACTAATAAAATTTAAATATGTGATAAGAAGTATATAATATTATGATTTATTTTTTAGTTTCAAAAAAATAATTTTTAAAAGTATTTCAATGCTTTTATCGACAGGATTAGAAACAAATTATAATTATTAAAGAAATGGGGAATATATAATGAAAGTTATTGTTGATGCATCTAATGTTGCACATTTTAGAAAAAACGAAAATGATGAGCCGATGCTAGCTAATATTTTGGCTGCTGTAGATGCTTTGGAAGCTAAAAATGATGAATTTATGGTTATAGCAGATGCATCATTATCTCATGATATTGATAATAAAGAAGACTATCATAAATTAGTTGCTGATGAGAGTATTGAAGAGGTTCCTACAGGAAATAATGCTGATCATTACATTTTAAAGATAGCAGAGGAAAACAATGCTAGAATATTGTCCAATGATAAGTTTAGGGATTTCAAGGATGAGTTCTTAAATATTGATTCAATGAGAATTCCATTTTCCTTTGACGGCAGTAGACTTGTTATGGGTAAATCCAAATCACCTAAAAAGGACAAGAACATTCTACAGCATATCTGTGATAATATTTTGGATCAGTTGGAATCCAAACGTTGGGAAACCTTTAGGGTTAAAAACGGTATTGAACTTACACCCTTAAATATTGCAAAGGAAGCCATTATTCAGCTTGACGATGCCCAGAATTCAGGTTTGGATAATAAGATTGAAGGTGTCCTATCTAAGATTCCTATGTTTAAGGAAGTTATGAACATGGTGGATGGTGTTGAAACTGCGGCTCCATTTATAATATTTGTACTTGTACATCCTAGGGATTACAAGGTTACCGTTAAAAACGCAGGTTCCATTTCTAATGCGGTATCTGAAAGGTTAAGATTACCTAAAAAACCTTTAATAGCAGTTCGTAATGATTTGTTTACAAAACCGGGAACCTTTAATTTAAACACTCTATATAGTGATGAGGTCATGGACTATCCTCCATTTAATATAGAGATTCATATTGACAGCTTTGATGAGACATTCATTAAGAAAAATTCAAGAAACATTGCAAGTACCGTTGCATCCAGGTTAGGGTCATGGAAATTCCCATTTGTTACAGTAAAACCGGACATAATGCTTGAAAATCCTGGAGATTTTGAGATATTCCTTGAAAAGGGAGGCTATGATGATGTCTGATCACCCAATCACAAGGTATTTAATCTCTCTTTTTACTCATCATAAAGCTTTAAGTATTGGAACTAAATTTTATCCTACAAATGAAACAGAAACAGAATATGTGGATCTCTTTAATTATACAGAAACTGTATTACTTGAGATTCAGGAAGCACAGATTACAACTGACAGTATTTTCTATAATCTGATTCGTGATGTAGGTAAGGAAAATATACCTCCTAATCATAGTTTCTATGAATTTAAACCTGCAGAGCAAAGGGTAGAGGAGTATGCACTTGTAAGTGATATCATAATGGGTAACGACCGTTATTTATATGTTGAGATACCTTATCCTAACAATATCATTAACGAATTTAGTAGAATGATTATAAACTCCCATGGTGAGATTGTGGAGCAGTCCGCCACAGAGATTATAGCAAGAATGGTCAGTAAGAATATGGCAATTAAGGTTGCCCTTCAGATGATCAGTTTAGGTTATAAATTCAACATTAAAGTTGTAGGTGCAGTGGGAATGACAGGTGCTGCGGCACTTGAGAGATCCATTGACTATACCCATGAGGTTGGTGAGTTTTCAGGTGTGGCATTTACCAAACTTGGAGGGGAGTATGCCATTGTAATAGACGGTCCATTTGAGATTGGCGAATCTCATAAACCAGTTTACGATAACTACCTATTTATTGATATTATCGATTCAACAGGTTTTATCTCAAAACATGGAAGGGATAAACTTTTAGAGTTAATGACAGGTGTTAATAACTTTATTGAGACTCAATGTCAAGGTCAAATTGAAGGTTATCGTGAAGGTGGAGACGACTTTATTGCAAGATTCCCAAGTAAGGATTTGGCAATACGTGCTGGTCTTGATACTGCCTGGTACATTCTAAACAATGGTGCTAAGGTTAGGGCAGGTATTGGAAGAAGTAGAAGGGAGGCAGGTGAAAGGGCTCAACTTGCAGATCAGATATTTGTAATGGGAAATCCGTTATCCCTTGTGGTATTTGAACTTGCAAACGGTATCTATGCATATAATATACCTTCAGAGTTTTCAAGAACAATTATAGATTTATTGACTAATCAGAAAGGTAAACTAGTTGGATTGTTAGTTGTTGTGGCTTTCTTAGCTTATTTTGTTACTGCAATTGGTCATCCGGGATTTATACTTGCTATATTGGTTCTTGTATTACTATATGGTGCATTGTCTTAATTTAAGACATCTCTATTTTTTTTTATTTAAAGCATTTAATTAAAGCTCTTAATTGATCTTTTTTTTATTTTATTAAAACATTTAGTTATATCTTTTTTTAAAACATTTAATTAATGCTTCTTTTTTTATTTTCATTAATTATTTATCATTTGTTTGATTATAAACTATCATTTTTTTATTATTTTCTAAAAATGCCCTTTGATTATTCTTTATTCTATTTATAGTATTTTACCAAATGTTTATACCTAAATATTCGTTGACCCAATTTGTGTAGAATGAGGTTAAATCAACTATTTTATAGAATTCATCTTCAAATATTTTAATTAATTCGTTTAAATTTTTATACATTGATTTATACACTTTGGATTTAATTTTACGCCATACATCTTCGATTGGGTTTAAATCCGGGCAATATGGTTTTAGAAAAATTAAGTTTATGTTCAATATTTCACAGGCTTTTTCAACAATTTTGGCATGATGTATTCTTGCGTTATCTAAAATAATGTTTATTCTTTTTTCTTTTGAGTTTATTTCGGTTATTTTTGGATTTAATAGGTTATTTATTAATCTTAATCTTTTTTCATACCAGATTTTTCTTGAATTATTGTTGTCTTCTTTCCTGCAAATCTTTTGAATTTTTTCTATTGACTTCTGTTTGGAATTGTCATTATATAGTTCATTATTGATTTTATTTATCAGATCCATTTCGTTCAATGATTTGGAGGATAAATATTTTTTTATTTTTTCATCAGACAGGTTTTCATTCTTTATTGCTTCCTCGATTAATTGTTTACCTAATTTATTGGTCATGTTTTCAATACGGTAATGACATAATGTAATTACAAATTGAAATGCATTGTTTTTTGTATTTGCTTCCATGTAGGAGTTGCAATTGATTCCTTGAAATCCTGTTACATTTATTCCAAATTTTACTGGATATTTTACTTGTATATTTTTTTCTCCAGGAGTATATAATATTCTTCTAACATTTGGAACATTTTGGCAAGACGTTTCATCTAAAAAAGCAAAGTATTCTGTTTTTATGTCTGTTGTTTTTAGTTTTTTTTAAGATCCTCTTCCGGATTCTCAGGACGGGTGTTGTATTTAATGAATGGTTTTCCATAGTTTAAATTTAGTTTTTGTCTTGTAATGACCCATACTTGCTTTTCACTATATGTTATACCGTATTTTTCTTTAATTAAGTTTTGTACATCTTTTAAATTATATTTTTCTTCATTTCCAGTTATTATTTCTTTTAATTCTTTTAGTTGTTGATTATTTAAGTAAGATTTCCTTCCACAGTTAGAATAATTTGAAAATAAACCGTCAACACCTTTTTCATTATATTGTTTGACCCAACGTTCGCCTGTTTTTCTTGAAATATTAATGTTTTTTGAGGCTTTAGCAATACTTTCACCGTTTGCAACCATGTGAATTAACAAAAGACGTCTGTAAACATTGTAATATTCCTTGTACTCTTTCAGCATATCTGCAATTTCTGAAAGTTCCAAATGTTTTTCAATTTTATTATTAAATTTTTCCATGAACATATCTTTATAATTCATTAGGTATAAACTTTTGGTAAAGAACTATATAAACTCTTTAAATTTATTTAAAAATACTAAGTCAATTATGTGTTATTTAAAACATTTAAAAATAGTAGGTTAATGATTGTTTTTCTTGTATATAATTAAAAATAGTTGAAAGTTTATTTAAAGTGATTTCAGCCTTCAGATATCTAAAATATCTAATTAGAATAAGTTAAAATTTTAATTTTTTAAATGGATATAAAACGTTTATTATTAATATAAATGTGTAAAAAGCAGTAAAATGATTGTTAAAGTATAAAAAATGTTGTGTTTTAAAAAAAATCTAAAGTTCTTCCTCACTTCGACGTTTAGCCTCAAGTAAGATACGGGTGACTTCTTTGGACCTTGCACCTTTATCTAATTTCCAATTCTCAGACGCATTATTGTCTAACCAATTAGCCAAGTCTTTTGGAAGAGAAATATTCATTCGTGATTTTTCGGATAGTTTCCAAATCCTATCCACTTCTTCTTTATTTGCCATTATAGTATAGTTTTTATAATCATATATATATTATTTTCTCATTATTTATATAAATATTTCAATATGTGTACTTATGATTACAAATATAATGTAAAATATATGTAATTATAATCAAGTGTAATGTTTTATAAAATTCTTTATAAATGTGTGTATGTGTGTATGTACACACAAACTTATATTTTCTTAAATTTAATACATTAAATCTCAGGTTTTTATTAAATTTTAAATGATTTGTTTTGTTAAATAAATGTAAATATTTTATGGATTTTATATCTATTATTAGTAAAGACATCTTTTTAAAATATATTAAATTATGTTTTTATTTTTTAAAATCTAATACCTATTTTTCTAAATTTTCACTTATGTTATTTAAATTATCCTTATTTATATCGTTTTGCATTGATTTATCCATTTTCAATTTTTTAGTAAAAATCTGTCAAATCAATATTAACTGTTTATGTGTGTACACACATACACACATAACAAAGTATATAAATAGATTTTAATATAATAGTATATAATTAGTATAACATTCTGGTTTTCACAGTCCCATACGGGAATGTGATTTTGAATATCTATTGTTAATTGTATAGATTTCAATGTGGATTGATTGTAATTATTTAATATACAATTATAATCATATTGAAAAGCAGTCTTATTGAAACAAGTTTAACAATATTCTTTTATCAGGATGTTATTGATTTATGTCAAAAATAAAAATTAAGGTATTTGGGAAAAATGAGTTCTAGAAGAAGACGAAAACAACAGAGAATATTTCTTGGTTTTATTTTATTGATTGTTGCATTTGGTATAGGATCTACTATAGGTATCTCAATGGGATTTAACAGCACCGATGATAATGTTGTACAGAATAATACAACACATGTTCCAGTGGATGTAACCCATAACATCAGTGCATATGAAAATCACTCAGATGATACTAATGAAAACTTGAATGCATCTACATCAAGTGAAGGTGTGGTGGATTATCAATCACATAACTCATCAGATTCTTATTATCAGACAACAGATGTCAATGGATCTCAATATTATTAAACACTCCCACTATTAATAATTCCCAAAATATTTTTTTATTTTTCTCATTTTAAGATATTTTTTTACTAATTTTAATTTAGATTTTCCTAAGGTCTTTTTTTTCTTATTTAATTTTTGAATTTCGATTTATTTTTTTAACATACATCTAAACTATATTTAGAAGGTTTCTAATTAGAGATTGAATATTATCCTGATTTTACTTTAATTAAGTAAAGTTTTTAAACTTCTTAAACCAATATCTAATTAGTAAATTATTATTTTTTTTATAATACTATTTTGATGATATAAATGTTTGAGAAATCTGATAAAGTTAAACTCATTGATGGAGGAATATGTGCCGTAAGTGATGTACAGGCTGCAGGATTTAAAGAAGGCAAATATGGGGTATCAATTATAGTGTCCCCAAATAGTAAAGCTGCAGGAGTATTCACATCCAATAAAGTGGTAGCTGCACCTATTACCCATACAAAAGAAGTCTTGAAGGATGGTAGACTTTCAGCAATTGTAATTAATAGTGGTAATGCAAATTGTTTTACAGGCGAGCAAGGTATTGAAGACTGTGATACAATAGTATCACATGCAAGTGAACTTTTAGGAATACCTTCCTCTGAGATTGCATCCTCTTCAACAGGTGTAATCGGAAGAAAGATGCCTATGGATATAATATTGCCTTTGATTGACAAGGTCTATCCAAATCTAGATCATTCAATGGAAGCTTCTACTGATGCAACCAAGGGTATGATGACTACTGATATGCATGTTAAACAGGGTGCTGTAGAAGTCGAGATTAATGGAAAACCTGTTAAGATTGGTGGTATCTGTAAGGGTAGTGGAATGATTGCACCTAATATGGGTACAATGTTATGTTTTATCGCAACCGATGCAGAGATTGATTCCAGGGAGATTCAAATCGCAATTAGAAATGCAGTTGACGTAAGCTTTAATATGGTTGTTGTTGACGGAGACCAGAGTACTAACGATACTGCAATATTGATGGCTAATGGTCGATCCGGTGTTGATGTAGCACCAAAAGGCGTTATTAATAAGGATTTCCAAAATGCCCTAACCTACCTTTGCATGTCACTTGCAAAACAGATGGCACGTGATGGTGAGGGAGAGACTAAATTTTTAGAGGTCAATGTTGAAGGCGGAAGATCTCCTGAGGATGCAAAACTTGCGGCAAAGGCAGTTGTAAGTAGTATGCTATTTAAAGCTGCAGTGTTTGGTGAGGATCCGAATTGGGGTAGAATCGTCTCAGCGGTAGGATATTCCGGCTGTGAATTTGACCCTGATATAGTTTCAATAGCTATTGGATGTGAGAGTTTATTTAGAAATAAAGACACTGATAAATCCGTTTATCTTGTAAAGGATGGGGAAATCTTAGCATTTGACGGAACTGAAAATCTTAATAAGGCTGAAAAACTAATGGCTTCCGAGGATATTGTAGTTGATATTAACCTTAACATGTCTGATGGTGAGGCAACTGCCTGGGGCTGTGATTTAAGTTATGATTATGTTAAAATTAATGGTGAATATACCACATAATCTTTTTTGATCTTTATTTTACTTTTTTATCTTTATTTTTATATGATGTCTTTTTAATATTTATTTATCTCTTTTATTATCTTATTTGCTATTTTATCAGTCTTTTTTTTAAAATGAGTATAATACTTTAATTTAATAGATTATTTAATTTATAAAACTATTAGAATTGTTTTAATTAAATATTCAATATATGTATGTGATAAAAATAGTTAATTGAAAATATTGAATTAATGCGGAAAATTAAGTAAATCCGGATAATCTCTTATTAAGATAATATTTCATTATTGGAATCCAAACGATTACAATATGATTAAAAAAATAGTATAAAAACTAATAAAATTATTTTATTAATCTTTTTTAAAAGTATTTTTATTTTAATTTTATTAAATTAGGATTGTTTTTTTTCTATTTTTAGTGCCAGAAACCTAATAGATATAAATCGTCTAATAGCTCGTCGTCTTCCTCTTGTTCTTTTCTACGTCTTTCTGCTTCCCGAATCCTTTCCTGGTACTCATCGGATTGAAGGTATTTTTGATATTCTGCTTGTTTCCTTGCTTTTCTTTGGGCTTTAATTACCTTTTGACGTTGTTTTTCACGTTTCTTAATGGCATTTCTCTTCTTTCTTTTATTGTTATAGGCTTCTAACCTTTTGATAAGTATCTGCCAGTATCTACCAAAGTCCTGTAAAATCTTTTCAAAATCCATATTACCGCCTACTTAAACATTAATAATACTATGTTTTAAGTAAATAAAATTTTTTCTTTTTAAATTATTTCTTATTGGAATTTATTGGATAAAAGATTTTATTATTATTAAACATTGAGAAAAAAAGTATTTTTTTAATTTAAAAATCCAAATAATAGAAACTATTATATACTACATAAAAGAAATATCTTTATGTTATATAATACATTCTATTTCTTTTAGAATTTTTTATTAGAAATACTATAAATTAGATTTTATTATAATCCGTAGTACTTAACTATAAGTATTATACATTTTTTTATTAAATCAATATTACAAGGTGAAATTATGGCAAAAGTTAGAGGTACTAATAAAAGAACTAGACCTAAATCTGGTTATAAAAAACCTGGAAGTAAACATGGTAGAGGAGCTAAGCAAACCTGGAAAAAACGATAGGTTTGTTTAAATCTAAATATTTTTTTACTTCTTTTTATACAATTTTATGAATTTTTAATTACTTATTTTGTTTTTAGCTTAGTCTTATTTTTTTATTGTCTTATTTTTTTATATTACTTTATTGTTTATTTTGTTTTTAGTTTGGTTTTATTGTTTTTTTGTTTATTGCCTTATGTTTTTTGGATTATTATTTATTTGATTTTCTGGTTTTTTTTCTTTCTATGGTTGTTTTATTTTTAACTTATTTTGGATAAGAATTATGGATGGATCATTGGAATTTGGATGTATAATTTAGAGTCTTATTTTCCATATCAAAAACTAGTTGAATAAAGTCCCAAAATAAGAATTAAATAGTTAAAATGATTTAAAAAAGTGTATAAAATAAGTAAAATCTTTAAAAATAGTTAAGCGGGCCTGACGGGATTTGAACCCGCGGCAACAAGGTTAAGAGCCAAGCGCTCTAGCCAGACTGAGCTACAAGCCCACATGATATTAACAATTTTTGTTTTTCATATTATTTAAATATATGTTTTTAGTATATAAAACAGGGTAAATTTTTGAAAAAGAATTTAAATTATAAATTTTATATTATTAACTATGGTTAGATATTGTAAGAAATGTGGAGCAAAAGTGGATAATGATATGTTTAAGTTTTGTCCTAAATGTGGAGAGGAACTAAGTTCCAATATGGTTTTTTGTAACAACTGCGGATCTGTTATTGAGAACAAGGATTCCAAATTCTGTCCCAAATGTGGAAAGCCAGTAGGTTCTACTGTAAGTTCTCCGTCACCAACATTTAACAATAACGTTAATAACAGTAATCAATCCGATAGTGATAACCTGATTATAGTCGGGGTTACAGCCGTAATTATTGCTGTTATTATTTTGGTTACTTTGTATATCATTTCAATTTAGCTTTAGTGCCGGAACATATTTAATAATTCCCTTCTTTTTTTAAATATTCTTTTTTCTATTCATTTTGAGTCTATGAAAACTAAAAAAAGTAGAATAAAACAGTTTTTACCCTACTATATCTATATTTTTTAAATACTGTTCATTTAATATCAAATTTCATTGGGAGGACCTTGCTAAATCCTCCTCTGTTGGCGCAAAGTATTTGTTTCCAATAATGCTTGGAATAATCGCACTTAGAACTAAAACTCCAGTTAGGATACTGTAGATGTTTGTGGATATCAGATTGTTATTTAAACCATAGGCCGCGGCAACAAGACCAAATGTCAAACCGGTACTCATTATCAGGGTAACATACATGTGATATCTGCTTAACGTTGCCCTTACAATTGTGTATACTCCTATGAACTTTCCAACCTGACGGATAATAAATATTAGTAGGAATATTCCTATTGAACCGATAATGACAGGTATTGAAACTTTGGCTCCTCCAACTATAAAGAATATTGGTGTAATTATACTGAATGCAACGGTTTGTAACCTCTGTAACATATCATTCTTGTTGGTGTGGCTGAATGGCTTTGAGAGAATGGTTCCAAGAATGAATACAGGAAGCAATGCCTGTCCGCCACCTAATGCTGCAAAGAATATTAACAATACTATCAGTAGGAATATATATTTGAGCTCAAGCTCATTACTTGTCATGCTGAAGGTTTTGCTTTCAAACAGTGTGTTTGAATATTTGTATGAAAATAGGAGTATGAGTATTGATGCGATTATAAAGATCAATGTTTCATAACCTGGCCTCATAAATAGAACACTTAATGCCGTTGCAGTGCAGATGTTTGTTATAAATGTGGAACCCATAAGTATTGTCCCTATCTTACGTCCTGAAAATTCCATATCGAGAATTATTGAATAAACTATTGCAATGGAAGTTTCGGATAATGCGGTTGCAACAAGCAGTGCGGATTTAAGTGGCCAGTTTAGTAGATAATTACATGTTATAAATACTAAAACAAAGGATATCAGAAAAGATCCAACACCAATGCCAATACATTCGGACAAATTCTTTCTCATTACGTCTATATCTATTTCAGTACCAGCAAGAAATGTTAAAACCATACCACCTAAACCTGCAACGTATATCATCCATGATTCAGGTTCAAGCAGACCTAAATTTCCGCAACAATTCTCAGTACAATCTCCACAATGGATATGGAAATTCCCCATTTAATTGAAATCATGCTTGCAATCACTATTAAAACAGCCAGTACTACAGGATAGAAATCACTAATCAATTTTTAAAATCTTCTTAAAGTTAAATCTAAGATAAATCAATCTTCTCTATAAAAAACAGTATCTAATTTAAACTCCACTTCAGTGATTAAATCATGATTTATAGATTAGGTTAATCTTATTACATTTTTGAAAAATAGAAGTCATCATTCAGTAATCACTGACGGTTAAAGGTGGAACCTCATCACCTTAATGTTATACTTTAAGATTTTTTTTATATAAACTTTTATTATTTGATTAATTTATTTTAATTTCTTTAAGTTATAAGAATAGTTTTAACAGGGAATTTAATTACTTGTTAAGAATTCTCATGTTTTTTAAAGTTCACTGAACAATATAATTTTAAATAATTATTTAAACCTATTATAGTAAGGGGTATAATATAAAAAATAATTATTTATAAAATAAGAAAATATAATAAATTAATGATTAAATCATTATGACTGAATGGAGATTATAATATGGAGATTGCATCAAAAGAGTCATTATTTCAACCAGGTCAACCAGTTAGTCCTGAAAGATTTAAAGGCAGAAAACAAATCTTGGAAGAAATATTAAAATATTTTCCAGGGGTTATAAATGGTAATCCTCAACATTTTTTTATCACAGGTAAAAGGGGAATGGGAAAAACATCATTAGCAAATTTTGTAAGGGATTTTGCAGAGAAGAATTACTCAATGATTACAGCCCATATTATGAATGATAGTTTTCATAATGTTAATGAATTAACTACTCAAATCATTGAAAGAATATTAAATTCCATAAAATCTGAAGCCTGGTCTGAGAAGATATTTGATATCTTAGGTGATCGTATAGAACGTTTTGGTTTCGGTGGAATTAATATAAAATTTAAACCAAAAGATGAGGAATTAGAAAACATTAAAGATAATTTTGCATTTTATTTAAATGATATTGTAAATAGATTTGAGGATAAAAAAGGTCTATTCATTGTTATTGATGATATCAATGGTTTATCTGAAACTCCAAAGTTTGCTAATTGGTATAAAAGTTTTGTAGATACTTTAGCTACCTCTGTTGATAATCCTCGTATTTGTTTCATGTTAACAGGATATCCCGAAAAATATAATAGATTATATGAGCAAAATCCCTCTGTTAATAGAATATTTCATGTTCATGAGTTGAAAGCGTTATCTGATAAAGATATTGAACTTTTCTATGAGGATATTTTTTCATTTTATAATATTTCAATTAATGACGATGCATTGGAAGAGATGATTTTATATTCATCAGGTATGCCTACTATGATGCAAGAGATTGGTGATGCAACTTTTTGGATTAATACTGATGATTGTATTGATATTGATGATGCATTTAGAGGTATTATTGAAGCCGGTCAAAGAATAGGATTGAAATATTTGCAACCTTTACTTGATAAAAAGATTAGAAGTGCAGAATATCTATCCTTATTTAAAAAAATCGGAAAACAATTAGTAATTAGTCCTGATAGTCCTTTTACTAAAAAAGAATTTGAAAATATTTTAGATGAATCTGAATTTCAAGTATTTAATGGTTTTATTAGGCGTGCTAAAGATTTAGGGATTATTGAATTAGCTGGTTCTAAAAAACGAGGAGAATATCAATTTACTAATCATCTATTTCCAATATATTTCTTTATTCTAACTATTAATGAAAGGAATCTTTAATCTTATTATAACTTTTTTTCTATTTTTTCTTGGTCTACTTTCTCAAAATATATTTAAAAAATAATAAATACTAAATGAAATATAAAAATTATCATATTAAATATTTTAGGAGAGTTTATTTTTGATATTTGCAGCTATTCTGGCAGGTGGAGTAGGTAAGAGAATGGGTCAAACTGAAAAGCCTAAACAATTTTTAAAATTAGGAACCAAACCTATTATAATCCATACCATTGAAAAATTCTATGTAAACAGTAGGTTTGAGAAGGTTATTGTATTGACACCTTCCGAGTGGATTAACTATACCAAATCATTGGTTGAGGAGTATATTCCTGACAGCGATAATATTGTTGTAATCGAAGGTGGACTAGAAAGAAACGATACAATAATGGCTGCAATAGATTATATTGAAAACAACTATGGATTAAATGAGGATGACATAATACTTACCCATGATTCTGTAAGGCCATTTGTATCTCACAGGATTATCGAGGATAACATTGAAACCGCATTAAAATATGATGCATGTGACACTGTTTTTCCAGCATCCGATACAATCGTCGAAAGCCGTGACGGTAAAAAAATTACTAATATGCCCAATAGGGCATTCATGTATCAGGGTCAGACTCCCCAGTCTTTTAATATTCTAAAACTTAAAAGGTTCTTCAATGAACTTACAGAAGAGGAAAAATCCATATTGACCGATGCAGCTAAGATATTTGTTCTTAAAGGTCAGGATGTTAAATTGGTTAAAGGTGATGTAACCAATATCAAGATTACCTATTTATATGATTTGAAGGTTGCAAATAGTATTTTAGATAATAATCTAAATAGGGATTAAGTTGTTTAAGATTTTAAGTTGATATTTGGATATTTAAGTGAATTATTCTAGCTATTAACTATGGAAGTTGTATTCTAGCTATTAAGTTTGTTATAGTTTATAATTCTAGCTATTAACTATGGAAGTTGTATTCTAGCTATTAGGTTTATTTAACCATTAGGGTTTATATGGATAATAGATTATATTCAAGATTATTTTTTTAACTAATTGGTGTTGATATGATTAATACAGTTTGTAGATTGGTTTCTCCAAAATTATTTGAGGAGATATACATAGAGGTTGACATTAGGGATAAGGTTATAATAAGGCCTAGCTATCTGTCAATTTGTCGTGCTGATCAAAGATATTATCAGGGTAAGCGCTCTGCATCTGTATTGTCTAAAAAATTGCCGATGGCATTAACACATGAGGCAACTGGAGTGGTTGTTAAAGATTTAACAGGACATTTTAATGTAGGGGATAAGGTCGTGGTAATTCCAAACACGCCAGTTGAAAAGGATGATATAATAAGTGAAAACTATCTTTCAAGCTCCAAGTTCTCCTCAAGTGGTTCCGATGGATTTATGGAGGATTATATTGTAGTAAATCCCGATAGGGTTGTCAAGGTACCTGATGACTTAAATCCTGAAATTGCCTCTTTTACAGAATTCATATCCGTGGCGGTTCATGGAATTAGAAGATTCAATAGATATGCGCATAAAAGAAGAGACACCATTGGTGTATGGGGTGACGGTAACCTCGGATATGTTGTGGCATTGGTCTTAAAGATAGCCATGCCCCAATCTAAAATATATGTATTTGGACCACATCTCGATAAATTGAATCTTTTTACATTTGCAGACAAAAGATTCCTGGTGGATGATGTTCCGGAGGATGTAAGAATAGACCATGGATTTGAATGTGTTGGAGGACAAGGCTCCCAGTCAGCTATCAATCAGATTATCGATTTAATAAATCCTGAAGGTACTATCTTATTGATGGGTGTAAGTGAATATCCAATACCAATAAACACACGTGATGTATTGTCTAAGGGTTTATCCGTTATTGGCGCAAGCCGTAGTGGAAGGGACGACTTTCTAAAAACAGTTGAATTATATGGAAATACCAGGTTTTTATCCTATCTTGAAAGTATTATAGGTGAGGTAATTACAGTAAGAAGCCTTGAGGATATTCATTATGCATTTAATAGGGATACCAACCTTAGATTTGGAAAAACAATAATGAAATGGGAAAAATAGCTTTTATTTTGGTTTTTTCCTTTAACTTAACCTATTTTTTTAGTTTATCTTATAAAATATTCTAAATCTTTCGAATATCTTAATGTTTATATGCATTGAAAGATATAGTCTATTATTAATATATATTTTATATTAATCTATTTATTTTAGAAATCTATTATGATTATAATTATATTATTAGTTTATTATTAGTGATTATATGACAGATGTAAATATTTTGGTGGAAGCATTACCATATATTAAAAAATTTTACGGTAAAAAGATATTAATTAAATACGGAGGTCATGCTATGGTAAATAAAGAAGCTATGGCCTCAACAGCAAGAGACACCGTTTTACTTAAATACGTAGGTATGGAACCTATAGTAGTTCATGGTGGAGGGCCTGAGATTTCAAGGTCTATGGAGAAACTTGGTAAGGAAGCTAATTTTGTAAATGGTCTTCGTGTAACCGATGAGGAAACCATGGAAATTATTAAGATGGTTCTTGTTGGTAAGATCAGTACCAATATTGTATCTCAGATTAATCTACATGGTGGAAAGGGTATAGGTATTTCTGGTAAGGACAGTGAACTTATTAGGGCTAAAAAAAGACCTCTTCAAGTATTCACTGATTCAGATACTGGTGAATCTCAGAAGGTTGATTTAGGTTTGGTAGGTGAGGTTGTATCCGTAAACCATGGTATCCTTGACATGTTCACTGAAAACGATTATATACCTGTAATCGCACCTATCGGAATGGCTGATAATGGTTCAACCTTAAACATTAATGCGGATACCGCGGCAGGTGAAATCGGACAAAGTGTTAAAGCCGAAAAACTCATTATCTTAACCGATGTTCCAGGTGTTTTAAGGGATCCTGATGACCCTTCAACTTTAATCCAAAGAATCCGTGTGGATGAGGTCCCACAGTTAATTGAAGATGGTATCATATCAGGTGGTATGATTCCTAAAATCGAAACCTGTGTGGACGCGGTTAAGGGTGGGGTAAAATCAGCTCACATTCTTGATGGTAGGGTTCCTCATACAATCCTTCTTGAGATTTTTACAAAAGAGGGTATCGGAACTATGGTTACAAAATAGCTATCTTTATTTTTTATCTTTTTATTATAATTTAACTAAAACATTTTATAATAACTATTTTTATAATAAATTTATTAGGAAAATTTACATAACATAAAGTCTGTGATGTTTTATTTTATGTTGGAGTATTAATTGATGAATTTTTTTTACTTTTTTGTTTTAACTATTTTTTTTATCTATAATATTTTTGTTTTAGATATAATTTTTACAACCTGTTGATGTGATATGAAAATTATCTAATTTTTATAGTAATTTTTATGATTAAAACATAATGTGGTATTTTCACCTATTCTTATCATGCTTAAAATCAATTAAAAAAATTGATAGTATAAAATTAGTGATTTTGTACTATATGATATACATCAAGTTATTAAACTGCATGTTTTTTGTAGGAAATGATTTCTCAAATAAGGTTAATATGAATCTAGTTTAGAAATCATAATCTTGAAATTGTTAATAAAAATAGCTATCTATAAAAAAATTATTTTTCAAATGAGGTTAATATTAAAACTAGTAAAAATAAAAAAAGTGGGGAAGAATTAATCCATGTCTGCATAGATGTTATATTCTTCCTTTAACTCTCTTCTAAGTAGTTTCCAATTATTTACCCTCGGAAGCTTGTTTGTTGTAAATATCTTATGTGGAACCTTATATCTTGCAAGGCGTTCACGTGCATACTTGTCAAGATCTGCTTTTAACTCCTCTTCATTGTCCTCTGTCAGGACATCTTCCTTCCATATGACTGCCACAACAGGAAGCTCGCCTTTATGGCAATCGTCAATTGAGAAAACAGCAAGGTCTTCGACTGCCGGATGTTTAATCAAGATTTCCTCTACCTCGGTTGGATAAATCTTCCATCCGCTCATTACAATCATGTCTTTCTTACGGTCTGTAATAAATAGACGATTGTCCTGGTCTATATATCCGATATCTCCGGTTAAGAACCATCCGTCTTCAAGGAACGTTTCCCTGGTTTCCTTTTCCATGTTCCAGTAACCTTTAGCCACAGCCGGTCCCCTCAATGCAATCTCACCATTTTCATATAGAGGCAATTCTTTGCTTGCATCGTTCGGATCCACTATCTTTACCTCGGAGAAACATACCGGATGGCCTACACTCTCATATCTGTCTGCGCTCCAGTAATCCTCAGGTCTGATGACTGTTCCAGTTCCGATTACAATGGTTTCACTTAAACCATATGAGTTGATTACAGGTATTCCGTAGAGGTGCTGGAATTGTTTCCATATTTTCTTATGGAGTGGTCCCCCACCGGATATGATCTCACGGACTGAGTTGAACTGTTTTACATATTCTGGATGTGTTGTAAGGGTATGTATGATTGGTGGCATTCCACCAAGTACCGTTACCCTTTCCTCTTCACATAGGTATCTGTAATCTTCAATATTGTATTGACTCATCATTATGTATAGTGCACCACTGCTGAGTGCGGATATGGCCCATGAAAGACCTACATGTGCCATTGGATAGATGATTAATGCCACATCATTCTGTCTTAATTGAAGCACGTCACATTCATTATGGATGGCAGCAAACCAGTTACCATGTGTCAACATTGTTCCCTTAGGTTTACCTGTTGTACCTGAGGTATATTGAAGTTGACACACATCATCCCAGTCGGTTGTCTCGGCAGGTAAAACATCGGCTTCCCTATATGATTCGGTCTCTTCAGGATGTGGAATAAATGAATCGATGTTTAATTTTTCAATGGTCTCTTTTGCTTCATCATCACTTATAATAAGTTTGGCCTCAGAGTTGTTAATCATGTATTGAAGTTCATCCTTGGTTAATATTCTATTGGTAGGTATTGCAATAGCTCCAATTCTCCATAGTCCAAGTATTGAGAATAAATATTCCGGACTATTGTTTAGGTATATTAAAACTCTATCCCCCTTTTCAATTCCCTTGCTTTTTAATATTCTTCCAAACTCAGATATGATTGATAATATTTCACTAGATGAATATCTTGTGTTACGTTCTGGTGAATAAAAGACATCCTTAGATAATCTTTTACTATTTGCATCTAAAAAAGTAGTTACATTTAGTATATAAAACCCTCCTTATTTTTTTTTAATTGATATGTTTAATTTCTTTTAGATTAATTTAAATTTACTTAAGTTTCAATGGGTTTGAAACTGTATTAAGTCATTTCTAAAATTGAATAAATTTAAAATCAATATATAATTATTATAACTATATGATAGGATTTATAATTAACTTCAGATTTTCAAATTCTAAGAAAAACTATATAACGGGATTTATAATTAACTTCAAATCTTCAAATTTAAGGGAAAATTAATCTGATTTTTCTAGTTCACGTATGTTACATACAACCGCATCCGCCATTTCATATGTTTTGGCGGTACCGCCTAAATCAGGTGTTAGCACATTACCCTTTCTTAAAACTTCCTCACATGCCCTTTTAAGTAGGTCCGCCTCATAGTTAAAGCTGAGATAGTCCAACATCATGCTTGTTGAAAGCAGCATAGCTATCGGATTTGATATGTCTTTACCTGCAATGTCCGGTGCTGAACCATGTACCGGTTCAAACAGGCCATGCTTGTCTCCTATATTTCCGCTTGGTGCAAGACCAAGACCACCTACAAGACCTGCAGACACGTCTGATAGTATATCCCCATAAAGGTTTCCCGCAACGATCACATCAAAGTTCTGTGGCTGTGTTACAAGAAACATGCTCGTTGCATCCACGTAGTAATCGTTGGTCTCTATATTCGGATAATCCTCTGCCACTTCATAGAAGGTGTCCCTAAACAGACCGTCGGTTTTTCTTAAAACATTCGCTTTATGGGATGCCACCACGCTTTTTCTTCCTTCCTTAACGGCAAGATTAAATGCAAGTTTACAAATCCTTTCTGACGCTTTTTTTGTAATAATCTTGTTTGCGATTACATACTTGTCCTCTTCGATGATTTCCTCGGACTGTGAATATAATCCCTCGGTATTTTCACGTACAATCACAAAGTCTAAATCATCATATATGCAATCCACACCTTTAAAGGATTTTATTGGCCTAATATTTCCATATGTATCTAGTTCTTTTCTTAAAGTTACTATCGGACTCTTTTCACCTGGGGTTGATGTGATGGCTCCGAACAATGTTGCATCAGCATTCTTAGCTATCTTGATTGTCTCATCGGGAATCGTCTCTCCTGTTTTATTGAAGCATTCCCTACCTGCAGGTGCAGGGGTATACTCAAAGTTCAAATCAAAATAGTCAAGAATATATAATCCAGCTTTCAACACTTCCTTACCTATTCCATCACCAGGTATTGTTGCAATGTTAATCATTTTATAATCTCTAAAAATTTGTTCGTATGTTATCGAAACATATTTATATAATATTATATAATTATATATTAATTGCTTTAATATAATTTGGATATAAGTATTATATGTTACGAATATAATTTTTTATAATTCATTTTATATAATTAATTATAAAAGGGGTTTTCATTATGGAAAAAACTATAGATGAATTAATTCAACAATTAAAAACTGATGATGATTTTGATAGAGAAGAAGCTTTAGGTCAACTTGAAGCAAGATCCGAAGAGTCCTTTGACTCTTTAGTTGAGGCTTTAGGTAATAGAAATAAAAAAATCAGAAGATACTCAGCTCAAGTTCTCGGATATATTGGAGATGAAAGGGCAATTGAACCTTTAATCGTTGTTTTAGAGGACAACAATAAATTTGTCAGAAGGGAAGCTTCAACCGCTTTACTACGTATCGGTGAACCTGCATACGATTCATTGATTGAATTATTGAACCATGAAAACTGGAGAGTTCGCGGTGCTGCAGCTTGGGCTTTAGGTGGATTAGGTAAGGAAGAGGCTATCGAATCCTTGGAGCCACTTCTTAATGATGAAAGTGGTTTTGTAAAAGCAGGTGCTAAGTCTGCAATCAATCAAATTAAAGAATCCAATTAAATCTTAATTCTTTAATTTTATTTTATTCTATTTTGTTAATTTTTGACTTTTATTTATTTGTCAAATTATTCTTAAGGATTCTGTCTTTATTTATTCTAGGTTTTGACTTGTTTGACTGTTTTTAAAGTTAGGTTTTTTTATTAAGCCTTCTACCTTCATTTAGTTGGGTTGTTTTTAGTTTTCGATAGTTGTTTATCTGGATATTCAACGGTTCTGAAGGTTTACCATTTTTATTTTAAATATGTAATGTTCAATTTAAATTTTTAAAACATTTGTCGTTGGTTTTTAAATTTGGATGTCTCATTCCATTTTACAAATCTTTTAGAAACTTTTATTTTTACCAGAATTCTTGTTTGTTTATTGTTTTTCATTTATTTTAACATGGTTTAACATCTTTTCTTAAAAAAACTAGATTTTTAAATATATATTGAAAAGAATTGCTATAAATATTCATATTTTAGAATGGGTTTTCTAAATATTTTTAAATTATTGTAAAGTATTTTTTGTTTTTTTATAAATTTAAAAATAAAAGCTTTTAAAAAATAATTATTTTTTTTAAAAAAATTTATTATTTTTAAACAAATTATCTTTAATTTTTAATTTGATTAATAATTTTTTAGAAAAAACTTCATTTTTCAATCCTAAATTGCACACTTTTATATATAATTAAGGTGAAATATATCTATAGTGATTTATTAGTTTACAAAAAAAATATTATTGTAATGTAATATTTTAATGTTATAGGTTGATTTTTTTTAAATAAAGTTGATCTATTCTAATATTATCCATGTTTTTTTAATAAGAATAATCTGATTGAATTTTCTAAAAAAAGGTTTTATTATATTAAAATATTTAAAATTTAATGGAAAACATCTAACTATTTATAATTGAATTTTTAGGCGATGTAATGTTAAAGATTGGAATTTTAAATCTTCAGGGTGCTGTTAGTGAACACTATGACATGATGAGGTTGGCTATTGAACATTTGGGTATTGAGGCTTGCTGTGAAAATGTCCGATATGCCGAAGACGTGGAATCATGTGACGGTGTAGTCATTTCCGGTGGTGAGAGTACTGTAATAGGTAAGATTATCTTTGAGAGAGGAATTGATAAGGTAATCAAAGAGAATAATATACCTGTTTTCGGTACCTGTGCCGGAGTGGTTTTATTGGCCCGTAAGATAGATTTTAAAGATCAGAAAACACTTGAGATGATGGATATGGATGTTAAGAGAAATGCTTTTGGCTCTCAAAAAAATTCTTTTGAAACGGAAATATCAATTTTAGGTGAAAAGTTTAATGGGGTCTTTATTAGAGCTCCGTCAATTATTGGTTATGATAAAACTAAGAAAGACATAGAGGTATTATCAAGATTAGACAATCAAGTAATTGCGATAAAACAAGGACATAATATTGCTTGTACCTTCCATCCAGAACTAACTGATAATACACTAATACACGAATACTTTATAAAGGAGGTGGAAAAATGTGTGGAATAGCTGGAATTGTTTACAAAGATGGTAAAATACATAATGTTGGAGAGGACATGACTAAAATGCTCAATGCCCTTCAACACAGAGGTCCTGATTCAGCAGGTTTTTCCCTTTATGGTGGTTTAGATTTAAAAGAGAATGAATATTTACTTAATATTGAATTTGATAAAAGAAGTGACGAACTATTTAATGAGGTTCAAGATACAATCAATGAAGTTACTCCAATTATATCTGAGAAACAATTAGCAACAATGGAGAATAATTGTTTATATCAATGTAAAATAGCTTTGGATGAGTTTAATTTATTGAAACCTCTTATCCGTGAAATCGATTCCGTTGATGATAATGTGGTTGTTATCAATGGGGAACATTCCTTTAGAATGGTAAAGGATGTTGGTCATGTACTTGATATAGCTGAAAGATATGATGTTGATGATATAAAAGGAACCCATGCTATTGGACATACAAGATTCGCTACTGAAAGTGGTGTGGATTTATACCACGCTCATCCATTCCAAACATATATCTTAAGGGATGTAACCGTTGTACATAATGGACAGATTACTAACTATTGGAAAGTTAGGGACGAGCTTGAAAGGAAAGGTCATATCTTTGAAACAAATAATGATACCGAGTGTTTGGTACATTATATTGCAGATAAAATATCCAATAACTATTCCCTGGAAGAGGCATTGGAACAGTCAATTGTTGATATGGACGGTCCATTCTCTTATATAGTTGCAACTCCTCAAGGTATCGGTATTGCAAAAGATAAACTAGGTTTAAGACCAGGTGTAATGGCTGAAAATGATGAAATATTTGCAATAGCTTCAGAGGAGGTATCCCTTCAAGAAGTCATTAATATTGATCAGGTTGAGCAAATTTATCCAGGTGAAACAAGAGTATTTGAGATTTAGATTTTTTAGTAATTATTAAATTAATTGTTGGTGATTAGATGGCAGGAGAAATAGAAATTGATGCATCATCAGTTACACCTCGTGAATTAAATAGAAAGATTCGAAAATATGGTAAGGATTACGATAAAATCATTATTAAAAACCCAGGGGCAGAACATTATATTGCGGCAGGATTTGTTGGAGATAATGACATTGTAATCGATGGATCCGCAGGTTATTTTGCAGGAACCATGGTAGATAAAGCAAACATCGTTATTAAGGGAAATGCCGGTTGGTTTGTTGGAGATAATATGACTAGCGGTGAAATCATAGTTGAAGGATCTGCAGGTGATGGTGCAGGACAAGGAATATATGGTGGAACCGTAGTCGTAAGAGAAGGCGTAGGTTCAAGAACTGGAGAAATCATGAAGAATGGTACAATCATCATTGGTGGAGATTCCGGATTCATGACCGGTATCTTCATGATGGGTGGTCGTATGATCATTCTAGGTGATTTAGGTGCAGATGCAGCTGAATCCATTATTCGTGGAGAGATCTACGTTCTTGGAGAAGTTACAAGCTTAGGTAAAAATGCAGTTATTGTAGATGTTACTGATGACGATAAAAAAGAATTGAAATCAGTTCTTGAACATTATGACTTTAAGCTAAGTGATGATGACTATAACAAATTTACAAAGATTGTATCTGAAAGTTCAAGACCGGTTTATGGTAATTAAGTTGGAGTGATAGAATGCCATATAAAGTAAAAAGAAGTCCAGTATTATGTAAAAGACATTTTGATAGGCCAGGATGTTGCTGGTATTTATGTGATGATAGGAATCCTAAAATATGTCACAAATGTTTTTCATGTGTAAATAACTGTCCTCATGACGTTTATGAGGTAGTTGGTGGGGAACCATATGCGGTTTATCCTGAAAGATGTGTTGGATGCAGGATCTGTATGGAGATGTGTCCTAATAAGGCTATTGAAATTGAGGCTATTCCTGAGGATTACAGGGAATCCTGGAAATATCCTGATGTCATGGAAATTGAAAGGAAATCCCAAACAGGAAAGTATCAAATCAGAAGTACAGGTGCACTTAGAAAAATACCAACCTTTGACGATTTAATAATTACTCCGGCACAGGTATCAAGACCACCACTGGATAAATACAGGGAACCTTGTGGTACAGATGTTGTACTGGGAAGCAGATATGCCGAAAACCCATTAAAGATTGATACCCCTATTATGATAGGTGCAATGTCTTTCGGTGCACTTAGTAAGGAAGCAAAAATGGCATTGGCTATTGGTGCATCACTTGCAGGAACAGCTACCAATACTGGTGAAGGTGGAATGCTTCCTGAGGAACGTGAATTGGCTGATAAACTTATTGTCCAGTATGCATCAGGTAGATTCGGTATATCTGCCGACACATTAAACAAAGGTGATGCAATCGAGATTAAGATAGGTCAAGGTGCAAAATCTGGTATGGGTGGACACCTCCTAGGTGAAAAGGTAACCGCAGATGTTGCAAGAATCAGAAACATCCCAATAGGTTCAGATGCACTATCCCCTGCAAGACATATGGATATTGTAGGTCCTGAGGATCTAGCAATGAAGATCGCACAGCTTAGGGAAATTACAGATTGGAAAGTACCTATCATGGTTAAATTCGCATCAGGTAAAGTTGCAAGCGATGTAAAAATTGCAGCTAAAGGTGGAGCAGACATAATTGTAGTGGACGGTATGCAAGGTGGTACCGGTGCAGGTCCTGATGTAATTATGGAACACTCAGGTATACCAACATTGGCTTCCGTTGTTGAAGCTGATAGGGCATTAAGAGAAATCAACCTAAGGGAAGATGTTGATCTTGTCATTGCCGGCGGTATTAGAAGTGGTCCTGATGTAGCTAAAGCTATGGCTTTAGGTGCAGATGCAGTATATGTTGCAACTGGTGCCCTCGTATCCATTGGTTGTAGGGTTTGTCAACAATGTCAAACCGGTAACTGTAAGAAAGGTATCGCTACCCAAAACCTTGAATTGAGACATAGATTAAATGTTAAACAGGCAGGTATTCAGGTGGCAAATTATATTAAAGCTATGACAAATGAGGCTTGTATGTTGGTTCAACAGGCTGGAAACACTCATCTTTCAAAACTTGAGAAAGAGAATCTCAGATCTTTATCCCTTGAAGCTTCAGCTTTAACTGGAGTTCCAATGGCGGGTAATGAATTCCCACATTAGATTCCCTTCTCTTTTTTCTATTTTTGTCTGATTTTGATTTTTTTTGGTTTTTTAATGGATTTGGTTTACTTTATTAAATTGGATCTTCTATTTTTATCTGATTTTTTGCTAATTTTTAATTTAATTTTATTGGTTTTGTTTCGTATTATTACTGTTTATTGTTGGATTTATTTTTGTTGATGTTGTTTGTTTTACTTTATGCTTGGTTTTTCTTGTTTTGTTTATTTTTTGTGTAAAAATTTTGTTGGGTTTTTTTAGTTTTAGTTTTAGTTTTATGGTTGTTTTTGTTTTTATTTTCTATTTGGTCTTGTTTATTTTGCATACATTATATACTGATAGGAAAGGTATCCTATTTTGTTTTAACTATTTTTTTTGTTTGATTATTTATTTATTGTTGTCTATTTTTTTAAATTGGATTATTTTATCTATCCTTTTCATTATTTGGGAAATTTAAATTATTTTTTCTAAACTTTATAAAAATTGGTTTTTCATTCCTGTTTTTAAAATTGTAAAAATTTTAATCATATTAAAACTTGCTGTTTTTTTTAATTTTAATATTATTTTTTTTAGATTATGGTACCATTAACTAATCCTTATAAAAATACCGGATTTAATACTATGATTTGAGTTTTAAAATTAGGTTAAGAAAAATAGCAATTGGATTTATTTAATTATCTTAAAGAAACAATAGATTAAACGATAAGGGATAATAAAAAAAGGTTTTAGAATAATCATGTTTCTTAATTAAACTAATTGGTTAAATCCTCCATCTCTTTTGCGATGCATAATCTACATAAAGCGTCTGGATTTTTGGATTGGTTGTGTTTTACAGGACAATAATATGTGCCATCCTTAAGTATGATCTTTTCGCCTGCTGGAAATGGGGTATTTAGCGGATGGATGGATTCCTCAAGAATGAATGTGGTGTAGATTGATATTATTCCATACATCAAAGGTGTTTTATTGCTTTCCGGAAGATTTCCTTTCTGTTGTAGATATTGGTTCTTCAGAATCCTAAGGGATCCCTTAAGTCTTTTTTTGTCAACGGTTTCGGGATAATCCCTGTTGTCATTCTTGATTCTATGGAGCCTTTTTAGAAAGTATTTGATGGTGACATCCAAATACTCGTCGCGGTATGACTTTTGAATGTATTTGCCTTCCTCCTGAAGGTATGATGATGCGGCCATCTCATCATAAATTGTTAAATGTCTTGCCTCGTCTTTAATGATGTTTAAAATATCGTTCTTGGATATCTCATTCTGTTCTTGAAGTTCTTCCAGTCTATCAAACATAATTATTCCTTTTTAAAATTAAGTTAAAATATTTATTATATGTAATTTATTATATTATTGGTGATTAAAATATTTTCATCTTAAAATATATTTATCTGTATAACCTAAAATATTACTTAGTTGATTCTTTATTTTTTAATATTAATTATTATTTTATGATATTATGAAAACGATTACAAAAAAAGAAAAAAAGGTCTTGGATCAGATCAGAAAGTTTGATGAGGATTATGATGGGGATATTCCTCAGGAAGTTCTACAGAGTGAACTTCAAATCCACGAATATCAATTATATGAAATATTAAACAGTCTTAAAAGAAAGGGTATAATTGAATATGACGATAACCGTGTAAAGCTTCTGGATATTAAAGAGAAGATTAACACAGTTGATTCAAAACAGGATGTTATTGATGCGGAAATAGATCAGATCGAGGAAAAATCTATTGAGTTAATCAAATCCATTGTACATGACGGCGTTGTACCCAAATATGTTCTTGAGGGCAATCTGTTATATGGTCCATTAAAGCTATCTGATTTTAGAATGTATCATGTGGTGATATCCTTAACAAACAAGGGCATAATTAAACCTGTTCTCCGTTATGGAGAGCAATATTATCGTTTGATGTTAACAGAGGAAGATTGAATATTCAAATATTTTTATTTCTAATTTTTACTTTTTTAGAGAATATTTAAGCTTATTTTTATTTTTTCTATGATTTTTTTTTAATAATTGTTCTATTTCTCTAATTTTTTCCTTTAAAAAATATTTAGGATTGTTCTTTTTGGAAATTTTTTTTTAGTAGATATTTTATTTCTAATTTTTTTTATTCTTCTAGAAAATCCTTAATAATAACTTTGGCCTTATCAAAATTCTTTTTAATTAAAACGTTATGTTTTGTATCCTCAAACTTGACTAGTCTTGAATTTTTAATATTGTTGTTTAATCTATCGGTTGCCTTTTTCGGAATAATCGGATCGTCCTTTCCATACAATATCAATGTATCATTCTGAATCTTTTCTAATTCATCTGTGGCATTGAATATGGAACAGCTGTAAAGGGTGTTATGTATGAAATCTATGTCTTTGCTGTTTTTAAGTTCCTTTTTGCTTCGATTTAACCTGTCCTTATATTGGACTAGCATATCGTCAGGAAGAATATACTGTATGATGGTGTCAAAGAACAATTCATAATCAATGGCGGAACTGTCATACATCCTTTTAAAGGTTTCTTTCATCTCATCTTCCATCTGGGAAAACGTTGAGATTAAAACAAGCTTGTTATATAAACCGGGATGTTCAATTACGGATTCAATGGCTACCTGGCCTCCAAGGGAGTATCCGATAATATTTGTCTGGTTTATATCTAGTTTTTTAAGTAATTTGTATATGTCATCTGCGAATAATTCAATACTGATTGTGTCCTCTCCGGATTCGCTTTTTCCATGACCTCTTAAATCTATTGAAACAACCTTAAAATAGTCTTTTAAATAGTTTGAAATATACGTCCAGTAATGTAAATCTTCAGCCAAACCATGTATTAAAACTACGGGATAGCCTTCTCCCTTAATCTCATAATTAACATTTATTGAATTTACTTCTATTTTACTCATATAATCAGTTTGTTTTCATTTTAATTATTTTTTATATTTTTAAAATAAGTTTAATATAGTTTTTTATATGGTTTAGGGGGTTAAAAATAGATTTTTTACAATAAGTAATAGGTTTCTTATATCTATTTTAAATAGGGTATAAGTTTAAAAATAGATTTTTTCATTGATTTTTAAAAACAGTTTATTTAAGATTAATTTATTTTAAATAGTTTTTTTTTATAAGTTTAATCTTTTTTAGAAACAGTTTATTTGAGATTAATTTATTTTAAATAGTTTTTTTTATAAGTTTAATCTTTTTTTTAAAAATAGTTATGTATGTATTTTAAGATAAGTTAGCCAAAATTCAATTTTTACTAATAAAGTTATAATTATTTTGGAGGGATTGTAATTTTAGCTAACTCTTAAAATATTTTAAGGTAATGACTTTAAGTTAATAAATGATTCAATGTTTTAAATTTCTAGAAGGGGGATGATAAATTTATTCTCCTTCATCATCCTCTTCTGCACCTTTCTCCTCGGATTTTAGATTTTCTAGATTGTCTGTAAATGATTTTGCATTTTTAATTTTATCTTCTAATTTAGATAACTCTTCTTTTAAAGCCTCTTCATCTTCTTCAAGGGAAAGTACATACTCTTCAGATCCATTTGCAAAGTCTTCATAAAGTTCGAGTATTTCCCTTGCAGATAGTACTGAATCTTCTTTTAGGAATTTTTTAGTATGGGGTTTTACTCTAATGCTTAATGGTTGTAGTCTTTGTTTTTTCCCATCCCCTTCATCATCCATCCATCTAGGTCCAAAACCTCTTGAAAATTCACCGTTTTTTCTCATTTCTCTTATCATTTTTTGTCTTCTATGGCAAAAATTCCTAAATTCTTCATCACTTAACTCATCAAAATCCCTTCCATAGGGGCCGTAAAATTGGTCTCTATGGCATTTTTTGCCATGAAAATCATCATAGTCATTATGATCTTTGCAATCCTTATGATGATGTCTATGGTGGTGATTGCATTTTCCGAATTCGTCTTCGGGGTGTTTGCAGTTTCTGTAGTGGCGGTGATTGCATTTTCCGAATTCGTCCTCTGGGTGTTTGCAGTTTCTGTATTGGTGGTTTCCGTGGTGGTGAGTGTATGGAAAATCACTGTCAAAATCATTAAAATTTATGTTCATGCCATACCTAAAATTTGGATTATTACACATATTTTATCACCTGTTAGTTTGTATTACAAATTTATTTTTTGTATACAATTAGTAATTAGAAGTGGTGGTATATAAATGTATTCATTTTTTAAATATGTATTCCTTTTTTTAAAATGGTTAAAATCTTATGAAATTATTAAAAAAACAATACTATCATTATATCATTTAAAAAATCTTTAATTAATGGATATATGCTAAAAAAATAAGTTTTAGTAGAAAATAATGAAGCTAGATGATTAATTAAGGTATTGTATAATTAATATTGTCTTGTAAATTATATAAATTGTAAAAGTTTAGTTAAACTTTAAAAAATTAGGACTCATTATGGTTATGATATAAAAGGTGCTTAATTAAAATTTAAAAAATCGTAGTTTAATTAGAATTAGAACCTATTATAAAAAAAGTGATCAATTAATAGAAATTAAAAATTGTAAATTATTTTAAATTAGAACTTATTATAAGAAAATGGTTAATAATATTAAAATATTATAAAAAGTAGAATCATGTTTCTACTTTTCTAAGTAAAACACTGGTATTATTGGTATTTCCTATTGGTAAAAGCATAATCTCTTTATGGAAACCCCTTAAAACCTTGTCAGTTAAAGGAGCATATAGAATAGCTCTCATACCACTATAAGTTCTAACAAGTACAGGGGTTTTCTCATCAACGGTTTCCCATACATTAGCGAATACTCTATCTTTAGGCTCTGCAAATGCCGCAACCATTAATATATCAAAATCTATATCCTTGAGGGTATTTTCATCTCCAACTAGAATTTCAATACCATCAGACAAACCTAACTTATCGATAACTTTCCTTGATAGTTCTGCAACATCCTCCTTAATTTCAATACCAATACATTTACATCCGAACTTTTGTCTAAATAATATTAATGTAAGTGGTAAAGGTCCACTTCCAACAAATACAAAGGTTTTGTCTTTATTGAATTTAGCGAGTCTTGATTCGTTTTTAAGTAATCCCTCATATCTTTCATAAAAATGGAACTTGTCAAGCTCAGCCTGAGGATCATCAGAATTTATAATGTCATATGCATTTTGTGTTTCTAATCTTACACCCATATATAAATAGAATTTTCTAATGAGTTTTAAAGCTTTATTCATTCTATCATTATCTAATATGTGTTTTGCTGAATCAAAATCAATTTCTTCATCGTGTGCAATAACTTCTATTTCATCTAATAATTCAGTAATTTCATTTAAACTAACAGTGTCTAATGAACTTAAATCATCTAATGAGTCTACACCATATTCTTCTAATTTCTCAGCGATTTCTTCGATTTTTGGCCAATATTTATAACAACTCATATTACCCTTCCATATAATTTTTATTTTTAAATTATTTTTTTTATTAAATTGATATATTTCTTTATTTATGGGTTATACTATATAACTGTTCCTTATAGCTATAATAATTCTTAATTTAAAAGTATTATTCTAATTTAATTCTTAATAATTTAGTTTTACAAATTATTAAAAAAATAATACTGTTTTATTTGTTTTTATTATTTTTGTTTTATGGTTTCTGGAAATGGTGCTATATGGTGTTGTTTCATTTGTTTTTAATTTTAAACTTCCAATATTCCTTAATAAAAATAGCTAAATATTTGTTTTAAACAAAATTTAATTTTTTGCCTTTTAATTAATCAATTGTATAACCATATTGAAATTAATAATTTTTTATTAAAAATTATTATATTAATTTTGTTCATTTTTTTATAATTAATTCTAGTTTTTTAATAATATTTCTTTTTTAAAAACTTATATTAAATAAAAAAACATTATATAATATAGGTTTTATATAAATGCTAATTACTGGATAATATGATTAATTTTATATATGTTAAACAACTAATTAATATTAATTAAGTGATTTTTATTACTTTTTTATTTTAATAAATTACAGGAGTTCGGGATATGATGAGAATCAGTATGTCATTACCAAAAAAGTTATTGTCTGATTTTGATGAAGTTTTAAAAGATAGGGGATATCAGTCAAGGTCAAAAGGTATAAGGGATGCTCTTCAGGATTATATTCTCCGTTATCAATGGATGAATGAGATGGAAGGAGAAAGAATAGGTGTTATAACTATAATTTATGACCATCATTATACTGGTGTAATGGAAGAACTTGCTGAGATTCAACATCATTATAAGGATACCATTATAGCAACCATGCATGTGCATATGACCGAGAAGTATTGTATGGAAGTCGTTATTGTCAATGGGGACGTTAAAGATATTCGTTCCGTTTATGAAAAAATGATGAAACTTAAAGGGGTTGAACACGTAAAACTTACAAGTACTGCTAACGGTAAGAATTTCGATCCGGATAGCAGTGACGATATCAGGGATACATAAACTCCTTTCTACTTCCTTTTTTTTAGTTTATTATGATAGTTTTTTCCATGTTTAATCCACTTTTTTTTTAATTGGCCGGTTGGAGTTTTTTAATGTTTCTAATCTAATTTTTTTATTAGCTGATTTTGTTTTTTAATATTTTATAATCTATTTCTTTTAATTATTGATCGGTGTTTTTTAATGTTTCTAATCTAATCTTCTGATTTTTAATTTTTCAATTATTGGTTCTATATTTACATATCCTGTTAGATTTCTCGGGATATAAAAAACTATTAATAATAAATAACATATCTAGAATAATGAAATTTAAAACAACCCCTTACCATTCACATTTAATTAAGGATACGGAACGTCTATCAGCATTTTATGAAGGCATATCCCAGTATGCAAGGGATTTGGATTATCTTAAAAATGAAGAAGGCCTGATCAATAGGGTTGTATATGATCTGGGCTGCGGAAGTGGGGTTCTAACTTATTTTGCGGCCTTATATTTTTCAGCTGTAGTTGGTTTTGAAAAGGATAGTAAAATTGCAGGATATGCTAAGGAGAATCTCAAGGATTTTGAAAATGTATTGATAGTTAATGAGGATGTTTTAAAATTGGAGGGACTTGCCAAGGCTGATTTAATTATATGTGAAATGTTGGATACCGCATTAATTGATGAGGAGGAAGTTCTTGCTTTAAACCATTTCATTGATTTTAAGGAGGATAATTGTACGGTAATTCCAAGTAAGGTTTTGAATTATGCGGAACCTGTTTCAATGGAACGGAGAAATGTCCATTGGGAGGATGATGATTATCATCCAAACTATAATATAATAGGTAAATCCATTTGCTATAGTGAGATAGACCTTCAAAGCAGAATTGATGAGAATTTTGAAGATGTTCTGGAATTTGCTATCAATGAGGACAGTAAATTTAATGGAATTAAGATTACAACCATAACCTTAATCAGAGATAATATTGTCTGTGGTCCAACGCCTATGTTTAATCCGCCGCTTTTTATACCTGTTGATGAGATAAACTGTAGAGCGGGGGATACAGTTAAGGTAAAACTATCATATAAAATGGGTGGGGGAATTGAAACAATCAAAACAGAATTAATCTGATTGGTTTAATTAATATTTTTTGTGTGATATTATGTTTGAAAAGGATTTGAAAGACTTCCTTCATGATTGTACTAGACTTGTTATTTTGGGAATCGGTAATGACATTCGTGGCGATGATGGAGTAGGCCAATATATTGTAGAGAGCTTGAAGGATTTGGGTAAGGAAAGTGATGATGTAATAATAATCAATGCTAAGACCGTTCCAGAGAATTTCACAGGCAAAATCAGAAAGATAGATCCAAGCCATATACTTATAATTGATGCCGTTTTAATGAATGAGGAACCTGGCACTGTTAGAGTAATCTCAAAAGAGCAGGTTGGTGGATTAAGTGTCTCTACCCATTCTATGTCCTTGTCATTTCTAATCAAATATTTGGAGATAGAGAAGCCATATAACATTGTGTTTTTAGGTATTCAACCTGAATCAATGGGCCTTGTTGAGGATATGAGTAAGGTCTGTAAGGATTCCTCGGACAGTGTTATTGATGTTTTGGATTCTCTTTTATAAATTGGAAAAAGTTTTTTTTAAAAGTTTAAATAGGTGGAACATATTTATTAAAAAAACAGGTAACCCTAAAAGTAAAGTAACAATACAAGTAGATTAAAAAATTAAAAACACAAATAAGAAAAGGTACACTCAAAATAATTATAGTTTAATATCAAACATCAAAAACAAAACAACCACGTCTAACAAAATATGTGAAATAAATAAAAAGGTACTTTATACTTTGGGGGGTTATGTTGGTGGAAAGGTATTTCCTCATGATACTGAAATTATAAATATTTATAACACTCCTTTCAATAAACAAGATTATATTCCTGTTTTAATTCATGAATTAGGGCATATTTTGGATTTAAATTATAATAAAAAATTTTACCATTTTACTAATTATGTGGGGGTATCTAATTCCCCAGAATGAGAAAATGCAATGATTAAGGATGGGAATTTTAAATTACAATTTGTAACTGATTATGCCTTTGAGAGATATAAAGCATATTTAAATAATAAAAAAAATAAATTATTATATATGGAGGATTTTGCAGTTTCTATATGTTTATATTTATGGGATGATAGAGATAATTTTATAAAAAATTATCCGAACAGATCTAAAATTATTGAAAAATTATTATATGGGTGATAAAATGTTTATACCTATAGTTAAATATCCTAGGAAAGAAAAAATTAAATTAAAAAAAGGATATAAAATTATTGAATATGTGGATTATACTAAATATTTTGCAGAATATTGTGTTGTATCTATTTATGATGATGAGGGTAATTTATTAAGTAGAAAATTAAAAAAGAATCCCTATGAAACTCATGTTTCCCTTTACTCTGATGGAGCAGTTTAATCTTTTTTTTTAATTGCTTAAACAAATATTCTATATACTTATTGTAACTATTTTTTATTTTTTTTATCTATTTTTTTTGTGTTTTCTAATTTTCCACTTTTATATGTTGAAGTATAAAAACATAGTAAATATAAAGAATTGTGGAAGTATAGAAAAACAATATTATTCTATTTTTTTAAAGATCATTTATTTTTTTCGAAGATTTTTTAATTTTAATTAATCCTCTATTGTAATTTATTATTTCTTTTATATTTTTTTCCTTTTTTTTTATCTGTTATTTTTTCTTTTATACTCCTTTTGAAAAGGAAACCTCTTTTTTAATTAGACTATTAAAGTTGAGGGGGTCTGTTATTTTTCATGATTTTGAAAGGTGCCGTTTTGATTCCTAATATCCCAGATACTGGTGGTGATGTTTTGGATGAAGAACTACTGGGAAAGTATCAATTGAATTCTTTTTTATTTTTAAGATGTTGATTTCCTTGGATATTTTTTTAAATTATTTTATTATTTTTTAGAAAATTTAATTAAGTATTATTAATTAATAATTATTTAGTATTCTTATTAATCTTTAAATTAAATCATGTTGAAGATTTTATTATTTTGTTTTTTTAATTAATTTATGTGATTATATGAAAATTTTATGTATTGGTTCAAGGCTGTTTGATGATGTTGCGCCTTATTTTAGAGAAAAAGGCATTGAAAGCGTTGTAACAGAATCAAACCCTGATGCAGACAATTTGGATTTGGCGGATGAAGTTTTTATAGGACCTAGGGGAATGAAATTTCCACGTGATGTTGCTATAAAGGAAAAGGTGGATGGTATTGTTCCATTAATCGGTATCGATCCTCCTCTTTTGGACGTCGCATATATGAAGGAGGAAGTCGAAGCCGAAAACAACATACCTGTTGTGGCCTCAAATGTCCATGCAGTACAGATATCATCTGATAAATCAAAGACTAAAGAAATATTTCGTAAGATAGGGGTAAACACCCCTGAGTCTGTTTATGTCTATAAAGAGGACCTTGATGATTTTGAGGATATTATCCATAATGAGGGCTTTGACTTTCCTGTGGTATTAAAACAGAATCAGGGCCAGGGTGGAAAGGACATCTCCATTGTCTCAGATCTTGACGGTGTTAGGAAGTACTTCGAAACATTTGATGGGGCTTTATGTGAGAATTTCATTGAAGGAGCTGAAATTTCAATAGAGACATTGGGATGGAAAGGTGAATATCTGCCGCTTGTACCTATCTATAAGGGGGATACCGGTATCAATGCAACACACCCTATTACCCGTGTAAGGTATGGGCCTACCAATTTTGAGAAATTGGATAATGAGGAGATAAGGGCTACCGCTTTAAAGATTGCTCAAAACATCAGGACCGAAGGAAATCTTGATTTGGATTTTATCTATGATAGAAAAAACAATAAACTATATGCTATTGAAGCTAACACCCGTCCAAGCGGTACCAGGTATTTAACACAGGCAAGCTCCACCATTAACACTCTTGCAGAACTTGTTGATATGGCCGCAGGTGTTTTTTCTATTGGGGATGTGGAATCCAGAATCAGGAACTATTACTGTGCGGAGATACCTGTAGGTACATATGAGGGAGAAATACCCGAAAAAACCTTTAAAGAAAAGGATTATGTTGTTCATGGACCTGTGGGATATCAGAGGGTAACCATTAGGGCATCCTCAAAGGATGAGTTAATATCTAAGGTTAAAAACATTACAGGTAGGGATATTGAAATCTAATTTCAATATTACTTTTTTTACTTATTTTGTTTTTAAACATTTTTCATGTTTTATTTAATCATTTATAAAGGAATATTAAATTATAAATAGTATCTAAAACAAACTATTATTAATATAAAATTGAATTTTTGTGATAAATTATGAAGACAGTTGATATTATAATAATGTTCTTTATTACATTATTCTCAACAATATTCTTCACATGGTATATTAGAAGGATATTGCTACAGGCAAAGATAACTGACAGTCCAATTGTTAGTGAGCATCGTCATAAGGCTGGAACCCCAACAATGGGTGGAATAGCATTTTTATTTTCTATTCTTTTAATCACAGCTATTTATTACAAAAATAACTATATTTTAATTACTTGTTTTATTATGGTAGCTGCAGGTATTATGGGACTTGTAGATGATTTGCTTGGTCTTAAGATCTCAGAGGTACAGAAACTTGTAAAAAACGTTACAGATGAGGTTGTACCTATAGGTTTACTTAATCTTGAACCAGGTGAAGAGGCAAGGGTTGCATCTGATAAGGCAAAGGCTCAGGTGGACCAATTACTTGAGGAAGGTAAGGTTGAAGTTATAGATCAGATTCCAATCAAATATGAAACCGGTGAGGCGGAACAAATATTTGTACAATTGTTCTTAGGTGTTTTGCTAGCATTGACATGTTCAATCACCACCCTTGGCGGATTCAATTTGGGAATTTGGGCAATACCTATCGTTGTCATTGCAGTATTAGGTGCGGTAAACACTGTTAATTTAATAGATGGAATGGATGGATTGGCTGCAGGAATTTTAGCTATCGCATCATTTTCATGTATAATATTTGGTATTATCAATGGAAGAATGGAAATTATACCTCCATTCGCTATACTTACAGCAATCTGTTTAGGATTCTTAGTGTTTAACAAGTATCCGGCAAGTATATTTATGGGAGATACTGGTTCAATACTTCTTGGTGCAGGTTATGCTGCAGCGGTAATGTTATGTGATGTTCCATACTTTGGAGTCTTAGCATTAGGAGTTCCAATTTTCTCAGTTTGTGTAAGTTTAGCTCACAGAGCACATTTAATAGAAATGCCTGTAGAACCGCTACACCATGCATTAAACTATAAGGGTATTCCTGAGACAACTATCATTTACTCTTATTGGGGAGCAACAGTTTTATTATGTGCTATTGGATTAATTGTTGATTATCTATTCTTTATATAATTAACAAAACATAATTTCTTTTTTTAATTTTTTTATTTCAATATTTTTGATGATTTTAAACATTTAGTTATTATAGAAAGTTTTTTTAAATATTTTAAACAAAACAAATCTTATATTTATTTCATTTGATGGAGAATATTTTATGTCAGATTTTAATTTAAGTATTGATGAGTTAGCAGAAGCCATTGGTGGTAAAATCATTGGTAGTGATGATTATAATTGTGGTTATAGTTTCTCTGGAAAATTTGATTTTTTAGCCCATGCTAAGAGGGGGGATATTGTAATTCGTCATAAAATCAACGGTAAAGGAATTGAGATTGCTAAGGCAAACGAGGCTGCAGCCATCATTACTCAAAATCCTTTGGAAAATGCTTTGGAAAATGCGGAACAGTTAAATTTTCCTGTGATTGTAGTTGAAAAAATCGAGATTGCAAATTCATTTGCAATAAAATGGGTCTTTGATCATTTTGATAAGGACTCTAAAAGGGTTGCAATCACAGGTACAAATGGAAAATCCACAACCTCCCACATGATTTATCATATCATTAAAAACTCCGGGGCTCATGTTTTAACCAATACTGATGCAAGGTCTGAATTCAATACTCTAATTGATCCGATGGTATCAAAAATGATTTATGAGGAAGTTGAAGAAAACGGTCCTTTGGATTATGCCGTAATTGAAGTATCAGAGGTTCAGGGATGGTTGGATCATGTAATGCGTGACCATGCTTATTTAATGACCAGTGCTATAAATCCCGATGTTGGAATAATTACAAATGTCACAATGGATCATATTGGACTTGTAAACTCTATTGATGATGTTTTAAGGGAAACCTCAGGACTTGCCCGCGGACTTAAAAAGGGAACACTCATATTGAATAAGGATGACGTAAACGTTAGTCAAATTAAACCAAACGACGGTGTAAACAGAATATTCTTCTCAATGGATAAGGATAACGCTACTCATAATGTGGTATTTGATACGGATAACGAGGTTGTGCTTGTGGACAATGTTGAAATTTTAACCATCGATGACTTGCCATTTAAGACTAACCATTTCATCCAGAATACATTGGCGGCTATTGCCGGAACATTGTCTTTAGGTGTACCTTTAAGTGTTGTGGTTGATGGTGTTAAAACCTACAGACCACTTAAAAGAAGATTCGTTAAATTAAATGAACATCCTGAGATATATGATGACTTTGCACATAACCCAGATGGAATTAAATCAACTGTTTATGCAGGGTATAAATTATTGTCTGATAAAGGCCACCTCTGGATTGTAAACGCAATACGCGGTTCACGTGGTGAGACATTAAACGGGTTAAACGCAGATGCACTTGTCGAGGTAATTACAAGAATTCATGATGAGGACGGACGTAAGGTCAATCTGGTCTTATCTTCAAGTGAGGATGTGGTGGATCATTTAAACATTGTAAAAGATTCTGAAAGGGAAATATTTCTATCTAAATTGGATGACGCGGATATCGAATATACTCATTTCGAACATCTTAAGGATGCATTGGTCAATGTTTTGAATAATGCAGATGTAAATGATACCATATTACTTCTTGGAGCTCAGGGAATGGATCCTGCAGAGAAGATACTTAAAAACATGATGTGATTTTTTCTATCTGTTTTTATTTAGTTGTACTAGTTTTAAAATTTAGTTCAACTATTCTTTATTTTTTATTTAATGTTTTCCGGTTTTCTGTGTTTTTATTTTTTTCTTGTTTTGTTTTAATGGTTTTTAAATTTATCTGGTATCTGATATTCGGATTCGTCGATTTATAATCGATTCTTTTTTATATTTTGATAGAATTTGACTTAGTTTATATAATTTATAAAAATAGTTAAAATATATATGTAATAATAATCTAATAGATATTTATATTGTAAATTGAATACTAATATTTTATATTGATTTAAACTTTAAAAATGAATATAAAATTTTAATATTGATTTGTAATATTCGTTTTAAACCATTAAGGTTTTAAAAACATTAAAAAATATTAATTTTATTTATTTAAACAAATTTAAAAATGAATAATTAATTTATTAGGTATTAGTGAAGTGAAATTCATGCTTATAAAAGTTAGAAGAGATACTTTGATTATCTTACTATTAGCATTTCTACTTATTGTATGTGGTAGAGTAATAACTTATGTGGCATATGCTTCAACTATTCAAGAAGAACAAGGTGTCCCTATTACTGGAGTTCAGATTAAAGGTAATGATGTAATTCCTTTAGAAACCATTAAAGCTAATGTGGCAAGCTCTGGTTTAAGGGAAGGTAGTTATATAGATGGTAGTATGTTACACACGACTAAGAGGACATTACCTCTTACTGAAGCGGTTTCGGATGCTAAGACCTATGCAATGGCCTCAACAATACCCGGTACTACTGCACGACCTATTACTGCAGTGGATATCAAGATTGATAATACCACAGGTATTGTAACTGTTACTGTTGTTGAAGACTTTTCAAGAGTTAATTTAGGTAATTCCACTACTACTAATTCAAATAGTACTAATTCATATTATCGTACAACAAGTTCAGGATAGGAGGGATTAAGTGAAAAGGTCTAAATTAATTTTATTAATTTTATGTGTACTTCTTGCTTTGGTTTCTGCTAGTGCTGTTTCAGCTACTATGAACTGTATTATTATTAGTGATCCTAGTGGTAATGATCCTAATGGTGCTGCCGCAGGTAGTATGTCTTTTGAAGAGAACATGTTTCAATCTACATTTGTAATGTCTACTAAAAATCAATATGCTGTACTTTCTGGTGGTGAAAGTGAAGATGATAGTTTAAGGCTTCAAATGGTTTGTAACGCTTTAGCTGATATTGAAGGTGGAGGTTCAGCTTCATCCTCAGCTGCAGTTGCTAGTTCCTATTCTGGAATGAGGGCAATTGTAGGTGGTCCTAAAGTAGGTATGGCAATTGGTGGTTCTTTCGATGCATATGTTATTGTTGAACAGGACAATGGATCTTATACTGTAACTCCTTATTCAGGTGGTACCGTATCTATTCCTGCCGGTAAAAAAGGAGCGATTATTCACTTGAGGGATAGTCCAGGATCTGCTGGTGGTGCAGCTGCCAACAGACAAGCTATCGCTACCGAGATTGCAAAAGAATTAAGAGATGGATATTCTGCTACACATATTATGGGTACTGTTTTTAGATTGGTATCCACTGAAACTGGAGAGGTTTACGGTGGAGGTGCAGATAACCTTTACTGTGGTATTTCTACCGGTGATATGTTCACTCCAGCAGAGTTAAATCAAAAAGGATATGTGATGTCCGATCCTTATAACAAGGTTTGTCAAAAATGTGGATGGTCAGTTGCTTATCCTGCTGCCGAAAACTATAATAGATGTCCGTATTGTGGTGGGGAACTAAAAACCCAATATGCATATGATGCCCTGGAGAAGGCTATAACAGTTAGTGATGACAGTGCGAATGTATATGTTTATGGTTCTGATGAGCAAGGTTTAACGGCTACTACACAAGAAGTTGTACAATATGAAGTTTCTAAAAACGGATATAGCTCTACAAACATAGCTTCAGCAATTAACAAAGCAATCAACAATGGTATTATTGTTGGTGTAAACTATGTTGAGGCTAAAGATATTAATGTTAACAAGAATGCTAAGTCTGTAGGTGTATATTATACTGCACTTCCAGATGGAAGAACATCACCTCCATGGAATTTACCAATAAACACATTTTTACTTAATGTTCTTGGAGCAATCCAAACAGTTATCGGAATTGTAATTATAGTTCTAGTAATATTTAGAGGAAGATTGCTTACTTCCTTCCAGAAAAGGAATAAATAATCTTTTCTTCTAATTTTTCTATTTTATGTGATATTATGGCTTTAATTTTAATTAGAGGAGAAAACAATTCAAAAGTGCTTAATGCGATATCTGATGTTGAAAAACATGGGGGTCTACATTTAACATCAAAGCCACGAGCATTAGATGCTAATATTGCGGATAATATTGTTTCAAAAATTTTAAAAGCAGATATAAAGAATGAATCCAAAGTTGCAGCTGTATTTTCCATTCAGGAAAATCCGACCTTGGCAATTTCAAAAATTAGAAGTATTCATCCACCTGCACATATCATTGTGGTTAGTGATGAGTATGATGAAATTTATGAGGATTTATTGAATAAGATGGATGAAGCAAAATATTTTGAAGGATATTATTCTGCTAAAGCAAAAAATACAAAAACAATTGATTATAAAAAAATGCCAAAAAAACCTAAACTTTAGGTTTTTTATTAGTTTTTTTATAGATTTTTATTTTTTTATGGTTTTTTAAATTGAATTACTTTTTTTTGGGATTTTTGGTGGTGTTTTTTGGTTTTTTTTTAATTTGAATTACTTTTTTTGGATTTTTGTTGTTGTTTTTTGGTTTTTTTTTTTAATTTGATTTACTTTTTTTGGATTTCTGTTGTTGTTTTTCGGTTTTTTTTTTTAATTTGATTTAATCTTAAAAATTTTATAAGAAAGAGTCTTCTAATTTTGGATTAACTTTAAAATGCTATTTTCCATAAAAAGTTAATCTATCTGTTCATCGTATTTTAAAATGTAAACATATGCATACTAATTTTAATTCAATGAATCTGATAAAACATTTTAGATCAATTTTTTAAATCTTAAAATAAGTTGTTTTCATTGATTTCTAATAGACTTTATATATTTTAAAAAAAGAAAAAAATAGTAATTAGATTATAAAAATCTAATTATGGAAAGATGTTTTGTTTAATGATTTTACAACAATTTCGTTTTTTAAAGTTTACTTCTTAGATTTTTTGAATTTTACAATGCTTCCAATAGTGTTTGCACCACTTGAAATATTTTTCATGGTTTCTAAATCTAATGGTTCAACTTTTTCAATTAGATTAATATTTAATGCCTTTTCTAATTTTTTAGCAGTTTTAATATCGGGTTCCATTTTCTCGGATTCTATTTTTGCAATGACAGAAACCTTTTCGAAAACCTTTTCACCTAATTGCTCTCTAGAAAGATGTTGAGCTTCACGTCCTTGTCTTACAACTTTACCATAATTTTCAATTAACTCATCGGTTGGCTCTTCAGGTCTTCTAGAGTAATTGTTTTTGTTGTTATTAGAATTATTTTTTCCAGATTTTTTATTTTTCTGTACATATTTTGGGCGTCTAGGGACTTTTTGTACCTTACCAAATTTGGAGCATTCTTTACAAACATCCATTGTTGCGCCATCAATTTTTATTCTAATTGGTTGACCTTTAATAGGTTGACCACACATTTCGCAATCCATATTTTATAATTGTTTTTTCTTTTTTAAACTTTTCTAATATACTAATTTTATTTTATGGTTCTGTTTTTTAAAATGTTGTTCAAGTTTATTTAATTGTTCTATTAATATTCATATTAAGGAAAGTTTTAAGAAAGTATATATATTATGTTTACATAATTTAATATGATATATAAGGACATATTTGTTAAAAATTAATGAAAAATAACTATTGGGTATGTTTAAAAATATTGTTTTCCGGTGAGTTTTTATTTAAAAATGAGTTTTCGCCGTAAAACGTTAGATAAAATGGAATTAAATATTTGAAATGTTTGTTTTATATTATTAGAACAATCTATTATTTTTTTCCTTTTTATTTAATTTATTTTTAATATATGGATGAACATTAATAGAACATATTTCAATTAGGAGCGTTTAAAATGGATGAACATGAAGAAAATTCTTCACAGGCATTACTTACTAAAATCGAAGAATTGAAAGATGAAGTAAACTTGCTTAAAGAAGAAAATACCAAAACAAAACGCAATTTAATGTGGAAAGTTAGAAAACTTGAAAAGGATAAGGTTCTAACTGAAAATGAAAAAATCAGACTAGAAAGGGAAGTCAAATCATTAAGGGGTGAAGTTGAAAGATTTAGATCACCTCCTTTAGTAATTGCTACAATTAATGAAGTAATCGACGATACTAGAATGACTGTTAAAAGTAGTACTGGTCCAAATTTTTTAATCAATTATTCTAAATTTATTGATCCTAAATTATTACAACCAGGTGCAAGAGTTGCCTTAAATCAACAAACATTTGGTGTGGTGGAGGTTTTACCTTCAGAAAAAGATCCAAGTGTATCTGGAATGGAAGTTGAAACTAAACCTGATGTTACATATGATGATATTGGTGGTTTAGATGACCAAATTGTAGAGGTTAAGGAAACAGTAGAGTTACCTCTTACTAAACCAGAATTATTTAAAAAGATAGGTATTGATCCACCTAAAGGTATTCTTCTATATGGACCACCTGGAACAGGTAAAACGTTGCTTGCTAAGGCAGTTGCTAATGAGACTAACGCAACCTTTATTAAGATTGTCGCATCCGAATTTGTTAAAAAATATATTGGTGAGGGTGCAAGACTTGTAAGGGAAGTTTTCGAACTTGCTAAGGAGAAAGCCCCTGCCATTATATTTATTGACGAGATTGACGCAGTAGCTGCTAAAAGACTTAAAAGTTCAACAAGTGGTGATAGGGAAGTCCAAAGGACCTTAATGCAATTACTTGCAGAACTTGATGGATTTGAATCCCGTGGAGATATAGGTATTATTGGAGCTACCAACAGACCTGATATTTTAGATCCTGCTCTTTTAAGACCTGGAAGGTTTGATAGGTTTATAGAAGTTCCTGAACCTAATGAGGAAGCAAGAAAACAAATCTTAAAGATCCATACATCTAAAATGGCTTTAGATGAGGAGGCTGATTTAGATTTACTTGCAACTTTAACCGATGGTTGTTCTGGTGCTGATTTAAAAGCGATCTGTACTGAGGCAGGTATGTTTGCAATAAGGGCAGACAGAGACAGTGTTACTGTCAGCGACTTTATGGATGCAGTTGATAAAATCATGGATGTAAACAGTGATGACGAATTCCAAAAAGAAGCTGGAGTAATGTTCGGTTAAACATATAAGATAATCTAAAATTTCAATTTTCAATTTTTTTTTGGAATTTTGATTTACCCTTAATTCTATTAAACGAGGCCAATGATGAACCCTATGAGCTCTGATATGTGATGAATGATGGGCGAACTGAGGCCTTTTTTTATTTATATTCTATTCTTGTTTTTAATTTTTATTGGTTTGCATGGTTTATTTCACTGGTTTGTCTGTGGATTTTTCTATTTTTGAATATTTTTTGTTGTAACTAGTTTTATTTATGGACATTCCTGTTTTGTGTGATTATTTTTTCCGGTTGTTTTTTTTTGTCTGTGGATTTTTCTATTTTTGAATATTTTTTGTTGTAACTGGTTTCATTTAAGGATATTCCTGTTTTCTGTGTGGTTATTTTTTTCTGGTTGGTTTTTGTTGTCTATTTTTTCGGTTATACATTTTTAGTTTAGTTAACCGGTAAATATCTGATTGTAAATGCCTGTTCTATTTGGATAAATAAATGATATTGGATACAATATCATGTGATTTATAGATTGTTTTCTTGGTAGCTATTTTCTATAGGTGGTCTGGTATTATATGTTCCATAGAAAATTAATAGATTAATTTAAATAAGACCTTTCAATTAATAAATATGAGAAGGCTTTTTGTATTTTAATATTTAACATTATTGGAAGAAATTAAGTTGTATCGTTTTATAATTTTATAGGATTTTTTTCATATGAAACGACAGAGTTTAGCAATTTATATAATGATGTTAGGTACTTTCAGTATTCTAAGTACAGAAATGGGTATGATAGGTATTTTGCCTCAAGTGGCTCATTACTTCAATATTACTATAGACCAAGCGGGACTGTTTGTAAGTCTTTTTGCAATAGGTTCTGCTGTAAGTGGATTAATATTACCACTTCTATTTGGTAGGTATAACAGAAAAAAAGTTTTTACCTTATCCCTTTTAATCTTTGTAATATTCACGGCAGTAAGTGCATTTACAACTGATTTTTATATTGCACTTTTATGTAGGGTGATCATATCACTATTCATGCCTATATATTGTGGATTAAGTTTAACTGTAGCTGGTGAAATTGTTCCGAAAGAGGAGGCCCGCGATTCAATTAGTAAGGTAATAATGGGTGTCAGTGCTGGAATGATTATTGGTGTTCCGATAACAGCATATTTTGCTAGCTATTTCGGATATGAAATTGCAATGTTATGGTTTACATTTGTAAATCTTCTTGCATTGGTAGCGACTGTTGTGCTGTTTCCAAGTATTCCCGGAAAGGAACAGTCTTATGGATCCCAGGTATCTGAAGCCAAGAGCATGATTTTCATTGTCTCAGTTTTAGGTGTAATAATGCTTAACTGTGGCCAGTTCTTATCTTATTCATATGTTTCAGAATTTTTACAATCAGTAACCCATATTATTAACCTGGATTTAACAATACTGTTATTCTTATATGGTATCACATCCATATTCGGTAATTGGGTTGGCGGTAAATTACTTTCAAGCAGGCCCCATATAACAGTGATTTTAACTCCAATATTTTTATCTTTAATATTTGTAAGCTTGTTCCTTGTTGGCAGTTCAACAATTCCAACAGGTATTCTTGTAATATTCTGGGGATTGATAGCAGGTATTATTAATAATATACTTCAATTTTGGATTGTTACCGCTGCGCCAAAGGCACCTGAATTTGCCAATGGAATCTTTTTAAGTATGGCAAATATTGGTGTAACCATTGGAACTAGTATTGGTGGGGTTATTATTGTAAATCAGGGTACCAGTTTTATATTCCTTGGTTCAATTGTGGTTTTAATGATAAGCTTAATCCTGTTTGGAGCTAGAATTAAATTAGAACCATCAGCCGATAATTCCTAAAATTAAAACTGGTTTTTTTTAGTTTTTTTTTAAATCATCATTTTTTTTATTCTAAAATCTTAAAACCAATTGTTTTTTTTTAAATCATCATTTTTTTTATTCTAGAATCAGATTTCATAATCCGATTTGTTTAAAATTATATATCGTTTTCAAATTCTTTACATGGATTTATTATAATATTATTCGATTATTTCATGTTTATCTGGATTCTATGGAATAATGTAAATTAGATTAATTCTAATTGTTCTATTTGATTAAACAATTTTTATAGAAATTATTGTAAATATAAATACGAAATGTTATATATGTTAATCGATATAATAAAAATCATGATTAAATATTGGGAGATAATATTTAATCCTCTTTAATTAAGGGGAGGTGGAAAAACTGAATAAGAAGTTAATGTTTGTTATACTATCATTAATATTATTCTTATCAATAGTATCTATATCTGCTGAATCTACAAATGATACAGGAAGTGTTCTTTCTGACAATTCAACCTTCATAGAAGATAATGATACTAGTAATTCTACTGTTAATATTTTAGATAAAACAAATGTGATACTTCAAAATAAATCAGTTATATCAAGTAATGACTCAAATTATACTGTCAGATTAGTTGATTCCAATTCTAAACCTATTGTAAATCAAACTGTCCGTGTTAACGTAAATTCATCAATCTTTTCAGGTGTTACTAATAATGAAGGTTTTATAACCTTTGATTTTAGTGATATGGGGGATGGTAGATATACCTTAACAGCACTATATAAGGGAAATGAGTTTTATGACTCCTCATCAAATTCAACCACATTGTATAAATATGATGGTGTTTTAATTTCTAGTAACCTGAATTCTTATCAGATACAGAATATAATAGACAAGGCAAGTCCCGGTACTAGACTGTATTTTACAGATGAATATTATAGTAATCTATATTTGGTAATAAATAAACCCTTGAGTTTGATTTCATATGTAGGTTCTACATTAAATTCAAGGAAGGATAAACCTATAATAACTATAGACTCTACAGCAGGTCCTGTTGTTGTCAGCGGTTTTAATATTAACAGTACCAGAACCGATGGTATTGTAATTGAAAATGCCTCCAATATCACAATTTCACAGAATACCATTACAAGTAAATCTAATGGAATTAAAGCGATAAAGGTGGAAAACCTTAATATTATAAATAACAATATTATTGGAAATTCCAAATCTGGGGCTTCAATTTCAGAGGGAAATAATATTGACATTTCTAATAATCTAATTCGTAATAATGATTATGGTGTTGGATTGGCTCAAAGTTCTAATATTAAAATATGGAATAATTCAATATTGAACAATACAAAGGGTGTATACTCTTCTGTTGAGTTGAATAACTATATCTATTCTGAAGGGGCTAGTAACCTTAGTATGATGTATAATACTGTTAAAAACAATCATAATGGTATTGAACTAGAAGATGCCGGTAGTGGTATTCAAATATTGAATAACACTATTTCAAATAATATCAATAAAGGTATTAGCTTAAATAAAGTAGGTTCCAATACAATTACCCAAAATGTAATCGAACGTAATAGTAATGGAATCTATTTCGGTACCTATTATATTAAACCTAAAGGTCAGGATATTAGCTATAATGTTATTCAGTCTAATACTTTTAGGGATGTAAATGCTAAGGATTCATCATATGGTTTTGGAAATGATCGTTTAGAAATTGGAAATAATTGGTATGGTGGAAACCCTGCAATATGTAATAAAATTAAAACTGGGTTAATTACATTTGGGGTTAAACAAACCGGTACCAATACAGCAACGGTTACATTTTATAATCCTGACGGTTCTGTGGTAGTTTCTCTTCCTTCAAGAACTATAAGTTATAAAAACAATAATGGTAGAGTCACCTCTATCAGTACAACCGGCTCTTCAACTAAAATAAGTATTGAGGGATCTAATGGTGATAAAATCACTGTAACAATTGATAAAGCTAATCAGCAAATAACTTATCAAGCTTCAAGTGATGATTTTACAGATCCGTCACTTGGTAAAATAGACAGTGGTAATGTTAAGACTCAGGATGATGTGGATAAGAATTGGCAAAAGATTCATGGAAACGGGGGAAACTCCGGTACTGATACTGGAGGAAATTCAGGTGGAAATTCAGGTGGAAACTCTGGTGGAAATGGAACTTCCAACAATCAGGGAAATGGCGGATCAAATTCCGGTTCAAATTCCAATAGCGGAATATCTGGTTCCAGCACTGGAGCAAATACTGCTATAGGATTTTCAACTGCCGCTACTGCTGTTGCTTCATCTGCATCTGGTTCAAGTTCATCATCAGATTCATCAAGTAATGACGGATCAGATTCTGCATCCTCTTCAAGTGATGGTGCTTCTGAATCCTCATCAGCAGGTTCTGATTCAGGACCTAAATTTATTGATTTGGATGAAAACCAGGTTACTCGTATAGCTGGAGAATTTTTAGTATTCTTAATTATTTTACTATCCTGTTACATATATTATAGGGATGATATTAAAAATTTAAGATAATTTTTTTCATTTTTCTTTATTTTTTTTTAGGATTTGGCTAATTTTGTTTTTTATTTATTTTACTTTAATGTCTCTTCTGATTTCATTGTTTATTTTATTTATCTGGTTTTTTTTTAAAATTTCATTGGTATTTTTATTTCATTTTTTTATTAAATGTCTATTTCTTCATTTTTTATTTTAATTAGCTATTTTATTATCTTTTTAAGTTAGAGGTTATTTTTAACATAAAAAAATTCCTCAAAGAAATAGTTTTTAAATTTAATTTATAATATATTCATTTCTGATATAGGTTGATTATTTTAACCTTTTAAAGTCATAAAAAATATATACTATTTTTTTAATATTTATTAATGTTCATATCGTGATTTATTTAAGAATCGTTAGAAAAATAATTTAAACCTATTATTTTTAAAAAAATGATTGGAGATTTTGTTTTTAAATAATATATTTGGTTTTAAATCATTATTTTTGATTATTTTTTTATAAATAACATTAATTATTTTAATGATATGTAACTGTTTACTTTAATAAAAAGGAGGACAGGTAGTGAATAGAATTAATAAAATTTATTTGGTTTTATTATTTGTGGCTATTTTATATGTAAGTATTGGTGCTGTATCTGCTGTGGATTCGGATAATGTTACTATTGATTCATCAGAATCTAATCTATCTCTTTCTACTCCAATATCAGATTCCAATATATTACATGATGACAATTCTACTGTTGATACTGTATTTGTATCTGGTAATGGTAGTGATAGTGCAGGTGATGGAACTATAAATAATCCATATGCTACTATTCAAAAAGGTATTGACAATACTCCCGATGGTAAAACCTTAAACATCTCTAATGGTACCTACTACATTAATAGTTCATTGTCCATTGACAAAGCCATTACAATTAATGGAAATGGACAGGTAATAATTAATGGTGGAGGTCAGACTAGGATCCTATATTTGGGTTCAAACTCAGAATTAACCATGAATAATATTGTTTTTACGGGGGGATATGCAGATAATGGTGCCGCTGTGCATGCGTCTAATATTAATCATCAGACCACCTTTAATAATTGTACTTTTATAAATAACACCGCTACATCCCATGGTGGTGCATTTTATCAGAGGGGAAACGATAACTTTAATATCTTAACTGCAAATTCCTGTACTTTTATAAATAATAGTGGAGGTACCGGCGGTATCTTCTATGGTATTGGCTATTTAGGTCTAGGCTTATTCAACTGTATTGTTTATAACAATACTGATGTTCCTTATTATACCAGTGAGGGATTCTCAACTGTAATTGGCTATAACTATTGGGGAGTAAATAATCCTTCAATTTATTTAAATAAAACCTATGTAAACAATTTAAATGTTAGTAAATGGTATGTTTTAGATTTATCCTCTGATAAGGATGAGATTTCTGAAGACGGAACCAGTGTATTCACACTTAAATTTTTAAATAATGATGGTGAGGATGTTTACTCTGGAATTTATATACCTTATATCCCTGCGGAATTCTCATCAAATGGAGGTAACTTAAGCATTGCATTAGCTAATATTACAGATCACCATGTATCAGGTATATTTACACCTTCAAGTTATGGAACCTACACGATAAGTGCTAAAGTTGGAAGTGGACAGGTATTAAACAAGAACATTACCGTCACTAAGATTCCGTTATATGTTTCCTCAGATGCAGAGGATGGTGAAGGTAATGGAACTTTAGCTAATCCCTATAGTTTAAATGATGCAATTAGTAAGGTGAATACAGATTCATATTACGATACCATTAAATTCCTTCCTGGGGACTATACCTTGTCCAATACCATAAATGTTCTATCAAATTTAACAATTAGAGCATATGACGATGAGGTTGTAATTTCCGGTGAATCTAATTACAGAATTTTCAATGTTAAATCTGGAAATACTTTAAAGCTATTTAACATTACACTAATTAATGGAAACGTTACTGATGGTGGAGCAATATATCTGGATTCTAATTCCACTCTTGAGCTTACTTCATGTGTAGTTCGAAATAATAAAGCTGTAAATGGTGGAGCTATTTACGCATCAAATTCCACAAAAGTAGATTTAAAATATAACCAATTTAATAATAATTCTGCAGATAACGGTTTAGCTATTTATAATGCAGGATCTTCAATCATTAATGGTGATTATAACTGGTGGGGTCAAAATCAAGGTCCATCTAGAAATAATATTGTCTATGGAAATATTGTTGCTAGCAAATGGTTAATCGTAGATCTTAACACTACAAAAACCTATTTAAAATCCGATTCTACTGACACTATAACAATAAGATTATTATTAAATGATAATTCAAGCTTCGAAGAATTTACACCTGATTTGAAACTTACCTTCAATTTTGAAAATAGTACTGATGATAATTATTTAAGCATGTTTGACAATTATACTTTGGAATATGTTGTCGGTGGTGCTACAGGGGACATAAACGGTAGTGCGGTTATTGATGATGAGACTTTAAACTTTTCATATAAATATGTCCCTACATTAGATACTATCTATGTATCCGTTGATGGAAGCGATATAAATGGTGATGGTAGTGAATCTAATCCATTTGCAACAATAGAACATGGTTTAATATATGCTAAAAGTTCCGGATCTACTATTTATCTAAAAAAAGGAGTTTATAATCTTAACTCAACAAATATAAGTGATGTAAATATTACAATCACCTCTTATAATGGTGAGGTTATATTGAATAGGGAAAATTCCTATAATATATTTAAGGTTGATTCTACTGGAAGCCTATATTTGAATGGCCTTATATTTGCAAATGGTAATGATAAAACCTATTTGAATTCTGCAATCTATGTTGATGGCGGTTATCTAAGCGTAAATAATTCATTGTTTACTAATTGTAGCTCAGGTAGCCTAGCGGGATATGTCTATATTGTAGACGGAAACGGAACAATTAAAAATACAAACTTCACTAACTTGTATGTAATTGGCGGTTACCGTTCATCCTCAATCGTATCACGTGGTGAAAATTCTTATTTGGAACTTGAAAATATAATATTTGACAATAATGGATTAACTGTAAATGGCAGCTCTGCTCCATCTAGTGAAACTAGCGGAATCCTAAATTATGGAGGGGTTTTAATTGCTAAAAATACATTATTTAATAACTCTTATGGTAGGGCCTCATTTGTCAGGGCTGGAAACTCAAGATTTATTAATTCAAGTATTCTAAACAATCATGATGACTATCCATTATATGTATCTGAAGGCGGCATACTTTACCTTATTAATTCAACTATTGCAGGAAGTAATTACACGGCCATATCCACAGATACATCTAATGAAAACACCATTTATGTAAATGGTTCAAACTTTACAGGAAATAAAGGTGTTAATGGTGGTGCAATTAATTCAATTGGAACTAATCTTCAAGTATATGGTTCAATATTTGATTTTAATACGGCTGTAAATGGTGGAGCTATCTATACTGTCTATGGTACGGCTGATATTATTGATAATAAATTTATTAATAATGGTGCATCATCAAATGGAGGTTCCATTTATAGTGAAGGCTCAGATGTTATTGTAACTATTAGAAATAATACTTTTAATCAGGGTTCTGCAAATATTGGTGGTGTAATTTATTCAAATGGAATTACAACATTATCCTCTAATATTATGATAAATCCAAATGCAAGTACTGGTAAATACATATTCAATGATTTAAGAATTGGAAATACATATATCAAAATATTAGATAATAAAACAGTATCTGCAAGACCTAATGTTCCTTGTTCAATCAAAGCTATCTTAACCGATGATATGGGTAATCCAATTAGTGGGGGATCTATAATACTTACAGTTAATGGTGAAGACTTTGCAATTGCAGTTAACGAGGGATCAGTTTCACTAAATTATACCTTTACTAAGCCAGGTCTCTATTTAATAAATGGTACTTACAATGGTAGCAGAGGCTATGATGTAATTGAGTCTGACGGTGCTGTAAATGTTTCAAATAATCAAACAGGTCAGACTATTATAGCAGACAATCTTGTAAAGATTTATAAAAACGCTACTAAATTCACTGGATTGTTTTTAGATAAGAATGGTAATCCGTTAGTTAATATTCCTGCAAGCTTTAAAATCTCAGGTGTTACTTATGTAAGGTATACCGACGCTAATGGTTTTGCTGGTTTGAATATTAATCTTAGGCCTGGTGTTTATCCTATTGTTGTTAAGAATTCTGTTACTGGTGAGTCCAGATCTTATAATGTTACTGTTTTATCTCCAGTTAGGAGTAGTAATTTGGTTATGTATTATAAGAATGGTAGTCGTTTTGTTGTTAGGATTGTTGGTTTGGATGGTAGTTATGCCTCTGATGTAAGTGTTAAGTTTACTGTTTGTGGTAAGACTTATAGTAGGGTTACTGATGCTGATGGTTTTGCTAGTTTGGCTATTAATTTGGCTCCTAAAAAATACACTATTACAACTACTTATGGTGATTTGAAGGTTTCCAATAGTATTAGTGTTTTGTCTAGGTTAAGTGCTAGTAACTTGAATATGAAGTATCGTAGCGGCTCTAAGTTTGTTGCTAAGTTGGTGGATAATCATGGTAAGGCTTTGTCTGGTGTTAAGGTTAAGTTTACTGTTTGTGGTAAGTCTTATTATAAGATCACTGATTCTAAGGGTCAGGCTAGGTTAAACATTAACTTGAAAAGGGGTACTTATACCATTGTCACCTATTATGGTACTATGAGGATTTCAAATAAAATAAAGGTTTCATAGGGTCTTTTTTAAATAACCCTATTTTCTATTTTTTTTAAGTTTCTTATTTATCCATTTTTTAATTAAAACCCTATTTTTATATGTAAATAATTAGATAATCTTTTTTTAATCCAATTTTTTTTAATAAATGCAAAAACTTATTTAAATTAAATTACTAAATAACTAAATAATGATGTTTGATGATGATGAAATATTAGCTAATGAAGAAGTATTATATGAAGGGAAACCTAGTTTCATATTTTTCTGTAAAAATGTTATAATAGGTTTTATTCTAATATCTTTTATATTAGGTAGTGCTATGACTGTAATCAGTTCCATTTCTAATATGCAGACATATACACTTAACTTCGTTAATCGTCCTATGGCTGGTATTGTGGCTTTAGTAATATATGGAATCGTATTTCTTATCCTTATCTGGATGGTTTGGAATCTGATCAAATGGTATAATATTAATTATATAGTCACCGATAGGAGAATTATTACTAAGACCGGTGTTATTAGACAAAACAAATCATATGTATCATTTAAAAATATTCAGGATATTCAGGTATCCCAAACTATTTTCCAGAAGATATTGGGCGTGGGCACTATTGAGATAATGAGTGCTTATGATAATAGTGATGTTTCATTAAAATGTATTAGTGGACCAAAGGATATTGAAGAGATCATATTTGATGGAATGAACAATATATCCTCCTCTTTCAATCAAGGATATCCTAACGATTATTATCAAAATCCTAACTATGGATATAATCCCCAGAACAATATAAAAGGGGATTATATTAAAGAAAACTATCCCGATTATAATCCCGAAGAGGAATATCAGAAAGGAAGATATTATGATTCCTTATCTAATTTAAGTAACCAACCATTAGATTCTTATAACGATAATGAAATCTATTATAATGATTATCATGATCCCGATGAACTTGATGAGACTATAAATCGTGCTGTAAGAGATTTGGATGGTAACCTAAAATTCAAGGATGACAAGGTCATGGACAACAATATTCCTAGGGGATATCCCAGATCCAATATTACTTATCAGGGTCATTCTATTGAAGGTCAATATGGCAATTTATTGAATAACCGACACTCAGATAGTAAAGTGGATTATAGTGGTAACTATAACAATAGAAACAATTATCATAGAACCAACCATAATGGAAAACCATATGTAAATCCTAACAGAAATTTTGATAATAGGGGCAGTGGAAATTATAATGGAAACTATGGTAACGTAAATTATGGTAATAGGGGCAGTGGAAATTATAATGAAAATTACGATGTAAATTATAATAATAGAAGCAATGGAACTTATGATAATAGGATAGATGAAGATTTCAATAGATATGATAACAGAGCTAATGAATATTTAAATGAGGATAGCAGTTATCACAAACATAAACAGGAGAATCATTACAAATCTAATAATAAACATAATCGGATATTTAATAATGACTTTCATGGTGCCGAGAATAACACTCCTAATCATGAAAACGGTGAAAAAACAAGTAGTGACGTTTTAGCAAAACATGCTCGTAAATTTAGAAAAAATTAATTCTTGTTTTTAATTTTTTTTTAGAAATTTTTCAGGTTTTTATATGCTTTATGATTTTGATGTGGCGATAGTTGGTGGAGGACCTGTCGGTTCAAGTTTAGCCTATAGACTTGCCCTTCAGGGTATTTCCGTAGCTGTTTTTGATAAGAAGAAATTTGTTGGATACCCCCTACAATGTGCGGGAATATTAAGTAAATCAGTCTATGAGCTTAATGACTTACCAGATGACGTAATTATTAATAAGGTTAAAGGGGCGTTTTTACATTCACCAAACTATACCTTAAAAGTTGAAAAAAATGAGACTGAGGCCCTAATTATTGATAGGGTAGGATATGATCAGTATTTAATCAACCGTGCTGTAAACCATGGTGTTAAAGTATTCTTACAACATAAGGTAATTGATCTAAATCTCAAAGAAGGTATTGTAAACACTAATAAAGGGGAATTTAAAGCAAGGATAATTGTGGGTGCCGATGGCTGTAATTCACTTGTGTCTAAAACCATGGGAAATAAGTTAAAATATTCTCCGGCATGTCAATATCTAGTTAGATTAGGTGATAGTGATACCTCTAAATTAAGCTTGTCTCATGTTGATGTTTTTGTAAATAGTAGTGTTTTGCCTGGTTTCTTATGGTCCATACCCCTTGGGGATAATCTGTTTAGAATAGGTCTTTTCTCGGACAATAAAATCAAAGGGGATTCTAATATTCTTGATGATTTTTTAAATAATGGAGGAGAATTTGAAAATAATAATCTTAACATTACCTATTACGAGATAATTGAGAAATATCGTGGAAACATCCCATTTTATGATAAAAACAAGATTATTGTTAAAGATAGGGCTATTTTAATCGGTGATGCTGCAAGTCAGGTAAAACCTACAACCGGCGGTGGATTAATCTACGGATTTTCAGCCATAGACATTGCTGTAGATACGATTAAGGATACACTTTTAAAAGATGATGTAAGTGTTTTAAAGAATTATTCAAAGGAATTTAAAAAATTATACTCTGGAGAATTAAATACTGAGGTTAAGGTTCATAATACATTAAATATTCTATCTGATAGGAATCTTGACTATCTATTTAAAAAAATCAAGGAAAACAATGGTGAAGGACTTATCTCAGAATATGGGGATATGGATAAACAATCCGTTCTTGTAAAGGAAGTGTTAAAAAGAGGATTGTTATTTAAAATTACTCCAAAGGTCATATCAAGTAAAATATCCTGTATTTGGAGTTAAATCCATACTTTTAATAATGATTATATGTTTATATTTTGATTTAAATTTATTAAAAATGAATTTGTTATTTATTTAGGAGCAAAAATATGGAACTTCTTTTAATTCAATCTCAGGAACATGAATCTTTACCTATTGCAGAACTTAAAGCCGTTCTTGAAGCCGAAGATTTCAGGTGCAATATAGAGAAAATAAGACCCGGTTTAACGATTTTAAACTCAATCAATCCGGATGAGATCGATGATATCTATAAAAGGTTGGTTGAAAGGTTGGCATACACTCATCAAATCAATCAGGTAATATCCAATTCCAATTTGGATGATCTAAAAGAGGATATTTCCAAAATAGATTGGAATAATATAATTGATAAGACCTTTGTAGTTAGGGTTAAAACATTTAACAAAGATGTAAATGTTGAGGATTATGAAAGAAAGATAGGCAGTTTAATATTGGATAACTCTGAAAACCTTAAGGTGAATCTAACCAAACCAAATACAAAAATCAGGTTAATTGTATATGAAAATACTGTCTATATTTGTATGGAAAAATATATTTTAAATAAAAAGTATTTCCAGGATTTTAAGCCTCATAAAAGACCTTTTTTCCATCCAGGTTGCATGTCTCCGAAACTTGCAAGATGTATGGTTAATCTATCTAGAATAAAGAAAGGCCAATTACTTCTTGATCCATTCTGTGGTACCGGTGGCATGCTTATGGAAGGTGGATTGATAGGTGCAAGGGTAGTTGGAACAGATATTGACTGGAATATGAAGAATGGTTCCGCCATTAACTGTGAATATGCAGGTGTTAAGGATTATAAAACCTATCAAGTGGACATTAATGAACTTAAAATGTATGAGTTATGTGATGCGGTAGTAACTGATCCTCCCTATGGAATATCCACCACCACTGGTGGCCGTAATGATTTGATCTTTAAGGATTTTTTACTAGCAATAAAAAGAAACATGAAAGAAAATGCCCTTTTGGTCATTGCCAGTCCACATTTCGTTAACATAGATCAGTTTTTGGATGAGGTGGGCTTTAAATTATTAGAAAGATACCAGATTAAAATGCATAAAAGTCTAACACGTATCATTTCTGTAATAGCTCTGGATAATTAAATCATTAGAATTTTCCTTTTCTTTTTTATTTTCTTTTTTATGCAATAAATGTAAATATTAATAAACTTGCTTTTTTTTAAAGTTTTTATACAAAATTTTATAAATGTAAATAATAATAAATTTACTTAATAATCCATTTTTTATATTTAAAAAATTTATTATAGTGATAAAATGAAAATCAATGTATTAGATACGACTTTAAGAGATGGAGAGCAGACTCCAGGTGTTTCTTTAACATCAAATGAGAAATTAAGAATAGCAAAGAAATTAGATGAGATTGGAGTAGATATTATTGAAGCAGGTTCAGCTATTACTTCAGAAGGAGAAAAAGAAGCTATTCGTCAAATTACTCATCAGGGTTTAAATGCTGAAATATCAAGTTTTGCACGTTCTCTCAAGGGGGATATCGATTCATGTATTGACTGCGATGTGGATTGTGTAAATCTTGTTGTATCTACTAGTGATATTCATATTAAATATAAATTAAACTCAAGCCGGGATGAGGTTATAGAGAATATGGTTTCAAATATTGAATATGCAAAGGATCATGGTTTAATTGTGGAACTATCTGCCGAGGATGCAACAAGAACCGATTTTGAATATTTGAAGAAAGTATTCCAGACAGCATTGGATACAGGTGCTGACAGATTATGTCCATGTGATACCGTAGGGGTACTTACCCCTGAAAAGTCCTATGACTTCTATAATAAACTGTCCTTTTTAGACGGACCTCTAAGTGCACATTGTCATAACGACTATGGTCTTGCAGTTGCAAATACTCTGGAGGCTATACGTGGTGGAGCAACAGTAATTCATGGAACTATCAATGGTATTGGTGAACGTGCAGGTAACGCGTCTTTGGAGGAGATTGTAGTTGCATTGAACAATCTTTATGAGGGAAAATATGCTACCGATATTAAAATTAACCAATTATACAATGCCTCAAAATTAGTATCAAGAACAACCGGGGTATATCTTCAACCTAATAAAGCTATTGTAGGTGAAAATGTCTTCGCACATGAATCAGGTATTCATGCAGATGGTGTGATTAAGAATGCATCTACCTATGAGTCAATCACTCCCGAGTTATTGGGCCGTCACAGAAAATTTGTGGTAGGTAAACATACTGGAACCAAGGGATTAAAGAACCGCCTTAAAGAATTGGGTATTGATGTTGATAAGGAGCAGCTACTTGAAATTTTTAAACAGGTTAAGGACTTCTCCGATAAGGGTAAATGTTTAACTGATGTGGATCTTCAGGCCATATCTGATAAGGTTCTTGAAAAGGATATGAAACAGAAGGTAAATCTTGAAGAGGTAACTGTGGTGTCAGGTAATAACGTTACACCTACTGCATCTGTAAAACTTAAAACAGATGATTCTGAAATTCTAGAATCCAGCACTGGTTTGGGTCCTGTTGATGCTGCATATAATGCAGTTAAAAAATGTCTTAACGAATTCTCAGATGTTGAACTAGAGGAGTTCCACGTGGATGCAATTACAGGTGGTGCAGACGCACTTATTGATGTAATTACCAAGGTAAGTTTGGGGGATAAGGTAATATCCTCAAGGGGAACAGATTCCGATATAATTATTGCAAGTGTTGAATCATATCTCACTGGTGTTAACAGACTTTTGGAGGAAAATGATGAGGACTTATAACTAGTCTAATCTATTGTATTCTATTTTAATAAAATGGAATATTTTAAATCAATATTCCTTTTTTTTAATTGAATACATTCATTTTATTTATATTGTGAATTTGAAATCTATTTTTGGATTTGCATTATAATAGGTTTAAAATTCATTTATTTATTCTAATTTACATTATAAATTTAATAGAGGTTATTTATTTGGATAATATTACAGACAATATTAAAATACTAGGTTTTACAAGTGAAATTGATGATGTGTCAAGAACATTAAAAGATATTGACAAATTAAAGGATCAGTGTTGCGATGGTGTTGTTATTCAATTAATTGATGCTAAGGGTATTGGAGGAAAACGTCATGTTCTTCAAGGTACAATACAGGCTATTAAAGCCTTTCAAAGGGGAACTAATTTAGCTAATGATCTGGGTATTGAGTTATGTATCAGGATATCCGCCCAAAGACAAATCTCTAAAGCCCTTAAGGTTTTAGGTCTACATGAAGGTAAAATGGATATTTGTGTTGTCATGATTGATTGTCCAGATTATTTTGTTGACGAGTTAAATGACATGTTTTCTAGAAACGACGATGTATTCAAACCGGACATCGAATATTTGAAAGGTCTTTATAATATTTCAGATAAACAATTCGAGTCAATGTATATCGAGGATATATTAATTGATAAAACTACAAATTTAACTGTGGAAATATAAAAATTTATAAGTATTTTAACTTTTTAACCTTAAATTAATTGAATTAATTCCTGGGTAAAAAAATAAATTGTCTTTTTTTAATAAAACAATCATTATTATGGTGGGAAAATGGATTTATTATTTAAAAAACCTCATGAGGAGACTAAACGAATCATGTCTAGAGTGGCTATTGGTAAAACTCCTTTGGATGAGAAGGATATGTCTTTTACCGAGATTGCCCAATATAATCTTGAGGGGACTGTAAACCATAAATACGCTCATATTGTAAGCAGTGGTAATGGAGCTATTTTTACGGCACTGGCTTCTGTTACAGGTAAGATAATTCTACCGAACCAGGGTGGATGGAATGGCTTCAAGCAGATTTCCAGATTCTTAAATAAACCTTTTGAAATGGTTGAAACAGATTTGGGATTAATAGATCTTGAAAACTTGAATGATATCCTATCCTCCCTGGATAAATCCGTAAAAAACGGATTTGTTCTAACTAGTTTTGCAGGGTATACCGCGGAGCAGAACATTAGGGAAATATCCAAAATATGTCATGATAATGATGTGATATTAATTGAGGATGTATCAGGATCTATAGCGGATAGTAAATCAAGACTTGCTAATGGTAAATATTCGGATATTATTGTAGGTTCAACAGGCAGTCCCAAAATATTAAATGTCCGGGACGGGGGATTTATCACATCTGATGATCCGTCCATATTTGAGGACAATAGAATATTACTAAAATCCTTCAAGTCAAATGAGATTACGGCAAGCGGTATCGTATCCGAGCTTTCATTTGCTGAGGATAATCTTAATAAAACAATAGACGCTTGTATGTATATTAAAAGTAATTTGGACAATGTGATATATCCTGATAAAAGGGGTATAAACATTATAGTTAAATCGGATAATCCTAAGGAATTGTCATGGAATCTTAAAAAGGAATTTAATCTTGATGAACATGGTATGATAACCAGATGTCCCAATTATAATAGGGTTAAAGAAAAGGCTGTAGCTATTGAAATTAAGAATCTTGATATATCAGAGCTTGAAAAAGATAACTTGGATAGGATTATTGAAGTAATTAAGAAACATCAAAATTAGTCTTTAAAAAAAATTAGCATTTAAAATATTTTAATTCTTAAATTCCTAGATTAAAAAAAGGGTTTAGTTTGGATGCTCCTTTTTAAAGAATGCATCTAAACTTGTTTGTTTCGTATGTAAAAGCTCATTAAGTAGGTGACTTGATTTCACATATCTGCTTAATGGAATATTTAAATTGGAACCGACATATCTTACAGCTGATTTTAAATCTTCAAACTCTTTATAAGGTTCCTCCATGGCTTTCTTAATATTTTCCCTAACATTAAACACACCCATTGGAACGTAACCTGTATAGGCTTCCCTTAATATTAAAAGACCAGATTGCAGATTCATTTGTTTTAGCGCATCTAATACAACCATTTTGCTTGTATAATAACAGCCGCCAACTGAGGAATATTCTTTCTTGTCCTCGTTAGTTTCATAATCGGAAAAAATTAGTTCCTCATTATTTTTAACTTTATAGAATGCCTCAATCCATTCAAATTGCCATTCTGTAGGTGTTAATATGATTCCATAATAGTTATTAAGATCCTCATTCTCGTAAACCCTATAGGTATCAAGAATCGGATTTTTCCTAACGTCCTTAAGTAGTTCATCTGCTAGACTTGAATCGACAGCGGTGATGGACCATCTGGTTGGTACTAACTTTCTATTTTTGCCAATTCCGAACGCACCTACAGAGAATGATTTCTGAATTGCTGAGAAAGGCACATTCTTCTCATGTAACCTCATTACAGCATCTTTGGCTGATAGGTCAGTATCATAATATGATTTTTCAAGTTGTCTGTCCCATTTTACAGCATCTATATCAAAGTTTTCAAGTATTCCGCTAGGTCCATGGGGCATAGACTCCTGTGATAAGCTTGCACCCCTTGGCCTTTTGAGGAAATTTGCTTCGGCATCAGTGGATTTTGATGCAAGTGAAATGTCCTGAAGTTTTTCAACAAAAGGATTATCCAAGTCATCTATCCTCATTAATTGTTTTCCACGTACTAGATTCATACGGTACTTTAAGATATCGTCCTGACTTTTATTTTGATTTAACCAGGACTCTGGTGAATCCATGATATAGGTATCTCCTAATTGGTTAGCCATCATTGGTCCGGCATATACTTTAGGATAGTTCCAACGACCTATAAAAACAGAAGGCGGGGTACTACCCTCAAGGTCCCTACCTACCTTTACGGATTTCATCTTCATGTCTTTGGTCAATCTCTCAAGATAAGCATGCTTTGTTGTTCTTTGATTTTTACCTTTCATTTTATCCTTTAAAATTTTTTAATAATGTAAAATTAAAATATTCAAAAATAGGTTAATTAAAAGTTTAAAAATAAAAAAGAGTTGTTTTAATTTATAATCCTACATTGCCAAAAACTGTAGACTATAAAAAATTACTGATAGGAGTGTCATTATTAAGAATATCATTAGAACTATTATAATCACTAAAAATATTATCTCTCCGTTGGTAAAGCTACGTCTGATTGGTAGATTTCTTTCCTTGACTTGCCATAACTGGTTCATTGATTCCTGAACATTACAGAATGTCCATACATCACCAATAACCGGTATGAAAATAAATATTAAAGTGTTTAAGATTGAGTCATAGGATTCTATGTTCTCGTTTCTAATTAATTTTTCATAGTCCCTAAGTAGAATATAATACATAAACCAGTTAACTATAGGTATTATAAAACCAACTGTACGCCAACCTGGACGAATATCCTTGTTAAACCTATCTTTTAATAATGTGTTTGATTTATAATACCACCAAATTGAGTAAAACCAACCACCAACAAGTAAAAGAAGCAACTGTCTTCTAATTGGCAGTATGTCGGAATATTCCTCATTAAGATTATATCGGGTATTGTCTTGAATACTTTCTTTTCTTGTTTCTTCTTTTTTATTTTTGGATTTCTCTTTTAATTCCATTTCGTGTTCTGGTGATACATAACTATTGATAAAATGATTTCTTGAAACGTCGTCCTCATCTTCTTGCCATTTAAGACAGTAAGGACATTTCTTAGTATCTATTGGTATTTTTTTACCACAATAAATACAGTATTTAGTTGTTGTACCATGCATTTTTCTCATCTTTTTAGTTTTTTATTAAGTAGGGAAGGTTTTTAAATTTTAATTTTTAATGAGATTAATATCATTTAACCTTCACTATCATTTTAAATTCTTAAGCAAATTCAATAGTTGCAGGTGGTTTATCACTAACTGAAAGGGATACATGTGTAACTTCAGGAACTTCGGAGGTGATTCTTCTGGATATGTTTTTTATGAGTTCCCAAGGTATTTCCGGAACATATGCGGTCATGGCATCAAATGATGCAACCATCCTTACCACAACTAAATATCCAAAGTCCCTTTGATCCCCTTTAACACCAGTTACTTTTGTGTTTGTTAAAGCAGCAAAATATTGCCATAATTCTTTATCAAATCCAGACTTTTCAACCTCTTCTCTGACAATTAAATCGGCATCTTGACATACCTTTATTTTTTCTCTTGTAAGTTCACCTATAACACGAACAGCTAAACCTGGGCCAGGAAATGGCTGGCGATGTACTATTGCATCAGGAAGTCCTAATTCCTCACCTATTTCCCTAACCTCATCTTTATATAATTCACGGATAGGCTCTACAACTTCTAAAACCATTCCACTTGGAAGTGCAAGGTTGTGGTGAGATTTAATTTTTCCCTGGCTTTCAATCCAATCAGGTGCAATTGTACCTTGAATAAGATATTTCGCATCTATTTTTTTAGCCTCTCTTTCAAACACATCAATAAATTTTTTACCTATTATCTTTCTTTTCTTCTCGGGATCTGTAATGCCTTTAAGGGCATCTAAAAATTCCTCTGATGCATCTACATAAATGAAATTTAATCTATCTTTAAAGGTTTCAATAACTTGTTCAGCTTCACCTTTCCTAAGTAATCCATGATCTACAAAGATGGCAGTTAAGTTATCTCCAATGGCTTCACCAACAAGAACTGAACATACAGAACTATCAACTCCACCAGATAATGCTATAACCGCTTTATCATCCTGGATTGTTTCTTTAACATTTTTTATAGCCTCATCTATAAAACCCTTAGGTGTAAACATAAATCATTCCTCAAAAATCAATCTATTCTGTGTCTTCAGGAGGTTGGAAATCGTCTACTAATTTTAAAAGTATTGATTCAAGACCGTCTTCATTTCCGGCATCCACAGCTTCCATAATAGCATCGTATTTGATGTATTTTTCTATTTTAATACTTTTTTCACCAATACCTGAGATTCTAAATTCATAGTCTTCGCTACCTATAGGTACGACTAATTTTTCTCTTTTAAGATTTGGTTTATATTCTAATGCTTTGTTTTTCAAGTCTTCTGGATTGTCAATCATTTTTTTAACCTCTTTTTAATAATTTTACAAGTGTAATATCTTTTAAATTTAATCGAATAATATTATTTGAAGTTTAAATCAGTTTTATAAACTATTTTTACATATTTCATAGAAGTTTAAGAATACCTCATCTCCTCTAGGGGTGGTATGTACTTCTGGGTGGAATTGAATTCCGTAAATATCTTTATCCTTATGTTTCATAGCTTCAATATCACAGACGTCAGAGTTGGCAAGTATTTTAAAGTCTTTTGGTAAAGTCTTAACTTCGTCCTTATGTGATGTCCAAACATCCATGTCAGGTCCAAGACCTTTTAGAAGTTCCTCCTCTTCGGTAATATTAATTTGAACCTGTGCATAACTTTCGGTCTTTGAGGTTTCTACTTCACCGCCATATTTTAAGGCAATCAATTGATGGCCTAAACAGATTCCTAATGTAGGAACATCAATTTCACCAATATAATCGGAACTATTTCCACTTAATTCAATGGATGGACCTCCACCTAAAATTAGTCCCATTGGTTCTTTTTCTTTAATTTCGTCAACTGTTAGGGAATTGCTTACAAGCTCACAAGGTATATCTAAGTTTTGTAGGCTTCTTTGAATCCTGTGATTATATTGACCTCTATTATTTATAATAATAATTTTCATAATATATTCTCGCTATGATTTTTAAAGTATCTAATGATATTTTTTTAGATATATACTATAATTATATATAATTATAATTCTTTTATATTTTTTTATAATTCAAATGTTTTATATACTAGATTTTTAATATTAATAAGTATGGAAACTCAGGATTTAGTATTTATTTTAATTGCATTACTATTAGCAATTGTAGTATTCTATTTATTTATGTGGTTATTACCTGTAATAGTAATTCTTTTAATTACATTCTTCATTTATATGTTCTTAAATGATAGGTTTGGTAATGGAGGATACTAGATTGTTATGTTAATTTTATTTTAATAATATTTTAACTTAATTTTAAAATTAAGTTATTTTCCTTTGTTTTTGTTTATTTGGATTCTTGTTTATTTTTACTTGTTTTCAATTGTCTTGCTGGAATTTTTTTTATTAAAGACATCAATTTTTCATGAACTTTTTTTTTAAAATATTGTATGGTTGTTTTTTACTAATTTCTCTTAATTTCCATAAAAAATTAAAAAGTAAATGGAAGTTTTATATTTATGCTGCTTTTGAATCTGTTAATTAAAAGTTCATGTCTATAAACGTTTTTGAATCTCCTCTTTCACTATTTTATTTACAGTACTTCCATCTGCCTTACCTTTTAGTTGTTTCATACTCATACCCATTAAAGGTCCCATCGCACCCATCTGACGTTCTTTAATCATTGAATCGTTTTTATCTGCAATTTCTTCAATGATTGCTTTAACATCATCTAAACTTAGTAGGCTTAAATTATTTTCCTCTGCGACAACCTCGGCACTTTTATCAGGGTTTTTACACATGGATTCAATTAACTTTTTAATCGCGTCTTTAGATATCTTATTGGCCTTAAGTAATTTGAATACTTCAATTAATTTATCCTCAGTAATGGAAACTACATCGGTACCTTCCCTTCTAATATCCCTTAAATCATAGCTTAATGTGGATGCGACCACTGTAGGATCCACTTCTACCTCTTTTAGGATATTCTCGAATTCATCACCAAGGGTTCTTCTTACAATTTGGCTTGCAAGATCCTCACTTAAATTATATTCCTTGATGATTCTTTCCTTTTTAACATCAGGAAGCTCGGGAAGATTATTTTTAATAGGTTCTATAATCTCATCTGTAATTTTAAATAATGGTATATCGGTTTCTAGATACATCCTATTTGCTGTTGCAAGGGGTCTCATATATTCAGTATTACCGTCATCTAATGATTTACGTGTTTCTTCCACAACACCTTCAAATGCAAGTTTGGCTCTTCTGATAACTTCCTCAAGAGCTGATTCTGCAATATCAGGGTCATGTGCTACTATAATTATTGCATCCTCCGGTTTCGCATCTAAAAATTCTCTTAAACTGTCTACCTCTTCCTGGGTAATGCCGTATGCAGGTAGTTCGTCAGTATGGAAAAGGCCACTTACTCCACGTTTTTTGGCATAACTTGAGAGTTCTGTACCGAATCTTCTGCCTTCCTGAACTTCAACACCTATAAGTCCGTCAAATCCTTTAAGTATAATTCCTTTAATGGATTTTGCTGATTTTAAGATTTTACTTTCGGTATCCTTGAATACCTCATCTAAGTCATATATTGTTTCATCAACTTCCGCATGACGTTTTTCAAGTTCTTCCTTAATTTCTATAAGTTTTAATTGTCTTTCAACTTCCCTTTCAACTATTAAAGGCATTAATTCAAGATTTTGAACACCTTTAATCTCAACTCTTGCACCCTTTGCAATTGAAACGTTTAAATCTTGTCTGATTGTTCCAAGTCCTCTTTTTACATTTGTACTACGTAGAACCTGACCAATCATATATGCGACTTCTTCAACCTGTTTAGGGTGATGCATGGAGGGATCTGTTGTAATTTCTACAAGGGGTATTCCAAGTCTGTCTAATCTAAATTCGGTAAATTCACTATTGGTATCCACTCTTCTTGCGGCATCTTCCTCAAGACCTATTGTTTCTATTTTAACCCTACCATATGGGGTATCCAAATATCCGTCAGTTGCAAGAAGTCCTGTTCTCTGGAATCCACTTGTGTTACTTCCGTCAATAACCTGTTTCCTCATGGTATGGAATTCATCTACAATATGCATGTTTAGAAGTGTGGATATTGTAATTGCAAGTTCTAATGCCTCTTGATTTAATGCATGAGGTGGTTCATCATCACATTCTACAAGACAGGTGTGTTTATTAAATGACTCATAGTTGAAATTCAAATTTCTCATTGATTCTTGAAGGGCAGCCCTATCCATTTGACCTAATTCACTTTGAGTAGGTCTTAAATTTCTTCTAATCGTTAAATCCACATCATCATCAACAAGTTCAGTAGGACATGAACAGAATAGTTTTGATTTTGTATTTAATTGTTGATGTATTTCAAGTCCCATTTTAAGGCCTAAATCTTTCCAATCATATTTTTCGCTCATTGTCTCACCTAATTTAAAAAGTATTTTGCTGAGGTTCTGTCTGTAATTTCACCAGCAATGTTGGTTTCCATAATTCTTCTAACTTCCTCTATATCATCAGTCTGTCCTAAAGCACAGCATAGTTTAACATATCCCACCTCGGGGGTCATGTCTTCACCTGATATGAGATGTGCATCAATAAGTTTACGTCCTGTACTGTAGACATTCATATTTACTCTTCCATAAATACACTGTGATGTCATAACGCAAGGAATACCCTCATCAGCCGCCCTTTCAAGTGACGGAACCATATACTCAGGTACATGTCCGAGACCAGTTCCCTCAATCAAAAGACCTTTATATCCTTTATCAATGTGATAATCGATGAGTTCCTGGGAAATTCCCGGATAACTTTTAATAAGACCAACTTTGTCCTCAATATTGTCCTGAACTTTCAGTTCTTTTTCATTCCTCTTGACGTATGGTCTTGTGGTCTCTTTTATTTCGCCATCTTTTAGATATGCAATAGGTTCTGAGTCAATACTTCTAAATGTATCCCTTCTGGAAGTATGCATCTTTCTTACTTTCACGCCACTATGTAATGCACATACGTCATCGTTTAATGAATCATGCATACAGACACCTACCTCTGCAATATCGGATTTTGCAGCTCCAATGGAATTGATTAGATTTAAGTGTGTATCTGTAGAAGGTCTGTCGGAACTTCTTTGAGCACCTGTTACAACGATAGGTACAGGTGTTTCAAGTAGGAAACTAAGTGCCGCAGATGTATAATGCATTGTATCTGTACCATGAGCCACAATAACACCTTCTGAACCAGAGGAAATATCATCTGCAATGTTTTTAGCAGCTTCTAACCAATATTTTGGTTCCATGTTCTCACTTAGAATGTTATATAAAGCTTTAACGTCATAGTTTGCAAGGTCTATGATTTCAGGATTTGCCCTAAGTAAATCCCCAGCTGTAAATGCAGGATGAACCGCACCGGTACTATAATCAATGATTGAGGATATTGTACCACCGGTGGATATAATGGATATATTCATCTTTTCAGGATCCTTAGTTAATTCTGTCTCATCGTAACCAATTTTTGGTTTATCTTTATGTTCAATTAGTTCAATTGAGGCATCGGTAATTTCAATACCTACATTATATCCACTGTCTAACTTTATAACTATATAGTTATCTTCAGCATCTTCGGATCTATCTAATAATATACCTGTATAGGAGGTTCCTTCTTTTGAAACTTTCACCAAATCCCCTATGGTTATATTTGCATTAGATAAAAAGTTTTTTGAATTTTCTTTATAAGCCATTTAATCACTTTAAATATTTGTTTTCTATAAGTATGGTTAATTTAAAATTTTTAAAATAATAGTTAAGATTAGAAATTAATAATGTCTAATTTCAAATCGGTCTTTGGGGTTAAAATCTATTTTTGTTTATTCTTTTGCTCTTCGGCATATTTTTTTAGGTCTGCCTCACGAATAACCTTCCTTATGATTTTTCCATTAGATGTTTTAGGTATTTCATCCACAAAATTAATCATACGGGGATATTTATAGGGGGCGGTAACCTTCTTAACATGATTTTGAATATCCTTCTTTAATTCCTCACTAGGTTCGTAACCTTTTGCAAGAACAATTGTAGCCTTTACAACTTGACCCCTTATTTCATGAGGATAGGCGGTAATCGCACATTCAACTACGGCAGGGTGTGAAATTACAGCGCTTTCCACTTCGTAAGGTCCTATACGATAACCTGAACTTTTAATCACATCATCATTTCTACCAACAAAGTGGTAATATCCATCCTCATCCTTCCATGCCTTATCTCCACAATGGTAATGGCCGTCATATCTGGTTTCATGGTTACGTTTAGGATCATTATTATACTCGTCAAATAGACCAGTGTTATCCGCACTTAGATCGAAACATATTTCTCCCTCTTCACCATAATCGACGGGTTTGCCCTCTTCATTTAAAAGGTCAATTTTAAATACCGGGTTTGGTTTACCAACAGAACCTAGTTTTGGTTTTAACCATTTGAAGGTACCAATACTGATAACGGTTTCTGTCTGTCCAAATGCTTCCTTAATCTCAAGACCAGTTAGTTCTTTAAATCTGTTAAATACCTCTGGAGGTAAGGATTCTCCAGCTGTTGAAACATGTTTAAGATTGGAGAAGTCTATTTTTGACAGGTCTTCCTTAATGAGGAATCTGAAAATTGTTGGAGGTGCACAGAATGTATCAACATGATGTTCAGTAATCTTCTTAATTAAATCATATGCGTTGAATCTCACATAATCATAGATGAAAACAGCGGAACCACAGATCCATTGTCCATAAAGATTACCCCATACGGCTTTGATCCATCCGGTGTCAGCTGCGGTATGGTGAAGTCCATCTTCTACAACCTCATGCCAGTATTGTGCAGTAACAATGTCTCCAATTGGATATCTTCCATTATGTTTAACCATTTTAGGTTCTCCGCTTGTTCCTGATGAGAAATACATTACAAGGGGATCATGGATATCTGTAGCCTGACTTCCGGTAGGTCTTTTAAAGGTATCATATTGTTTATCCATCTCTTCATGAAGGTTATACCAGCCATCGAATTTTTCATCACTAACTGTGATTTTTATGGTATTCATTTCAAGCTCATCAACAGCCTTATTATAATCTCTAATAAGGTTATCTTCATCAATAGTGATGATGGCTTTCATATGTGCTTTTTTAAGACGGTATTTAATATCATGAAGTTTCAACATATGTGTTGCAGATATTGCAATTGCACCTATTTTATGAAGTGCAACCATTGTATACCACCATTCATACCTGTTTTTTAGGGTAAGGATTACACAGTCTCCCTTTTTGATTCCTAATTTTTTTAAGAAATTAGCAACCTTGTTTGACTCTTCTTTAATATCTTTGAATGTGAAGATCTTGTCTTCATTATCGTCACACCAAACAAGTGCCCTTTTATTGGGATCTATTTCGGCGTATTTGTCAACAATATCAAAACCAAAGTTAAAATCTTCCGGTATTTTAAATTGAAAATTTTCCGCAAAATCTTCATATGAGTCAAAATCTACTCTATTTACATATTCACTTATTAACGATGTCATTATATTACCACAAAAAATTATAAAAAATAATAATTTACATTAACACAACTAAAAATTTAGCTTCTTCATTATTTAAAGCAACCATTGCATGGTCATTGGTTGAATCAAAGAATACACAATCTCCTTCATTTAAAACAATTTCATTATTTTTGATATAAAGTTTCATCTGTCCTTTCAGAATATAGTTAAATTCCTGACCTGGATGGTTATTAAAGGAAGGACTTACGTCCTCTTTAGGATCTACTGTTACAATGTACATTTCCGCTTTCTTGTTGATGAAACGTTTACATAAGTTTTCGTATTTGTATTCTTTTCTTCGTTCAACGGACACACCTTCACCAGCACGTGTAACATCAAATATTGACATTCTACTCTCTTCACCGGTTAAAAGCAATCCCATATCCACCTGAAAAATACGGGAGATTTCATATACAACGCTTGCAGGAATATCGATTTGGCCACTTTCATATTTTTCATAAAGTTCTTTATCAAGATTTAATTTTTCAGATAATTCCTCAGTACTAACATCTGAAAGTTCTCTAAGCTCTTTAATTCTATTTCCGATATCAATATTGTATTCATTCATATTTATAACCTCGATATTTCTTAAAATTAGTTTAAAAAAATTATAATTGCATTAAAATTTTATTATCTTCAAAAAATTAAAACAGTAATTCCATGGGAATTTTAATTTAATATATAAATTATTATAATATAATATTATTATAATATATCTTATAAAGATATTTGATTTAAAAAAGTATTATATAAAATGGGTTTACCAAAACATTAACTTTATAAATCATAAAACTATATTCTTTAATCAATGTTTATATTCAACTTTATGAATATAATAAAAGTTTAATTAAAGAATTTAAATAAAGTATTGTATTGGTCTAGAATAAGATTATTTCATGGTATCTATTAAATTATTAAGTAGATGTTTAGTTGAATTAATAATGTTTATTAATTTTATATAATTTGAGTTAATGAAATAAAGTTGTTTTAAATAGATTTTTAATAATGATATTTTATTAAATTGTTAAGTAGTAGAATTTAAATTGGAATAGTCTATTTCAGGATATTTTAATTTTATAAAATCATTTGAAGGTGATATTATGGCAAACAATGAGATTTCAAATGTAGTTTTATTTAAAAGAGGCGACGGTGACAAATTTGAGTTTGATGATAAGTTTGTACGCTTAAAAGCTTTAGATGAGGACATGTTTGTTTTTACTGTAAATGCACCACAGGAAATTGTAGGTAAATCTATGATTTTCTTTGAAGGATTAAAAATGTTTGAACCTGTAAAGGTGGATATTGGTGGAACTGGTGATATTCCATGTTACTTTAAAGGTGTTTCTCCAATTGTAAATAAAGGTTCAAATGGTTTAGGTAACAATGCATTCTTTACAATAACCTTACAAGAACTTAAGAACCCGCCTAAATTTGAAGAGGAACATGAATGTGTAAATTGTGGTTTCCATAATTTTACGGCTTAATTCTACACATTCTTTCTGTTTTTTTTAGAGGTTTTCAAAAGTTTATTTTAAACATAATTCCTGATTTCCCATATCTTGGAATTATGTAATCTATTTTTTACATTCTTTGCCTTATTTTTTTATTTTTATTAGAAATAAAGATTTTCTTAATTTTTATTCGTAAAGACTATTTTTTAATTGTTTATTTTTTAATAGAATTTATCCAGACTTTTTATACAAAAAGCTAGTTTACTAACAAATAAATTAACTATTACTTATTTTAAATCAATATATTTATATTGAATAAAAATTAATATAATAATATTATATTTGAAAATTTACTGTTTTTAATTTTCAAGATTTATTTTTTATTTTTATAAATTTTTATATGTGGATTTCGATGGAAGGAAAGGATATAGTTGTAACTGGAGGTTTAGGTTTTATTGGTTCTCATATTGTTGATGAATTGGTAGAAAATAACAGGGTTACAGTAATCGATAATTTTTCATCAGGTAAAATTGATAATCTTAAATATCCAAATCATGAAAATCTTAAAATCATTAAGGGGGATTTAAATGATCTGGATTTGGATAAAATCCTAAAAGGCACTGATTATGTGTTTCATTTAGCTGCACTTGCAAGTGTGCCTGAAAGTGTTGAAAAACCTTTATTTTCCAATGAAAATAATTTGGATGGAAGTTTAAAATTATTTGTTGCGGCTAAAAATAATAATGTTAAAAAGGTAGTCTTTTCTTCGTCAGCGGCAATATATGGGGAGAATCCAAATATTCCCCTTAAGGAAACTGAACCATATATGCCGGAATCACCATATGCAGTACAAAAAGCAGGTTCTGAATTGTATCTTAAGGCTTTTAATGAAAGTTATGGCTTGAATTATGTTTCATTAAGATATTTCAATGTTTTCGGACCTAAACAAAACATCAACTCCTCTTATGCTGCAGTAATTCCTAATTTTATTTATGGTTTGTTAAATGGTAGACAGCCTACTATATTTGGTGACGGTGAACAGACGAGGGATTTTATTTATGTAAAGGATATCGTAAGGGCCAATATTCTTGCATGTGAGTCTGACTATAATGGTATAGTAAATATTGCAAGTGGTAATGGTCTTTCAATTAACCAACTATATGATATTATCACCGAGGTATTGGGCAGTGACATAAAGCCTATTTATGAAGACGAACGTATTGGTGATATTAAACATTCTATTGCGGATATATCTAATCAGAAGAATATCGGTTTCACTGTCGATTCAAATAACTTTAAAAATCAACTTAAAGAAACTATTAAATGGTTTATGGATAATCCTCAATAGTATTGTCCGATTATTTTAATAGGTTTTTCCTGTCTTTCCTTAAACCATGCTTTTTTTCACTTTTAATATTCTGATGTTTTAAAATACTATATATGTCGAAATAAATTGAACATTATAAAATAGTGTATATTAAAATTTCCTTTCTCTTATATTCAAACTAATTATTATTTTTAAAATTAATGTTTATCTTTGTCTTATTTATTTATTTATTTGAGTTTAATTTTTAATAGATTTGTTTAAAACTAGTTTTATTGATTTTATTTCTTAAAAATACAATTTTAAGATATAACTTTTTATACATAAAATTTATATATTATTTAATCGGATAATTAATACTATGATATATCTAATTAGTGAAACCTCATTATTGTTAAATTATCTAATTACAATAATAGTTTCTATTGCAGTGGCTTTACTTTTAGGAATGCCATTTCTTCCAGAAAAACCTAGAAGGTTTTCATGGACTAAAAGTGCTGTTTTTCCTACAGCTATTATAGCTATGGGTATTTTATCATTCTGTTTTTCAATTAATTTCTATTGGTTATATGATGGGAAATTACTTGCGATAATTATAGGTGTTTTATCAGCAGTATTTGTGAAATATTTATTCAGATATGTATTTCCTGATTCACCAAATGCAGAGGGTGGAAATAATGAATGAGATCATCGGATTAATCATAGCGGCAATTATTTCCTGGCTTAATTTTGTACTTATTGATACGTATTTAGGTCTTCCTGAGGAACCTGGTGTTAAAGGGGCAGATAATGTTGGACACTCTATTAAACAAAGGGGCGGAGATTTGTCTGGCGGATTTTTCCAAGGAAATATATTATGTTCTCCAGATGCATCTGCAGGAACTTTACTTGCAAGTATTGGATTTATGGTTCTAGGAATTAATGGTGGAATCCTTGCTGCATTTTTAGTTTATATTGGAAATAGATTATGTGCAGATCCAGGATATGCGGGAACTACCGGTGCTCTTACTATGACTGTAATTCTTACAATATTCTGTGATTATCTCGGATTCAAGCCGATTATGTTTGTTGTGGGTATGGTAATTGCAATATTTGTAATACAGGGTATTCACCATCCTGCAAGTACTAAACTTCTCGGTACTATTGCAAGGAAATTTAATAGGTATACTAAATTAGAATAATTATTGAAAAATATCTAAAAATCTATTTAGATAAGTGGTTAAGTTTTAAATAAAGATATGGGGCGATAAGATGTATATGGAAATTTTGGGTATTATTACTATTCTCATGGCATTAAGAGCTTTAATAACTCAAAATAGGGCTGAGAAATTATTGTATATTAATGTTATCGGATTTTCAGTTCCTGCTATGATTGCATTATATATTAATACACCTTTTGCATTGATAGTTGCAGCTGTATTCTTTGTCTGTTCAACAATTAGTTCTAATGCAATTGCATATACATTAAATAAATTAGATGATGAAATTGTCTTAGATGGAGAATAAAAATGAATTTTCTAGGATTTTTTAACATTACTACTGTTGCTTTAGCTTTAATGTTTATTGGTTCAATTGGTATGTTAGTTGTAAAAAAACCGATAGATAAAGTTATCTTGTACAGTATTGTTGATGCTGGTTTTCTACTTGCTGTAGTGACATTTAAGTATTTGGATGTTGCATTTGCCATAGCAATTTTAGGTCCTGTATCTACTATCATTTTCTTAATGTCAATTTTAAAAATTGATAGAATTAGGCATAATAATCGGGAAGGTGGTCCTAATGTTTAATATTTACATATGGTTTTATGCAGGAATTATTCTGGCTGTTGTAGGTACTTTAGGTGCTTGCTGGGGTCCTGGTGTAAAAGACCCGGTTGTTAGGACTATGAATACTGAGGTTGCCTCAGTTGGTGTTTCATTAATATTATTATGTTATAACCATACATTAGCTCTTTTAACAATGATTGCTACATCTGTTATATGTACATTAATTCTATTTAGAGCTATTTCACGTTTAGAAGAAATAGGAGCTGATGTTTAATGGTATTAAAGTTTAAGGGGTGTAACTTATGAGAATAGGAGATTTATGGAATAAGTTAGCTACTCCTAAAAGAATTCCACGGTTATTTGCTTTGATTTTAGGTATCGCTTTAATCATTGGTCTTTTAATTCCGGTCGGATTAAATGTAGACCAAATTTATCCAAGACCTGAGCCTCAGGTTCAAGTGGATCAGGGTATGGCAATGGCTCCTTATGCCCGTGGAGGTGAACCTCTTAAAGAGAGAGGTATAACTATATCTCAATATCCACAGTATGAGCCTAATTTAGGTTGGATTAACTCTTACGTTTCACCACTGTCTCAATTTGTTATGAGCATATCACCATACTTTGGTACGAGTATCTACTCATCTCCTGGTGGACTTATAGACGAGATTTTATACTATACCAGAGGTTTCGATACGGTTCTTGAATCTTCAATTTTAATGATGGCATTTATTATTGCCTCATGGTTATGTGTAAACTATACCATGAATAGAAAGAATGATCCTGAAAATATTAAGAAAGATATGAAGGTTGCAATATCTGAATCTGATAGATTGGCTTCCGAGGTTGAGATGAATAATCGTAAAGCTCATATTAAGCAGAACAGGAGGGACAATTAATGTTAGTTCCTACAACAGTTCCCCTTATATATGCAAATATGTATCTGCCTGCATTTTACACTGCAATAATTGTAGGTTTCTTTACATGTATTGCAATAGCAATGCAGAAACGTGATATCCATGTTCTTATCTTAACCGATTTAATTGGATTTGCAATGATTATCGTAGTTGCCGGTGTAGGTACAGATTTGGCTGAGTCATTTATTCTACCAGGTTTGGTTGTGGAACTTGCGGAGATTATGGCAATTTCCGAAATCTTAATATCCCGTGAAATGAGAAAGATTTCATCAAATCAACCTAATGTATCCTTCGCTCCAATGCCTATGGATTACAATATGGAAATATTAACCACAGCTCCAAACTTCTTAAGTTTGATTTTACTTGCTTATGGAGTTTTCTTAACTGGATTCACAGGTGGTGCAGTTGCAGGTGGAGGTATCCTATTATATATCCTTTCAAGAAAAGCAAGGGGATTACCTGTACTTGAATTAAATGGTATTTCCGGTATATCTGGACTTGGCTGGTGTATGTGGATTATATCTTTCTGGTTGTTCTTTACCATGCCACAATATTGGTTATTATGTTTATTCCTTGCAGCTTGCGGATTACTCTTAAAAGTTGCAACAAAAATGGGATTGATCGGAGTCCTTATGAGAGAAGATTTTGGTAAAAAATAATTAATTAGCTTAAACTAATTAATTTTAATATTTAAAATATTAGTTGTTGAATTAAAAATTTGATAGAGGAAAATTATGAGTATTGCAAGTTTAGGTGGAAATTTACTTGGGATAGTACCTTTAGGGGATATTGTATTCTATTTAAATCCATTTCATTTGTTCATGTTTGTGACTATATTGATATTCACATTTCTTATTGCTATAGGCCATACGGAAACTCAGGTTGAAGCCGAGTTCGGTACACTTGCAGACAAAAGAAAATCCGTAGATATTAAGGAGTTTAAAGCAAGAAGATTCTTGTCTGTGATTTGTGGTATAGCTACAGCAGGTGCGATGATTACAGGGGATTTATATAATTTGACCTTATTCATGTCCCTTGTCGGAATCTTAAATATTGGTATTATATCATCAGTAAAACAAGTAGATGTTTTGGATTCTGTTTTCCAATATGGTTTAATTGCGATGATGTGTAGCTTACCATTATTTGGAGGTGCAGCAATTGTTCTTGGAGCATGTGGAACAGTAAGTTTACTTGCAATTCAAAGTATGAAACCTACTGCAATGATGATTTTCGGTGCAATATTAATATTTATCGGAGCCTGTGGTGAATCAGGTATAGCACCATTCTTCGCATCTAAAGCAGAGATGTTTAGGACCCCAGGTTCTCCATTTTTATTAATTGTACATTTAAGTTCATTATTTATTATTATAAGGGTAATTGAAGTATTACTCATTATTTGTACTTAGAAAAGGTGTTAAAAATGAATAAATTAAAAACTGTAAGTAGCATATTACTTATCATATCAACAATTGCAATATTATATGCCTTAATATTTAATCCTGCAGATTGGATTGTCTATGCTGTAGCAATTGTATTTATACCATTTTTTATCCTTTCATTAGGTTTACTTACTATGGCTAAACCTAAAAAAGATGAGAAGGAGGAAAGAATACAGGAACCATTTATTGGATATTAAATCCTTTATAGAGTGTGTATTCGATTTATATGTATAATTTAATGGCAGATATTCTAATAAATGTAATGATAGCTTTTCTTGCTGGGAGCTTACTTTTAGGTTTACATAGGAAAGTTATGGCTCGTGTTCAGTTAAGGCCAGGACCTCCTTTGATTCAGTATTTATTGCATTCTTTAAAATTTTTCTTTAAAGAATCTTCATGGCCTAAAACAATTTCAAAACCATTTTACATAGCAATTGTAACTATATTATGTGCTATATGGGTTACCGGTGTAATTGTTGGTCCTGTAACCTATGGATCTTTAATGGTAATGTTTGGTATCTATGCGGTTCATAAGATTGTAGAACATAACTCAGGTTCCTCATCAGGTTCTCCCTATGGAAAACTTAGTTGTGTAAGGGCGGTTTTCTCTGCTTCATCCGAGCTTTTATTGTTTGCAGCTATTGTACTTGTTTATTTGGAAACTCATACAATGAATATTGGACAAATAATATCTTATCAATCTGCACATGGACCACTAATATTTTCAATTCCACTTGCGGCATTGATGTTCTTTATGATTATTATTACAAAGGCTCCATATTCTCCATTTGGAATTACTACAGGTAAGGATATTATTTCCGGATTTGAAACGGAACATTTCGGATTCCTAAGAGGATTCATAATGTTTTCCGAATCTATGTTATGGTATGTTCTATTATGGTTGTTCCTTACAATATTCTGTGGACCTTTAACAATAGTGGGTTATGCAATTGGGATGATAATAATATCTGTAATTACAGGTTTTATAAGTGCCACAACACCTATGTTAAATCCAAACCACTCAGTCATGTCACAGTTTACAATTGCAGTTATATGTGTATTCGGAACATTAGTTCCAATGGTAATTTAATTAAAAAATGAAATACGGAGAGAGAAAATGAGTCAAGAAAAAGACTTTTTAATACTTACATCATTAGTAGCTATTGGTATTATATTTATTAGTGGACTTGCTGTCATATTTCAAAGTCCTGTTGTTTTGCCACTTGTAGTTATAGCTATACTTATTGCTCCGTTAATATTATATCAATATACAGAGAAAGGTTCAGAACTTGCAGAAAATCTAGAGAAGATAATGTTTTTCATTACCTTTGCTGTGATCTGCATTTCAATTATATTATTATACAGACCATTATAACAGATTATTTAAATTAAAAACAAACCAATCAGATGATGATTATGATAGAACAATTACATGTTTTAATATATCTAATAGTTTTTATAGTTGGGGCTATTCTTGGTCTTCTATACAGCTATCAAAAACATTTAGAACCATATATTATTAAAGAAACCAATATACCAATATTAGTTATGGCTATTCTTGGTTGGTTTTTATTTGTTAACTACAGTCTCCTTAACTTTATTCCAAGCTTTATTGTTATAAGTATTGGTCTATTCTTAATAGGTTTTGTAATAGATATGAGACCAGGTTATGGTAGAAGAGAAACTGTAATTGGTATTATAGTTGCAGTGGTAATTTGGTTTTTTACACAATGTTTATTTAATATAATTTAATTTTAGTCTATTGGTGATTATATGGATGATGAAGAGAAAATGAAACTTTATAAATTAAGAATTCTTAGAAGTTTCAAATGGCATGATGATTTAATTGTTCCTTTATCTAAAGAACTGGGAATATCTGTTGAAGAGTTTGAGGATATTCTTATGAAAAATTTAGACATGTCCTCATTGGAGGCACTTCACTCAACATATGAATCAGCAATTCCTGAAGAAATTATGATGAGATTACATATTGATTTAAGATTTATATGGTATGTGGATGTACTTCAATTGCTTTCACAGGAGGAAGCAAGGGATATTAAATTTAAATTGACAGAGGAAATCCTTCATGGTAAAGATTACAGTGATGCGGTAGATGAAGGAAGAAGGATATTGGTTGAAAAATTAAGATAATTTTTATTAGATAATAATTTCAGTTTAGAGGTAAGAAAATGTTAGATCGTCTTAAGGATATTGTACGAAAAACCTCAATTAATGTTTGTATTGTTAATTGTGGCGGATGTAATGGATGTGATGTAGAACTCGTTGCATGTTTATCTCCTAGATATGATCTTGAACAATATGGTATTTATTTACAAAACAACCCTCGTGATGCAGATATAATACTTTTAACAGGACCTGTCACTGAACAGTGGGAGGATAAGTTAAGAAGAATATATGCTAAGACTCCAGAGCCAAAACTTGTTTTAGCTGTTGGAAACTGTCCTCAAACGGGAAGTGTTTTTGCTCAAGAAGGTGGTAGGGTTAGTGCTCCAGCATCTAATTTTATCCCTATAGATGGGGCTGTATCTGGCTGTCCTCCAAGTCCCCCTGAAATTATTAATGCAATTTTAAATGTTGCGCCTGATGCCATGGTTGCAAAAAGTCATGAGAACAAGAAGATTAAAGATGATGAGGATGAGGTGTAAGAAATGATAGTACCTATAGGTCCGGTCCATCCAGGTTTAAAGGAACCTTTAAGATTAAAGCTTGAAACTCAGGGTGAAAGAGTAGTCAAAGCTGAAATAGATTATGGTTATGTCCACCGTGGAATAGAGAAGATTATGGAAGGTAAAACCTGGCAAAAATGTATTTATCTTGCAGAAAGAATATGTGGTATTTGTTCCTATGAACATACCCAATCATTTGCAGAGGTTTTAGAGCATATGGCAGGAGTTTACGCACCTCCAAGAGCCCAATTTTTAAGAGTCATCACTAACGAATTGGATAGAATTCAGTCCCATTATCTGGCAAATTCCACATTCTTTAAATGTTTGGACCATGAGTTATTATTCATGAAAGTATTGGAACTTAGGGAATATGCTATGGATTCTATTGAATTGTTAACAGGTAACAGGGTTAATATGGGTTGGAATGTTCTTGGTGGAGTAAGAATGGATGCCAATGAAGAACATTTCAATGCCATACTTGAAAATCTTAAGGTCATTGAGGAAAACCATGATAGGATAGTGGAATTATTCTCTGAAGGTTCTGTTTTAGCTTTAAGGACTAAGGGTGTAGGAGAAATGACCAGAGAAGAGGCATTAAAAGGTCGTGCAGTAGGCCCTATTGGTAGGGCATCAGGTCTTAAACATGATTGCAGGGAATTCCATCCTACCTATAGAGATCATTTGGATTTCTCTCCTATTTGGAGAAAAGAAGGAGATAATTATGCCCGTGCCATGAACAGATTTGATGAGATACCTCAATCAATTGATTTAATCAAACAGGCTATTGATAACATGCCTAAAGGTGATATTAGAGTACCTGTTGAAGTTAATACAGGTTACAGTGAATGGGTAAATGAGGCTCCTCGTGGCGAAGTAAAGTATATGTGTGAGACAAACGGCAATTTAATAAAACATATTTCAATACGTACTCCAAGTATTACAAATATAGATTCATGTGCTAAATATATGTTGACTAATGTTCCAACTGTTGCAGATGCAGTGGCTACATATGCATCATGTGATCCTTGTATTGCATGTGCTGAACGTGTTCAAGTTTTAAATAGAGACACTAATGAAAAAATCGTAAAAGATATGTTTTAAATTCAATTAAAAGATGATGGTTTATGAGTTCTTTAATTTGGTATGTATATGAATTTGCAAGAAAAACCTGGATCAATCGTTTTACTGATGCAAAATCTCATAAAGAATCAGTTGAAAAACCTTCTAGATTTAGAGATTTTCCAGTTGTTATTAAGGAAAATTGTATTGGATGCGGTTCTTGTATTGCAAGTTGTCCATCTCCAACAGCAATCAAGCTTGTAAGGGATGAGACAACTGAAGAAGCAGAAGGTTTAGTCTATCCTGTAATTAATGAGGGTGGCTGTATTAGATGTGGTTTCTGTGCTGAGGTTTGCCCGTCTAATCCAAAAACTTTAGAATGTGGGGAAAATCATTTAATTAAAGAAGATTTCAATATCATTCCATCTAAACGCAGATATATTGTTGATGATTATTTATGTATCAAATGTAATTCATGTATTAAAGCATGTCCCGTAGATGCGGTTTCAGTTGTTGACGGACATGTAAAAGTAAATCAATTAAAATGTATTGCATGCGGAGAATGTGTTAAGGCTTGTAAAGTTAAAGGTGCCATGAAAGGAATATTTATCGATAACCTACAAGATCAAAGAAAATTGATTAAACTAGTTGTTGACAGTCTGGAAAAATATATTGAAGCTCAACAGGAAGATTTAGAAAAATTGGCTCCAGAATCATTGTTACAATTAAAATTCCCAATATCAAATATCTGGGATGAGGCATTAAAGATTATTCCGGATACCGAAATCGCACATGAAATAATTGAAAATGCAGTTGACAGATTAAAGATTAGGGTTATTACATGGAACAGTGAAAAGTGTAAGAAATGTCAAATGTGTGTTAAGGAATGTCCAATTGGGGCAATTAGTTTTGATGAGGAGAGGGATACCATTGTAAGAGATCATGATAAGTGTTGTAGATGTAGTATTTGTTTCCAAACTTGTCCATTTGCAGTGATTAAATTATTCCTTGCTAAATTTGTACTTGACTCTGATGATGAGGGTAATGAATATGCCTTTATCACCGTTACTCCTTCCCAATTAGATCATGATTTTATAAAAGGTGAGCACAATGCAGGTTAGAGAAGATTATGAACGTTTCGGAAAACCTATACGTGAAGTGGAAGTTCAATGGGATATTGATGATAATAAATGCGCTCATTGTGTTGAAAAACCATGTTTAAAATCATGTCCAGTTGAAGCCATCTATTTGGATCCTAACGGCAATATTAGGTTACATGATTCATGTTTTGGCTGTGTACTATGTAGAAATGCCTGTCCTTATGATGCCATCACAATGACTACAAAGATTGCGGAACCAATTAAGGAAAATGTTCCAAATATTAACAAGGCATTGTGTAGAGCATGTGGGGCATGTGTGGCTAATTGTAAAACGGGGGCTATTCACCTACGTTCAGAGGGTTCTGAGACTTTCAGTGAGATCGATGAAGACAAATGTATGAGATGCGGATATTGCTATAGGGTATGTCCTACAGATGCAATTAAATATGGTGAGATATTGCCGAGAACCGTCAAAGGTGGAAAGGCGATTGTTGTAAACCATAAGAAATGTATTGGTTGTTTAACCTGTGTAAGGGTATGTCCGTCTAAAGGTTCCATTATTATTAGTAAAACATTAAAGCTACCATACATTAATCCAGGATACTGTGCAAGATGTGAAGAGTGTATGCATGCATGTCCTTCCACGGCAATTAAATTCTCCTCACGTAAAAGAGCATATGCCCAATATAGTAAGATTAGAACCTCCGATACCATATCAGAAATTGTGGATAAAGATGTTTCAGTGTTGTCTCATAACATTTCAAGAATTGACAGGATCTTATCTGATTTATCACTTCAATTTTCAAAACATTTGGATGAGGTAACTGCAGAGAATGTAAAACCCGATGATATCATTGAATCCGAGAATTTATTTGAACTTAAATTTAACGCATCAGAGGTAATTACTAAAAAATTTGAGGATATCACTGGTTCAAACTTTAAAATAACAGAAATGAATAATTTGATTGATTCATTCCCACCGAAAAGAAGAATATTTATAGATGAGTTCAGATGTATTGGCTGTGGAGAATGTATGAACGTATGTCCTGTAGATGATGCATTATGGTTAGATACTCCTGCACCGGTACATGTTACAGATTCATGTGTCTTTTGTGGTAAGTGTGTTGAAGCTTGCAGGTTTGATGTCATTACGATTTACGAGGAATCATTTGAATCCAAAGGCGATACAATCTATTACTTGTCCACAGAGATTCAAAAGCCTAGGGAAGGTAAACTAACATTATCCAATATTAGATGTTTATCTTGCGGTGTATGTGTGAATAACTGTCCTACAGATGCACTTGAGATGGTAAGTGATAAGGTTGAATATATCGAGGATAACTGTATTTATTGTAGGGAATGTGAATGTCTATGTCCTGTAAATGCAATTGACATTGACATTATTAAGGATTGTCAGAACCCTGGCGGTGAAGATACTGATTCAAATAATTCAGAAATGCCGGATTCTGATAATGTTGATGCTCAAGCTACAGATTCAGATGATGGTGAAGATTCTATAAGCAATAAAACAGGCTCTGATATTGTAGATTCTGATGATAATAATCAACTTACAGATTCTTAAAAACCAAAATACTGTTTCATTTTAAATTTTATTTCATTAATTTTTATCATTTTTTTAAATACTTTAGATTAGGAGGATTAATTTGAGTAAGAAAGTTTATGTAACAGATTGTGAAGGTCCGTTAACTATTAATGATAATGCTTATGAGGCATGTTCCCATTTTATTCGGGATGGCAGTAAACTTTATAAGATTTTAAGTAGTTATGACGATTACTTAGTTGAAGTAGAAAATAGGGAAGGTTATCATGTTGGTGGAACCTTGGCATATATCACTCCATTCTTTAAAGCTGAGGATATTACTAATCAGGATTTAATTGATTATGCAAAGGAAACCTTAAAAACTGTTAATGGTGTTGAGAATTCATTTTTCATTGCAGAAGAATTCATTGACTCCTATATTGTAAGTACAAGCTATGGTCAATACATTAGAGCATTATGTGATAAAATGGATTTTCCATATGAGAATACTTATCATACCGAGGTTGATTTGGATTCAATGCCTATTACAGATGAGGAAAAGGTTAAAGTTGAGGAATTCAGATGTAAAATCCTTGAATGTAATCTCATGCAAGATTATAGAAATAATCTAGATTCAGAAGAGCTTGAAAGGGAAGGAGATTTACTTGATGATATCTTCTTTAATCAATTTAAGAACATGAGTTTTGCAGAGGACATGTTTAACATTAATCCCGTTGGGGGTATTGAGAAAGAAAAGGCCCTAAAAGATATTATTGAAAAAAATGATATCGATCCTAAAAATGTGATTTATGCAGGAGATAGTATTACAGATTTGGAACCTCTTCAATATGTAAAATCACATGGAGGTTTGGCAGTTGCATTTAATGGAAATGAATATGCAATAAATGCAGCTGAAGTTGCAATTATATCCGAGGATGCAATTCCATTTACAGTAATTCTTGATTTATTCTATAGAATAGGTAAATATTATACAATGGGATTTATAGATCAATACGAATTTTTACCTGAAGGTATGTATGAGGGATTCAGAATTAGTCACCGTTTCTTAGATTACTTTAAGGAACATTTTGATGGTAAAGAATATCCCATTATTGCTAAGATTACTGATAAAAATAGAGACGAACTAGCTGATAAAAGTATTGAAATGAGGGCTAAGTTACGTGGTAAGGATATTGCATCAATTATGTAAGTTAAGTTTATAATAAGCAATTGCTTATTTTATAATATTATTAAATTCGTGATTCAAATGACAGATTATAGTTTAGTTGAAGATACATTCTTTGAAAGTTTCAGAGGAAAATATATACGAGCATTAATTACTGCTGAAGATGAACAAACCGCAAAAGAGGCAGCATATGATTCTACTGCAACACCAAGTTCAGTTATTGGAAGAATTGAAGGTGGAGTTGAAGGACCTGTATCTGCCAATTTCACTCCTGACGGAAGACCAGGATATATGGCTCAATATTGGTTTGGTCTTGATGATTTGAAAAAATATGAGTTGGAACTATCCTATAGGATTAGACAGGATATTTTAGTAAAACCATTTACCTCAATGTTTTCAGCAACTGAAAACCCTGACGGTTACATTGGCATGATGGAACAGGTAGGTCATTGCGGTGACGGTTACGAATGGGAAGAAAATATCTATGGTAGGGATATGATTCATGTCCCTATTGCCGTTCCTGACTTTTTAATTGATAAAGAAATGGGATATGGAAATGGTATTATGGGTGCTAACTTCTGGTATATGTGTAGCACTAAAGAGGCAGTACTTGAGGCAGGAAGAAATATTGTTGATGCAATTCTAAATGTTCCCGGAGCATGTGCACCATTTGGTGTTTGTTCAGCTGCAAGTAAACCTGAAACCAATTTCCCACAGATCGGACCTTCCACAAATCATCCATATTGTCCTTCACTTAAAGAAAGATTAGGTGATGAAAGTAAGGTACCTGATGGTGTAAACTATATTCCTGAAATTGTTATAGATGCTGTAAATGAGGAGTCCATGAGGAAAGCCGTAAAAGCGGCAATTGACAGTATTTTAGATATTGATGGAATTGTAAAAATCTCTGCAGGTAACTTTGGTGGAAAACTTGGAGAGGATACCTTTTATTTACATGATATTTTAGGTATTTAAATTGGTATGAATAAAGTTAAAATCATTATCATGATTTATAAATGATAGATAGGTTTTTAACCAATAAATCATTTATAATTCTTTATTTATATTGGTCTAAAATTAATTATAATTAGGTTATTTAGGTGTTTAAATGGAAATTGTTGATGATATCCAATATGATGTTATTGGATTTGGTGCATTGAATGTGGATAAACTATTTACGGTTGATGAGATTGCATGTCATGATGAAGAAAGATCTATCATATCCGAGGAGGAAAGTCCAGGTGGTTCTGCAGCCAATACAATAATTGGTCTTGCAAATTTAGGTCTTACAACCTCATATATAGGTAAAATTGCAGATGATGCAGAAGGGGAATTACTTGAATACAATCTAGCAGAACATGGAGTATACTTAAATAATCTAATTTATTCAGATACCGGTGTGTCAGGTAAGGTTTTAGGTTTTGTAGATCAGAATGGTGAAAGGGCATTATATGTCGACACAGGCGTTAATGAAACAATTGAACTAGATGAGATTAACCCTATCGAACTTGCACGTGGTCATATTATACATTACACTTCAATGTTTGGTGAGACTTTCCAAACTCAAAAGGATTTAATCTCAAGACTTCCAGAATCTATGATTTTGAGTTTTGATCCAGGTTTAATATATGCGAAACTTGGTGTGGATGAACTTAAAGTAATTTTAGATAGAACTGATATCTTGCTTATAAATGAAAACGAGATGTTTATTCTATATGAGGATTATTATAGAAAAAGGGATAATATTCCTGAAGATGAGAACTTAAGTTTTAGGGACTTGGCCATTAAAATCAGAGATGACGGAATAGACACCGTAATTGTAAAACGGGGAACTAAAGGAGCATATGGTATAAATTCCAATGATGATGAGGTTAAGGTTCCAGCATTTTTAGTAGATGCAAAGGATACGACCGCTGCAGGTGACTCATTTAATGCAGGATTTTTATATAGTTATGTGAAAGGTTTCGATTTAGAAAAATCTGTCACTGTTGGAAATTGGGTTGCATCTAAAGCTGTTCAGGAAATGGGTATCTCTGGTCTTCCAATGATTGATGATTTGGAAGATTTCTTAGAAGAGTATGACAAAGAAAATGATGGGGATTAAATTTTATTTAAAAAAATTAATTAATAATAAAGATATATAATTAATTAAGTAATTTAGTGATGGTTGATTAAACAGGTATTTGCAGGATGATAGGTTATGGAACTTAAATTCAAAAAACAGATGAAACTTATTGAAAAAGAGGTAATTTTAAAATCTGTTGATTTAGATGATGATTTTGATGATTTTGAAGTAGATATAGGTGATTTTGAATCTAATGAAAGGTTCATGGCTATATCTCCACGTTGTATTAGATGTAACCTCTGTGTTGAGAATTGTCCTGTAGGTGCTATAAGTGATTCAACCTATTCAAAACGTGCTAAAATTTTAGATAATTGTGTAAAATGTGAAATATGTGTTCAAACTTGTCCTGTATCAGCTATTTACATATTTGAATCAGAGGCAGTAATAAATAATGAGGCTGATGACATTGAAGACCAAACCTTAGACTATACATTTAAACAGGTGACAATACCTCATAGGATTATACGCCTCAATGATATTGAAATGGATAGAAGTAAATGTATCGGTTGTGGTCACTGTGTTAAATATTGTCCAACTAAAGCTAATAAGCTAAAGACTAAAGAATATATTGAAGAGGCTGAATGCCAGGTTTATGATAACTTTGAGAAAGGTCAGTTATATCCATTTATTAATAAGAAACTATGTGTTGGCTGCGGATCATGTAGTAATATATGTGCCCAGGGTGTTTACAATATAGATAATTATATTGGTCCCCTAGTGCAGACCAAGAATCTTTTAATACACGATGATAAATGCGTCTCATGTTTCTTGTGTGAGGATAATTGTCCTACAGCAGCAATTGTTTTAAATTCAGAGAATATTCCGGAATTAGATGCCGATAAGTGTATTCGATGTAATACATGTTCAGATAGGTGTCCTGTAGGTGCATTAGAGTTAGTGGATGTTGATTTAAATTCAGATTTATAATAATAAATAAATGAAGGGTATAATATGAAAGCAAAAGAAATGATGGATAAGAATTTTTTAAGTGTTCATGCATTTGATTCAATCAGTGATACTTCTAAATTATTAGAGGATCATAAAAATTTCACATGTCCCGTTGTGGACGATAATATGAAATTAATAGGTTGGATTACTGCTTTAGATTTAACAAAAGGATTACGTGAAGGTAATGAAAAGGTTGCAGAGATCATGCATCCTCCCGAGGAAACTAATTATTTACATGAAAACGATTCAGCAAGGGATGCAGTACTTGAAACCGATAGTAATAAAGTTATAGCTATTCCTGTATATAATGATGATGAGATATTGACAGGTATTATACGTTCCTTTGATATTATACATACCTTCTCAGATTTATATGAAACTAAGGTATATAAATTCTATGAAGCTATGTTAAAACAATTAAAAGGAGTTTCCTGGGAAGAGCTTATGGAAGCATCAGCTATTGTTACAAGACGTGAAACCGGTGAAAAAATTACTCCTGAAGAGTATGATAAAAGGATTCATGCAGTTACATTTGGTAATGCTATATGGGCAACTGGCGGTCTTGAAAACTTCTTTACAGGATTAATTTCTGTAGGGGAATTAGTAATGGCTCGTAGAGTCGGTTCTAGACCTAGATAAAATTTAATTTAAATTTTATATTAAGTTTTTATTTATTAGGATTTTACTTTAATAAAAACTATTCATCTTTTAATTGAATTTCTTGTTTTATTGGATGTTGTAGAGACTGTTAAGTTTTCTATTGAATTTCTAGTTTTATTGATGGTAATATGGACTATTCATCTTTTAATTGAATTTCTTGTTTTATTGGATGTAGTAAGGACTTTTAATTTTTCTATTGGATTTTTGTTTGTATTGTTTTATTCTAGTTTCTATTTTTATATTTCTTTTCATGAAATAATTCTATTTTTATTGAATGGCCTCTTTTTTTTAAAAACTTAATTTATTTATATGAATATTAACAAAAAGATATATTGATAAATTATTAAATATAATCAAATTTCTAAAAAATATAAATTACAGGGATTTTTCATGAGAACATATAATGAATTTGAAGGAAAAACGATTTTAATAACTGGTGGAGCAGGTTGTGTAGGAGGTAACCTTACACGTAAACTTTCTGATTTAGGTGCTGAAAAGGTAATTATCTTGGATAATATGTCTTCCGCATATCATTGGAATGTTGTAAAAGCGGATAATGTTGAATTTGTTGAGGGAGATATAAGAAGTGATGAAGACTTAAATCGTGTTTTTAAAGAAAGACCGGATTATGTTTATCATTTAGCAGCTCACTTTGCAAATCAGAATAGTGTAGATCAACCTGAAACTGATTTAATGGTTAATGGTTTAGGAATTCTCAAGGTTTTAGAACATGCACAATTAACTGGAGTTGAAAGATTTGTTTATTCCTCATCTGGTTGTGGAGTTTATGGTCTGGATTCCAAAATGCCTTTTAAAGAATATGATATATCCATTTCATTGCACACTCCTTATCAATTAACAAAGTTGCTTGGAGAATTATATACCAATTATTTCCATAATTTATATGATTTACCAATTGTAAATGCAAGGTTCTTTAATGTATTTGGTCCTGGAGAAGTTCCAGGTAAATATAGAAATGTAATTCCAAACTTTTTCTATTGGTCTATGAATGGTCAGGCTTTACCTATTACTGGTGAAGGTACTGAAACCCGTGATTGGACCTATGTTGGAGATATCTGTAATGGTCTTTTAGCAATGGGTATTGAAGAGGAGGCTATTGGTGAGGCTATTAACCTTGGTTCTGGTAAAGACCATAGGGTTATAGATATGGCTAATAGGGTTAATGAATTATCTGGAAACGAAGCAGGTATTGAATTTAAAGAAAGAAGAAATTGGGATGCAAAGACTAAACTTTTAAGTTGTATTGACAAAGCCCATGATATTCTTGGATATAAACCTACTGTTTCATTTGATGACGGTCTTGTAAAAGTTCATGATTGGTTTGTGGACAATTGGGATAATATACAGGAATCAGCTGAGTTTGATTAGATAAATTATTCCTTTTCTCTTTTTTCTATTTTAAATATTTTTAATTTTAAATAATTCAAGCTATTTTAATTGATTATTATGAAGATTTTAGTTGTTCAAGAGTCTGATTGGTTAAAGAGGAATCCTCATCAACAACATCATCTTATGGATAGAATGTCTGTAAGGGGTCATGAAATTAAGGTAATTGATTATCCAATTGATTGGCCTAAGGATGACCCGGAAGGTTTTAGATTCAATAGACAGGTAGTAGACAATGTTTATAAAGTGGATAAGAAGGCAAATATTCAGGTTATAAGACCAGGTTTTATCAAGAAACCTGTACTTAATTATATTTCACTTTACAGATCCCATAAGGCAGAAATCAAATATCAGATTGAAAATTTTAAACCTGATGTAATTGTTGGTTTAGGATTACTTAATGCATATTCAGCATCTAAGCTATGTATGAAATATGATATACCCTTTGTATATTATTTGATTGATGTATTATATGCGTTGATTCCGGAAAAGACATTTCAATCATTAGGCAAGAAAATAAATAAAAAGGCTATTAAAAATTCTAGAAAGGTCATCACCATTAATGAAAAACTATCAGAACTTGCAATAAGCTTAGGTGCAAAACCAGAGGACACAATTAAAATCGATGCAGGTATTGATTTAAAGTCATATGATCCTAATCTTGATGCATCAGCTATTAAAAAGGAATATAATATTAATGATGATGATATTGTGCTTTTCTTTATGGGTTTTATCTATGATTTTGCAGGAATGAAAGAACTTGCAATTGAACTAGGTAGAAACAAGGATAAGTATCCCAACTATAAAATCCTTATAGTTGGTGACGGTGATGCATATGATGATTTGGTTAGAATTAAAAATGACTACGATCTTCAGGATCAATTGATATTAACAGGTCGCCAGCCATTTGAGAAAATCCCGGAATTTTTATCAGCAGCTAGTTTTTGTCTTCTTCCCGCATATATAGACGAGGAGATTATGCAAGATATTGTGCCAATTAAAATATATGAATACCTTGCCATGGAAAAGGTGGTTATTGCAACAGAACTTCCAGGAATTTCAACAGAATTTGGATATGATCATGGTGTTGAATATGTTCGCGAGGCAAGTGAAGTTTTAGATAAAGCTCAATCGATTATTGATAGTGGAAGGTATGAAACACTTTCAAAAACTGCACGTGAATATGTAAAGGATAATGATTGGGAAAGTATTGTTGATAAGTTTGAAGATACATTAAATGAAATCATTAGTTGATTACTTGATTCATGGTTAAATCTAATTTTTTTCTTTATAATGGATTAACTACTGGCTTGAAAATTAGGGGCCGATTAATCTAAAATTTGAAATATTAAATATTTCTAATTAATTAAAATTTAATTGAAAAGATGGTTTAAGTTATTAATTAAATTCATCGTTTAATTTTAAAAGTCAGTTTTATATTTGATATTATTATAGAAATTTTGCTTTATTTTTCTAAAATAAATGGTTTTTAATCCTAAAATCTAGAAAAATATAAAAATTTTTAAATATAATATTAACTATAATTATATACATAATAGTGTGAGGTAATTTTATGATTTACAATATAGATGCAAAGAATACTAGAAAAGGTAATAGTATTTCTTTTTCTTTAAAAAAAGATGAAGGAGACTATGATTTTTATTACGAAGATGAAAATACTCATGAAAAGGTTAATCCTGAAGTGATTTCAAATAACAGTATTAGAGAAATTTGTAATAATATTATGTTAGCTAATTCTCCAATGCGTACTTTAAAACCAGGAGAAACTACTGATTTTAAAACTTTGACCTATGAAGGTAAAATTACTTGTAACTAGATTTAATTCTTATATTGGATTTTATTAACTGCAATCTATTAGTACAAGTATAAAAAAGATGTGACATTTAAAAAAAATTTATATTGCAGCTAATAATTTTCTTTATTTATTAAATCTTTATACACTAATTTGTTTTTTGTTTATTTTTTTGAGTTCTTATTTTTGATTGAAGTTAATTTTATAGATATTTTTTCATTAAAACATAATTCTTATTTGTCTATTTATCTTTATTTTTATAGGAATTTTTATTGTTTTTTTTTATTAGCTATTTCTTAAATTTTATTTATCTGTATATTTTTTATAGTTCCGCTTTAAAATCTATTAAATATTATTCATTTTATTTCTATTTTAATGACTTTTTGTATAATTATTTTGAGTCAAAAGTATTAAATAGAAGTATTAATCTATTCTTAATTAAATATAAATGGGTTTTGAAATATTTTTAATTTTACCATTATATATTTGTGATTTAAGGTGACAAAAATGAATGAATTATATGAAAAAATGGTCAACGAGTCAGTTGCCGCACAAAGGGCTGATGTTAACGTAATAAAGGAAAAAAGAGGCGGTAAATTTAAAATAACTGATGCTAAGCCATATATGGAAGCTGCAACTAGTATGAAACCAATAGGCGATCAAGCACAATCTGTATTTGATTTACATACTAATTCAGTAAAGTCCCATTATGATACCCTTGTAAGTTTAGCAGATACCATAAGACCTGAAGACGATCCTATGGTAGAACATTATCAAACACCTCCAGTACTTGAAATCTTAAAAGAAGAGGACAGTGCGTTCAATGACAGTGTCGAAAAATTCGCAGAATCTATTGCAGAACATGAGGCTATTGTTTCAAAAGAATCCATTAGACACTATGCAGGATTTTATGGTCCTACATGTGTTGTTGACTTCGCATTAATTCCTGGAAGTACCAGTAATATTGTAAACCAAATTCTTTCAAAAACAGATATTCCAACTCCTCATAAACAGGCTATTTTAGCTTCTAAATCATGGGGTATGAATACCTCTTATGGTGTTGGAGATGCTTTCTCTCAAGCTCTTGAATCTGGTGCTACAGCTTCTGAAGCCACTGAAGTAGAAATTGCTCAGTTACAAGATATTTACTTAGATCCTATTGAGGCACAGGGAAAACTTATGGATGCAGCAAAGGAATCTTCTTTTGATGTAAGGAAATATATGAAAAATTATAAAAAACTGATGACTCCTTATGTAAAAGCGGCAATGGATGACGGAGTTCATTATGGAAATATTGTAACTGTTCCTGCATATTGTGTAGGGGATATTGGACACCATATCTCTCAATCTACCTATAACATGTGTAAGGATGATGTTGTAATGGCATGTATTGAAGCTACAACAGATGTAATTGAATCTACCTTACGCAACAACTTGGAGAATTTCAAATCCAGTACTGATATTTTAAATTTAACCACCGGTGCATCTGCATGTGCAACTGAATATATGTTGGAATTAGACGGTTTTAATGCTGTAATGATTGTTGATTTACTTACAAAACGTTTCCACAACTTTGTTCAAATGTACCCAACTAGAGGTGCCGCTGCAGAACTTCATAACTCTGACTTTATGGATATGGTTTACAGGGGATATGGATATATTGAAAAGGCAAGAAAGGCAAGATCATCAGAACCTGATCCTTTAGTACCAATGATTAAAGGTTATAAGGTAGATTTAAGTCCTGTTGATAATAATGAGGTGATCATGAATCCGCAAAGGTATACATATCCATCATGCGCTATATCTGTCAGGTTCTCCTCCCTTATGCGTCTTGCAGATTATCCATGTTTACTTACCTCAGAACCAATGACCGCTACTTTAATGACAAATGTTATTGCACTTAGTAAGGAAATTCCTAACTCACCAGTTAGAGGATGTAAAAACTGTGCTGTCGCATCTCTCATGGACTTCAGACATCATTACTGTCAATGGAGGGAAGCTGTATAGGAATAAATAATGGAATCTATTTATGATTCCATTTTTTTATTAATTGGTTAAAAATTGATTAATATAATTAAAAATTATCATTAACTATTATTTTTTTAATTAAAATATTTTCAAGGAGGAGAAAAAGATGGCTAGTTTAAGTAAAAAATTTTTAGCTGAGTTAATAGGTACATTCTTTTTAGTGTTTGTTGGTACCGGTTCAGTAGTGGCTGATACTTTAATCTCACGGGCTGTAAATCCTAAACTTGTTGGTATAGGTATGGTTGGTGGATTTGCTGAATGGTTTGGTGTTTCTTTAGCTTTTGGTATTACAGTAATTATTTTCATTTATGCTGTAGGTAAGATCTCAGGAGCACATTTTAATCCAGCAGTTACATTAGGATTACTTTCAACTGGAAACATTTCAGGAAAAGACTCAGTTGTGTATATTATTGCACAGTTGATTGGTGCTGTAATTGGAAGCATTTGTATTTACTTCTGTTTCGGTCCGACATCTGCAACAGTTGCAGCATTAGGTGCTACCTATCCTGCATCAAATATTAGTTTTATACAGGCAACCGTTGCTGAATTGATCGGTACATTCTTACTTGTATTTGTTGTAATGGGTGTCGCAGTTGATAAAAAAGCAGAACCTGGATTTGCAGGTGTTGCAATTGGTTTAACTGTTGCCGCAGCAATCTTTGTTCTTGGACCTATTACTGGAGGATCTATTAACCCGGCACGTACTTTTGGACCATACCTAATTGATTCATTAGTAGGTGGCGGAAACCTATGGAATTATTTATTAATTTACATAATTGGACCTATTGTAGGTGGTATTTTAGGTGCCTTAACTTATAAAGGTCTTGCTACTGGAACTGAGGAATGTGATATTGAATAGGTATTGAATAATTAAACTTTATTCATACTTATTCTTTTATCATTATTTTTTAAGGGATTCTATCCTTGTTTTTTAGTCTTTTGTTTTTGAGATTATTATTCCTATTTTTTTTACCGGTTTATATTTCATTTTGGATTTAATATCTCTATTTTTAATTCTATTTATTTTTTAGCATTTTTTGATTAATCCTTATTTTTATTTTAGTTTTACTTGATTTTTTTCTATTTTTCCAGATTGATTTAAGTTTTATTTTCAGATTTACAAATTTAATTTGCTTGAGTTTATTTCAATAATACTTTTTTTAAAATTCATACATAATTTTGAGATTTGTTATAATCAATTTTTCATATCTTGTTTAATTTTCAATATATTTCTATAATACTTATTAATTGTCTATTTTTTAATTGTTTTTTCGATAGTTAATAAATTTTAAATATTAATTTAACCATAATATTAAATATAATATTTTAGGTGATTTAAGTGAAACAAGAAAAATTTTATAGTAATTCAATGGATATTATAAAAGAGGATTATCCAGATATCTACGATACCATTGTAAAGCTTAATGAAACTGTATATTCCGGTAGTTCATTAGATTATAAAACTCAGAAATTAATTGCTATTGGTATTGCAGCTTCCAAATGTGATAAACAAGCTACCAGGAAACAAATTAAAAGTGGTATTAAAGAGTTAGGTATAACCAAAGAAGAAGTTATGGACGTTTTAAAAATAGTTTTATTAACTTCCGGAATGCCTGCATTTATGCATGCCGTAACAATCCTGAATGCATTAGATTAAATCTATTTTTATAAATTTTTTATTTTTTATTCTTTTTTTTATATAATTAACATAACATTTATATGTGATTATAACCAAAATTCTATTATCGTTGTAATGTTTACTATTTTTACTATGATTAATATTATTCAATGATTTTTCAAATATTAAAGAGTTTTATAGTTATCAACGATAAACTTTTTTGGGATTTATTCCCTGGATGTGGCTTTTAAGCTGAACAAAAAAGGTGTTTATTTATGATGTATAAATATATTAGAGATGCATGGAAAAACCCAGATGAATCTTATGTAAGAGAACTCATGTGGGAAAGAGCTCCTAAATGGAGAAGACAACCAGTTATAACTAGAATTGAAAGACCTACTAGATTAGATCGTGCACGATCTTTAGGTTACAAAGCTAAAAAAGGATATGTTGTAGTAAGAACTAGGGTAAGACGTGGTTCAAGAAGAAAATCTCGTTTCACTTCAGGTCGTAAACCATCTAAAATGGGAGTAAACAAGATTACCGCTTCAAAATCTATCCAAAGAATTGCTGAAGAACGTGTTTCTAAAAAATACCCTAACTTAGAAGTATTAAACTCCTACTGGGTATGGGCTGACGGTAAATTCAAATACTACGAAGTAATTTTAGTAGACCCACAAAGTCCTTCCATTAAAAACGATCACAAAATCAACTGGATTTGTGAAAGTCAACACAAAGACAGGGCTGGTAGAGGTTTAACTAGTGCTGGTAAAAAAGGTCGTGGTCTCTCCGTTAAAGGTAAAGGAGCTGAACACGCAAGAAGAGGATAATTCCTCTTACTTTTTTCTATTTAATTTTTTTTATTCTATATAGTTTCTTCAATGGCTTTAATCCATTTAACTTTTTAGAATGATGTTTTTTTAATTTACTAAACTTACTTAACTTTTTAGAATTTTTTTAATTAAATACTATTTTTTCATGATTTTAACTAATTTAAAATGATTTATATGATTCACAATATTAGATATCGATTATTTGTATATGAAAATGAAGACGAAGAAGAATTGATTAATGGTTTACATAATATTTTACCAGATGTGGTGCCAGAGCTTGAAGAGGCAGAGGGAATGTTTGGTGAAGATGATAATATTTTAATATATTCTGGTATTGTGGATAAGAAAAGATATCTTAAGGATTTCTTATTTAATTTAATGAATCAATTAGATAAAGATCAATTATTGAAACTATATGATGATATGGAAAGAAAAATGGATGATCAATGTAATCTTTTCTTAAGGTTTTCAAAGGATGCTGCAGTAGATGAGAAATGGCAAATTGTTGATAGGGGAGATAGTATTCATTTAAAGATAAAAATTGCCGCTTATCCTGCTAAAAAAGATATTGCATTAAAAAACTTTAGTGAATATCTAATCTCTGAGATTGAGGCTAAAGATGATTGATTTTGAAAAATTTGATCATAATTTAAGACTTTCCTGGAATGGGGTATACGTGACTGATTTTCTAATTAGGTTCTATTTATCCTAAAAATCTAATTCTAGAAATATTTCTTCCAGATTAAAAATACATTTATTAAATTGAAAATCATAAATCTAATAATAATTAAAGTTTAAGAATGGTTTTACATGATATTCTATGATTTAAATCTTAAAGGTTCTAATTATAATAATGATTATAACTTAATCAAAGAGGCATATAATTTCGGTTGGAATTATTTAAATTTACAATATTCTCCTGAAGAGTTTCAAAATGCATTGGATTATAAGGATAAACTCGTTGAAGAAATTTCAACATTTGCTGTTGAGAATAAACCTTTGGAGATTAATTTTGGTTTAAATATTAATTCATCAAATGTAAATACTGTTAGAAAAACAGTGAACAGATTTAGAAACAAATCCGATTTTATCTCAGTTTTCGGTGGAACTAATGAGATTAACAGGGTATCCCTTGAAAATCGTCATGTTGATGTTTTATCTAGGCCCTATTATAAGAAAAATGACTGTGGATTAAATCATGTTTTAGCTAAAGAGGCTTTTAAAAATCAGGTAGCCATAGAACTATGTTTTAAAGATATTTTAACTAACTTTTTATCCTATAGGGCTAAGGTTTTAGCTAATTTTAGAGATATTATTGCTTTACAGAGAAAGTTTGAATTTCCTTTGATTATAACCACTGGCAGTGAAAGTATTTTTGATATACGCTCTCCGATAGACATATCTAATTTTTTTAAAGTTTTAGGTTTAAATGATCGGGAAATAAAAAATGGATTGATGGAATATCCTAAAAGCATAGTTGATTTTAATAAGAATAGGGAAAATTTCTTATTTGAAGGAGTTCATATAGTTAATAAAGATGATTAACAAGATCATAATCCAATCACTTATTATATTGGATTCCATCATTAATTAAAATCGGATTTATGAAATTTTATTAAGAATGGCCATAAGAACCTTATAATATTTATTTAAACTATGTGCAAATCAAATATCATGGTTTTTTATATTAAAAATAGTTGATTAAAATGAAAATGAAAGTATTACCCCCAACACTTAGAAAAAATAATCGTTATCTCACATTGGATATTAAAACATTAGATTATTTCAATAAAAATGATTTAATTTTAGCTGTTTGGGATTCTTGTATTAGATTATTTGGAGAGATGGAAACTAGTAACTTTAATCTATGGCTAATGAGGGTTTATTATTTAGATGATCGAACTGATTGTCATCATATGAAAGCTATTTTACGTTGTCAAAGAGGATATGAGGGAGAGGTTCGCAGTGGTCTTTCAACAATTACCAAATTTAATGGTCGTCAGATTGCAATAAATACTATTGGTTTATCCGGAACTATTAAATCCTCAATTGAAAAATATATCGAGTAGTTTTTGTATAACCTATTAATTTTTACTTTTTTTAAGCTTTTACCATTTTTTACATATTTTTTTTAAAAATTTATTATTTTTTTATCTTTTTTTAGCTTTTACTATCTTTTACTTATTCTTTTAAAAATTTACTATTTTTTTTAATTTGTTCTTAAGTTCTTGTCATTTTTTTGATTTTTTTTTAAGAATTGTTGTTTTATTTTTTAAAAATCAGTTTTTGAATCTAATAAAACAATTAGATTTATATATTATCTATTTGCAATAAACTTATAGATGAATATAATATTTAGTGAATTTTTTAAAAAAAATAATTTATTTTCAAATTAAAAATAGATACATTTATTATATTATAAAATTAAATATTAATTAGGACATTAGGGTAATAAAAGTATTTAATCAAATCATGGAGATTTGATTTATTTTTTTTAATGAAAATAAAAAAATAGTTAAATTTTTTTTAAGAATTTTTTTTAGTTAACTAATTGATTAAGTTAGTAAAAGTGAGGTAATAAATATGCAACCTTTACAAAATGCTGGTTATGATAGGGCTATTACTGTATTCAGCCCAGATGGAAGACTTTTCCAAGTCGAATATGCAAGAGAAGCTGTTAAAAGAGGTACTACTTCCTTAGGAGTTAAAACCAAAGAAGGTATTGTTTTAGCAGTTGATAAAAGATCTACTAGTAGATTAGTTGAACCTAAATCTATTGAAAAAATTTTCCAAATTGATGATCATATTGGTGCTGCTTCATCAGGTTTAGTTGCTGATGCAAGAGCTTTAGTTGATAGGGCTAGAGTTGAATCTCAAGTTAATAAAATCACTTATAACGAACCTATTGGTGTTGAAGCACTTGTTAAAAAGATATGTGACATGAAACAAATGTACACCCAAAATGGTGGTGTAAGACCATTTGGTTCCGCACTTATTATTGGTGGAATTAATAAAGGTAATTGTAGATTATTCGAAACAGATCCTAGTGGGGCATTAATTGAATATAAGGCTACTGCAATTGGTGCTGGAAGAAATGAAGCTATGGATGTTTTTGAAGAAAAATATGATGATGATTTAACTTTAAATCAGGCTATTGATTTAGCTTTAGATGCAATATATGAGGCTACCGACGGTAAAACTACAAAAGATAATGTTGAAATTGCAGTTATCGAAAAAGAAACAGGAAAATACAGAAAACTCGATGACGATGAAGTAGCTACCTATGTTGAATCACTTTTAGAACGTAATAAAGAAGAGGATGAAGAAGATTCCGAAGATGAAACTGAAGAAGATTCTGATTCTGAAGAGGAATAGGCATAAAATAAGTGTTCTATGGAGTAAGAAATATGGTAAATGTTGATGATGCAATTATTGCTAAATTAGAATCTTATGGGGAACACTTTGAAATATTAGTTGACCCTGATTTGGCTGCCGAATTTAGAAACCCTGATGGAAAGGATGTTGAAGTCGAGGATATTTTAGCAGTTGAAGAGATTTTCAAAGATTCTAAAAAAGGAGATTTAGCTTCTGAGGAAGCTATGGAAAAGGTATTTAATACTACAGATCCTTTGGAAGTTGCGAAACAAATTCTTGAAAGAGGGCATGTTCAACTTACTGCCGAGCAAAAAAGGCAAATGCAGAAGGAAAAACGTAAGTTAGTTATTAATAAGATTTCAAGAGAAGCGATTAACCCTCAAACAGGTTATCCTCATCCCCCTCAAAGAATTGAGAATGCTATGGATGAGGCAAAAGTTAAAATCGATCCGTTTGTTTCAGTAGATCAACAAGTTCAAGTTGCTCTTAAAGCTATTAGACCACTTATACCAATTCGTTTTGAAAAAGTTAAAATGGCTGTCCGTTTACCTGGTGATAGTGTAGGACACGCATATTCTACAATTAGAAGTTTTGGTAAAATCTTAGAGGAAGAATGGCAACAGGATGGATCATGGATTGGAGTTATTGAAATTCCTGGTGGTCTTCAGGATAAATTCTCTGGAAAAATGGCTGAGCTTTCTAATGGAAATGGGGAAACTAAATTAATTAAATAATTAATTTTTTTAGTTTCTAATATTTTTTATAATGCGATTTAATTTTAAGTTAAAAATCGATATATGTTAAAAATGGATTTTAATATATATTTTAAAGATTAATATTGATAGGTTAAAAATGGATTTTAACTTGTTTATTGGATGGGGAAGAAATATTAATCAAATATCATGTTTATATAATCTAAAGTAAAAATTTTAGATTTTTATTTATTATACGGTGTGTATAAGATGATTTATGTAGAAAATAAAGACTTAGTAATTCCTGGTGATGTTCTTGCAGATGAGGATTTCTACTCAGGAAGAGGAACTTTTAAAGAGAATGGTCAAATCTGTTCTTCTTTAATGGGCTTAGTTTCCTTAAGGAATAAAAAAATAAGTGTTATTCCTTTAAAAAGTAAATATGTTCCAAAGAAGGGAGATGTGGTCATCGGTAAAATCGAAGATGTTCGATTCTCAATGTGGGATGTAGATATTAATTCCCCATATTCTGGTATAATCCCATCTTCTGAGGTTTTTGGAAGAGATAAAAAAAGTCTAAGTAAGGTTTTTGATGTTGGAGATGTTCTATTTTTAAGAGTTGTAGATGTGGATGAGGTTAAGAAAGTTAAACTTGGACTTAAAGGCCGTGGAATGGGTAAGTTTAAGGGAGGAATTATTGTAGACATTGCTCCAACTAAGGTTCCACGTTTAATTGGTAAGAAAGGTTCCATGATTAATATGATTAAGGACAAGACTGGTTGTAAAATTGTGGTTGGTCAAAACGGTCTTGTTTGGGTTAGGGGAGAACCTAAGATGGAACAAATTACTAGAGACATTATTCATATTATTGAAGAACAGGCACATACCTCTGGTTTAACTAATAGAATCCGTGATAAATTATATCTTGAAATTGACGGTGAAATTCCTGATGATTTGGATGAAGATCTCCCTGAGGAGTCAAGAACCTCAGATTTTAGTTCTCACGGTAATAGAAAACATAATAAAGGATTCCATAAAAGGTTAAATAAGAAAGACAATTCAGCCAGTAAATATGAGTTAGAAAAACCTAAACTTGAAAACTTTAAAGAGGAATTGAAAGAAGAGATTGAGGCTAAAAGACAGGCTGAAACCAAAAGAAATAATGATTTTATAAGTAATTTGGAGAATATTGAAAAGGAGAAAAAATCTCACAAGTCTCATTTTGAAATTGGTCGTAAAAAATCAGGTTTTTCTATTTTAAGAGATGATGAGTAGTTGTATTTGAATGTTTTAAAAATTTATGTTGATTAGGTGATTTTTATTAGTGAAGAAAAAAAATTAAGGGCTGATGGAAGAGCATATAATGAACTTCGTCCTATTAAAATAGAAGCAGGAGTATTGGAAAGAGCTGATGGATCTGCTTATGTTGAAGTAGGTGGAAATAAAATATTGGCTTCTGTCTATGGTCCTAAGGAATCATATTTAAGAAGATTTTTACGTCCAGATACAGGTGTTATTAAGGTAAGATATAATATGGCACCATTTTCTGTAGACTCTAGAAAGAGACCAGGTCCGGATAGAAGATCAAATGAAATTTCAAAGATTACAACAGATGCACTTCTTCCTGCATTGATGTTGGAGGGATATCCAAGATCTCTTATTGATATTTCTATTGAGGTTATTGCTGCAGAAGGTGGAACACGTTGTGCTGGTGTAACAGCTGCCGCTGTTGCTTTAGCCGATGCTGGAATACCTATGAGGGACATTCCTGTAGGATGTGCAGCAGGTAAAATGGATGGAGACATTGTATTGGATTTATCTGAGGTTGAGGATAAGACAGGTCAGGCCGATGTACCTGTAGTGATATTGCCAAGAACTGGTGAGATTACATTGTTACAAACTGATGGTAATTTAACAGATGAAGAATTTGAAGAGGCTATTAATTTGGCTATTGAAGGTTGTATGGAAGTTAGTAAAGTACAGAAGGAAGCACTTAAAGATCGTTATTTACGTACAACCGAGGTACCTGAAGAAGAGGAATAGAGGGATATTATGGATGTAATACCGGAAATTACTATTGATAATATTACAAATCTTGTAAATAATAATGAGAGAGTTGATGGAAGGGCTCTTGATGAATATAGAAACATTAACATTGAAACAGATATAATTCCTAAGGCTGAAGGTTCAGCTTTATGCCAGCTTGGAAAGACCAAGGTTGTTGTTGGAATTAAACCTTCCATTGGGGAACCATTCCCAGATACACCTGATGTTGGAGTATTGATGACAAACTGTGAATTGCTTCCAATGGCTGATCCTGAATTTGAACCAGGTCCACCTTCACAGGAATCCATTGAACTTGCACGTGTTGTGGATCGTGGAATCCGAGAAAGTGAAATGGTCAAATTAGATGAGTTATGTATTGAAGAAGGTAAACATGTCTGGATGTTGTTTATTGATATTCATGTGATAGATAACTGTGGAAATCTTTTTGACTGTGCTAATCTGGCTGTAAATGCTGCACTTAAAACATGTAAGTTACCAAAGGCAACAGTTGTTGATGATGAGGTTGTTCTTGATGAGGAAGAAACATATAATGTTCCCTTAAATCATAATGTCGCATTATCCACCTTTGTTAAAATCGGTGATAAAATGGTTTTAGATCCTTCACTTGATGAGGAACGTGTTTTATCTGCCAGATTATCAGTAGGTATTACTGAATCAGGAAGTATTTGTTCCATGCAAAAAGGCGGTTCCAAACCTTTAAGTAAAGAGGAAATATTTGATGCGGTAAAGGTAGCATTATCTAAAAATGAAATGATTCTATCTAATTTAGATTTTTAAATAAAATTTTTCATTCTTTTTTTAATTTTTATTGTAACATCATTTTGAAATTTTATTTAAACGGTCTAAAATCCTTCTCGAATTTTATTTGCTCTTAAAATTCATATATCGAGATTAAGGTTTTAGATGTGATATTTTTTTATTTATTGAAATTTTATATTAAAAATACTGGTAAAAACAATAACTTTAAATACTGTAAAGTGCTAAATTATTATATTAGATAAATTTATGTTTTATTAATTCACAATTAAAGATAAATTTTATAATTTTATTCTTATATTATTTCATTAAATAATAGGGAATTTTTTTCTATTAACATTAATTATTTTTTGATTAGTTTAATAGGCTTTTATTTAGTCCATATATGGATTAATGATATTTTATATTATAATTATTTGGAGAGAAATATAATGGCTAGAACAAAAAAAGTGGGAATCACTGGAAGATTCGGTGCAAGATACGGAAGAAAAGCTAAAAGATCTGTTAAAATTATTGAAGAAAACATGAAACAAAAACATGTATGTCCTCAATGTGACAGACCTGGTGTAAAAAGAGTTGCTGCAGGAATATGGAAATGTAATAAATGTGGAACAGTTTTCACTGGTGGAGCATACACTCCTGAAACTCCTATGGCAAAAGCTGCAAAACGTAATGTTAAAAATGGGGGAAACTAATTGTATAGATGTCCTAACTGTGGCTATGTAATGGACCACAAAAGTTATGAAGAAAATAAATGTCCTAAATGCAGATACAGAATCTTATTCAAACAAACTCCTGCTGTAAAAAGGACAATTAAAGCAAGATAATTTTTATTTTTCTTTTTAACTTATATCTCTAATTTTTTATTAACTTATTTTAATTTAATTACTTTGTAATTTGATATTTATTTTATCAGTGATTATATGCTTATTTCAACATCTAGAAAACCTTCTCAAAATACACGTAAATTTTGTAAGAATTTAATGCATGCTACAGGTTCAGAATATATTAATAGAGGAAAAAGTAGTATTAGGGATATACTTTTAAAATCCACTACTCTAGGTAATGATTCAACTGCTTTTGTATATGAGATTAAGGGCAATCCTAGTAAAATTACATTTTTTTCAAGGGCAGAAAAGGTTTTATCAATATTGGTTACTGTTAAAACCCAGAATACCCGTCTTCATATGAACCCTAAAAATCTCAAAGTTAAATGTGAAGTGGAGGAATTGGCTGTAATTGCAGACTTACTTGATGCGGAATTAGATGATAATCCAAGTGAGAATTATCTCTACATTCATAAATATACTGAGGAAGATCAAAAGGAGTATATAGAGAAGGATTATGTAGATTATAAAATTGGAATAATCGATTTTTACAATAAAAATGGGGAAAAAATTGATCTTCAAATAGCAGTTAGGAAGATTCTTGATAATTAGACTATTTACTTTATTTTTTTTATAACTAATTTATTATGTGAGGATTATGGAGAAGGAAAATAATTTTATTGATTCAATTAACCATAATATTACAATAAAATTTGATGATGCAAAACAAGCTAAGATTATATATGATGCGGTTTTACTTGAATTTGAAACTTCTCCAGATTATAGATCATCTATGGATTTAGAGGTTCATGATAATATAATTACTATTAATATAGAGGCCGAGGATGCAACAAGTTATAGGGCATCTATAAATTCGGCTATTAAATGGATTAAACTATCCTTAGAAGTTAATAATCTTATCGAGTAATTTCTATTGATTTATATCTAAATTAAATTATTTTTTCTATTTGATGACCAAATCATAAATAATAGGTATATTAGGAAATTAATTCTCTTTGAATGAATAAATTATTTATTAATAAATAGGTTAAGAGATTTTAAATCCTTTAAATGAGCTTTTCATTTATGTGGTTTATTAAATTTTTAGATAATATTAGTTTCTTTTTCAATGGGTAAAGTTTTATTAATAATATTTTTTCTGATGATAATCTGACTAATTTAAGATATCTTTATTAAATATTAAATATATAAATTAAATTATAATATTAATATTATTTAATTAAATATTTCAAAAAAAGGTGATATTATGGATTTACCAAAAAATGTACAAGAACAATTGAATCAATATCAAAATTTACAACAACAAGCTCAAGCTGTAACCGTTCAAAAACAAAACCTCGATTTACAAATAAATGAAACTGAAAGGGCTATTGCTGAACTTGAAAAGACTAATTCTGATACTGAGGTTTACAAATCTGCTGGTTCTTTACTTATTAAAGTAAATCGTGATGATATTTATGATGAAACTAAAGAACAATTAGAAACCCTTCAATTAAGACAAAAAACCATGGCACGTCAAGAAGAAAGAGTCATGAAAAAACTTCAGGAAATGCAAACCAGTATTCAAAATACTATGAATGGTTTAAATATTAACTAAGTATTTTTAAATACTTATTACTTTTTAATTTAAAATTTTCAAAAGATGACTATATGAGAAAACTTAAAGAATTAACACAAGATGACTTAGATGCTATAACTTATTTTCTTACCAACACTGCAGAAAATAAATTATCACAACATGTATCTTCTAAAGAAGTTATAGATCAAAGTATTTTAACAGACATAAGTTACGAAAATGAAGAACTTAATGTTGATTTAAAAATTAATGTTGATGTTGATGCTTTATCAAATCTAAGTCAGGAAGATATTCAAAATGTTGTAGATGAATCCTATGAAAAATTAGATGTTTTCATAGATGAAAATTATAGAGAATAGTTTTTTATAACTATTTTACTAATTAACTTTTTTTAATAACGGATTTTTTTAGATTTTTATTTCTATTAAACATCTGATGAATTTTACTTATTCTGTTTAAAATTATATTCTATTAAGGTTTATTTTAATAAATTTTTTTTATTTAGCTCTCATTTATTTTAGAACACATGAACAATTGTTAATTATTTTTTAATAATAATCTTGTTTTGCCTGTTTTTATTAGTTTCACTTTTTATAAACTAGAATTCTGCTATTTTACTTGATATGATCCTTATTTTTTTATAAATTTGTCTATAATATTTTAAAGTAAACTTTAATTATTTTCAAATAACATTTATATACTAGAAAGTTTAAAAGTATGTGTAAGGGTCCAACCTTAGTTTTTATTTTTTATTAAAGGGTAATATTAGGGTTACTTTACCTTTTATCAACAACTTTTTTTATTAAGGCATTTTTTTAATTCTAATAATGGTTTATTGTTTTCTATTTTTATTAATGACTTTATGTGAAAATCCTTTCCTAATAATTAAATTTGTATAAAATTATAAGTAATATAAGGATTAAATATTTTATTAGATTTTTAAAATTAAGTATATTTAATTTCATTAAGAGTTTATACTATTTTAGTGGTTGATAAGATGGAAGAAAATGATGAAATTGTATGGGATGATAATAAGGTAGCTATTTCATGTTGTAGTGGAATGAGCCCTAATGGATTAGTGGGTAGAGCTGTAGTGACTGATGTAGCTATTGATTCTGATGATGTAATGTCTATTTGTATATCCGCAACATCTGCAGATAATGAGAATTTTATTAATCTCATTGATAAATATCCGATTATTGCAATCAATGGCTGTCAGAGTAATTGTGTTAATAAAATATTAAAAAGCAAAGGTATTGATGTGGTTCGCCATATTAATATAGATCAGATTTTAAAACCTACAGGTCATGAACCAAATGATTCCGCAAGGTTGGATGATGAGGGGGAAATCTGTGTTGGTATTGTAAAAGAGGAACTTGAAAAGATTATAGATGAAGAGCTTGACAAGGCTAAAAGTTTATAATTTATTATTCATTTAACTTTAATCTTTTAATAATATTTTTTATCTGATTTTCCGATTTTTAATAATTGATTAATCTCATTTATTTGATTTTATTTTCTATTTTTACTAATCAATTGGCTGATTTCAATTGTTTTTTGATTTTATTTTCTATTTTAATGGTTAATCTATTCTATTATTTTTTTAATTGGCCTTTTTTTAAACATTGTATTCTTTATTGTTTCATTTTATTTTTTAGTTCTATTACTCTAATATCCTCAATTAATTTTTCATTACCCTTATGTATGTTTAATTGGTTTTGAATCTTTTCTAATAGGTTTTATAAATATTATTTCTTAATTTTTAAATTCAATATAAATTGTCTTCTATTAAATTTAACCTTGATTAAAATTTTAATTTCTTTTTAGGTAAACCTAAACTCAATAAACTATATATGTGGTAAAAATAATACTTTGTTTAGGTAAACCTAAAATTTTATTTATTAATTTTTTTAAAGAGAGGGGTTTTCTATTTTAGATGGTCAAGAAACAAGAGATGAAAAATTATTGGAAAACAAGAAGGACAGTACAAATTACCTTCATAATGTATTGCTTATAGGTAATCCTAATGTAGGTAAAAGTCTTACTTTTAATAAATTAACAGGTCTTTCTGCTACAGTTTCCAATTATCCTGGAACAACTGTTGATATTGATACAGGTAATTTTAAAATTGATGGAGAAACAATTGAAATTACAGATCCTCCAGGAATGTATGATTTAAATACAATAACCGAAGAGGAAAGAATTGCTAAATTACTTCTATTTAGTGGAGATTATGATTTAGTTGTACATGTTATAGATGCTAAAAATATTGATAAATCGATTGATTTGACTTTACAGTTGATTGATGCAGGTACTGATGTAATTTTGGTATTAAATATGATTGATGAATTAGACTGTATGGGTGCTAAAGTAGATAAGGAAGGATTGTCTGCTAAATTAGGTATTCCCGTAGTCTTAACTTCAGCTGCAAACGATATTGGTTTAGACGAGCTAAAGAATACAATATTAAATTATGATGATATTAAAAAGAATATCGATTCTAATTCAAAAGCCAGAATTGTAATCCATTATGGTAATGATTTAGAAAGCTCCATTAATAAAGTGGAATCTAAATTGGAACATAGATATGATGAGATGACTAATCGTGCAGTAGCTATTCTACTTTTAGAGGGAGATAAAGATATTAGAAATACCGTTAAAAAACATGAAAAAAACTATGCGGATGTTTTTAGTTTAGTAGATTCAATTGAAAAGGAGTATGACGATCCGATTAAATATTTAACCAAATTACAATTGTCTAAGTATGCACTATATTTTAAAGATGAATTTACAACAATAAACAAGGTTAAACCTCAGACAAATGATGATTTTAAAGAAAAACTATCAAGATTGATGATACATCCGGTTTACGGTTTGATTATTCTGGCATTGGTTTTATACTTCGGATTGTATCTATTCGTAGGGGTTTTAGGTGCCGGATATTTGGTTGATTTCTTTGAGGATGTAATATTTGGAGAATGGATAAATCCATTTTTAACTCAAATTGTTTTGGCTGTTATACCATGGAAACCAATACAAGACTTGTTTATAGGTAGTTATGGTATTGTAACATTCGGTTTAAGTTATGGTATTGGAATTATTTTCCCAATTGTGAGTTTGTTCTTCATTGTATTTTCAATACTTGAAGATAGCGGTTATCTTCCAAGACTTGCACTTTTAACTGACAACGCTTTTAAAAAGATAGGTTTAAGTGGTCGTTCAATTATTCCTATGGTTTTGGCAGTAGGCTGTGGAAGTATGGCAACCATGACCACACGTACTCTTGAGACCAACCGTGAAAGAATTATTGCAACAATACTCATGGCTTTAACTATTCCATGTTCTGCACAGCTTGGAGTAATAATGTCATTGTTATCCTCACATCCCATTACATTATGGATATGGCTTGGAATAATCATATTCAACTTTATAGTTGTAGGGCTTATTGCTAAGAGATTTGTACCAGGTTCACAGGCAAGTTTCTTCATGGAACTTCCTCCTTTAAGAGTTCCTAAACCTAAGCATATACTTAAAAAAACCTGGACAAGGGTTGTAATGTATATTAAGGAATTGTTACCAATATTTATCCTTATAAGTGTTTTAATCTGGGGTCTTGATCTTGTAGGTATCTTCCAATTAATCATTAAATTATTTAATCCGATTATACAGGCTATAGGTCTTCCAACTTCAACAACCCAATCATTTATCTTAGGATTCTTTAGAAGAGACTTTGGTGCAGCGGGAATCTTAAAGATTAGGGATACCTTAACTGGTGTACAATTACTTGTAGCAAGTGTTACCTTAACCTTGTTTGTACCATGTATTGCACAGTTTATTGTAATGATTAAGGAAAGAGGGGTAAAGATAGCTGTAGGTATTGCAATATTAAGTATTGTACTTGCATTTACAGCAGGTTTCCTACTTAACTTAGTACTTACGACATTTGGAGTAGTATTTTAAATAGGATATTAAACATGAAATGCAGCTGTTTACTAAATTGGCTTATTTAACATGGATATTGTGATGGAATTAAAAATTGTCAGGATATAATTATTTAATTAGCAATATGTGTATTTACACAATTCATTACTATAGTTTTAAAAGTATGATTAAGTAAATTAAATCTATAATTAATTATATTAATTATAAATTTTTTATTTTAATTTATTTATATAGAATAATATTTATAATGGGGTTATTTGATTGATGAAAATATTTAATTTATTATTTTAATTATCAGGTGAATACTTAAATTTAATTTATACTTTTCATTGAAATTATTATGGTAGTGGATTGATAATATTCAATTTTCTAATGATTTCATAAAGGATAGTGGCGGATAATATGTCAGAAGATGTTATGGTAAAATGTGAGTTTTGTGGATATGAATTTAAACTCTGTGATGGTGAAAGTTGTGAAGGCTGTCCAATAGACTGCCAGGTAATTCACTGTCCTAATTGTGGATATGAGATTTTACCGGAATCAAAGTCATATAAATTCATTGAAAACTCAGTAGGAAAGATAAAGGATTGTATTTTTAACAGGTGATTCTAATTTAAACTATAAAAATTTCAGAATTTCTTTTTACAGGTTATTTTATTTATTACAAAAAGTTTGGATTAATTTTTAAAATGTAGTTTTATTAGACTGATAAAAGTTTAGAATCATATTTTTAACAGATAATATTATAAAGGGGATTAAAAATGTCATTAAGAACTAAAGACATAGAGGATATTCTTCGTAATCTTTGGGTTAAGGAAAAGGAAGATAAGGACATCATGACCGAAGATCAAATTGATAAGGACTATATTACAGAATTATTTAAAAAAGGATATATTAATATAGATCATCATAAAATCTTATTATCAGAGTCTGGTGAATATCTGGGAAGGGAACTTGTCAGAAAACATAGGATTGCCGAGACTGTTGTGGCTGATTTGTTCCTTGCAGATAGGGATGAGATGGAGGATTTGGCGGATCAGATTGAACATGTAATGAGTCATGATGTTGAAGACAATATTATGAGGATTCTCGGTTATCCTAAAAAATGCCCACATGGTCATACAATTCCGCCACGTGATGGTATGGTAGTCGATAATAAGGATTCAGCCGTTCCACTTCTTGAAACTGAGGTAGGTGATATTGGAACAGTATCATATATTAAGACTGCAGATGCTAAGAAATTACAGAAGATTATGAATTTGGGTCTTCTTCCAGGTTCTAAGATTCAATTGATTCAAAAATTTCCAATCTTTGTATTTCAGTTAGGTAATACCCAGTTAGCCGTAGATAAAGAATTGGCAAATGAGATTTATGTAGTTGTTGAATCTAACGAGCCGGTATAATTTTTCATTTTTTTTTATAAATCTTTCATTATCTAGTTTAAATTATTTGATTTTTTAAAAGTGTTGATTTTTTTTCATTTTAGTTTTTAATGTCTGATTTCACTATTCTTAATTGTTCTATTTTTATATAATCTCTTTTTTTATTGCTCTTTTTATAAAAAATTAAAGTCCTTTATACTTATTTATGGGATTTCTACTAATTGGCTATTGATCATTTTATCTTAATTTTTATTATTTTTTTAAGAATGTATTATTTTTAGAAAAATATTAAATTAAGTTCTTTTATATAATATAATAATTATTATATGCAAGTGATTAACAAGTGATTAAATGATTGAAATAGTACCAGTTTTAGATTTAAAAGGTAATCAGGCTGTCAGTGGAAAAAGTGGCAATAGGTCTACCTATACTCCATTAAATACAATTTATGCTCCAAACTCAGACCCTTTGAATATTGCAAATGGCCTTGAGCTTTATGGTGCCAAGGAGATTTACATCGCTGATTTGGATTTAATTGAAAAACAGGGTAATAATCTTTATAAAATCAAGGATGTTAATACTGTTTTGCCTGTAATGTTGGATTGCGGTATTAAGGATTTTGAATCTTTTAAGTTTTATCTTGATTTTGCATATAAACTTATAGTTGCAACTGAGACGATTGAATCCATTGACGAGATGAGGAAAATTTTTAACACATTTCCACGTGAGAGGATTGTTGTAAGTGTTGATATTAAAGACGGACGACTTTATTCAAACAATTTGGATATGAATCTGGAAGAGTTTAAGGATGTGTTAAGGGAACTTGATCCTAATGAGATTATCCTTTTAAATATATCTGATGTTGGAACTGGAAATGGTTATGATACTCGCTTTTTGGATGATTTTAAAGAGTTTAAGGATAAGATCATAATTGGCGGAGGTATTAATCAAGAGGATTTAGAGCCCCTTGAAAGGTATGGTGTAAAAAAAGCATTAATAGGTACTGCCTTACATAACGGAAGTATTTCCACATTATAATTTTAATTAATTGAATTTTTAATGATTTTTTTATTATTATTTTTTAAAAACAGTTAGGATCTGTTCTTATTTTAGAAATTATAATGGTATAGAAGGGACTGTAAAAAATTCAACTGATGATAAACCACTTATTTTTTCTAATTCTAACTAAAAAACAATTTACAGTTGAAATACAACTTCAAAAGTTATAAAATAACATAAAACTAAAAAATAATAAGTTACATTAAAATAAAAGAACAATGAACCAAAATAACAACAGAAAATCATAACACCAAAATAAACAAAACAAAACTCTAATTTAATAAAAACAAACAAAACAAGTCCTAAAAATAAAATACTTAATTAATATAAAGTAATATACAAAATAATAAAATAATAAGCGCTATTTCAACTGAAAAATAGCATAAAAAGAGTTAAATAATAATGTGGGCATATATATTAATATGAAGCAAAATACACCCACAATTAATAATTTAAATGAAGAAATATTTATTTTTTTCGATTCAAAAACACAAAAAAATCACATAAAAATCACAAATGATCTAGACCCTGAAATAGCAATTATCTTCTTAAAACTAACTGAACCCACTAACAAAGCAATAATAGTCAAGAAAAAAGAATATTGCAGTAAATGCGGAGCACCACTAAACAAAAACGGACTAACCAAAATAAAATACGAGAAAAAACACGAAATATATCTACAAAAATACGTTTGCAGCTCGAAAAAATGCAAACACTACGAAACAACAGATATAACAAAATTTAAAGACAAATACTGCAATTATTCAAAGAAAACAAAAGAAAAAGCAATAATATTCAAAACACAAACCTATATACCATATAACAAAGTTGCAAACATCATAAACAAAACAGAAAACCTAAATATAAGCCATCAAACAATCTACAACACATTTAAACAAAAAATCGATGACTGGATACTAAAACACGAAAAACACATTAAAAAACAAATCAAAGAACATGAAATCGAATATAGTGGAATAATCCACTACGACGAACAATATTTGAACATATCAAGACAAACATACCTCAGATTAAGCATAATAGACGCAATAAGCAAAATAACAATTAACACAAAAATAATACACAAAAACAAATTCAACCAAAAAACGTTCGAAAACTTCATCAAAGAATCCACAAAAGAATTTAAACTAAAAGTACTAATAACAGACGGACACCCAATCTATAAAAAATTCTGCAAAGAAAACAACATAATACACCAACAATGTGTATTCCATTTAATACATGAAATACGAAAACCCGCATACAAACAAATAAACAAACTAAAAAGACAAAACAAAACAAACAAAAATAAAATAGAAAAAATAACAACTAAAATCGAAAAATTACAAAGTAAAATCCAAATCAAAAGAGGCAGAATCAAAAAAACAGACAAAAAAAGAATAAAAATAAATGAACAAATAAAAAGCCTAAAAATACAATTAAACATTCTAAAATTTAAAATAAGAGAAAACAAACACAAAATCAAAAAACTAGAAAAATACATGGACAAAATATCATTAATATTCAAATCCAAAAAAATAAAAACAGCAACAAAAAGAATAAACAAATTAAAAGAAGAAATAGACCAAATACCCGAAATAATAGCCAAAAAAATACCAAAAATCACCAAAAACATAGAAAACTACTTAAATCATATGAAAAACAAAAACATACCAAAAACAAACAACACAATAGAACTATTATTCAGAACAACACTACCAAGAAGCAGAAAAAACATATTCCGAACAGTAAACGGAGTAAAAAACGAATTCCAAACCAAAGAAATCATAAGAAACTACAAAACAATAAAACAAATTTAAAAAAATTCAAGCCATCAGTTGAATTTTTTACAACCTCGTATAGAAATATTATTCTTTTTAAATATTGAAAACAGTTAAAGCTTATTCTTTTTCCGGTGTTTATAAAATTTAAAAATGTTGTTTATAGTATAAAAATTCCAATGAAGGGAAACATATATATAACTTTATTATTAAATATTAATAGTATAATATTATTGAATAATAACTATATTTTTTTTAAAAAATGTTAATTTAGTGATAAAATGCCAGTAAACGGAACATTATTATTTTCACATATATTACCAGTTGTTTTAGCTTTCTTTGGAGTATTATTTATAATCTCTGGTGAAATGGATAATAACAGATATAAATTAATGGTAGGTATTGTTTTGTTTCTGATAGCGGCTTTCAGTCCATTTATAGTTTTACGTCCTATTCTTTTAGGATAGTTACTTTTCATGATTCTTGTTTTCAGAATCTATTTTTAGAAAATAAATTATAACAATAGTTAATAATTAAATTTTATATTATAGTTATTATAAAAATAAGATTGCTCTATATTTTAATAGAAATTTACAATGGATATTAAATATTTGCAATTTAATATTAATTTTCGATAATTGACTAGTTTTAAAATTATAGAAAGGAGAAAATATAATGCAAAAAGGTACTGATGTATTAAAAGAAGGTTTCGCTAAAATGACAAAAGGCGGAGTCATTATGGATGTTGTAAATGCAGAACAAGCAGGTATTGCAGAAGATGCTGGTGCTGTAGCTGTTATGGCTTTAGAAAAAGTTCCTGCAGATATCCGTAAAGCTGGTGGAGTAGCTAGAATGGCTGATCCATCCATTACTGAAGAAGTAGTTGATGCTGTTTCCATTCCTGTCATGGCTAAATGTAGAATTGGTCATATTGCAGAAGCTCAAATACTCGAAACTTTAGGCGTAGACATGATTGATGAGAGTGAAGTACTTACACCTGCCGATGATGTTTATCATATTAATAAGAAAGAATTCACCATTCCATTTGTATGTGGTGCTAGAAACTTAGGTGAAGCATTAAGAAGAATTGATGAAGGTGCTGCAATGATTCGTACCAAAGGTGAACCTGGTACTGGAAACATTGTTGAAGCTGTTCGTCATATGAGAATGGTTATGGGTGAAATCAGAACTGTTCAAGGTTTGGATGAAGAGGAAATTTGGAGATATGCAAGGGATATCGAAGCACCGATTGAACTCGTTCGTGAAACTGCAAAACTTGGTAAATTACCTGTAGTTAACTTTGCTGCTGGAGGTATTGCTACCCCTGCAGACGCTTCATTAATGATGCAATTAGGATCAGATGGAATCTTTGTAGGTTCAGGAATCTTCAAATCCAATAATCCTCCTGCATTTGCACATGCTATTGTGGAAGCTACCGCAAACTATGATAAACCTGATGTTTTAGCTGAGGTTTCTAAAAACTTAGGTGAAGCAATGAAAGGTTTAGACATGTCTACTTTATCCCAAGAAGACAGAATGCAAGATAGAGGTATTTAGATATTATCTATTTTTTAAATTCCTTTTCTTTTTTTTTAATTTCATAATTCTAATTTAAAGCCATATTCTATAGAAAACTATTTATTCTATTTTAATTTTATATAATTCTTGATATTTTTTTAAGCCATTTATTGTGGAGGTGATGGTATGGTCAATCTGTTACTTATTGGTCCTATTACAAAGGATAAGAATATTTTTAATAACAAGTCAAAATCCTCAATAGGGGGAGCTGTATATTATGAGTCATATGTCTTGGAAAATTTAGAGTCTGACTACACAATTGTTACGGCTCTATCAAAAGACGATGAGTATCTATTAAACAATTTTCCAAATGAAGATAGAATAATTCCGGTTTTTAAAGATGAAACACTAATCTTTATAAATGAATATTTAAATGATTCAAATAGGATTCAAAAGTCCAATTTTGCGGAAATACCAATTACACTTAAGGACTTTAAAAATCTAAATATTGATTTAAAGGATTATGATGGAATCTTAATTAATCCTCTGCTATTATCCGATGTGGACTTGGATTTGCTAAAATATTTAAGCGGTTTTGATTTACCGATATTCTTTTCAATACAGGGAATTTTAAGGGATTATTCATTAAATGGTTATGTTAAAAAATCAATGCCTGATAAATTTAGAGAAATTCTAAAATATGTAAATGTTTTATTTTTAGATGAGTTTGAAGCAGAGTTCATATATGGGGACAGCTTGGATTTGATAGATACAATTAAAAACTTGTCTACTTTAGGTCCAAATGAGATTATAGTAACTGAAAATAGTAAGGGATCTTTAATATATAATAAGTATGAGGAAAGATTATATGATATTGAAGCTTGCCCTACAGGAAAAATATCCTCTCCAACAGGAGCAGGGGACACATATATGGCTGCATATATTGTAAAACGTCTTAACAAATCTAACATTTATGAGAGTGGTCAATTCGCTTCCATTGTATCAACATTAAAATTGGAAAATAATGGTCCATTTAAAGATAGCATATTAGATGTCTTGGATAGATTACTCGATAATTTGGGTTTTTAAAATTAAATCTATTTTTCTAAAAGTTATTTTTTAGTATTGATTAAAAATTTATATTCTTTGGTTGGAAATTGGTGTTTGTAATAACTTTTAGTGAATGTTTAAGTTAAATAAATTTTTAATTGGAATTTCACTTTTAATAAGCTTCTTTTAAGTAGTTTATATTCTATTAATAGTTTCTAGATAATATAATTCTTATTTTATAAATTTAAATCATATTTTTTTAATATCTGTACATATATTCATATAAATCTTTTTTAAGTTATTGTTATATAATAAATAATATGGCACAATGTACAACTGAGAAATCAAAAGATTTTCATAAGAAAGCTAGTGGGAATATATCTATAACATTGATTCTAAGCCTTTTATTTAATATTTTTGTAATCTTCGGTGGCGTTTATACCAATAGTATTGCTATTGTATCAGATGCTATACATGATATGACTGATACATTTTGTCTATTAATTTCATGGATACTTGAAAAATTTTCCCTTAAGGAGAAAAATGATAGATATACCTATGGTTATCAAAGACTTTCTGTTTTAGGTGCTGTAATTACATCATGTACTGTTATAGTGGCATCAGTTATAGTTGTTTATGAATCTTTAACAAGATTGTTTAGTGTTGTAACACCTGATGCAAAAGGAATGTTTGTATTTGCACTTGTAGGTATACTTTTTAAAGGTTTATCTGTTTATAAGGTTTATAAAGGTCAAACCTATAATGAAAAAGCAATCAGCTACCACATGTTAGGTGATGTGTTTAGATGGCTAGCTATTTTAGTATTAAGTGTACTTTTAATGTTTTGGGATGTAGCTATACTTGATCCAATCATATCCCTTGTAATAGCAATATGGCTGATATATCAGTTAGGTAAAACATTAATAGACAGTATTAGGATTTTACTTCAAAGGGTTCCGGATTTATATAATTTTGAAAATCTTAAAGGAGAAATTCTATCAATTGATAATGTTGAGGATATTTTAGATATTCACCTTTGGAGTTTGGATGGTATAGATCAGATTATGTCTGCAAAACTTAAGGTTACATCTGATAATAAGGACGATTTAATTAAGATTAGAAAAGATATTGATGATATTGCTGATGAGTTTAATGTTTCTGAGAGTACTATTGAGTATATTTTCTAATAATCTGTGTTCTATTATTCATTAGCAATTATCGAGTATTTTTTCTATTTTTTCTTATTAAATTTTTTATTCTAATCATTATCTGTTTTATAATTTTTTTATATTTTTAATTTAATCATATCTACTTTTAATTATTTTAATAATCATTATGAGTTATAATGATTTTAATCTATGAATATACATGTCATGATTGAATTATACAAGTTTTAATTATTTTATTTTATTTTATTTTTTTTAATGTTGAATTCTTAACTGGTAACTTTTGGATTATAAAAGTTTTAAGATTTTAATATAAACATAGTTTCTAACTTTCAAGGTCTTTAAAAAATTTTGCGGGTTTAATTTTTTAAATGGGATTACAGTAGATTTTTAAGATTTTGAATCTGTTTTTTATTAAAAAACATTTTATATAATAGTTTAAATATAAGATATAATATCATTTTAATAAAAAAATAGATGATTTTTATTTAAATAATTTATTTAAGGAGATACAATGTTTAATATAATGGTTACACCATTATTTGGTGATACCGATGCGCTACAACACATAAACAACAATGTTTTAGGAACATGGTTTGAACTTGCAAGAAATGATATTTTCAGAATCTTTACACCAGACTTATCCGTAAGTCATGATGACTGGAAATTGATTATGGTTAAAACCACTTATGAATATTTGGATCAAATGTTTTATGGTACTGATGTTGAGATAAGAACTTATGTTTTAAGAATTGGTAATAGTTCATTTACCACATATCACGAAGCTTGGCAAGATGATCGTTTATGTGCTAAAGGTACTGCTGTAATGGTTCATTTTGATTTTAACGAGCAAAAATCAATTCGTATTCCTGATGATATCAGAAAGGAATTAAATAAACATCTCTATGTTGAAGATGAATAATCTTTTTATTTTTATATTTTCTTAAAGTGGCTATTTTTCATTGGTTCTTTTATAGTTTAACATGCTTCTGTTTTTTTTTTAGATTTTGAAGATAGATACTTTTTTTTAATTGACTATTTTTTTAATATTTTTCTTGTAATTTGATTTATACTTTTGTTTTCTTTTCAGATTTTGATTTTTTTAATTACCCTTTAGATTTCATAATATTTTTTAAGATTTTTTTTTATGACAATTATGAGGAGACTTTCTATTTCAGATTTTTTCCGGCGGAAATTTTTCATCTTTACAGTATCTTTTTTTCAAAATTTTCCGTATCCTAAGAAAAATTCAGTAATATTCTATGAAATTTTATGAAAAAACCGTCTTCCTCTATATTTGTTATTTTATTTAATTTATTTTTAAAATACTATTCAATTTATAGTTTTTATTATTAATTAATGGGATTTTATATATAATTTTTTTAAAAAACTAAATTATCTGTATCTTATATATTTTTTTAATTTATTACAATTTTCATTTTTTTGAAAATTTTTAGGATTATTTTTTCCGATTAGCTTCTATTTTCTAATTTATAATTTTTTTAAATAATTTTATTCAATATTATATTTTTTTTAAATAAAAATAATTTTTTTATAAAATTTTTTAATCTTAACTATAATTTGTATAATTATCATTTTTAAAGAATGAGGGTAATCGGAAGTATACTTCCGAAACCTTTATATACTCTTACAGATAATCTTAATATAACGGAACATGGTTTCCGTCTTCCGACTATAAAAATTTTTAAATTGAAAAATTTTTTGTAAAAAAGATGCATAGGTTTGAATAATTAAAATTTAGTTTAAAATCTTTTCCTTGATAATAAAAAAGTTTTATTTTAAAAAAGCCCTTTTAAAAATTTTTTGTATTATATATTATTCAAAACCTATTCACTTTTTAAGTTGGTTGTATTTAATTTATTGTTAAAAAATATTATAGAGAAGAAGATAATATGGTTGTTTTAAATCCAGGTGATACTGCTTGGATGCTTATGGCTACTATTTTAGTATTGTTAATGAGTATTCCAGGTATTGCCTTATATTATAGTGGTCTAAGTAAAAGTAAAAATGTATTAAACACAATTTATTTAACTTTCATAGCATTTTCCGTTGCAAGTATCATTTGGGTATGTTATGGATATTCATTTGCCTTCGGTTCCACAATAAATGGATTGATTGGTGCTCCAGCAAATCTATTTATGACTGGAATGGGTGTAAATGATCTTAACGGTACAATTCCTGCATTGTTATTTGTTATTTTCCAATTAACATTCTGTGGATTAACTGCAGCACTTATTTCTGGTGGTGTAGTAGGAAGAATGAAAACCTCCGCTTGGGTAGCATTTGTTATTTTATGGGTTACCTTAGTTTACGTCCCTGTAGCTCACTGGGTATGGGGTGGAGGATGGTTAATGGAAATGGGAGCTCTTGATTTCGCTGGTGGTACAGTTGTACACATAGATTCAGGGGTAAGTGCATTAGCATTAGCATTAGTTCTCGGACCTCGTAAAGATGCCACATTATTACCTCACCACTTAGGATATTCTGTAATTGGTGCAGCATTCCTCTGGTTTGGTTGGTTAGGATTCAACGGTGGATCAGGTCTTGCAGCAAACGGTCTTGCAGCAAACGCAATTCTTGTAACTAACGTTGCAGCAGCAGTTGCATTAGTCACTTGGGTAGTCATTGATAAAGTAAAAGTAGGAAAACCAACTGTATTAGGTGCAATTTCCGGTGCAGTAGCAGGTTTAGTAGCAATTACTCCTGCAGCTGGTTTCGTTGATGTACCTGCAGCAATAGTTATTGGTTTCGTAACATCATTTGTATCTTACTTTGCATTATACTACTTAAAACCAAAACTTGGTTACGACGATGCATTAGATGTATTCGGTATCCATGGTATGTCAGGTTTATGGGGAGCAATCGCAACAGGTATATTTGCAAACCCAGCAATTAATGAAGCAGCTGGATTATTATATGGTAATCCAAACCAAGTTGTAATACAGATCATTGCAGCAGTTGCAACTGTTATATATGCATTTGTATTAAGTTACATCATTGCTAAAGTACTTGATGTCACAATGGGTATTAGAGTAGATGAAGCTACTGAAGTTAAAGGATTAGATACTCAACTCCATGGAGAATCTGGATACAGATTATAAATTCAGATTAAGATCTTCTTCAATTATCGAAGTTTAATAGGTTATTAAAACCTATTATCTTCATTTCATTGATGAAGATGTATTTAACTTAAATCTCGAGGAAATAATTAATTATATTAATTTATTAGAATTGAGATAATTGATTACCTTGTATGTATTGAAGTATATATAACATTAGAATTATATATGGAGTTTGTAAAATCATAAATTTTTTATGAGGTTTTAAAATGAAAAGAGTTATAGCTGTTATTAGACAAGAAAAATTTGAAGATGTAAAAAAAGCTTTAGATGCAGCTGGATTTAAAGGTATGACTGTTATTGAAGTCAAAGGAAGAGGTACTCAATTAGGTGTTAAAGAAACTTATAGGGGATCTAATTATTGTATTGATTTACTTCCAAAAACTCGTGTTGAATTAGTTGTTTCTGATTCAGATGTTGATAAAGTTGTAGAAGCTATCTGCGAAGGTGGTAGAACCGGTGATATTGGAGATGGAAAAATATTTGTCTCTAATGTTGAAGAATTAGTTAGAATTAGAACTGGTGAAACTGGAGAAGATGCTATATAATAGTATTCTTCTTTAAACATTTTTGTTAACTATATAAATCACACAAAACACGGGAAAGTACTATTATTATAGTATTTTCTAATTTACCTTATATTACGGGATTCATATTTATGGAATGTTTGATTAAATTAAATTTTTTATCTTGCCTCTGATTGTTGTTAATTCCTTTTAATTGTATTTTTGTATAATTTAATCAATCATTCTTTATTTTTTTTATTTTTATTATTTTGCTATTTTTTATTAAAGTTAGGTTTTAATTTTGTTTTTAAAAATTGATTGAAGTTTTATTTTTTGCTGTTTTTTATTAAAAATATCTTAAGTTTTACTTATTTTTAAAAATTGATTGGAATTGATTTTTACCTTAACTATGCTTAAGATTTAAATCGAGTATTAAGAAACCTTTCTAGAAAAGTTAAGAGTTTGAATTAAAGGATGAAATTTAAAAATAATTATTTAAAATAAGTTTGTTTATAATTTGAGTTTAAAAAGAACATGAAAATAAAAAATTAAAAAATTTTTAATTTTAAACATTTAAATTAGTGTTATTGGTAATATTGGATATCTTAACAACACCAATTATATTGTTTTTATTAACCCAAGTTTTAATTCCCTCTTCTTTAATGGTATAACCATCCTCGTATCGGTATTTAACTTCTTTATTATCACTCGTTAAATAAACTTCGTTACCATTAATTTGGCTTACTCTTTTTATGATACGTCCATATTCCGGACTATCTGCAACTACACAGTCTCCAACGGAAACATCATGGGTTTTATTTATAATAACGGATTCTCCATCATGAAATGTTGGTAGCATTGAGGTACCCTCCACATTAAAAAACATTGGTAAGGTATCGTCACCAAACTCGGATTTGATGTTAATTTCTGTGTTGGTATAACCATATTTCTTAGTTATGTTGGAAACTCCTGATTTAATGCTGTCCACAGTAGAATTCTCATTTATCATTTCCTCTTTTACATAGTTTGTAATGTCACTATTCATTTGATCATTATCTTCTAGGAAGTTAATAGTATGAATATCCGATTCCACTGTTACTCCATTGAGTTTTAAATCAACAATTAAAGCATCATTAAAGTTCATAAATCCTATGGTTCCAACTAGAGCTAATATGATTATAATAAATGAAAGAATCCATTTAGTATGACTTTTCATTTAAACACCATATTATTATGAGTAATTTAAAAATTAGTTTTAAACTTTATAATACTTATTTAATCTGGAAGTTTCCAAATTTTTTTTTGTTTAGAAGGTGTTATGTTTAAGTTTTTTTGAGTTTTTTTTATTTAATTGATTTATTAGAAGTTAATTGGATAATATTTTAGTTAACAATTATTTATTTGATTTATTAGGAGTTTTTTGAGTATTTTACTTAAGAGTTTTAAAAGTAACCTGTATTATGAATAATGAGTTAATCTAATTGATATCATCTAACTCGTCATCATCCATAATATCCATATTCAATAACATTTTCATAGTTTCAATATCTAATTGTCCAGGTGCTGTAACATCCCTTCCTGCAGCAAATGTTATTGGTGAATTAAATTTAGATGCCATTACACGTGTATAGCTTCCGAGTTCCCCCATTGAAATTGCAATGGTATCATCAAATCTTGAAAGTATTGCAAGTATAACCAGTGTGTCCTCTAATTTCTCAGGCATTACCGCGACTTTTGCAATGTCTCCAATCTGTTTTTCCTTTTCAACTATGTAGGTTAACTCATTTAATTCCGGTGTTTTTTCAAAGTTGTGATAGGAAATAATGGTTTTTGTACCAGTATTTTTAATTTCCTCGATATACTTATCATCTGTTACAAGCTCTATGTCAATATAATCAACATATGGTGCAATAGATTTTAGAAGTTCAACCCTTTCCTTTTCACTACCCTTAAAGGAGCCTCCTTCAATATCAATTCTATTGGTTGCAATCATTGGAAAGTTGATTTCCTTTGCAATTTCAACAATTAAGTCACTTGTAGGATTGTTCATTGCATCAATGCGGAATTCAAGAATATCTGCACCTTTACGTATACAGTCATGTGCAACTTCAATCACGTCCTCTTTCTCTTTTTGAGCAATTGGTATAGCTATTTTTGTTTGTGAATACATTTTAACATCTAACTAAATTCTTTATTTTCAAAAAATTAAAAACTAATTTTTAAATTACTTAATAATATATTTTAAATTATTAGATATTAAATTTTATTACACATGTTCTTTAATTTAGGATTTTTAAGTAAATTATAAAATAATAAATAATATTAGTTTTAAAAATTATAATTAATTAGATTTAGTAATTTTAGATGATTCAATTAATTAAATAAAAAAAGGGTGTATTATGAAACTTACAGTATTTGGAGCAGATATATCTTCTAATGATGTTTCTTGTAGTAAATCTTTGATTAAAAATATAAATAAAGATATTCCAAAATTATTGGATTTAGGTGCTTACAGGGCAGCTTTAACAAATGTAACTGGTGATGATCTAGTAATTGCCGCTTATGTTGAAGATGATTTACTTGAGGAAGTTAATAGGGGTATTATTCATTTGATGAGGGATAATGCTGAAAATCTCGGTGATTTGACTGGTATTTCAGAGGATAAAGAGAGTGCTGGTGAAGGGGTATCCTATGCTGAAGCTGATGTTCAAGATGATATCTATCCGGATAGCGTAATTTTACATTTTGATACATATGGTGGAGAACCATTTGTTGAAGATGTTGCGAATTCAACAATTCAGGCCGCTTCAAATTTCTTTGCCGTACATGATGTATGTAAACCGATAAGCGGTAAGGTTAGAAAGATCCCTGGTGTAGGGTATGTATCCAATGAAACTGATGATCCTGTAGTCTGTGCTACAGTAAATGGTTTGGAATCTATGGGTACTATAGCCTTTTCAATGATTGGTGCGGCACTTGGTTGTAAGAATACTTATCTTGTAGAATATGGCACTCCTTGTAATGTAATTCCTGGAAGTGTAATTGTAAGTGCAACAGCTTTCATGAATGGAAATACCCTTGATTTAGCTGTTCCGTTTGAAAACAAAACAAGAATTTTAAGATAATTCCTAATTTTTATAACCTTTTTTAGTTTTTCTTAAATATAATAATTAGCTATTTTTATAATTTCAAATTACTTTTTTCAATTATTTCATAATAATTATTCAAGTTTTATTGTTTTTATAATTTTAAATTACTTTTTTCAATTATTCCATAAAAACTATTCAGATTTAGCTATTTTTATAATCGGGAATTGTTTTTTATTATCTGTAATGATTAATATAGAATGGAATATTAACTTTAAGTCTTTGTATAATCTTTTGTATTAATTTTATATTAAATAGCCTTAATTTCTTTTAATGTTTTAAAGTACAGTTTTTATATTCTATTCTAAAAGTCTATTATTTTTTGATTAGATTACCTTTTATATTTAGAAACTTTTATTAATTAATAAATATAAAGTAAATATATTATATAATGATTAAATATTATATTTTAATTAATTTTTATATTTCTAAATTATTGTGTGTTAAAATAAGGGTTTTTAAAAAACTTGTTATGGTTTAGATTTTCAAATAAAGTAATTATAAATTTAAGAATAGTTACGTGATAATATGATTTTGTTAGATAATGATACTAAGATTTTAGTTCAAGGAATAACAGGTAAACAAGGTTCATTCCATACACAGCAAATGCTTGAATATAATACTAATATTGTGGCAGGTGTAACTCCGGGTAAAGGAGGGCAAGAACACTTTGGTGTACCTGTTTATAATTCTATTCGTGAAGCAAAAGAAAACGAAGACATTAACTCTTCTATTATTTTTGTACCAGCACCTTTTGCAAAAGATGCTGCATTTGAATCAATCAAAAACTTTGATTTAGTTGTAATAATAACAGAACATATTCCAGTCCATGATACAATGGAACTTGTTGAATATGCTAAAAGGAACAATACAACTGTTATAGGACCTAACACTCCAGGAATCATTACACCAGGTGTTGGTAAAATGGGAATCATGCCAACCCATATTTTTGAAAAGGGAAATGTTGGTGTTATCTCCCGTAGTGGAACATTAACCTATGAGGTTGCAAGTCAACTTACAAGGGCGAACATTGGTCAAAGTACTTGTCTTGGTATTGGTGGAGATCCCGTAGTGGGTACAGATTACACTCAGGTTCTTCAAATGTTTGAAGATGATGATGACACTGATGCAGTTGTGCTTATAGGTGAAATAGGTGGAAATGCTGAGGAAAAGGCAGCGGAATACATTAAAGATAATATTTCAAAACCTGTAGTTTCATATATTGCTGGAAGAACCGCACCTCCAGGTAAAAGAATGGGACACGCAGGTGCTATTATTGAAGGTAGTAGTGGAACTGCAAAAACAAAAACCGAAACTTTTGAGAAGGTTGGAGTTCATGTTGCTAAAAAACCTTCAGAACTTGTGGATTTACTTCATCAAGCTGGAATTAATTAATTTTGCTATGTTCTTTTGGTTTAATAATAGTTTATGAGTGGTTAGGTTATAAAATGGATAAATCTCAAATTATTGAAAAATTACTTAATGGTGAAATGAAACTTTACCAGATAGAAAAATACACTGATTCTATTGACGAGGCTGTTGATGTTAGAAGGGAATTTATTGAAAAATATACCTCTACTAGTCTTGAAAATGTTTCACATTATACCCTTGATATGGATAATGTATTTAAGAAGAATATTGAAAATCCAATTGGAGCAATCCAATTACCTCTTGGTGTGGCAGGACCATTATTGATAAATGGTGAGGAGGTAAATGGGGAATTTTACATACCCCTTGCAACATCAGAAGGTGCACTTGTAGCATCCATTAACAGAGGATGCTCTACCATTAAAGCGTCTGGCGGTGTCAATGCTAGAATTATTGATGATAAAATGACAAGGGCACCTGTTATTAAAGCACCTTCTGCAGTGGATGCATTAAATGTTAAAAAATGGTTTGAGGATAATTTCAAAGAACTTAAAGAGATTGCGGAATCTACTACCTCACATGGAAAATTGCTTAAGATAGATCCAATATTTGTTGTTGGGGATTATATCTATCCAAGATTTGTATACTCTACTGGAGACAGTATGGGTATGAATATGGTTACCATTGCAACGGAAAAGGTATTAAACAAAATGGCAGAGGAAACAAATGCCGTACATATTGCATTAAGTGGTAATGTATGTGTTGATAAGAAACCTGCATCAATCAATATGATTGAAGGTAGAGGAAAGTCACTTGTTGCGGATATATTGATTCCGAAAGATGTTGTGGAGGCTAAATTAAAAACCACTGCTGTAGCTATTGCGGAAGTTAATACGGCTAAAAACTTATTGGGATCTGCTGTTGCAGGTAGTATGGCTTATAATGCTCATTATGCAAATATGATTGCGGCTATTTTCCTTGCAACAGGTCAGGATGCAGCTCATGTAAGTGAAGGTTCTATTGGAATTACAACAGCAGAGGATAGGGATGGGGATTTATATTTCTCTGTAAATATGCCTGATGTTCCTATTGCAACCGTTGGTGGAGGAACTTCCCTTGCAACGGCTAGTGAAGGTCTTAATATTTTAGGTGTAAAGGGTGATGGTGGAGCTCGTAAGTTTGCAGAAATCGTTATATCTACTGTACTTGCAGGAGAACTTTCACTTTTAGGTGCACTTGCAGCAGGTCACCTTGCAAGGGCTCATCAACAATTGGCTAGAGGTTAAATATTCAGTGATATAATGAATCCTGAAGATGATTTGTATAATGAGTTTGAAAAGTATATGTCCTCAGATTATCCTGAAATAGAGCTTGAAACAGATGATTTGAAATTGGTCATTACATTGAAAAAGGATTATTCCAAAATTGATGATTTAAAACAGAGAAAAAGGGAATTTTTCAAGGATCTTGAAAATTTTATTGAGGAATTTAGGGAAACACCTGAATCAACTGACTTACTTGCATATTATGACTTTGAAAACTTTGAAAAATCATTAAAAGATGATTAATATTAAAAGTAACCTTTTTTAAAACAATTTAATTTTTCTATTTTTAATTTCCTTAATTCTTTATTATTTTTTATTTATCTATTTATAGAAACTTTTTTTTACTATTATTAAAATTCTTAAAATATAATATTCTTGCTATTTTTTTCATTGTTTTACCTTTATTGAATCTACAGTAGTAATCTTTCTACTATTTTTTTAGATTGCTGTATATTCTAAGAATATATTTTCACTATTGTTTTTTTGAATTTTTATAGAATATTAAAGCAATACCTATTGTCTATAATTAACGATATCCAATTATAATAAGTGGTTCTAGTTGGATTCTAAAAATATCAATTTTTCTAAAAATAGTATTTTTGATAAATATATGAAAAAATGGTCTTAAAAAAAGTGACAATTATAAATGAATATAATTGTCTAGAATCTGGAGAGTCTTAATCCATATGCAACAACTAAAAGTGTAAGACCAACATCACCAATAGTAATTGCTTCCCAAAGGGAGACGAATCCAAGAATTGCAACAACTGCAAGAATTGCCTTTACGGCAACTGCAACGCCAATATTTGTTTTTACAACTTGCATGGTTTTACGTGCTAATGCTATTAGATATGACAATTTTGAGATTTCATCATTCATTAGAATGATATCCCCGGTATCAATAGCCACATCGGATCCCATACCCATTGCAATACCGACATTACTCATGGCAAGTGAAGGTGCATCATTTACTCCATCACCAACCATTGCAACGTGTTTATCCTCTGCAACAACCTTTTCCACAATATTTACTTTATCCTCAGGTAATAAATCTGAATAATATTTATCTAATCCGATTTCATCGGATACAAGTTCGGCGGTTTTTTGGTTATCCCCTGTAATCATCATGGTTTTGATATTTTTGGATTTTAAGTAATTTATTGTACTTGGGGTATCATCTCTGATTTTATCATTTAGGGTAATGCTTCCTAATATCTCATTTTCAGTACCAATGAATATGGTTGTTTTAGCTTCATCAGTAAGAATATTATTTAACTCAGATTCTAAATCATTGTTAAAGTTGAATAATTCCTTGTTTCCTATATAATAATTTTCACCATTTATTGAACCGGTAAGCCCTTTTCCTGATATGGATTTGAAGTCTTCCACATCATATAATTTGAGCTTGTTTTCTTTTCTATAGTCATTGAAGGTTTTTGCAATAGGATGTTTTGATTGATTTTCAATGGAACATGCGATTCTAATGATTTCATCCTTTTCAATACCGTCTAAAGGATTAATGTTATCTATTTTTAAGTTTCCCTCAGTTAGGGTACCTGTTTTATCAAACATGATTGCTTTTGTATTGGCTAGTTCCTCAATATATTCTCCACCTTTTATAATAATACCATTATTAGTACCTGCTGTAATGGAGGATATCATTGAAACTGGAGTGGATATTGCAACGGCACAAGGACAGGAAATTACAAGTAAACATAATGCCCTATAGGCCCATGTCTGGAAAGGCTGACCAAAGAATAATGTTGGAACAGCAGCAACGAGAATTGCAAGAACTACAATACAAGGTGTATAGTAGGTTGCAAATTTATCTACAAATATATTAATATGTGCTTTTTTCTCTTCGGATTCCTTTATTAAATCTACAATTTTAGCAAATACAGTATTATCAGATGATTTTGTAACTTCTATTTCAATATAACCCTCTTCATTTATTGTTGATGAGTAAACCTCATCTCCAACATCCTTTGAAACAGCTAAACTTTCACCTGTAATTGAGGCTTGATTTACAGATGTTGAACCTTTTACGATTTCACCATCTACTGGTATCTTATCTCCAGGTTTTACAACTACAACCTCTCCAACATTAATGTCATCTACATTTCTTTCCTCTTCTTTATCTCCAACCTTTACAATAGCTGTATCTGGAGATAACTTTACAAGATTACTAATTGATTTTTTGGATCTGTCAATTGATATATCTTCAAGAAATTCAGATATGTAATATAACAATATTAATAGAGCACCTTCAGGAGCACTGTTTAATAGGAAAGCACCTACCACAGCAATCACCATAAGTAATTCAATTCTTACCTGTCCATGTAAAGCTCCTTCAATACCCTCACATATTGTATCATAACCAACATATAACACCATAATTATGTATAATACATATGCAATATTAGTTGAGCTATATATTGCTCCACTTGCAAAACTTAATTGATTTAAGATGTATGCAACAATAAATGCCACTATACCGAATCCAATTTTGTAATACGGTTCTTTGGATTTTTCCTCTTCTTCACCAATATCTGAAAGAATTCCCTCATCACTACAACATGCACAGCCTCCGCCATGATCATGGGAATGACTATGGCCGTGTGAGTGGCTATGTCCATGGGAATGACTGTGACCATGGGAGTGGCTATGATTATGTTCATCAACAGAACAGCAATCGTCATGTTCATGATGATCATGATCCTCTTCATGGTGGACATGGTTTTCATGAATGTGGTCTTCATCTTCATGATTATTTAACATGTATTTTCACCTATTTTTATTAATTCATATATCTGTGGATTGTTTAATGAATAAAATACTCTTTTATTTTCTTTTCTATTATTTACAATTCCTTTGTTACGTAGAATTCTTAATTGATGTGATATACTGGATTGGCTCATATCTAATAGTAATGATAATTCGCATACACACATTTCTTTTTGTTTAAGGGCGGATATTATTCTTATTCTATTATAGTCTCCCAATAATTTGAATAAGTCAGCGGTTTCCTTATATGTATCACATGATGACATTTTGTTAGAAACTTCCTCTACAATGTCCACTCTTATACTTTTTATTTCACAAACATCACTAGACATATGAAAGTATATTCATATGAACATATTTAAAGGTTTCTAAATTTTTAAAAAATAGCTATAAATTATAATATTCCAGGAAAAATCATACTATAATATCAATTGTTATATATCCTTTCTTTTAATATATAAATATTGTTTTATTGTTTAAAAATTTAAGTTAGTATTTTTGATTTTATAAATCTAAAAAAATAAGTTAAAAATGGTTTGTTTCAGTCTTATTCAATTTTAATAAAGTTTTAGGAATAATTAAATTTTTACAAATTTTTTGTTTTAATTTATTAATTTATTTAAGTTATAATTCTATTTATAAAATGTTTGAAAAATTAGTTATGGTTTATGGTTTATTAGTTTACTCGTGTTTTGATTTTTTTAATGTCTGAAAAATTAGTTACAGTTATTGATTTATTATTATATTTATGTTTTAATTCCTTTTAAAACATTTAAAAAAGCAGTTTAAAAAGTTTGAAAAATTAGTTATTGTTTTTTAAATAGTAAAATAAAAATGTTTAAGATTTTAAGAATTATTTGGAATTTTTAATGTCTTCCTTCTTAATACATAGATCATGATGTATCTCCAAATCAGGATTTTTTGATTCCATATTTTCCTTTTTAATATCGAAATATCCAATCTTTTCAAGAACAGATCTTACATCTACCTTTGTCTCGAAACAGCCTGTTTTTGAAAGAAGTACTCCCTGTGGTGAAAATTGGTTTAATTTCATCATTGTCAGATTTAAATCTTCATAACATGCAACACCAACAACAGAATCAAAATCATTGTTTTCAATAATCTTTTTAACAAAGCTACTTCCGGGAACTATAAAGACTTTATATCCGATACTCTCAGCCTTTTCTTTAATAACCCCAATGGAACATTTGCCGCATTTGTCACATACAAGTCCTGTTTCATCAAGTCTTGCTTGACAGTCACTACTTCTAAGACAATGCGGAAGTACAAGTATTTTTCTGGAATTATCAGTATTGTTAAAGTTAGTTTTATTCACATGGTTCCTTAATGATACGCTCATCTGATCCACCATTGTATCCTCAAAACCTAACCAATTGGATAGGCTTTTAAGAGGTGAATAGAATATATCTGTAATGACCAGTATGAATCTTGGAAAAATAAGCCTATTGTTTTTCAATTGTATCCTTCCAATTATCAATACAATAATGAGTAGCGCAATTATGGCGACTACTATAATAAAAACACTCTGTCCCAATAATTTAAATAATGAATCTGTTATCATTTAAATAGTACCTTAAAACTTTTATAAAATTATAATATTAATATTGTCAGATATAATATTTATTGTTTATATATAAAGTGTTTTTATTTATAAGAAAAATTAGAGTATATTGATTTTAAAATTCCTCAATTTCATAATCAATATCTTCACGGTTTAGTTTGATACCCTTGGTGGTCTTTTCAATTTTTATACCACTTAAACTATCACATGAACATAATATGTCTTGTTCGGGATGTGTTCCAGGAATTATATTACAATCAAATCTTACAGTATCTCCAACGGATAATACCATTGGAAGTCTATTTGATGCTTTATTCTCCTTAGGCAATATTATAATTGGTGATTGCATATCACGGGTTAGGTAAATAAGTGATTTTATACCTTTTTTGAATTTTTCACCCTTTCCAAATGCAGAAACTGCTATGATATCATCATCTTCAGGATATAATACTACCTCCTCGTTATCTGATGTTTCTATAAAGAGCATATCACAGTTGGCCATTTTACATATACCAACTATGCCGGTTTCTCCATTAAGAAAGACTATGTCATTATCATTAAAATCTATATTCATGTCGGCACCTTAACTAAAAATAAAAAAGTAAAAAATGTGGATTTATTCTAAACATTCTGTATCCTTGCTTTTACAGTTTGGACAAACTACTTTTTTTCCAATACCCCTAAATGTATTGCCACATTTCTTACATTTGTATTTTTTTGTTTTAAGACTTTTTAGGTCAACATCGCCCATTGGGCCTCCGGTAGAACACATAATTACACCTTCCATTTTTTTATTATGTCAATGGTTATTATGTAGTAAATAGTATTTATTATTTTATATTAATTTTTAAGTTTATTTGGTTGGATATGCTAATCTAAATAAAAAATAGATATGTTTTGTATAAATGTTGGAATTTTAAAAAAAAATAAAAAGTTAAGAAAAGTAGATTTTTAAAATATATTTTATTATCGGTTTTTTTAATAAAAATATTCTAATTTTTAATTAGTTATATAAAAAATAAATAAAAGTATTAAGCTGGTGTGAAGCTGTCAATACTTTTTATTAAAGATTCTGCAATTTTAGTTTTATTTTCCTGACTATCTGACTGTGCAGTCTCAAATAGAATGGTATTAAATCCCTGGTCTGCAATAGGTTCTGTTACCCATTGTGGTGAAGTACCTTCAGTAAAGTTATACTCCTCAATACCTGTATCCTGACTCATTTTATGTCCATATTGGACTGCGGTAGGTGAGTTAGTACTTATTACTTGAATGTATTTAACAGGATCCCAATAATATTCCATTTCATGAACGTCAACAACCACAAACGGATGATACTGTGCTAAGTCATGAACAATATATTCATTTGCAAGCATCTCTCCCATATGTCTGTTGGTCTGATAAGCACTTGTATCAAGTCCAGGTGCATCCATATTCAATTTGATAAAGTATATGACATATTTCTTGTTTAATGTGTTGTTTTTTGTCATGTTAATTACAGTTTCATTTGTAGCATTATGGATACCACTTTCAAAACTATGTACACCTAAAATTAAAACAACAGTATCATTACTTGACGCATTACCACAAATGGTTTTATATACAGTACCATTTGTGTTATTTCCTGCAACAGTGGTGTTAATTGTATTCTCCTGGGTATTTGTGATGTGTGTTAAAGTCACAATACATGCAAGTATTACAATTAAGATTAATATAACTAATAGAACTTTATTATTCTGTCTCATTCTATCACATATATTTTATTAAAATACAATATTTTATTTATAATATTAATTATTTAAATCTAATTATAAATCAGTCCTTTGTTGATGATTTATTTAAATAAAATAAAGAAATATTTATACTAAAAAGTATATATAATATGAATAAAACTTTATATCGAGAATAAAATAATTTTATTTTATATTTTAACTCTGAGATAAAATAATTTTATTTAGATAGAGGTTAAAATAGAGAGGAATCTAAATGGAAAGAAAATATTTAATTGGTATAGCTGCTCTCATTATAATTATTGCTGTAGTTATAGGTGTTTTTGCTTTACATCCTTTTGGAATAGGCGAGGATACTACTCCATTTGACAATAAGTTTATGAGTGGTTCATTTCAGGGAAATGTAACAGAACAGTCTCCGGCTAATACCTCCAGCAAGTTTAAGGATTGGGGAGCAAGTTATAAAGATAAATCAAATGGTATCGAATATAACATGTCTTCATGTGATAATGATACTTTGATTTTAGATATTCTTCAAATTCAAAGCGGATTACCTGAACCGGAATACCGTGAGTATAATGGTTTAAATTGGACAATTTATTATTCAACTGCTGTTCCAACATCACAGGCTGTAAATAATTCTACAGCGGGCAACAGTTCCCAGGCGATTTACAATGTATATATCTGTTCCGCACAGAAGGACGGACAAAGTTATCTTATATATGTAATATCTAACGGTACTGTTAAATGTGATGGTTCAACTTACTGCGATTTATATGCAAATTACATAGAGCCATTATTAAGATCAATTGAAGTTAAACATTCAAACAATGCTCCTAAAGTATATGATATGTTAGGTGTATCCAAATCAGATTACAATACTTTGGTTAAATATGTTGATGCATATAAAGCAGGAAATCTAACAAATGGAACTAATGCATCTGCTTAATTTTTATTTCCTTTTTTTATTTTTTTTTTAAAATTTTCAATTGATTATCTTTTTTCTTTGAGGCCTTGTTTTTAAGATATTTGTCTTTCTATATTTTCCCGAGGGGTGTCTGTTTGGGACATGATTAGTGTGCTGGTTCTATTTTCATTAGGGGAATCTTAAATTTTTATTAGATTTAAGGAATATTATATTAATGAGATTAAATATAAATAGAATAGGTTATTTAATATTTAAGAAAGGTTTTATTATGGATGTTACAATTTTTCATGCTAATGAATGTGATAAGAAAAAGTGTACTGCTATAAAACTTGAAAAGGAAGGTAAAGCCAGATTGGTTTATAAGATTCGTAAAATTCCAAGGGGAGCCATTGTTCTTAATCCATTTAGTGATAAATCAGTGTCAATGGAAGATAGGAAATATGTGGAGAAAAGGGGAGTGGTAGGTCTTGATTGTTCCTGGAATAAAGTTAACAAATCTGCAACATTCTTCTCACTTTCAAAATATCACAGATCACTTCCGTTTCTAATAGCTACAAATCCCGTAAATTATGGAAAGCCATGTACATTATCTACCGTTGAAGCTATTGCCGCAACATTCTATATTACAGGTTTTAAAGATAAGGCCAAAGATTTAATGGACGGATTTAAATGGGGTCATACATTTATAGAATTGAATCATGATCTTTTGGAGTTATATAGTGAACAGGAAACCAGTGCGGAAGTTGTGGATGTTCAAAATCAGTTTTTAAATCAGTATAAGGAATAGTCCATATTAGTTTTTTAAAAACTGGGTTTTTATTGAATTGATATTTTATATTGGTTTTTAAAATTACGTGTTTTATTGGATTGGTATTTTAAATAAAATAATATTTAATTTTATTAAAATCTTGGTTTTTTATTGAAATTATCTTTAAAATACCTAACCTTTAAATACTATTAATACAATATATTTTAATAATAGTAATGAATAGACTTATTTTCATTATAATTTTATCATAGCTAATCATTGGATTAGTGTTTTTTTACTAATTATTTTTATAGGGAGGATTAATCATGGCAAAATTTGAAGAAGCTGAAGAAAGACTCTTTAATGTAAAAATTTGCTTAAAATGTGGAGCTCGTAATCCTGCTGCTGCTACAAATTGTAGAAAATGTGGTTACAAAGGATTAAGATTCAAAGCAAAAGAACCTAGAGGATAAATTTATTCTCTTTAATCATTTTTTATTTATTTTGCAAAAATAAATAATATACTATTTTTTATTAATTTTAACTGTTTATTGGTTTTCATCTATTTTTATTGGAATTGAAATTTATCAGTTTTTAACTGTTGGGATTTGGCTATTCTTATTTGAATTAGGATTTATCAATCATAATATTGGTCAATTTAATAATCATTAATTTTTATTTATATGGGTATTCCTAAAATAATGTTTAAATAAATAAAATTTTTATAATAAGATGATAAAAAATATAATTATGATTTATTTTATTCTATGGAATAATTTTTAATTAACCAATTATTTATTAAAGGGATAATCTATGAATATTGTTGAAGAACAATTTAATGAAATTAGAAAAGATCATGTTCTACATTTAACATTGATTGATCCAGATGAACAATCAGCTGAGGATGCTGTTAAAATTGCAAAAGCAGCTATTGAAGGTGGAACTGATGGTATTATGATTGGGGGCTCTACTGTTGATCAGTATCAAGTGGATTCCACCTGTAAGGCTTTATCAGAAAATATTGATTTACCTATCATTATCTTCCCAGGTAATTCATCAAATGTTAGCAGATATGCAGATGCCATATTCTTTATGAGCTATCTTAACTCAAGCAATCCATATTACATTGTTGGAGCTCAAAGTATCGGGGCATATGGTGTTAAAAAATCAGGTATTGAAAGGATTCCAATGGGTTATATAGTTGTGGAACCTGGTGGAACTGTTGGATGGGTAGGTGAAGCTAAACTTATACCACGCAATAAACCTAAAATCGCAGCGGCATACGCAATGGCTGCAGAATCATTCGGTATGAGATATGTCTATCTTGAAGCTGGTTCCGGTGCAGATAAACAAATACCTCCTGAAATGATAGCTTATACTAAGGCTGCAACCGATGTTATGTTGGTTGTTGGTGGTGGTATTAGAGATGCCGAATCATCATACATTGCTGCTAAGGCTGGAGCAGATATAATAGTTACAGGAACTGTTGTTGAAGAAACAGATGACGTTACAAATAAAGTCAGGGAAATAGTTTCTGGAATTAGGAAGGCTTCACAAGAATAAATATTAAACTTTATTTATTATTTTACTTTTTTTACTGTTTTTTTTTACACTATTTTCATATTTGGAAATTATTATATAAATTGAGGACTTAATGTGTTAGAATCATTATATTTGGAAGCAATTAAAAAGAAGGATTCAATTCAAAAGGAGATTGAAGATTTTGAACAATCAGATTTTGACATAGATAAATTTTGGAACTTCACAGATATTCAAGAGTCAAATGATAACTTTAAGACAGCCGCAGGTGATGGCAGCTATTCTTCACGTAAATTCTTGGCATTTAACCTTTATGCCGTTGGGGCTGTTAGTTACATTTATAATAGGAATAACGGTTTGGATTCAATTGAAAAGGTTGATTTCAATATTGCCGAGCATCAAAAGAATTTTACAGATAAACTTAGAAATAAGATGAACCTTTTCGAGATTGACAATGCTGTAAAATGTTTCAACGATTACGGTATCGACTATTATATGATTGACGGGTCTGTTTATGGGGATCTATTCAGGATATTTCCATATGAGGAAAAACTTAAGGATATCTATACATCTAAACTGGAGTGTATGTATAATCTCTTGAAGTTTGATAAAGGTTTAATGGCTATTTCAAAAACTTCAACAACCAATGAATATTTCCACAGCAATATTCCGGATATGTCAATATTTCAACGTTTTAATAAGTTAAAGGGATATTCGAATCCGATTTATAAGAAGGTCAAAGATGAGTTTACCTATGATTTTCCAATAATGGACAATTACTTTAAATCATTGGAGTTTACGGTCTTTTATCTAAGACTTGAGGATTATAAAAATGTATTGAAGGTGGAGCTACCATATCGCGCAAATAAGAAGGAAATTGAAAAGGTGGTTTCCATAATCAAAAGGGAATCTATTGAAGGTTATCCCTATCTTCTTAAGAAAGCTCATAATGAGGTTGTAATTCATAATAAAAACATTTTGGAGCTTGCGGAGATTGTGGGATTATATGAAAAGTCAGGTAGGGAAATGTTAAATTAGCTTTTTCATTGGATTTATCAGAAACTATTAGGCCAAATGATGATAATTGATTAAATTGGTATGGAAATCTGATTACGGTTAATCTATTTGATGTTTTAATGGAAATTTAATTGGTTTATTTTTTATTTGATTTATTTAGGATTGCTATTTAAGGTATTAATGGAAATTTAATTTGTTTATTTTGTTTAAATCATTTAAGGGTGTTAGAATGGAAGACAATGTTATAGGAAGATGTGTAGGTGAAACCTCACTTACAAATGTAAGTTTTATATCTAAGAAAATGCCTAAAATGGGTGAATATGTTACATTGGAGTATGATAATAAGATCATATTGGGTATGATTGAATCCTTGGTACGTGGAAGCGTATCTTTAAATGTGGACATATATGATCCGGATACGATTGAGAGAATTAGGAATATTGAAGGTGATGACTATTACATTAAGGGTTCTGTAAGAATACTTGGAGATGTGGACCATTTAAAGATACCTAGAACACCTGCACAGCCAGGAACCGAGATTAAACTTGCAAGTGATGAAGTCCTTGATAAGGTATTCAGGGATTCGAATGGTCTTAAATTGGGACATCTTATCTCTAATGAAAATGTTGAGGTGAATGTTGATATTAATAAGATGGTTTCAAGACATCTTGCAATACTTGCTATGACAGGTGCAGGTAAATCTAATACCGTAAGTGTGCTTATTGACGGATTACTTCAGAAGAATGGCTGTCCCTTGATATTTGATATGCACTCAGAGTATGTGGGTGCGGAATTTACAAATGGTGATGTGAATGTTATACAGCCTATATTAAATCCGCTTTATATGGAATTTTCAGAATTATTGGACCTTGCAAACATTAAAAGTAGCAGTGCATTCATACAGGAAAGATATTTGAGAAAGGCATTTAAACAAGCAAAAAGCGAGATAAGGGAAGGAATACACGCGTCAAATGATTTTTTAGAAAATATACGTGCGATACTTGAAAGATGGTCCTTGGATGAGGATAATTATGATTCAAAGGATAGAAATAGAATGACCGATGTTTTAAACAAAATCGATGATATGATTTCAAGATATGGCAATCTATTTAATTCCAATGCCTCCGATATTTTATCCAATATCAAATTAGGGCAGGCCAATATCATTGATTTAGGTCAGGTGGATGAGAGGGTTGCAGAGGTTTTAGTTCAACATGTATTAAGAACAGCCTTAAAAAGTAGAAAAGATTATGTTCATGGAGATAAGACCAAACTGGGATTTCCTTTATTCTGTGTCTTAGAGGAGGCTCATATTTTAGCTCCTAATAATAGGAATACTAAGTGTAAATATTGGATTCAAAGAATTGCCCGTGAAGGCCGTAAGTTTGGTTTGGGCCTATGTCTTGTAAGCCAATCACCTAAAACAGTAGACCAGGACGCATTGTCCCAGGCAAACAATATGATCATCTTAAGGCTTGTGGAACCTAAAGACCAGAAACATGTTCAGGCTGCAAGCGAATCTTTATCAGATGATTTGGTAGGTCAGTTACCTTCTTTAAATATTGGTGAGGCTTTAGTTTTAGGACTGATGACCAAGGTTCCAACACTTGTAAAGATTGATGAATTTAAAGGCCGCTCCGTTGGTGGAGATATCGATATTGTTGGAGCTTGGAGTCAAAGCATTAAGGATAAAGAGGAGGATCTAGAAAGACAAAGATATGAATCCGAGCAATTGGATGGTTTCTACTAGACTATCTAAAAATCATCTTTTTTTTATTTTTCAATTTGGTTAAATAGTCTTTATTAAATTATTAAATCAAAAATAATTATTTCATTTTTCTATTTATTTCAATTTATTTCAATTTGTATTTATGTATCCTTTTATGGTTTTTAGTTAAAACTGGAATTTTAAAACTATTTTTTAAATTGTTTAAATCGATTTTTAAAATCGCCTATTAAAAAATAAAATATATATGTTAATTTAAATAGATATTTATATAATTTATTTAATTTTATAAAACTATTACTTATTTATAGATTAATTCTTAAGAAAATGTGATAAAATGAAATTTGCACATCTATCAGATACTCATTTAGGTTATAGGCAGTATGGTAAAGTGGAACGTGAAAGAGACTTTGCCGCTGCTTTTCAAAATATTATAGATAAAATTATAGATTTGGATGTTGATTTTGTAATTCATAGTGGGGATTTATTTGAAACACCACGTCCAACAACCGATGCACTTTTAGTAGTTCAAAGAGCTATTAAGGAATTAAATAAAGCAGAAATACCTATTTATGCTATTGCAGGTAATCATGATTTGTCAAGAAGATCAAATCCTATTCCACCTCAGGTATTATTTAAAAACAGTGGTTTGAACTTGATAAGTCCTATAAAACCTTACTATAAAATTGAGGATTTATTTATTGGTGGTGTACCATATATGCCACAGTCAAGAAACGACATCCTAAAGGAAAAGATGACTAAGCTTTCACATAAGGCAAGCAGCTATAAGAATAAAATTCTCATTTTACATCAGGGCATTGATAAATATATACCACAGTCTGAATTGGCTATTGGGGATTTGCCTACCAATTTCTCATACTATGCATTAGGTCACCTTCACAATTATATTAATGATTCATATGGTGAAGGTCGATTGGTATATCCCGGTTCAACGGAAATATGGAAATCTAATGAATTGGCAGACTACAAAAAAAATGGAAAGGGATTTGTACTTGTTGATATGGAGGATGGTGAGGTTAATACAGAAAGAATTTCTATAGATCTTCCAAGGGAGTTTATAAATGAAAATATTCAGTATGAAACATTAAATAACAATATTCTTAAGATTAAAAATTATATCAAATCTCTTAAATTACCTCCGGTTGTAAATTTAACTATTACAGGTTCAGATTTCTCAGGTGCTGAAGTATATGATTATCTAAATAGGGAGCTTTCAGATTTGACCCTACTTTTTAGACCTACATTCAATCTTATGGAAAAGGATGTGGTGGATATTGGTCCTGTTGATGATGGCCCGATTGATATTAACAAGATTATCTCAAAAAAATTAGAGGATGAGGGCGAGGATATAGTTAATTTTGCAATTAGCCTATTTGATGAATTATCAAAGGACAATCTGGAGGAAGCCGAGGATACCATTGAAACATTTTACACTAAACATTATGGAGGTGACGAATAATGATATTTGATAGATTACAACTTAAGAATTTCAAGTCCCATTTAAACACAGATATTAAGTTTAACTCTGGTATAACCTTGATTGTAGGGGAAAATGGTGCTGGTAAATCTTCAATATTTGAGGCTATTAGTTTCGCATTATTTAAACAACACTCTGCCAGAACAATTAATGATCTTATGAGATCATCAAAGGATAATTCAGCATATAATGCTATGAGTGTAAGTTTGGAATTCACCTCTAATGGAAACCATTATAAGGTTGTAAGAACCCGTGATAAAACCAGTTCCAAAGCAATGTTATATATTAAAAAACCGAATATGAATGATGATTCTGATTTTAGCTATGGTGTAATCTGTGAAAATGATAAGAACGTTACAGCGGAAATCCAGAAAATACTTCAAATGGATTCAGATCTGTTCTTGAATGCGATATATGTAAGACAGGGTGAGATTGCGGAGCTTGTAAGTAAGACATCTGCGGAGAAAAAGAAACTTATTGCTAAATTGTTGGGTATTGATTCACTTGAAAAATCATATAATAACTTAAGGCCATTTATAAATGATTTTGAACATAAGGAATCCGAGCTAAAAGGTAAATTATCTAAAAAAACGGATGTGGAAGAAGAACTTAAAAATAAAAAAGCCGAATATGAGGACCTTAAAAAAGATGGAATCAATGTTGAACAGGAGTGCATTCAAACTGAGAAAAACTTCGATGAGTTAAATAGTAAAAAGGTTTTCTTAGAAGCTAATAAAGAGGAGTTCAACAATATTAAAATAAAATTGGATAATGGTTTAAATGAGATTGATAGGCTTAAATCCGAGAAAAACGATCTTCAAAATAAACTAGATGAAATTACCAAAGCGGAATCCGAGATTCAAAAATTGGAAAAGTATGTAAATAAATTACCAGTATATCTTGAATTTCAGGAAGCTTCTAAAAGACTCATTGATTTAAAACATACAAGGGACGGTCTTGAGGAGGATAAAAATATTGTATCTAAGCAAAAGGAAATCTTGGAGGAGAATAAAACATCATATGAAGATTATTCACGTCTTGAAAAAATCATTGAAGATCTAAGGGATGATAAATCTAAAGTTGATGGGGACGTTAAGGTTCTAGATAAATACTTGGAAGACAAATCAATTTTAGAAAAGGAATTCAACAAAGATAATAATGATTTGGAAGACTTTAAAATAGCTATTTCTGAAAAATTAGCTAAGGACGGTATTGATGATGTAAAGGATAAAGAACTAGGTGAAATTCATAAGGTAATATCCGATGAGATTCAAAGTTCAGAATATAGAATCACTAAGATAGATGATGAGAAATCTAATAAAAAATCAGAAATAGCAATCTGTGAAGATAATATCAAAACATCAGAAAAACCATTGGAAGAATTAGATTCCGTAGGTAATAAATGTCCGATATGTCAGTCTGATATTAGCAATCAGAAAAAATTGGACTTAAAGAAATCATATAAAAAATCTATAATCAATAGTAGAAAACGAATTACCCAGAATAATAAGGATTTGGTTATTTTGGATAAGGAAAAATCCGGGATTAAAGCTAGAATAAATAGACTAAATTCAATAAAGGATGACATTTCTGAGAATATTTACCTGGTAAATAAGATTGAAAACAATAAAAATAAACTAGATAATCTTGATAAGGAAATCATGGCTAAAGAGTCAAGTCGTGATATGGTTAATAAATTAGCTAAGGCCATAGAATCCGAGTCTGAAAAAAGAGACTTTTCTAAAGAAGGTTACTTTAAATATATGAAAGCTAAAGGACTTTTAGATGAAAGACCTTCAATCAATGAAATTGACCATAAGATTGCCAATATAAATGATGATTGGGACTTCCAGGTTAGGAAGATTAAATTGGCCATTAATAAGGATAGTCATCTAACAACTGAGATTACCGAAGAGGAATTGTCCTACAGAATTGACAATTTGAAAGAGAAGGAAACAAGATACAATCAACTTAAGGGTTATGTTAAAATTAAGGGTTCCATTGAATCACAGCTATTGACTAAAAAAGAGTCTTTAAGTTCAACACAGAACCTTGTAGATAATTATCGTAAGAATATTCAACTAATAAAATATGATGAGGAAGCATATAATACACTTGTTTCTAATTTGGCAACTGTTGAGACAAAATTGAAAAGGTTACAATCAGAGGTTTCTAAAATAGAAGGACAAGCTATTGCTCTTGGGGGACAAATTGATTCATTAATCAAGGAACAAAAAGAATATACAAGGTTACAGAAAGAATATGAAGATATTCGAACTTTCGTAAGTTTCTTGGATGAGATCAGATTCTTATTCTCAAAGGACGGAATGCAAGAGGATTTAAGAAAACTTTCAAGACCTACCATTCAAAAATACACAAAGGAATTCTTTGAAGAGTTCAATTTTGATTATTCTGATTTAATATTGGATGATGAATTTAATGTTAGTTTATATGGACCTGAGGGAGAATCTACCTTGGATATGGTGAGTGGTGGTGAAAAAATAGCTATTGCACTTGCATTAAGATTAGGTATTACAAAAGCCATGAGTAGTGGAGCTATGGAGACAATACTCTTAGATGAACCTACAATACATCTTGATAGTTTCCGTAGACATGAATTAATAGATCTTTTAAGAAAAATGTCCTCACTTCCACAGATGATTATTGTAACTCATGATGAAGAATTAGAGAATGCCGCTGATTCCCTTATAAAAATAGGTAAAAAAGATGGTATTTCCCAGGTAATAGGTGTTGAATAGAATTAGATTCTATTCTACTTTTATTACTTAATTATTTCTTTTAATTTCGGTAGTATGTGTTGAATAGAATTAGATTTTTTTTACTTCTTTTTTTGGCAATTTTGTATATATTATAATTATTATATAAAAAACAGTTCTTTTTATTTAAAAATAATCTAAAAAGGAATAAGTTTAGTATTAATTCCTTTTAAGACCTATAAGTGGTTTTGTAATTTTCTAACTATCTGATTTAGAAAAATCATTTTAAATCTTTCTAGTTCTTATTTTTTTTCCTTGAGTTTTCTATTCTCAGAATCTAAACTATTTTTTTCCTCTTTTGTAATATGATCTTTATCTCAGAATAATATTTTTTTTAGTAATGCCATTAAACTCTTAATTTTTTATACTGGTTTATAAGTTTTTTATAAACCTTTAATTGTTTTTTACCTTAAAGTTGAAACTTACTGCGGTGTAAGGTAAGGAACAACATGGTGTAATATGCTGGGAGTTATATGTTAATTTATCATACTTGGATAAGATCTCTTTAACTTCCTTATTGATTGAATCCAATTTGGACTCATCCTGCACTCTAAAGTTTCCAAGGAAAGTTACACAATCTGACAAGTTTAATACAGATAGTTTATCCATTTCAAACTCGCAGTCATATTTCTTTAAAACATCATTGATTTGACCTACAACCTCGTTATTTATCGCATTCTTTTCTTCCTTTGATATCATTATTACCACCATAAAATATTGAAATAGCTATTTCTTATCTTTATATTATATCAATATAAATTTTTATTGTTTTTTAGGAATTATTAATCTCCTCTTTTAGTTCTAAATATAAATCGTTCGCATTCACATGTGACGGATTAATGGAAATTGCTTTTTTCAAGAAATTTAAAGCTCCTTTAATATCTCCCTGTTGATTTAAAATGTCTCCAATCAAATACCATGCATTTGAATAATTTCTATCCATATTTATTATTTCGGTAAGTATGTCCTTGGCATAACTGTAATTTCCTTGGTCATAGTAATCTAGGGCCTCAACATATTTGTTTTCAACCTCATTAAATTCAGTTTCCACGGATTTCTGTATTTTTTTATAGGCCTTGTCCCTATTATTTGATTCTATTCGAATCTTGTTTCTCTTTAGATTTCTATTTAATTGGTCTATATCATCAATTACCTGAATGTTCTCAGGGTCATCTGATAGCTCATCATAGATATAATCCAGAATATATTTCGTGGCATTCTTGTCTAATGGTTTATTATCGTTACCACATTTAGGTGAATAAATACATTTTGGACAGCCGTCCTCACATTCACAGGTGTCGAGTAGTTGCTTGGTTGATTTTACAAGTTCATAGAATACATCTATCGCCTTTTCTGTAATACCGATTCCACCTTCATATGCATCATATATGAAGATTGTTGCCTCCTGTGTATCCTCATGGTAGTTTGTAGACATTCCTCCAATATCAAACCTATCGCACATGGTGTGTAATGGGAACAAGCCGATTAATGCGTGTTCAGCACCATGAAGGCCTCCTGGAAATACCTCTTTTTTATCGGGGTATTTCTCTTCCAAATCATCCTTTATTTTTTCATCAACTGTAAACCATAATCCCTTGGTTTTAAATCTCAAAGGTGGCAAGTCCAAATTGTATGTTCCGATTATGTCTGAGAAATGGTATTTCTTATATCTGTCAAAGTTTTCCCTGACTTCTAAAATACCGAAATGAACTGTGAAGTTTCCAATTTTGACCTTTTTAAGCTTTTCCAGTATTTTAATATTCGTATCCTTGAGTACGGTAGTGTGGTATGGCACATCCTTTTTTATGACATTCACATAATGCTGTTTGAAGTTAATGTTGGTGACAATATAGGTTTCGCTTTGATGTATTAAAACAGCACCCTCATACGCCTCTGAGTATACCTGGGATAATTCCATAACCTCAATGAGTTTTTTTCCACACATTACTTTAAATGTATTGTTGGATAACTGGTCAAGTGAGTGTTTGAAAGAGGGACTGTCATCATATGGATAATAGTATTCCCCTTTCTTATTTCTAATTATGGAATTACTATCACATAACTCATCCATTAGATATTCGGTGTCTTCCTTTGAAAGTTCTGGGGAAAATTCTTTAATTTCCTCTTTTCTAAGTGGCAGTTCATTTGAGGCGCATATAAGATGGGATTTAAGTAAAATTTCATTTTTTAAATCAATGATTGCATTTTCATGTGATCTTCCAAAGAAAAACTCAGGGTTTTTCATGAAATATTGGTCTAATTGATTTTCAAATGCAATAAGTATTACCAATGACTTGTTTTCACCTCGTCCACATCTTCCTCCCTGTTGCCAAGTGGAAACCATTGTTCCAGGATAGCCTGAAATGATTACTGCATCCAGGGTACCGATATTAATACCGAGTTCCAATGCGTTTGTTGTTGTAACGCCCAGATATTTTCTTGATTTTAAGCCTTCCTCAATTTCACGTCTGTCACTTGCAAGATAACCTGCCCTGTATGCAGTGACCCTATTGATTAATTTACTTTTATGTTCTGTCAAATCCCTTTTGGTCCATAAAGCAATAAGCTCTGCAGTTTTACGTGAAACAGTAAAACATAATGTCTGTATATTCTTTAAAATAAGATACATAAATATGAATTCCGTAGCCTGGTGAATACTCGGTTCCTTGTCCTTGTTTCTCTTGGTTTTCTTAAAGTTCTTATAGGGATTATATAAAATAAAATCTTTCTCACCACTACCTGAACCGTCCTCAGATATTAATTCAAACTCTTTTCCTGTTAACTTATTTGCATGTTCCAAAGGATTTGCAAGTGTTGCAGAGGATAAAATAAACTGGGGATTGGAACCATAGTAATTGGCAATACGTTTAAGCCGTCTTATTAAAAGCGCAACATTGGATCCGAAAATTCCTTTGTAATAATGGGATTCATCTATTACAATATATTTCAAATGGGAATAGAATCTTTTCCACTGGTGATGCCAGGATAGGATATGATGTAGTTGATATGGGTTGGTTAAAACTATTCTTGATTTCTGTCTAATGCGGTATTTGTCTTGTTTATGGGTATCACCGTCATAACAAGCAGGCTTTAAATCTATTAACAATTCCTTCTCAAAGTTTTTAAGTACGTCTAATTGATCGTGGGCCAATGCTTTTGCAGGATAAATATATAATGCTGTAGCATTCTCATCTCTTATTAAATCATCAAGGATTGGCAAATTAAAACATAAAGTTTTACCACTGGCAGTAGGGGTTGTAACAATTATGTTTCTACCTTTCTTTACAAGATTATATGCCTTAGCCTGATGGGTATATAGGCTAATTTTTTTGCGTGATAGATAGTCAAGAATTGATTCATGGAGACCATCAACCTTTTTAAAACTAGCTTTATGTGCAGGAATGGTTTCAATATATTCAATTTTATTTTTAAAACGAATATCTTCCTTGAATTTATCAATATTTAAATTAGACATACTATCCTCTAAAAATCAAATCTTTTATAATAAAAGTTAACTTAATATTTAAAAAAAAGATTTTATTTATTAAAAATTAATATATTAATTATTATTTCTTAAAATACTATTTTAATATTTCTTTTTTTAATAAATTTATTATGTTAAATAATAAATAATGTCTTAATTATTTTCTAATTTTATATTTTATAAATTATTATTCTGGAATTTATTTGAATTTTTCAATAATTTAATATGTATAGAATTTTAAATATTATACTAATTATTAAATTTAATTTTCTAGATTTAAAGTGATATTATGAGTGGTAAAAAACTATACCGTTCTAGAGATGATAAATTTCTTGCAGGTGTATGTGGCGGACTTGCAGATTATTTTAATATGGATTCCAATTTAATTAGGATTCTTTGGATTATCCTGATATTGTTTAAAGGTGCAGGTGTATTTGTTTATTTAATTGCCTGGTTGATTATACCTGAAGAGTATTAAATTTAACTCATGCTTAAATAATTACTTTTTTTAATTTTTATTATTTGTTTGAATTTCATATGTTTTTTTCTTTATGGGTCTTATTTTAACTTGAAATCTATTTTTTGACTAATTTTATTTTTTTAAGTTCTTTTTTAAACAATTGTTGAATTAATAGAAATACTTTTATATAAATTATCCTAGATTTATTAATATAAAGTTTGTTTTATAATTTTTAAAATTAGCTTTATAATGAATTTGGTGGTAAAAAATTATGAAAAATAATAAAAGGTTTGTTTACTGCCTCTTATTAGTTTTACTAATATTTGTTAGTTTTAACATGATAAGTGCAGCAGATACAAATGACACTAATGATTTAAGCCAGTCTGATACGTCTATCAGTCAGGTAAATCATACCAATGCAAACATTTTAACTAATGACAACAATGGAAATGTTTTGGCAGATCAGGAAAAAACCATATATGTAAATAATACATATGCTGGTGATAGTGAAGACGGAAGTCAAAATGCTCCCTATAAATCTATTAGTAATGCTGTAGATAAGTCCTCAAATGGGGATACAATATATATTGCTAATGGAAACTATAATTTGGAAGATCAGATCGTTATTCCCGAGAATCACTCTCTATCCATTATAGGTCAGGAGAAAGGTAAGGTAATTATTACCTCATCATTAACCTCATCTATAATTGATTTAAGTGAGGACGGTTCTAGCTTATCTTTAGTCAATTTGACTTTTAAGGATATAGAACTATCTGGAAGACGTGTTGTTCTTTTAGATTTAGAAGGAAATGAAACTGTAAACGTTAAAAATTGTGTATTTGATAATATTACGACCTCCAGAGGGGTTGTATATTTATGTACAAGTGGTGTTGGAACTATAGATAATTGTACCTTTAAAAACTCTAAATGTGGTCGTTCCCAGGGTACTGGTGCAATACGTCTTGAAGGGGAGAATACCAGTTACATTATCTCTAATTCTGTAATAGATAATACATCATTTATTGTTGATGATGATTCCTCTTTCATGTATGGTACAATATATAATAATGATAAAACTTCCAACTGTACTATTGTAAATACAACAATATCTAATTCTAATGGTGTTGCCGATTCTGTGATATGGAATAGGGGAAATATGAACATTATTGGTTCTACTATAATTAATAATAAAGTAGAGGCTAGTAATGCAGGATACCATGGAGAGGCTATATTTGTAAATCGTGGAAACTTAACAATTTCCAATTCAAAAATATATAATAATGAAGCTGTTAACTCTACATTTGAGCAAGTCAAATTAGCTTATACCTCTGATGAAGACTCTGAAGCTGATGATTTAATTCTTAAAAATAATATAATATGTAATAATACATACAAGGATTCAGAGATTTTAAATAATGGTACTGGAAATGTTGTTTATGAAAACAATAGTGATTTAAATACCGATGTTTTTGGTATAATTACCAATTCAACCTTCTTTAATTACTTTGATTCACATGGTAATTTATTAAGTACTGTTCCAGCAGGTTCTAATTTAAGTTTCTATGGGGTCTTTTCTGGTTTACCTGGAATCACATCCATTACACTTACTGATGGTATCAATGCTTTAGGTGTTAATGCTACCTTAAACGATATCATCGTTCAATTGGTAGGAAGTAATATTGGTTTTAATAACTTTACAATTATCAATACAAAAGACGGTCTTCTTGATAATGGTATTATAGCTAGTGGAAACAATATTGATATTTCAGATAATATTATTAATGTGACTGCTTCCGGTGAAGATGTTGATTCATTTGCCATAGATGCTGAGACCATTAAAAATCTCACATTTGAAAATAATAAAGTTTATTTCTATGGAAATGGTACTGATAATGGTCAATTTAGAGATATTGCAATAAATATTCAAGATACTGATAATATTAGATTCAATAACAATTTAGTTGAATCTTATTTACCTTCCTGTGCAGTTGGATATGATGCAAATTGGAATGCAAATCCAAGATCCGTAAATGTTAAAATATCTAATTCAAAAGATTTAATCTTTACAAATAACAATGTATCCACTATTTACAATAATGAAACTAATGGTAGTTATGATACAATTTATGGGGTATACATTGAAAACACACCAAATGCTACCATAAATATTAATGAGATTAATACATTATCTAATAATTATGGATATGGCTTGTCCTTGTTAGGTAGCTATGATTATAATACACAGAATTATAATTATGCATCATTTAATGTAACTAGCAATAATATTGATACTGAGTCTTTTGGTTATGGTGCATGGGGTGTTCAAACCTTATTGGCTAACGGTACAATTGCAGGTAACAATATTTCCGCTAAGGCTTTAAACTTTACAGAGCCTGTATATACTGAGGGTTATCTTGGTCCTTCTTATACCACTATTGCAAACAATACCATCTATGGTGTAGGTTCTAGTGGATATGGTATTAGTGTTGGTGGAATTGAGGAAAACATCTACAACAACCATATTAATGTTACTGGAATCTCCGGTATCGGTTTGAATTTACATGGTGCTGATGCGGTTGCTGATATTCAAAACAACACTATCTATGCAAATGGTAATTCCACTATTACTGGAGTGGAAACCGCTGGTAAAACCGCAAACATTCAAAATAACCACATCTATACCGACGGAAACTATACTGTAAATATATCCGGATCTGATAATACCAATGTTACAGATAACTTTTTAGTTGCAAATAGTCTAATGGGAGATAATAGTGTTTACACTAATGAAACCCTTAAAAATATTATTGCAAACAATAATCCTTTACCTCCTGCAAATTACACATTAACCAATGACACATTCTTTGAGTTCTTTGATTCTAATGGTAATTTATTAGGTAAAGTTTACAAAGGTTCAAACTTAACTTTCAATGGTCCTTTCGCTGGTTTACCTGGAATCACATCTATTACACTTACTGATGGTATTAACGCTATAGGTGTTAATGCTACCTTAAACGATATCATTGTCCAGTTAGTAGGAGATAATATTGGTTTTAATAATTTTACAATTATCAATACTAAGGAAGGTGAACTTGATAATGGTATTATAGCTAGTGGAAACAATATTAATATTTCAGATAATATTATTAATGTAACCGCTTCCGGTGAAGGTGTTGATTCATTTGCTGTTGATGTTGAATCTGTAAATAATCTTAGTTTTGTTAACAATAAGGTCTATTTCTATGGAAATGGTACTGACAATGATCAATTTAGGGACATTGCAATTAATGTTTTAGATTCTGATAATATTGACTTTGATAACAATTTGGTTGAATCCTACTTGCCTTCCTGTGCAGTGGGATATGACGCAAATTGGAATGCAAATCCAAGATCCGTAAATATTAAAGTGTCTAACTCAAAAGATTTAATCTTTACAAATAACAATGTGTCTACTATTTACAATAATGAAACTAAAGGTAGCTATGATACAATTTATGGCGTATACATTGAAAACACACCTAATGCAAAAGTAGATAACAATATCATAAATACAATAGCTAGTAATTATGGATATGGTTTGTCCTTGTTAGGTGGCTATGATTATAATACATATGATTATATTTATGCATCATTTAATGTAACTAACAACAATATTAATACTGAGTCTGTTGGTTATGGTGCATGGGGTGTTCAAACCTTATTGGCTAACGGTACTATTTCAAATAACTACATTTCTGCTAAGGCTTTAAACTTTACAGAGCCTGTTTATACCGAGGGTTATCTTGGTCCTTCTTACACCACTATTGCAAACAATACAATCTATGGTGTAGGTTCTAGTGGATATGGTATTAGTGCTGGTGGAATTGAGGAAAATATTTACAACAATAACATTAATGTTAGTGGAATTTCCGGTATCGGTTTAAACTTACATGGTGCTAGTGCGGTTGCAGATATTCAAAACAACACTATCTATGCAAATGGCAACTTCACTATTACAGGAGTGGATACCGCCGGTAAAACCGCAAACATTCAAAATAACCACATTTATACCGATGGAGATTATGCTGTTAACTTAGGAAAATCCTCAAACTCAAATGTCACTGACAATTACTTGGTAGCTAATGATTTGTTAGGAGATTCAAGTGTTAATAATGAAAATACTACCAATAATGTATATGATAATATTCCATCATATTATGTAAATGTCACAGTAGTTAATACAAATATTACAAAGTATTATAGAAACGGCACTAATCTAGTTGTTGTTTTAACTAATAAGAATGGTAAACCAATTGCAGATCAAAACGTTTATGTAAAATACGATTTAGGTAACAATACTACCAAGATTTACCAACTCACCACTAATGAATCAGGTATTGCAGAATTGGCTATCGATTCATTACCTGGTAAATACAATGCAACAGTATTCCTTAAAAACCAAGGATATGCATATTCCAATATGACTGTGCCTATTAATATTACTGTTTTGACTCAAAACGTAACTATTGAAGGTTCAAATCTTGTTAAGTATTATGGTAATGGATCCAATTTAAGAATACGTTTGGTTGACTTAAATGGTGTTGGTATTTCAAATGTGAAAGTTAGTTTCACGGTATGTGGTAAAACCTATTACAAGACTACCGATTCCATGGGTTATGCTACCTTGGCTATTAATCTATATTCCGGAAAATACAATGTTTCAGTTGCTATTGATGATTTAGGTTATAAAGCAAATAAACTATCAGCAAATGTCACTGTGCTTAAGATTCCAGCAACCTTAAAAATAGTTAACACAAACATTAAGAAAGGTACCTATCTTAAAGTTAGACTTTTAGATAAAAACAATAAACCTATTAAGGCAACTCAAGTCAAGATTACAGTATGTGGCAAGACATATATTAAAACTACAGATGCTAACGGTTATGCATACCTAAAGATTAACCTTAATCCTAAAAAATACACTGTTAAAGTAAGCATTAAGGATACACGTAACTATAATGTGAAATCTACAAGCGCTAAAATCACAGTTCGTAAATAGGCTTTTAAAAATTAAAATTTGTCCATATAGGGATAATTCCCTATTTTATTCTTTTTTTATTAATTGATTAAACTCGATTTTTTCAGTTTTAAATATGGATTTAAGTATTTAAATGATTCTTTTACTAATTAAAATAGCTTTTTTTTATCAAATAACTTGTTTTAATGATTTATTATTATTTTGTATTTAATCTAGTAAAAATTAGTGGACTTATGTTTTTTTAGTAAGTCTCATTTTAAAGGGGTATTATTAAAAATAAATGTAATTTTGTATTTAATCTAGCAAAAATTAGTGGATTTAAGTTTTAAAAAAATTATGTCAATAGAATCTTTTAAAGGTATAAGCAAATAATTTTTTTATAAACTAATAAAATAATATTTTGGAGAATCCTTAATAAAACATTATAAATTTTTTGATGAGGTTATGATTTTAAACTAGATTTAACTTAAATATCATAGTCTCCATTGACAGCACCGCGGATTGTATCTACAATACAATTTGCGTTCCATCCCACAAGGGCTGTAGCTACTTTTTCTAGATTCTCAGGAACTTCCTCAAGTCCATAAGGTCTTACAAGTACTATTGGAATGTTAAATAATTGGGACGCTTTAACGATATCGTCTATATTCTCCTTATCCTTTTCATAGATACCTGAGAGAATAATAATAACATCTATCTTGCTGAAAAAACTTTCAGGCATATGGTGGTAGGATGCTGCAACAGACTCCTTCCATAGAAAGTCAGATTTTGAATATAGTTTTTCCGTAAACTGGGCATAGTCGTTTTCATAGCCGGATCCTCTAGTAATCAAGAGATTATATATTTTATCATCATTATCTTCTTCAAACATGTCATTGACCTGCTAAAATTTTTTAAATTAAAAGAATTGTTATCTTAAACACTTTAATGGTCTATATATTTATTAGAATAAATATTGATTTTTATTTTTAAACAATATAACCAATAAATAAAAAATCATATATAAAATTATATAAAGTTATGAATATAAAAATATATTCAAAAAATTGTTAAAAAATTAATTTATAATAATTGTGTAGGAATGTTTATTTATTAAACATATTATATGATTTATTTAAATTAGTTTTTTGATTTATAAAATAAAGTATTTAGGAAAAGGGAAATTTTAAAATGAGAGCAGCAGTAATTGGACTTGGAGTTGAAGGTAAAAAAGCTTCAAAATCACTATTAGATCATGGATGGTCTGTATATGCATCAGATTTAGAAACTGATATAGATCTTAAAGAGTTTAACATGCCTATAACTGATATTAATGTTAAAACAGATAACACTGAACAGATATCAATAATTGCAGATAATCTTATAGTTGATTTAGGTACTAATAATATCAATGAGATCAATGATTCTGATGCTATTGTTTTAAGTCCCAGTATGTGGAATAGTAAGTTTGCAAATCAATTTAAATTGTCCGGTAAATTATTGCAGGATGTTCTGGATAAACACAGAAAAATATTCACCATTGGTGTAACCGGAACCAATGGAAAAACTACCTCCGTCTATATGATTAAGGAGATTTTAGAGGCAAGTGGTAAAAAGGTTTTAGTTGGGGGAAATGCAGGTGGTGGATTTAATGGATATTATGATATCATTTTAGAGGCGGAAGAGGGGGATTATGATGTGATTCTTGTTGAAGTATGTGATATGACCTTAAGCTTCTGCCAATATTGTTTTAACTTTGATTTAATCGCACTTACTAATATGGGTAATGATCATATGGATGTACATAAAAGTATGGATAACTATGCTGAGGAATTATGCACCATATTCAAGCATAAACATATAGTTATTAATGAAAATCAGGAATATGCCGATAAGTTTGAAAAGTCTGCAAGTCATGTTTCTAGATTTAAAGAGTCTGATTTAAACCTTAAGGTTATTGGTAAGTTTAATAAATTGAATGCTGGTCTAGCAACTGAGGTTGCACATCAGATGGGAATTCCCGATAGCATATCCAATAAGGTTTTAGAGAATTTTGAAGCTGTAGAGGGAAGACTTAAAGTTTATAAATTATTTGATTCAGAGATTTATGTTGGAAAGACAGATAATTCCGATGCTGTAAAATCCATATTTGATGAGAAGTATTTCTATGCCGCATTTATCGGAACACCTAGACCTAATGAACAGCATCGTTTGGATATCTTAAACGAGGTTGTAAAGCATGATCCCAAGGTAATCGTATTGTTCCCTGGTCTTGCAAATACCATAAATATGGCATTAGATAGAATTAACCAATTGGAATATGATGGTGAGGTTTACACTGCACATAATCTTGATGAGCTAATTGAATATGTTGCTGAGTTTGCCCATGAGGACTATCTATTTATCGGTGGTAATGGCCAGGAGATAATTATAACAATTCAGGAAAGACTTGAAGAGCTATGTAAGGTCTGTAATTAGCGACATTTTAAAGATTAATTGATTTAATTAAATGAATTATTTAGTATGTAATTGGTGATTTTTTAAAGATTAATTATATTTAAATTAATAAAATATTAAATAATAAAAGTTTAATTTAATTTTTAAACTATTATTGCCCTTAAATGGATGGAAATAAAAAAAATTAAATTTATAATTTAATATTATTCATATTTATCGAATTGTTACTATAATCACCTTAAAATCGATCATGATTTCTAATTATGACATATTTCAATAGGTATTAATTAAGGAAAATCAAATTTATAATAATATCACATATTTTTTTAAATAGGTATTAAAATGTATGAGGATCAATTGATAATCCATATTTTTTTAAATATATATCAAAGATTGATTATCATATATGTTAAAAAATATTAAGGTTGTAGTTTAATGGAAAGTGAAGAGTTTTTTAGAAGTTTAGAAAATGGTGTAGTGGTTCTAGGGGGCTGCGGTACAGTTGGAAGTTTAATTGCAAGAATTTTGGCATGTCATGATTATGATGTAACAATTATTGACAGTGCCCCTGATTCTTATCTTACTCCAATATTTAAAAAGGAGGGAATTCATCTTAAGTTAGGTGAGGAATTAGATGATGATTCATTTAAAGGCAAATCCGCTATATTTGTAGCACCAAGTCTTTTAAAGAATGATTATTTCACCACAAAATTAAACAACTTTAATAAATCCGAATTGCCAGTTTATTCCATTAATGAGATTCTCGAATTCTTCTCACCAGATAAACCTGTAATAGCTGTTACCGGTACCAACGGTAAAAGTACTACAACCCATGCCTTAAAACATATTTTCCAGGTAAACGGGTATAAGGTACCTTCACATGGTCTTCGTATACAGGGTAATAGTGAATTTATTCCGGCGTTACAATCCCGTTTGGATGGGGATATAAGTGTTTTGGAAATCGGAACATTTGGAAGAAAAGGTGAAATTAAACGTTCTGCAACTAATTCCCATGTAAATACTGCAGTTATAACTAACATCACCCATGACCATTTAAACAATGGTACTTTTGAAGATTATATAAACTGTAAAAAGGAAATGATAGAAGTCGCAGATAATTTGATATTGGATGGCGATGATCCCATATTGGTTGATTTAAAGTCACGGTTTACAGACAAAAAATTCTATTTCTTTGGAATTAAAGATGATGAAAACCCATTATTTGACGGCAAATATTATAGGGATTGTCCTAAATGTGGTAAAAAATTAAAGTATGATGTAAATTATCTTAGAAGTTTAGGGGAATTCGATTGCTCATGCGGATTTAAAAATCCTGAATTGGATGTATATGCTACCAATATCAGAATTATTAAGGAAGGCAATACTACCAAAACCAAATATACAATACATTTTGCCGATGAGGCAAGGGATATAACATTGCCTCATAGCGGTATTCATAATGTTTATAATTCACTTGCAGCAGCGTGTGCAGCTTGGGTTCAAGGTCTGGATATAAATGGCATAGTTAAAGCTATTGAATCATTTAAAGGGGTACCTGGTAGATTGGAATATATTAATGATGATCCTACCATAATAATTGACTTTGCCCATAATCCTGCAGGTGTTGAAACTATTATAAAGACGGTCTTGAAACTTAAAACCGAATCTAATAATATAATTGTGATTAATACAATCTCATCTGAAAGTGGCCGTCAGGGTGATGAGGCAATCGCAAAACTTTTATCTGATGTGGATACTGTAATACCGGTTTCTACTCCATCTAGTAAGATGGCTAGATACATTGATACCAATGTATTACAAATAAAAACACGGACTAAATTTAATAAAACCGGTACCATTGGTTCCTCTCCAGAACAGGTTGAAGAGGGTTTAAGACTAGGTTTAAAAATTGCTGAATCAGATGACATTATCTTGTTAATTGGTGAGGCAGGTGTTAAATATGCAAAACCTGCTTTAAACAAGATTTTATTTGAGAATGTTAAGGGAAATAATTAGATGGACGCTTTAAACGGGATTTTATTTGAGAATGTTAAGGGAAATAATTAGATCTTGTTTATTTTTATAATTTTTTTATTAATATGGGTTGATTATATGGTTAGTGCAGTTGTTACCGGTGCAGGTTTAAATTCAAGAATGCGTAGTGATTTAAGGAGTTTAGATTTACCAATTAAAAATAAATTAACACTCCCACTAACTAAAGTCAATAATACTCAAAAAACTATTCTTGAGTTAACATTAGACAATGTATTAAACTCAGGAGTAGGTGAATGTATTTTAGTACTTGGTCATTATAAAGATGAGATAATTAACTCTTTAAGTGAGGAGTATCTATCAAAGATAAAAATTGTTGAAAATAAACCTCATGATGTAGGTCTCTCAACATCATTATACAATGGTTTGTCACATCTTAAGGGGAAATTTGCATTATGTGTATCAGGTGACCAGCCTACAATATCATCAACAACATATAAAAACATGATTAATGTTTTCTTTAATTGGGGGGATTGCGAAAAATCTATTTCCTTTTTACGCCGTAGAGAATGTGGTCCGTTAGACAATGCTATTGGATTAGGAATGCCATTTGTAGCTTCAAAAAATCTTTTAATACCTTATCTTGAAAATACTGACTCAAATTTAAATCCTATTTTAAGGGAAATATTTGATAGGCAAATTAAGTTTTATGGGGTTAAAGAGCAATTTGACTTGGAACTTGTAAACATTAATCATTATACTGACTATCAATTTGTAAAAGAGAATTTGGATATAAAAAATTATTATTATTAATTTTATCTTTCTAATTTTATTAATTTTCAAAATTCTATAAAACATTGATCCTTTTTTGTATAATATTTAGTTTCAATTTTTCCTTCTATTTTATTTGATCATGATGTAAACCTTAATCTTTTTTGTATAATTGAGATATTCGATTCTAACATTAGTATTAATTTGTTTATTTAAGTTTTATTGTAATATATTTTTTACCTAATTGCCTTAATCTTTTCAAAGATAATATCTTTTATTTTTTGAAATGACTTATTTAAATATGTTTGTTTTTATTTAATTTTATTCTTATTAATTTTTTTAAAACTTTAAACATCTATATTTATTTTTATCTGTTAAAAACCAGTAGATTTCTGTTTTATTTTTTCTTATTTTTTTCATTCTGCTTATTTATTCTAGCAAATTGTATAAAAATTGAAAATGTTTAAATATTTATTTTTTATTAACTTTAATTGATGATTATTTTTCAATTAATCATTTTTAAAATATAAGGGGAGGTGAAAATGTGAAAAGAAGATTGTATATCATATTGCTTGTAATATTGTTGATTTTTGTAGGTATTGGTTCTGTTTCGGCTAGTGATTTCTCATCAACCAACTCATCAAATCTATTGGCTTCTAATTCAACAGACAATGTTGACATTTTATCAGAGGATACTGAGTATGGTACTTTCACTGATTTAAATACACTTATTAATTCAAGTAGTGAAGGTTCTACTATTAATCTTGATAAGAACTACAAGTATTCACCGTCTACCGATGGGGATTATATAAATGGAACACATATTTATACCTCAATTACAATTAATGGTAACAATCATATTATTGATGGTTCTAATATTGCAAGGGCATTCAATATCAGTTCCGGTAATGTGGCTTTCATTAATTGTGTTTTCACTAATTGTAAGGGAATTTATGGTGGAGCCATTTACTCCGATGATTCAATTGCCTCAGTTGATAATTGTGTTTTTGCAAACAACAATGCCTCTGTTTGTGGTGGTGCTGTTTATTCAAATTCCATTGGATCTATTACCAATTCAAAGTTTGTAAATAATACTGCAAATAATTATGGCGGTTCTATATATGTAGATAATGGTAATATAAGTTATTTGACCAATGATTCATTTGTTAATTGTTCTGCATCTTTAGGCGGAGCTATTTATAATAACAATGGAAATATTGGTCCGGTTACTAACTGTACTTTTGATTCACTTAAATCATATGGTCCTGCTGCTGCAATTTATTGTAATGGTAATATTAGTTCATTAATTAACAGTTCCATAAGTAATTCCTCATCTAATAGTTATGGTATGATATCTTATTCTGGAAACTTTGGTGATATTGCAGGATGTAATTTTACGAATATTAGATCCGGAAGTACTGGTGGTGTACTTTATAATTCCAGACCTGGTATAATTGGTTCTATAAAGGATTCTAACTTTAAAAATATTAGTTCACTTATGGGAGGAGCTGTTTATGGTCTATATACAAATATTAGTTCTATAGATAACTGTACTTTTGTTGATATCAATTGTACTGCTCCAGGTAGTGCTATCTACAATTATAACTCTAAAATTGGTAGTATAACCAATTCTGTATTTAATAATTGTAAAACTAATTCTGTTGGTGGTGCTATTTATACTGGTAATATCAGTGCAATTATTAATTCTACATTTAATGACACTAGATCTACTGCTCCAGGTGGAGCTATATATGCAAGTGATGAAATAGGTTCAATAATTAACACTACATTTACCAATATTAATGGGTCATCCTCCGGTGGTGCTATAAATGTTTATGGCAATATCAGTTTATTAGATAATGTTACTTTTAGTAATATTACTTTTAATTACGGTCCTGGTGGAGCTATTAATGCTGGAAATATTGGTTTTATAAACGATTGCAGTTTTGTTAATATTGATCCCTCATCTACAGGTGGAGCAATTAGTGTAAATGGAAATATAAGTTCTATAAACGATACAAAATTCATTAATACATCCTCTGGTGGTCCTGGTGGAGCGATTTACTCAGGTCAAATTGGATCACTGTATAACTGTACATTTTTAAATACATTATCAAATAGTACTGGTGGGGCAGTATCTGTAAATTCAATTGATTCTGTAGTTGATTGTAGTTTTACTAATTTGTCATCACAATATCCTGGTGGAGCAATATTTTCACAAAGTATAGGTTCTGTTTCAAATACCACCTTTAACAACTTAGTTTCTTATATGGGGGCTGCAATATACTCCCGTATTATTGCTAATATAAGTGATTCAGTATTTAATAATGCTACTGCCTTAAATGCCCCTGGTGGAGCAATATTTGCAGATAATATAAGTTCTATCTTAAATTGTATATTTAATAATACATCCGCCACACATATGGGTGGTGCTATATATTCAGCCTATATTGATCTAATCAATAATACTAGCTTTAATAATGGCTCTTGTCTTAACGGTAGTTATAATTTAGGTGGTGCTATATGGTCATCAAATATCAGTTCTATTTCAAACTGTAACTTTACAAATAATTCTGGTAGTTTAGGTGGTGCAATCTATACAAACCGTGCGAATATTACAAACTCCAATTTTGCTGATAATATGGCAGATAATGGTACTGTTTATGGATTGAATATTAATGTGGATAACTGTAACTTTACAAATAATCATGCAAATGAATATGGAAGTGGTTTATACTTTGTCTATTCAAATAACACAGTCAGCAATTCAATATTCATCAATAATCAGGATCCATCTGTTCAACAATTTTCAATAACGCTAATTTAACATTAAATAAAAATACTATTGATATCGGTAAATTTATTTATAATAATGGAACTATTAAAAGTCCCATTACTGTTAATGTAGCAAACTATACCTGTTTCCCAGGTACAAACCTTAAATTAATTACAATCATTAATGATGATAATGGTAATCAGATTATTGCAGGGGATTATAATTATACAGTAAATGGCGCTACTTCTGCACCTGATGACATCTACTTTAATAAGTCTTATATTGCACCTATGGAACTTGGTTCCTATCCAATTGATGTTGTATATGGAAATGGTACAGACATAAACTATAACTATGGTGTTATAGATGTTGTTTCATATAGTGTTGACAATGTTAGCTATGGTGAGGACGTAAAGGTTATTGTTCAAGTTCCAGAAAATGCTACCGGTACAGTCTCAGCAGAGATAAATGGCGAAGCTTATACTGGAAATGTTGAAAATGACATATCCAATATTGTAATTAAAGGATTAAATGCAAGTAATTATACAGCTCACTTAATCTATAACACCCCTGGATATGATCCGAAAAATGTTTATTTAAACTTCACCGTATCCATGATTAATTCCACCGTTGATGTTTCTGCAGATAATACCTCTTATGGTAAGGATGGAATTATAAATATTAAAGTTCCTTCTGATGCTACTGGTAATGTTACTGTTGTTGTTAATGGTGTTGGTTATAGTGTTGGAGTTGGTAATGGTTCTGGTGTTTTATCTGTTTCTGGATTAGATGCTGGCAATTATACCGTTGATGTTAGATACAATGGTGATAACAACTATTATCCGTCAGTAAATTCTACCGGTTTTAGTGTGTCTAAGGTTGATTCTACAGTCAATATTACAGTTAAAAACATTACTCGTGGACAGGATTTAATTATTGATGTTACTGTTCCTTCTGATGCTACTGGTAATGTTACTGTTGTTGTTAATGGTGTTGGTTATAGTGTTGGAGTTGGTAATGGTTCTGGTGTTTTATCTGTTTCTGGATTAGATGCTGGCAATTATACTGTTGATGTTAGATACAATGGTGATAACAACTATTATCCGTCAGTTAACTCAAGTAACTTCACTGTATTTAGCAACATTACAAATAATACTAATAATTCAGGAAAAAACACTACAAATAATATTACAAATGATACTGTAAACAATGATAATGGCTCTAAAATTATAGATTCTGATGATAATACTTCTACAGTAAAAAATCATGTTAAAACTAGTTATAATACTGGTTATCCATTTATTGCATTAATACTTGCAATATTTGCAATTTTAGGATTTGGATTTAAAGATAAAAAATAGTCTAATTTAGACATTGTAGTTTAATATTATTGAAATTTATCAATAATTTATTTAATTTATATATTAAATAAAAAATTACATTTTTTTATCTTCTATTTATCTTTTTTTTTATAATTGGTGAATATTTCTAATTTAATACTTCTTTTTTAAATTTAGTTTAAGGAATTAATCATTTAATAATTTTAATAGATGAATTTTCCTTTTTTAAATTAATAATCTGCTCTTAAAACTATTTTTTCAATTTTTTAATCAAGTATTTAAACATTTTATTTATTCTGTAGATATTTCTTTATATAAAACAATAAGTTTATATATTAAATTAGCTAAGTATTTATGATAAAAAAATTAAATAATTAATCATTACTTTATACGCTTATAGGTGATATGATGAGAATTCTTGATAAGGCTGAGAAGGGAGTCGAACTTGGTAAGACTTTAACTAAATATAGTTACACTAAAGCTAAATCATTGCATGATCCCGAAATGAGAAGAATGACAAGGGAACTTGGAATAAAATGGGCTCGTGTCGGGGAACAAAAAGCAGACCAGGCAATGGATAGGGCTATAGAAGTTGCTAATATTAAACTTGAGGAATCTCAAAATGGTATGGACAAGTTTTCTCAAAGAAAGTTAGAAACCAAGGAAGAAATGCAAAATGCCTTGGATAGGGCAGATATGATTCTAGAATCTAATCAAGATCATGAAGTAGTCCTAGATGATGAGCATAAATTAATGCAAAAACAACTTAAAGAGATGGAAGAACTTAAGAAAAAACAAGCTCAAGAATTATCAGATTTAAGAAATAAAACTAATAATTAATTAATCATATTATAAAGGTGATAAGATGGTATTTTACAAAGCTGCAAAAAAGGGTGTTGAACTTTCAAAAGTTGCTGCAGAATATGGAATTGAAAGGGTAAAACAATATAATGATCCTGAATTTAAAGAACTAGGTATTGAATTAGGTAAAAAATGGGTCAATATTGCCGATGAAAAAACTAATAAAATCTTAGATAAATCTTTAGATTATGCTAATGAAAAATTAGATGAAGTTAAAAATGGTGAGGATGAACTTTCTAAAAAACAGGCGGAAGTTAAGGATCATTTGAAAGATGCAATTGACAAATCAGATGCAAAAATCGATAATGAAAATGATGAATCAGAGGATATTGATAAAGAGATTTCATTGATGAGACAACAATTAAAAGAAAGAGAAGAACTAAGAGCAAGACAGAAAGAAGAGCTTAAAGAACTTGAGAAAAAACATAAAGCAGAACAAAAAGTTGCTTTAAAGGATAAAACTGAGGATCTTAAAGTTAAAAAAGATGAGACTAAAGATTCTATTAAGGATAAAACAGCTAAAGCAAAAGCTGAAGCTAAAGATTTAAAAAACGATGTTAAATCTGCAAAAGATGATTTAAAAGAGGATGCAAGGGCTGTAAGACAAGATCGAAGAGATAAAAAAGCAGCTCAAAAAGCAAATAAAGAATCAGAAGTCGTTGATGTAGATGCTGAAGTTAAAGATGAATAATCTCATCTTTTAATTATTTTAAATTTATTTAAAACCTTTTTTATTCTTTTTTTATATAGTTAATTTATTTTGATTCTATTTTTATTCTTATTTTTTAAAAAGAGATATATGGAGTTTAATTTTTTATATTTTAGAAATATTAATCAAATAGGAAATCTATTTCATTTTCACTTGGAAAATGATAAAATAAAGTAATATTATTATGGTACTGTAAAGTTCTCAATATTTCCTTTATTTTTTTGACAAATAGTTTTAAAATCACATGCGTCACATGTTCTTTGTTCTGCTTCTGCCTTCCAAGCATCCCCTATTTTTATACCTTCCTGTTCTTTAATTAGTGAGGATTCAATCTGATTTACTACAGAATCAAATTCCTTAAGGGAACCTTCAATTTTATCTTTTTGAATAGGTATAATTCTAATGGATCTATCCAATCTAAACTTATCAGATAATGTAGGGTAATAGTTTTCATTACCGTCCCATTCCAATAGGGATTCTTTATCCTTTTTAGAAATCTCAACATCTGTTTTTCCATTTACAATATCTTCCTTAATCAATTTTAAATCTATTATAGAGGGAACCAGTTCATTTAAATAGAATACAATTCCTGCGGCTATAGGTTTTGCATCCTTTTGCTGTTCCCTTAACCAGGAGTATGTTAAAATCTGCCATTCATGTTGTTTATATGTTTCACTATCTGTTGATGGTCTTCTCATACCCTTATAGTCAATGATTACCTCATATTCATTATCTATCTTGTTTTTTAAAACCTCTCTAAAACTTTTATCCTTTTGTAGATATTGGACAATGGTATTCTGATAGGAATCAATTGTTCTTTGGGTGGAGTTATTGATTTTAAATGAACTTAAAACATCGATTACACCATTGACACTGTAATGGTTTGAACGGCTATGTTTCTTATCATAATTGGGCATATCACGAATACCCTTAAGACGTATTTCTGAGGAATCTATTAAAGGAAAAAGATATGGTCCCCAAACGTTTATGGATCTTTCCGCCCTTGCACTTGCTATTCTTGCATAGGGGTTATCTCCAAATTCATAAACTCCTATTTTTTCTTCGGGAAAGTGTTCAGGACAATATTGTTTTGATGGTGGGAATAATCCTCTTGAACGTAATCTTTGATCTATCATTTCCTCAATAGGTCTGATATCCTTATCCCATTGCCATGGGAATTCCAATTTCTCCTCTTCCCATTTAAGATATGCCTCTTCCATAACACCATGAATAAACTCTCCAAACCATAATTGGATAGGCATTGAAGGTGGCAATGTTCCCTTGTTTTGATATCTGTATTGAAGGTTGCATGTTAAAAATGATAAAAGATCTCCAGTTAAACTGTATTCTGGAATAATATATGGTTTTGACCTTGATTTTAAATGCATTTTTTCACTCATTTACCTATTTTTAATTATTAATATTAATTATAGATGGAGGATATTTAAATATATTGATTTTCAATGAATTAATTCTCAAATTCAATTTTAATACTTTTTAAATTTTAATATTTAATATATTAGAAACTTTTTTTAGTATTTTATTTATTATTTTATAGAAATTTTTAAAAATTTTATTTTTATTTTTTTTATAATTCATTGATTTTTTATAGATTTCAAAAGTATATTAGAAAATTTTTTTTAATAAAATATACTTAATATAAATTGATTATTTAAAAAAAATTAAGGATTTGTTAAAAATGTCATCATTTGAAAGAGTAAAGTCAGGAATACCTTCCCTTGATAAAACCTTGGATAATATTCGTTTAGGGGATAATGTAGTTTGGCAGGTTTCTAATTTAAAGGAATTTTCATATTTTGTAGATCCTTTTGTTAGAGAAGCTGTTAGAGAAAATAAAAATATAATCTATGTTCATTTTGGTCAGAATAAACCTTTAATTGATTTAACTGAGGAGGACTATAAAAATTTAAATAAGGAAAAGGAAAATCCAGATAATGAATTTTCAATGATTTATAAAGATGGTATTAAGATATATGAAGTAAATCCCGATAATCTTTTCGAATCATTTACCCTTGAAGTACATAAAATCATTGAAAAAGAGGGCAAAGGAGCATACTTTGTATTTGATTCCTTATCAGAACTACAATCTGCATGGTCTACAGATTTGATGATGGGGAATTTCTTTAAAGTAACCTGCCCCTATTTATTTACACTTGATACGGTAGCATATTTTCCTCTTATACGGGGTAAACATTCATTTGATGCAATAGCCAAGATTAGTGAAACAACTCAATTGTTCCTGGATATTTATTCTAAGGATGATTATCTTTTTATTCATCCGTTAAAGGTTTGGAATAGATATTCCCAAAATATGTTTTTAGGTCATAAATATGAACCAAAAACTGGAAAACTTAAAGCATTAACAGATGGACTTGAGGTTAGTGAGTTTTATAGAGTTATAAATGATGCATCTGCTTACCACAATGAACAGAATACTGATAGTTGGGAACGGTTCTTTGAAAAAACCATGTTGGAATATCAAAATGGAAAGGATATTCAAGATAAATGTGACCAGATGTGTTATATGTTAATGACTAAACAGGAGGATATGGCCGAGAAGGTTAAGGAATATTTTTCAGCTGAAGACTATTTTTCTGTATATGATAGGGTTGTTGGTAGTGGAATGATTGGTGGTAAGGCATGTGGTATGCTTCTTGCACGTAAAATCATTGAACATGATAAACCTGAAATCTATCGGGGATTTGAACCAGACGACTCTTTTTATATTGGTTCTGATTTATTCTACACATATATTGTCTCTAATGATTTATGGGATATTAGAGTTCAACAAAGAACTAAGGAGGGATATTATTCTGCAGGTAGGGAACTTGAAGAAGGTTTAAAGAATGGTGAATTTACAGATGATATTAAAGAGAAATTCAAAAGAATTTTAGACTATTTTGGTCAAAGTCCTATCATAGTTAGATCCAGTAGCTTTCTTGAAGATGGATATGGCAATGCATTTGCAGGAAAATATGAGTCAATATTCTGCGTAAATCGTGGTCCAATTGAACAAAGATTGGAAGAGTTTGAAAATGCTGTAAAAAGAGTATATTCAAGTACTATGAATATATCTGCATTAGAATATAGGAAATTAAAACATCTTGATGATAAAGATGAGCAGATGGCTCTTTTAGTTCAAAGGGTTTCAGGTTCATATTATGGAGACTATTTCTTCCCAACAGCTGCAGGTGTAGGTTTCTCTTATAGTCCATATTTGCCTCTTGAAGAAAGAAGTACTAATAATGGAATGTTAAGGCTTGTAATGGGTTTGGGTACAAAAGCAGTAGATAGAACTCAGAAAGATTATCCGAGAATTGTCAATGTAAACCGTCCAAGGGCACAAACGCAGCCAAATGTAGCTAAAAGACATGAATTTTCACAGCATTATCTTGATTTGTTAAATCTTAAAAAGATTCAAATTGATGAGTTAGATGTTGAGGATGGTTTAAAAATTGTTCCGAGATATGCTAAACAAGCATTGGTAGAACATGATACGGAAGCGGAAAGATTATATTCTGATAGAGGACAACATAGGGAAATTATATTTGTAAACTGTAACGGACTTGTGAATAATAGCAGATTTATAAATCTTATGAAAGAGGTATTATCTACTTTACAGAAGGCATATGATTATCCGGTGGATATTGAGTACACCGTAAATGTAGGTGAAAATCATTCCTTTGTAGTAAATCTACTTCAATGTAGACCATTACAAGTATCCAAAAGTGATGAAAAGATTGAGATTCCTAAAGTTACTGATAATGTATATTTCCATTTTAAGGATTCTTCAATGGGAAGATCTAGAAAAGAGGATATTGACACATTGGTATATGTTCATCCCTACTACTATTATCATTATCCATATAGTGAAAAGCCAAAAATAAGAAATGTCATCGGTAAAATCAATAAGTATTGTAGGGAAAACAATAGAAATTCAATGTTGATAGTTCCTGGAAGATTAGGTACATCATCACCTGAACTTGGAATTCCTGCAGTGTTTGCAGATATTAGTAATTTCTCCGTAATTCTGGAAGAATCCTACAGTCAGGCAGGATATGAACCAGAATTGTCCCTTGGAAGTCATATGTTTCAGGATCTTGTGGAAACTGATATCTATTATGGTGCATTGTTTGAGGATGAAAATAGACTGGAATTCAATAGGGATTTATTCAAGGATTATCCAAATCAGTTAAATAAAATTGATGATGAATTAGATGAGGATATTTATGAAATGATTCATGTATATGAATTTGAAAATAAAAACCTTAAGTTCTATTATGATTTGGAACAGGATGAAACCTTATGTTATTTAGATAAATAAGGTTTATTATAGTTAAATTAGTAGAATCTAATAAGAAACAAAAAGTCAGCAGAATACAATAAACAAAACTAGAAAAATAGAAATAAACTAAAAACGATGAAAAATAAGAAAAAATTAAATTAAGAAATAATTTAGAAGTAAAAAAACTTCTAAACTATTTTAATATTGATAGAGAAAGACTATCCTCTATCATCATATATTTAAATCAGAATGGTAAATTGGTATATCTATTGTATATTGTTGCAGTAGCAGTGTTCCAATTGTTAATGGAACCAAATGTATTTCTTTTTGAAATACAATCTGCAGAATACCATTTACCGTTTACATATACTTCAGTCCAAACATGACCATACCAGCCATCTGTAAAGTGACAGTAACCGTGAACATAACGTACAGTTATTCCTACAGCACGACACATAGCAACATAAAGGTTAGATTGATCACAACAATTACCACTTTTTTTAGCTAAAGTTAATGCTGCACCTTGTTGGGAATTATAATAATAATCGTATAAGACATTATCTCTTATCCAATTAAACATAGTAACAGCTTTGTTATAGTCTGAACTAAGACCAGAAGTTAAACTTTTTGCAAGAGCAGTAATGGATGATGTGTCTTCACCATTTGTTGTATCAATGGCAGTATAGCTTGGAAGTTGTTTATTATTACCATAATATGCGAGGACTCTACTGAATGCTTCAATTAAAGCATTATATGAAACTTTTCCAACAGTTGTTGTTGAATAGTTAGGGCCTTGTTTGTTTTCTAATATGAATTTATAGGTCCTAGTTGCAGAGTCAACATAGCCTGCTTTGTTTAAATTACCATTAACTGCATCCCCCATATTTGGGCTTGATGGTTCATCTAATGAACCGATAACAGGAATATTATTCCAATTATTGGCGTTGATTTGTGCAATAGCTCTAGACTCATAGTATAAGAATTGAGCTAAGGTACATTTATATGAACCAACAGTTACAGTATTTGGTAACTTTTTATTTTTCGCATAATATTCCTTAACTACTTTAGCAGCACTAATAATCTGATTAATTGTTACATATTTAGTTGTTACAGTATTGCTATGAGCAGTAGTTTCTTTACCTGATGTTATAGTAAGATAATCCGGTAATTTTTTATTTGAAAGATAGTAATCTAGAGCAACACTGAATGCCTCGGTAATTGTATTAAATGATGCTCTATTAAGTGTGGTTGTTGAATAGTTAGGAGCCTGCATATAATTTAATATGAATTTATAGGTCCTAGTTGCAGAGTCAACATAGCCTGCTTTGTTTAAATTACCATTAACTGCATCCCCCATATTTGGGTTACTTGCTGAATCAACTGAAGCAATAATAGGTATATTGGCCATATTATTGGAGTTAATTTGTGAGATAGCTCTAGATGCATAATATAAGTATTGAGCTATAGTGACTTTAGTTGAACCAATAGTAACGGTTGATGGAAGTGAGCCATGATCTGCATAGTATTTTTTAACTACTTTAGCAGCATTGATGATCTGATTAATAGTTAAGTATGTAGCTGGCTGACTATTAATAGTAATTTTTTTACTGGCTGAATTACTATTATAAATATTATTTCCAACTATACTTATTTTAGCGGTATATGTTCCTTTACTTAAATTGTATGCAATTTTAACATTTCCATTGGAATCGGTCTTAACTGTATAAAGTTTTCCTGCAATGGTAACATTAACATATTGATTTACAATTTTTTTACCAAGATTATCATATACACTAAAAGTATAATATCCAGTTTTACTGGTAGTTGTAAGGTCATTTGCCTTTATAACATAAGATAACTTTTTAACTACAATTTTTCCAGTTGAATTAGTACTATAACGGTAGGAATCTCCGTTGAAACCATAGGTTACAGTATAAGTTCCCGGATTTAAATTAATCACATATTGTGCTTTACCGTTACTGTCTGTAACTAATTTATAAACAGAATTACCTATTTTAAGATAAATTTCTTTATTAGCTAAAGCGTTACCTTTGAAATCTTTTAGCACAATAACAAATTTAGAACCGTCCTTATAATACATAGTTACATTGGAAGCTGATACTTTAGGATTTGTTTTAGTAATATTATTACTATCTTCCATACTACTTATACCACCATTTAAGGTAGTAGAGTTAACATAGTTTGTATAACCATATCTAAAGTATGAAACACCAACAGCACCACCATCTAGTGCATTTTGAGCATCAGTTTTTAATTCAGATGCACTTAATTTAGTGACATCATCATCAGATTTGTATGATTGTAATACGGTCCATACTTGTGCAGTGCCTGAATGTGCTTTGAAGTAAGCAGTAGTTGATTTAATCCATGAACTACTTGCTTTGTAGTTGCCCTTATAAATCATAGGCATGAGAATATCCACAATTTTTCCCAATTGATCAGAATCTTGACCATAGTAATAAACATTCTGTGTAGTCTCCGGCATTATAATTGCAGCAACTTTAATATTAGGGTTAACTAATTTAACTGAGTTAGTTAAGGTTCTAGTAAACAATGTAATGGAAGATGTTCCATTAGAATATTTATAAGCATTTCCTCCAAATCTTAAATAATCTAAAGCAATGCCAGTTACACCAGTTATTTTAGCATAAGAGATAGCTTCATTTATTTTTTTAGTCCAATAAGCTTGGCCACAGGTTGAAGGATTTACCCAATTACCATCATAGAAACATTGCATCCAGATATATACATTAATATTATATTTCCTTGCATTTGCAATGAAATTTGTTACTGCAGAAGTTCCGTATTTTTCAATAGCATAATAGTTTAAGAAAATATTACCTATATGATTTGAAGCAAGTGTAGCTAAATTTACATTGTTCATATCACTTCCAAATACAAAAATTGAAAATGTATTACTATTCTTTGAACTTGAATTTCCAAGAACACTAATTTTTGAAGATTTAGAAGATCCTTGATAATTACTATTACCACCAAAGGAGGAGGTTATAGTATAATTACCTGAATTTAAATTAATAACAAAACTAGCAACTCCTTTTGCATCAGTCGTTGCATAATAAACAGTATTAATACCACTTATTTTAAACTGAATTTTTTGATTAGCAAGGACTTTACCAGATGCATCTTTAAGGACAACACTATATTTATTGCCGTTTTTATAAACACTACCAGAGTTTATGGTGATAGTGGTTGTTTTTTTAACATTTATATTGTTATTAATTGCTACACTAGAAGGTAAACGGTTATTACTACCATAAGATACAAGTACATCAGCGAAAGCTCTAATTAAATTATTATATGAAACTCTTCCAAGAGTTGTAGTTGAATAGTTAGGACCCTGATTATAATTTAATATGAATTTATAAGTCCTGGTAGCTGAATCAACATATCCTGATTTAGCTAAATTACCACCATTAACATCTCCCATATTAGGGCTGGAAGGTTCTCTTAAAGATTTAACAATAGCAATATTTGCTTTATTACCTGAATTTAACTGTGAAATAGCTTTAGACTCATAGTATAAGAACTGAGATAAAGTACATTTTACAGAACCTATCATCACGGTACTTGGAAGTTTACCATTAGCTGCATAATATTCTTTAACAACTTTAGATGCAGCAATGATTTGATTAATACTTACATAACTAACAGAATTTGCACCTGCAGTGGTTTTAGAACCATATTTAAGGGTTAAATAATCAGGTAACTTATTGTTAGATCCATAATAATCAAGAGCAACACTAAATGCTTCAATTAATCTATTATAAGATACTCTTTTAAGAGTGGTTGTTGAATAGTTAGGGCCTTGTAAATAATTTAATATGAATTTATAAGTCCTGGTAGCTGAATCAACATAGGCGGATTTAGTTAATTTACCGCTTACGGAATCACCACTATTTGGACTGGAAGGCTCATCCATAGATCCTATAATTTTAATATTTGCCTTATTACCGGAGTTAAGTTGAGATATAGCTTTAGATTCATAATATAAGAACTGAGCTAAACTAACTTTCACTGAACCAATAGTGACGGTACTTGGTAATTTACCATGTGAAGCATAATAATTTTTAACATATTTAGCAGCACTAATAATTTGACTAATACTAAAAGTATTAGAGTTTGCAGAACCTGCAGCTTTAGGTTTTACAAGAGAAGAATTACCTACAATAGTATTATTTTTTGTTGAAATTGTAGTATTCTTAACTTCATTAGAAGAATTATTCCTACCAATATTATTTGATGTGGAATTATTTACACTAATATTATTGGGTGTAGAATTATTTTCTAATGTACTATTGGTAACGGATGTACTTACTGTACTGGAAACATTCCCGTTAGGAGCATCCCCAGTATTATTATTATTATTATCATCTGAAACAGTTGCAGATAAGTTGTTTGCACTTCCAATAGCAGACGTACTTAAACCTATTGAATTTGTACTTTCATTATCATAAACATTTTGAACTGAATCTTGAACCGAAGAATTTGACATGCTAACCGTAGTTCCATTATCCGGATCAGTAGCAGAAACTGCACCAACACATAAAAAGATAATGAGAACTAGAATTAAGCTAAAATATCTAAATTTCTTCGACATTTTTCGCCTCCTATTCAAATTTTAAAATTATATCCAAATAACTTTGACTTTTAAAAATCATATAATTAAAGATTTAATAATCTATGAATCCTTATAATTAAAATCATTTTAAAACTATTGAAATAAAATTTAAAAAAACATCAGTAATCATAAAGAGTAGAAAATTATTCCTTAACTTATAATTTTTAAAACTCATGGATTAATGGAAATAATTTCATATATAAATCTAAGTAAAAAATTGTATTTAAAGGTTATGATTAAGAAATAGAGCACAAATCTATTTGTATTAACCAAAAACAGTGCAATACTATTTAAAATAATTAAAATAAGATTAAAATAGAATAAAATTAATATAAAAATCTAAGATTTATCTCAATTAAAATTCAAGTGATACATAGTTTTAAAACTTAAATAGATATATAAAATATGTATCATATCAAATTAAGATAAAATTGAGCTCTGATTTATAAAAATAGAAATGTCTTATTGTATGATAAAGATATTTAAACACTATTAATTATTGGTTTTATCATAACTCTAATTTAATTGAATATATAAAATTCAGATAAAATCATATAAAAATCGATAAAAAAATTGAAAATCATGCTTGAAAAAACAAGTAAACATAGATGTATAATTAAACAATTAACAATTGTAAATTAAAATATTTTACATTAAAAATAGACTTAATAGTTATATTATTTAAGTTTAAAAAAATATTATTAAATAGATTATTAAAAATAGGTGGAAAGTATAGTGGAATTAATTAATATATTGCAACTAACATTAATTAAATCATATACATTTCATTAAAACCTATGAATTCTTCATCTCTATTCCAACCTAATGCGATGTTTGGAATATTTCTATGTTTATCTTTGGTGTCATATCCATATATATTGGAAGTTAGACCAACAAGTATTAAAACATCCTGGGCCCTTGAGAATGCAACAAAATAACGTCTTGTCAGATCATCAAAGGAACGGTCAACCTGGTCCCTTTTAACTATTTTCATATCTTTACTATATTTACGAATTCTATCCTCAAGCTCCTGGTCTTGTCCGCCTTTTTTAGGAAATCTTAAAAAGCTTGTGTTTGCAAGGTCCTTGTCAAATTCAGAACCTACATCAACTATTACGAGAGGAAATTCCAGACCCTTGGATTGATGTATGGACATTATATTAAGTCTATTGTCTGGTAGGGTTTCAAGTAATTCCTCTTCAATACTTACCCCGCCGGATGCAATTGGTATGAATACATTCCAATATAATTCATTGATTGATTTTATTTCTTTTGACTCTGTATCAAAGTATATCTCAGAACCATATTCATTGAAGAATCCTGTCTGGTTAATGGTCTGGGTAATAGCCTCAAGATAAACAATCCCTTCAACATCTTCCTGAAGGTAATCGATCCATGTTAATAGCTTGTATGCGAGATCCATTAATCTGACACTGGAAGGCCATTTATCCATCTTATATGGTTTTCTAAGTTGCCATAATTCTACAAATTCCTTGAGGGTAATGGGACTTACAGGTTCCGGATCCTTATCCATGAATTTACGTGCGTTTTCTCTCCAACGTCTCATAATTCTAAATGATGATTTCGGAATGTTTTTATCCATTTTTTGAATCTTCATGTCAGGGTCAATACATTCTAGCATAAGTCCGCAGAATATTTGTACTGCCTCAATATCCTGAATATCCTGACCACGTGGATTAAAAACTTCCACATTACGTTTTTCAAGTGTTTTTCTAAGATAATATGGGAATTTATAGTTGTGGCCTCTTGATGTTTCCTTTGTTGAGTATGTCAAAAACGCAATATCTGATGCAGAACCGTCCTCACTGTCTAAGCTAATCTCGATATATCTGTCTTCCTTATCTTTGGATTTCAAAGCTAAATTGTTACTGTTATTCAATTTTTCAAAGGATTTGGTATCCACAATATTCTGGACCTTCCTTCTTACAGTTCCCTTATTGATAAGTTCGCTTATAAGATTTGACAGGTCCCTTGCAAGGATTTCCTGAGTGTTTCTGAAAAGACCAATAATCGGTATGTTTTTTCCCTTGTTGTTTTCAGGACATACAATTGGTGGCTTGTGACTTACACGTGCATTCTGATATTTTTCATCTAGCTCCGCAAAATGGTTACATAGATTGATAATATTCTCAGTGGATCTATAGTTCTCCTTAAGATTAATTACATTCACGTAAATGCCTAGTGATTCTGATGCACGTCTTGGGAAATTGGTAAACAAATCTACGGTTGCCCCTCTAAAACGGTACAATGATTGGTCATCATCACCTACAACCGTTATATTTCCGCCATTTCTAATTGCAAATTCGGCTATCTTAAAGTAAATCTTCTCCTGTAGGAGGTTTGTGTCCTGGTATTCATCTACAAGAACTATTTTAACATTGGATAAGAAGTCTTCAAATTCTTCATTTTCAAGTTTTTCAAGGAATAAATCCTCTAGCATCGGAAAATCAATACTGTTCCGTCCTCTAAGTTCCTTTTCATACTCGTCAATAGCATCCAAAACCTGAATTTGTCCAGGATCTGTTGATGTTTGTCTTACTTCCTCCATATCAACAACATCATAGTACATCTTATTTTTAATGGATAGAATCATTTGACTCATCATGGACGGATTTTTGATTTTATCCCTACCCTTTAGCTCTCCAAGGTATTTTTGAAGGTCCTCGTTAAGGTAACGGTCATTTCTATAAAGGCCTACATTGGTCATAGCTGATTCTGTAACAAAGGATTCAATGACATTAGGTAAATTGGTACCTGGCTGACGGTTGACTCTAAGTAAATCCTGTGCAACACTATCTACGGTACCGGTTAATATTTGGTTAAAATCAATATGGGCTATTTTTCGAATTTTTTCAAACTCATAACCTTTATTCATACTTTCATTTAAAAGGTAATCCTTGATTTTATATCCCCAATCCAATATTCTACTGGTTAGCTCATCTGCAGCTTTTCGTGTGAATGTGGTGGCAACAATCTCCTCAGGTTCAACATCATCTACAAATAAATATTTCAATATTTTAAGTACAATCACAGTTGTTTTACCAGAACCAGGACCTGCTACAATAAAAAGAGATTGATTTAAACCAGCTTGAATAGCAGACTTTTGATCTTGATTTGATGCTATATCCCTTTCAAGTATCTTAACTACAATCTGTTCGAATTCCTCGTAACTAATCATATTAACCATTAAAAAAAGATTTTTATAGAAAAATATTTGTTATTACTATTTATAAAAGTTTAGTGTGTTTTTGAAAACTAATAATAGTTTTGATAGGTTTTATAATATAAATTTATTCTTATTAATTATTTCTAAATCGGTTCTATAATATAATATTTTTAATAAAAAAACTGTCTAGTAGAATTATATGAATTTTAATTTAAAAGATTTTCTACTATTATTCTAACTTAAAGACTAAGTTACAGCAAATCTTAGAATAAATTTCAGTGAGATATTTATTTTCATATGCTAGGTTAATTAGTTTATATATAATAATTATATATATTATATTAATTTAATCTAAAATTTCAATAATTAAATTTAAAAACGAATTATTTTTACAAATGATATTATGAAAGAATTTAAATTACATTCACCCTTTAAACCATTGGGGGACCAGCCTAAGGCTATTAGTTCACTAGTTGATGGGGTAAATAAGGGATATCATGAACAAACATTACTTGGAGTAACTGGTTCTGGTAAAACTTTTACGATGGCAAATGTTATTGAAAAGGTTCAGAAACCGACACTTGTTATCTCACACAACAAAACACTTGCGGCACAATTATATGAGGAATTTAAGGGATTCTTTCCAGAGAATGCTGTGGAATATTTTGTAAGTTATTATGATTATTATCAGCCGGAGGCCTATGTTCCAAGAAGCGATACCTTTATTGATAAGGAAGCATCAATTAATGAGGATATCGATATCCTAAGACATTCCGCAACCCAATCACTGTTATCCCGTGATGATGTAATCGTTGTAAGTAGTGTTAGTTGTATATATGGTATTGGTTCACCTGAAGACTATGGGGAATTTGCCTTTCCAATAGAGGTTGGGGACCAATATGATAGGTCATTTATACTTTCACGTCTGATCTACCTCCAATATGAACGTAATGATATTGCATTTGAAAGGGGTCAATTCAGAGTCCGTGGTGATGTTATTGAGTTAAACCCTGTAGACGGTACTTCTCCATTGAGAATTGAATTGTTTGGTGATGAAATCGATGAGATTTCCTTAATCGATCCTGTGACTAGAAAGAAGAAGGAATCTTTAGAACGTTACATGATCTTTCCTGCAAAGCATTTTATTGTTGGTCAGGATAGAATGGAACAGGCACTTAAAGATATAAGTGATGAATTGGATGAGCGTCTTAAAGAGTTGAATGCCCTTGGTAAATATGTGGAAGCTCAAAGATTAGAGCAAAGAACCAAATTTGACATGGAAATGCTTCAGGAGATGGGTTATTGTCCAGGTATTGAAAATTATTCCATGCATTTGTCTGGCCGTAACTGGGGTGACATGCCATATTCACTTCTTAAATATTTCCCGAGTGACTATCTAACAATTATTGATGAGTCACATGTTACCATTCCACAGATTAGAGGGATGTACAATGGAGATAGGGCACGTAAACAAACATTGGTCGATTATGGTTTCAGACTTCCATCTGCAAAGGAGAATAGACCTTTAAAGTTTGATGAATTTGAAAAATCTGTAAACCAGGTAATATATATTTCCGCAACACCTGGCCAATATGAGCTATCAAGAAGCAATAATGTTGTGGAACAAATCATCAGGCCTACAGGTCTAGTGGATCCTGAGGTAATTATCCGTCCCGTTAAAGGCCAAGTAGAGGATTTGCTTGGTGAGGTTCAAAAACGTGCTAAACGGGATGAGCGTGTATTGGTCACCACTTTAACTAAGCGTATGGCAGAGGATTTAACGGATTACTTTGCAAAAATAGGTGTTAAGGTTCATTATCTACATTCCGAAATTGATACCCTGGAACGTATTGACATTATTGATGACTTAAGGCGTGGTGCCTTTGATGTTCTTGTCGGTGTAAACCTTTTAAGGGAAGGTCTGGATTTACCTGAGGTATCCCTTGTGGCTATTCTGGATGCAGATAAAGAGGGTTTCCTACGTAGTGAAACCTCTCTTATACAGACGATTGGAAGGGCTGCACGTAATGTTAATGGTCAGGTAATTATGTATGCCGATGAGATGACTGATTCCGTTAAAAATGCAAAGGAAATTACGGATAAAAGACGTTATATACAAATGGCCTACAACAAAAGGTATAACATTACTCCACGCTCAACCGAAAGAACCTTAAAAGAGAAGAAAGAGGATACTAAGAATAAAAAACTTTCTGAGATTAAAAAGATGCCTAAAGATGATTTAAGATTACTTATCAGAGATTTACAAAAAGATATGGAAGAGGCTGCAAGCAATCTTGACTTTGAAAAGGCGGCATTACTTAGGGATGAAATAGTTGAACTTAAAGGTTTGTTAAATTAATGGTTATTTTTTATTAAAAAGGATAGTTTTATATTATACGAACCATATAGAATATTATTATTTTTATAAGTATTAATTTATTTTCATTGAAAATTATGGCTAGAAGGTCAAATAAAATAGGAATTAGGTGAAATTATGGCTAGAAGGTCAAATAAAAGAGAAATTGTTATTAAGGGTGCAAGAGAACACAATCTTCAAAATATAGACTTGAACTTACCTAGGGATGAGTTTATTGTAATTACAGGTTTAAGTGGTTCAGGCAAATCCTCACTTGCATTTGATACTATCTATGCTGAAGGACAACGTAGATATGTGGAATCTTTATCCTCATATGCAAGACAGTTCTTGGGTCAAATGGATAAACCAGAATTGGATTATATTGAGGGATTATCACCAGCCATATCAATAGATCAGAAAACCACTAGGGTAAATCCTAGAAGTACGGTAGGTACCATTACGGAAATCTACGATTATTTAAGATTATTATATGCACGTATTGGAATTCCACATTGTCCTAATTGTGGTAGGGAAATATCACAGCAGACGGTTGGTCAGATTGCAGAAAACATCATGGAGGAAGGCGAAGGTCTTAAGATACATGTATTGGCTCCAATTATAAAAGACCGTAAAGGTGAACATAGGCAGGTCTTTGAGGAATACCGCGAGAAAGGATTTGTAAGGGCCAGGGTGGATGGCGAGATTAGAGACCTTGAAGAGGATATAAGCCTTAGAAAAAACTATAAACATACCATTGATATTGTAGTGGACAGATTAAAAATAAGAAACACGGTGGATTTCAAAAGAAGATTAACAGATTCACTTGAAACGGCAACAAAGTTTGGTGAGGGTACCGTAAGAATATTATTTGAAACAAAGGATGGAGAGGATTACGAGAAACTCTATTCCGAGGATTTCGCATGTGTTGACTGTGGATTAAGTTTCGAGGAATTAACACCCCGTATGTTTTCATTTAACTCTCCACAAGGTGCATGTCCTGAATGTAAGGGAATAGGTTCTAAACTTGAAATCGATCCTGATTTGGTTGTACCTGACAAAAGCCTTTCAATAAATGAGGGAGCTATTGCTCCTTGGAAAAATTCCAATAAGAAAGATAATTACTATAATCAGATGTTACAAGCAGTGGCAGATTTCTATGGTTTTTCCCTGGATACTCCATTTGAAGATTTAGAAAAGAAATACCAAAATATCATATTATTTGGTTCTAAAGAAAAGATTCCATTTTCATTTAGAAGAAGAAATCGTTCATATATGGTTAACAGGCCATATGAGGGAGTGGTCATTCGACTTCAAAGATTATATTTCGAGACAAAATCCAATTGGAATAGAAAACATATCTCCAGATTCATGAGTGATCGTAAATGTTATGTCTGTAATGGTAGAAGATTACGTCCCGAGATTCTAGCAGTTACCGTTGGCGGTAAAAATATTGCCGAAGTCTGTGAAATGTCTATCAGAAATTCATATGAGTTCTTTAAAGATTTAAAACTTAATAAAAGGGAAAAATATATTGCAAATGAGGTTTTAAAAGAGATAAAACAGAGACTCAAATTCCTTGTGGACGTTGGACTTGATTATATTAGTATGGCTCGTTCATCAGGTACACTGTCTGGTGGTGAAGCTCAGAGAATCCGTCTGGCTACCCAAATAGGTTCAGGTCTTGTAGGTGTTCTATATATATTGGATGAGCCAAGTATCGGTCTTCATCAAAGGGATAACCGTAAACTCATAAATACCCTTGAACACCTTTGTAATATTGGTAATACGCTAGTTGTAGTTGAACATGATGAGGAAACCATATTATCTGCAGATTATGTGGTGGATATAGGACCTGGTGCCGGTGAACATGGTGGACGTGTAATAGCAGAGGGTACTCCTGCAGATATAATTGCATCTGACGAGTCAATAACCGGTAGATACCTATCAAGAAAAGAAACCATACCTATACCAAGTAAAAGAAGAGAGGGTAATGGGGACTTTATTACAATTAAAGGTGCAAGAGAAAACAATCTGAAAAACATAGATGTCAAGATTCCCCTAGGTTTATTTACATGTGTAACCGGTGTAAGCGGATCTGGTAAGAGTAGTCTTGTAAATGAAATCCTCTATAAAGGCCTTAAAGGTAAATTGGAACATAAATATGCATTTGCAGGTGACCATGACAACATTGAGGGTTATGACAATATTGATAAACTGATTATCATAGATCAAAATCCTATCGGTAGAACTCCAAGAAGTAATCCTGCAACATATATAGGTTTATTTACTCCTATACGTGAATTATTTGCAAAAACACCTGAGGCTAAAGCAAGGGGATATAAACCTGGAAGATTTAGCTTTAATGTAAAGGGTGGAAGATGTGAGGCATGTCATGGTGACGGAATTATACAGATAGAAATGCAATTTTTGTCTGATGTATATGTGCCATGTGAGGTATGTCATGGTAGAAGATACAATGAGGAGACCTTGGACATTAGATATAAGGGTAAAAATATTTATGATGTACTTGAGATGACTGTAGAGGAGGCTCTTGAATTTTTTGAGAATATTCCAATAATCCATAAAAAGCTTCAAACATTGGAGGATGTAGGTTTGGGTTATGTTAAATTAGGTCAACCTGCAACAACATTATCTGGTGGTGAGGCACAAAGGGTAAAACTTGCAAAAGAGTTATCTAAAACCTCCACAGGTAAAACATTATATATTCTTGATGAACCTACTACAGGTCTTCACTTTGCAGATATTAAGAGATTGCTTTCAGTTCTCGAAAGATTAACAGACGCCGGAAATAGCGTTGTTGTAATTGAACATAATTTGGATGTCATTAAAACGGCGGATCATATTATTGATCTAGGACCTGAAGGTGGAGAAGGTGGTGGACGTGTTATTGCAGAGGGAACACCTGAAGAGGTTGCAGAATCCGGTACTTATACTGGTAATTTCTTAAAGGAAATGTTATCTGATAATATCACACCACTTGCAAAAGAGCTCATTGAGGAAAATAGTGGAAAGTAGTTGAATTTTTAACTATTTTTCTATTTGTTTTAAAAACTGATAAATTCAATTTTTAAAATTAAATCAATAATAAAATTTAGAAACATTTGCCATTTTCTATTTTTTCATTAAAATCTTCCTAAAAAACTAATATATTTCTTTACTATTTTTAATATTGTTTTTTTTCAAAATTTTCAATTTTTGTTATTATATTTTTTTTAAATTGTTTTGTTTCATGATTTAATAATTTTATATCTGCTTTTTTCTTAAAACTTAATATAAAATATTTGATATAATTTATTGCAGATAAATCCATCAATATTTTTGTAAAATACCTAATTATAACTTTGTTATAAAAGTTTTTATATAATATTAATTAAATATATCTTATTAATTGAATTAAGAGGTATTAAAATGGTAGATTATGACATTTCTAAAAACAATGAATATGCTAATATTTTAGAAGAAAAATTAGGTTTAGATAGTAAGATTGTAGCTATTAAATTTTATGATAATGAAAATGAAATTCCTGAAGGTATTGGAAAAATAGAAACTCCTGTAAGACATTGTGAAATGGTTAAAAAAGCAAGTTGTGGAGAATCATTCTATGCTACTAAAGATGAAGAGGCATGTAAAGGTGGTTCAGCTGCTTTAGGTCTTGAAGATGCTCCTAAAAAAGTTGCAACTGGTGAAAAATACTTTGAACTTGGAAGATTCAAATCATTAGAAGACGGTAAAAAAGTAGCTGATAATTTAACAAAAGTCTCAGTAAGACATGCAGGAATTATTTATCAACCTTTAGAAGATGCAGAATTTGAACCTGATGTAATTGTATACTTTGGTAAACCAATTTCAGGTATGAGAACTGCACAAGCTTATGTATATGAATATGCAGATAAATTTGAACCAAATTTCTCAGGTATTCAATCATTATGTGGTGATGCAGTTGCTACACCAATAGAAACAGGAAAACCAAATGCAACTTTAGGTTGCGATGGATCTAGAAAAGCTGCTAAGGTTAAAGATGAAGAATTAGCTGTTGGTATTAATAAATCTGAAATTGCAAATATTGTTGCTGCAGTTGATAAGATTTTATAAATATCTTTTTTTAATTTATATTTTTATTATTTTTTAATTATTATTTTAATAATTTTTGAAAAAAAAGAAAAATAAAATAAAAAATATTTAATTTTTACGTTTCTTAGATATAATTAATATAATTAAAGCTGAAAGTAAAGCAATTATGGGATTACCTGTTTTTGGCAATGCACTAGTTTTAATATTAATGGTTGAGTTTTGACTGTTTGATGGACTAATTTTATTATTATTTGTATTGTTAATATTGTTTTTCTTGTTCGTCCTGTTATTTGTATTCTTATTGTTAGTATTGTTATTATTTGGAACATTTATGTTGAATGAAATGTTATTAGTTACATTTGAAAATATTTTATCTCCATTAAATACTGTATTTATGTGGTATTTGCTATTTTTAAGATTAGATAATTTTAAACTACCTTTTCCATCAATAATATTTACAGTATAATTTTTATTGTTAATAGTTACAGTAACTGTTCCATTTATACCTGTACCAGCATATGTAAGATTAATATATGCAGTTAGGTTATTTCTATTTGCTATGGTATTAACTGTTAATTACGGTTTTAATAAGTCAATTTTAAAGTTTTTAGTATCATTTGACCGAGCATGGTTATCAGTTCCATTAAATCTTGATTCAATGGTATAATTACCAGAGATTAGATCATCAACTTTTAATATATTGGTACCATTTACTAAATCAACAGTATATGTTTTATTGTTAACAGTAACATCAACAGTTTTGTTTAATAAATTCTGATTAGAGTCTTTTAGAGTTATATTAAATCTAACTGTATGATTTTTACCATTGAAATATGTGTCGATTAAACTTACATCTAAATGTGTATTTATTTTATTTACAGTAAAACTTGTTTCATTAGTATAATTGTTGTAGTTATTATTACCACCATAATGGACTTTAACAGAATACTCTCCTGCTGATAGATTATTAAGTTCAAAGCTAGCTTTACCGTTATCAAGGGTAAGATTATAATATGTACCATTAATATCTACTTTAACTGTACCATTTAATAATTCTCCATTTACCCCTATGAGAGTTATATCAACAGTGTTAATGTTACCATATGTAGAATTATTGATATTGGCAACGATTTTAGGATTTGCCTTATAAATTGAGAAATTTAGAGGCATATCTTTAAACCCATTATAGTTATTATCTCCTGAATATGATATAATTGGAGTGTAATTATCAACATTATTTATTCCAATATTAATCTTGGATATACCATTTTCTACAGTTCCATTGTATACAGTTCCATTAAGAAATACAGATACATTTCCACTTAGATTATCATTGAATATAAGTGTGATATTTTCTGTTCCATAACTAATATTTTCTATTGATCCATTATTGGTAGTATTGATCTTATTGTCATAAACGGTATTGTTAGTTATTGTCGTAATATGTATCATTTTTAAGTGATGCATTAATATTATAATATCTACTATCATAATTACTTAAATCAATTAAAATTTTACCATTTTCATCGGTACGGTATACATGATCTATGATTGTATTATTTTTAAAATCACGGACAGTTACATGTATATCTATACCTTCTGGGGTACTATTGTAATTAGGCAAATATTCTTCTACTGTATTGCCTGTATTTATTATACCATTTTCACCCCAATATGTAAGGTTAACTACTGATAATTTATTATTACCAAAATTATCTTGTAAATAAATACCGTTGAAGTTAGTGTTTAAACCAGTGAATATTAAGGTTACATTTGAACCTGTGAAATTTTCAAAATTCAAATCATTTGAATCAGCTTGATTATCTAAAATTATGGTATTATTTATATAATTTGTATAATTTTTATTTTCAGTATAGAAATCGTAAAATGCAGATCCGACGGTTGCTTTATTTTTTGTGAAATTACTATAATTTGCTTTAAAACCAGCATTATATATAAATATAGCACCACCAAATTCTGCTGAGTTGTTGGTGAATACTGAGTTAATTGCAGTACTATCTGTATCTATATAAAAGATTGAACCACCATATGCACCAGTATTGTTAGCAAATGTTGAGTTTATTACACTGCCATTTGCACCAGACCAACTTATTGCTCCACCATAATAATCTGCTTTATTATTAATGAATTGAGAATTAATTGTTTTTCCATTTGCACCAGACCAACTTATTGCTCCACCATAATAACTTGCTGTGTTATTGGCAAATGTTGTGTTTATTGCGGTACCATTTTCTCCAAACCAATATATTGCTCCACCAAAATTTGTTGCTGTGTTATTGGCAAATCTTGTGTTGATTGCGGTGCCATTTGCACCACCCCAATATATTGCTCCACCATAATAACTTGCTGTATTGTTAGTGAATTGAGAATTAATTAAAGTAGCATCTGAATCTGTTAAATAGATTGCTCCACCAAGATTTGTTGCTGTGTTGTTGACAAATCTTGTATTAATTAAAGTAGCATTTTCACTTATCCATTGGATTGCACCACCATTACTTGCAGTGTTGTTGATAAATGTTGAGTTTATTATGGTTCCATTTATACCTTTTATATATGTTGCTCCTCCACTATTTGATTTACTGTTGATGAAGGTACAATTTATTAAATTAAGTGTATAATTTGTGTACCAATATATTAATCCACCATATTGTGCAGAATTTCCTCCTTTAAAGATAATATTATTTAATGTTAAGTTTCCATTGAAATTATTGCAATTGAAAATTCTTGTTAAATCATTTCCATTAAGAATATGGCCATTACCATTTATGGTATAGGATTTAGTTCCTGATGGGGAAAATTGATTCCTCCAGCATTAATTATTTCTGAATCGGTTGTACTATTACATGTGTAATCATTTGTTAAATTTATTGTATTTGAGTTACTTGAATTTAATAATGATTGTAAATCTGTAAATGAATGGTCTTCCTCTTCAGTTAATATTGAAACATTATTATCATTTTGAGGACTTAGGTTATTAGAATTCTTATAGTTGCTGTTTTGTGTAAATATATTACTAGAATTTAAATTAACATCAAAACTATTATTTGTATCTGATAAATTATCAAAATCTTCAGCAGAAACAGAAGAAATTGAAATAAGGAATATTAATAAAAAAACTAGTATTAATAACCTTCTATTAATATTTTCACCCCCCCCTTTAAATTTTTATTGAAGAACATATAGAATCATTCAATATGTATAAATATTATTTTAAATAATATATATCTTTTGAAAATAAGGGTATTTTTATAAGATTTTTTCTATATTTTGTAGTTTTTCTGCTTATTTTTTTAAAAGAATATAATACGATTTTAAGATATTTAATAACATTATTCAATTTTTTTTTAAAAATAAATAAAATAAAAATAGAAATAATAAATTTTCTTTTAATTTTTTTTCAATATGTCCTTAATTTATTATTTGTAATAATTAGTAATTTTAATATAATTTCTCTTGAACTTATATAAAACAATGATTTTTAAAAATATAAAATTATAAAAGACTTTTTTATTTAACTTATGGGTAAGGATATTTAAAATTCAAAAATTATAAAAAATCATTTCCTTGCTAAAAAATTTGTATAGTTTTTAGTTAATCGTTGGTTAAGATGGATTTATAGATGGTATAATATTTTAGTAAAATTAGTAAATATTATTAAAATTCTATTAATATATAAAATATAAATAAATATATAGTAATATGAATTATATATACAAAAATATAAGATATTTTTTAGAAAGTATTTAAATTTTTAATGATATATTATTTTTGGACTAAAATTCATTATATTTAAAAATAATTAAATAAAGGTAATATTATGGGATTGTTTGATTTTCTAAAAAAAGATAAAAAAGAAAATAAAGAAGATATCCAATCAAATAATAGTGATTCTTATAATGAGGGAAAATATGACATAGATGATCTTTTAGAATCTGATCAATTATCAACTAAACAAAAGCAGCAGATCATGTATAAGGAATTTGCTGAAAACTCAGAAAATAGAAATGAAAGACTTACAGCAGTAAATGAGATTATGGATGTCAATATGCTTGAAGATATAGCTATTAACTTTAAAGATAGATATTCAAGACTTCTTGCAGTTGCGAAAATTCAGGATGAAGATATTTTATACAATATTGCAGAAAACTCAAAATATAGTGAAACACGTGCTGTAGCATATGAACATCTTGGAAGAACTGATAAGGCATCAGAAGAAATTTTAATAAACAATAATAACAAAAAAGAATCCATTAATAATTACCTAAAAAACATTGATAATGAGGATATTTTAACAAATATAGCAATTAAATCAATAGATAAAAAGGCAAGAAATTCTGCATTTAACATGATTGAAAATAAGGATAATATTAAAAAAGTCGCATTTAATTCAAAGGATGGACATATACGCCGATTAGCTATTAAAAAAGCAGATATTGTTGAAGAAAAAGATTTGGAAAAACTATTTCTTAAAGAAGATTCTGCTGATACTAAGCTATATTTGCTTGATAAGATTAATAATGAAGATTTCCTACTAAAAGTTGCATCAGAAGATAAATCTGAAAAGATTAGAGAAACAGTAATATCTGATATTAATGATAATGATAAGTTAATTAAACTAGGATTAAATTCAGATCATCCTGATGTTAAAATCAAAGTTATGGAAATAACTAAAGATAAAGGTTTTATTAAAAATTTAGCTTTAAATGATAAAGATAATTTTGTAAAAGATAAAGCATTAAAACTTCTTGATGATGTTGATACACTTGAAGAAATAGCATTAAATGATGAAAATCCCTTTATTAGAAAAAATGCTTCTTTAAAGATAAATAATGAGAATATTCTTAAAAAAATCATATTGAATGATAAGGATATTAGTGTTATAAAAGCAGTGCTTGATAATCCTAATCTTAAAGATGAAAAGGTATTAAGTGAAATTGCAATTGAAAGTGAATTTGAAGAAATAGCTGAAACATGTATTAATAAGATTAATAATGAGAATCATCTAAAAGACATTGCAATCAATGTAAATAGTGAGAATATTTCAAGATTTGCAGTAGATAAAATTGAAGATGAGAAATTGTTAACTGAAATTATTGCAAAGACTAAAAATCAGAGTATTGGGGTTTATTGTGTAGATAAAGTAGACACAGAGAATATTCTTGAAATAATCTTAAATAAATCACAATATGAAGAAGTACGTATTAAAGCATTAGATAAGATTAAAAATAAGAAATTAATTGAAAAAATAGCTAAAAATGATAAAAATATTAATGTTCGCGGAGCTGCCATTGATTTAACATATAACACAAAACTATTAAAAGAAATTGCTAATAATGATTCTAATGAATATATAAGAAATAAAGCAAAAAGAAGATTATAGTTTTATAAGTCATTATATTTGGTTCAAATAAAATTAATATTGGATAAAAATTCCATTTTAATTTCATGACAGTTCATAAAGAAGTATAAATTAAATTAAATCTTATTATTCTATTTCAATTAGGTATTTAGTTGGAATAAATATAATTTATCTGCACTTTAATATTAGAGTTTTAATAAAGTTTATAATTCATAAGCTATTTTTAATTTATTAAACTATTTTTTAATATTGTATTATTATTATTCCTTATTTTTTTTGCTGGTTCTATTTTCTTATTTTTAATTAAATTTGTTTTATGTTGTATTGTTATTCTAAATTTAACTCTTTTATGTACTTTTATAATTTTTATTAATTCTAATGATATAATTTAAATTTATAGAAGGGTTTTATCGGATTTTTTAAAATCTAAATTTATTTTTGATAACTTTTTAATTTTAAGATTTAATTACAGTATTCTTTAAATCACTATTATTAATAGTAATACTTTTTAAAATTAATAAAAATGCTTTAAATTTCTTATATTCTGTATTACTATTAAACAAATTCTATTTTTGAGAAAGTAATACGATAAATACATTTAAATATAACTTTATGTATATGATATAGTAGTAATAATATTTTTAAAAAAAGTATTACTAAAATATTTAATTAACTTTAATGTTAATAATATGATGAAATTAACAGAAAATGTTAATTTTCAATATAATTTAAGAGTGTGAAAGTAGTTATGTTAGAGATAAAACACACAATATGTTCTAAATGTGGAGTTGGATGTGGTTTAAATGTTATTAGTAAAAATAACAAATTGGTAGGAATTCATCCATTTAAAGATCATATAATAAATGAAGGAAGAAATTGTGATAATTGTAGAAATAATGTTGATACTCAAATATTAGTTTCACATGAGTCTATTGATTATGATGATTTAATAGATTCTGGAAAAGAAATAATTAAATCTGTAAAACCTGAAGAAGTAACTATTCTAGTATCAGGTACAATAGATAATGATGAGTTGGATAGTGTAATTGATTTTTCCAATGAAAATAACTTTAATTTAGTAAGTTATGAATACAATTTTGAAAAAATAGGTTCTGAAATGATTCCAGACTATGATGAGGTTGAGAAAGCTTCAACAATTATTGCTGTAGGGGATATATTTAGGGGAAATCCATTAATTTCACGTAGAATTATTCATGCTAAAGATAATGGTTGTAGATTTATTAACATTCATACTATTGAAAATTTAACTGGATATAATTGTGATGAATTTATAAAAATTGATGATTATTCAAATTTACATGAAGAGCTTAAAAAGCTTGATGTTGATGGGAATACTATTTTAGTTATCAATGAAATTAATGATGAATCCAACTATATGGAAATTATAAATGCTGCTAAAAGTAAAGGTATAAAGGTTTTACCTGTATTAAAACATCCTAATAGTTATTCAGTACTTAACAAAGTAGCACCTTCCACAATTGAAGAATTAAATAACAAATTCAATGATTCCTCTGTTTTAATTTTAATTAATGAGAATCCTAATTTTTATCTTGATAAAGATGCTATCAAAAGCAATAAAATTCTTTCTTTAAATACTGCTACTGATTATGGTGCAGCTGACGTAAATATTCCAGTACAAGCTTGGTTTGAAAAAGACGGATCATTCACTAATTCAACAGGATTAACTCAAGAATTTAAAATGGCTATTCCATCAGATGCAAAGTCTATTAGTGAAGTACTTGAATTATTAATGGAATGAGGGTGTAAAAATGGATAAATATATTGAAGCAAAAGCAGTTGATAATGATATTTTTGAAAGAGGAGAAAATGGTGGTGCAGTAACAGCATTACTTAAATATTTACTTGATTCCAACATAGTTGATGGGGTTTTAAATGTTAAAGAAGGTAACAGTGTCTATGATGGTATACCAACATATACTACAGATGGTGAAGATTTAATTAATACTGCCGGATCATTACATTGTGCACCTACAATGGTTTCTGATTTAATTGCTAGATATTTAAATGATGAAAAAATAGCTGTTACAACAAAACCTTGTGATGCAATGGCTATTGATGAAGTTATAAAAAGGCATGGTATTAATAAAGATAATGTTTATATGATTGGATTAAACTGTGGTGGAACAGTTCGTCCTACTGTTGCAGAGGAAATGATAGAATTATTCTATGATCTTGACCCTAATGAAGTTAATTCAGAGGAAATTACAAAGGGTAATTTCACTGTAGAACTTGAAAACGGGGAAGAAAAATCAGTTAAAATAGATCAATTGGAAGAAGAGGGATTTGGAAGAAGAGAAAACTGTCAAAGATGTGAATTTAAAATACCAATAAAAGCGGATATAGCTTGTGGTAATTGGGGTGCAAGTGACGGTTATACTTTTATCCAAATAAATTCCGATAAAGGGGAAAAATTAGTGGAGGATGCTGAGAAGGCAGGATATATCAAAACTAAAAAACCTTCAGAAAAACAAATAAATATCAGAAGTAAAATTGAAGGTATTATGGTTAATATGTCTAAAAAAACACAAGAAACTCAACTATTTGAAGAATTGCCTGAAGGCGATGAGTTAATTCAAGTTCTTGGCCGCTGTCTTAAATGTAAAAGATGTAGGGATGTCTGTCCAATATGTAATTGTAATACATGTAGATTAGATGAAGATTTCTTTAGAGAAGATCCAACAGAGAAACCTGATGCATTAATTTTACATGGTGTTAGAATGAGTCATATGGCATTTAGTTGTGTAAATTGTGGTCAATGTGAAGATGTCTGTCCTATGGAATTACCAATTGCTAAATTATACCAAAAAATACAATTAAAATACCGTGAAAGCACAGGATATAAATCTGGTATTACAGACGGTAAACCTCCAATGTATAGTGGTGAAAAAGAGGAAATATTAGATTAGGTGTTATGGTTAAAATTGGTGATATTATGAGTGATGATGTAAAAATTGTAGGATTTTGTTGTAATTGGTGTTGTTATGGGGGAGCAGATACTGCAGGTACCGCTAGAATGCAATATCCCCCAAATGTAAGAATTATAAGGGTTATGTGTTCTGGAAGAATTAACCCTGAAATGGTTTTCAAAGCTTTTCATGAAGGTGCTGACGGGGTATTTGTAGGAGGATGCCATATTGGTGATTGCCACTATGATTCAGGTAATTACAAATGGAGAAGACGAGCATTGTTAATAAAAGTTATACTTGAAGAGTTAGGAATTAATCCTGAAAGATTTGACTATGATTGGATTTCAGCTTCAGAAGGAGAAAAATTCCAGAAAGCTATGATCAATTTCACATCTGAAATAGAAAAGATAAGATGATCATATTAATTAATGTTTTTTGATAATTAGATATTTAAAGAGTACAATTAAGGCTTTTTTTATATTTAACTTATTAAAAAATATTAGTTGTTTATCATACCATTTAAAAAAAGTTTAATGTTTATATTATTATTTAATATAAAAATAGATTTTGAAAATAAGTTAATGAGAGATTGATTTGAATCTTTAAAATAATTAAATTAGTTTCCTATTTGATAAACTATCTAAAAACAAAAAATTTTTATAAAATCTGCTAAATTAAAAAAATATATTTTTTGCAAAAAAATTGGGATTAAAATAAATTGGTTAAAAAAATGTCCTTATTATATAGTTATCTACTATAAGAAATTATATAACCTTTATTATTAAAAAGCCATATTTAAATATCTGCTAATATTAAAATTTTATAGTTTAAATCTAAATGCATTGATTTATTTTCATTAATCATATTTATGTTTACTTGAATTCATGTAAAAATTGAAAATAATTAGGTGTATCTACTCAAATGAACTTTATATTTAGAATTAGAAACGACAAAATTTAATATACCTAATTATTTTTCTTATTTTTAATTAATTCATTTATTATTTATTATTATTCATTAAAAAGAACTTTTTGTTAAAATTTAAAATAAATAGGTTTTCATAACCTTCATAATTCTAGAATAGTGATTTTATGGAATATGGTGAAACATATAGGGATTCGATTATTAATTTAATTACAATAAACAATGATCTTTTGGAGTCTAGCGATGAATCATTTGTTAAATGTAATGATGAAATACGTTCTTTAATTAATTCTAATACTAGTTATATATCTAGTTTTTTAATGACAGAATTCGTATTTCAAGCAGAATATGATGATTTTAAAGAATTAGATTATTATATTATGAAAATATTTGCAGATGATGAGATTTATAAATTCTTTATAATGTTGGTTGATGAGGTTTTAAAGAAACTGTTATACATTGCCGAATATAAATTTAAATTGATGGAATTAAATAATTTATCTACTTTCACGGAGTTTTCAGCTGAGGATTTAAAGGAATTTATTAAAGAGTATGAAGATTTTAGATTGGAATTTGACATGTTTCAAGTAGATTTTTGTGATGTTTCTCATTATTTTTCATTAAATTCTTATACAGAAAATATAATTTCATTTTATAGAGACATTAATTAGTCGTATGAATTTAAATTTATATTATTATTTTTAATTATATTTTCTATTTTTATAATTTAATTCTATTTTTTATTTGTTTTAAATTAAATAATAAGTACTAGATTATTTATTATTTAAATTTTATAATATATATTTAAGTTAATTAGTATATTAATTAATTTTTATAGATTGATTAAATTTATTATTTAGTTTTATAGATAAATCAATTTAAATCAGATTTTTGTTTCTCTTTAATACATTAATTATTATCTATTAGTTTCTATTTAGATACATTAGTTTAATATTTACTTTAAATAAATATTTAAATGAATTAAATTTTTCACATGAACATAATTTAATAATAAAGTAAGGAAGGTTAAATGATGGATAAATATGATATAATTTATATTGGCAGTGGAAACGCTGCTTGGCAGGGTGCCAGATTTTTATCTGATGCAGGATGGAAAGTTTTAATTATTGAAGAAGGGTTATATGGAGGTGCCTGTGCTAATTATGGCTGTAACTCCAAAATATTACTTGACGGTCCTTATGAATTGTCTTCAGCCATTAAGAGATTTGAGGGAATAGGCAAGAAAGGTGATTTCTCAGTAGATTGGCCTAGCCTAATGGAATATAAAAGAAAAAGAATAGCCAACCTTCCAAAATTTTTAGAGGGTAAATTCAAGGAATACAATCTTGATGTTGCAGATGGTAAGGGGGTAATTGTAGACAAACATCATGTTCAGGTAGGTGACGATATTTATTACGGTGATAGGATTGTAATAGCCACCGGTTTAAAACCTTATATACCTGATATTCCAGGTAAAGAATATATCCATGATAGTACTGACTTTCTGAACATTGATGAACTTCCAGATAAAACAATAATCTTCGGTGCAGGATTCGTATCCATAGAGTTTGCGTCAATACTTGAGGAGGCAGGTAAGGAGGTTGACATTTTAGTAAGATCCGATAGGGTTTTAAGACATTTCTATCAGCCATATGTTGAAAACATTGTCCGTAAACTTGAAAACAGTAGTGTGAATTTCCATTATTTTGAGGAACCTGCTGAGGTATCCAGGGATAAAGATCAATATGTAGTTAAAACTAAAAAGGGTCTAACTTTAATGGGGGACTATGTACTTGGAGCCCAGGGAAGAATAGCAAATGTGGAGGATATTGGTCTTGACAAGGTAGGTTTGGAATATGCGGATAGTGGTATTCCGGTAGACGGCCATCTTAGAACATCCGTTGATAATATCTATGCTGTAGGCGATGTTGCAGATACGAAACAGCCAAAGCTTGTAACCGTCGCAATCCATCAGTCAAAATATCTGGCAAAATATCTTTTAGGAAAAACAACCGAGGATATTACATATCCTGTTGTTCCTGCTGTTGTATTTACATTGCCGAGAATAGCCACCGTTGGTGTCACTGCCTCCTATGCATTAAAACATCCTGAGAAATATGAGGTTCATAGAATAGAATATGGCAAATCCTATTCAATTGAGCTTAAGAATGAGGATACCGCAGAATGTACTGTTGTAACTGATAAGGATAAGAACATTTTAGGTGCTGAGATATATAGTTCTGAGGCTGAAAATCTTGCAAATCTATTTACATTCATAATATTTAAGAAGATCACATTGGAGGAACTTGATTATATGATTTATGCCTTCCCGTCCAGTAGTTCTGTGGCATTATATAAATTGCATAATATCCATTATAATATCGGTTATAGAAAGGAGTAGCTGTAATTATCTAATTATTTCTATTAGCTAATTCTTTGTTTAAAGATTTTTATCCTATTTTTTTCTTTTATTTTTTAAAACAATTATTAAGGTTATATTGATTATACTTAATTAAGTTAAGACTATTTTTTAGATTATGGAAAAGCTTTATATAAAATGAAAATAATAGATTATTATGTAGACCAGTCATTATAATTTTAAGGTTTTAGTATGGAGAATAATAATAAACAGAAAATATTAAACGCTGCCATAATACTATTTCAAGATAAGGGGTACTATGGTACTGGTCTTAACGAAATTTTAAGAAAAAGTGATTGTCCTAAAGGCTCATTATATTACTATTTTCCTAATGGTAAAGAGCAATTAGCACTTGAAAGTATTGAAATGACAAAGAATTTCGTTGACGGTATGATAAGGAGGAATCTTGAAAAAATAGATGATCCTGCAGAGTCAATGAAAAAATTTGTCCGTGAAATGGCAGAGAACGTTTATATTGACAATGATGATTTAAGCTCTTTTCAAAGTAATAGAAAGATTTCAATTAATTTAATTGCTTTAGAAACGTCAAAAACCAATGACAATATACGAAAAGCATGTGAAGAGGCGTATAGTACATTTGAGAAGGCCTATTTTGATAAGTTAGTGGAAAATGGTTTTGATGATGATAAGGCAAAGGAAGTATCAAAGACAATTGAATCATTGATTGAGGGAGCTATTCTTATGTCCACTGTTAAAAAAGATGACACATATATCTTAAATGTGGCAGATATAATATATGATTTGATTAAAAAATCATCTTAATTTATTTTTAATCTATAGCTATCTACTCTATAGAATAGTTATTTCATTTAATTTATTGGTTATTTATTCAAGCTATTTTAAACTTTGATTATTCAATTAATATTGCTTTGATTAATTAACTATAACTGTTTTAACTTTAAAGTTTTTAAGCTTTAATTATCAGAATATCTTTTTAATTTAGCTGTTCGGTAAATAATTTTAAATTTAAGCTTTATCTATTGATAATTGCTTATTTCATTCTAGTTTAACTTAATTCTACATATGATGAATTAAAACCTTGACTAACAACTTTTTTATAATTTTATGGATGGACTTAAATGGATAATATTTTTAAAATAGAGAAAGGAAAAACTATAATTGCAATACTAATCATTGGCGGGTTCATTTCAATGCTTAATGAAACCGCATTGAATGTAGCTTTTCCACATATTATGGCGGAATATGCAATTAGTGCTGGAATTGTCCAATGGTTAACAACAGGATATGTTCTTGTATCCGGAATTGTATTTTTAATGACTGCATTTTTGATGAAAAAATATACAACAAGAAAACTGTTTCTAACGGCAATGCTACTTTTGATTGTAGGATCTATCATATCAGCAGCATCCTTTGATTTTCCTATGATACTTGCTGGAAGGATTATTCAGGCATTAGGTACAGGTATTATAGTACCACTTGTATTTAATAGTGTAATGTATATTACAATACCTCAAAGAAGGGGATTTATGATGGGTATTGTTTCCCTGGTCGTCTTATCAGCACCGATATTTGCTCCTGTAATCATGGGTTTAATTATGGAATTTACTGATTGGCATTTATACTTTGTAATAATGTTGATATTGTTTATAATATGTGCTGTTATCGCATCTAGAAAATTAGAAAACATTACCGATACAGGAGATGCAAAACTAGATGTTGTATCTTTAATTCTAGCAGCCATTGGATTAACATTAATCATATATGGATTTAGTCATCTTAGTGATGAAGGTCTGGTTAATGTAATTATCACTCTTGTGGTAGGTTTAGTTTTCCTAATCTTATTCGGATACCGTCAATTACACTCAGATCACCCACTACTTAGAATTGGTGTATTTAAAGACAAAATATTCACAATTGGAATTATTACAAACCTTGCAAATGTAATGCTTATATTTGCTATTGTTGTACTTATACCAATGTACCTTGAAACCTCACTTCATACAAGTTCACTTACAGCAAGTTTAATCATGTTGCCTGGAACAATACTTGGAAGTGTATTGCCAATATTATCCGGTCATATTTATGATGATCATGGACCTAGAATAGTTATCTGTACCGGTACAGCTATTATGGCATTATCTGCATTCTTATTAACCATGGTCGATTTAAGTACTAGTTTCATAGTTATCGTATTAATTATCTGTGGATTCTATATAGGTTCAGGTCTTTCATTGTCACCTAACCAAACCAATACATTAGGTAACTTGAAATCAGAGGATTATCCATCTGGTTCTGCAATCATGACTTCAAGTCAGCAAATTGGTGGGGCAATAGGATCTTCATTATTTACAAGTTTTATGACTATTGGTCAGAATAATTATTTAAGTGCTATTGCAAATCCAACAGCAGTACAACATGCTTTAGCATTGGCTAAAGGGGTTAACTTCTCATTTGAAATAGGTACTATTTTCCTATTAATTGTATTTGTTTTAACATTATTCTTAAAAAGGAATAAGAACTATGATTTATAGTATTATTCCTAGAATGGAATGAGGCTTCTAGTTTATAACTACTGTATTCATTGATATTATTCTCAAAAGGAGTAAGAATTTATAAAAAATTAGTAAAATATAAACATTAAATTGTTTATATTCTTATTAATTATATCGTTTTTTTGTTTTTATAATCTATTTTTTTTATCTTTTCAATTCAATTTATTTAATAAGTATTTTAACTGTCAGATATTTCTTCAATATGCTTTTTTAATGTTAAAAAATGTTTGTCAATATTATTTGGAACATAACTTGTAAATTTCCATGTATCTACTTTATTAATTGTTAAGTATTATACTTTATTTAAGTAAAGTACTTTATTTTAATTTATTTTTTTATTTAATTTATTTAGGTAAAGTGCTTTACTTTAATATAATAATAAAATTTAAACTAATATCTTTTTTAATTTTGTTAAAAATTTTAAAAATTTATAAACATCTTAACTTTATTTAGATTATATGGAGGTAAAATATTCATATATTTCAAAGTAAAAACAACATATTTATAAACAATAAGCACTAAAAGTAAAGTTATACATTAAATTGTATAGAATTCAGTTAAAAAATTTAATTATAGAGGTGAAAATATGGGAATTGCAAAAGCTCCAATCAATAGGATCATCAAAGAAGCTGGTGCAGAAAGAGTAAGTGGAGATGCTACTGATGCTTTAGTTAAATACTTAGAAGAAGAAGCAGAAGCTATCGCTACTAAAGCTATTGAATATGCTAAAATAGCAAAAAGACAAACTGTAAAAGCTGACGATATTGAATTAGCTATTAAAGATCAATAGATAAATAAATTATTTATCTTTATTTTTTTGAGTGTTTTTATATTTAAATTATTAATTTTTTTAAAATTAAACTTTTTTTTAGATTAATTAAACAATTATATTTTAAGACTGTTTTTGAACTTCTCTATGCTATGGGATTAATGATTATTATTAGTTCTGCTTTTTTAATATTATTGTTTAAGGGTTACCTGGTTTTTATCAATTAAATATGCAACTTTCGCAGGATTCAATCATTGTTTTTCTTTAATGACTTAATCTTTTAGCATATATTTTTATCATTTTAATGTTTTGTTCATTTTATATGTTTGTCCAATTCATATTTTTATTTTTATTTGAATGGTTTAAAGATTTTTTAAAGCTCATGAAATATCTGTTTCATGTTTCTAATTATAATATGATTGTCTTTTTAATTTTTATTTTATTATATTTACGGTTTATTTGATTTCTATTAGTAAAAAGTTTTAAATATTAAATAATACAAAATATACACATTAAGTTTTTTTGCTTAATAATGGATTTTTATTCAATATTATTTAATAAAATTAGAATTTTATTCAACAATTTTAAATTTGTTTCGAATATGATAAAATAATATTGTCTTAATTATCTATATAATCGATAGGAGGTGAAAATGTGTTAAAAAAGAAATTAATCCTCATAGTAAGTATTATCTTATTATTCTCTCTTTGTTTAGTTGGTGTATCTGCTACAAACAGTAGTTTAACTAATAGTACTGATCCATATAGTAATCCTCAAAGTTCTAACCTGTGTTTGAATAATGGTTCAGATATTACAATTGATTATAGTGCTAAACTCAATTCTAAAGATGAGTCTCAGATTATATTAAATGATGGCGGTGATGGTGGTAGTTTCAGTGACTTACAAAAATTAATTGATTCTAATACAAATGGAACAATAAATTTAGATAAGGATTATAAATATGCTGAAAATGATAATCTACCTGACGGTATTACAATTAATGGTAAAACTTTAGTTATTAATGGTAATGGGCATACATTAGATGGATCAAATCTTGCTAGAATTTTTAATATAAATGATTCAAGTTTAGAATTAAATGACTTAAAATTAATAAATGGTATGAATAATGAATCTGTAACAGCACTATTTGCTAATAATTCCAAATTAGATATCAATAATTGTAATTTTGATAATAATACAATTAATATAGATCTAGTCAATAATACTAAATTTGTATCTGTTAATGGAGGAGCTGTTTATCTTTTAAATTCTACAGCAAATATTAATAATTCTAGTTTCACCAATTCTAATGTTAGGTTTAGTGTTGATGATAAATATAAGAATTATACTAGAATTAAAGGTGGTGGAATTTTTTCTAAAGATTCCAATCTTACTATATCAAACTGTCTCTTTAATGATAATAATTTAATTACTAATTATACCAGGGTATTACATTCAGGATCTGCTATTTGTACCGTTGATAATATTAACACAAAAATAATTAATTCAAATTTCACTAATAATAATTGTACTTATGGGGCAATTTATGATTCAAGCGAGAATTTAATTATTGATAATTGTTTATTTGATAGTAATTATGTTGATGGGGATGGAGCTGATATCTATTTAGAAAGTGATGTTTATAATAGTACAATATCCAACTCTAAATTTATTAATTCCTTTTCCGAATACTGTGGCGGTTCAATATATTTAAACAGAGGTTCTTTTGATGATGGAAGTATAATATTTAATAACTGTAGTTTTATAAATACGACTGCTAATTATGATGGTGGAGCATTATATGTAAACTCTAAAAGTAATATTCTAGAATTGAATAATTGTAGTTTTATTAATACTATGGCTGCTGATGACGGTGGTGCAATATTATATGAAGATAATTATGTCTCTAATATTAATAATTGTACTTTTATTAATTGTACTGCATTAAGCAGTGGAGGTGCAATATCTACCGATGTTGTTTTTATTGATGTTACCGTTAACTCTTCAAAATTTATTGATTGTAGTGCATCTAGAATAGGTGGTGCTATTTATCATTCACCATATGGTTATCATAACTTCACTGTAATTAATTCTACATTTTATAATAATACTGCAGAAATAGCTGGAGCAATATATGTCTCTGATGAAGATCTTGGTAGAATATATAATTCCACATTTATTAATAACTCTGCAAGTGAAAAGGCAGGTGCAATTTCTTGCAATAAACAAGGAGAATATGAGTATGGTATTGATATTATAGAAGGTTGTTTATTTATTAATAACACTGCTCCTAGAGCAGGTGCTATATGGATATGTGGTGGTAATATTAGTAATTGTGTTATTATAGATAATCCTGATGATAATAATTATGATGTTATTAGTGATAGTTATGTGGAAGATGGTGTTAATTTAACCTATAACTGGTGGGGCTCTAATAAAAATCCAGTTGACAGATATGTCAATAATAGTGAAGGTGGTATTGTCAATCATAACTGGGTTTTAATGACCTTTGTAAGTAATGAAACCTTTATGTTTGTTGGTAAAACCTATAATTTAACTGCTGGCTTAACTCAATATACTGATGGCGAAAATATTAGTGGTTTTAATCAATATTTACCTATTCGAAATGTGAGTTTCACTGCAAAAACTGGTGTATATGATCCTATAACTGGTGCTTTAGTAAATAATAAATTAAATACATTATATTCTAAAAGTACTACAAATAACACATTATATGCTACTATTGATTATCAAACTTTAGAATTACCTGTATTTGAGGCAAAAATTTTTATAAATAAAACCCCAAACATTACTGTTGTTAAATTAGGTGATGAACTTTCATATATTATTGTAGTTAAAAATATTGGTGATTATAATCTGACTAAAATCTCCTTTATAGAGGATATTCCAGAAAATTTAAAATTCATTAAATTTATTGGTGATAATTGGACTATGAATGATAAAAATATATTTTATTATTCTAATAATCTAGAGCCAAATCAAAGTGCTAATATCAGTTTATATTTCAAAGCAGTAAAGGATGGTAATTTTACTAATACAATAATTGTCAATACTAATGAAATTAACAATATTACAATTAATAGTACACAAGTTCAGGTTATATCAAACAATACCAATAACACTAATAATACCAATAACACCAATAACACTAATAAAACAGATAATAATAAAACAGACAATAATATTGGTAATAATGATTATAATGAGGACAGTTTAGCTAATAATACAGCTATTTTTGTTGAAAATAGTCCTGTTACCGGTATTCCAATAATTGTTTTGATTATTGCCTTCCTATCCTGTGTATTCGTGCCTAGAAGAAAAAAATTAGATAATTTATTAATAAAATAGGTTTATTATTAATTAAACAGATATTGGGTATTATATTTAGAAAAAAATTAAACACTTTTTCAATTAGGATTTTCTAATCCTAATACTTTTTTTATTTTTAATAAGGGAATATTCTTCTATTTTTTTTATATTAAAACATTATTTAAATTTTTTAAAGATTATAAAAAAAGAAAATAATAATGATTTTGATTATCTAAGTTTTAACTATAAAACAGGTAATCCATTATACATTTTATATCTGGTTTTAGGATTAATTGTATTAATACCTTTAAAACGTAAAAAATAGGGAGTTTATAGTGTAAAATTCTATTTTACACTTTTTATTTTTTTTATAGATAAGTATTCTTTAAAATACTACTTAAATATAAATTTTCATATAAATAAATCATTTAAACTGGATAATGACCTTCGGTCTCTTTTTATTTTTTAGCCATGACTTTAACATAGAATCGTTTATTACATAATCATTATCCCTATTGTATTTAAGAAGGCTCTTATTATTTAATTGTTCTAAATATTTGGATAAAGTAGTGGAAGAATATTTGGTCATAGTTAAAAGCTCTTTAAAACTTAGAGAATCGTTATCGACAATTAATTTAATTATGGTTTTTTCATAATCGTTTAAATTGCCCCATACATATAGCCACATTATAACAATCTGATCCATTTGAAGGAAAAATACCTCTTTAATCATATCACTTGTATATTCAACATTGGAATCTAGAATATTGGAAAAAGTATTGATATATGCAGGGATTCCACGGGTACACTTATAGAATCTTTCAAAACCATCCTCCGTAAATTTAATGTCTGTCCTGTCCCGAATATAGTTAGCTGTTTCTTCTTCTGTAAATGGATCAATATTAATTTGTATCATACGGCCACCAAATGCACCGGTTTGACCATTAATCATTTCAATGATATCTGCTGTTTTTGATACGGAACCTGTAAAAATATAACAAACATTGTTTAAATTTTGAAGATAACTTCTAAATAACCAGAAGAATGCCTCAGGATTTTCAACATATTTTATTAATTGAAATTCATCAATTACAACAATAAAACCTTTAACATCAGAGGAATCGACAATTCTTTGAGGAAGTTCCATTACAAATTTGCTAATTTTTTCATAATTATCCTTTATTTTAGGTATTGGGATATTTAATATAGTTTCTGGATTGCTAAAGTCATAATCTTTAGTATTAAACATAGTTTTTAGATAGTTTTGAAATTTATTAAATAGATTCGCATCCTTATTTAAGGTTTTATTTATTTCAATAAGGATTTCCTTTAAAATCTCCTCTTCGGATATTTTCTTATTCATGCCATAGATCTTTGAAATATCTACATATGCACTTAAAATGTAATCTGGCTGATTATGAAGTATTTTTTTAAGTAGGAATGTTTTACCTACTCCCCTGTTTCCTGTAATTAATAATTGGTTAGGTAAATCTTCTTCAATACTCTTTAATTGTAATGAAATCCGTTTAATATCCTTTTTTCTATTATAGAAGTATTTATCAACATCATTTGGTACTGAAATGGGTAACATAATATCAAAACCTTTATATTTAAATTAATTTATCTTAATTATAATATTTAAATTTTCTATTAAAATAAAGTACTTTACTTGATTTTAAAAAAATATTATTTTTAGATATGTGGAATACTTTAATAGAATAAAGTACCTTATTCAATTTTAAAAAAGTATAAATCTTAAATATATAAAGTGCTTTACCTGATTTTAAAAGGAATATAAATTTTGTGGAAAATATAATTTTTTATTTAAATAGAAGGGAATGAATATTCCATTTAACTGAATTAATAAAACATAGTAACTATCTATTTAAATAAAAATATTCAATTAAAAACAGAATTTATAATAGAAGTTCAGATAGTAATGTAATAAGATAAATAAAATATAATAAAATTAAAAAGTATTATTAATCATAAAACAAATAGTATACTGTCAATTAAAAATCAAATTGGAATTAATGGAGGTAAAAAAAAATGAACATATTGATAGATGGTTCCGGATCAATTGGTATTGCATTGGGTGCATCAATGATATCACAGGGTGCAGATGTATCATTCTATGCAAGTGAAAAAACCAAAAACGCTATGGAAAATGGAATTGAAAGAATTGGGCTTTTTAATCATTTAAGCATTTCGCCAGATGAATTTAATGTATATACCGATTATAATGATATTCCAAGAAACTCTATAGATTATGTTTTTATAACGGCTAAAACGACCTCTAATGATGATATTAGTTCTAAACTTAACGATAATAGAGAAATATTTAAAGATAATGGAATTATACTCATTTTTCAAAATGGATTTGGAAATGATGAACCATACTTAAGATATTTTCCAAGTGATAAGGTATTCTGTGCTCGTGTGATTACTGGCTTTAGAAGACCTGAAAGAAACATAAGTGAAATTACAGTATATTCGGAACCTATTGAATTAGGTACCCTACAGGATGGGGATATAAATCTTTTAAAACCAATTGCAGAACTTATCACAAAATCAGGCATACCATGTAATGTAACTAATAATGTTGCCAAGTTTTTATGGGCTAAAATGTTGTATAATTGCGCTTTAAATCCTTTAGGTGCTATTCTTGGTGTCAATTATGGAAAATTGACCGAAAATGAATATACCATTAACATTATGAATAGGTTAATAGATGAGATTTTCAATGTTATTGAGGTTTCACCATATTCAGTCGATTGGAATGACTCTTCAGAGTATAAAGATTTATTCTATTCAAAATTAGTTCCTGATACATATGAACATGTTTCATCTACCTCACAAGATATTGAAAGGAAATTAAAAACGGAAATTGATTCATTAAATGGTAATGTTATACATCTTGGTGAAGAATATGGAGTGGATGTCACTGTTAATAAGGTAATCTACAATATGATAAAGGCAATAGAATCAGAATTTTAAAAGATTATTTTTAAAAATTTAAATGAAAGGAAGTTTTAGTTTAGTTTTTCTTCCTTAAACCTTTTTAAATATAATTCAAACACTAGAAATTCTATTAATGAACCTATTAATGCACCAATACTCATTCCATAGTAAACCCCTTTAATTCCCCAGGATAATATGAAACAGAATAAGAAACTGAATAATAAAACTAAGATTAACTCACGTATAATAGTTAAACCTAGTGACGTGATTCCTTTTCCCATTCCCTGAAGAACATTTCCACAGACACCACCAATTGCAGCAACAATAACGAAGAAACTTAAATCCCTTAGACATTCTGTAACCAATACATTTAAGGATCCATTAGATGCACTATATGAGAAAAGATGTGCTATCTGTGGGGCAAATATGTAAATTATTGCAAATGTAATGGATGATATTAATAAACTTAATTTTATTGAATAATGACAGGTTGTTTTTAGTTTCTTATAACTTCCTGCACTATATGCAACTCCTGCGATTGTAATTGCGGCATTACCAACACCTATACCTGGCATCATTCCTATTTCAATAATACTAAATGCTGATGTAAATGATGCTATTACAGCAGTTCCTGCAATAATTGATAACATGCCATTTAATACAATATTTACAACGGCCATTATTAACTCCTCAATACTTGCAGGAAGACCTACAAAAAGTAAATTCTTAATTAAACTCCATTTAAATTTAAATTTCTTAATACTGTAATCAATATATGTAGATTTACTAAGATAAATCCAGTATATTGCCAATAAATCAGGAATAATATTAGATATTACTGTAGCATATGCAGATCCTGCAATACCTAAGTTTAAAATATAAATGAATATTGGATCAAGTATAATATTTATTAATCCGCCACTGACCATAATGACAGTTGAACGTTTAGCATCTCCTTCAGCCCTTAATTGAAATGAAAATAAACAATTAAATAAAAATGCAATAGTAAATATAAATATAACCAAAATATAATCCATTGCATAATTCATTACATCTGATGCACCCATTAAAGATAATATTTGTCTTAGAAATGGAATGAAAATCAATGGAAATATGATTGAAATTATCAGTACAATTAATGTAGCATGAAGACTACTATTACTTGCTTCATCATAGTCATTTGAACCGATAAATCGGGAGATTACAGAATTTGCACCAGCACCTAAACCATCACCTAATCCTATAATAATCATGAAGAGTGGTTCAACAAATCCTAATGCTGCAAGAGGATCTGTTCCTAAACCTGCAACCCAAATTCTATCTACAATGTTATATAAACTCATTACAAAAAGTGAGATAATTATAGGAGGAGCAGTCCTTCTAATAGCCTCTTTAGGATTACCTTTAATTAAATTTACATTCTCATTAGATTGATTAACATCCATTTTTTCACCTAATGTATTTTAAAATTAGATTTCATATTGTATTTCTAAAAATTTCATGCATGTTATTAATTTTATACGTAATTACTGTTTAATCATGATTATTTAATTTTAAATAAATGATAATAAATATAGTTTAGCATTAAAATTATTAATTTCATGTTTGTGATAAATTTAGTTTAATTATTGTAAAATTAAAGAATTATCTTCAGATATATTAAAAAATAAGGGTTTAGAGAAATTTAATAAAAATTTTTTTTGTTTTGAATAATTGAAAGTTGTTTTAACATTTATAATAATTGATAGAAACACCTGTTTTGAATATGTTCAGTATATATGTAAAGATTTAATTATACCAATTTTGATGATTTTTATCTAAATTTTATTATATCATATGAAATTTTTAGATTTAAAATATTAATTTTCATATTTTTATCAGATTTTGTGTGTAAAATTAATAAAAATTATATAATTAGTAATAATAATTAAGTAATATTTTTTTAAAAAATAGTAATACTTAAAAATATATATTACTTTTTTTAAATTTAGTATTAATTTTAAAAGTATTATTTATTTTTGAATTAGTATTAATTTATTATTAATTTTTTAAAAATTAGTAATAATTTTTAATAAAATTTATTAAATTTTAGAAAATTAATATAATCTAGTATTTTTAAAAATTAAATTGATCTGATGAACTATATTAAAATTTACTATTTGATGTTGGAAATTAATGAGAAATATGGGTAATTAATTAATATTTAAATATTTATTAAGTGTTTTGATTTTATTTAATGAAATAAAAAGATTTAATCCATTTTTAAAAATAAATTTTTAAATCTTAAATTTGATCTAAAATTTATTACTAAATATCAATAAAAGTAATAAAAAAATGTTTTTTAAATTCCATTGGAAAAATTGATTTTCTATGATTCTCCTATTTCAATATTATTACAATTTAATGAAGTTAGTAATACAATAGATTATTACTTTTTTAAGGGTAATGTAATACTTGAAATTATTACTTAATCCTGATAAATGTAATACAATCAAGATTTTCATAAATTATTACAAATTATATTATTTTGTATTAACTTTTAGTATTCCTAATATTTATTAATATTTTTTGGGTTTAATTAATTTTAAAAAGTATTACTAATCTAGTAAATTTGTATTAAAAATTTGATTCACTCTAAAAGTAATACTTATTTATAAATAATTTTAAAAAAAGTAATAAAGTACTATTTCAAGTGTAAAATATCTGGAAAAATTCAAAAAATTAAAAATTGTAAAAAATGCTATAAATGATATGTTTACATATACATCAAATAGTTTATTTACATAAGTTTTGACAAATTTATTTTCAGATAATTTTTTACTTCGTTATAGTATAGTTTATCGAAGTACAAATCCATATTTCATGAATTTTTTTTAATTTTTTTTAAAATTTTGATTTCTAATTTTTTATAAAAAATTTTTCATTCTTATGAAAATCTATAATCTGACGGAATTACATGAAAATTTATAAAATTTTTAATATATAAAAATATTTTTTTTCTTATTTAAAATCATATATGATTATTAATACCAATTAATGGAATCATATAAAAATAGACTGATCAATTAAAAAAATATAAAATAAGAAAAGTTAATAATTGAATTATAATTTAATAAATTAATGCTATTTAAAACATTTATTTAATAATATAACCCTATTTTTAACTTTCTTTTAAGAAATTATTCCTTTCTTTTAATAACAACAGTTAATGCCATCAATGCTAAAAGTAAAACCATTATCGGATTACCTGTTTTAGGTAAGGTATTACCATTAAATCTTAAACTTTTAAGATTATTATCTTCAGATGTTTCAGTATTGGAATTTCCATTATCGGTTCCATTCTTGTCAGGAACATCTATACTAAATGAAGCATTAGTGCTAATACCTGAGTAAATATTATCTCCATCAAATATAACATTTATACCATATTTTCCATTTTTAAGATTGGATAATGTTAAATTACCTTTTCCGTCTATAACATTTACAGTATAATTTTTGTTATTAAAGTTTACTGTAACTGTACCATTTAATCCTGTACCATTATATGTAAGTGTAACATAAATGATAGCTTTATTACCATCGGTTACAATTTTAACATTTAATTCAGGAGTTAAATAATCAATTGTGAAGTTAACAGTATTATTTGATGAGTCAAAATTATCATTTCCATTAAATATGGATTCAACAGTATAATTACCTGCACTTAAACCGTCTACATCTAAAACACCAGTTCCATTAACAACATTGACTGCATAGGTCTTATTGTTAATAGTAACATTAACAGTTTCGTTTAATAACATGCCATTAGAACTATCTAATGTAATATTAAATCTAGCTGTATGGTTTTTACCATTAAATGTGGTGTTAACTAAACTTATGTTAAGATTAGTAGATGATTTGTTTATTGTAAAGCTTGTTTCATTTGTGATATTATTATAGTTATCATTTCCAAATGTGACTTTAACAGTATAATCACCTGTAGTTAAATTTTCAAGATCCAATGTAGCTTTACCATTATTAAGGGTAAGATTATATTCATTACCATTAACATTAACTTTAACAGTACCGTTTAATAATTCATTATTTATACCAATTGCAGTAATATCAACTGTATTGATACCACCATAAACTGAATCGTTAACAGTAACATTTAATACACTTACATCTGCCTTATTAACAGTAAATGAAGTCATATTATTAACAGAACTATAATTTTCATTAGCATCGTATGCTGCAGAAATATTATAAATACCTGCATTTAGTTGTTTAAATACATAAACACCTTTACCATTAATAATTTCAACATTAATAATATCTGAACCAAGTAATCTACCATTTAAAGCTTCAAAACTATCAAGACTAATAGCAACAGTACCATTTAATCCAGTATTGTTTACTCCAGTAAGAATAATTGTTACAGTTTCATCATTACCATAGGTAATGTTTTCTCCAATTATAATGATTACTGGTGCAGATTTACTTACAATGAATTCTGTATTTGTTGTTGAACTGTTATAGTTCCTTGTTTCTTGGAATACTGCTGCTACGTCATAGGTATTTGGTATTAGATCTTTTAAGACTAATGTTCCTTTACCTGATGCTATATTAACTATATAGTTATTACCATTTACAGTTACTATTACTACACCATTTATTGCTTCATTGTTTATGCCTGCTACATTGAAGCTGATTGTGTTATCAGAGTTGTATGTAGTGTTCATTACAGTGATATCGAATGAAGTGATGTTTGCTTTTCCAACAGTGTATGTTCCAGTATTTGTAGTGGTTGTGTAGTTTTCGTTTCCTTGGTAGTTTGCTGTGATGTTGTAGTTTCCTGCATTTGGTTTGGTTATGGTTTGGGTTCCTGTTCCGTCTGTTATTGTTATTGTGTAGTTGGTTCCGTTAATGTTTAATGTTACTGTGCCGTTTAATCCTGTGTTGTCTATTCCGGTTAATTTGATTGTTAGTGTTTCGTCGTTGCCGTAGGTTATATTTTCTGTGGTAATTGTTATTGTTGGTGTTGCTTTGTTTACTGTGAATTGTGTGTTTTTGGTTGAGTTGTTGTAGTTTGTTGTTTCTTGGAATACTGCTAATACATCATAGGTATTTGGTATTAGATCTTTTAGGACTAATATTCCTTTGCCTGCAGTTATGTCTACGGTGTAATCTTTTCCGTTTATGGTTACGATTATTTTACCGTCTATTGCTTCATTGTTTATGCCTGCTACATTGAAGCTGATTGTGTTATCAGAGTTGTATGTAGTGTTCATTACAGTGATATCAAATGAAGTAAGATTTGCTTTTGCAACAGTATAATCTGTTGTAGTAGTTGTGCTTGTGTAGTTTTCATTACCTTCGTAGTTTGCAGTAATATCGTAGATTCCTGCATTTGGTTCGGCAATATCTTGACTGCCTATACCATTAACAATATTTACAGTGTAATCTGTTCCATTGATGTTTAATATTACTGTGCCGTTTAATCCGGTATTGCCTATTCCGGTTAATTTGATTGTTAGTGTTTCGTCGTTGCCGTAGGTAATGTTTTCTGTGGTAATTGTTATTGTTGGTGTTGCTTTGTTTACTGTGAATTGTGTGTTTTTGGTTGAGTTGTTGTAGTTTGTTGTTTCTTGGAATACTGCTGCTACGTCATAGGTATTTGGTATTAGATCTTTTAGGATTAGGATTCCTTTGCCTGCGGTTACATCTACTGTGTAGTCTTTTCCGTTTATGGTTACTATTATTTTACCGTCTACTGCTTCATCATTTACACCTATTACATTGAAGCTGATTGTGTTATCAGAGTTATATGTAGTGTTCATTACAGTGATATCAAATGAAGTAAGATTTGCTTTACTTACTGTAAAGGAACTAGTATTGCTAACAGCATTATAATTATCTGTACTATCAAAGCTTGCAACAATATCATAAACACCTATATTAGGGAGTATTAAGATTTGGCTTCCTACACCATCAACAACGTTGACAATATATTTTGTTCCATTAATTGTTAAATTGACAGTATCATTTAAACCCTCACCATTAATACCTGTAAGGTTGATGTTAATTGTAATATTATTGCCATATGTAGTATTATTTACATTTAAATTAAGCACGGGATTTGTTTTATTAATTGTGAAGTTTACTTCTTTATTATTAAAACCTAAATAATTATTATCACCGGAATATTTAACATTTGTTACATATTTTCCAGCATTCTTAGTGCCTATATTTATTTTAGAAACACCATTTATGACGGTTCCAGTATATCTTGTATTATTAATATATACAGTTGCATTACCAGTTACATCATCATCAAATACAACAGTTATAACTTGATCACCATAGATAATATCGTTAATTTCAGTTTTTGATACATTTTTTCTTAAATCAAAAGTTCCATTATTTGATATTGAGGTATAATATGTTTCATTATCTAGACTTGCATTTACTAAATAAAATTTTGAACTAGATAAGTTATTTAAATCAAGTATAACTTGACCATTTTCATTAGTATAATATACATCATCTATTAATGTATTATTTTCATAATCGATAACTTTTATCTTTAAACCGATACCTGCTTCAGTGAAATTATTAGAGTTAAATAATTTACTTTCATCACCTGTATTAGTAACACCATTTAATCCCCAATAAGTGAGGTTGGTTGCATTTACGGTTCCATTAATATAAATCCCATTGTAAAGATTATCTAATCCATATAATGTTATAATTATATTTGAGTTGGAACTATTAATGGTTAAATCTGTTGAATTTGCTCTGTTATCTAAGATTATTGAATTTTTAATAATAAGATAATTGTTTCCTTGATAGATTGCAGATCCTGCAGCAGATGAACAATTTACTATAGAACAGTTATCTATAGTACCATTTTCACAAATTACACAAGTAATTGCACCACCATTTTCTACTGAGCTATCATTAATAAAGTTACAATTTCTAATGGTTCCATTAGGACCATACCAGAATATTGCACCACCTTGAACATCGGAACTTGTATTAATAAAATTAGAGTTATTCATTTCAAAATAACTCATGGAAGATACACCAAATAGGAATATTGCACCACCATAATCATTTGCATGAGTATTTTCAAAAGTACAATTTAAAATTTTAGTATCCTTTCCATTATTCCAGAATATTGCACCACCATCAAATCCAGTTACATTTATAAATCTACAATTTGAGATATTTCCATTGGCACTATACCAGTATATAGCACCACCAGAGTCTGAACTTGTATTGATAAATGTACAATTATCTATATAACAGTCATTACCACCAAATAAAAATACTCCACCACCACTTTTTCCGGTAGAATTGATAAAGTTACAGTTTATAATTTTGGTGTTATTTGATTTATTTGAATATATTGCACCACCATAGTTGGTTGAATTTGTATTGATAAAAGTACAATTAATAAATGTAACGTTATTAGATTTTATATTAAATGCTTCCGCTTGATTTAATCCATTGATGGTATATCCATTACCGTTTATCGTAATTGACTTTGATATGGTTATACCATTTTTATAATGAGTATCTGTAGTTGGATTATATATATAATCTTTATTTAGAGTAATATAATTTCCACCATTACTTATTAATGTGTTTAAATCAGTGAAACTTCCAGCATCAGAACTGTCCTCTTTATTAACATTACTCTCATTAGCAGTAGCTGCAAGTAATTGTTTACTGTTAGAACTACTATTATAAGTAACCTGATTAGTCACATTAGAATTCTGGATTGATGAATTACTGTCAATTGACATGGTAGTGTTATCTGAAACAGTACCTGAGGTATCATCTGTTGCTGATATGGTATTAATACATAAACCTAATATAATAAGTAAAATAATAATACTGAACACCTTATTTTTAGTTTGCATATTTTCACCTCCTTTTAAATTGATTATATAAAATTTAAATGGAGTAAATCCATTGATATAGGGAAAAATCATGTAAAATTTAAAGAGATTATACATTAAATTCGTTGAATTTAATTAAATAAATTTTTTAATATTTACAGTATTTTTCCATTCTATTCAATAGACTTTAAAGTATTGTAAAATTTTTAAAATTATTAATTAAAATCGATAATACTTCAATACAATAAACAAGGAATTTATAAATATTAAATTACTTGTTAATATTTTAATCAATAATAATATAAAAGATTTGTCTTTTATTGAACAAAAAATACGTTATTAACTTTTATTAAATCTTTTAAAAGGTATAAAATATTTTATATGTTTTTTATACATTTTTCTAATCTTATATTAAATTTTTATTTTTAAAGAAATAGAAATGAATTTTTTTTTCAATAATAAATTCAATGGTTTATTTTATAATAATAAATGTATTATATTTGGATTTAAATATAAAAATAAAAAAAAGTTAATCAGTTAAATACTGATCGGAAATTATCCAATAACTCATTGCAATGAGACAGCCTACCATTATTAAAGGTGGATAAACGAAATATCCAAGAATGTATGATATTGTAAATAGTATAAATTCAAATAATGAGTTATGCTCTCCTTTATCTAAATAAATAATAAGCGCAACATTGGCTGGGTCAGTCCTTTTAATTATTTCTGCTTGTATAACATAATGTATGTGGAGAAGTATAAATATAGATCCAAAACAAGCTTGAGCAAAAAATGAATTAAATTGTTCTGAAACCATAGTTGTAAAGTATGGAATAAAGCTTAAAATGAATATTCCTGCCAAACTTGTCCAAACAATTGTACTGTTTAATTTATTTATTCTAATAAATAGATTATGGTGTGAATTCCAAATATTAAAAACAATAAAGAAACTTACTAAATATGCAAGAAACTCTATTCTTACTTCCCATAAACTGGCAAAATCCGGATGTGCTGGTATTGGAATTTCCAAAATAATTAAAGTAACGATAATTGCTAAAATAGCATCGATTAATGCCTCAAATCTTTCAGTATCCATGAGTATCACTATTATCCAATATGTTTATAATTTTAAGTGGTAAATTCCAAACAATTGCACTTAACAAACAAGATATTAAGATTGCAATAGGATTAATATATATGCCTATTAAGAATCCTATAATAAATATGGTATAAATTATTAAATTCAAATTAACGTATCTTGAACTGTCAAGATGACTATTTTTATTAAATTTATCATGTTTTACCGCAATATGGCTAGCCAGTAAATATAAAACATTTGTTAAAATAAATAGACTTCCATAACATATTTCTGGAGCTAATGAATATGGGTTTCCAGAAACCCAATATGTAAAGTATGGGACTAGAGTTATAATAAATGTTAATACCATATATATTGCAATAACATAATTATCTATTTTTTTAATTTTATCAAATAGTTTTCTATGATTATTCCAAATACTTGCAATAATAATAAAGCTAATTAAATAACTGAGATATACTACGCTTAAATCCATAATTCCAGATAAACTTAATGTTTCGGGCTGTGGTATTTTAAGTACCATAACTGTCATCATTATAGCAAGTATAGCATCAATAAAAGTTTCAAAACGACCTGAATCCAATAAGAACACCATTAATTAATTTTTAATAAGACTAATATTCAATCCATTCTTTAATTTCATCTTTAGCTTTTTGTACATCGGAACCTTTAATATCAAGTCCATCTTTAATATCTGCACCATTACAAAGCTTTTTAATATCTTTCATGGAATTTCCTAATCCAGATCCCTCATGAGTAATGAGGGTTTTCACGGTTTTTCCTGTAAAATCGAGTTGTTTCAATTGTCCTTGTAAAGGCATTGGTAAAGTTCCCCACCAGTTTGGAGAAACAATATAAATTGTATCGTATTGGCTTATATCATCAAGGTATTCCTTAAGTTCGGGATAAACATTGTTTTCTTGTTCTTTTTTTGCAATTTCAATTGTTTCCATATAAGAATCTGGATAACTTTCCTTGGTTTCTACTTGAAAAGTATCAGCATCAATAAATTCTTTAATATGTTCTACTAAAACCTCTGCATTTCCAACTTCAAAATTGACCAAAGAACCGTTAAGATAATTTTCTCCCCTTCTTGAAAAATATATAATTAGATTATTCATAATATCACTTAGTTTTTATTTATAAATATTAATATATTTAAATTAGTGCATATTAATTTTTTTTAATAAAGTTAGATTATATTAAATAGTTTATAAATAACTTATTAAGAGGGAATTTTTATGAAGTATATAGATATTGGTTTAAATTTAATGCATAAATCTTATAATAAGGACCGTGAAGAAGTAATTAAAAATGCTCAAAATGTAGGAGTTACTAATGCCATTATTACAGGGGCAGATATTCAATCCAGTGTTGAGGCGGCAGAATATTCAGAAAAATATCCGGGTATCTTATATTCAACTGCCGGTGTTCATCCTCATGATGCAAAAACATGTGATGAAAATACAATAAAAATTTTAGAAGAATTGGCTGGTAATGGTTCTGTAGTTTCTTTAGGTGAATGTGGTCTTGATTATAATAGAAATTATTCCCCTCAAGATATTCAGAGGAAATGGTTTAAAAAACAATTAGAACTTGCAGAAAAATTAGACATGCCAGTGTTTCTTCATGATAGAGAATCATATCCTGATTTTTCAAATATTCTAAAACAATTTCCAAGTGTAGCAGAGAAATCTGTAGTACATTGTTTTACAGGAAACAAGAATGAGGTTGAAGAGTATCTGTCTTTAGGTTGTTATATAGGCGTTACAGGTTGGATATGTGATGAAAGACGAGGTGATGACCTTCGGGAAGCTGTTAAATATATTCCGCCTCAGAAACTTATGATTGAAACAGATGGGCCATTTTTAATTCCTAGGGATTTGAAACCTAAACCAAAAAAACATAGAAATGAACCAAAATATTTACCTCATATATTGGAGCGTATCGCATCTGAAATGGGTTTAGATTCAGATAAGCTTTCAAAACAAGTTTATAAAAATACTAAAAGCTTTTTTAATATTTGATTCATTTTTAATTTTTAAAAATCTTATTTTTTTTTAAATTTTTAATTGTTGATATGACAACATTTATATATTAAAATGTTCAAATATTAATTTAATTGTTGATATATCAATAATCTTATTTTTACTATTATTTTTAATTACAGTGTGATTTATCAATAGTTATTTTTTTTACTAATTTTTTTAAAATTGGGGTGATATTCTGTCGGATTTTATTAAGAATAAAGGATGGCTATCAATTGATAGTATAACCCTTTTATTAACCATAATAATTCGTTCAAAAACCATATATATAATGGAAAAACTTAATTCTCCAGATATTGGAAAAAGTCAGGTTGAGATATTAAATAAAATGGGATTGTATAATAGGTCAAATAAGAAAATTAACCAGGAATTATTATCATATGATTTACAAATAGATAAAGCATCTATTAGTAGAAGTGTACAAAGTCTTGAAGAGAAAGGTCTACTTAAAAAAGAACAGGATCCCAATGACAAACGCCAAAACCTACTTTTTTTAACCGAGGAAGGAATTGAGTTTGCAGATAGAATTAAAAAATATGAAGAGGAATGGGAAAATGCTATCTGTGATAATGATAATGAGTATAAGAAAGAATTTCTTGAACATGTACAATATATTACGGGAAAATCACTTGAATTAATTTATAAGGAGGAGTGTAATGAGTAAAAACGATGATAGAACTAAACGAAACATTGAATTAATACGTGGAGATCCTAAAATTGCTATTCGTAAGTTGTCATATCCAACAATGTTATCCATGTTTCTTGTCATGTTATATAATATAGCAGACAGTTTATGGGTGGCAGGTCTTGGATCAAATGCATTAGCAGCATTAGGTTTTATTTCACCATTATTCTTTATTATAGTTAATGTGGGAAATGGTATAGGAGCAGGTGCAAATTCAATAATTGCACGTGCTATTGGGGCAAAAAACAAACCACTTGCAGACAACTCCGCAGTTCACTCAATACTAATTGCAGTAATATTATCCGTATTGGTTCCAGTTTTATTGGTTCCATTTCTAAAAGAAATTCTATTATTAATGGGTGCTGGTAGCTCATTACAAATGGGTTTAGATTATGGTAATGTTGTGTTTATATGTACATTTTCATTTATATTCAATGGTGTACTTGCTGCAATATTAAGATCTGAAGGTGATGCAACAAGATCAATGTATGCGGTTGCAGTTACAGCTGTTTTAAACATAGTATTAGATCCAATATTCATTTATGTATTTGGAATGGGTGTTGGAGGTGCTGCATGGGCATCTGTTATATCTTCATTAATCGCATGTTTTGTAATGGCTTATTGGATATGGGTTAATAAAGATACATACTTAAACATTACAAGATCAGCATTTAAATATGACTCATATATTTTAAAACAAATAGGATTAGTTGCTATTCCAAACATGGCAGAGGGAATTGTTTTCTCTGTTATGATGATGGTTATGAATTGGATGCTTACATTAGTTGCAGGTACAACTGCAGTAGCTGTATATACATCTGCCGGAAGAATTAACCAACTTGCAATGATTCCACTTATTGGTGTAGGTACTGCAATGCTTACAGTTGCAGGGGCAGCTTATGGTGCAAAAGATTATGATAAACTAGAATTCGCACATAAATATGCTATAAAATTATCATATATAGTATCAATTATTCTATGTATAGTAATGTTCTTTGGATCTGATTATATAGCATTATTATTTGCATATACGGATCAAAGTGCAATGTTAGCTCCATTAATATCAGAGGTACTTAAAATATTATGTTTGTTCTTACTTGCTGTACCTGCAGGTATGATTTCTGCTATGGTATTCCAAGGAATAGGAAAAGGTGTAATATCTTTTGTTATTACATTGTTTAGGGCATTATTACTTGAGATAGCACTTGCATACTTCTTTGGAGTAATATTACACATAGGTCAAAGAGGTATTTATGGTGGTATGGTTTTAGCTGCAGCTATAGGTAGTGTGATTGCCTATATATGGTGTAGATTATATATTAAAGGTCTTAAAAATAATTCCTAATATTTTTTCCTTTAATATTTTACATTTTAAGAACTTCAATTTATATGATTTCTTAATAAATTTAAAATTTTATAAGCTTACTTTAATATCATTTAAAGAAAATATTTACTTACTTTATGGTTTATCAAAAAACATTAATTTTCAGATTCTTTTTTTCTTTAAAGAAAATATTTACCTATTTTTATATTGAAAATTGTTATTGTTTTATAAAAAATATCAAAGTTTTCTGTATTTTTATAAAAATAAGGAAAATGCCGATTTTTTAATTAAATTTTTAAAGATTATCTTTTATATAATAGAATATCAAAATCTATTTTCTTCCGCTGTAGAAATTAAAGAATTCAATATTTTTTTTAAATAAATTAACTTGATAATTTTATATAATCAAAAAGAGTAAAAAAAAATATCATTATTTTAACTGTTATATATAGTTAGTGTAAATTGACTGTTTTTTTATTAAAAATTTATAAAAAGGATTTTTAATATTTAAATTTTAAATATTAAACTCTTCTTTATAAAGTTCAACGCCTTTCTTCAATCTTTTAAGTCCATCTTCTAATAATTTTCTAGGACAAGCTACATTTATTCTTATAAATTGATCTCCATTTTCACCAAACTCATAACCTGGGGAAAATACGACCTTTGCTTTCTCAAGTAAAAAATCATTAAACTCTTTGGATTTAATATTTAATTTACTACAATCAATCCATAAAAGATATGTTGCCTCTGATGGAACTAATTTTAAGTCAGGTATTTCTTCTTTTAGATATTCATCTAAAAATAGTTTATTGTTGTATATATAATCCCTTAATTGATTCAGCCAATCTTCACCATGATTATAAGCTGCAATTGCAGCTGAACATGCAAATAAATTCGGATCTGATAGTCCCTCAATTTGAATATGATTAAAAGCCTTTTCTCTAATGTTTTCATTTGGAATACTAATTGCCGCGGTTTTAATTCCTGCAATATTAAATGATTTACTTGGTGATAATGTTGTAATACTATTATTCCTGTTTTTATTAGATGCTGAGATATAGGGAGTATAAATAAGACCTGGATTTGTTAAATCACAATGAATTTCATCTGAGATTACAATAACATCATATTTATCTGCAAGTTCTCCGATTTTCTTTAGTTCATCTTTGGTCCAAATTTTACCAATAGGGTTATGGGGATTACATAAAAGCATTAGTTTAACTTTGGGATCTTTAAATTTTTCTTCTAAATCATTAAAATCAATTGAATAGTTTTCACCATCATAAATTAGTTTATTCTCTTCAACTATCCTATTATTATCTTCAATAACATAAAAGAATACATGATAAACAGGAGTTTGAATAAGGACTTTATCATTTTCCTCTGTAAATTCTCTAATTAAAGAGGATATTGCAGGCATTACAGAATTTGTAAATTTTAACCATTCTTTTTTATGAACAATACCATATTTTTTCCACCAATTGATATAAGCGTCATACCACTCATCTGGAATTAGGGTATATCCATATATGCCTTCGTTTACTTTTGAACTTAAAGCATCTTTTATTTCAGTTGCTACTTTAAAATCCATATCTGCTACCCACATAGGGACTTCACAATCATAGAAATCCCATTTCACTGAGTTTGTATCTTTACGATTTATAATAGTGTCAAAGTCATATCTCATATTTTCAACTCAAACTATAATATATTATAATTAAATAAATAATTTTGTTATTGTTTTTTTTTAGAAGGTAATATAATAATTAAATAGTTGTAATTATATTTTATGTAACTTTTAAGTTACCTTATTTATATAAATATAGTTAAATATAATATATCTGAGGTTTAAAAAAATGTCTGATGCTATGTCATTATGTAAATCTTGTCCTATAGAACAAGCTGTAAATTTGATTCAGAAAAAATGGTTAGTTTTAATTATTAGAGATATGTTTTTTGGAAAAACTCATTTTAATCAGTTTAAAGAAAATAAGCCAAAACTATCCAATAAAGTATTATCAGAATGTTTAAAGTATATGGAAGAAAATGAATTAGTAATAAAAATAGGAAATCCTGATAATAAGCTTGAAACTGAATATAAACTAACTGAGAAAGGTAAAAGATTAAACAAAGTTTTATTTGAATTAGCTGAATTTACCATTGATACTGACTCTTATTATCTTGATTTAAAAGATTCAGATAGAGATATGATTAAAGATGAGTTTAAGGATACCTTGGAAATTGAAAATGAGAATTAATAATAATTTTTAATAATTCTTTACATTTAATCATTTGATGTTTTATTCGAATTTTAAATTTTAATAAATTAAATATTATAAGAAAAGCTTATTTTTCGTTTAAATTTTTAGAAATAAAATAGTTCTAATTTTTAAAAAATATTTTATTATATTATAATTATTAATATTATTAATATTATTATAAATAAAATAGTTCTTTTTGTTTAATATTCTTATTGTTTTTATTTTAAATAGATAAACTTTTAAAGTTACAGAAAGGTTTTTAAACTTGTTTAATAATTATTTAATTTTTCAAATTAAAGAATAAACCTAATTGGGTCTTATTTTATAAAAAAATGGATTTATCAATTAAAGTAAATTTAAATTAAAAAAAAGAAAATTATGAAAATTAAATTTCATAATTTATACAATTCCTTGTGATTGCATAGCGTCTGATACTTGTTCAAATCCATGAATATTTGCACCTACAACAAAGTTTTTAGGTTGGTTATATTTATCGGCAGCATTACTAATGTTGTTGAATATATTGACCATGATATTTTTTAACATGTCATCAACTTGTTCAAATGTCCAGTGGATTCTTTCTGAGTTTTGGGTCATTTCAAGTGCGGAAACAGCAACACCGCCTGCGTTTGCAGCTTTTGCAGGTCCAAATAATACGTCATTGTCCAAGAAATAATTGGTTGCATCAATAGTTGAAGGCATATTTGCACCTTCACATACAGCAATTACATTATTATCCACTAAAGCCTTAGCATCATTAAGGTCGATTTCATTCTGTGTTGCACATGGAAGAGCTATATCCCCATCTACTGTCCATACACCTTTACCTTCATGATATTCGGCAGAAGGTCTTTCTGCAGCATAATCATACATTCTTCCTCTTCTGACTTCTTTAATTTCCTTAAGTAATTTTAAGTCAATACCCTCAGGATCATATACCCATCCTGTTGAATCAGATGCAGTAATTGGATTTCCACCTAATTGTTTAGCTTTCTCAATTGCATATATAGCCACATTTCCAGCACCAGAAACAATTATATCCTTATCCTTAATAGAAATGTCCTCATTTTTAAGAAGTGTGTCTGTAAAATAAAGAAGTCCATAACCTGTTGCTTCGGTTCTAGCAAGTGATCCACCATATGTTAATCCTTTACCAGTTAAAACACCTTCAAATTGTCCAGTAATCTTTTTATATTGACCAAATAAATAACCAATTTCTCTAGCACCCACACCTATATCTCCAGCAGGTACATCTCTATCTGCATTAATATATTTATATAATTCAGTCATAAAGTTTTGACAGAAAGTCATTACTTCGCGGTCGGATTTACCTTTAGGATCAAAGTTAGAACCTCCTTTAGCTCCACCAATTGGAAGTCCTGTTAATGAATTCTTGAAAATCTGTTCAAATCCTAAAAACTTAATAATTCCTAAGTTTACTGATGGGTGGAATCTAAGCCCTCCTTTAACAGGACCAATTGCACTATTAAACTGTACCCTATATCCTGTATTTACTTCCACTTCTCCTTCATCATTTACCCATGGAACTCTAAATTTAATTTGTCTTTCAGGATTAGTTAATCTTTCTAGAAGTGCATCTCTTCTATATTCCTCTTCCTTTTCAAGAATTGCCGGTTCTATTGATTTTAAAACCTCAGTGACTGTCTGATGAAACTCAGGTTCACTTGGATTTTCTTTTTTTATTTGATTAATTACTTCATCTACATAAGACATAATAAATCTCTCATTCTAAAATTTTTTGTATAAATCTTTTCCTTTATACCTAGTAAAACTTTGTTAAGCATCATATTTAAATTTTCATATTTAATCTAGTAAATTTGGATATTATCCTATTAAATATTGGTTTATTTTCGTGTAATATAATCCTGATTAATAAAAAATTAAACATTGTTCAATTTTTTTACAAAAATAGCGAAATTATATATTAAAACTAAATATTTAGAATAAAAATTATAAAAATATTTAATTCCAGTTTAAAAAAAGGATTTTATTATAAATAATAATACTTTAAAATTATGATTTATTTTAAAATAATGCATATTTCAATTTACAAAATTTAAAAATAGAATTAATCGGCACCTAATTTAAATTGAATAGATGTGATGAAAACTTTTTTTTTAAAAAATAAAAAAAAGAATAGGGATTAATGTTTAATTCCTATTTAGAAATTGTTATTTTACTTGTAACCTTATGTTCTCCAAATTCTGAGACAATGGAATATTTACCTGGTTTTAAATTAATGTTTAAATAAGCCATACCATTATTATCAGTTGTTTTATAATAGGATTTCTTACTGACAGTAATTTTCACTCTTTGACCTGCTAATGGATTTCCATGATTATCAACAACTTTAACAGCATACTTAGAACCATCTTTGTATTTCATATTAAGATTTTGAGCAGTAATTCTTGGAAGTACTGTAATCTTATTAGAGACTTTATAGTCACCGTAAGTTGTAGTGATGGTGTATGTTTTTGGAGCTAGATTAATATTTAAACTTGCAATACCCTCACTATCAGAGATTTTGGTATAGGTTTTTCCACTGACAGTGAAGTTAACTGCAGCACCTGCTACAACATTTCCATCATTACCTAAAACTCTAACTGAGAATTTAGTACCATTTTTATAGTACATTACAATGTTTTTATTCTCAATAATTGGTGAAATAACACTAATCATAGTGGTTTTTTCCTCTCCAGTTATAGGGTTTACAGTTGTAATCGTATATTCTCTTGGTAAAAGGTTAATGTTTAACTTTGCGATTCCTTGATCGTTAGTTTGTTTTAAGTAAGTTTTTCCACAGACTGTAATGTTTACACTAGTATTTGCCAATGGATTACCTTCACTGTCCAAGTATAATGCATAATATTGGGTATCATTTTTATATACTTTAACAACATCTTTTACCTCTAAAGTAGATTTAACTACAATAATTGAATGAACAATAATTGGATTATATAAATCAGAACCGTTATATGTTGTAATTACATTATATGCTCCACTATTTAATTCAATAGGTAAATAAACAATACCATTATTATCGGTTGTAAGATTATATTCTGTTCCATTGATGATAATTCTTAATCCAGCATTTATAACAGGGTTACCGTCTGAATATATTAATTTAGCACTTAACCCTTCCGGACCTTTATAGAATTTAGTAATATTATTAAGGTCTTTATTGATTATTTTTAATATTCCAGTTTTAATGGATAATTTAAGTAAACCGCTATAAGTAAGTTAGCATTAACAAGATAATTGCCACCTACAGTTGGAATAAAGTTGCCATAATAAGTGGTGTTATTAAGTGTTCCGTTTATTAGGTTTTGACTTGTAGAACCATTGGAAATCCTATTTATTGGGAAATTAACACCTGATAACAATATTAATTTTACATTAAATCTAAAGGCATTTTCATCCAATATTATTGTGTTATTATTGTCATCTAAAATAATTCCATCTAATGTATTATTTTCATTAATAAAACCAATTTTGGTCTGATTATTTAAAACAACAACATATGTTTGGGTGTTGATGTAATTCTTATTAAAAATTGCCTTTGTGAAATTATTTTTATCTAATGATAAAAGACTAATGTTTATAATTGATAGTTTGAGGTATTAGCGGTATAAACTTTAAAAATTATATAAAAAACATGATAAAAACAGACTCTATTTTAAAAAAAAGTTTAGTAAATATAATAAACGCCAAAATAAAATCTTATTTATTGAAAAAAAGGTAATAAGTATAAAAAAAGTCTAAACGAGAAGAAAATTAATTTCAATAAGAAAAAGTCAATAAATCATTAAATAATAAAAAAAGTATTTAAAAAAGAGAATTACTCATCTTTTTTAAAGAATTTGTCTTCGATTTTTTCAACAATATCCCTAAACTCTTTGGATACTGGATTTTTAGGATCTTCAACTGTGGTTATGGTATCCTCATCTACAGCATTTGAAACCTCTTCAGTTAGAGGAATGTCTCCTAAATAGTCGATATCCATAAGTTTTGCAAAGTTTTCACCCTGGTTTTTACCAAAGATATTGATTTTCTCACCACAATGTGGACATTCAAAGTAAGCCATGTTCTCTACAAGACCAATCTGTTTAATGTTCATTTTTTTAGCCATTGTAACACATTTTAATACATCCTCTTGTGATAAGGAGTTAGGTGTTGTTACCATTACAACTGCGTCTGCCTCAGGAATAGTTTGAAGTACAGTTAATGGTTCATCTCCAGTACCTGGCGGGTTATCAATAATCAATACATCAAGATTTCCCCATTTTACATCAGAGATGAATTGTCTGATTACTCCTGTTTTCTGAGGTCCTCTCCATATAATTGGTGTGTCCTGTGAATCGAGTAAAAATCCCATAGACATAATGGCAACATTGTCATCTGACATTACAGGGAGTATTTTATTATCTTCAATTCCTAATACCTGACCTTCCTTACCAAACAATTTTGGTATATTAGGTCCATGAATATCTACATCAAGAATACCTGTTTTGTATCCTTTTTTAGCAAAGGTTTCTGCTATGTTAGCAGCTACAGTAGATTTACCTACTCCACCCTTACCACTCATAACTACAATCTTATGTTTAATATGAGACATATTGTTAGCAATGTTAATTTCTTGTTGAATTCTTGCTTTCTGCTCTTCTTTGCTCATATTAGGGTTACCATGATGGTTTCCTTCAGGCATAGTATCCTCCTTTTATTCTTATTAATTAATAACTGTATATGATTTTATAATAAAAAAGTATTTCATAATTAAATCTAAATTTTAATAAAAATATTTCTTTTATATATTAAAAATAATTAGTTTAATTTTATTAACTTTTTGTTATTTTATTATTATGGATTATCTTATATAAATATTTTAATATTAGATTTCCATATGGATACTTTTAATCTATTTAATTATGGTATCAATATTATCAAATACAAAACCCATAAATCCAATAATGATCGGGTATACTAAATAGATTAATCCAACATTTAACATGTATTCGATAAAATTCATTGGCAAACCTACTGCATTATAGTAGAATTGATCAAGAACCACATTTATTATAAATATTAGAATACCAAATACCAAAGCTTCTTTTAAAAAATCCTCTTTAAATGATTTTAAATAGTTAATACCTAATATTAATGATAAGACCGTGATTATAATATCTAAAATTATGTTAAAAATATAGGGATTTGAATTATGGGACATTAAAATCAGGGTAATCGTAACAATCCACGTCAAAAACCCATATATTACTCCTGTTTTCTTCATATGAATCATCTATAAAAAATTAAAAATTTCCTTAATAGTTATAATATCAAATTTGACAATTAATAGTTTTACTATAATTAACTGATATTCATTATATTGTTTTTAAGAAAATAAAGAATTAGTTTACTAATGTGTATGCAATTTAAAAAATAATAAGATTTAATATAACTAACTGATTTTAATTAAATAATCGTTAAAAATAATAATGTTTAGTGTAATTAATTAGTTTTAATAATATGCAATTTTAAATTAACAAAATCATTTTAATTAATTAAATTTAATAATTAGTATCTAAAAAAAGGGAATGTTTACTGAGATTTACTCAGTAATCATCAACTTTCGGTTTTGCTTTAGTAAACAATATTGGAACTACTATCATTACAAGGAGTAACAAGCCTTGTATGATTATTTGATTGGAATCTCCACTTGTGAAGTTCTGAATATTACCTGTAATCCACATAATACCTATTACAATTGGTATAAAGTATCTGATAATAAATTTCCATGTTTTACCAATCTTATGTTTGGAGTATTTATTAATACTATCAACTATATCATCTATTTTATAAATCCAACCGAATATAACACATTCGATAATCATGGTTAGAAGTAAACCAAACTGATTTAGGAATTGATCAAAGTAGGTTAATATATTGTTACCATAGGAGGTTGAATATATTATCGCTATTAAAAACCCAACAATACATATGTATGTAGATGCTCTTTTACGACTAATTCCAAATTTATCGATGAGTGCTGAGGATATAGGTTCAACAAGAGATAATGCAGAGGTTAGTCCTGCAAAGAATAAACATATGAAAAATAAAGGTCCAATTATATATCCAACAAAGCCCATTTTATCAAATACACTAGGAAGAGCAATAAATGCAAGACCAGTACCTGCAGAAACTACTTTGTCTAATGGCAATCCACTGGATAAACTCATGAAACCTAAAATACTGAACATACCTACAGCGGTAAATACCTCAAAACCACTATTTGTTAAACCAACAGTTAAACCGTTTTTAACAAGATCCACTCCTTCTGGCAAATAGCTTGCATAGGTAAGCATAATGCATAGACCTAAACTTAGTGAGAATACAATCTGTCCGAATGCTGCAAGCCATATGCTTATATTTGTGATTTGACTCCAATCAGGAGTAAATAAAGCTTTTACACCAATATATGCTCCAGGTAATGTTAATGAATATATTACAATTCCTGCCATAAGTACAAACAGAACCGGAATTAAAACTGCACAGACATTACCAAGCCCATCATTTAAGTCTTTATGGGAGATAAACCATACAATGAACCATACTATAAATATGGCGAATAATACAGGCAATACTATATGGAGTGCACTCATTGGATTATTAGATGCTTGAAGAACGGAATTCATAAAGAATCCATTTGTATCCTGTCCCCATCCTTTATTAAAACTTAAAAATAAATATATGATATTCCATCCAAGAATACATGTATAATATGTTAGAATTAGATATGGTACCATTAAAATGAACCATCCAATATATTCGAATTTTCTATTTATCTTACGTAATATTTTACTTAAACTAGCTTTAAATCTGTATCCTGCACCATATTCTATGTAAATAAATGGCAAGCCCACACATGCTATAGCTATAATGTAAGGAACCAAAAATGCTCCACCACCATTTGTATAGGATATGTATGGAAAACGCCAAATATTACCTAGACCTACAGCAGAACCTATCATAGCTAGTAAAAAAGTCATATTGTTTTTCCATTGATTTTTTTCAGTCATTATAAAACCCATTTTAAAAAAAATTTATAAAAAAATTATCATATTTTTAAAAATAAGAATTTAAAAATATAAAAACTAAAACAGTAATATTATGTTAAAACTTGTATAAATTTATTTCTTTTTAATTAGAAAAAATATTAAAAGTAATTTAAAAAAATATATAAATTAAAGTTTTTTAGAAATTTATTAAATGTTTTTCAAAAAAAGTCCAAAAATATTCCATAATTTTTACAATAAATAGAATAACTTAAAAAATGAATAAAATATCATATATCTTATTGAAATATTTATTAATTAAAATAAAATTCTATTTTTAATAAAGATTAAAATGAAAATTATTTTAATTGAACATCAAAATTAGCCATATAACCTAAAGTTGTGGTGATTATTGGATAGAAAAGATACATGTAAGCTATTCTATAAATATAATCAATATTACTTGAATTACCTGGTGAAATATTAAATAAAGCAAGTATGCCATCCAATATTATTGAAATTACAATAAAGTATACACCTAAAACCAAACCTTCGGCTATTTCATTATCAGGCAATGGTCTAATATATATAATACCAAATATTAAAGCCCAGAATATGATCCATAATGGCATATATGTATTGAATAATGGTAAATCTGCACTAATAACCCTATTGGTTAATGAAGAACAAATAAATACCAATAAATAAGATAGTATTCCATAGATTGTAGCTATTCTCCACTTCATTATATAACCTGAAATATTTATTCAATTAATAATTTAATTTTTATAATGATAAATTTAATCGTTAATATTTAATTAACTTTAATATTAGTAGACTTCAATAAAAATAAAATTAATCATTTTTTAATAGTAATTATTATTGGCTAAATGGCTAATTAAGCTGGTAAATGAAATTAGTTATCAATATCTAATTTCTTTTGTGCTTTTTTATTTAAGGATATGACAGGACTTTCACTAATTACTTTTTTCTGTTGTACCTCAACATTTTCCAAGGATAAGAGTATTTCTTTAGATTCAATTCCTCCCTGATATCCATTGAACCCACCAATGGTTCTATCTTTTTTAATAGTCCTATGACATGGTATTACAATTGGAAAAGGATTCTTCCTTAATGCATTACCTACAGCCCTATATGCCTTGGGATGACCGATTTCTTTAGCTAATTCACCATAGGTATTTACAGATCCTCTTTTGGTATTATATTCTGCATTTAAAACTTCCCTTTCAAATGGACTACATCCGGAAAAATCAAAATTATCCAATGAGAACTTAAAGTCTTTCCCATTTAAATAATCTTGAATATCTAAAACAAGCTTCTTAATTCTTTTATTCAAATGACTGAAACTTACGGAATCTAAGTTATCATAACTTTTATATGCAATTTCTTTAGATTTTAAATCGGGAGTAGACAATATAATGTTTTTAATTAAAACATTATCAGAATCTTGAAAAACAATAGTAATAGGGCCGATTATTGTTTTTTCAATTGTAAACTCCTTAAGTTCCATTTCCATATTATCAATCCTGAAAAATTAATATTATTATATATAATAATATATATTATTATAATAATATTGTTTTTGGTAGAATCTTATTTAAACTAAATATATAATTTTCTGGTATATAGTATGTCAAGATATAATCAACATGAAGAATATTTAAGGAAAGTATTAATGGGCTCATTATCAAGCGAAAATCCCTCAAAGGAAACATATCTAAAACATTACAAAAATTCAAACTCTTATTTTAATCAATATAAAATAGAATTATTGGAAAGGTATAAAGATAAAAGTTTCACGGATTTTAAGGGAGTTCATATTATTGACAATGACTATGGACAAGCATTAGAAATAGTAAATAGCAAAAAAATCAACTTTAACCTTAAAGATAATGGAGTCGAAAGGGATTTGATCAACGATTTAAAGCTTGTATCGGGTATTGGTAATAAAAAGGAAATGGCCTTAAAAGATAAGGGTTATGATAATCTTTATAAATTACAAAATCATCCAAAATACTCTAAAAAAGCAGGATCTTTAATTGATACAATTAACAATCAAGACTTCCAGGATTATTTCAGATTGATGAAAAAATCAAAAGAACATAATACAATGATGTGTGCAGGTAAGGTGGATGTTGAAAACCTCAGATTTATGGATATTGAAACATTGGGACTTAAAAATGTGCCGATAATCCTTATTGGAATCGCATATATTGAAAACAATAAACTTATATCCAAACAATATTTACAGAGAAACGGTCAGGAGGAATCCAGTATTATCGAGGCTTACATATCAAACCTTGATGATGATTCAGTACATGTTACCTATAATGGAGCTAGATTTGATATACCCTTTATTAAAAATAGGGCGGACTACTTCGGAATAAAATATGACAAACATTTGCATTACGATTTATTGTATTTTGCAAGAAAACTTTATAGGGAAAGATTAGAAAATTGCAGATTACAGACTGTGGAGTCTTATATATGTGGTTTTGAAAGATTTAATGATGTTCCAGGACAATTCATTCCCAAATACTATAAAACATATGTAGACAGTCAAAACATTGGACCACTTGTACCTATCATAAGACATAATCGTCTTGATATTATATCCCTTGTGGACATATTTATGAGGATCTATGATGACATTAACTTTTAAATTAAATTCTAAACTATAAATGTTAATGATAAATATTATTTTCCTATTCTAATATAATTCAATTGAAACATAAACTTAGAATTTATATAAGAATCCGAGACTGAAAGGCATTTATCTAGATTATAATTAAATTAAAAGTTTAAACCTAATGGGATATATGCCATAATCAATAGAATTTTATAGGTTATTCAATTTTACATATGATTTCATATAGTTTTCAATATTTTATTTAATTCAAACTAATTTTTTGGAAAATTGTATAATTTTTAATAAAGTTTAAATCTATAAAAATATATACATTATAGTAATATTGTTAATAAATTCATAATTTAAGAAATTTATTCTAATTCTTGAGGTGATTTAATGGATGAATTAAGAACTGCAATGGTGGGAACTCCATGTCAAATTACAGCTGCAACTAAAATTAACAAATATAGTGATATAACTGGTGGATCTCCTATTGATTTTAAAATAGGTCTATTTTGTATGGAAAATTATTCTTATACATACTTAGAAAAATTTTTAAACAGTAACAACATTGAAATGCATGAAATTAAAGAATTCCGTATTGAAAAAGGACAATTTATAGTATATTTAAATGATGGAAACAAGTTTTCAATACCTGTTCGTGAAACAAAAATATTTACACGTAAAAACTGTGAGGTATGTACTGATTATACCGCTGATTTATCTGATATTTCCGTAGGATCTGTAGGTAGTTCTAAAGGATATTCAACCGTAATTGTCAGGACTGAGAAAGGTGAAGAGATAATTAATGACATGATTAATAAGGAATTATTGGAAGTTGGAGAATTAACAGACAGTGGTTTAAAACTTCTTGAAAGAATTGCTAACAGAAAAATCCATGAAAATCAGGAAAACATTAAAGAAAGGGAATCTGTTGCAAGACAAGTTTTATCACAAAGACATTTATCTGAAAAATCAGCTGTCACTCAATCCAAAGATTGTCAATTTAATAATTTGGAAGCAGATGTTATTAATGTAGGTGGATGTGTATTATGTGGTGCATGTGAATATGTATGTCCAATAGATATTATTCAGATTAATGATAGGAAACCACAGTTATTTGGAAAATGTAATGAAGATTGTCATGCATGTTACTTTGCATGTCCTAGAACATATATAAGTACTGATATTTTACCTGAGGATATTGATGATAAACCTTTAGGAGAGTATAAAAAGATTTTATCTCTTAAATCAAATAGCATTAATGGTCAAGACGGTGGTGTAGTAAGTGGAATATTAACCTATCTATTGAATGAAAATAAGGTTGATGAGGTATTCCTTGTAGGTCAGGATGAGGATATTCCATGGAAACCTAAGTCATTTGTATCTGGTAAAGTCTCAGATGTTATTGCAGCAGCTGGAACCAAATACAGTACTGTACCAATCGGTTTTAAAGCATTAACAGATAGGGAAGATTAAACATCTTCTTTTTACTCTTTTTAAAATCAGATAAAAAAAGACCAACTATTTTTTAAAGTTACATTTAATTCCTGATTTAAAAATTCTATTTTTCTTTCAATCTAACTAAATTATAAAGATTATCCATTTAAAAACAAATGTAAAATACTAATTTTATATTTTTAAACATTATCTACATTATAGATTGATTTAAACCCGGCTAATTGCATAAAACATTCTTAAAAATCATATTTTATAATGGAGAATCCTTTAAAAAAGTTTATTCTGATACTATTTTTTAATGAATATCATGAAAAATTTAAAGAAAAATCATATTTTTTTAATTAGTAACCAAAAGTTATTATAATATAAAATACTATTTATATACATAAATAAATTATACTAAGTAAAGTTCTTGAAAATAATTTTAATATGTGAATTTTTTAAATTAAATATTGTTTTAAAGATTTTATTTAGAAATAATATTGTCTAAAATAATTTTATCATTATAACGAGGTGTAAATATGAGTGATAAAAAAGAATCCAAAGCAGATAAATACTTTAATATGGATTTAATGAAAGAGCTATGTGAAACCAACGGTATTTCTGGTTTTGAAGATGATATTGCAGATATTTTTGAAAGAGAATTAACTGGTGTAGCAGACACAATTGAAAGGGATAATATGGGAAATATTATCTGTACCAAAAAAGGTAAAAAAGGTAAACCAACTGTTATGTTAGCTTCACATATGGATGAAATTGGATTAATGGTTCGTTTCATTGATGATGATGGATTTTTAAGATTCACAAAAATTGGTGGAATTAATGATCAAATGTTACAAAACCAAACAGTTACAATTCATACAGACCATGGTGATGTAACTGGTGTAATTGGTTCTAAACCACCTCACATTACAACTGCTGAAGAAAGGAAAAAAGTAGTTCCATTTGATAAAATGTTTATTGATATTGGAGCTAAAGATAAGGAAGAGGCAGAATCAATGGTTTCCGTAGGAGATCCTATTTACATTAATACAATATTTGCAGAATATCCTCACAACTGCTTTATGGGAAAAGCTATTGATAACCGTGCAGGATGCTATGTAGTAATGGAAGTACTTAAAAGAGTAAACACCGATGCTACAGTTTATGGTGTTGGAACTGTTCAAGAAGAAGTGGGTCTTAAAGGTGCTAGAACTTCTGCATTTAAATTAAACCCTGATTGGGCATTTGCTTTAGATACCACATTATCTGGAGACCACCCAGGAATTAAACCTGATGAGGCTCCTGGAAAAATGGGTGACGGACCTGTTATAGTACTTATCGATGCGGCAGGTAGAGGAATCATCACCCCTAAAAAAGTAAGGGATTTACTTATTAAAACTGGTGATGAAAACGATATACCTTACCAATTAGAAGTTGGTGACGGTGGAACTACCGATGGTAGTGTAATCAGTCTTACAAGGGAAGGTATTCCAACAGGAGTATTCTCTGTACCAACAAGATATATCCACACTCCATGCAGTGTTGCTAGTGCAGAGGATATTGAAAACACTATTGAATTAATTGTTAAAGCTATTGAGTCATTAGCTTAAAATTAATTTCTCTTTTTTCTTTTTTTTATTCAATTCTTAAAGAATTTATGACATATTTTTTAAAAAAAACAATAATCTGTTTTTATTAATATATACCTAAACTATTTTTTGAACCAATCTCTTAAGATGATTTTATATCTAATTTTATATACCTTTGATTTTTAATAAACCTGTAAAAAATCAGAATATGATAATTATAATTTTAAAATAAATACAACCAATATTTTAGACTAAAATAGTGGATACTTAAATCAATTAAAAATTGTTTAAAAATTCATCATATAATTTAAAAACAATCAAAAAAACTAGTTTAAGAATAATTGATAAACAACAAATGTCTTAATCAAATTTAATTTAAATATTAAATGATTTTAATTCATTTAGTAAAGTTTATTAAATATATTAAATATAATAAATTACATTATTATATTCTATTTTTCATAATTTAAAGAAAACTAATAACCTAATCTAAAATTATGAATAATGTCTAAAAATTATCAATATTTATTATAATTCATTAATAGAAAATGGGGTAAAAATGAGCAAATCATCATCTTCAAAAAAAATTGAAAAGGAGTTTAAGGATTTACGTAAAAACCTTCTGGATTTAACACTTAGAAATCAACTTTTAAACTTTAAGGATCGTAATCAAACTCTAAACATATCTGATCAATCTCCTTCTAATGTTTATAATTTCCTTGTTTTACAGAACAAATCCATGAGGTTTGTATCAACAGGAAAGGCTGAAGATGAAAAGGAATCCCATAGCATTTTTAATATACGTAAACCAAAGTTTACCCATGATGACAATAAATTAGATGTGGATTTAACACCTAATCAGCTTCAAAAGAGACTTTTCTACATTAACAACCAATCTAAAACAATGTTGGAGGAGCAGGGTTATAATATTCTTTATATGGCAATCGGTTTTCTAAAATGGATTGACAGGTCCAAGCCTAAAAAGATTAATCTTGCACCACTTATTCTCATACCTGTTACAATGGAAAGAAAACAAATAGGCAATAACTTTTATCTACATTGGAGTGGTGAGGATATTCAAACAAACATTTCACTCAAAACTAAATTAAGTGAGGATGGAATTGAGATACCTGACTTTGAAGGTGGAAACTATGTTGAGGCTCCAGAAAGGTATATGAAAAAGGTATCTGAAGCTGTAAGCCATATGAAAAAATGGGAAGTTACAGACAAGGTGGCATTAGGATTCTTTTCATTTACCAAGTTTATAATGTATAATGATTTAAATCCTGAAAGCTGGAAAGATGGGGTGGATTTAACTAATCATCCCCTTATACAGGCAATATTTGATCCATCTGTAAACGACCAAGAAGGATTTAATGAGGCAGACATTGACAAGAAAGTAAACTATAGGGATATGTATCAGGTTCTAGATGCAGATTCCTCACAGATTGCTGTAATTGAGGATGTTAAAGCCGGACGTAATTTGGTTGTTGAAGGTCCACCGGGTACTGGTAAATCTCAGACAATTGTCAATCTAATCGCCGAATTAATAGCTGACGGTAAAACAGTTCTTTTTGTAGCAGAAAAAATGGCTGCATTGGAAGTAGTAAAGAATAGATTAAGTTCAGTAGGTTTGGGAAAATATGTCCTGGAATTACATTCCCATAAAACAAGACGTAAAAAATTCCTAAAAGAACTTCAAAAATCAGCTAATGTACGTTCCACCAGGGATTTGAATATTGATAGAACCATTAGAAAACTTGAAACATTAAAGGTTCAATTAGACGATTATGCAGAGATAATTCATAAACCTTTATATGCTGTTCAATTATCTCCATATGATTTATATGGTAAGAAGGAATATGCCGAGGAGTATTTCTCAAAACAGGGAAAAATATTACCTCTTGTAAGATTTGACCATCCTGAAGATCTAACAATGAAGGATCTTGATGACATTGTTATTTCACTTGAAAATCTTGCAGAGTTACATGGAACCATTAATCAGGAGAATCCATGGAGTTATTGTTCACCAGATAGTTTGCTTCCAAGTGATTTAAGAGAAATTGAACTATTAATCACCGATTCCTCAGCGGCTTTAGATGATTTTAAAATAGAGGCAGAAATAGCTGAGGAAACATATGGAATTAAGGAACCTGTTAATCTTGAAAGCTATAATAAAACAATAGAATCTCTAAACTTCTTGGATGGAGAATATCCTATTGTAGACAAAAACTTACTTCAATCATCAGTATGGAACAGCCCAAAAGAAGGATTGAAATTAATCGAGGATTTGGAAAGATATCAAAAATCAGCAAAAGTTTTAGATAAATTCCACAAAGAAATATTAAATGAGGATATCGATGGTTTAATAAGGGAATTCGAGGAAGCTTCACATAAAAAATTCTCATTCTTTTCAAAATCACCTAAAAAGGATGTTGAAGAGTACTATATCGGTAAAGTTCCAAGGGACTCAACTGTTATAAGTGATTTAAAAGAAATTAATGAATTCAAATCTCAGAAAGCAAGAATCCTTTCAGAAGAGGATTTAGGTCGTGAATACTTCTCAGGTGAATGGAACTTAAATCAAAATCCTGATGAACTTAAAAAGATTTATAGTTGGATGTTTGAATTTAAGCAGTTATGTAATGAAGGCATATTCACCGAAAAGATTTATGATTATATTACAAATGACTTTAAAACAGCAGCTATTAAAGAGTCTTTAAGTGACTTTATAGATAAGGGTGAAAACTTTAAAAAGCAACTCAACAAACTCCAATCAAAACTTAAACCAAACACCAGATTAATATTCCATAAAGATGCGGATAAGGTATCATTTGATGATTGGGTGAAACAGTTTAATAAATGGAAGGGACATTTGTCCTCACTTCATTTATGGAGCCAATATCTAAAATCCAAACAGGATTGTATGGATAGTGAAGCAAAACTATTCATAGACACCATAGAAAAAAGAAACATTCATAGGGATGATGTTAAAGCTTTGGTTTCTGGTAATTTTGCTGACAGTTTACTTAATATTGTATTTGAGGAAAATGAGGAATTAAACTCATTTGTAGGTGAATTACATGAAAACAGGATAAAAGACTTCAGGGATTTGGATAAAAAAATCTTAGAGTTAAATAGAAAACGTGTTTTCAATAAACTTAACAAGAACGTTCCTAAAATTTATGGAGGAGCAAGTAATGAAGAAGCAAGAATACTTGCAGGAGAATTTACAAGAAAAAGCGGACATTTAACTGTAAGATCATTACTTGAAAAGGCAGGAGGAATAATAAAACAGATAAAACCTGTATTTATGATGAGTCCTTTATCCATTGCCCAGTATTTGGATCCTACAAATCCTAAACTACAGTTTGATGTTGTAATATTCGATGAGGCAAGTCAAGTCAAACCCGAAGATGCTTTAGGTGCATTTATGCGTGCTAAAACAGCAGTTGTTATGGGTGATACACAACAATTACCTCCTACTTCCTTCTTTGACCAGATTATAGGTGGGGAATCCCATGATGAAGTTGCAGGTGCTTTGGATATGGAAAGTATTCTTCATTTATGTAAACTTTCATTTCCTGTAAAAATGTTAAAATGGCATTATAGAAGTCGTCATGAATCATTGATTAATGTATCCAATAAGGAATTCTATGATAACAATCTACTTGTTTATCCATCACCTTCACATGATGATCCAGAATTAGGACTCAAATTTAAATACTGCCCAAATACTGTTTATGAACGTGGTGAGGGATCATATAATCATGGTGAGGCTAAAGAAGTTGTAAAAGCAATCTTTGAACATTTCGAAAAATATGGTGACAGTAAAAGCTTAGGTGTCGGGACATTTTCAGTTGCACAAAGAAATGCCATCCTAGAGGAACTGGAAGTAGAAAGAAATAAACATCCTGAACTGGAGCCATTATTCTCTGAAAACCGTGAGGACAGGTTCTTTGTTAAGAACCTTGAAACCATACAAGGTGATGAGAGGGATGTTATCTTTATTAGTGTAGGCTATGGTTTTGATCAGGATAGAAAAATGTCTTTAAACTTCGGACCATTAAACCAGGATGGGGGAGAAAGACGTTTAAATGTACTTGTAACACGTGCAAAGGAGAAATGTGTTGTATTCTCTAATTTCCGTTCAAGTGATATGCACTTAACTGCCAATCCACCATTCGGTGTAAGAGCTTTAAGGGAATTCCTAGAATATGCTGAAAATTTAACAATGGGAAATATTCCAAGTAATGATGATACAATCGAACCATTTGAAGAGGCAGTTTATACATTCCTTACAGAAAAAGGTTATAATGTTGATAAACATGTAGGATGCGCAGGTTTTAGAGTAGATTTAGCTATTATTGATGACAACAATCCTGGAAGATATATTTTAGGTATTACCACCGACGGTAAGATGTATGCGTCAAGTAAAGTTGCAAGAGATAGGGATAGACTTAGAGAGCAAGTTCTTGATGGTTTAGGTTGGAAAATATACCATTTATGGTCTACCGATTGGTATAGAAATCGTGAAGTATCTAAAGAAAGACTTATCGAAAGAATTGAACAAGCTAAAATAGAAACAATAAAAGAGGATGAAAAACGTAAGGAAGAGGAAAAAAGATTCCAGGAAAGAATGGAAGCTGAAAAACAAAGAAGATTAGAGGAGCTACAAAAAGCCGAAGAAGAGGAAAAACGTCTTGAAGAAGAGAAAAATCGTAAAACAACCGATGACTTTAAGGAAGTTTCCAGTGAATACGATAATAAGGAAGATTCCATTAAGGCTAATGATAATTCTAAAGAAAACATTGATAAGGAAGAATCAAGATCTCGGGAATTAATCGATCAATTCTCAAAGGATAAAAATAGATTAGATGATGACCATATCCCAGTGAAATCTGGAGGCAATGATAAAAAATCTTCCAGTGACGATTATATATCTGTAAATACAAGTAACGATACATCTAATGATGATCACTTTTCTGTGGAATCTAGAGGTAATGATAAAAAATCTTCTAACGATGATTATATCTCCGTAGATACAAATAATGGCTCCTCTAATAGTGATTATATATCTGTGGGGGATTATAGTCCTAGAGACAATGATGATTATATATCTGAAAGTGAGTTTGATGCTGATAGTGGTCTTGAGGATGTAATCTCTATTGATGATGAAATTATTAATCAAATTAAAAGCGAGGCCGATGAGGAATTACTTAAAAGATCTGGAGCTGATAGTTTTACAAGCTCCTCATTAAATAAAGTCAATAATATTGTGGAAAAAGTTTCAAAATCATCTGAAGATAAAGTTAATCAATTTATAGATAAAAGAAAAAACAACAATAAAGATAATATAATCACTTCATTTATCGGTTCTAGATTATCCTCAGATAATGACGATGTGGATAATGATTATATTGTAGAAGATAATCCATCTAATGGTAATGAAGATAATAGTCATATAACTATTGAAGATAAGACTTCAAATGAATATAATAATGATTATTTAAATCTAAAAGATGATAGTGGCGATAATGATTATATAAGTATTGAGGACAGCTCTTCAGATGAAAATGATGAAGTTGACTATAATGATAATGATGAGGTTGTAATAACCTCTGATGATGAATATGAATATTTGGAAGTTCCGGCTGATAGGGAACTTAAGGACGATGAGGAATTCATTGAATTTATTCCAAACGATAAAGACATTGAAAACAAAGATGTTAAAGATAAGTTTGATGAATATATAGGATTTGACTTCGATAATGGTTTGGAAAAAACCAGGGATAATAAAGATTCTAATCAAAAAGGCTTAGATAATAATGAAACCAAAAATGGAAAGGATGTAGACGATAAGGGAAAAATTCCTAAAGCTCACTTTAGGAAAAAATTCCATGAAGAGTCCAGTAACTCAGATGATGACGATGAGCTTGATCAGGTTATCTCAGATATCATTAAAAGTGAAAACTATGACTCCAATGAGGCAAGTCCTTTAAATACCTATGGTGAAATCTCAGAAACAAAACCTGCAGTAAGTGATAATTCAGATTTAAATATCTTAAATGATGATAAACTTAACTCCAATAAAGAAGAGTCAACTGTCAATTCAAAGAATACCGATAAAAACCCTAAGAATCAAAAAGAATATCCCGTTGAAGTAGACGAAAGTTCAAATACCTATGACGACTTCTATTCCATATCCGATATCAACAATCCCTTAAAGAAAAACAATATTTACTATCAACCTAAAAACACTAAAAGTGAGTCAATACTTGATAAGGCTTCCAAATTCATTAAAGAAATAGAATACATCAATAATTCTTTAAATGAAATAGAAAATCCGACACCCCCAGAAAAGGTACATGTAATTGATAGATTATCTGATACACAATATGACGATGTGGAATCTGAAGACAATCAAGAAAACATATATGATGATTATATCGGTGATTCAAATAATAGATTAAATGAGGAATATATTACAGACACCACAGTTATTGATTCAGATGACTTGGATAATTATGTTAGGGAATTTAACAAAAACTCAAACTATAGAAGCTCCAATGATTTAACTGAAAATACCAATTACACAAATTCCAACACTAAAAATACACATGACAATAAGGAGTCAATCAATTTAGATGATGATACCCTTGAAGAGTTTATAGAAACAGTAGATAAGGATTATCAGAAAGAAGAAAAGGAAAGGAAAAAATCCGAAAACAGTCTTAAATCTTTTGATAACAGAACATTACCGTCAAAAGGAAAAACAATGAAAAGTTACATTAAACCTTACAATACTGTCTCAGATTTAGGATTAAAATCTCCAGATGATGTTTATGATAAATCCATATCCTACCTTGCAGAAACCATATCCAATATTGCAGATATTGAAGGTCCTGTTCATAAGGATATAGTTATTAAAAGAATTAAAGATCAATCTGGTATAAAGAGAGCAGGTTCCAAACTTAAATCCGTGGTTAATGACAGTATAAAATATGGTGAGGAAAAAAGCCTATTTACTGTTATTGATGATTTTATCTACTCCAGTAATAACACTGAAATCACAGTAAGAAAAAGAGAAAAACCAAACATTGACTATATATCAAATGACGAGATCGGATCCAATATTAAGTTGGTTCTAATATTTAAAGAACATTTGAAAACCGAGAAATTGACAAAAGCCGTTGCCCGTAATTTTGGATTTAAATCAACATCTAAAAAAACAGCAAAAAGAATTGATAGTGTTATTGATTTAATGCTTGCAAAAGGAATAATTGAAAATGTGGAAGGAGAAATACAATTAAAATAGCCATTCTCCTTAAACTACTTTTTTATAATCCTAGTATACTAGATCATTTTTTAATGGTTTTTTTACTTTTTTAATAAAAATAATATATAATATTCCTTTTTTTAATAATATTTTAGTATCTCTAATAGCCATATAGTTTAACAAACAATCTATTTTTTAAAATAATTTAAGATTAAGATTTTCAAGTAAATGATTTATTCTTCCAATATAATTTAGTAAACATGATAAATGTTTAAGAGGCATCTATTTTTTTATTACTTGATAGGCATGATATATATGGAGCTTAAGATATATTCCATTCTTTTATATTATTTAATTGGAGTATTATGGATTGAAAAACATGATATTTTTATTATAATCCCATAGGATTAAATTCAATAGATATCTAAAAAAACTAATCTATTTTAGACATGTTTCATGTAGAAATAGAATATTAAAAGGAGTTACAATAATAAGATAAAAGTAGAAAAAATTAATATAAAATAACGCCTAAAAATTGTTTAAAATTTAATTGAAAAATAGTTATAAATGTATAGAAAAATTATAGGAAAAATAAAAGGTTTAATATACTTTTGAAAAAAAACATACGTTTAAGGGGGTGAATATGTATGAATTCCTATAATTTTCCTAGCATGATTTAAGTCTTAAACTTAAATCAATATAATATAACTAAAACCTAGTATTTAAATGTTTTGCAAAAAAGTTTCAAAATATCAAATTAAAATAAAAATTTTTTATAAATATTTATAAAATAATTATTTTTATCTAATATTTTTTACATTTTATATATACTTTGTATAATACTATTTTTAAAGGATATAAAAAGGGGTATATGACTATAAAAACATAGATTAAAGAAAATGGATTAATTAAAAAAAAGTTAAATTAAAAAATTTCAAACAAAAAGATAAAACCAGACAAGAAAATAGAGATTAAACCTTACCGTCATAGATGATTTTTTCTATTTTCCTGTTATCTTTAGAAAATCTTCCAGATTCCATTAGGATATACAGTTCATCACCATATTTTAAAACGGTATCCTCATCAGGAATAATATAATTATCATCCCTTATAATTGAAATAACAAGAATCGTATCAGGAAGTGGAATATCATTTAATTTCCTATTTTCACATGAACTACTTAATGGAACAGTATAATTTGCAAGTATCGGCTTTGTTGAATCCTCATATTTGTGCTGATTACGTTTTTCAAGAATATTATTTAATAAGGATGTGTAAATTGGATCATTGTTTAATATTGTAGGTATCATATAGGCAATAATGCTTACAATAGCTAACGCCACCAATGTATGGGCTGAGCCTGTAATCTCTGTAACAAGTATTATACCAGTAATTGGTGAGCGTATTGTAGATGCAAACATTCCAGCCATAGAAATTATAATAAATTTGTATGCAATTGTAGGGTTAAGTCCAAATAATGGAATAGCTATAGCACTGAATAATGCACCAACATATGCGCCGATAGCAAGTATTGGGAAAAATATACCTCCCGGTGAACCTGATGATGAGGATAAGATTGTAAGTAAAAATTTACCTATTAATAATAGCAATATTATGGTAATTCCAGGAATTAAATAATTAAGTGAATTTACCATTGAATATCCCCCCTCCAATATCTGGGGAATGAAAAAACCACATATTCCACAGATAATAAAGGTTGGAACTATCCTGAGTTCTATTGGAACATTATACTTCTCCCATAAATTACTGGCACCAATTAAACCCCTATTAAAAAGGTAACCTGCAAAACCTAACAAGATTCCCAGGATTATAAGTAACCAATAATAGTCAAGGGGGATGTTTGGAGAGGCTATTTTAAAAACAGTTGATTGTCCGAAAAATATCTTTGCAATAAAATCAGCTGTAACTGCAGCAATTAAACCGACAAAGACAACCTTTTTATTAAACGTATGATCAATTTCTTCCAATGTAAAAAGTAAACCTGCAATTGGAGCATTAAAAGTCGCAGCCAAACCTGCACCGGAACCTGCAAGTATAAATAATGTTTCATCTGTGTTTGGTGCTTTTAAAACTTTTGACAAACCTTTGGAAGCCATTGCACCTAGTTGTACTGAAGGTCCTTCCCTTCCAAGTGACAGGCCACCTAAAGAGGATACAAATCCACCAATGGTTTTGGTAAAAAGTAGTTTTAACCAATTAGCATCAATATATCCTTTTACTTCACCGGTTACCTGAGGAACACCACTACCTGCAGTATCCCCTTCAAATTTTATCAGATAACAGATAAAAAGACCCATTAAAATAAGAATTACAAACCACAATACAGTATAAAAAACATTGGTTTTAACAATAGAAATTACATTAAAAACAATGGATTCTCCGGAATTAATCAAAAATCGGTAAAAAGAAACAATAAGACCTGACACAATACCAATAAGTAAACCTTCAATAATTATGTTCAGATGATATTTAGAATCTTTAGTTAAAACCTCTAAAACTTTAGTAATGTCCCTTTCCATAATCTCCCTTTCTATTACTAGTAAGATTTAAAATCTATTTTATTATTGTCTATTATAGATTAAATAATTTTTTAAATGCATTTAGATTATCCCCAAAGATTTAAATTAAAAATAAATATTTTATTATCAATATTTTTTTAAATTCGATAATCAAGCATACCTTAATTCTTAGGTATATCTTTATAAAAGATTAAAAGATGTTATGTTTAATCTTTATAAAAATACCCAATTTTTAATATTTATGTTAAAAGCTTAAAAAATATATAAAATATTCTAAAAAACAATTTAAAAAACTACTAATAAATTTTTATATATTAGCAAATACTAAAATAATAATGTATAAATTTTTATTTTCAATTATTTTTAAAATATGGAGAGGATTATTCTGACAAAATATATTATAATTACTGGTGGTGTAGTAAGTTCTATTGGAAAAGGAATTACTTCTGCTTCTATTGGTCGACTACTAAGATCTTATGGACTTAGAGTATCAGCTATTAAAATTGATCCCTACCTCAATTGGGACTCAGGTACATTAAACCCATATCAACATGGTGAGGTATTTGTGACCTATGATGGAATGGAAACTGATTTGGATCTTGGACATTACGAAAGGTTTTTAGATGTGGAACTTCCAGGTATATCAAACATTACAACAGGAAAGGTATATAGTTCTGTAATCAATAAAGAAAGAAGGGGAGATTATTTGGGAGCATGTGTACAAATCATCCCTCACATTACAGATGAAATCAAAAGAATGATTAGAAATGCTGCCACATTAAAAAATTTTGATGTTGTCCTTGTGGAACTTGGTGGTACCGTTGGAGATATTGAATCTCAACCATTTTTAGAAGCTTTAAGACAACTTAGAAATGAAGAGGGCAGTCAAAATGTAATGTTTGTACATGTAACATATGTGCCTTATCTTGAAGCTGCTAAAGAATTTAAAACAAAACCTACACAACACTCTACTAAAGAACTTAGAAGTACAGGAATTACACCAGATATGATTGTATGTAGGTCCCCTTCACCAATTGATGAAGGCCTACAAGCTAAAATAGCCAACTTCTGTGATGTAGATGAAAATGCCGTGGTAAATACACCTGATGCCAAATCAATATATGAAGTTCCTCTCGTATTGGATAAAAATAATGTTGGAGAATTTATTGTAAATAGAATCCACTTAGATGTAAAACCAGATAGTGCAAAACTTGATGAATGGAGAGGTGTTGTAAAATCCCTTGAAATTCAGGAGCCTGTTGTAAACATTGGTATTGTAGGCAAATATGTTGAACTTGAAGATGCATATATCAGTATCAGAGAATCATTACAACATGGTGCCGCTAAAGTTGGAGTAAAAATGAATATTACCTATATTAGTGCCGATGTAGAACATCTAGATACTAAAGTTTTAGATGAACTTGATGGTATTTTAATACCAGGTGGTTTTGGTGAACGTGGATTCGAGGGAAAGCTTGAGGCAGTTGAATATGCGATAGAAAATGATGTACCTATTTTTGGTATTTGTTTAGGTATGCAATCTATGGTTACCCAATTTGCAAGACGTAATGGACTTGAAGATGCTAACAGTACAGAATTTGGTAATGACTTCAAGCATCCTGTCATTGACTTAATGGAAGAGCAAAAGAAAATCAAGAACATGGGGGGAACTATGCGTTTAGGATCATATGATTGTAAATTAGTTCCTGGAACCAAAACATATGATGCATATAAAGAATTAGGTGGAATATTTAAGGACACTAATCTAATTGAAGAACGTCATAGACACAGATATGAGTTTAACAATGATTATCGTGAGATTTTACAGGAAAAAGGTCTTGTATTATCCGGAGTATCTCCTGATGATTTCTTAGTTGAAATTGTTGAACTTCCTGATCATCCTTGGTTTATAGGTTGCCAATTCCATCCTGAATTTAAATCAAGACCAAATAGGCCACATCCACTATTTACATCATTTGTAGATGCAGCTTATAAATATTCTAAAAAATAATTTTTAATATTTACATAATTATGTAAATATTTTAAATACCTCTTTTTTTATTAAATCATGAAAAATAATTTAAATATAGTGAAATATTGTAAATAGACACTTCTTTCAATCAATGTCTGATTAAATATAACTAATTTTTTTATTTAAATACAGGTTTTTAAAAATTAAAATAAAGTTTAGATTCCAGTCATTTTTTTAAGTTAAATTAAAAAAATTTCATATGCATTAGATAAATAAGATTTGAATATGAATATCTTTATAATACCAATAATTATTACTTTAGTTTATACCATAATTTCGGCTATTTCTGATTTAAAGTATGGTCGAATCAGCAATAAGATAAGTTTATCCCTAACTGGCTTTGGCCTTTTAATTAACCTTATCTATACCTTATATTTTAAATCCATATTCTTTATCTACGCATCAATAGTCTCCCTAACTATAATATTTTCTGTAAGCTATCTTCTTTGGACAATGGGCCTATGGGCAGGTGGTGATGTTAAGCTTTTATGTGGAATCAGTTCTGCAATACCTATAAATTATTTGAAAAGTCCAGTATTTTCTCAAAACTATCTTTTCGTTCCGTTTACTTTTGATGTGATAATAAACAGTATTTTAATCTCTTTTTTACCAATAATTTTCTATGTATTATCTATAAAGTTTAGGAACATTAAAAAGGCAAATCTTAAAAATAGAATTAAATATGAGATTCTATTTTTTAATCTTATAAGATCAACTAACAGTTTTTCCACATATATAAAGGAGATTAACCAGTTAAGGGAAGGGATGATACTTGACACAATAATATTTACCAACAAGGATCAGTTTATTGAAATTAAAAATATTATTGAAAACAAGAAGGACAGTAACTTATCATGTAAAATAAAGGATGATAAACTTTATATAAAATGCGAAAGTTCAGCGGGCATAACAGATTATGATATTCAAAGTCTTAGGGAATTATGTAATAAAAAAATAATGGATAAAAGAGTTTTCATTAAAATCTCAGTTCCATTTGGACCTTTTATATGTATCGGATATATCTTAAGTTTAGTTTACGGCAACATCATATTGATTTTTATTTAAATATTAACAGGTGATTAAATGGGTGTTCTAAAGGAAGAAAATGGTCAGATGTCCTTTGAATATTTATTGCTTTTTATAATATCCCTGATCTTAATTAACGTTTTCATCCTACCGATGATATCAACATCAATAGATAGTATCGATGATTTAAATACGGCATATAACACAAAATCACAAATGGAAGAACTGGTAACGGGTATTAATCAGGTTTATGCATCGGGTTCAGGTTCAAAACGTACGGTATATCTCAACATGAAAAAGGATTCCCAGATTGATATTAATAATGGTATATTGACTAGCGATGTCCTACTATCCGATAACAGCTATAAAAAGGTTGAAGTGAGATCCAATGACTTAAGTTTAAATAATAGGATTACCCTAAATAGGGGACTTAATAGGGTAATTATAGAATGGAAAGGTAATAGTTCACAAATAGAAATTGGTAAAATATAAGAAAATTTACTATAATCTTAAAAGCCATATAGTTAAATCCTCTAATTCACATAAAAGTATATAGATTATTAAAATTAAAACTATAATTATATTAATTTTGAGCGTGAATTATATGGAATTAATTTCAACTTCAATATATGTTATATTATTTATATTTTTATTAGTATTCATATTTTCAATGGCAATATTAAGTCCATATCTTGAAAAGAAAGATATTGGTGGAATCTTATTAATTGCATTTATAATTGGAGCTGTTGGTGGTTTATTCTTTATAAGTCCTATATATGAAGATTTTCCAGAGTTTATTAGTGAAGTAGATGCTATCGTTACTGGTCAGGACCAATACATTAATATTGATATTAGCTCTCAGTATGGATTAAATACTAGTGAAGTTATTAATAAAACCAGGTCTACTCAAGGGGTGGATAAGGTTGTTCCAACTAAAATAAGTTTGGTTACGGGAAATTTCTCTTCGAACTATGTTCAATACATGAAAACCAGTATTGAAGACAATATAAATCAATCATCAAACATTGAGAATGTGACTATTGACAGTGAGAACGGTATTATTAATGCTACCGTTAGAAATACATCAGATCCCCAATTAGTTGTTGATGATATTAGAGAGCTTTTAATTGAATCATATGATATAACTCCAAGTTCCAGTGTTATAAGACTTCAAGCTGGTGTAAGTCCTCTTGATATTGATACTGTATCTGAGGATTTAAGAAACCAAAGTGTTCCTGTAAGTACTGTTGAAGGTTCTATTACAAATAACACTAAGAAAGCCGAAAGCCAACAATTACCGATTTGGATGGTAAGCGTAATATGTGGTTTAATAGGTATTGCTACTGCTTTACTAGGTATATTTGCAGATACCATCTACAATAACTGGAAAAGAATGGGAACTAAAAGAAATAAAAGAAGAATTAACAGAAACTTCTCAAAGACAAATAAAACTAAAACCAAAAAAGAAGAAGAGAAGGAAACTGTATTTGAGGAAGGTACACACAGTGTAGAACCAAACCCTCAAAAGGATATAGTAATCGATAAAAAAGAAAAAAAATCGTTAATCTTTAAAAATAAAGACAAAGATTTTGATGAATTAAATAAAAAATCTAAAAAGAAGGAAAGTGAAGAAAGAACATTAGATGACTTTAATGAGGAATAAATAAAATAAATAGAAATTTTCTATTTATTTTTAAACTATTTTTTTTTAAATTAAACGTGATAATATGAAATCAGCAGTACTTTTTTCAGGTGGTAAAGATAGTACAATGGCATTATACAATTCAATAAATAATGGTGATGATGTTAAATATTTACTTTCTATGGTAAGTAAGAATTCATCCTCTTATATGTTCCATGTACCCAACATTAATTTAACTGATTTAATCTCAAAAGCTGTTAATATACCTTTAATAAAAGCAGAAACAGACGGTGTTAAAGAAGATGAACTTAAAGATCTTAAGGCTCAATTTGAAATATTAAAAGATCAAGGCGTTGAGGCCATTTACACAGGTGCGTTATATTCAACTTATCAAAAATCACGTATTGAAAAATTAGGTGAGGATGTAGGTCTTAAGATAATATCCCCTTACTGGCATGTAAATCAGGAAGAGTATATGCATGAAGTTGTAGACGCAGGTTTTGATGTTATAATCTGTGGCGTATTTGCTTACGGATTAGGTAAGGAATATTTGGGAAGGCATATTGATAACCAATGTATTGAAGATTTAAAAAAGGTCAATGATAAAGTTCCGATTAATCTCGCATTTGAAGGTGGAGAGGCCGAGACATTTGTACTTGATGGACCTATATTTAAAAAAAGAATTAAAATTTTAGATGCTGATGTAGATTGGCATGTTGATAATGGAACTTATATTATTAAAGATGCAATACTTGAAGACAAAGATTAATTATATCGATAGTTTGAGGATATAATTAATTTATTTAAACATGTATTTAATCTATTTAATGAAATTTTATTATTATTTTTTTAATTTAGTATAATTTAATAAACATTATTTTTTAAATTGTAATCTCATTTTTTTTATCATTACCATTTTTAAATTTAATATTGATGGTTTTATAAAATTATTTTATAAGAATATCAATTTTCCTTGTAAATGAATAAGATTTTAAAGATATTTTATCTACTTGATTTATATATAAAAATTTCAGATCAGATATGTTTTTTATAAATAAATTGACTGTTTTTAGAAAATAATAAAATAGGTATATGTGTGTTTAAAAAAACCCAATTTTTAACTTAAATTTAAAATTAGAATTAAAAATATTTATTATAGCTTTTAAAATATATTATATGGCTTTAAAAATTAAAAAACTTATAACCTAATTTTTTAATTTAAAGTCTATTTATAAAAATCGTTTATTAAATCTAAAATAAGAAAAAGTGTCAATTTACTAATTTTAATAAAGTATTGTCTAATACTAAATAAATAATGAGTTTGGTGGTGGTTGGGTGGTTAAACTAATTATTTACATTTTAGCATTAGACTAATATTTATCTTAAAAACACATTATTTAAATCTTTCGATATTATTAGTATATATACAAACTATCAAGTTTAAAATATGAATAAATTTTAATAATTGTTTAAAAAAATAAATATAATTATAGTTTTTAAAAGAATATAATAATTTTGTATAAAAAATAAATTATTAAGGATTAAAAATCATATAATAATTTAAAAAAAAGTTTAAAAAATTTATAGAAAACTAACCGAATAATTATTCTAATTTTAAAAATATCCAAAAAAAAATAAAATTAAAAAGATTAAGATAAAAATAGGTTTAGATATCTATTTACCTCTTTTTTGTAGGAGTCTAGATCATCCTCATTAATAATTAAATAATCTGATGTGGATATCACATCACCTATGCCAAAACTTAACTCATCCAAATCTCTTTTTTTAAAATCTTCAAAGTTTTGAGAGTCATCTACACGATTTCTAAGTTTTAATCTATTAAACCTAGTTTTAGGTGAAGAAAAGACAGACAATATCTTAAAATCTTCAAAGTTATTTTTAAATAACTCCACTTCATAAGGACTTCTAATACCCTCAACAACTATAAGATTTGAATTAACGTTCTCATTTAATAATCCTTTAATCTTATTAATTGTCAAGTTGGCTACAACATATTTGCCAAACTCCTCTCTCAATTTAATAGCTGTAACCCTTGAATCCTCATTTCTTTTTTTAGCCTCTTCCCTTACACAGTCCCCCATATTAACCACAATAGCACCTTTGTCTATTGCAAACTTGGAGATATAACTTTTTCCAGATCCTGGAAGTCCTGAAATTCCAATAACATTCATAATAACACTTATATTTTAATTTATTTTATAAAAAAATTCCTCTAAAAAATTATAAAAATTTATTAAAAAAAGTTTTTATTCCTTAATCTTAAATGAATCCAAAGAATCCTTAAGATTCTCCTCATTATTGAAATCATTTACTATTTTTAATAAAAAGTCTTCATCTTTGTTTTTATATTCATTAGCAAGACGTGTCATTTCAGGTATTGCACGGACTACATTATCTACAATTGAAATATCAGACATTTTAGAAGTTCTTGATAAAGGATTTAAATCAATACAAATTATTTTCTTTCCAGCCTCTTTTAACAATTCTGCTCTATCACCATCTTCAAGTGGAACTAAAATAACATCTGCAACATATATTCCTTGACGACTTGCAGTTGCCCTTGGGTTGGTTATTTTATCAAAATAATATAAATCATCATAATTTGTACCTAAAATATCCTCATATCCATGATCTTTAAATAGTTTTGTAATCTTGTCCACACGCTCTTCAGTTCTATAAAATAGGTTGATTTCAATTTTACTATCTGTTGCTCTAGCAAGTTCTATTACTTCATCAATAACTAAAGCAGTAGTATTGCCATTAACAGATAAAACAGGATGTTCAGCAAGTAATAATGATGCAACTGCAGCTTTCATAGCTTCCTCTGCAGCAGGTACAGTTTTTTCACCCAATAAATAATCAAAGGTTTCACCTCTACCATGTGCAATCATTCCAGAATCAGCTAAATATCCATCTAAAAATGCATTTTTCACTTTATCTCTTAATAATAATGATTCGTATCTCGGATGATTTTTAGGTATCATAATAATATATCTAATTATAAAACTTATATAATTTGTTATTATTTATCATTATAAATTATATTTTAAATCAATCTTCATATATTAAATAATTACTTTAAAAGTAATAGATTATGTAAAATTTAAAATTAATTTATAAATTAGTTTCAATATGTAAATAGTTTTTTTAGAATATAATTTTTAAATATAAATTAAAATAAGTTCTTTTAAAAAAAAGTAAAATTATGTATTAAAACATAATTAATTTTTAAATATAAATTAAAATAAGTTCTTTTAAAAAAAAGTAAAATTATGTATTAAAACATAATTTTTTTATAAAAGTTTAATGTTTCTTAAATGGAATAATTCCAAGACATAAAATGCTTAGTAATAAAATTACTAACGGATTACCTGTTTTAGGAGTAGTTTCAATATTTACATTATTAGTTTTATTATGATTATTATTTTCTGGTTTTGCAGGCGTATTGTTAGTTTCATTATCTGTTTTATTTGTATTGTTCTCAGGTATAGTACTATTTATAACCTCAGTAGAATTATTGGTAGTTATATTTCCAGTTTCATTTGATCCTGCAATTATATAATTTGTAAAGTTACCAGGCTTTGTGGTGTTGAAGTAAACGATAAATTCTGCAGACTCATTTGGTGCTAAACCATGATTATAAGACCATCTATAACTGCCAGAATAGGTCCAATCATCATTACCACTCCAGGAGTCGTAGACCAAACCATCATCCCAACTATCCTCAACAACAAAAACATCATGCAAGGTATAATTACAATCATTAGTAACGCGGATAATAAAAGAAGTCCTATTACCCAGACCAACAACAGGAGTAACAGTAATCTTCTCAACTTTCATATGAGTATCGATATCATCTAAATAATCAACTTTAAACATAATGTCATTTTGGTAACTAGTTGGAGTTAGAAATGTTTTAAAGTTAAATACCATATAAGAACCGTTATCTAATAGCTTAACCGCATTTTTACTTGGTACTCTAAATCCACTATCATATAAATCAATCACTTTTTTAATAGGAGGGTAGTATTGTGCATAAATGGTGAAATTAGTAGTGGTAAATACATAAAGATATTGCTGAGGAATATAACCACCTAAAGAAGGGGTGGCATTTTCATTATTGTAATAATACCAAACGAATATTTTAAGATATTCTGAAACATCTTCTCCAGTTAATGAATTTGTAAGATGGCTTAAATCATCTATAGCAAAACCACTACCACCAGTAAAAGATGCAGGTTCAATACAATATCCATAATAACCGTTACTAAATCTAATCAAACCAGAATAATTAGCAAAAGTTACTTCAGTTAAATTAAGATTTAATACATTTCCATCAATTTTAGAATTTTTAATCGCATTATTTGTTATTGTAACTATTGAAGTATTATTTTCCCCATAATTATCAGTGAAATTAGAATTGATTACAGTAGCATTTGTAGCGAATATTGCACCACCATACTTATCTGCACCGTTTCCGATAAAATTACTATTATTTACATTTATTACACTTCCACTAATTGCACCACCACTTTTATGAGCAGTGTTATTAACAAAAGTACAATTATTAATATTTCCAACACCATTTACTAATATGGCACCACCACGATAACCGGCAACATTATTTTCAAAATAGGAATTAGAAACATTTAATTCATTAGTTGAAAAGATTCCAGAACCTAAATAATTTGTATTGGCATTTCCAGTATTATTAATAAATCTGGAATTGTTTACAGAAACATATGATCCACGTATAGATGCACCACATTTTCCTGCCATATTACTAATAAAATCAGAGTCATCTACAGTTACATTTTCTCCCACAAGTGCTCCTGAACCATATTGATTAGTATTGTTCCTAAAAAGACATCTGGTAGCATTAACTTGTTTTCCATATACTGTGTAATCACCTGCAATATTGGAAATGAAATTGCTTTTATATAATTCCACACTTTTTTTACTGACTATTGCTCCACCTTCACCATTAGGACTATAATCATTTAAATCATTATAAGTGAAATTAGAATTATATACCTTAATATCATTTATAGAATACACTGCAGCACCTTGGTGTATAAAATTGTTTTTCTCCAATTTATTTTCATTAAAATTTGAATTATTAATAATAATCAATGCAGATCTTGAATATATGGCTCCACCATACATTTTTGCAGTATTATTTAAAAAATTACAATTAGATACAACTAATTTATCTCCAGTAGAATGTATAGCTCCCCCAATATTAGATCCTCCAATTCCTGATGAATTACCATTCATTAAAGTTAAATTATTAATTGTAACTTCTGCATTTGTAATATTGAATATAAATGATTTCCCATCACCATCTATGATGTGATTGTTACCGTTAATAGTTAGATTTTTGGTAATTTTTATTCCATTTTTAGAATCAATATTTGAATCAAATTTATAATCATCATTAATATCTATTGTACCATTGGTATTGGCATCAATAATATCCTGCAGATCTTGATATGTTTTGGGATTATTCGTATTTAAACTCTGATTATCATATGAATTTGAATTTAATCCACCAGTTTGAGAGTCTGCTAAAATCCCTGATTCACTTAAATCACTTATATTATCACTAGCAGATATGGCGCCAATACTTACAAAGAATATTATAATGATTAATAAACTTCTCCTTATTCTTATATTTTCACCTCCCTTGGTTTTTTCATAACACCTTATTTATTAAATAAAATAAGACATTTAAGATTCAATATCGAAAATATTAAGATAAATTAAAATTATACAAATTTAATCTATGCTTAAAAAAATATATGCAATATCAAATCTAAATTCATTTTTATAATGAGTTTAATAAATATTTTACTATAAACTTATTAGTTTTAATACAAACATTCAATTATATTTTAAAAATATAAAATAAAATTAGATTTAATAATTTATGAATTCATAAAAATTAATTAAAATAATTTAAAAAAATATAAAAAAATACATTATAATGAAAAATTATAAGACAGAAAAAGAAAAAATATTTTAAAAACAATGAAAAAATAAACCAATTAAATTTTGGAATGATGGAAATGATTATAAACATTTTCTGATACTTTCTGATTCATTCCGTCAACCTCATTTAACTCATTAATACTAGCCTTTGAAATGGAATCAATATTTCCGAATGCCCTTAAAAGATTTAGTTTACGTTTTTTACCAATACCCTGAATACCATCAAGTTCTGATTCTGTGATCTTTTTAGAACGTAATTTCCTATGGTAAGTAACACCAAATCTATGTGCTTCATCTCTCACTTGTTGTAGAATATGTAACGACTGTTTATCATGGGGGATTATAATAGGTTTAGTTGATTGAGGTACAAATACTTCTTCATATTCCTTTGCAAGACCTATTACAGGTATATCATCAAGACCTAACTCTTCAAGAACCTCACATGCAACATGTAACTGACCTTTACCACCATCTATAAGTACTAGGTCAGGTTTTTTATAATCCTCCTCACCTACAAGTGATTTAAATCTTCTTGTTAATAATTCTCTCATCATACCATAATCATTAGGCCCTGGTGTTTCAAGTTTAAATCTTTTGTATAGTTTCTTATTAGGTTTTCCATCAAAAAAACTTACTTTGGAACCAACTTGTAATGTTCCAGATATATTACTTACATCATAACCCTCTATAACATGAGGCACATTCTTAAGCTTAAGATAATTTTGAAGTTCTGTTAAAGCATTAGATACTTTTTCTTTTTGTTTCTTAACTATATCTGCATTACCTCTCGCAAGACGTATAAGACGTAATTTTTTACCTTTCTGGGGTATAACAACATTAACTTTATTGCCTCTTAAATCAGATAACCAATCTTCAATCAATTCAGAATCTCTAACCTTATCTTCAACAATAATCTCTTTTGGAATATGGCGATTAATTCCATAATATTGTTGAATAAAACTATAAAAAATTTCATTTAAATCCTGATTTTGAGTATTATCCATTTGATAGTCTTCCTTTGATATAATTTTACCTTTACGTATGGATAAAACTACAATAATAGTGTTGTTCTTATTTTCAGCACTGGCTATTACATCCTGATCCAACTCATCATTTAAATCAACAAATTGTTTAACCATAACCTCTTCAATGGAGTTTATCTGATCACGTAAAACTGCAGCCTTTTCAAATTCAAGATTCTTTGAAGCGTCCTTCATCTCTTTTTTAAGATTATTAATTATTTCATTGTATTTTCCTTGGAAAAACAAATCTATCTTTTCTATGATTTCCGCATATTCCTCTTTTGTGATGTTTCCATCACAAGGGGCATAACATAAATTAATTTGATAATTTAAACAAGGACCATCCATATTTTTACATGTTCTAATTTTAAACAATTGTTTTAAGAATTTAACTGTAGAACGTACTGATCCGACATCTGTAAATGGACCATAATAACTTCCGGTTTTGCCAATGGTTCTTGTAATGATAAGCCTTGGAAAATCTTCATCAGTGATTTTAACATAAGGATACTGTTTATCATCCTTAAGGCGAATATTATATTTCGGCATATATTTTTTGATTAAATTAGCCTCTAAGATCAATGCTTCCTTCTCAGAAGCAGTTACAATATACTCTAATGAATGAAAATGGTTCATTAAAACTCTTGTTTTTGGTCTATCTACCTTATCTTTAAAATAAGAGCTTACTCTTTTCTTAAGGGATTTTGATTTTCCAACATAGATAACCTCCTCATTAATATCTTTCATAATATAAACGCCAGGTTTAAGGGGAAGATTATCTGGTGAAGTTACTTTGGTTGCCATGATATGAAACTTTGTAATTTATTAAATATAAAAATTAAGTTTAAAAAAATATTTAACTAAAAATTGTATTTAAAACTTTAAAAAAAATTAAGAAAAAAAGATTTAATTAATAATTATAAAATAAAATTTATAAAGAATTACATTGTAGTTTCAAATTCTTCATAAACTTGTTTTAAAAGTTTAGGGATTTTAAGTTTCTGTGGACAGATTTTACTACATTCCCCACATTCCTCACAATCAGAAGCCAAACCATAATCAGGATTTAATCCTATTGTCCTATACATTACCTGCTGTGTTGAAAAATCCTTAAAACCTACTCGTTTAGCATCATTATACAATGTGAAGTACTCGGAAATTGGTATATTATGAGGACATATTCCATCCTCCATACAATATCTACACTCAGTACATTGTATCGCAATAGAGTCATTAATGATTTTTGCTGTTTTTCTAAGTAACTCAACCTCATTTAAATTAAGAGGTTTGAAATCTCTAAATGTTTCAATATTTTCCCTGGTTTGATCATGATTTTTAGCACCAGATAAAACATATGTAACATTGTCTAAACTTCCTGAAAATCTTAATCCCCATTTCGCAGTAGAATCTTCAGGATTGTAATTCTTAAGTAGTTGTTCCGCTTCATCAGGAATGTTTATAATGGTTCCCCCTTTAAGAGGTTCCATTACCAATATTTCCAAACCATATTCAACAGCTATATCATAAAGCTCGTTTACTTTAAATGATTGGCTATCCCAGTCAAGATAATTTATCTGCAAAAGTACAAAGTCAAGTTCTGGATTTTCTTCTAATGTTTTTCTGAGTAATTTAGGTTTATCATGGAAAGATATACCTATTTTTTTAGCTAACCCCTCTTGTTTTTTCTGTTTTATAAAAGAAAAGCAATCTATATTTCTGTATATGGTTTTTGTCCAGTTACTTACATTATGTAACATGTAGTAATCAAAATAATCGATTCCAAGTTTTTCTAAACTTGTATTAAAGTAATATTCCATATCCTCTTCTTTTTGAATATTAAATAAAGGTAATTTGTCTGAGATTAGAAAACTATCTCTTGGGTATTTGTCCACCAAAGTTTTCTTAAGGGCTTCTTCACTTTTTCCTAAATGATATGGAACTGCAGTATCAAAGAAATTAACCCCATTCTCCATACATTCATCTACCATTTTTTGAACTTCACCAATATCTATGCTTGTTTGATCATTTTCATCTAGAAGAGGTAATCTCATAAGTCCTAAGCCATATTCCACCATATTTTCACCCATAATTAAAAATAAATATATATAATATATATTAATTTTATGAATATATATAATCTTCCATTGTTTAAATAAATTTTAAAATTTTAGTCTTCATTAATAATCCTTGCAGGTCTACCTATAACAGTAGTATTTGATGGTATATCATGTGTTACAATACTACCTGCACCTACCATAACGTTATCTCCAATTTTCACACCAGACATTATTATAGAGCCACCGCCTATCCAACAATTATCACCTATACTTACAGGTCTTGAAAAAACGGTGATTGTATAATCCATATCCTCATCAAATCGACCTTCATCGTCAATATAAGAATAATTTCCATCATTCAATTTATCATCCTTAGGAATTACTCTCAATTTGGTGTCAGTTAAATGATCTGCACAATAAATATGTACACCCGGACCTATTAAAGTATATTTTCCAATAGTTAAATCACAAGTATCTAAGAATACACAATTGGAATTAATCAAACTACCTTCACCAATACTTGTATTAAATCCCAAATCACAATAGAAAGGAGTAGCCACAACAGCATTCGGTCCAATAAATTTAAATAATTCGTTTTGAATATTGATTCTTTCAATATTCTCATCGGGTTTAAGATGATTCAATTGAAAATTCAATCGCTTTGATTTTTTCCATTTAGAAACTAAGTCCTTATCCCCTTGCTCGGTCCAATTGCCTTTATCAAGTTTAATATCTTTCCTCAATTTAATCACTAATAATCAGAAATTTTATTTTCCCTTACAACCCTAGCAGGACTTCCAAATGCAATTGTATCTGATGGTATATCATGTGTAACAACACTACCTGCACCTATTACCACATTTTCCCCAATTGTAACACCTGGCAATATAATGGATTGTCCACCGATCCATGATCTGTCACCGATCTTTACAGGTTCTGAAAACTCTGTAAAAGTGTATTCAATATCCTCATTGAACCTACCATTATTATTGATATAGGGATAATCTTTTGTATTTAATGAATCGTCTCTTGGAATTATACGTTCTTCAATATTACTTGGATGGTTTGCACAGTAAATATGTACACCTGGACCTATCAAACAATACTTTCCTATAGTAAGTTCGCAAGTATCCAAAAAGACACAGCCCACATTTATAAAAGTACCTTCCCCAATACTAGTATTAGAACCAAAATCACAGAAAAAAGGAGGGGTGACAGTTACATTATCACCAACAGATTTAAAAAGTTCCTTTTTAAGTCTATTTATTTCATCAGCATCTGCTAAACTATGGTTATTATATTCATATAATAAATCCTTACCCTTAATCCATCTAGATTTCAATTCTTCATCATCTTGTTCCATCCAAGTACCTTTAATTAAATTCACCATATTACCACAGAAACAAATCTTTATTAAATCATGATTGAAAAATTAAAAAAACTATCCATTTTAGATATATGAAATCTTTAATATGCTCACTCATTAAAATACCATCAGCTAAATTATGAAATTTTAATCAATTTCCATATTAAAAAATATTAAAGAATATAAAACCTATTTAAAATTGTTCCAGATATTCGATTTTAGCTTTAAGAATGTTAATCTTATCATTGTAATTTTCTTCTTCCCTATCTCTCATATCCCGGAGATTCTTCATCAGAATGTTAATTTTCTTATCACAGTCTGTGAGATTTTTCTCCTTTTCAATTTCAAGATCCTTAATTTCCTGTTTTAATCTTTCTATTCTTTCATTTACTTTATCTTCTTCATTACATAAACCAAGTTCATCATTTAAAGCACTATCTAAAAGATCTTGTAACTTTAATCCCTTTGATTTTGCAAGATTTTTCTTTTCACGATTAATCTTAACACTTGTAGTATCGTTAAAGTTTTGCATAATTTAACCCTTTAAATATAATATAAATATATATTTATAATATTTATAATTATTATATATATAAATTTTATTGAAAACTATGTTTTAAAATTAGGTCAAAGTTAAAAAAAATATTAGAAATAGCAAAGAATCTATAAAAAAAATTAAAAAAAGTAGAAAGGATTTTAAATTTCATTATTAAACAATCTGCTTACAAGTTTATATCCAGGCTCTTTTTTAAGGGAACCTTTTGCGATATTCTTTTCGGTATATGATTCAACATCATCTGCCTTACCGTTTTTGGTATATATTGCCTGTGGGATGTCATCACGTGTATGGGTTCCAACAGGTATTGGAGTTGGATGATCCGGTAGAACAGCTATTTTATACTCATCATAGTTCTCATCAAGATATTTCCAGATAGGCCCAAGGATATATTTATCAATTGATTCAATAGCCTTAACCTTTTCCTCAACATTTTTAGCATGGCCTGCCTCATCCGGAGCCTCAATATGAACAAAGATAATATCATAATCTGGAATATTATCTATTGCATATTGGCCTTTTGCCTTATAATCAGTATCAAAGTATGCAGTTGCTCCAGGTACATTGATTACATCTAATCCACCATAGTTTGCAATACCTTTAAGTAAATCCACACCGGTTATTACAGCTGCTTTCTTATGATAGAGATCTGTGAAATTGTCAAGAGTAGGAACAGTTCCCTGACTCCATAACCAAACCATGTTTGCAGGTTTTAATCCCTTTTCAACCCTCTTTTTATTAACTTCATGATTCTCAAGGAAGTCTTTAGACTCTAACATAATATTCTTAATGCCCTTCTGGAAATCTGTATCCCAATTGGTATAATCATCGATTTTTTCACCTACAATATCATGAGGTGCAGCTGTTGGAAAATCAGAATTTTCATGAGCTGTCTGTATATCAGGACAAGTATATACAAATACATGCCTATAACTTACACCGGGATAGAAAGTTCCTGGAAAATCAGGATGTTTGTCCTTAAAATATTTGTTTAAATCATTAAGTAATACTGTAGCTTCCTCAGTGGTAATGTGATTAGCATTAAAGTCATCTAATGTACCATCCTTTTCAGTGACAGTGTTGCATCTAAATATTAAATCCTTTTGACTTGTTGGACCGACGTCTATATTTCCTGCCTCTAGTGGACCTCTACCAGTATAATACTTAGCGGGATTAAAACCGAATATGCTCATATTAGCTACATCAGAACCAGGCTGATACTGGTCAAGTACATTATTAGTAAGACCACATTTTCCCTCTTTAGCTATTCTATCCATGTTTGGAATATTGGCATATTCCAATGGAGTTTTACCACCTAATTCATCAATAGGGTAATCACACATACCGTCTCCAATAATTACAACATATTTCATAAAAGTTGTCTCCTTAATATAAAAAAAGTAGATTAAAATAGATTATAAGAATATTTAATTGTTTCTTATTCTTATAACATGAATTAAATCAGTCATCATTGCTGATGCGGTCTCTACAGAACCTGCACCAATACCCATTACAGTAACCTCTCCAGATAAATCTGTTTTAAGTGTAGCCATATTCAATGTTCCATTGATATCATAGGGACTACCTTTCTTAACAAGTCTTGGAGAAACTTCAAGATTATCAGGGGATACCTCGGCAATAAGTTTAATCAAATATCCCTGTTTATCTGCAAGTGAAATAGCTTCAGATGTTATATCTGAAATACCTTTAACCTTAACATCCTCATATTTTGCAGGAATTCCAAGTACAGAGTTTGCAAGAATAACAGTTTTACAAGCAGCATCAATACCCTCTACATCCTGTGTAGGATTAGTTTCAGCAATTCCTAACTCCTGTGATTCTTTTAAGGTATCTTCATATGAAGTACCCTCTGAGGTCATTCTTGAAAGAATATAATTGGTGGTACCATTTAAAATACCTATAATTGATTCAATTTTATTTGCAGGTAAGGTTTCCTGAGCTAGGTTAATAATAGGCATTGTTCCACCTACACTAGCCTCAAACTTAAATATGCAATCATTTTCATTAGCTGCATCTAATAGTTCCTGATAGTTTAAAGCAAGATGTCCCTTATTGGATGTTACCACATCCTTACCATCACCAAATGCTTTTAAAGTTAATGATCTTGCAGGTTCACCATCTTTAATGTTTGTAGGGGTTGCTTCCATAAGTACATCATAGTCACATGCATCCAATACATCTAGACCAGAAATATTACTACCATATTCAGGATAATCACTTAATTTTCCTGTTTCATTTTTAACCTTGATTAATTCATCCTCATTTAATCCGTCTTCACAGATAGCTGAGCTTGATGAATCAGCAACTGATACAATTTTTAAATTGATGTTATAAATATCCTTTATTGTTTCTTTCTTTAATGAGACGACTTTTGCTACTCCCTGACCAACAGCACCAAATCCCATTATACATAATTTCAAATCTTTCATAAAATACCCTCATTATTATACTTCATTAATAACTAAAAGGTCTTTGGATGCAGCAATTTCGTTAATTCTATTTAGTACTTTTTGTTTTAATCCTAAAGCCATTTCAACAGTTATTAATGCAGATGATTTCTCTTCATTATTAAATTCAATGTCTAAAGCTGTTACAGTAACATTTTCCAATTCATTTAATTTGTCTACCGTATCTCTAGCATCTGTATCAATAATGTGTCCTATAAGTATAGTACTATATTTTACTTTTAAAATTGTACTATCTACTTTAAGAATGGTTATTCCTTCAGATTCTAATTTTTCAATAAGCTTTTCAAGATTTTCTCTTTCTCCTTCCACTGTTATCTGAACTGGTATTTTACCATTTTCTTGTTTAAAAGTTCTATCATGAATAACAGTAACAAGATTAGCACCTAAATCTTTAAACGGTTTAAGTGAGGTGACTAATTGTCCAGGAGTATCTGATAGTTCAAGTACTAAATCCATTTTCATACTATCGCCTTTATTGTGTCCATTTTGCTTTTTTAACTACTAAACCGCCTTTTTTATCAATTTTAGCATTCCTTAAGATTTTGCTTGGATCTTTTTTAACAGCCTCATCTTTACGAGTAAGATTTAAGTTGTCTGTAATATAATATGTTTCTTCTAAATCAGGAATACTATCTAAGGTTTTTGAAAATTCATTAAGAATTTTTTCTGCATCTTCTTTAATTTCCATTATTAGTCTCCTTTAATAATTAAATAAAAAAATTATAATTATAAATAAATTATATATTATGTTTTAGTGTTTATATTTTTATATTAATAAACTTATAGATTTTAATACAAAATTAAATAAAAAAAAGATAATAAAATAAAATATTTTAGAATGTAATAAAAAAGTAAAAAAAATAGTTTGATTAGATATTTTCCTTTAGATTATTAAAGTATTTATTAATATTCTGGTTTTTAAATATTTTTTTTCTTAAGATCTTATCAATTCCGGAACCGTACTGTGCTGCTTTTTTATTTCTATAAGCAATAAATTCGGGGATGCCTTTATCAATAGCTAAATCCCTTAATATGTTCTTTCGAACATTGTCATCTCCACCGGATATCTTATATTTAGCAGGTATATCCAATGTCCATTTAACAAGGTTTTCTGACAGATAAGGTACCCTAAGCTCTACAGTATTAGCCATTGCTGCAGCATCATCACGTTCTAAGTTAACACTATGGATTTTAGAAACATCATGTCTTAGTTCATGTTCTACAGCTCTAAAACGTTTATAAATCAAACCGTCATCATCGACATAACCCTCATTATAAGTATTTAAATATCGCTTATAACCTGCAAATAACTCATCGGCACCTTGACCTGATATTGCAACTTTAATTCCATCCTCATGTATCATTCTACATGCAATATACATGGTCATTCCAACGCCAAGCTTCATCATACTCGGCTCTTCAATTGCAAGTAAAGCATCATCTAGACAATCTCTAACAAGTTCTTCATTGACAATTGCTTCTCTAAGAGGCAAATCTAATCTTTCAGCCAACATTCTGGAATATTTTAAATCCTGTGAATCCTCATTACCAACGGAATATAAGCTCAAACTTTGACCTTCCTCCAGATTTTCATAAATATAATATACAAGTAATGTGCTATCTACACCGCCTGAAAAGATTACAGCAATATCATCAATATTTGCGATTCTATCCTTAATAGATTTTGTAATTAGATTATCCAATTCTTTTTTATAAGTTTCATATTTATGATTCTTATGAGATTCATAATTATATAGGAAGTACTTTGGTGGAATTTCCTCAAAATTATATAAAATATATCCCGGTTTTAAACAGTTTATATCTCCAATTCCTATTTTCCACAATGCTTTTCTTTCAGACGCATATCCTTTAAGCTCATTGTGTTGTCCATAATAAATTGGTTTAACCCCTACTTTATCCCTTGCAACCGCAAGATTTTCACCGTCATAAACAGAGTAAACATAATCCCCATCTATAATCATATTTGTACGGGTTACGGCATTTAACAGATTATGATCCTTTTTATAATAATAATCAAGTAGAATAATTAACAGTTCACTATCACTTTTAGGTGGTTCATCGTTGTATAAATTAGACTTTAAAAAATCTAAGACTTCTTTATAATTATAGATTTCACCATTAAAAGACAAGACAAGATTATCCCTTCTTTTAGGTTGTAAATTAAGAGTATTATCCTCCTTATAAAAATTAGTGATTGATAATAAATTATGTCCAAAACCTACATCATATGAACTATTATCGCTAAAAGAATCTAAATCAATGTTATCATTAAAAACAGTATGTTCATCATTTTCTAAATACACTCCATGTGCATCTAAACCTCTTCTTTCAATAGTTTTCATCATTGAAATTAAATCGTTTCCCCTAAAATTTCCAATTAATCCTACAATTCCACACATGCTATCAAATTCAAGAGTTTTTTTATAAAATAATTAATTAAAAAATTGATATATAAGCTATTTCTTTTAATAATTAGGATTTAAAAATTATATTTATTCAAATATCCCATTAAAGAAAAAATAAGTTTTATTCATTTAATTAAACTATGAAAAATCATGTTTAAAATATGTATTTAATTACTCTCCCACTTATATTAATTAACATATTAAAAATATTATGTTAATTATCATATTTAAATTTAAATGATTTTATAAAATATTTTTAAGAAATAACAATAATTTTCAAAAAAAGGCTACATATCTACATAATTGTCTCATTATAAAAGTAAAATAAACTTTAATAAATCAAGTTTAAAGAGTTATAAAAGAAATACTGATTTTTTTATAGATTTTATTGTTATATCTAAATCCATGAATAAAATTAGTTAAAGTTACTCTTAACAAAAATACAAGTAAAATTATCTAATTAATATTTGAAAATTAGAAATGATTTAAATTTATATAATATTATTATAATAAATCATTAATGTATTAATTATATTAAGGTGATAAATTGGATAAAAATAAAAAATATGGTGAACGTACATTAGAAGTTCATGCAGGTCAGGAAGAGGCAGATCCTGCAACTGGTTCAAGGGCATTACCTATTTATCAGACTACTTCATATATGTTTGAAAGTACAGAATATGCTGCTAAATTATTCGCTCTTAAAGAAGAGGGACATATTTATACAAGGTTATCAAATCCTACAAATTCCGCATTTGAGGAACGTGTTAATGCAATTGAAGGAGGAGTAGGTGCATTATCTCAATCTTCAGGTTTATCAGCAATATTTTTATCAATTTTTAATATTGCAAAATGTGGGGATGAGATTGTATCTGCAGATAATCTGTATGGTGGAACATTTATACTCTTTAAAAAAACACTAGCAAAAATGGGTATTAAAGTTAATTTTGTAGATTCCCAGAATCTTGAAGAATATGAGGCTGCGATAAACGATAAAACTAAAGCTATTTACTGTGAATCAATTGGAAATCCTAAATTAGATGTTCCTGATTTTGATAAATTAGCAGAAATTGCACATTCCCATGGCATACCACTAATTGTTGATAACACTTCAGCAATTACAATGGTTAAACCAATTGAACATGGTGCAGACATCGTAGTAGAATCCGCCACTAAATTTATAGGCGGTCATGGTTCAAGTATGGGTGGTGTGATTGTAGATAGTGGTAACTTTGACTGGACAAACGGTAAATTCCCGGAATTTACAGAGCCTGATGAAAGTTATAATGGAATTATTTATAGTGAGGAATTTGGAAACAAAGCATACATTACAAAGGCACGTGTTCAAATGATGAGGGATCTTGGAACATGTATTAGTCCATTTAACTCATTTTTATTTATGCAAAGTCTGGAAACCTTATCCCTAAGGGTCAACCAACATTGTGCAAATGCATTAGAGGTTGCTAAATTCTTAGAAAAACATCCTGCAGTTGCTTGGGTAAACTATCCTGGACTTGAATCCTGCCCAACACATAAAAATGCAAAAAAATACTTAAATGGTAAGTATGGGGGCATTATAGGATTTGGTATCAAGGGTGGTCTTGAAGAAGGTAGAAAATTCATTGAAAATGTGGATTTAGCAAGTCATCTTGCAAACATTGCAGATACTAAAACATTGGTTGTACATCCGGCAACTACCACACATTCAAACCTATCACCTGAGGAACAGCTTGCAAGTGGTGTAACACCTGATTTTATAAGGTTATCCGTAGGCATTGAAAATGTGGAAGATATTATAGCCGACCTTGATCAAGCATTAAATAAGGCAGTAGAATAAATCTACTGTTTTTAATAACTTTTTCCAATAAAACTAATTTAAAATAAGTTTACTATTCTATACTTAATTCATAAGATAACTAAAATAAACCAACTATTTCTTTAATCCATTAAAATAATCTAGAATGTATATTCTGATTGTCTACAATATATTTAAAATAAGCTGATGATTTTGAATTTTATTTATTAAATCTCATTAAAAACTAAATTTATTCAATAAGAGGGATAGTTTAAAAAAAATAGCATTTTTACATAAAGGGTTTAATAATTAATTTAAAATAATTAAAATTTAAATAAACCCATATTAAACAAGAAATAGAAATATGTTATATCCATAACTAGAAATAGTACAGACATTATTATCTGATTAATACCAGCTTTTTTAGCCTCCACATCCCCTTTTCTTGTAAAATTATATATTCCATAAACAAGACCTATTATTGGTATGAAAACTGAGAATATATATCCAAAAGTTATTGAGTTTTCATGTTCGGATTTAGGTATAACTTCCAAATAGTTATAAGTTACATTTTTCTCCTTTTTTTGAAATTCAAATCCACATTTAGGACAGAATCCATAACTTAAATTTGTTATAACATTATGACATTGAGGACATCGAATAGATTTTAATTGTACCCTGTGATAATATGGTACATCCTCCCTAAAAGTATACCCGCATTTAATGCAAGATTTAGCTTCATCTTTATTTTCACTATGACACTGGGGACAGATCTTCACCATTCAAGCCTCCTTTAATTTAGATAAATATTTAATATTCTTATATAAAATTATCTCTTTTATATTATATACATCTATAACACTTTTTTATTATATGAAATAATATTTAAATTATATTATAACAATAGTTATTTATATTATATGATTTATATTAATATATATTAATTAAATAAGATAGAAGATATATAATATTAATAATTAATCAAATTAAAAAAAAGAATTACATTAGGGATGAAAATGGAAAAAAAATCTATTGGTCTTGTAGAAACACAATATTATACAATTCATGATGAATTGAAACTCAAGTCAGGCCAAAGCCTAAAAGATGTTACAATAGCATATGAAACATATGGAGAACTAAATAAAGAAAAAAATAATGCTATTTTAGTTTGCCATGCTTTAAGTGGAGATGCACATGCAGCAGGATGGCATGAAGGTGATAAAAAACCGGGATGGTGGGAAATATTAATAGGACCAGGTAAAGCTTTAGATACCAATAAATATTTCGTAATAGCATCTAATGTTTTAGGAGGATGTTCTGGAACAACAGGTCCCGCATCAATCAACCCTGAAACCGGTAAAGAGTATGGTCTTAATTTTCCATTTATTACAATCTCAGATATGGTTCATGCCGAGAAGAAATTAATTGATTCATTAGGAATTAAACAATTACTCTGTGTAATCGGGGGATCTATGGGAGGAATGCAGGTTCTCCAATGGGCTGTAGATTATCCTGATTTTGTTAAAAAAATAATTGCTATTGCAACTACAGCAAGAACCTCACCTCAGCAAATTGCATTTAATGAGGTTGCAAGACAATCAATAGTAAAGGATCCTAATTGGAATAACGGAAACTATTATGATAGTAAAGCTCCGGAGGCAGGCTTATCAGTAGCACGTATGATTGCACATATCACATATTTATCTGAGGAGTCAATGTACGAGAAATTTGGAAGGGACTTACAGGATAAAAATGAATTAAGTTATAACTTTGATTCAGATCCTGATTTCCAGGTTGAAAGCTATCTCCATCATCAGGGTGCTACCTTTGTTAAAAGATTCGACGCAAATAGTTATTTATATGTAACCAAAGCTATTGATTACTTTGACTTATCTTACAAAGGATCACTAATAGATGGACTTAAAAACATTAAAGCTAAAACCCAATTAATTTCAATAGATTCCGATTGGTTATATCCTACAGAACAAATCAATGATATTTTAACTGCACTTCAAGCAAACAATGTTGAGGTTAACTTTAGTGAGATAAAATCCACGAAAGGTCATGATGCATTCTTTATTGAATCAGGTCAATTGAATTATATTGTAAGCCAATTCTTATCAGAGAATGTTGTAGAGGATCTTATGGAAAAAGATATTGCAACTATTCAAAGTGACGCAAGTCTTAAAGATGCTGCTACAATCATGTTAAAAGATGATTCAACACATATACCTGTTTTAGAAGGAGATAAATTAGTTGGTATAATTACATCTTGGGATTTATCAAAATCTATTGCGATAAACTGCGATAGTCTTAAGCAGGTAATGACAAAGGATGTTTTATATTGTAAATCATCAGATTCTATTGCAGATGTAGCATTTAAAATGAAAGAACATAATATCTCCTGTTTACCAGTAATTAATGATGATTATAAAGTTGAAGGTTTAATTAGTACAGATCACATAAGTCATTTAGTAAGTAATCTTTAAACCTTATTTTCCTAAATATTTCTTTTTTTTATTTCATTTTCTTATTAATTATCCTTGGATTTAAAAATATAAGATATCTAGTTCTTTTAATATTAAAAATTAATGATATTTATTATTATTTAAAAATAAAAATACTATTTCTAGATATATATTTAAAAAAATTGTATAAAAACCTGTTAATTATTTCTATAATAAAGAATGATTCAATCTTCTTAAAATATGAAAAATCAAATTTCATCTATAAATTTTAACAATAGTTATATAAATTTTTTAAAAAAAAGGATATTAATATTTAATTAAAAATATTAATGAAAATTTAATTTAAATTTAATCTTTCAATAGCCTGTTGAGCAGCAAGTTGCTCTGCTTCCTTTTTATTTTTACCTTTACCTTGTCCACAAGGTTTACCATCAACAAGAATTCTTATAATAAATGTTTTATCATGAGGAACTCCATATTCTTTAACTGTTTCATAGTTGACTTCAACCTCTTCAGAGTCACCATACTCCTTAATAATAGATTTATAATCATAAAAGAATATTTTATTCTCATCAATATAATGATAAATATTATTTTCCAGATATTCCCTTGCTTTATCAATTCCTTGATCTATATAGATAGCACCTAAAAAGGATTCAAAGATATCTGCAGAAATAGATAAAACTTCATTCTGAGTTATGTTGTGTTCTTCTACATTGATTTTTATGTGTTTATCTAATCCTAATTGTTTAGAATAATAAATTAATGCAGATTGACAAACATAATTTGCCCTAATTTTGGTTAAATTACCTTCCTCAAGTAAAGGATATTTATTAAAAATATAGTCAGAAACAAGCATATTTAATACAGAATCACCTAAAAACTCCAAACGTTCATAATCATGGTCTAAACCATGAGTAGTAGAATAGGACCCATGTATAAAAGCTACTTTAAATATTTCTATATTATTTGGAACAATATCAAATTTTTCTAACAATTCTTCCATTTAATCACTTATATATTTGTTAGAATTAGATTAATTAAGTTTCCTTAATTAAGAAAGTTAATTAATATAATTCATTTATAAATTAGTTAATAATTATATTTAATATTAACTATTATCCTTTAAAATCCTATTAAGGAAATTCTAAAAAAATATAAAATTTTTAATATATTTATTCATGAAACACTTATAAATTACTTTTCACATGCTCTTGGAAAATTGGGATATTATATATTAACCAACCTATTATTGCGATTGGTAATTCTCATGTTTTTTCAAGATGAGAATTAATAATTTTTGTAAAAATTCATTTACATTAATTATTTTTTTATTAAATAATTAAATCTTTAATTATTTAATATATTTTTAAAAATCAAGGTAAAGGATAAATTATGTTATTAAATTGGTCTAGGGAACTTAGAAATATAGATCCTTCTATAGATTTCAGAGCAACAGGCGGATGGCTTAAAAACGTTACCGGATTAGATAAGACTGTTACTAATGGTTATTCAATTGAAGGTAATTTTGTAAAAGCAGGTGACTACTCTGAAGAAATAGAGAATGGCTTATATTTAGACTGTAATAAAGAAGGTAAAAAATCTAAGCCTAAATCAGATTATAGATTAATTAGAGTTCAGGATGGAACCTTATCCTTAATAGATGTAGTATACGACGGCCGTAAAAATTGGGCAGTTGATTTATGGGATAGCATTGCTGAAGAATTAAATGAGAATTATGTTGAAGATGAGTCTGATTATATTATCTCCATGATTTTAAATAAAACTGGTAAAAATTTACAATTACTTGAAGAGGTTAACAGAAAATTAGAATCAAAAATCAAAGAATTTCAATAAATATTCTCTTGACGAGATTGTAATTTATGATTATCAGAATAATTTATCAGAATAATCTAAAATTAAGTTTAATATAAAATAAAGTTTAATGTATTCCTTATTTAAGTTTTTACACTTGAAATACATGTTTAACATTAAATAAACTATAAACTAAACATTATAACCTATTTTACACTTGAAACATATGTTTAACATTAAACAAAATATACTTCATATGTTATAACTAATTTTACACTTGAAACATATGTATAAAACAAAATAGAACATACACCATACTTTATAACTAATTTTACACTTGAAATACATGTTTAATATTAAATAAAACATATTTTAACAAATAAAACTATTTTTAAATAAAATTAATTTATTAAATTAAAAATATATATCAATATAAAATTTATAGATAAAATAAGAATAATATTATTTTTAAAATAACTAAAGGCTTGTTTTAATTTAATATAAAAACAGATTATATTTTAAAATAGATCCAAATTAAGGATTTTATTAAAACTATAACACTTCTTTTAAGAAATTCCAAAATAAAAAAAATAGATCTTAGAAATAGAAATCTTATTAAAAACAATGAAATAAAAAATAATGAAAAAATAGTAAATATAATAGATATTAATTAATGATAACTATTAAAATTAGTTGTAAAGATAATTAGAATAAAAAAAGACTTTAATTAAATAATTAAAGATTATACTTATTTAAAATAAAATAAGTATTTAAATTAATCTTTGACCAGTTACTGATTTTTTGTTTTGCCAGTTGTAACTTCTCATCTTTTTAGATTTACCAAATCCACAAGAAGAACAGACTTTTTTACGTAAGTGGTAGGTATTTCTTCCACATCTTCTGCATCTTATATGGGTTTTTTTATTCTTTTTACCCATTGTAGGTGTTCCTTTCACTGTTAATTCCTCCTAAATTGTTAAAATAAATTGAATATAATGAAAAAATGTAATATTATATAGCTATCGCTAATATAATATTATTTTACACATCGATAGTAATATATTTCGCTTATGGGGAGATATATACTATATTGTCTCCTCTAATGAGGACAGTACCTAATCTTCTTTCGACTTGCCCATCTTTTAATTCTTCTGCATCATTAAGAACTAAATTCATGTGTAAATCAAAACTAGTTAAGATTCCTCTGAATTCTCTGTCTCCTTTAAGTTTGATCAAAACAGGAGAGTTTGTTGCTTTTCCTAATGCGTCAAGTGGTCTTTGAACATTTTGTTGTCCGCTCACGATAATCACCTATATTACTATAATTAATTTATGATTCATACTTAAAGAAAATTATAATTTCAAAATCAACTTATAATTTCCCTAAATTTAAAAATCAATGTTTTTCAATTACTAAAAGTATAGTTTAAAAATGATTTATTAGAAAACTATGGAAAAAATTTTTAGTAAAAATAACAATTTAATTTATGTATAAAGTAGTATATAAATGTTTTATGTTTTTTAGTAAAAATAAGTAAAAATTATATTATATTATTACAATTATACATAAAAAACTTTTTCTATATTAAGAAATATATTAGAAAAAATTTTTATTTAAAAAATTAATCATTTAAATACATATTTAATAAAGAAAAATAATTATATAACTTTTAAAATTTATATATAAATTTATAAGATATTTAGTAGGTGCTAAATTTGAATGTTAAAAAAAGATATTATTTGAAGAAAAAAAGAATCAAAGAAATTAAACAAGAATTAGGAGAATATGGTTCTTTAATAAATAATAAATCTAGTGTTGAAGTTTTAGAAACCGATGAATATAATTATATCTTAGTTAATAGTGAACCATACATAATTATGATTGATGATAAACCTTATCCAACATTAAAAGCAATTTTAGCTAATGAAGATCTTGAAAATAAAACAGTTGTAGTGGATATGGGTGCTGTAAGATTTGTAACTAATGGTGCAGATATTATGAGTCCAGGTATTGTTGAGGCTGATGATGATATAGTTCCTGGAGATGTTGTTGTAATTGTTGACGTCAATAACCATAAACCACTTGCAATCGGTGAAAGTTTAATAAGTGGACCGGAAATGGTTGAATCTTCAAAAGGAAAGGCAATTAAATCATTGCATTTTGTTGGTGATGATATTTGGAATTTAGAGATCTAAATTTCAAATTATCTAAATTTAAATTAAGATATAAAACAAGTAAAAGTATGTAATAAAAGGTTAAATTATGGTGGAATTAAGATATAATGCAGGTAATGTACATGATAAGAACATACATAAAATTGGTATTATTGCCTTAGGCTCACATCTTGAAAATCATGGACCTGCACTACCAATAGATACAGATGCAAAGATAGCATCATATGTCGCATTCAATTCGTCACTTCTAAGTGGAGCTAAATTTTTAGGCGTTATATATCCTTCTTATGAATTAGATGAGATAGATCATGGTGAACATAATACTCTTGAAGAACTTACAGTTAATATAAGGGATATATTAAATGAGGCTAAAAAATATCTTCACATTGAAAAGGTTATTATTGTAAATGGCCATGGAGGAAACACTCCAGTTATAGAAAATTTAGAATATATTGAAAATCAAACAGGATTGGATATTATATTTAACAATAAACTTATTGAAACTGAAGGACCTCATGGTGGAAGCGGTGAACTTTCAATGGGTAAAATATTAAATATCACTGATGAAAATCAAGTTAAAAATCAGGGAAATTTAGAGCTTTACAGTGAAATTGGATTATATGCATTTAAAGAGGCTCGTCAAAATGATCCTGGCATTGATGCAGGAGCAAAAGATGTGGAGGAAAATGGAGTTTATCTTGATGAGGATTATGGAAAGGAACTTTTATCCCTTGCAATCAATTCTGTTTTATTGGACACTGAAAAACTCTTAGATTACTAAGATTTTTCATTTTTTTAATAAATTAAATACTATTTTCTTAAAATTCCATTTACCAATATATCAAAAAAGATATAAATTAAATATGCTATTTTTATATAACTAATTAAAATCCCTATTACTCCTTAGATTAAAAAAAATATAATAAAAATGCTATTTTAATAATTTAGATTTAGATTAAAAAGGAAAAATAAATTAAAAAACTATTTTTATATTATAAAATTATTATTATAGAAATAAACCAGAAATAGAAATAACTATTTAAAACAAAGAATGATTAATTAAAATCATTTAAAAATTTTACAATAAATAAAATGACTTGTTATTATAATAATTTTAAATAAAATATCTAATCTGTTAAAATAGTTTTATAATGTATATATGGAAAAACATAAAATCAATTAAAAATTAAAAAAACTAAAAAAGAGTATTGTAAAAAAAAGAATTGGAAAAAGTTATAAGACATTTACATTGCAATTAAAATATAAATTGTTAGAATAATAAATATTATTAGAACTGCAACTAAAACACTCATAATTTCTCTTTCATATCTAGTAATAAAATCTTGTTTAGGTTCTAAATCATTAGAGTAATAATTAGAATTATCAATATCAAATTTATTATTTAATAAATCATTATTAACTTTTTTATCCCTATCTTTCTTCTGATTATTAATATTATTAACATTAATATTACTACTACTTTTTTCAATAGAAGGTTCGTGATTAGATATAGGTTTATTAACTTTTTTATTTTCAGTTTTTATTTCCTTATCAGCTTCTTCTTTATTCAACTGTCTTAAAACCTTTTGATATCTATTAAAAAGCTCTTTATATTTCTCGTCGGATATATAACCCGCATCATGATCTTCTTCTAAAGACTTTATCATATTCTCTATATCTTTCTTTTCTGGAATAATTACACCTCCTAAATTAATTATTAATTATTTGCACCACTAGTAGATGATCCTGAGTCAGAACCGCCTGAATTACTTCCTCCAGAATCACTACCTCCATTATCCTGTCCACCATCAGAACTATGACCATTATTGTTGTTATTGTTATTGTTATCACTGTCACTGCTACTAGATGAAGATGAATCCTGTTGACTAGAGCTAGTTGAATATTCGGAAACTTGCTGGGTATCCTGACTAGGTTGATTGGAAATAGTATCAGTTAAAGACGTATTATTCTCATCTGAAGTATTATTCAATAAAGTAGTATTATTGTCATTGGTTAAATTTAAATTTATAGGACCTGATGCCATACCTGCAACACTACCTATTAAACAACCGATAATTGCCACTATTAAAAATACCAATATAACTGCTTTTTTATCAGCCATGATATACCTCTAATATAATTTTATATTAGAATAAACTTAATTTTGCCTAAAAAATAGTCTAATTAAATTTATTTCCTAATATTTTTTAATATTTAATTAAATCAAAGTTAATTAAATATTTTTATTATAAAATATATAAACATATCTGTAAATAATATAGATAAAACCAATTATTTAACTTTAACTATAAAAATTTTAAATGATATTTATGAAAACAATTAAAAAACCTGTAGAAGCCCAAATAAATATTAAAAAGTCAAATTTTATAGCAAGGCTGTATCCTGCGAAAGATAAAAAAGAAGTTAAAAAAATTATTGAAGAGGTTTCCACCAGATATTCAGATGCAACCCATAACTGCACAGCATATATAGTAAGTGATTCACAGGGTTATGATGATAATGGAGAACCTAGCGGTACTGCAGGTAAACCAATGATGAATGTCCTTATAAAAAATGATCTAAGCAATATTGTTGCGATAGTTACAAGATATTTTGGAGGTATCAAATTAGGTGCCGGAGGTTTAGTTAGAGCATACTCACATTCAATTTTAAAAGCGATTGAGGAAGCTGAAATTGTTAATATGGAACTTTTTAATATCTATGAAGCTATATTCGATTATAAAAATATTAAAGAAGTTGACTCCGAGTTGAGAAAATATAATCTGAAGGTAATTAAAAAAGACTATAATGTAAAAGTCACCTATTTAATTGCATCTAATCAAATAGATATTATAAGTAATATTGAAGAGAAATTCCAATCCGATGTAAAAATAGATTTAATAAAAAAAGACTATTTGGAAGTATAAATCATTTTTAAATAATAATACTAAAACTAATAAAAAAACTATTTAAAACTTTACTCTATTTATTTGGTAGGAACCTCATATATTAAAAAAAGCACACAATAGTTAATATTAAATATAAAGAACAGATTCTATTTAAAAAATCCTTTAGGAAATATATAATAAATAATAATTATTAGGTATTATTAAATAGTAATCCTTAAATGATAAAGCAATAAATTTAACTAATTAAAGCTTATAATATGTTAAATACCTAAAACTTGCTTTTACGATGACTCTATTTATTTAGTTATATCATCAAGCTAAAATTTAGATAAAAACAAATCACAAACAATAGATTATTTATGATTTATTGAATTACATTCAAGAGATATTATTAAATAAAAGTCCAATTAGATAATTAATATTTCATTAAATATAATCCCAGAATCTATTTTCATTAGATATGTCCTTTATAGATAATATCTACCAATACAACTAAAAATACGGATCTTTACTGAAAGTATTTTTCTAAGTAAATTTAATTTGTTTGGGCAATTGCAATTATTATATATAATGTTTAATAATTATAAATTTATCCTAATTTTTAGATAAAATAATCAGTTTAAAAAATTAATAATTAAAAAGTTAAAGTACCGGTAATCTTAATTACTTTTCTTTTTGATTGATTTTTCTTATTTTTCTTGTTTTTGTCCTTACTGGTATTATTATTATCTTGTTTGGATTTATTAACATTACTATAGTCTTTTTTAATATTTTTAGATTTATAATTATTGGAATTCTGACTATTATTTGGTTTATGGTTTTTATTTGCATTTGAAGAATCCTTTAAATTATTGGAAATCTTTGATTTATGTTTTTTATTAGTTGAGTGTTTATCATTATTCTTACTCTTCTTATGATTACTTTTGGATTTCTTAGAATGTGCTTTATTGTTTATATTTTTATTGTCTTTAGGATCCTTAGAATGGGATTTATTCCCACTCTTAGTTTTACTATTATCCTTAGATTTCTTAGAATGTGTTTTATTATTTTTAGATTTTTTGTGGTGTTTCTTTTTGGACTTATTTTTATTATGATGTTTTTTAGATTTAGCCTCTTCAATGTGAGGATTTTCAATCTGTTTAATTAGATATTCAGTCTGTTTCACTAACTTTTTATCATCAAATGACTGGGAAATTCTTTTAACTGCATCCAGATTCTTAATATAATTGTCTAACCATGAGAAGATATCTCCAGGATAAGTATGTATTTGGTAATTTTTATATAATGTTTTTGAGATATTAATAGGATCCTCGCCTTTTAATCTTTCATTAATTATTAAATATGAAATTCCTCTTTGAAGACAATCACAGAAAGGTTTATCTAGACAATCACATCTTAAAAAATCGGATTGAAGTCTAATTAAGGCATCCTGAAATTTGGTATCTAACTTATTTAATGTATCACCGGAGGATATTATATCCAATGTAGACTCTGCAAATAACCTTGAGGAAACATTAATCTTTAACTTATTAGCAATTTGATTCTGTAATACTGGAGACAGATAGGCACTATCGAATAATTCCAAATCCATCGCAATAGTTTTAACCTTAAGCTGATTTAACTCCTTTTTATCAATGAGTTTAAAAATTTTATTTGTCTTTTCCTTATCATTATTAATTGATTTATTAATAATATCCTTAAAGAACCTGCTATTCGGATTAAGAATTTTCTCAATATTATTCTTAATATAAGTTGATTCTTTAAAGTAATTAATATTGAATATGGATTCCCTAATCTTTTCTGCATTGTTTATAGATAAAAAGCTCATTGTGACAGCTTTTCCATATTTGGTAACCTTTAAAAGACCTTTTTCATAACTTACTAATCCTTTATCAATCAATTCCCTAGTAATAAATGTAGGATCTGAGGGAACATCTATATCCTTATAAAAATCATCTAGATCTTTTTTAGTTTCAATAGCAGTGGATGAAATATCAGCCAGAATTTGTTCCTTAAGTTCATCCTCCTCATAAACGATTTCAACATCCTCATTATCACTTTCCAATAGGTTTAATGCCACTGCCTCTTCGGTATTATTGTCAAAGTTTTTACCAATTTCAGGAAGTAAATACACTACACCACGGTCATGATATGATGGACGTCCAGCCCTTCCAAGCATTTGAGAAAACTCGTTTGGAGATATCCACTTATTACCCATCATCAACGTATCGAAAATTACCTGGCTTGCAGGAAAATCCACACCTGCAGCAAGAGCAGCAGTTGTAACCACTGCCTCCAATTTACCCTTATCGAAATCCTTTTCTATCCTTTCCTTCTTATAATAGGATAATCCAGCATGATAAGCAGCGGCTTTAATTCTTTTATCTGTTAAATACTTGGCAATTTGAGTGGTTTTACGTCTAGAATTAGTGAATATGATAGTTTGGCCTTTATATCCTTTTTTAGAAACTTTATGATGTTCGGATATAATAAGTCTCCTCATGATATCCCTTTTTTCAGATTCATTTCTAACAAAACTTAAATGTCTTAAAAGTGGAACCGGCCTATTGCTATATTGTACAAGATTCATGTGAAATTTACTTGCCAAGTATTCTGGATTTTTAACTGTTGCAGATAATCCTATAAGCTGTGCATTAGGATATAAATAGGTAATCCTTTTTATTAATCCATTTAAACGAGTACCCCTATCCTCATCATCAATCATATGGATCTCATCAATTAAAATTACTCCAAGATTATTTAGTTCATCAGTTTTTCCACTTCTAATCATATAATCCAGTGCTTCATAGGTTCCCACAATTATATCAGAATCTGCAATACTTTTATCTGGAAGTCTTAATTCTCCTTTGGCTTTTACCCTATTTCTACCTACTTTAATAGAAACTTTTAAACCTAAAGGTTCGTATTTTTTCTTAAAATCCCTGTATTTCTGATTTGCAAGAGCAACTAAAGGAGTTAAAAATATAAATTTTTTACCATTAAGAGCTTGTGGTATACCAGCAATTTCCCCAATCAAGGTTTTTCCACTACCAGTAGCGGAAACTGCTAAAATATTTTCACCCTTTAAAAGACCTTCTTTTATTGATAAAATTTGAACAGGAAGAAGCTTAGTATCTCCATTATCTATTAAGATATCCTTAAATTCCTTAGGTATCTTAAGCCTACTCATTGCAATTTCCGGAATTTTTCTTGAATTATCTACTTTAACCTTATCATATAATGTTAAATCGGGATGACTCAAAGGATCAAATTTAGGAGATAACATTGAAATAACAGTTTCCAAATCATTGGTTTTTTCAAGGATTTTTTTGAAGTTTCTAAATACCCTTTTATCATATCCTCTAAGTTTAAGTTCCCTTTTAATTGTATCCTCAGCGCAGTCCTTACATATATACTGGTTATGATATTTATATGAACAATCTGAGTTAATAATAGTAATATAATTTTCCAATGTACAATAATCACATATTCTTGTAAATCTATAATTTATATTAATTGAATCTAAAAAATCCTCCATTTCCCCATCATGATTTGCCAATAATACAATTTGTTTTCTCAGGATTCTAATTGCTTCCTGTGGAGGATAGAATTTTTCAAATAATGTTGAATTATCATTAATATTCATGTTAATTATGAACCTACTAATACTGAGTTTTCCATTTTCATCTTTTTTTAATTTAAAAGTTCCTATAAAGTGAGGAGTCCTTTTTGAGTTTAAAGCTCCTTTAATAGGTCCAATAGGATACATTTCCCACAATTTTTTACTTTTTCTTAAAATTATCATTAATTTAATTTTTATACTCTTTTTGTTTATAAAATTTAGTATATTGATAAAAATCAAAAATAAAAATAGAAGTATTGCATATTAAAAAGTTAAAAACAAGAATAATTTTATACATAAAATAAAAATAAATAGATTAAAATATAAAACGATTTAAGATAAGGTTAGACTAATCTATAAGAAACTGGAAATTGAAGACACAATAACCATTAATAAAATTAAATAGATTCAAAACAATAAGATAGTTGAAAACTAAATAAAGACTTATGATTTAAATTAAATTAAATTAAATCGGCATTTAACAAGTCCTTATATGCACTTAAAGCTGCAACTGCGCCTTCACCTGAGGCAACAATCCACTGCCTAACACCACCGGTTACATCACCTGCAGCATAAACTCTATCAATATTAGTTCTCTGCTCTTTATCTGTTATGATGTTTCCCTCACTATCTACATCTACATCTAAAGACAAAGCCAGTTCATTTAAAGCAATGTCACCAATTGATATAAATATCCCATTAACATCAATCTCAGATTCGGTGCCATCCTTATTTAAAAGTTTTATATGGCTTACTAATGGATCCCCTAGTATTTCTTCAACGGTAGTATTCCATATAATATTAATATCCTCTTCTTTCAGCTTATCCTCAAGAATCTTCTCACACCTTAAAGCATCACGCCTATGAATCAATGTAACATTACATCCAAGATCATTTAAATACAGGGCATTAGTTACCGCAGTATTTCCTCCTCCAACAATGGCTATATCCTTACCTTTAAAGAACATCCCATCACAAGTGGCGCAATATGAAACACCACGTCCAATATGTTCATTTTCACCTTTAACATTAAGTTGTTTATGTTTGGAACCTGTTGTTAATATTAAAGCCTTTGAAAGATACTCCCCTTTTGATGTTTTTACAATAAAGTTATTATTGTCATCCTTACCAACTGAGTTAACCCCTTCCATATCATGTATTTCCACATATTGTTTTGCCTGTTTTTCAGCTCTTTCAATTATTTCCAATCCAGATTCATCCGGACAACCTGGAAAATTTTCAATTAAAGGTATTTCCCTTGCCTGACCACCGATTAAATCTTTATCAATAATTAATGTTTTTAAATTTTGCCTTCCAGAGTATATTCCTGCTGAAAGACCTGCAGGACCTCCGCCAATAATAATCAAATCATACTCTTCCATCATATAACTTCCATGCATTTAAATAATCTCAAATTATAACTCTATAATCTAATTTACTAATAAAATTAAATTCAATTATTTTATAGATTATTGATTTTAATATATTAAATTATTCATTCAGATAGAATTGTATAAAATGAGGATTATCTGATAAATTTTAAAAACTTAAGAATTATAAATCATGAGAAAATTAGAGATTTTACTATAAAAATATTTCAGTAACCAAAAAATAAGGACATATAAACTAATTAAAAAAAAGGAAAGGTAAATTTATCTAGCAGGTAACTGATATGCATCATATGCAGAAACAAGACCAATAATAAACCAAACCAGCTCGGCAATCCATGAAGCAGAAAGATAATATAATATTCCGAATATTATAATTGTCAAAATGAAAATTAATAATCCATTTAAACTTTCATTTTGTATAATTTGACCAACACCTGGTAAAAAGAATGATATAACTGCTGCTAAAACTTTACTAACCATTAAAATCCTCCAAACTAAAAGAAATACATGATTTTATTACTAAATTAATTTTAATTATTCAAATATAATTAATATTATTTATATTTTTATTACATTATAAATATTTGGATTAAATTATAAAATTTTTATAAAAAAATAATAAACAAAATAAGAGCATTATAAACAAAAATAATAATTTTGTACATAAAAAAATAAGATATATTAAAACATGAAAAAAACTAAATAGATAGAATAAAAAAAATAAATAATAGCATTTAAATGCTATCTAATAATCTTCTTGTAATTCAGCTAATCTTTTAACCCTTTTTAACATATCCGGGTGGGTTGAGAATATTTCCATAAATTTACTACCAGCAGATATTTTAATGTTAGAATTTTTAAGATTTTTAAGCTCTTGAGAGCCTAACACACCATCGCCATCTAAATCCACTTGAGATAGTTCATTAATGTCTCTTTCTGCATGTGATACATCATTTAAGAAAAATGCTTTGGAACCCTCAACATTTTTAATCTCATCTTCAGGTGATGCTGCTGAACCATAAACTAACTTATATAATGCTGTAGCCAAATGTTCCGGTTTACAACCAAGTTCAACACTACCCTGATCCGCATAATATTCTCTTATTCTTGAAACAAGCAATACAAGTAATTGACCAATGAAATAGAATATTAAACCTATAACTCCAATAATTGCACCAGCGTTATCATCGTTACTAGAAAATATAGTACTCCAAGCCAAATAATAACAAATAGTTGGAACTACACTTATTATGGTGGTTATAGCCATATCATGATGTTTAATATGTGACATTTCATGACCTAAAACAGCTTTAAGTTCATCATAAGTTAAAAGACCTAAAATTCCTCTGGTAACTGCTATATGACCATCCCTATGGGATCTACCATATGCAAATGCATTTGGGATTGATGTTTCAGCAATACCAATAGTAGGTTTTGGAAGTCCTGCATTATTAGCTAATTCTTCAACCATACGATGTAAATCAGGAGCTTCTTCTGGTGAAACTCTTTGTACATTCATGGACATTTCAACCATTTTAGGTCCAATTAAATATTGTATAAAGGTTATAGCCAAGGTTAAAATAAGATAGAATAATACACTACCACCTAATCCACATGCAAAACCAACAATGCTTAAAATTACATATAACAGTACAAACATGAGAATAGAAGCAAGCCACATTCTAAGGTGTAGTTTCCATGTACCTTTCATTTTATATCATCTCAATAATTAACATTTTTAAAAGTTTTTAAATTCAACATTACATTATTAAATTTATAAATCCAATTCCAAGACTATTTTAATTAAATTTATAAATTTAATATTAAATTCATTTCGATTCCATTAATAATTTAATATACTAATATTTAATTCTTTCTAAATATATAAAACATTATACTTTATTTTAAAAAAAATAGAACCAGAATTAAAAATAAAATCTAAAAAAAAGATTAAATTAAAAAATTAAAAATCTTATAAATTATAAACCTCATCTGAAGGTACAATCCTTACATTTTCCTTATGTAACACTTTAATAAGTAAATCTAAATCATGGGTACATAAAAGCAAGATTGCATTATCAGTTTTTTCATGAGTAAATGCATAAAGATAATCTAAATTGATATCATTATCATTTAATATTTTTAAGATTGAAGATAATCCTCCAGGAACATCATTTAATTCAACTGCAATAGCTGTTGAAATTTTAATAGTATAATTATTATCCTCTAAAATTTTTTGACCTTTATTAGGATCATCTACAATGAGTCTTAAAATACCAAATTCAGAGGTGTCAGCTAGTGATAATGCACGTATGTTAACACCATTTTTACCTAAAATATCTAATACTTTATATAATCTACCCTTTTGATTTGTTAAAAATATTGAAAGTTGTTTTACCTTTTCCATAGAAATTCCTTCATAAATTTAAATAAATAAAATTAAATAAATTAAAATTACATTTTTAATTAACTTAAACAAATAAAATTAAATTAATTAAAGTTACGTTTATCAATAACCCTTACAGCTTTAGCTTCACTTCTTGGAATACTTTTTGGTTCAACTAAAGTAACTTTAACCTTAATTCCAATCTCATTCTTGATATATTCCCCAATTTTTCTTTGAATACCTAACATTTCTGTAACATCATCGGAGAAAAGATCAGGTGATGTTTCAACCTTTACCTCGATTTCATCTAAAGAACCTGGACGTGTAACAATAACTTGATAATGAGGTTCAACTTCAGAAACTTTAAGTAAAGCCTTTTCAATTTGTGATGGGAATACTGCTACACCTTTGACTTTAATCATATCATCTGTTCTACCAGTGATTCTTTCCATTCTACAGAAAGTCCTTCCACAGTCACATTTATCATAATGAAGTGCTGTAACATCTTTAGTTCTAAATCTAATAATCGGCATAGCCTCCCTTTGAAGATTAGTTAGAACTAATTCTCCCCTTTCACCTTCAGCTAAGTTTTTACCAGTACTTGAATCGATAATTTCAGGATAATAGAAATCCTCTGCAATATGAAGACCATTCTGCTCCTTACATTCAAGACCAATACCTGGACCCATCATTTCAGTAAGTCCGTAAATATTATATGCAGGAACACCAAATGTGTCTTCCAATCTCTTTCTCATTTCCTCAGTCCACATCTCAGAACCGAATGCAATAGCCTTAAGACCAAAATCTTTAGGGTCAAAACCCTCTTCTTTTGCAACTTCACCAATATATAAACCATAGGAAGGAGTTACAACAAGCAAGGTAGTATCGAAATCGTTCATAAGTTCTACCTGACGACGAGTTTGACCTGTAGAAATTGGTACAACTGTAGCTCCAATCTTCTGTGCCCCATAATGAACACCGAAACCACCAGTAAATAAACCATATCCATGGGTGTTTTGAACTATATCCTCATCGGTTATGCCCCATTCAGTTAAACCTCTAGCCATAAGTTCAGACCAATAATCAATGTCTTTTCTGGTATATCCCCCAACTACAGGTTTACCTGTTGTACCACTTGATGAGTGAATTTCTATAACTTCTTTCTTATCGACAGCAAACATTCCAAAGGGATAGGACTCCCTTAAATCAGTTTTTGTAGTGAAAGGAAGCTTTTTGATATCTTCTAAAGTTTCTATATCCTCTGGAAAAACTTCACATTCAGTATATTTTTTATGATAGTATGGAACATTATCAAATGCATATTTTACGATATTCTGTAATTTTTTAAGTTGCACTTCATTAATTTCGTCTCTTTCCATACATTCGGCTTTTTCATCCCAAAACATTATTAAAAACCTTCATAATTTCTTAAAATTTTAATTTAAAAGTTTTCTGTTTAAAAAAAAAACAATTATATTTAAACATAATAAACTATTATATTTATGTTTTCTTTTCTATAAAATACTTATCTAATTGATTTAACTTCTATATAAATAGTATATTAATCTAATAAAAAAAATTAAAAATACTTAATATGATAAAAAAAAGTAAAAAATTTAAGATTTAAAGTTTCTTAAATATTCTAGACTTTTAATGATAGATTCCTTTTGATTTACTTCAATCATATATATTCCATCATAATGATTTGCCTCAAATGAGGAAATTAAAGTATCAAAATCAACAGTTCCCTCACCAATAGCTAGATGTGAGTCATCATCACCTAGATTATCATGTACGTGAATATGTTTAATTAATGGAGAATACATTTCCTCCGCTTTATAACCATTAGTGTTTGCATGACCAATATCTAAACACATTGCCATATTATATTCTTCTAAAAATTCGGTGAGTTCCTCAAGTCTTGTAAAGGTAAAACCTGGAATATTAGGCATATTCTCAAATACTGCAGTTACACCTAGCTCATCAGCAGTTTCAGCCAATTCAATCATGGATGCCTTATTAATCTGATTGATTTTCTCTTCCAAACCTTGACCTAAAAATGGTATTTTACCTGGATGAACTACAACTGTATCTACATCTAATTCATTAGCCTTTTCAAAGGAATATTTTACCTCATTTATAGAGGCCTCCCTAATTGAAGGGTTCAATGATGAAATATTCATATCTATAAGTGGAGAGTGAATTGTATATTTTAAATCAAAGGATAAAATAGTTTCAATATCCATTTCCCTTGATGGATAATCATGTAATAGCTCTACATATTCAATACCATTATCTTCATAAAATCCTAAACCGTTTTCTAAACCATCTTTAAAAGTTACTAAAGTTGATGCACCAATCTTCATTTTTAACACCTATCTTATTATATATCTCTATAAACAGCAGTTATTGGAAAACCAAATTCTATTGCATCCAAAACCTGTTTTCCAACATTAATTGATTTTCTAATCTTTACCTCACCATGTTTACCAACAGTTGCGGTAAATAAATATTGACCATTTATCATTAAATCAAAACTTTTACCAATGTCCTCACGAGGAAAATCAAATATAATATGTTTTTTATTGGTATGATATTCTACTAAAAACGGTTCATTACTCATCAAGCTTTCAATCGGATCTACACCTAAACTAATACCAATATCCTTTTCAATCTCGGCAATACGTTTACCATTCTTACCAATAATCTTAGGAATATATTCCTCATTCAAATATACATTGGCCCTTTCCATGCTCTCAAGTTCTACAAGTATATTAGCACGAGGTGCATATTTCCTCATCCTACGTGTAATTTCCGCCTCGGCAATCTTTTCAACCGGTGTTTTCTCCCTATCTTCATCACCGAAATCATCAATAAGATCCATATCCATTACTATAGTCTGTTCACCATACGTGTATATCTCATTTTTAAGCTCACCAGTTTCAAAATCACGGACCTCTATAACAGGTCTTGCAAGATCTGATTCCACCATACCTGTTGGAACTTTGATCTTAAGTTTATTTTCATAAACCGTTTTAACCTGACCATCCTCGATATAGATAGTCGTATCCACAACGGATGGGATTACACCTAACTCTATTCTATTGGCAATCCTTTGAATTCCATCAATTGGACGGGTTGCATGAACTACACCAATCATACCTACACCTGCAAGACGCATATCTGCAAATATCTTAAAATCATAACTCTTTCTAAGCTCATCATATATTGTAAAGTCTGGTCTTACAAGAAGTAATATATCAGCTGTTTTTTCCATATCTCCTTCGAGTGGAGCATATTGGGTAATTTCATCGGAAACTTGTAAATCTCTTGGAGATTCCATTGTTTTTACGATTTTACCAGTATCCTTATAAAATTCTGCGATTGCCTGTGCAAAAGTAGATTTACCTGCTCCTGGAGAACCGGAAATAAGGATACCCTCAGAACTATTTTTAAGTTTTTCCATTAGTTTATCAGACAAATTATAATCCTCAAGTGAAACATTTGCAACTGGCCTTACGGCAGTAATTTCCATAGCCTCTGAAAAAGGAGGAATAGCTATAGAAATTCTCAATTCACCAGATTGTACAACCATTGCCCCCTCCATATCAGCTTCCAAATAGGTCTTTGGATCGTATCTTTCCTTTTCCAGAATCTCCTCAGCCATATCCTCAAGTTGACTGTATTTCATTGGAGTGCTATCCAACTCAACCAGTTTAATATGTCCTGGTTTTCCAACTTTTGCCATTGGAGGAACATTCTCCTTAAGATGTACTGACATGGTTAACTCATCAAAATAATCAGCAATAGTTAACTTCATATCTGCTTTAGATTTCTGTTTATAATATTCAACTGGTATACCTAATGCTTTTGCACTTTCTGATTGAATTATATCGCTGGTAATTAAGGTTGCAAAATTCTCCTTTGCAGCATCCCTAATCATGGCATCAATTTCTCCAGTTTTAGCAAGAGATATTTCATAGTTGGACGGACGTTGACCTACAAAATCAATAGACAAATCACCATTATCACATTTTTCTTGTAGTTTTTTAAGTTCATTTAAACCTGTAAAACCAGTAGGTCGTTTTTTATTGGCTTGATATTCAAGTTCCGCTACAACTGCCTGTGGAATAATAATTTCAGGATAATTTAAATTCTTTTCCTTAATAATTCTAGTAATTATACCTTCAATAACTGCACTTGTATCTGGTACTAATCTAACAGAATCCTCATAATCATAATCTGTATTCATTTCAATTACCTTTCAAATAGCTAAAATTAGAATAATATTTTAAAATAAATAATTCTTTACAACTTTCATTTCTACAATTTAAATTAATTATCTCCATACATATCTTCTGGATTAAATAATCTGTCCTGAATAATTTCAATATCATCATCGGTGATTTCATCTAATTTATAAACATCTTTTGAATTGTTAATTTGTCTAAAAAAACAAGATTTATAACCTTCATGACATGCTGCACCAATCTGCTCAACTTTTAAAAGAAGTGAATCGCCATCACAATCCACATATATCTCTTTGACTTTCTGGATATTTCCAGAACTTTCACCTTTCATCCACTGCTGGGATCTGGAAGTGCTATAATAATGTGCTTTTTTAGTTTTTAATGTATCTTCAACAGCCTGCCTATTCATAAATGCAACCATCAAAACCTCATTAGTTTTCCAATCCTGAGCTACAGCAATAAGTAATTTTTCACCATTTTTCTCATGTCTGAAGTTTAATTCCATTTTATCACATTTTATTTTAATTGAAAAATAAGCATTGTTAAAATTATATCATATACTTTAGTTTTAAATAATTATGAAATTTAATGAATTACTTAATTACATATTCTTAAGCAACTAAAATAATTCAATATAGCGAATTATATTAAATATTTAATTTAAAACATTGCGAATAATTCTGAAATTTAAAGATTATATTAACCTTAATTTAAGGTAACATAACAAAGCTTATTAATGTACCAATAATTTTAAACTAATTAAAAATAAGAATTATAAGAATAATTCTAAATATTTTCTTTAATATAATCAACAATATCCTTAATATTTACTAATTCCTGATTACCGGTTTCCATATTCTTAACAGTAACCTGCTTGTTTTGAACATCATTCGTTCCAACAAGAATGGTTTGTTTAACTCCTAGATTGTTTGCATAAGATAGTAATTTCTTAAACTTCTTACGGGATAAATCTATTTCAGTAGCAATGCCTTCCTGACGTAATCTCTGTGCAATATTAAAAGACAATTGTCTTGTTTCTGCTGATATTGGAGCCACATAAACATCAACCTTTGGACCAATTTCAGGTAAATTACCACTTGCCTCTATACCATCCATCAATCTATCAAATCCAAAAGCGAATCCTGTAGATACTACATCCTCTCCACCAAATAGCTTAATTAAATTGTAAGTTCCTCCACCACAGACTTGTTTTTGACTACCTAATTCAGGTACATAGATTTCAAATACAATGCCTATATAATAGTCTAGTCCACGTGCTACACCTAAATTCAATTTATAATTTTCAACACCAAAGCTTTTTAATGTGGTAATCAATTCTTTAAGTTCAGTTAGAGGTTTTAAACATTCATCGAATGGTTCCACTAATCTTTTTATATCCTCATATATATCACTTGAACCTACCATATCAATGAGCTTTAAAAGAATTTGGCCTAATTCTTTATTGTCAATAATAGCATCCTGACCAGTTAATGATTCTTTTAATAAATCTTTATCACCCTTATCTACAACAATCATTACTTCACGCGCCTTCTCATCAGGTATTCCATAATGAGCAAATAAACCTCTAATGATACCCAAATGATTTATATGAATTTCAGCTGAATCAATTCCTAACTTTTCAATAGATTCGTTTGCCATGGCAATAACTTCAGCCTCACCTTCCGGGGATTTGGCACCTATAAGTTCACATCCGAATTGCCAAAATTGTCTAAATCTACCTTTTTGAGGTCTCTCATATCTAAAACAGCTTCCATAATAATATAGTTTAATAGGTTTTGCAGTTTTTGAAAGTTCATTAATATATAATCTTGCAATAGCTGCAGTAATCTCAGGTCTTAATGCAAGTTCCCTGTTGGACTTATCCTTAAAATTATAAAGCTGATCTATAATCTCTTCTCCAGATTTAGTGGTGAATAATTTTAATTCTTCAAATAAAGGAGTTTTAACTTCCCCATAACCATAATTTTCAAAGACTTCTCTTAAAGTATTTTCTACAATATTTCTTTCTTTCATTTCATCAAAGAGAAAGTCTCTTGTACCTCTAGGTCTTGTAAATTCCACTTATTTTCCTCCTTAATATAATAAATAATTTTTAAATAAAAATGATAATAGATAATTGAAAATTCAATTTATATAGTTAAAATTTGATTTTTTTATCTTATAAAATTAATTATAATATCTGAATTAATATAAGATAAAATGATAAAGAATTTAGAAAAGTTTAATTAATTTAAAATATAGTTTTATGGTTATAAAATAATATAAGTTAATTAAGATATATTAATATATAAAAGATTAATGATTGAAAAAATTTTTAGTGGTTAATATGGCGATTGATGGAAATACTAAGATTTTCGGTGTTATAGGTAATCCTATTGAACATAGCCTTTCACCTAATATGCATAATGCAAATCTTGAATCTTTAGATTTAAATTATGTCTATTTACCTTTTCATGTTTATGAGGATAATATAGAATATCTTATTGATGGTGCTAAAGCTTTAAATATCCAGGGATTAAATGTTACTATCCCACATAAAATCAATGTAATAAAATATTTAGATGAGATAGATCCCCTTGCTGAGAAGATAGGCGCCGTAAATACAATTAATTTTGAATATAAATCTGATAAAACAATAGCTAAAGGTTATAATACAGATGTTTTAGGTGCTATGAGAGCCCTTAAGGAAAAAACAGACATAGAAGATAAAGATGTTCTGGTTTTAGGTGCAGGTGGAGCATCAAGGGCAATTTGTTATGGACTTACTGAGGAGAATGTCAATTCAATAACAATATTGAACAGGAATCTTGAAAGGGCCTTAGATTTAGCTGGAGATATTACAAGCAGCACCGAATATACTGTTAACTTTGACGATTTTGAAAATATTGATACACATTTAAGGGATACTGACATTATTATAAACACCACCCCCGTTGGAATGTATCCAAATATCTATGACAAACCCTTAATCTATGCCCAACAAATGAATCCGAATATGGTTGTTTTTGACATAGTCTACACTCCACTTGAAACAGGCCTACTTAAGGAGGCTAAAAAAATAGGGGCAACAAGGGTTTCTGGTCTTAAAATGTTTGTGTATCAAGGTGCTGAAAGCTTTAAGATATGGACAGGTAAGGATGCAGACATTAAAGCTATGGAAAAATCTGTAATGAAAGAATCAGGAATCCATAGTCTAAAAGATTTTTAAGTTGTGATTAAATGGAAGATAATTTTTTATTTGATTTTCATATACCTGAAGAGGAAGAAACTTTTACAAATTCAAAAAAAGACGTTTTAAGATTTTTATCTGATATTGGAGTAGACACCAGATTTATATCATATACTCCAAGTAAAATCTATATCAATAATCTACGTTTTTCAAAGTTTTCAAGAAGAAGACAAAATACCTTTGAGGAAAAATATCCCGATATAGAGGTTATCAGATCATCACTTTTTCAAGAAATGGCTACCAATGCATCTAGAGAATTATCAGACACACTTAAACCCCAGATGAAAGTCTATATACCACCAAATGCAAATCCGTTAATTGAAATAATACTTGAACCATATACAAGAAAATACGGATTAACATTGATTAACGACGGCAACAGCGATTATGATGTTAAAACATCCAACAAGACCTTGGATATGGAAGTCCACTCAATCATATCTGAGATATTTAGTGGAGATGGTATTCGATTTCCTAGAAAAGATGAGGAATATATCTATCCATTAATTAAAATCTCAAATAAACAAATAAATGATTTCTTCAAGGATAGGATAGTTGAGGATACCTTTGATGATGCATCCGGTGAATTTTTAGATTTCTTGGACGAGACTGTTATACAATATAAGTTTAACATACTTAAGTCTGTTGAATATTTAGAAAAAAACAAGAATGCAGATTAAATCGTTGATTCAATTATATATAACCTAAGACAATAGCTAAACCATAGATTCGGCGATAAGCACAACCTAAATAAACTAAACCTAAATCCAATTAACACGATTTAAAAAAAATAGAAAAAAGTAGTTAGATTAATGTATTTAAATTAAAAAAATAATCAAAAAAAAAACAATTTTAAAAGATGAAAATGTCATTAAAAAGATTTAAATTTCTAAATAAAATTTAAAAGTTGAATAAAGAAGTTTGAACAGTATTGTCCTTTTTCTTCTTAGTTTCAGATTCTTTATCCTCTTTTTTATCCTCTTTTAAATCATTGTTCTTACCTGAATCACTGCTTTTACTGGACTCTTTTGTTTTAGGCCTAACTTCTTCATTTGATCTTTTACCAGTTTTCAATGATTCCTCTTTATCCTCTTTTTTAGGCTTTTTATCCTCTTTTAAATCATTGTTCCTACTTGGGTTGCTGTTTTTATTAGATTCTATTGTTTTAGACTTATCGTCATTACTTGATTTTTTACTGGTCTTTAATGATTCAGATTCCTTATCTTCAATATCTTCCGTTTTTTTATCCCGATTAAAAGGTTGTGAGTTTTGATAATTTAAGGCAAATTCCTCTCTTTCTTTTTTACGTCTTTCGGCCCTTTCCTTTTCCATTTGTTTAATGAACTTTTTAGGAATTTTTTTCTTCCTAAACCTTTTAATCTCATTATCTTCAAGTTCTAGATAGGAGGATATTTCATATGCCGTTCTATCATCCTGAAACATGATTTCAAAATATGGAAACATGGAATATGCCACTTCCATGGAAACATGCATCTTCTCAGACATCTTAAGGGCAATATTGTCTCTCAGGTTTCTCTTTCCTCTATACCTACCCATTTTTGCAAATGATTGGGGACTTTGAATCTTCGTGAATTTCTTATATCTTTCATCCTTAGATAATGCTACTCCAAGGCCCATAAACTGAGTGGCATATTTCCAGTAGCCATAGTTTCTTGATTGCCTTGCACGTCCGAAGTATAAATCTGCCTCGGAAATAAAGTCATAAGCCTTTTTAATTTCCTTGGGTTTTTTATATTCCCTTGGAATATTTTCAGCTATAAATTCCATTACCAATGTTGGATCCTCATCCACATACATATCCTGTTGGATATGATTAATGTTTTTACTTTTAAGAACCCTAGTTACTGCATTAATCAAGTTGGACTTGTCGTTTTTCTGTGAAACATTATCCAAATCCTCCATTGTTAGGGATTTACTTTCCTCACATAATGCCTGTAATGTGTTTATTGCTGAACGCATATCTCCATTTGCTCTTTTAGACAACTCTTTTAAAGCATTAGGATCAGCATCAATTCCCTCATTCTTACAGATCTTTCTAAGGCCTACGTTTATAGATGTGCTTCTTACTTTACCCATTTTTATAACATGGGTTTTCTTTTTGATTGTAGTAAGTCTTTTGGAGTAGAAATCGTTAGCCATCATAATCATTGGATGTTTAGTATTTTCAATGATTTTATTAATAGCCCTTGAACCACCACGGTCCTGATTACCTGTAATACCGTCTACCTCATCAAGAATAATTAATTTAGGATTATCGGAAAATAATGATTTTGTAGTAGTGGACTCTCCAATGGTGTTCATTAAAATATCATATGAACGTTTATCACTTGCATTCAACTCAATATATTCACCGAATTCATGAGCTATAACCTGTGCAAATGTTGTTTTTCCAACACCTGGAGGACCTACAAGAAGCAAGCTTGGTTGTGGATTTCCTTCTTTCCATGCCTCAACCCATTCTTGGATTTCCTTTTTTTGTTTACCATTACCTATAATCTCCTTAAAGGTTTGAGGTCTGTATTTATCTGTCCATTGCATATTTTTCCCTTTATATAAAAAATATTATAAAAATTTAGCAAGTAGTGATTCTAGTTGAATTCTTGGATTAGCACCTTCACGTATTCTAAAATCAGTATCTGCTATGTATTCTACAAGTCCAATATAAACTTCACTGTCCATAATACCTTCAGTTGCTCTTCTTGTAACCTCTTGATATATTTGAGTAATCATATCCTCCCCACTTGTACCATGTAAAATCATGGAATCCCTTAAAATATCTCTGGCATTCATAAAATCTCCAGCTAAAGCAGCAGTAATCATGTTTGATATGTCTTCAGGTTTTGATTTGGAAATTACATCATATACGGAATCTTCGGTAATTTCCTCACCTTCGGTAGCGGCGGATTGTAATATATTAACTGATTTACGCATATCCCCTTCTGCAAAGTAAACAATTGTTTCAATACCCTTATCGGTATAATTAAAACCCTCCTCATCACAGATATATTTTAATCTTTTAGTAATGGCTTCTCCTTTAATAGGTGCAAATCTAAAAATAGCACATCTTGATTGAATAGGGTCTATAATTCTTGACGGATAATTACATGATAAAATAAATGAGGCAGTTTTAGTATACATTTCCATTTCACGTCTTAATGCATGCTGTGCATCTTTAGTCATATTGTCTACTTCATCAAGGAAAATTATCCTAAATGGAGCACCTACAGGTTTAAGTCTACAGAAATTTTTAATATTGTTCCTTACTGTGTCAATACCCCTTGCATCTGAGGCATTTAATTCTAAAAAGTTTTGTTTCCAATATTCTCCTAAAACAGCTTTAGCTAAGGCAAGTGCAGTAGTAGTTTTACCTACACCAGCAGGACCTGAAAACATTAAGTTAGGCATACTTTTCTCACTTGTATATTTTTTTAAACGTTTCACTATCTGATCTTGACCAACAACATCATCTAAAGTCTGAGGTCTATATTTTTCTACCCAAGGTCCCATCATCATTTTCACCATAAAAATATTAAGTTAATTTCTAATCAAATAAATATTATTAATTTTAATAATCCAAATCAAATAAATCTATCTTTTTTTAAATTATATTTAAATCACTTAAATAGTTTAAGAAAAAATAAATCTACAATCAGTATATAATAATTTTAGACTTTATCAATTATAATACTATCTTTGTAATTTTATATAAAAGGTAATTTTAAAAATTGATTTAAATTTCAATAGAAAAATAATATATTCTAGTTAAAATCCATAAAAAACAGTCCTTAAAAATAAGATTATAATTGCTAATATCAAAAATTGTTTAACAAATAAATGAAGGATTTTAAGCAATATTTTTTTAATACCATACAATTTTAAAATACTAACAATTATAAAATATATTTGATAAAAAATCAAATACAATTTAATATATGATTTTTAGATATTTAAAATATGCTGCCATATAAAAAAAATGAATCCATAAAAATCCTGATATTGAAGATATGATTAAATCTAAAATTAATTTGGAGATTGGAAACAAAAATCAGTACAAGAAACAGCCAAATTAGTTGAAAAAATAAGATAGATAAAATAAAACTTAACAGTCTGAAAATATTTTTAGGTTAAATAAAAATTAAAGAAAAAGAAAATAAAAATATTTATTCCTGAGGAATTGGAGTGTATACTCTAGTTGCAAGTTCCTCATTGAGAGAATATAAAACTTGTGGGTTACCATCAGCTAATTTAAGTTTTCCTAAATTATCCATAGCATTTTCTTCTTCTTCAACTTGTTCATTAACATACCATTGTAAGAAATTATTGGTTGCATGATCTTTTTGTTCAATAGATAAGTCAACTAAATTATTAATTAGACTAGTTACATATCTTTCATGTTTTAACACATGCTCAAATGCTGCTAATGGACTGTCCCATTCGGTTTGAGGTTCATCAATACTAGTTAAAGTAACTTTTGCTCCCCTTCTAATAATATAATCGAATAATTTCATTGCATGATCTCTTTCCTCTTGAGCTTGAACAGTCATCCAATTAGCAAATCCGTCTAGATTTTCTTCCTTAAAATAAGCAGCCATTGATAAATATAAATAAGCTGAGTAAAATTCTGCATTGACTTGTTCATTTAAACTTTTTTCCATAACTTCATTAACCATATATACCACCTAGTTTAAAAAAATTTAAAAATAAAAATTATAAAGTCTAAATTAAATAAAAAATAAGGAATAAATTTAATAATTAATAATAATTAACAATAAGTTTATTCTTCAGCAAATTGGTCTTTACCTACACCACATACTGGACAAACATAGTCATCTGGTAAATCAGCAAATGGAGTACCTTCTGCATCTTCATCATATCTGTAACCACATACTTTACAAACATATACAGCCATATTTTCACCTCATTATTCTATTAATTTAAACATCTTTTTAGGTGCTCCGCACATTGGACATTTAAATGCATCTGAAATCTCTTCCCATGGAGTTCCAGGAGCTATATTCTTTTTTTCGTCACCAACTTCTGTATCATATACATATCCGCAAACTTTACATTTGTATTTTGCCATGATTACACCTCTAGATATAATTATGTTTTAATAGTATAAAACTTTTTTTGATTTATTACATTATTTTAAAAAATAAAAGATGGTATTTTATTAATGGTTCTGAGTCTATTTTAAAATAAAAATATCGTATAACTAAATTGCTTTGTTAAGATTAGTAAAAAAATAATATATTAAAAATAATTTTTGAACTATTATCCCTTAAGTTATAAAAGTTAAAAATAAGAAAATAGCCTTATTTAATTAAAATGAGGTTCAAAAATTCTTAAAAAAAATAAAAAAAATAGTTTTATTAAATTAAAAAAAATAGATTAATAAAAGAAATTGAAAATAAAAGATATTTCTATTAATTAAAGAAATTAATTGGAATAAAAGAAATTGAAAATAAAAAAAAGATTTAAAAGAATTAAAAACAAAAAAATACTATTTTACAAGAAGAACAGGTACCTTGGATACCTCTAAAACCTTGGATGCAACACTGCCTAATTTTTCACTATTATATTTTTGTTTATCAAAGGAATTACCATGAGCACCAATAACAACTAAATCAGGATTGATTTTACATATCATTACCTTGAAATCTTTAATAGGATCAGCAGTTATAATATGCTCAATTACCGTAACACCGTTTTCCTTACCTTTTGCTGTGATTTTATCAAGTACCTCACCGCCTTCATCATCACCTAAAACAAAGGTAGTCTTTGCAGGATCAATAATATATAATGCCGCAACGTCACAATCATACTTTCGAGCAAGGTCAATTCCCATATCTATTGCCTTATCTGCAGTTTTTGAACCATCACTAGCAATTAAAATTTTATCAAACATTTTAAAGCCCTTTATTTAAAAATAAAAAATCAAAAAGAGGAGTGTTAGTTATCTTGACGTAGATAGTCTGCATGACAGAAATCAATAAATTTATCAACAAGTTGATCCATGTCCCTACTATCTTCCACAAGATTACCCTCATCCATAAAGATACCTCTATTGGATAACTCCTTCATAAACTCGGTATTATGTGAAACCATTACAATGGTTATTCCATATTCCTTACATAAGAGCTTTAAAGAATTAGAAACATCCCTTAAAGTAATAGGATCCAAATCACCAAATGGCTCATCTAAGATCAATATATCTGGTTTTGAACAAAGTACAAGGGATAACATTGCACGTACTTTCTGACCTCCGGATAATTCATAGGAACGTCTATCAAGTACATCAATAGATAAATCTAAAAGATCAAAAATATCTTTAACCTCTTCTTTAACTTTTGTTGCAGGAAAACTTGGGAATAGATCATTTAAAATTTCAGGCATTACCCCAATTTGTTCCAATCTATGTTTTGCCTCATCCTCGTTTAAATCTGTAAGCAAATATAAGGAATCTAATATTTCATCAGATAAACCCTCTTCCTTAGCAATCTTCTTAGCATTTTCCACTATTTCATTATTCTTATATCCAAGTCTTGCTGCTAATTGATCCCTTATTGTTGCATAATATTGAAGTGCAAATTCCTGATACATAAATCCCACTTTACGCCTTACATCCATCCTATGTAAGGAAGGTTTATGAATATCTACCCATAAAACTCCTTCATTATCTGTTTTAAGTTTATAAGTAACTTTTCCCCCATCAGCATCTTCAATACCGTCCAAGATATGTAAAAGTACACTTTTACCTGCACCGCTTGGTCCTAACAGTGTTAAAATATCTCCCTTTTTAACTTCAAAATTAGCATTTTCAATATCCAAACTTACACCATCATTAAGAACAAAGTATCTTTTATCAATATCTTCTGCCTTTATAATGGTTTCATCACTTGCTTTAATAGTAATATCAGATTCAGGTGCTCTTTTAGATAAAAACTCATCGGTTATACCATTAACATCATCACTGATTTCAACTATTTCGCCATCATTCATTAAAACAATACGATCCGCTAAATATTTTTGAACCTCCGGCAAGTGAGATACAACGATTACCGTAATTCCAAGTTCTTTATTAATCTTTTTAACAGCATCCAAAATTTCTTGTTTTGTTTTTGGACATGCCATTGTTGCAGGTTCATCCAAAAGTAAAAGTTTAGGCTCTTTTGCTAATTGTCTAGCCATGATAAGTCTTTGTTTTTCTCCACCACTTAATAAAGGTGCTGGAAAATCGTCTTTACCTTCAAGGCCAACCAATTTTAAGATCTCATCTGCCTTTTTTCCGAATTCCTTTTCAGCTTCCTTTAAAAGAGTAGATGCCTCATCACCATATTTAGCACCATACATTTTCCTTAAAACATTTTCACGGCAACTTGCAGGCCATAGGCCAAAATCTCTTTGAAGATGAATAGCTGTTGCTTTTTTAAGTTGGTTATAATAATATTGACTGTCATCTGCATGAAGTACAACATCGTCTACAGTTATGACACCTTCATCAAATTTCTCAACACCTCTAAGACATCTTAAAAGTGTTGTTTTACCAGAACCACTAGTTCCGATAATTCCAAGGATTTCCCCTTCTTTAATTTCTAAATTAATATTTTTAAGACCAACAACCTCATCTTTGTTGTCCAATTTATAATTTTTTGAAAGATTTTCTACTTTAAACATTTTATTCCCAATTTAACTTCTCTAAAATAAAATATAAACTCATAAGTTTAAAATAAGATTAATACACAGATATCCTAGAATAATTTTTTAAAAATATTCTAAAATAATAATCTATTTAATTTATATTATTCAATACTTTTAAATTTGTTTATTATTTTTTGGTAAAAATTATTTTAATTAATAGGAATAGTCTCTTATTAAAAATGTTAAATTATTTGTAAACTATCATAAAAAAATTTGATTAAAACAATTGTTTTATAGGGTTCCATAATGAATAAAACAAGCCTAAATTAATGTTAAATACAAATCATGAAGAAATAACCTTAAAAGTTAAAAAATACTTAAAAAAAGGTTAAATGAAGAAACGAGAATTTTAAAAACTGAATTAAAAACTACTAAAAAAAGATATAAAAAGAAAAAATATTCATATTGATTTAAAAAAAAATAATAATTAGATAAACTGAATTTTAACAGATTCATAGGATTTTAAAATATTATGTTCATCACAGAAATGATTTAATTTACTATGGAATAATGCTTGTAATTGACGCTGGCGTACATCATCCATTCCTTCAGGACCTTTAATTACAAAAACATTTGGATAATATAAATCCTCAAAATCTACTTTAAACTTAACATCCCCTAAATTATAATATTCAGCTAACGATTTAAGTTCGTCATGTATCATTTTTAACGGATCATCATTTTCAACAATCACAACTTCCGGAGTTATATCTTCTTCATCTTTAGCCATAATGTTTCCTCTATTAAAAATCTGTTTTGATAAAATATTTAATAATATTTTTGTAAACTAATTTAAAAACTTTACTATTAATAGAAAGATAAAGTTAAAAATTATTTATTTACCTGCAATTGGGAAGAATTCAGTATATTTGGTGTTTCTTTCAATAGGTCTTCTTCCTAATTCGTTTACTAATTTGATTAAATCCTTTATTGAAGCATCTACACCATCAGGAGCACCACTAGCTTCAGATAATTCATCTCCACCAAGGGTTCCCCCTAAATCATTTGCACCTGCAAGAAGCGAAATTTGTGCAAATCTATATCCCATCTTTACCCATGATACTTGAATATTAGGAATCAAATCTCTAAACATTAATCTACCAGTAGCATAAAGTTTCAAATCTTCAATTCCGGTAGCACCAAGATTTTTCTGACCATTTAAGAAAATCGGTGAATAATTTGGCATAAAGGTCATAGGGATAAATTCTGTAAAACCATGTGTTTCCTCTTGAACATCCCTTAAAATCTTCATGGTTTCAACACGCTCAGCAACTGTTTCAACATGTCCATACATCATGGTTGCAGAACCTGGAATACCTGCTTTATGAACGGTAGTTACTACATCAACCCATTCTTGAGTGGAAACTTTTTTTGGACAAATAATGCTTCTTGATCTGTCGGTTAATATTTCCGCTGCAGTACCTGGAAGTGAATCCAATCCTGCTTTTTTAAGAATCTTAACTCCTTCCTCTAAAGACATCTCAGATTTTTTACATGCATCAAATATCATTGTAGGTGAGAAACCATGAATCATCACATTAGGAAAATGGTCTTTTAAAAGCTTAAGGAGATGTTCATAATAATCAATGTCAGCCTCTTCTAAAACTCCGCCCATTAATGTGAATTCACGTGCACCATTTTCAACAGCATTTTGAGCTTTTGAAAGGATTTCTTCATCATTTTGAATATATGCATCAGGATCATCCTTATCCTTTCCAAATGCACAGAATCCACATCTAATTTTACAGATATTGGTAAAATTAATATTACAATTATTAATAAATGAAACATTATCTCCTACAATTTCTTTTCTCAAGTAATCTGCTGTTTCAAGTAATGCGAATACATCAGATCCCTTTAGATTCATCAAATAATTTGCATCTTCAACAGATATTGCTTCATCCAAAGCATTATCTAATATTTTTTTAGTTTCATTACTTACTTCATATGCGGATATCATATATTTAATTAAATTATTAGAAGTTTATAAACTTTTCCATATTATGTTCAAAAAAAATCTTTCCCTGATTAAACAAAATTAATAATTTTATATAAATTTATATACGATTACTTTAAATATATAAATAAAATTTTATGATTACAAATACTAAAAATTTATTGAACAGTTGGTATTTTAAATTATTTTTAAAAAATAGTAAATAAGTTCAAATAGATTATAAAAAAATTCAATATAATAAATCCATATAAAAAAAAAAATTAAAATACTGATTATATACTATTTTTAAAAAGCCCATATTTTCTCATAAGATGTAAATTTTAGATTTAATAATCAATCCATATAAACCTTATAAATTAAATTTTAATACTATAATTATAATACATAATAATTAATATCATAATTATGATGGTGGTTTTAAATGAACAATATAACACGTGGATTGATTATAGGTAGAATGCAACCAATACATAAAGGTCACTGCCAGGTAATTTTAAAAACACTAGAGGAAGTGGACGAGTTAATTATTGGAGTAGGTAGTGCTCAAATCTCCCATACCCTAAAAGATCCATTTACTGCAGGTGAAAGGATTCTGATGATTAAAAAATTCTTAGTTGAGAATAATGTAGATCCATTAAGGTATTATATTATTCCTATGGAAGATAAAGACATTAACGCCATTTGGGTAGCTCATGTAAATATGATGACACCTCCATTTAATGTTGTTTATAGTGGAAATCCTTTAGTACAAAGATTATTTATCGAGAATAACTATACCGTTAAAGCTCCTCCACTGTATAGTAGAGAAACTTTATCTGGAAGGGAAATTAGAAGAAGAATGATAAATGATGAAGACTGGCAATCATTGGTTCCGAAATCTACAGTTGAAATAATAGAGGAAATTGATGGTATCTCTAGAATCAGGCACCTTGCAAAAAAGGAAAAGAACGAAATTTAATATTCCTAAGAAATAAAAAAAACTGAAGATTAATGGCCTAATCAAATTTAAAAAAAAGAAAATATAAATAACAATAGTTATATATTGAGTATTATAATAGGTTTAGAAAAACTTTATATCAAATAAACATAATAAAAGAATTGAAATGGATGTGATTTTAGTGGTAGTAAGATTAATCAAAAAAGACGACGATTATGTAAGTACAGCGGACTTAATTAATGACCTTAAAAAACACGAGAAAGTAGATCAATCAGGAGCAATATTTACATTTGAAGGTATAGTAAGAGGTGAGGAACCTGGTAAAGAGATTGACAAACTTATATTAACTACACCGGATAATGAAAAGACTCAAAAGGAAATGGAAGAAATAGCTGAGGATGTTAAACTTAAATATGGTGTAAATGAGATCAGTTTAATCCATTACATCGGTGAATTCTATACTGGAGATAGTTTATTTTTAGTAGCAGTGTTAGGATCCCACAGAGACGAATCTTATGATGCGTTGAAGGAAGTAATTGAAAGAGTTAAATTTGATATTGATTTTAAAAAAGAAGAATACTCAAATGAAGGAACTAAAACCATTCTTGCAGGAGGTTAAATATATTGACTCTACTCGGTCAATTAATAGTTTTATTAATAATAATTCTAGTACTTAAATTCATTATAAAAAACATAAAGTTATTCTTTTCGATAATATTCCTATTGATTATCATCTATTTATTGATACATATGGGAGAGTACTATAATTTATTCTTATTAATACCCCAATTAATCTAAAACATTATTTTATCAATTTTTAATTTAAATTCTTAACACTTTTTTTAAATAGTTTTAATACATTTAATTTCAAAAACATTTAAACTGGTTTTTTTTATTATTAAATCAAAATGCTATTTTTAAAAATCTATTCTATATCCGTCAGAAAAAAATCTCTTTTAACAAACTATGTTCAAAACCGAAAATAGATATAATATAACTAAAAAATAGGACCAGAAAAAGAAATAAGTTAAAAAAAACTAGATATAAACAAAAAAAGAACTTAATAAGCTCATAATAGTAAAAATAAGATAAAAACATTAAATAATAGAAAAAATAATGAGACAAAAAAGCAGCTTAAGAATAATAAAAATTTAGATTAAATATTTAATCTAAAATATTTATAATTCTTTACCTACGATTACTTCAGTTGCTTTGATAATAGCTGAAACATCGTCTCCTTCTTTAAGACCTAATTTTTCAGCAGATTCACGAGTAATAGCAGCAGTAATAACTCCTGGTTCTTCTACTTTAATATGAACATTTGCCATTACAGTTCCTAAAGTAACACTTTCAACTTTTCCTTTTAATCCATTTCTTGCACTAATTTCCATTTTAATAACTCCATATATTTTTTAATAAATAGCTTAAATTTTATTACTTACCACTTATCTACACATCATAAAATTTCTCATAGAATAAAATTATAATAATAACTACAAATCGTAATTAACATGATAAAAATGATTTTATAATTTTATTGAATAAGTTAACTATTTATTTTTAATTAATTTTTTGTAGATTTTACTTCTACAAAATAATGTTTATCATTATACTATATAAATATATTGTTTTTTAGTTAAAAAAAGAATTTTTTATCGTTTACCGAAAATAGTCAATTCGATATAAAAATTATCGATTTTATGATTTTTAAAAAACAATATGTTACCAAGGATAAGTATAAAAAATTTTAAATGTTTTTAAAATAAAATATTATTCTATGAATAAAATTGAATTTGAACCAATAGGAATAATTAAAACACCATTTGACAAACCTCAGGGAATGCCAATTCAACCAACGGGAGCAAAGGGTGTTAAAGGAGAGATAGTTTTAGACGAAAAATATGTTGACGGACTTAAAGATCTTGAGGAATTCTCACATTTAATATTAATATACCATTTACATTTAACAAATGGTAATGCCCTACAAGTTAAACCATTTATGGACAATGCTTTACATGGAGTTTTTGCAACAAGATCACCTAAAAGACCAAATAATATTGGATTATCAACAGTCAAATTAGATTCAATTGAGGACAACGTTGTTCATATATCCAATATTGATGTTGTTGACGGAACCCCTCTTTTGGATATTAAGCCATATGTACCCCAATTATTTGAAGATACGCTAGTTGATGATATCAGGATTGGATGGTTTGAAAATAATCATAAAAAAGCTAAAAAACAAAAAGCCGATTCAAGATTTGTTGAATAAAACAACTTTTATCAATATTAAACAAAATAAACTACTTATTTTAATTTTTTCTTTTTAATAGAAAATCAAGTCCTTTAAGAATATTATTTTAAAACCACAGTTTTCTAAAAATATTAAATAAATCCATAAATCTAAAACTTAATATTAAAATTAACCTTTTTTAAAAATTAAAAAAATACAATCTATTTTTCTATAATTAAAATAATAAATATCAGATATTTTAATAAAAAAAGCTTATAAATTTAGAAAAGTTTATTTATATATTGGTATATATTAGAGATTAAGTATTGATTTAGAGTGGATTTTATAGATTAAATAAAATTAATATGATGTGGTTTGATGTTAGAATATAAAAAATCAATAAGGGATAGTATTAATGGAAATATTCCCATTACAGAACTTGAAAAGGAAATCCTGGACTATCCCCAATTTCAAAGATTAAGACGCATTAAACAGTTAGGATTTACTTCATTAATATATCCTGGAGCTAATCATTCTCGTTTTGAACATTCCATTGGAACTATGCACCTTGCATCAAAATTAGCAGTAGAGTTAGGCCTAGATGACGATGAGGTTCAATTGGTACGTCTTGCAGGAATGTTACATGATATAGGTCATGGACCATTCTCACATGTTTCAGAGTCTGTAATGAATGTTAAACATGAGGAGCAAACGGCTTTTATTATAAAGAATACCGCCATATCTACCAAAATTTCTGAGAATTTTAATCTTGATGAGGTTGTAGACATTATTAATGGTAAAGGTAAACTTGGACCTATCATATCCGGGGAATTAGATGTTGATAGAATGGATTATCTTATAAGGGATTCACATTATACCGGTGTGGCATATGGTGTAATAGATTTAGATAGAATTATTTCAAATCTAAAATTGGAAAAATTCTTAGTCTTAGATATAAAAGGGGTTCAAGCTGCAGAAGCGATGCTTGTAGCCCGTTATTTCATGTATCCCAGTGTTTACCAACACCACACAACACGTATTGTAAATGCCATGTTCAGAAGGTCTATTGACAAGATGGTGGAATCTGGTGAACTAGACACCAAAAAATTGTCAATCTATGACGATAACGAGTTAATCACAAAATGTAAAAATTCTACATTAGAATATACTAAAGATATTATAGAAAGATTAGAAAATAGACAACTGTTTAAAAGGATTAAAACTATCCGTTTAAATAATTTCCTACATCCAAATGATGTATTCGATATTAAAGAAAGAGATTTGAAAAAAGCTGAAAGGGAAATCGGAGAGGATTATAACATAGATTCCAATTATATCTTCATAAATCTTCCGGAATATCCTAAATTCGATGAGATGAAAACTCAAATAGCTTTGAATGATAACTTATATCATTTAAATGAAGTATCTTCAATTGTTCAAGCTTTAAATAAAGCAAGATTTAATTATCCCGATATTGCGTTATATGCTCCTAAAGAATACAAAGAGGATTTAAGGAAAGTTAATATTGAGGATTATCTAGATTTACCTGAAAAAACTGACAAAAATTATAATATAACCCACTATGATCAACAGGATTTACTTAACTATATGTGATCTTTACTAATCAAAAATAGTAAGATAACATTAAAACAAATATAAAATAAATAATTTATTTATTATAAAAACTATTGAAAAAGTAGATATATTAACTTAAAAATGAGGAAAACTTATGATAATAGTTGCTATTACAGGAGCTAGTGGTGTTATATTAGGTGTAAGATTACTTCAAGCTCTTAAAGATTTAGATATACAAACCGGACTATTAATAAGTGATGCTGCAAAAACAATAATAGAATATGAATTAGATGATGTAAATCTGGAAGATATTGTAAGCCTTGCAGATAATTACTATGAAAACGATGATTTAACCGCATCTGTAAATAGTGGTTCATTTAAGTTTGATGGAGCCGTAATTATACCATGTTCCATGAAAACCCTATCAGCAATTGCAAATGCATATGCATCAAATTCCATTACACGTGTTGCAGATGTTGCCCTTAAAGAAAGGCGAAGATTAATAATTGTACCTAGAGAAACCCCCCTTAGAACCACACATATTGAAAATATGTTAAAGATTTCTAAAGAAGGAGGAATTATATTACCTCCAATAGTAGGATATTACTCAAAACCAAAAACATGCAAAGATATGGAAGAGTTTATTGTTGGTAAAGTTCTAGACTCACTTGATATTGATAATGATCTTTATAAAAGATGGAAATAGCAAGAATTCTTATTTAAATTAAAACTTGGTGATTAGATGTTTAATGATAATGACTTTATTAAAATCTGTGAAGTTCCAGGTCCTACAAAAGAGGCCATAAGAGCTTTACTTCTATATAAATCAGATATATCAGATGATGATATAGTGGTAGATGTTGGCTGTGGTACTGGTGGTTTAACAGTTGAGTTTGCTCAAAGAGCCAAAAAAGTATATTCAATCGACAAAAATCCGGAAGCCGTAAAGGTTACAGAAAGGAATCTTAAAAAACTTTTAAAGGATGACTATAATGTTGAACTTATGGAAGATGACGCTGTTAATGCCCTTAAAAAAATAGACAATATGGATATTGCGGTTATCGGTGGAAGTGGAAGGGAACTTGAGACCATTTTAGATATTGTAAATGAAAAGTTAAATCCTAAAGGTAGAATCCTAATTACATCAATACTTGTAGATACAAAGGTTGAAGCGGTTAACAAACTAAAAGATTTGAACTATAATCCTCAATTTATGGAGATTAACGTGTCAAAAGGTAGAATACTAGATCGTGGAATACTTATGAAAGCGGAAAATCCAATAGGTATTATAACCGCATCTAAACATTAACCATCTTTAATATAACCACTTTTCAACGATTTAAGATAGAAAAAATTATCTCTTATTTTTACCATTTTTCAATTATTTTAGAATAATAAAATATTGGAGTTCTTATTCTAACTATTTTATATACAAACTGAAAATATTATTTTAAATTAAACCATTTCCTATTTTAACCATTTTTCAACTATTTAAAACAAGGAAATATTATTTTTTAGATCATGGTTTTAAATTTAATGAAGAAATGACATGTTAATCCTAGAATATATTAACAACTTTCCATATTTCATTAATATAATGTGTGAGATTATTAACTATTTTTTTTAATTTAAACTTAAATCAATTAAAAATATATCAATAATAAAGTATTAAAATAATAATAGATTTTAATAAATCTATAAAAAATTATATACATTATTGATGTAAATTTTAGTGGTGAGAGAATGGTAAAAGTAAAATGGTCTAAGTGGGAGCTACATTTTGCAATCATCCTCATAATATTGGTATTTATTATATATGGAATAGATACAATAATATTTGGAGAGCCTGCAGAAATATTCCACTATGTAATGTTACATCTAGGATTTATTCCAATAGACATTCTAATTGTAGCATTGGTAGCAGAAAACATGATTGAAAGAAATGAAAAGAAACAAATTCAGGATAAAATAGATATGATGATGGGTATATTCTTTAATGAAATTGGTTATGGTCTATTAAGTCGTATCTATAAAATTGATGAGAGTGATGATATTGTTAGAGCATTGAAATCTATTTCTACCTGGAGTGATGATGACTTCAAGAAACATTTAGAAGAAATGGAAAATAAACCTAAAGCATTGCATCCAACAATTACAAATGATGAAATGGTTTTATTTTTTGAAGATTTAAAAGAGTTTTTAAATGCAAACAGGGAATTTGTCCTTGAGATTATATCAAATCCGACATTACACAATAGGGATAATTTCTCACAGTTAATGCTTTCAATTATGCACTTAATGGAAGAATTAGACTTTAGAGATGATATAAGTAAATCACCGGAAACAGATTTAAAACATTTATTTGGTGATGTGAACAGAATTTATAGTAAGCTTCTCTATGAATGGATTAGATATTTGGCATCTATTAAGAAACATTATCCATATATGTTAAATTTAGCAATTCGTACAAATCCATTTGATGAAGATGCAAATGTAATTTTAACTGAATAAACACTCCTAAATTATGAAGTGTTAAACAATTCCAAATAAATAAATACTCTTAGGGCAACAAAATGTTAAATGATTCTAAATAATACCTTTAGAGCATTTATATTTTTTTTAAATTTTTATATGAATTTTTTAAAACCAATCTACTTTTTTTAAATTTAAAAATCAAATAGCAATTATAATATAATAATAAGTAACAAACTATTTTTAACTATAAACAATTTTTAAAAACCGTGAAAAAAATGAAATCTTGTATACTTTTATGTGGAGGAATGAGTAAAAGAATGGGTAAAGATAAAGGATCAATGAAAATTAATGATAAGCCTATGATTATTCATGTTCTTGATTCATTAAACAATCAAATAGATGAAGCTGTAATTGTTTTAAATGATGAAAAAAGAATTAAAAAATATAAAAAGATTATAAGACAGAAAGATTATAATTATAAAATCTATTTTACAACTGATGAAATAAAAGATCTAGGGCCAATGTGTGGAATAATGACAGGCCTTAAACATATACACTCTGATTATGCACTCGTATTACCCTGTGACTCCCCATATGTTGAGAGCAATTTTGTATTCTACATGTTCGATACATTAGAATCACTGATTGAAGATGAGGAAATTAATGCCTTGGTACCCTATCACAGAAGTCCCAAAGATGTCAATATCATAAAAAGAGCGGAGCCATTACATTCCATTTATAATAGAAAGTACATTCCAATAATGGAAGAATACATAAGTCAAGGAATTCTTAGAGTAAGAACGATTATGAAAAATCATAACTGTTTCTATATTCCAATCGATAATCATTTGATTCATGAGAAAAACTTTAAGAACTTCAACAGACCTACAGATATTGAATAAAACCACTATTTTTTAAAATTTACCATTGAATCTTTTTAAACAATTTTTAAAATATGGAAATAAATGTTATATGAATTCTAACTTATTTAAACTGAAATAAGGTATCTCCTTAAAAATTAAAACAAATTAGTATTTATCTAGAAAACGGTTTAATTTTAAATCCTTTACACAATAAAATAATAAAAGATATTTGATAAAAAATAGCTTGAAATAAGATTAAAATAAAAATAAAAAGAATTAAATAAAAATCCAATAAAAATTATCTAAATTAGCAACTATTCTAATGTTGGATAGTTTGGACTTTCATTTGTAATTAAAAGATCATGTGGGTGAGATTCTTTAATTCCACTTTGAGTAATTCTTGTAAATTTAGCAACCCTTTTCATGGTTTCAATATCTTTAGCACCACAATAACCCATTGAAGCTTTAAGTCCACCGACTAATTGGAATAAAACCTCAGATACAGTACCTTTATATGGTACAGCTCCTTCTACTCCTTCAGGTATTAATTTTGTATGTTTCATTGGTCCTTTGATTTCTTGGAAGTATCTGTCAGCACCTCCACCAAATCCACCAGTCATAGCTCCCATGGAGCCCATACCACGATAAGTTTTATATTTTTTACCATTCATTACAACAATTTCACCAGGAGACTCATAAGTACCTGCAAGGGCATTACCTAACATTACAAGATCTGCACCTGCACCAATAGCTTTTGCAATATCTCCGGAGTATCTGATACCACCATCTGCAATAACTGGAATATTATAATCTTTTGCAACATCTGCAACATCGGATACAGCTGTAAGTTGTGGTACACCTACACCTGCTACAATACGGGTAGTACACATTGAACCTGGACCAATACCTACTTTAAGTCCATCTGCACCTTTAGCAACAATATCCTCAGCAGCTTCTGCAGTTGCAATATTACCAACACATAATTTCGCATCGATATTTTCCTTCATAGTTTCTATGAAATTAACAACATGCATGTTATGAGCATGAGCACAGTCAATGGAAATGATATCTGCACCAGCCTCATCCAATGCCATTGCCCTATCTAAATCGAATGGTCCAGTAGCAGCTGCCACTAATAATCTTCCTTTTTTATCCCTTGCTGCATTTGCATGTTTTTTATGATTTAAGATATCCCTAATAGTTACAATACCTGCAAGTTTTTTATCAGGAGATAAAACTGGAAGCCTTTCAACTTTATTTTCATAAGCAATATCTAAAGCCTCTTCAGGAGAAGTATTCTCATCAATAGTTACAACATCAGAGGTCATTATGTCCTTAACTAACCTATCTTTTCCTGATTTAATAATCGGATTTACATCCCTACGACTAATGATACCAACAATTTCCTCATCGTTCATTACAGGTAATCCACTAATAGATAGATCATCCATAAGTTTTTGAACTTCATTAACAGAGGAATCAGGAGTGATTGTAATTACATCACGAATAGTAATATCCTCAGCTGATTTTACTTTTTTAACTTCTTCAACTTCTTGTTCCAAGGTTTTATTCCTGTGAATAACACCTAGACCTCCTTCTTGAGCAAGTGCTATAGCAAGTTCAGATTCTGTGACAGTATCCATAGCAGCACTTAAAATAGGAATATTAAGAGAAATATCCTTATCAAGTTTAACGGTTGTATCTACATTTTTAGGTTCTACATATGATGCATTTGGTGTTAAAAGAAAATCGTCAAATGTATATCCCATTCTAGCTTCTTGAATTTTTTCTGAAAACACATTTCTCACCGAATAAATAAATTTGAAAAATTAAAAATAAATAATCATAAAATATAAAATTTATATTTAAAATTATATAATTAAAAAATATGGTATTAATTTTTTAAAATAAATATAATTATTATTCTTATCTTTTTTAATAAATATAAACTTTATGTTTTTCAATAAAAATTACAATTAAAAAATGAAATTAATTAAAAAAATAGATTGATGACATAATGTGAAATTAATCCTACCATAAAACATATTCTGTTTTTTAAAAGAAAACAGATAGATAGGAAAAATCTAAAATAACCTATTATTATATAATAAAACTTTTCAGTTATAAAAACTATTTATAATATATTTAATAGTAGTTTTACAACAATTATAAAACTAAAATTACATTATAATATGATTTAACCTTAAACTAACAGTTTTTCCAAACAATTAGAACTATTTTGTAATATGAGCCAATCTAAAATCAATTATTTTTGAAAGATCATCTAGTTTTAACTCAACCTGATAACCTATTTTTCCACCACTGAAATAAATGGTATTAAAATTCTTAGCACTATCATCGATAATAGTTGGAAATTTATGTTTCATACCTATCGGAGAACATCCTCCATGAGTATATCCAGTTAAAGATAGTAAATCCTTAGATTTTAACATTTTAATCTTCTTCTCAGATACAACTTCAGATGCAAGTTTTAAATCTAATTCTTTACTAACAGGTACTAAAAAAACATAATGATTATCAGATTTACTTACGGTTACAAGTGTCTTAAATACATTATCAGGATTTTCACCTAAAACCTCAATTACATCCTTTCCACTTATAGCGCCGGAATCAAGGTAATTATAACTTTTATAGGGTATTTTGTTTCTCTCTAAAAGCCTCATTACATTTGTTTTATCTTCATTTCTAGACAAAAGAACCAACTTCAAAAAATATTAAAAAAATAAGTTTAAAATAAAAAAATAGCTAAAGTTTTAATATAATATAGCTAAAAAAAGGTTTAATTAAAAATTAAAAAAATAAACTTTATTTAATCAAAAGATTTGATTAAATCTTTTAACTCTTTAACAGCAGTACGGTCAATGTGTCCAGTGTTTCTGTCACCATCAACACATGCAGCACCACGAATACCTACAACATCACAGTGTAAATCATATAATGGCTTGATTTGATCCTTTTTAACTGAACCTGCAAGTGCAGTATTTAAATCATATTCTTTAGCTTCCGCAACCCATTTCTCAAGGTCTTCCATACTCATAAAGTCAAATAATGTTTTACCATCCTTAACTGCAGTATCCAACATAGCCAAATCTGAACCAGAATCACGTGCAACTTTAGGAATATCCCATGGTGAAACAGCTCCAACTCTTTCAGCATCTGCATAACCTGCAGCCACTACAATAGTTTCTGGAGATTCGTCTTTAACAGCTTTAACAACATTAGACATAACCTCTACTGCCTCATCATAATTTTTAGTACCATATAATCCTACCTTAATGTAGTCAGCACCGCATTTTAATGCACCTAAACTAGCAAGGGAAACGGTTCCTGGTTTATATGGAACATCACCTATTGTAGAAGAAACTAACTTATCAGAAGGAGTAAGTTCTCTAATATCTTTAATAACCCAAGGGAAATTAGCTCCAAGAGATCCTTCTTTAGGATTTTTAACATCTACAATATCTGCTCCACCTTCAATAGCTTCTACAGCTTCTTCATGATTGATTGGACTTATTAATAAAAGCAAAAAAATTTCCTCCAATTATTTACTCAAATTTAAACAAATAACCTATGTATTTATAAAAATATAATTAAGCAAATTTAATCCTTAATAATAGATTCATAATAATTATACCATCAATATGGTATAACTAAAATAAAAAAAATATTATCATAATAAAATAACAATTAACAATTTATTAGTTTATATTTATAAATGTTTTCTATAATTATTGTTTATAATAAAATAATACTGTTTCTTATAAGAATATTTAAAGAATAATATTTTAATAAGATTAAAATTAATAATAATTGAATCAAAGAATAGACAAATAAATAAAAATGTTTAACCTAAACTTTAACTTAAATATATCCTTAAATATTAATATATTTATATAGACTGTATTTAAACTTAATTAAATATTTAATGATTTTTATGTTTATATGGACTTCCATTAGATTTAATATTATTTTTAATCCTCCTATGACTATCCACCTTATACTCTGTTTTTGAACGTAAACTCTCTATAAGTTCATTGGTAGGGGTAGCTACAGGACAATTATAGGTACACATTCCACATAAAGTACACATATACAATTTTTTATCATCCTTTTCCTCGCTCTCATTAAGATATCTGCTCAATGCAATCCCATGTCCTCCAAGATAATAATTAAAACCAAATTCATTACCTACTACATTATATACAGGACATGCAACTACACAATTACCACAGTTTATACACCATAAACACTCGTCTTTAGCTTTTGAACGTCCGTTATCAAGTAATATTACTACCACCTTTTCTGCTCCATACATTGGTTTCAATAGTTTTTTCTCAATATCTGCTGTTTTAGATGGTCCTGAAATAATATTAATATATGAGGATATTGGTGAGCCTGTTCCGAATACTGATTCTAATTTACAAACTGATACAGCATCTTCAACCTCTGGAACAAGCTTATCAATTCCTGCAAGCACAATATGAAGTTTACGACTTGATGCATAAGCCACATTATTTTCATTATGGACAATTGCAATTGACCCGTCATAAGCAGCAATTGCATTGGCTCCTGTAATACCCACCTTAGCATCACCAACATAGGATAGAACATCAGCCCTTACAGTCTTTAATATATCCTGATGTACAGGGTCTAAATCCGTATTTAATCCGTCATTAACAATTTCAGTAATTTCATCAATACTTAAATGTGATGCAGGTCCTGTATTGTGTACTGGTCTATTATCAGTATGTTTAAGTTGTAGGATTCTGTCTCCCAAATCAGTTTCGATAACCTTTACGCCATTTTCCTCAAGCCTCTTTCGAGCACTAATTTCCCCCATAGTATTTGACTTTGATTTAATTACAAGTTTATTTTCCTTGTCATACTCATTAATTAAATCAACCATAATTTTAATAGCTTCATCACCATCTTTAGCTTCAAACAACTCAATATCATTTCTTTTAAATGTTTTTCTTACCTGTTCTTGTAATTCCTCATTGTTTTCTATAGCATTAGTACGAATATTAATTACCCTTTCCTGAAGACGGCGAGTTTCTGGCTTGTCAATAATTTTTTCAAAACGTTTATGTAATAATTTAAATGATTTATTCATTTGTTTTAATTCTCTTTCTTCCATATTACTCACTCACATATCTTCTTTCTTTAATGCTTTCGCTACAAACTCAGATAAATCTATAACTTTTAGATTTTCGGAATTAGAACCTAGATTCAATTTACAGAAAGGACAGGCTGTAACAATTAAGTCGCATTCTGTATCTTCTGCTTGTTTAATCCTATTTTTTGAAATATTCGCTGAGATTTCAGGAAATGCAGATTTTACTCCACCTCCAGAGCCACAGCATAATGCATTCTCACGATTATTCTCCATTTCAACAAGGCTAGAATATTTTTCAATAACCTCTCGAGGTTCATCATATACCTTTGAAGCCCTACCTAAATGACAAGGATCATGATAAGTTACCTTCAAATTCTTAAAGTTATCATTTACTTCGATCCTACCTTCATCAATTAACCTATAAAGTAATTGGGATATATGGATTACATTTAAATCATAACCCAATATTTCTTTATAGTCATCATTAAGTGTTTTATAACAACCTGCACATGAGGTCAATATTAAATCCTCATCTTTAATATCATTATAAGTTCTTTTCATCTGTTCTATAGCTCCATCATAAAATCCGCTTCTTAAAAGTATGGAACCACAACATTCTTCATTATCAATGGTATGATAATCAATCCCTGCTTTATCTAATATATATTTCGTTGCATTTTCAATATTAGAATCTTTCTCTCTTGCAGTACATCCCCTAAAATATAACATATAATCACTACTTTAATAAAAAAAATTATTCTTTTAAATGTTTTTTTAGACAGATACTTTAAAAAAAAGTTATTTGTTTTAAATCAATAGAATATTTAATATTAATTGTATATAAAACTAATTATTCCATTACATAAAAATATAAAGATCAAGTATAGAATTAATTATTTGTCCATATAAAAAAAAATAAAAAAAGTTAATTGTCTTTTTTATCATCATCAAGACTTTCTTCATTATCAATAGCTATTTTCCGAATTAATTTAGTTAATTCCTCGTTTTCTGAATCTAATCTCATATTTATTTTTATTAACAGATATCCTAAAAATACAATAGCTAAAACAAAAACTAAATCTAAACCCCTTCTAAAACCTACAATTTGAGCAACATAGGTTGTGGATTCAGGAAATATGCCAATAGCAACAATAATCAACCAGAAAACAATTGATACAACAAATGTTGAAAGATTTGTTTTTCCATTTTTATATCTAACAGCAAATAAAACAACAGCAATTACTGCCATTATCAAAACTATTACCTGATATAATAATAAAGATTCCATATAAACACCGGATAATTTTAAAATATTTTTTAAATATTTAAAAGCATACAAACATCCATAATTAAAAATTTAAGTTTATTTATCAAATCAAATTCTAATTAATTAGATAAGCTTCCAATTCAACAATTATTTAACCTATAAAAATTCCAACAAATAAAATTCTAATTAAATGAATAAAATTCAAATCTAATAATTGTTTAATTTTGATTAAATTAAATTCCAATTTAACTATCTAAATAAATCAATAATCATTTTAAACATGATTTTAATACCAACAATTGCATTAGTTCCTTTATGCTGAGTTTCATCAGTATAAATAGTAGTAATTGGAATTTCATCAAATTTAATATTATTATCTTTTATTTCTTTAATAAATTCAGAAGATACCCCATAACCTGGAGAAACTACATTAATCTCCTTAGCAGCTTTTGCTGAGAAAGCTCTAAGACCTGATTGTGAATCCTTAACTTTAATACCATAAAATATATGGGTTAAAATATTCATTACATCATTTGCAAAATGTTTGGTTCTAGGCATATCATCAAATACACGTGAACCTATAACCGCATCAGCTTTATTTTCCATTAATGGTTTTGCAACCTTTGAAATATCTTCAAAAGCATGTTGGCCATCAGCATCAAAAGTTATTATATATTGTGCACCATGTTTCAAGGCAACAGTCATACCTGTCTTTAAAGCCGCCCCTAAACCACGGTTTATAACATGAGAAACAATGAAAACTTGATTAGGATATAATTTTTGAACCTCCCTTGCAAGTTCTAATGTATTATCTTTCGATCCATCATTAACAAGAATGATTTTATAACCTAAATTAGCCACATCAGATAAAACTTTTTTAACATGTTTCTCTTCATTATAAGCTGGAATAACTAAATATACACCATTAATATCTTCTTTCATTTTAAATTCTCGTTTTAAATTTCTAGATTATAAAGGACCTGCATCTTCAAATCCTTCACGTTTACCTTTACCTGCTTCTTTACGCATTTGTTTAGGATGAAACATCATTTTATAAACATTTTGAGCATGTTCTCTAGCCCTACTTTCTGCTAAGAATTTAAGCTCTTCCTCGGAGTCTGTTTCATCTTCATGTACAAAAACCTCAATGATATGAGTATTTGTCATAAGCTGTGCATTGATCAAACCTGTTGAAGCTTCATGAGCACATACTTTATCTTTTCTTTTAGGTCCTGGCATTCCAAGTGCCATTACTATATCACAATTTTCTTCTTCAATGAGTTTCTTACTAGCTACAGGAAGATCTTTAATACCTGGAACTGTTACTCTGATAATTTTAGTATCATAGATATATTTTTTAAGTTCATCTTCTGCAGCATGACCCATATCAAATCTTGCAAAAGTAGTATCACATATTCCGATTCTCATAGTAACCCTTTTGATTTATTTTATAATATTGTTATTTTATTTATCTTTTTATTTAAAATTTTATAATTTAATATAGTAGTTAAATCTAGATAATATGTATTTAATTAGTAGTTATTTAAGGTAATAATCAATCCAATATAGAAGTAATCTTTTAACTTCTATAGAATCGTTAGAAGTAAAAATATCATTAATTATGGATATTGCCAAACTATATCCAGTTTCAGATGCCATCAAATTATAGTTTACATCATCAATTATATGTGTAACAGTCAATGTAATAGCTACCATTTTAGGATTATGATTTGCAGATTTTAGGTTTTTGATAAATGTCTCTTTCTCTTGAGATGTAAAATCTTTATAAAAATCATTTATATCTAATTTATATCTATAAAGTAATGTCAATACATTAGATTGAGAACTAGGACTAATCCATGTTTGTTTTAAATTTGCTTCTGCTATTGACTCCTCAACAGCTGAACCAATTAACTCTCCAAGTTTTGAATGTTTACCTGTATTTTCAATGACATTATTGGACTTTTTATCTGAGATTAAAATAATTCCATCGGTACCTGTTCCTGTTGCAATACCACTAGAATATTGGGAGGGAATTTGAAGTTGTTGAAGTATTGCTGATTTTGCTTCTGTAGCAGTCATTAATGCATCTAAAAGAGAATTTTCATTTAAGTGACAATTAAAAATTAGTATAATGTTTATTGTCCCTACATCCATATCTTCTTTAAGTTTATTATCTTTTAAATCATAATACCTATGATTTTCCTCATAATAAGATGCAGGATCACCTGCCCTTACTGCATTAATTTTTGTTCCTGCAGTTGTAATAGCTGTAACAGATAGTTTTTTAAATGATTTTTTAATTATTGAAGTGTTTTTAATATCTGCATGAGTTAAAAGTGAGGATGTTTTATCTACATTTAAATCCAAAGATCTGGCTTTTGATTTCAAATATTCAACTATTCTATCCATGTTAATCTTATTTATTTCCTCATCAGACAAATGTTGATTAAAAACAGATTCTAAATTTTCCCTATATCCTCCATTTAAATAAGATATGGAAATACCATTCTTCCCATATGGAAATTTAACAACTAAAAAATCTTTACTAGTATAAATCTTATCGTGAGAATCAGTTTCATAAATTAATTTAAAATCTTCATTTAACATAATATCATAATCTAAAAAAATTAGAATTATCCTATTTAAAAAAAATATTAAAGATTAAGGATAATATAAATTATCTATTTCTTTATCATAGATCTATATACTTTACGGGCCTGACCTATAGTTAATGGATAATCACCATTAAAATCAACACCATCTTCTTTTTCAAGAATTTCAGATAAATGAGCAATTCTTGGAAGTCTTAGATTAGCTTTTCTTATAAGATCAATATCAGAGAAAACCTCTTTAGGACTACCTTGTGACAAAATAATACCTTTACTAATTACAAATACTTTACTTGAATAGACTGGCACCAAATCCACATCATGAGTAGAAATAATAATAGTCATACCTTCATCATTTAATTCATAAAGTAATTGTAAAATATTTGATGCACCTTTAGGATCAAGACCTGATGTAGGTTCATCCAAAACCATGATTTCAGGTTTCATTGCAAGAATTCCTGCAATAGCCACTCTTTTCTTTTGACCACCGCTTAAATGGTGAGGTGCTTTTCTTTCATAACCTGCCATTCCAACTCTTTTAAGGGATTCTGTTACAATTTCTTGTGTTTCCTCTTGAGAATATCCCAAATTTAAAGGACCAAATGCAACATCCTCCTCCACAGTAGGTGCAAACAGTTGATCATCTGGATTCTGGAAAACAATACCTACTTTTTGTCTTACTTTCATTAGACCCTCTTTTTTATAGTCAATGGGTTCCCCATCTATTAAAACTTCACCACTTGTCGGTTCATAAATACCATTGAAATGCAAGAATAAAGTAGATTTACCTGCTCCATTTTTACCCAATAAAGAAACCATTTCCCCCTTCTCTACTTTAAAATTAATATGGTCCAGAGCAAGAGTGCCATCAGGATACTTATAACTAACATCTTTAACTTCTAAAATACGAATTCCTCCTTAGCTAAAATAAATTATATTTCTACTAATATATAAAGTTTAAAATTCATTTAATAATTTTTAAAATATAGTTGATTTATAATAAAAATAATTTTAAAAAAAGTCTTTAAATTAATAAAAATGACAATATGTCGGCTAAATAGTAATACTTTTTAAAATAGAAAAGTATAATCTAAAACTAAATAGAATAAAAATACTAAAATAACTATTTTGATTACAAAAAAAGTTATCCGAAATATAAAAATTAAAATTTAACTAACAAGTTTTGGATAAGAATCTAATTTTCTATTAGGTTTATATACAGGCAATTCTCCAGTATAACATCTAGAATCCAATGCAACCTGCATGGTTTCACTTTTTTTAAGAGACTGTAAAAACAAATTAGAGAACATAGATCCCATTGATTTAAAAGCTGTAAGGGAAGTTGTTAAATAACCCAATCTTGTTTTTTGAGCATTTCTCATAGTTTCAACACATTCAAGAAATATAAATATAGAATTATACATTAAAACAGCGATCTCACAAAAAACCCTAGGAACTTTAATACTTCTTAAAACATGCATAACATCACTAATAGGTGTAGTTAAAGATTGAATACCTAAAGCTGAAAAACATGCAAATACTCTGAAAAATGTTAAAACTGAAGTAGTATAGGAATATGTTGTAATTCCAATACCCCAAAATCCGCTATCCCAAATATATTCTCCTTGTGGAAAGAAGAATAAAATAAACAAACATGTTAGGAATGTAAATGAAAATGGAATAACTAAAAATTTACAGTATTCCTTAAGTGAAACATGGGCAATGCCTAATATTATAGCACTAGAAATAAAGATAACCAAAATAGAGTAATAATTATTACTTAATATTAATGCTGACAACATGAAAAATAAAGAAACTCCCACTTTTACATAAGGATCATTATCAGCAATCCTATTTGTATGAGCCACATAATCTAAATTAATCTCCATAATTTCACCTGAAAAAAAATAAAAGATAATTTATTAATTATCTTTTTTATTTGAAGCTTGACCTCTCCAATAACCAAAAGCGTAACCAATGATTATTGCACCGATTGCAGCTTGTACTGCAAAGAGTAAACTTTCAATTTCTCCGGAAGGTGGTTCCCATAAAGAACTAAACCAAGGATGATAACCTGTCTCAGATACAGCATCTGATCCTTGATCGTCTGCTCCTCCAAAATATCCTTGATCTTCACCTAATCCACTATACATTACAAATGGTGCAACTAAAAGAATTATTACTAAGATCAATAGAATCCAATTTTCATACTTCATCTAATCATCTCCACTTGGAACATCCTGAGGATTGATTACATTTAATTTCTCAAGAAGTTCTGGTTTGTAGGACAGTAATCCATTCCAAATAATCACGGTAAGCAAACCTTCAGCAATTCCTAATGGAATTTGAGTAGGCATGAAGATTATAAAGAATTTTGCAAATGCGGATGCGAAGCTAGGAACAGGGAATGCTAATGCAAGTTCAACTGATGTTACAAAATAAGTCATAATATCTGCAACAAATGCAGTTAAGAATATATTAACCTTTGTATTAACTCCAACCTTTTGACAAGCTTTGTATACCACCCAACCACAGAATGGTCCAATAATACCCATAGATAAACAATTTGCCCCTAAAGTAGTAATACCACCATGAGCTAAAAGTAAAGCCTGGAAAATAAGTACTATAGTTCCTAAAACACCGGTAATTGCCGGGCCAAATAATGCAACACCTAAACCATTACCACAAGGATGAGAACAACTTCCTGTTACTGACGGCATTTTAAGTGAAGATAAAACAAACATAAAAGCTCCTGATACTGCCAATAAAGCTTTTGTATCTGGATATTCCTCTGTAATCTTTTTAATTTGATATATACCATAACCTACTATTGGAATCATTATAATATACCATATAAGACACCACATAGGCGGTAAAAATCCCTCCATAATATGCAACTTAAACTCTCCTTAATATTTTATAAAAAATTTTTAATTTAAAAATCAAATAAACTTAAATAAAGATTAAGTTTACTTGATTAATACTTAATCTATATTTTAGTTCTTATAAAGATTTCGTAAAAAATTAAATTAGTAATACTATTATTTTTTAATCAAATATTATATAAACTTAATGAAACTTGATAAAATATACACTGAATTTTATCAAAATTATATTAATTAATATAAATTTTTCTTAAAAATATATTTTTGCACATAATTTTAATTAATTGAAAAGAAACCATATAAAGATTAATTAAAAAATTGAACAAAAATGATAAGAAATTTAAAAAAACTGTATATTAATAAAATCAATTTTAACTATATTAAAAATAAATCAAATAAACTTGATTCAATTATATTCGAATAGACAATTAAAAAAATTCTAGATAGAATATATAACATTTATAAAAACAATATAAAATCTATTAAAAAAATAAAAATATTTTATAAAATAACTGATAATTCATAATAAAACTAAAAAATATCTAAAATTGGATTATATAATAAAAAAAATAAAAATCTATTAAAAAAATATAATAATTCATATAAAACTAAAAAAAATCTAAGAATAATCCAATGATAAAAAATAAAAAGATGTATAAACTAAATAATAATAATAATTAAAATTTATCGGGATAATATGAAAGTTAAAAATAATATTATATTAGCATTAGATGTTATGGATATGGATGAAGCTATCAATATATGTGATAAAGTATCAAATCAGATAGACACTATAAAAATTGGTTATCCATTAACACTTGCAGTTGGAATTAATTGTATTAACACCTTAAAGAATCAATTTGATTTTAAGGTCATATGTGATTATAAAGTTGCAGATATTGATGCAACTAATGATAAAATAGCTGACATAACCTATTCAAATGGTGCAGACGGTCTTATCTGTCATGGATTTACAGGAGAGGATAGTGTTAGAGCTTGTTTAAATAAAGCAGAGGAATATAGTAAAGATTTATTCCTTCTAACCGAAATGTCACATCCAGGAGCTAAAAGATTTATTCAACCTGTAGCAGACGATATTGCAAGAATGGGTGTAGATTTAGGTATTAAAAATTATGTGGCACCTGCAACAAGATTAGATAGACTTCAGGAAATTAGAAACATTGTTGGAGAGGATGCTTTTATAATATCACCAGGTGTTGGAGCTCAGGGAGGAAGCGCAAAAGAAACACTTAAGATATCCAATGCTGCTATTGTGGGACGTAGTATTTATCAGTCAGATGATCCTGAAAAAGCTGTACACGATATATTGAATAAATAATTTAAACATTACTTCCTTTTATAAAGATTTAATAAAAAAATTATTAAATCTAATTTTATTCTAAATAAATAAAAACCTAATTTTCCATTTTAATCACATAAATTAAATTATTAAAACTCATTTTATTTTAAATAACCAAAAACTTTTAAATTAACTAAAAACCTAATTTTGATTCTAATTTCATGAATTTAATTATTAAACATACTTTTATCATATAAAAAATTTAATAAAAAATAGATAATCTAGTTATATCAATTAACAAAAATAGAATTTTAAACTAATTTTTATATTTAAAAAATAAAATTAAATACCTAAACCTAACATTAAATGTATTCTAGTTTTCTATAGAAATAATTCTTAAATTTAATTTAAGAAACTATAAGAACAATTGATCTTTAAATTCATAAGCTAAAAATAGGTTAGTCTGAAAAATAGAAAATAAATACATTAAAAATAAAAAAAAGAGAAATGATAGAAAAAATCCATATAATAAATTTTAACTATCTGAAATTAACTGGAACAGAAAATTTTAAGCTATAATAATTTTTATCAAAAGAATAATAAATTACTGTAACATATTGGCAACCTGTTTTTGCTTTACTAATATCAGCATAGATTCTACCATTTTTATCAGTTTTATAAATAGTGTTTTTACCATTTATAGTAACACTTACATATTGTTGAACACGAGGTTTATTGTTATATGTAAATTGTAATTTTAATTTATTGTTTACAGTTTTATTCTTTGAATCAAGGTATTTCTTGTTAATATTATAAAATAAAACTAATTTACCTTTATTGTCTGATTGTCCAGTATAAGAAGTTACATTATTCTTAACAAGTAGAATAACATATGCAGGATTTACTTTAACAGTGTTTGAACCTGAGACTTTAACGCCAACAACATTAGTAGAAGCACTAACCTTATAGGTACCTATTTTATTGTTAAAGCTCATACTAACATCACCGTTAGAGTTAGTTGTTCTAGCATATGTTTTACCTGCAACTTTGATTAAGACCTTTTCACCAGAAATTCCATGATTTTTATAGGTCAATTTCACACGGATTTTATTGGAATCAGCATAATTTTTAACTACTTTATTAACAGTTAATTTAGCATATTTTTTATTCCATTTATTAACAGTAATAGTGGAATAACTGCCTATTTTTTTATTACCATTAACAACATATGCATATACGTTGTATTTTCCAGGTTTAAGATTAATGTTAAGTTGAGCAAGTCCTGAGTTGTCAGTGGTTGCTTTGTAAGTTTTACCTTTAATGACAACATATACAGGTACATTTTGAAGGGCTGTACCATTGTGGCTTATATAGACCTTAAACTTATTGCTAAGTTTATACTCTTTAGTTAATTTAACTGGATTAACCTTGATTAAACTATTGTTCCAATTATTAATTGTTACTGAAGATGAATTAGTAACAGTGGAGTTTACTACTGAGGTAGTAACATTATAAGTTTTTGGAGATAAGTTTAATGAAAGGGAAGCTGTTCCGTTTTCATTAGTGATCCTTTTGTAGGATTTACCTGCAATATTTATCTCAACAGAAACATTACTTATAGGATTACCATCAATATCTGTAACAGATACATAGTATTTAGTTCCATCCCTATAATACATTACAACATTATTTGAAATAATAATTAAGTTATTATTTGCAATTGCATTATAGGTTTTACTTCCTTTGGAAGTGCTGTAAGTAATGTTATCTGCAGTATAACCATTGAAATCTACATTAATAGTATATTTTCCAGTGATTGTAGGAGTCCATTGAATTATAGCCTTACCATCAGTTACCGGGAGAGTTTTATTATAAACAGTTCCGTTATCGTCATATTTAATAATAACACTAATATTTCCACCATTAACTGTAGCATTATCATCCCCTATAACAGAGATGTTTACAATAGATGGCTCATACACTGAGGAGTTATCTACAGAAATATCTATATTAGTATTAACTGTCTTATTTTCAACAGCAGGAGTTGTGTTTTCACCAATACTTGTATTCTCCACAGGTGTGACATTTTCATCACTAACATTATCATCTGTTAAAATGTTTACATTGTTGTTTACAGAGTTTAATGTTGTGCCATCTGAAGAGGAGTAATTTGAAGTGTCCTCTGCTGATACTCCAGTAATAGTAACTATTGTAATTAAAAGCAAAGCTAAAACTAAATATTTACTATACTTTTTCATCATATCCTCCAATTGATTTTATTAAAAATTTAAAGTTCAATTTAAAGATTAGAAAAATAAAGTTGAATTTATTTTTCTATATATAGGTATAATTAACGAACTTAAATACTTTATCATTCATAAATGTAAAATATTTATAATTTAATTAGTTAAAAATTATAAAAAAATATAAAAAATTATGATAAAAATAAAAAATGTTCAAAAAAATAAAAAAATGATTGTAAAAAGTATTTTACATTTTAATAAAAACTAAATAATATACAATTTAAATTGTAAAAAGAAATTTACATATCATAATAAAATTAAAAATTAAAAAAAAATTGTATTCAAATAAAATACTTAAAAAATGGATAATATAAGATTCAAATCCAATGAAAAAAATTTGAAAAAAAAAATAAAAAAGGAAATCTAAGAATCATAAATCCCAATTAATTAGATATCTTTCAAATAAAACCCTTCCAATCTCATATGCTATTTCAAAACATAAGAAGAATAAAAATGTCCATAGATTTAAGTATCCGAATAATGCGAGTATAAGGATTACAACCTTCATGGCAAATCTATAATCAAAGAAATACATTAAGAATTTACTTTTTGCATAGATTTTCTCATTATCATTTCCAATCTCATCTATTAAAGCAGAAATAATAATAACTGCCAGTAATAGAAGATTTAAAGTTGGAATAGATAAATACAGTGAAACAGCAAGAAATACAATCAATGTAACTACATGATGTATTCCGTCGACTTTTAAAGCTATAAAATTACCTATCAATATTCCAAGAAATATATATGCACCGTCGACACTGGAACTTGTAATTATTCCAGATACAACACCACATAAAATGCCTATTAAAGAAGCAAGAATTTTATTATGTTTCTCATCATAAACATCATCGGATATCTTCATGAAGAATCCTGAAAGACCATACAAAATAGGATAAAGTAGAAATTCCACAATAATACCCCATTATTCTTTAAAATGATCCATTGCTCCCGCATATATAAGTGGGAATAATATAGTAGTATCACCTATTACAGTTACTAGTTTTGAACCATGTTTTGCTTTAGACCAACTTTTAGCTTCCTCAAGTCTTGCACCACTTAAACTTCCGGTTTCAGGCCTATCCATAGTAATCTGGAAACCTGCATCAATTCCACCTTTAAGAAGATTGGATGCTAAAGTATAATGCTTAGGAATACCACCACCTAACATAATGGCACCTACCTTTTCCGTTTCAAATACAACATCAGATAAATGATGCATATCCCCAACCGCATCTACATGAAGATTATGATCCTGACTAAAAATCCATAATTGAAGACCAATCATACTATCAATAAGACCTGGTGCAAATATATTAACACTATTATGAGCAGCTAAATATAAAATAGAGTTCTCATCATCTATAAGCATTCCGAATTCATATAACAACTTCTCAATTGAGATGATATTTTTATCTTTAGGATTGTCATACTTCTTCTCGATTATCTCTAACATCTCAGTGATTTTTTCTTCAAATACTTCAAAATCACCTGATTGAGTGTATACATCGGCAATCCTACCAATTCCCGCATCATTAAGTTCCTCATCATCAAATCCTAAATCCTTATAATGTCTTCCACCAAAAGCCTCAACCATATCATGGGTTAAATTTGCGCCACTTGTAATAAGTGTACTTATCTGTCTATTCCTAATCATATCTGCAATAACATTCCTTAATCCTCCAGGAACCATAGGACCTGCAACAGATAAGAAGATTTGCATATCATCATCATTAACCATATCAATTAAAAGATTTCTAGCTCTTGAGACTCTTCCAGAACCTAAAACACCTGATGAATCAAATTCATCAATAAGTTGGCTAACAGTCATTTCATTTTTTAATTCTATTTGTTTTACTTTATGAGCCTTTAATTTTGGATTAAAATTAGATGAAATATTTTCAATACCTTTATTTTCCATAAATATCACTAAAAATAAATAAGTTTTTATAAAAAACATTAAATTTATAAAAATAAGAATTATATATAATATTATATAGTAATACACTTATATTTATATATTTATTAGTAATTAAATAAAAAATTTTTCTTTAAAATATTCAAAGTTAATTAAAAATATTAAATTTATTTAAATATAATAATTCAATTAATTAAGTGGTAATAATGGGTTTTATGGATAGAATAAATAAAAAAGGAATATATAGTGATTCTATAACCGAAAGAATCCGATCAATACAGAGTGAAGATTTAAATTTAGAAGAACTTATTGATATTGCCCGCAATGATGATGCATGGCAGGTCAGATCTGCAGCATATATGAGAATAGGTTCCGAGGACTATGGATACCTTGAAATAGCTTATAATGATGGAAATAGCGATAATGCAATATCCGCTGTTAGAAATATAAAAAATGTTGAATTATTAGATGAATTTTCACTTAAAGCAAAAAATGCAAAAGCTCGTAAGGTAGCAGTTGCAAGAATTCGAAATCTTAGAGTACTTAAAGAAGTAGCATTAAATGATACAGATCCAACGATACGTAATATAGCATTATCAAGGGTCAATGATGAAAAACTATATAAAGAATCCGCCATAAAAGATAGGGATTTTAATGTAGGTAAATTTGCTTTAAGCCACATCACATCACTTGAGGACATATATTGTATAGCTTTAAATAGTAAATGTAAAGAAACACGTTTTATTGCAACTGAGTTAATTGAAAATGAAGACATACTTGAAAGAATAGCCATTAAAGATGAGGATGTTGATGTTGGAATCATCGCAATCGATGGAATTGAAGATGAGAAAAAACTTACAAATATTGCCCTTAACAGTAACTGCCTTAACTCCAGAGGTCTGGCAACAGACAAAGTCTACAATCTCAAATATTTAAAAGAAATTGCAATAGCCAACAGAAACAATGATATGGCATACATTGCACTGGATAAAATTGAAGATGAAGATTTATTACGTGATATTGCACTTAAAGCAGATAAGGTTGAATACAAATCATCAATTATTAAAAAGATTTATGATGAGGAAAAACTTCTCGAAATAGGTTTAAACAGTGATAACAACCAAATTAAAGAGGAAATAGTAGATAAAATATATGATGAGGATAAACTTAAAGAACTCTTTATAGATAACACAGATGCTACCTTAAAATCCAAAATTGCAGAAAAGATTGATGATGAAAACATTTTATACTCATTATATGATAAAAATGAAGATGACTCCGTTAAAAAAATTTTAGTTGAGAAAATCTACAATGAGGATTACCTTAAAGAGATACTTAAAGATTCAGACAATGCAAGTATTAGGAAGGCAATCGTAAATAAAATTACGGATATTTACACTTTAAATGAAATAGCCGAAAACGATGAGGTATGGCAGATACGTGCAATAGCATATGAGAAGCTTGGTAAAATAGAGCCTGCCCTTGAAGAGATTTTAAATAATACCAATGATTCTGAATTATTCTATGATTCATATAATGAATATAAGGATTTGGAAGTTGAAATATCCGATTTTATCGAAAATAAAAAATTTTTCATGGATACTTTACTTATACCCTATGAAAAAACCCTATCCTATTATCAGAAACTTGATGATAGATATCCTCTAAAGGAGCTTGAGGATACAAGCGAAAATAAAATAGAATTGATTAAAGAAAGAGAAGAGCTTTGTAAAAAGAAAATTAAGGAGTTTAAAACCAATATTAATAAAGTAAGCTCAGAAGGTAAAGATAAAATATTATATCTTGCCCTTAGCCAGGAAAATTATGAGAATCACAAAGTTGTAGTGGAATTAACTAATGATAGAGAAATTCTAAATAAGATAGCCCGTGATGAAAACGAATTTCCACGTATTAAAAAATTAGCCCAGGCAAAACTAGAAGAGATAGACGATATAATTATTATCTAAACAGTTTCACAGAACCTTTTAAGTTTTCTGATAGATGATATAATATTATCCAAACTCTTTATTTCTATTTTTTAAAATAAGATTTTTTATCCAAATATACTCTTTTTAAGATATTACTATATATTTAATCATTTGATTTATAATGATAGATTGAATGGATTTAAATGAAAACCAATTTTTATTGATTATAGAAATATCTAATAGAATAAGAATTTTAATTTAAATAACAAGTTCATAAAAATAATTAAAAAAAAGGAGATATAACTACTCGGTAGTTATAGGGAATTTTTTAAGATTAATCATGGATTCAATAAGATCAGTTCTTGTTACAATACCAATTGGATTGTTATTATCATCGGTTATAATCAATCTTCCTATTTTATGTTTATACATTATTTCTACCGCATTTGCAATAGACATGTCCTTATTAACACTAACCACTTTAGGAGACATATATTCACTGACTTTTATATCCTCCTTATTTTCTGCAATAGCTTTTACAACATCTGTAACAGTTAAAACACCGACTGCCACATTATCAACAACAATTGGTGCACCATTAATAGAATTGCAGGAAAATATTTTTGATGCCTCACGGATAGTATTGTCAGGAGACAATGTTAATAAATCAACAGATCCTATTTCAATAACTGATTTTTTAGGTATGCTGCGTATTGTATTTGTCTCAAGTAAAATAATATTATCTGTATCGTCACGTCCTACAACCTTACCGATTACACCTAGATTATTGACTGGCGTAGGTCCAACCTGAATCTCATCACCAATATTCAAAGATTTTATATTGCCTAATACCTTAATAGCAGCTTCACATTCCTTTGGATGAGGCACACTGGTAAATTCAATTTTAGCAACAGAAAGTCCTTCTATCCTATTGTTATTAACTGAAATTGGCACTTTTGAATCTTTATCAGATACTGGTATGTTTAAATTATGATAAGCTTCAATAGTTGGTTTATAACCACCCCTAGGACCAGGCACTCCCTTCACTAAACCTAAACTTCTCAATGATTGCATCTGGTTTCGAATGGTACCAGGATTACGGTTCATAACTTCAGCTATTTGTTCACCTTTAATAGATTTACCTTCAGAGGTTTGATATAAATTAATTAAATTTTGTAAAATTTCCTTTTGAACTGAGGTTATCATTATTAATACCTTCTTAAAAATTGTTAAGAATTTATAATTATAATTAATGATAATTTATTTTTTATCATATTAAAACTTTGTTAAAAAAAGATGGGATTTTTAATTTATAATGATAGATTTTTTTAAAAAAATAATATAAAAAATCCATATAAAATAATAATAAAAGTAAAAAACTTTTAATAATAACTTAAATTTATAAAACAAATCTTAAAATAAGCAATAGCCTAAATAAACCCTTTTACAATCAAAAAAAGATTTGAATATGAAAAAATCATTATGAATAATAATTAAAAATATAATTTTACATGATAATTAATCTATTTTAAAATATAAAAATTATTTAAAATTTAATTAAATAAAAAAAATTGATAATTCTATAAAAAAATAAATTAAACAAAAAAAGATTCCATTTTAAAAAAGAACAAAAAATCAATAATTCTAAAGAGAATTAAATTAGTCACAAAAGAGTTTCAATTTAAAAAGGAATAAGAAATTAATATTGAAAGAATTAAAACCATATAAAATTTTAAAACTTAAAATATTATTTGAATTACTTTTTAATCCTCTTATTAAATGGAATTAGTCCTAAAACAATTAATACTAAAAACACTATATAAAGTGGATTTCCAGTATTCAATAATGGGACATTATTAACTAAAGTACTTGAATTATTATTATCATTATGAGATATAACACCATTATCATTATTAGGGTTTAATGGAGTAATATTAGTACTATTAGTACCATTAGTATTATTCCCTGAGGTAGTATTATTATTTCCAGGATCTACCGGAGTACTATTAGTATTGTTAGTACCATTTGTAGTATTATTACCTGGCTGTGGAACATCTACTTCTGTAATCTTAAATCCCCACATATCCATGTGAGTACTATTCATATTTTGAAAACCCATAAAATCGTAAATTTTATAATGGGTGCTATTGGTCCATTTAATATTGCCGGTATTATTTACACGGGTTCCGTTATTATATTTATCAACAACCCTTTTATTGAAATCTGATAAACCGTCATAATTGTTTACATTATCATAGAAGTCCCATATATTAGACTGTAAATAGATACTATTAGGAACATTAGGAGTATTAATATCATTAAAGGCATCCAAATATTCATAGATTAGTATTTTTAAAAATTCCCCTATCGGAGTTGCATTAGCTAAATGCCAATGACCAACAACAACCCCTGTATGATCTGGACTAACCACCTTAAATGTATCATTCCAAAATATTGGATGTGTCTTACTATCATTAGTTTCTATATAACCACTATGATGTATTGCATAAGCGTTATACCCATTAGACATAGTAACATTATTAAAACTACGGGTATCTGAAGTGTAATTCACACGGTTACCATTCTCATCATAGTAATAATCATTTAGATTCTCATATTTAGGATCAGTTAAATCATCATTGTGATCATTACGGACATACACATCTGTACCATTTTCTTCATTAATATCTGAGACCTGAGAACTATCATTATTAGACTCTGTGGTAATTGCATTATTTACACTTTCTGCACCTACCGAACTAGTACATAACATGATAGTTAAAAACAAAGTCAATATTAATAACACTTTTTTATTTAACATCATATCACTCCTTAAGTAGAATATAAATTAATAGTATGTTCAAAAAAAGTAGAACATAAGTGAAAAAAATATTTTTCTAGTATCTCTTTTATGATTTTATAATATATAAGTTTTTCTATTAAATTAATCAAACTGTAAAATTAAACAAAAAATTTATATACAAACTGATTAGTTTAATAAAAAGCACTATACAAAATTAATTAATGTAAAAGAAATATTACATTAAACTTATCTAAATCAAAATTTAGGAAATATATGAAAAATAATATAAAAAATAAAAGATGTTCCCAATCATTTTCAAAAATGATTAGAAATTTAGGTTATAAACAAATTTACAAAATACGGAATATATGATAAACAACATTTATTAGTCCACATTAGGTTTTAAAAAAAATAAACTTAAATCAAAACACAGAATACGATAATAACAATAATGAGAAATAATATTTAACTTAAAGATTGAAAACAGCCAATTAAATATAATTCAAGTAAAAAAAAATAGATGATTAATATAAAACTAGAAAAGATTAAATAAAAATTTTAAAATAAGTAATGAAAATAAAAATAAAAAAATTATAAAAAAAGTTAAAAATATAAAGAATACCTTTTTTAAGATCCGTAGATTAAAAAAATGGGAGGAAATAAGAATAATCTAAAAGAAAGAAACGATTATAGTTTAATTAAAGTTTAAAAACGAACTTACTTTTAAATATTACAATGGTTTCATCATTAAATCAATTATGGAATAGGGTTCCCCCTCTTTTTTCTCATGTGGTCTATCCATACCCGGCATTCCTGGAATTCCCCTTTTTAAGAAATCCCTATTCTGCCTTTTTGAAATGTCGGAGAATATCAACTTATAAGCCTCACATTGAGGATCTACCGCTTCCGGTGTATGGCTTGCAACAATACCATTATATGGACATCCGCCTCTACAGAATTTAATAAACCTACAGGTTTTACAATTATCATCAACAAATGAATTAAATTCCTCTAATTTTCCCCAGGCATTGGAATTATGTAAATCCTCAACACTAGGTTTATCCTTAACATTACCCATTATATATTCATCCATTCCTACAAACCTATAACAAGGGTAAATACTGCCATCATAACCTACTGCAAGGGTATCCCCCATACAGTCCGCAAAGGTACATAGTGTTCCATGACGAATGAAACTGCTTTTCGCCATATGGTCAAAGTCTTTAATCTGAAACTTGTCAAGATCATATAGGTATTTATCAAGTAATGAAACCATTAACCTACCATAATCCTCCTGGTTTAATGCCCATGGATTCGCATTATCCCCCCTTAAAGATGGAAGGGCAGAATGAATTTTAACAGTTGCACCCATCCCTTTAAAGAAATCATATATCTCATTTGCATAATCCTTAGAATATGAGGTGAATGTGCATACATAATTAACAAATAACCCATTATCCTCTGCAAGTTTTACAGATTCCATTGTTTTATCAAAGTAATTCTCACCTCTCTGGTAATCTGTAATCTCCTTAGGACCATCAATACTGGTACTTAATGCAACGTTATTTTCCTTTAATACTTCAACGATATTCTCATCAAGAAGCCAAAGATTAGATTGCATTGAGTATCCATTTATGTTCTTTAACTGATTAAGTATCGGGAAAGCTTCCCTATAAAAATCATATCCTGCAAGTAAAGGTTCCCCACCATGGAAAGTAAAATGAACCGGTTCATTATTTCTAAATGTTTCTAACCATTCTTTAATACTTTCAATCATGCTAATGTCCATTACCTCGGCATGTTTATCAGAACCCCAACAATACTTACAGTTACCTGGACAATTAAGTGTTGGTATTATCATTATATGAAATGGCATTATATCACAAAAAAATAAAAAGTTAATTTAAAAAAAATTGCAAGAAAAGACTGAAATTACATGATTTTATTTAATTTTTTAATCATCTTATTTCTTTCATCATTTGTATCATCATGACCTGTTTCAAATAAATGTCCACAATTAGAACATTTGAAATATGCGGTTTCAGCATATGCTAAATGATTATCTATTCTTCTACGATATACAGTTTTATCAGTTGAACCACATTTAGGACATTTAGCTACTAAGTCTTCTACTTTCATTATCTCACCATAAAATTATCTTAGATAAAACAATTAATTTCTATCTGTTTATTATAATAAAATTACTAGATAATATAATATAAACTTTGTTATTGAAAATGATTTAAATTATATAATTATATAAAAATAAAAATTAACCAATTTATTATTAATTCTAAGAAAAGGATTATTATTTAATTATAGAAAAGAACAATTTATAATTTAAATGACTTTCCTAGAATATCACTATTTAAAGATGACAATAAGCCTTAAAAAAGCAAAAACTAAAAAAAATAAAGAAATTGTAAAATAGAATTAAAGAATACAAAACCAAGAAAAATAGGAATTGGTAAAGTAAATTAACTAATCAGTGTTAACATCCTCATATTCATAGGTAGGTTTTAAAAGGAATGTGATGTTTAAAGATGAGAATCCGTCCTCATAGACTGAATAAATCTCAAAACTAAATTGATCTAACCATTTAATGAGATTAGTTAATTGGTCTGAATTGATACCAATATTCAAATATATTTCAAAACCCTCTTCAAAGAATTTGGATTCCTTTCTTAGGAAGATACCTTGACCATATAAATTAAATTCCAAATCAAGTATAGCCTGTTTAATCTCATCAGAATCTACAGACAAAGCACCAGTATTTAATTTTTTAACAATATCCACTAATTCACTAGCAAATTCATCATCATAATCAAAATTTTGACTCTCATAATAATTCATCTTATCAAAATCTTTCATCAACTGTATTTTCTCTTCATCACTATACATACTATCACTTATTTAACTTAAGTTTGTTAAAAAATATTATAGAAATTAAAAAACCTTCAAAAATTTGAATTAAAATAAATTTAAATTAAAATAAACTATCTTATATTTAATTAAATTAATTAGAATATTGTAAATAAATTCTTAGATTAATTTAATAGATAAACTATTTATTACCATTAAATGTTCTTTGGATTTTATCCTTAATAATGTTTAACAATACACCTACACCATGTGTTACAGGGTCCTTTGTTGAACCGTCCACATCATAACGAACGGTAATTGGAACCTCCATTATTCTATAACCATTTTCTGCAGCATCAACCAACATCTCACTTTCAATCCCGAACCCAGTATCTTTAAATCTGAAACAAGAACAACATTTGGAGGAAAAAGCTCTAAAACCACTTTGTGAATCAGTAACATCAATACCTGCAGAAATATTAGTAGCCTTATCAAGAACCTGCTGACCAACCCTACGATAAGCCGGGGTATTTTCCTCAGGACCATTGATATAACGACTTCCATTTACAAGATCGGCTTCACCATCAAGTATTGGTTTTAACAATAAAGGAATTTCATCTGGATTATGTTGACCGTCACCGTCTATTGTAAGTATAATGTCATAATCATCGCCAATAGCCTGAAAACCAGATTTTAATCCTTCCCCTTTTCCAAGATTATTTGGATGCGTAATTACCTTTGCACCTGCAAGACGGGCTATTTGATTTGTAGCATCTGTACTTCCGTCATCAACAATCAATACGTCATCAACATATTGCAAGGTTCTTAGAATTACAGAACCTAACGCCACCTCCTCATTAAATGCAGGTATTAAAGCTATTATCCTAACCATTAAAACACCATCACAGAACTAATATAATATCTCTAAAAAATAAAAGACATAATTTCAACTATTATGCCACCACAAAACCTGAACAAAACATCATATAATAAAAATATAATTTTTATTGTTGAAAGACCAGATTATGAAAAATATAATTAAAAAAAGAAAAAGAAAGACTATTCTATTCTATAATAATCTTTCATCCATTCAACAGTCTTTTTAATTCCCTCTTCCGGTGACACTTTAGGGTCATGTTTTAAATCGCGAATAGCCTTGGAACAATCGACTGTTTTAACCTTGGTTGTAAATGGCTCAGGAGGTGTGTAAGTTACAAGGGAATCATCCTTACCACATGCATCAAGAACAATGTCAGAATATTCTTTAATATCCTTTTCCCATTCTGGTTTACTACCTACATTATAAGCCTCACCAGGTATAAAGTTATCCACAATGTTTGCAAAGGTGTTTACAGTATCCCCAACATAATCAATAATCCTTTTATGGCCCATATGTACAGAATACGGTTGGTCATGCAATGCTTTATAGATAAATATTGGAATGAAACCTTTATATGGAGAGTATGCCTCATGAGGACCATAACAGTTTAAAGGTCTTACCCTTACAGTTTCTGTACCAAACATTGATGCTGAATTCATGACCATAAGTTCTCCAGCCCATTTACTTATAGCATAATCATTCATCTGATATGTTTCATTGATTGGATGTGTTTCCATTAAATCCTCGGTGATTACACCCTTATAATCACCATAAACCTCACAGCTTGAAAATGAAATCATTCTAAACTTAAGTTTTTCTTGAAGTCTAATCATGTTTTTAAGACCAATCACATTAGTTTCCCAGAGGTTTTCATAGTAAGCCTCACCATTCCAACGTCCATACTCAGCAGCTAAATGGTAAACATAATCAAATTTATCATTTTCCTCAAAAATTCTCTCAATTTGGCGATAGTTTCTAACATCACCTCTAACATAATCAGAATATTCATCAGAGTATAAGTCTGCCTCATCCTCATGATGTAATAAATCTACTGATAAAACCTCATGACCACGTGATCTTAACTCTTCTACAAGGTTTGTTCCAATAAAACCTGCTCCACCAGTTACTAATATTCTTTGAGTTTCCATAAAAAAGCACATCCTTAAAAATATCTATTGGGAGTCTACAATTGATTTCATATAATTGTATATTTGATCGTGAGCATCCTCATCATCTAATGCAAATTCGATTGAGGTCATTAACCATTCAAGACGGTTTCCAATATCATAAGTTTTACCGTCAAATATTGAACCATATATAACATTCAATTTAGCTAATGCGTCGGTCAATTGGATTTCTCCACCTTTACCCGGTTTAGTATTCTCAATATGATCAAAGATATCAGGAGTTAAAACATATCTTCCCATAATAGCCAAGTTTGTTGGAGCTTCTGCTAAAGGTGGTTTTTCTATAAGTTTATCAATTTTATATACAGAATCTTCAACAGGTCTTCCATCAATAATACCATATCTTTCCACTTTCTCATCAGGAACCTCTTCGACAGCTATTGCAGATGAGTTATATTTCTGACTAACTTCAATTAGCTGTTTAGTACATGGAACAGCACCCTTTGTAATAGTATCACCAAGCATTACAGCAAAAGGTTCTCCGTCAATATGTTTCTTAGCACAATATATTGCATCTCCAAGACCTTTCTGTTCTTTTTGACGAACATAACAGATATCAGCCAAGTCAGTGATATCTTGGATTTGTTTTAAAGCTTTAAGTTTACCACTTTCCTTTAAAGTGTGTTCAAGTTCAAATGATTTATCAAAATGATCCTCGATAGACCTTTTATTCTTACCTGTAACAATTAAAATATCATCTATACCGGATGCTACTGCCTCTTCAATTACATATTGAATAGTAGGCTTATCAAAAACAGGTAACATCTCTTTTGGTTGTGCTTTAGTAGCAGGTAAAAATCTAGTTCCAAATCCTGCTGCCGGAATAACTGCTTTCATCATATACCACCTTTGATTTTTTTTATAATAAATTTTAAATTTTTAATCTATATTAGTTTAATCTATATTTTAATAATTTAAATAATTTAGTATTTAATATAAAAAAATCAAGTAAAAATTCTACAATCTATAAAATAGTAATAATCAAAAAAAGTCATATAGTGCGGGGAACGGGACTTGAACCCGCGAAGGGACTAACCCAATAGGCCCTCAACCTATCGCCTTTGACCACTCGACCATCCCCGCATAAAAAAAGATAGTCTAATAAACAGTAATAAACTATTAGTCAAAACTAATATATAAAGGTTTCGAAAATTAGAAGATTTTTATATAAATTTAAGAAATGAATGATAAACTAAAAGATTCAATCCAAAATAATATTTACATATAATCGTTTACCATTAATTAGATCTTCAATAAGATCCCTATTTAAATCACAGGCAGCTTTATCCGCCTCAACCATTAATGTCCTATTACATGTAAATGTGCTTTTCCTTATAACCATATCTGTTTCATGGGATAATTCCAAATTAGAATCCCCCCTCCCATGAATCTCATCATAGCCATTATCTGTTTTAAGCTGAACCGTAACCTTTGTACTGGAGGATTGAAGTTTATTTTTAAAATCCTCTGGAAAATCCAACATGGACTTATTCATGTCAAGACCAATTATACAATCCCCTGCCTTGGTTAAACTTTTGTCCTTAGTTATCTCAAAGGTAGATTTATGAATTGAGCTAACATTTGGATGACCCCTAGCCATTATTTCAAAATTCATCTTATAAAAAACACCTGAAAAAAATTGATTATGAATACTTTTATAAATATTCCTATTTAAAATTATATCTAGTTAAAATGAAAGGTACATATTGTTTAATTATAGAACTTAAAAAAAGTATAAAAACAAAGATTGGTGCTCTGGGCAAAATAGAGTTTATGCCAGGATATTATGTTTATGTAGGTTCTGCAATGAATTCAATTGAATCAAGAGTTAAAAGACACCTTGCAGATGACAAGAAACTACATTGGCATATAGATTACTTACTTAAAAATAAAGATGCAGATATTGTTGAGGTCATATACACGTTAAGTTCTAGGAAAATAGAATGTGAACTATCAGATTATATCAAGAATATAAGTGATGATTCTGTTGATAGTTTCGGCTCCAGTGATTGTTCATGTGACTCACATTTACATTACTTCCAAAACTACGATAAAGCACTTAAAGTAGTTATTGACTCTTATGAGGATTTAAATATGAAACACTACAATTTAAATGATTTTAAAAAGTTAATTAAATAGATTCTAATTCTAATTAAGTAATAAATGGTTAATCAACTAATTTTTACTGTAAAATTTAAAAAACTCTTCAAACTCCTCATCATCTATTGGTTCCGGTATTGTATAATCACTATTTTCAATTAATGATTTACCCAACTTTTTATAAATTGATGTTTCATCAGAATCAGGATATTTTTCAACTACCGTTTTTGCATCAAGTTCAGCATCCTGAATAAGACCGCTTCTTTCAACAACACCTACTACCTTGGTACCTATTTTTTCTGCAAATGCATTAACAATCTCCTCTTCATTGTTAACATTACGCTTATTTAAAATTATTCCACCTAATTGTCCTTTAAGTTTTTTAATTCCCCTACTAATATTATTTGCAGCATAAAGGGACATATATTCTCCAGAGGACACTATGTAAACCTCATCTGCATAGTCCTTTCTAAGGGGTACTGAGAAACCTCCACAGACAACATCACCCAGAACATCATAGAATCTTACATCGATATCCTCATTAAAAGCATTAAGTTTCTGAAGTTGTTTCATAGCTACAATAACACCACGTCCTGCACAGCCTACACCAGGTTCAGGACCTCCACTTTCAGTGCATAAAATGCCATTATAACCTTTAAAGACTATGTCTCCCAATTCAGGATTTCTATTTTCTTTAATAGTATGTATAATAGTAGGAATCCTCATACCATATAATGTTCTAGTAGTATCGGCCTTAGGATCACAGCCTATTACCATAACTTTTAAACCCTCATTACTTAAGGCTGCTGATAAATTAGCTACTGTAGTAGATTTACCAATACCTCCTTTACCATAAATAGCTATTCTTTTTTCACACATAGAAAATCCTCAATTCTTTTTATAAATATATTTTTTTTAAAATAAACATAAGATAAGAATAAATTAATTAATCCAGATAAAACCATATTTTTTTAAAATAAATATTAGGATAATAGATTAATTAACCTAATAAACCATATTTTTTATCAAATGTGGAAATAATTTAATTTTCAAAATCTTCCCTTTTAACTAATTTATATACAAAGTCATTTTTACGTAACTTCTCAGGGAAATAAACCCCAACATCCTGACCTTTACAAGCCTTTTCAATCCTTCTATTTTCAATCTCCATTGAATTTACAGTATAACGAACTGATCCCGTTGTAGGTCCCTGAACCATTAATTCATCCCCTAAAGATAAATCATCCCAGATTTTAATTTCCGCCACTTTAGGCTTATTATAATAATTTAAAACCTTACCAATGTCTTTCTTAACATACTCGGATTTATTATTTTCGCTTATTTCATATGGGGTGTTAAAATAGAAACCAGTGTCAAAGCCTCTGTTGAAGACCTCCTGAAGCTGTTCCATCCATTTAGGATTGTATTTGTAATTCTCTTTATCCTTATTATATAGGTCAATAGCTTGTCTATAAACATTAGTAGCTGTTGCGGCATAATCTGCAGAACGTGCTCTACCCTCGATTTTAAATGCATCTACTCCGGATTCCATTAATTCCGGAATATGTTCAATCATTGCCATATCCTTAGGTGAGAAGAAGGTTGTTCTATAGGTATTGTCATATGCCTCACCTATTAGAAATGATTCCTCATCCATTTTTAAATCACTGCTATTTATAACCTTATCATTATTATCAAAGTCAAAACTTAGTTTCCAATTTTTTCTGCAGGGCTGAAGACAGTCACCACAGTTTGCACTTCTTCCATAAAGACCATAACTTAAAAAACATCTTCCGGAAACCGCCATGCACATAGCGCCATGAATGAAAACCTCGGTTTCAATAGGTGATTTTTTGGTGATATTTCTAATATCCCTTAGAGATAATTCCCTTGATAAAATAGCTCTTTTAGCACCTAACTTTTTTAAAGTCTTTAAGGTATTAAGATTCGTAATGTTCTCCTGAACACTGATATGGGCCTCCATACCATAGTCACATGTAGATTCTATTAGACCAATGTCAGATATTATAAGACCATCAACACCACTATCTGCAAGGACCGGCAATTGTTTATTTAAACGTTCAACATCTTTATCTCTCATTATAGTGTTGGTGCAAACATATAGTTTAGCATTGTATTCCTTTGCCATTTGTGACGCTTTTTTAATCTGGTCCAGTTTAAAATTAGATGCATTGATCCTCATATTAACTCCATCAAGACCAATGTAAACAGCATCCGCACCATTTTTTAATACCGCACTAAGTGATGTAAAATCCCCTGCAGGGGATAATAACTCTACCATAATATCATCATTAAAGTTTTATGAAAAATAATAAAAAAAATAGTTAATTTAATAGAATGTATAATATGATTCTACTTCTAAATCATCAGGTAAGTAGGTTGGATAATCCTCGGTAATACAACCTAAACATAATTCATCTTTACCAAAACCAATGGCATCAATCAAGGATGGAATACTGATATAACCTAATGCATCAGCATCTAATTGTAATCTAATCTCTTCAATACTGTAATTAGCTGCTATTAACTCTTCTTTAGATGCCATAGCCACACCATAGAAACAAGGAGCGACCACTGGAGGACAACCTACAAGAAGATAAATCTTATTGGCTCCAGCCTCTTTTAAAATATGAATTAATGAGGCTGAGGTAGTACCTCTTACAATACTGTCATCAATTAAAACAATGTCCTTACCTTCAAGACCTAATTTTAATGGATTTAATTTTAATTTAACCGCAAGTTCCCTTTCCTCCTGGGAAGGCATAATAAATGTTCTTCCAACATACCTGTTCTTTATTAATCCCTCACCATAAGGAATACCTGAGGCACGGGAATAACCTAAAGCAAATGGTATTGCAGAATCTGGAACGGGAACAATTAAATCTGCATCAAATGGAAATTCCTCATATAATTTTTTACCAATATCCAACCTAACATCAAAAACAGATCTGCCGTCTATAACACTATCAGGTCTTGCAAAGTATACATATTCGAACATGCATCTTGCATTTTGAGTTTCAGAGGTAATCTCCAAGATATGACTGGAAACCTCACCGTCAACAACGGAAATAACCTCTCCAGGTTCTAAATCCCTTATAAAATCAGCACTTAATACATCAAATGCAACGGTTTCAGACGCTGCAATAAACATATCATCTTTTTTAGCAATAGCCAAAGGTTTCATACCCTTAGGGTCACGAACGATGTAAAGTTCATCGTTAATCATTATGACAAGTGAATATGAACCTATAACCATTTTAGAAATCTCTTCTAAGGCATCAATAATATTACCTAATTTACGATATTGTTCTTTAATTAGATAACACAATACTTCACTGTCAGTATCAGAGTTAAATTCATAACCTAAATCAACAAGATGGTCTCTTAAGATTTTAGAATTAACAATATCACCATTATGAGCCATAGCAATGTAACCATCTTCAAAATCAGTTACAAAAGGTTGTGAATTTTCAAGTTTAGATTGACCAGTAGTTGAATATCTTACATGACCAATACCAACATATCCACTTAATTTTTGAAGTTCATATGTTTTAAAAACATCTGCAACAAGACCCATACCACAATAATAATTTAAGCCCTTAATATTATTATGAGTTGCAATACCTGCAGATTCTTGACCCCTATGCTGTAAAGAATATAAAGCATAATAAATTGGAGCAGATACATCTTTACTTTGATCTTTAGAGTAAATCCCTACAACACCACACTTATCTCTCATTGTATTCCTCATTATATAACATTAGTATATCATTATAAATATTAAAAATATTTTTATTATTTTAACAATATATAAGTTATGATTTTTATAAAAAAAATCGTTTTAAAAAGATTAAATAAAATAAAATAAAATTGATTTACCTAATAATAATCGAAAAGGATTATTTAAAAAACAAGTAGAATGATTTTAATTTAAACAGTTAATGTAAAAAAAATATAATGTTTAAAAAGAAATTTATAAACTAAAACATGAAATTGGAAAATGTTTCTCCAACATCAGGATTATCATCATCTGAATCCTTTCTTTTAGAGTTATAAATTTCAGATTCAAGTTCATCCCTATTGTATTCCACAAAGATAAGTGCTGTTCTAACTACTTTTAACCAGTCAATTGCCTCATCAATTGAATTAGCTCCTATTAAACCCTGACCGATTATAATATCCTCCGGTTTGAATTTATTTGTGGCTATTATAATCTTATCCTCATCCTCCAAATCTTCATTGAATGTGTCATGCCATAGCTGATATATTGAAAATATTTCCAGAATCTTTTTAGTATGAATATTTGAATATCTTGTTTTAAAATCTGCAAATTCAGATTTTAAAGTGTCATTTGTTTTCTGAAGATCTGTAATTTCTAAATTTAAATCATGGTTTTTGGAATCTAATATGGATATTCTATCCTTAAGCTCATGGTTTAGTTGATCTGTCTTTTCCTTCTCATTTTCTAAAACAGAATATCTATTTTCAAGGGTATTAATCTCAGATTTTAGATGGTTAAAATTAGTAATGTTAAATATGGAACTTAAACCCACATTAATAATTAAATTACGGATACTTACCTCCAACTCTTCAATAATCAGCTCTTTATCATCATTTACAGGAATCTGCAAAAATTCTATATAGTTGTTTTCTGTTTTTATGTGGTCATATAAATTATTATACAATAATTTACCTTCCTCTCCACCTTCATTTGCAATAAATATTATATCTGAACCTAGGGTAGTGCTTTTTGCAATATCTAAATTAAAGGTTTGTATAATTGCAGATATTGAGATATTGTATTGATTTAAATCAATATTTTCACAAGCCTTATTCAGCAAATCGGCATTATAAGTATTGTCTACAATGATTCTTAAATCAATATCCTTAGCTGTTGATTTTGTATCTACATTATTGTTTTCCAATAAATCGCCAATAATCTGATCCGTTGAGGATTGATCATTAGACTCACTTGATAAATCATCAATAAAATCCCGATTCTCATTTGAACCATTAGATAAATCATCAATAAACTGATTTGATGAGTTTAAATCATCAGACTCATTAAAAAAATCATCAATAAAATCCCGATTCTCATCATTTATCCTACTGTTTTTAAAATCATCACTTCCAATAGGAGGTTTATCAGTATTGGAATCCCCGTCACTTATCAAGTCATCTGTAAAATCATTAATATTGAACTTGTCATTATTTTCAATTTCATGATTATTTAAATTAGATTTATAAATTTCATTTTCAGTATTTTGTTTATTCTTTTTGTTTTTTAGATTATTATGTTTATCAATATTATAATAACTAGAATCATGTAGATGTTCATCTTCATAATCATTATTTTTATCATATTCTTCCATACAAATACCTTCCATATAATCTATAAATCATTGAAAAATATTAGTTCTCATTAAGTTTTTGATGCCACATCCAAGCTGTTTCAATAATGGATTCAAGGGTATCATATTCTGGAGTCCAACCTAGAACCTCATGAATCTTATTTGAATCGGCAACAAGTGTTCCCGGATCTCCTGGACGACGACCTTCAATATTAACTGGGAAATCTTTACCTGTGACTTTCTTAACAACGGAAATTACCTCTTTAACAGAAAAACCTCTGCCATTGCCTATATTAAATACATTATTCTCTCCACCATTTTCAAGGTATCTGAGGCCTTCAATATGTGCATTTGCAATATCGTTTACATGTATATAATCACGTACACAGCTACCATCCTCAGTGTCATAATCATCACCAAAGACGGAGATGCTATCACGTCTACCTAATGCCGCATCAAGAATAAGAGGTATTAAATGAGTTTCTGGTTCATGTAACTCTCCAATTTCACAGTCGGGATCATCTCCTGAGGCATTAAAATATCTGAATATTACATAATTAATATCATCCTGGGATTTTAAATATTCCTCAACAAGCAATTTAGATTTTCCATATGGGTTAATAGGTTTTAATTGATGAGTTTCCTTGATTGGTATTTCTACAGGTGAACCATAGACAGCAGCGGTAGATGAGAATATAAGATTCTTAACACCATTATTCTTCATAGCCTTAATTAAAGTTAAGGTTTTCTCATAATTATTTTCAAGATATGCCTTAGGACATTCCACAGATTCTGCAACTGAGATATATGCACCAAAATGCATAACAGCCTCTATGTCATATTCCTTGAAGATTTTATTTAAGAGTTCCTCGTCACCATAATCTCCCTCAACAAAAACTCCCCATTTAACAAAATCTTCAAATCCTTTTATTAAATTATCTAAAACTACAGTTTCATATCCTGCTTTATTTAAAGCTTTATTTACATGAGAGCCAATATATCCAGCTCCACCAGTTATTAAAATCATTATATCACATTAAATTATTAAACTATAAAAGTTGAATTTCTATTATTAAACTAGTTTATAATTTAATATTTATTAAATTAATTGTTTAAAGTTTGAAAACTTAAAATAAATTAATTTAAAAAGAAAACTAGATTTTAATATAAATCAAAATTTATGAACTTTAAAAAAAAGGAAATATTTTCTTATTTGATAATTTAAGTAAAAAGAATTGATATTAATTAAAATAGCTAAAAAAAGAAAAAATAGCTAAAAATAGAATATAAACATTAAAAAATGTACAATAACAGAATAAAATAAAAAAATAATTAAACAATAATAAAAAAATAAAAAAGGTAAAAAACCTATAAGAAGTATTTACCTAATTTTAAAGCAGCTGAAGGTGATACCTTGATTAAAGCTTTTACAAGTTGGGTTGTAGAAACTTTTGAGAAATCAACATCCACAAATTCATGTGCTATCTTATCAAGATCCTCATCTTTTAAACCAAGCATATAATCTTGAACAACAGCATATTTCTTGATTTCATCTCCAATATCATCCCTAACTAATTTATCATATTTTTTAAGGAATTTAGCAGAACAATCCCCTTCTTTAATAGCTTCAGCAGCTACTTGACCAGCATACATACCACCGGTCATACCACTAATAATTCCTCCACCAGTTAAAGGATTTACTTGACCAGCTGCATCTCCACAAACCATTATATTATCAGCATAGATTTTTTTAGGCATTCCACCAACAGGATCTCCACCTACATTTAATTCAACAGCTTGAGCGTCTTTTGTAATTGGGCTGGTTGCTATCCAATCATCCAAATATTCCTTTGCAGTTTTACCTGGATTAACTTTATCTGCATGAGGTGCAAGTATTGCAAGACCTACATTTGCTATATCATCACCTTTAGGGAAAACCCAGACATATCCTCCAGGGGCACAGGATCCGAAATAAAATTCAATTACTCCAGGTCTTTCAAAGTGAAGATTACACATTTCATATTGAACTCCAGATTCCATGTTTACTGCTTTTTGAGCAGTTTTTAATCCTGCCCATCTTCCTATATGAGATTCTGGTCCATCTGCTGCAATGATAATTTTAGCTTTAATATCAATATCCTTACCATATTGTTCACAACTTACAATATAACCATCATCGGTTTTAGTAACTCCTTTTGCTAATGTTTTGATTTTAATTTCTGCTCCAGCCCTTGCAGCATCCATAGCTATAAATTTATCAAAGACCTTTCTTTCTAATATATAACCTGCTTCAGGAAGTTCAATCTCTTCAGAAGTCATCCATACACTAGTATCATCCGGTGATACGAGTCTTACACCATCTAATTCTTTAGCAACAAATCTAGGATTAGGTTCAACACCTAACTTTTTAAGACCTTTTTTTGAAACCCCTTCAGCACATCTTTTTGGTGCTCCAATTTCAGATTTTTTATCCATTAAAATTACTTTAGCCCCACCTAATGCTGCATGTTTAGCTGCTGTAGAACCAGCAGGACCTGCTCCAACTACTAATACATCAGTTTCAATCATTTTATCACCTATTCTTGTTCTAAAGCATTAATTGGACATGCATCAACACATGTACTACATTCCTTACATTCATCAGTTTTAAATTCCAAATTTGTCTCTCTGACTGTGATTAAATTTCTAGGACATACACCTGCACATTCACCACAGTAAACACACCAATCTTTAACAATCATAATGATTCTCCTTAATAAAATTATAGTAATTAAAAATTAATTAAGAATAAGTATAATATTAAAATTAAATTATCATTTTTATATTATTTAAATGTTTAGTAAATATGGATTTAAAGAATGATAATTTGAAAAAAATAAAAATAAACCAATATAAACAAAATTAAAAAAATATCCAAAATATAAAGGTTATAAAATAAATTCAATCAAATTGAAATAATATAAGAAAGTAAAATAGACAAAAAAATTGGATTCAAATCTAAAAAACATGGCTAAATTAAAACTAATTAAATAAAATAAAAAAAAGTGAAAAACTAATTAAAAAAATCTTAAACTATAAATCCAAATAAATAAAATAAAAAAAGGTGAAAAACTAATTAAAAAAAAGTTTTTAAACTAAATCATATTTGGAACCCTAAGTGAGGCTGGTAATGGTTTGATTTTAGCAGGTGTACCTATAGCTAAATAATATGGAGGAACACTTCTGGTTACAACCGCTCCTGCAGCAACTATAGCTCCTTCCCCTATCTCTAGATTAGATAAGAATGTTGAGTTTCCTCCTATAGAAGCCCCTCTTCTTATTTGAGGTCCTTTCAATTCATAATCCACTCTAACTGGATATCTATCATTAGTAAAACAAGTACATGGACCAATAAACACATTATCTTCTATTATACTATTTGATGGAATATATACATTAGACTGTATACTTATATTATTTCCCAAAACACAGTTTCCTTCAATAACTGTATTTGTTCCAACAAGAACATCATCACCAATTGTAGTATTTTCTCTGATTAAAACATTGTGACCTGTTCTAAAATCATCACCAATAACTACATCATTATAGATAACAGAATTTGATCTTATAAAAGGATTTCTACCTATTACAGGTGATTTTGAAAATCTTTTATAGTTGACTCCTATCTTAATGTTATCCTCAATGAATCTAGGATTATAACGATCTGTAGGTTCTTCCTCATTATCTCCTAATATCCCTAAGAATTTTGCCATTTTTATCGACCAATATTTATTAAAATTATTACATTCATCAGTATCCTATATATTTTAAAAAAATAATATATTTCTATTAAATAATATTATATAATTCACCTATATATAAAGTTTAGTTTTTTTAAAAAACTTATAACTTATAATTTTTATAATAACTAATTAAATAGTTTTTAAAATAGAATAAAAAGACAGAATAAGATTATTTACCAATAAATATAAAAATCAATTACTTGTTTATCTTATAAAAGAATTAAATTAAGTTTTTAAAAATAATTTATATTTAAACAGAACAATAGGAAAAGTTATAAAACAAGATTTATTAATTAATTGAATCAAAACTAAATATAGTAAATTTAATAAAAACACTTATAAAAAATTAGATAAAATGGTGTAAAATGAAAATAACAGAGGACATTATTCTTGAAAATATTAACAGAATATTTAAAGAAATCGACCATAAAGAGGCAGATATAAATATTAAGGAGATCCATTATGATGAGGGCCTTAATGAATTATGGATTATTGGAATGGATAGGCCTGATAAATCTGCAATAATCGGCAAGGGGGGATGGATTGTAGGAAGACTAAAAGAAGATTTAGATATTAACAGTATCCATGTAGAAAGTTATACAGATTTTATGCAAAAAGAATATAGATTAAAACTATCACTCGATAAAGTTAGGAGATTTCAAAATACCCTAAACAAGGAAGATGATTTATATATTCCAATTGAAAATCTTAAAAAAACGATTCAGTATAAACTAGAAAACTTAAGTTATTTTAACCTTGAAAAATATCTCAATGAAAATTTTAGGGATAATCTAGATAATGTTGACAATACTACCCATAAAGCCGTTGTTGCATTATCAGGTGGTGTGGATAGTAGTTTCTCACTAGTTTTAGCACAATATTTAGGATTCAACCCTATTGCAATTAGTGTTAATCCAGGCACTATTGTACTTCCAAAACAATTTAGAAACAACATTGACAATATCTGCAATCAAACAGGTATCCAACATAGATATATTGATATTGATTACTCCGAATTGATTAAGGAATGTCTCTCCGGAAGAATCCACCCCTGTGGAAGATGTTCCAAACAAATCGAGTCTACAATATTCGATTATGCCATAGAAAACAATATTCCAATAGTAATATTTGGTGACATGTTATCTACCGGTAGCCAATGTATCACAGATAACCTATATAATAATCATAATATTAAACGATTAAACTTACCTGCATCATTATCCTGTGGTAAAATAGAGGGCAAGAAATTAATGAAGGACTATAACTTTAAAGAAATTAAAGGATTTGGCTGTCCACTTCTATATGAGGTTCACAGAAAATACCCCCACATGAGAAAGTATTCCATTCAAAGAATACTTAGGGAAACACGCTCAGGTGCCCTTGAAGTCGGAGAGGCATTAAACCTTATATGGAGTTTTTATAAGATCAAATAAAATAAATACCCAATCCATTTTTTTAATTTTAATCACATATTATTAAATATTAAATCCAATAAAAGTTATACTAAGTGTGCCTTATTAGTTTTAATGGTAAAACCTTCGTCTCGTAAACGAATAATAGGGGTTCGATTCCCCTATAAGGCTTAATAAAAAACAGTTTCGATTTTTATGAAAAAGAAAATATGCCCCAGATGTGGTTCACGTAAAGTAAAATGGATTATTCCGCAGGTCTGGTCAAGATGGATTTGCTATAACTGTGACTATACGGGACCGGTCATTGAGGCGGATGACGATTTAGAAAGGGAAATAGTAAATAATTGGAGAGAAAATAAAGAGGAAATCATGAAAGAGGCGGAACTCAATCGTCTTAAAATGTTAAATCACGAGAAAGATGAGGAAGACAATGAAGAGGATGATTTAACTGATGAAGAAATCGATAAAAAATTAGAAGATCTTGGAATATAAACCATAGAACGATATTTTAGATGCTATTTTAAAAATCAAAGTTACCCTGACATTACAGGAATGTAAATTTCAATAAAACAATTAAATTAAAAAAATAAAAAAATCTATTAGATTAATTAGATCTTTCTTCTTTTATAAACTTTTTAATGTTGTCCATTGCAAGGGTAACCATTTCAGGAGCAGGACCACCTGGAACTTGTCTCATTTTAACATTTTCAAGGGGATTTAATGCATTCTTTACAAGATTCTCAGGAAGATTTAATTTATCAAAACCAAGCTCCTCTGCAATATCATCAACAAATCCACTTGTAACATCTGTTGCCTCCATTTTTTGAGCAGTTGCCTCGTTTACCACCCTTCCAACTATTTTATGAGCTGTTCTAAATGGTATTTTTCGCTCCCTTACCATGATATCAGCCAAATCAGTAGCAGTTGCAAAGTTCTTACCTGCAAGTTCCAAACATCTATCCTCATTGAATTTAACGGATAAAAGCATTTTAGATACAATACTTAAAACAGCTTTAGATTGTTCAAAACTATACCATAAATGAGGTGTGATTTCCTGGAGATCCCTATTATAGGTATATGGTAATGCCTTAAGCATTGTTAAAACCGTTACAAGTTCTCCGTTAACACGTGTGGCCTTACTTCTTGCAACCTCTGCAACATCGGGATTCTTCTTCTGAGGCATGATTGATGATGTGGAACAGTATGCATCATCCATTTGAATTACTCCAAATTCATAGGTACTCCAAAGTATTAATTCCTCACATATCTTTGAAAGATTAGTGCATAATGATGATAAGTCAAATATTGCCTCTATTGCAAAGTCCCTTGATGCAACACCGTCCATGGAATTTTCAAGATATCCATCAAAACCTAACAACTTTGTTGTAAGTTCCCTATTTATCGGAAAACTAGTGGTAGTCATTGCCGCGGAACCTAAAGGATTAAGATTTACACGTTTATAAGTATCTGATAACCTTTCATAATCCCTCTTCAAAGCCTGTACATGAGCCATTAAATGATGAGCAATAGTTATAGGCTGTGCATGCTGAAGATGAGTGAAACCGATAAATACAGATTCCTTATAGTTTGAAGCCATATCAACTAACTCATCCATGAAATCAAGAATATCATTTTGAATATCCTTTATTTTTTCACGGGTTACAAGTCTTATATCAGTTGCAACCTGATCATTTCTTGATTTTGCCGTATGCATAAATCCTGCATTTGGACCAACAATATCTGTTACATAATTTTCAATTGCCATATGTATATCTTCAACAGACGGATCGAAGTTTAATACAGAATAACCTTCCTCTTTAAGTTTTAAAAGAGCATGAAGAATATTATCTGCAATATCCTCATCAATAATCTTCTCTTCTTTTAACATTAAAGTATGTGCATAATTACATTTAATATCTGCATAAAAAATTTCCTTATCAGCTTCAAGTGATGAAGTAAATTCAGCTGCCTCATCAGTCATCTCTTTATCTAATCTTCCACTACGTAAAATCAAAAGCCTCACCTAATAATTTTAATGATAAAAAATAATCTTAATTATAATAATATAATATTTGTAAAATAAATATAAATAATTAATTAATTAATTCGATTATACCAATAATTCTAGAAAGTTTTAATTAACATTAAAAGAAATAGAAGGAATTTGAAACTTAAAATTACTAGAAGAATTTAAGCTATTTATTAAACTATCTAAACAAATTCTAAAACAAAACTAAATTATTATAAGATTAGGAAAGTACCATCGAAAATCAAAATAGATTATAAACAATAAACCTTAAAAAAAAACTAATCAGTAAAAAAAGACATAACTAAAGAATAAATATAAAAAAAGAGAACGGATTTTATAAAACATTAAAATAATACTAAAAACTAAATAAATTTAAAATAAAACTAAAAAAGAAGTTAAAAGGCATTAAACAATAAAACTCTAAAAGTAAATAAAATAGAAAAAAGGTTAAGTAAAATACTTAATCTTTGTTTTTCATTTCAGTATATCCGCATTTACCACATGCGTATCTGTCACCGTGGTCAGCCATAAAGACTCCTCCACCACAACGAGGACATACTGGATTTTTTCTTTCTAATTTATCATCTTTTACTTCATATAAACTAGATACTTTCATCAAAAAGCCTCCACTTATTCTTCTTCCTCTTCTTCAGGTTCTTCAGCAGGTTCAGTATTTTTAAGTAAAACACTTTCGGTTTCAATATAGTCTACATCTTCTTTTGTAGCATATACTTTTGCATAACCTAAAGCTCTAGGTTCACCATAATATGGATCAATAGTGTCTACAACAACTAAATCTTTTTGTGAATCAAGTTGAGCAACTAATCTATTTTTAACATCAATTATTTTAGGAGTAGGTTCTCCCTCATAATTAATATAAAATTTAATTTCTTTTCTGTTAAAAATTTTATTTTCTTTTTCTTCAATAATTTCTATTTCCATAGTTAACCCTCACAGTTAATTTTAAGGTTAGCTAATTTATCATTAGAGCAAATGGATTTAAGAGATTATATCTCATTAAAATCACTGATAAATTTCTCACCTTTCTCTTTTAAATCACCAGCATTTAATAAAACTAAACCTTCATTAGGCTGTCCATATAATACAGTAGTATATTCTGGAGCTAATGCAATTATAGGAAGAACTGCAAGATCTTCTTCCCCATCAACATCAATAATATATCTGGTATTATTTTCAATTGATTGTTTTATAGCAAACTCTATGGTTTCCCATAGATCATCGGTTATAGTTCCAGCAGGATTTACTGCTGTTAAAATATTATCAGTATAATTTATTATAGAATCGTGATCCTTTCTTTGAATACGATTATCAATTATCCCTACATCGGGATAAATATTATGAGAAATAAGGTTATTTAAAGTACAATCTCCAGCAGAAATTAAGAATTTAGAAGCTTTGATATCCTCCAATGCATCCTCAAAATTAGGATATAATTCCCCTAAAGGATCTTTTAATTCCTGAATTAATTTAGTAGTAATTTGTAACAATTTAACCCTTACCTAATAAATATTATTTATAAATTATTTATATTTTAAATTTTATATGAGTAATTTCTTAATCATAAAGTTAGTTTTAGAATAATAAAAAAACAAAAAATAAATTTTAAAGTCTATTTAACCCTTAATGCATACTCGCCAGGTAATGTAATATTTAATTCTTCAGCAACTTTAGAATTATCTGGATTAAGAACTATTAAAAGACCACTCCAATTGTCTGAAGTAGCTACCTTACCGGGACATACCGGACAAATATCATTATGAGTTATCCTTTTACATTTTGGACATGCTTTTTCAGTCATTTTTTATTCTTCCTTTTATCCTCTTCTATCCATTCTAATTTACCTAAACCGGGTTGTCTCATTGTAAGACCAATTCTATTATCCCTTGCAGATTTAGACTTGAGACTTAAAGCAACAATTCTAGCCCTAACTAAATCATCCTCTCCAAGGACTTTACTGGATTCGCTTGCAACAAGTGCAACATTCTTAGGATCATAGTTAATATAATCATCGGTTACTTGTGAAACATGGACTAAACCATCCATAGGTCCAATCCTAACAAATGCTCCAAATTCAGCTATTTCTATAACTTGACCAAGTACAATTTCCTGTTGTTCAGGTTTATAAAATATAGCGGAGAATGTCACATGATGATAAGTAGCTCCGTCACCTATAACTAATTGACCTTCACTAATTTCATCAATTTCATAAACACATACAAGTAAACCTAATTTTTTATCAAGTTGACCAATATAAGCTTCATTAAGAGTATCAATTGCTACATCTTTTAAAGGATATTTAAATTTATAAGGAGCTATCCTTACTGTATCCTCAATTTTAGTCGTATAATACAAAATAATCCCTCATATTTTTATCAAAAATTAAATAATTTATAAGTTAATAAAAAATTCTAATAAAATATATAATTTAATATCATATTTATTTTTAACGATATTTAAAATATTAAGAATTCAATTTATTAATTTTAGAAACAATTAATAATATAAATTTAATTGAATTTATTAAAAATACTTATTAAAACAATTAATAGTCACCTATTCCACTTGAATATATCTCTTTTGACGGATATATGCAACCTTAATAGATCTATCTTTTGCACGATTCTTCAATTCAACATCATTTGTTGCAAGAATTCTGGAATCAGAGATTCTAAGAAGTGCATCATCAACTGTTTCTCCTTTTTTTGTTGAAACATCCATTATTTCAACATCATCAGATTGAGCTATTTTTAAAGCTAAAGACGCTTCGGTTCTAATAGTTTTATTTTTATTGTTCTTCAATCCTTCCAACTCACTTACTACAAATTTAGGAGTGGTTAATGTATAAGACGGTAAAACTTTTTTAAGCTCTTCAATTACATCAATATTAAATTGAAATGGAGCCATGAAAAAATTTGTATCAATTACAACCTCATTTACCATTTAATGCCTTCTAGAAAATCTATTAAAAGAAAAAATTACTTATTAAACCGATTAGTTCTTAATAAATATTGTTAAAAAATTTAATAAAATAATCTATTTTATAATACCAAAACCTATTAATCTCCAACGAGCACCGACTCTACGGCTTAAAGCTACTCTTGTATCTTTATCAGCACAAATAGGTAATTTCAATTTAACACCAACTAATCCGCCTTTAAGTGAAGTTACTACACCAATGGTAGTAGTTGTACCACAGTTAATCATTAAAAGTTCTTTAAGTTTAATTGGTGAAACTTCTCTCTCTTCTTTAGTACCAACAACACGTTCTAAAAGGTTTACATCCATTTCAAAATTGAATAAAACTGGAGGCAATTTATCTTCTTTACCTGCAACAGAACCACTTAAAGAATCGGCTTTAGTAAGAGATGGATCAAGTTTAGTAGCGACACCTACTAATCCACCAGGGGTAACTTTTTCAACTTGTTGACCTCCTGCCTCTAAACCAATAATCTCTGATTTAAGTGGAATCCAATTTGAATTTTTATCTTTATCAGAACTAGCGTCAACACCAGGTCTTACCTCAATTGTATCTCCCAAATGGAGAGTTCCTTGTACTAATGTACCACCAATAACTCCACCTTTAATTTTATCAGGTGAAGAACCAGGTTTATTAATATCAAATGAACGAGCTACATACATTAATGGAGATTTTCTAACACTTCTTCTAGGTGTTTTAATATTTTTATCAATAGCTTCAATTAAAATATCAATATTTGCACCTTGTTGAGCAGATACAGGTATTATAGGGGCATCTTCGGCACAGGTACCTTTTACAAACTCCTTAATTTCCTTATAACTTTCAATAGCTCTTTCTTTAGAAACAATATCTATTTTGTTTTGAACTACAATAACATCCTTTACACCAATTACATCAAGAGCCATTAAATGCTCTTTAGTTTGTGGCTGTGGACAATGTTCATTTGCAGCAATTACTAAAACTGCACCATCCATTATTGCAGCACCAGATAACATTGTAGCCATTAAAGTCTCGTGTCCCGGAGCATCTACAAATGAAATCTTCTTAATTACATCAGTTTTATTACCACAATGTTCACATACTTCTTTTGTAGTATAACACTGAGGTTCATCACAAACAGGACATTTTCTAAATTCAATATCTGCATAACCTAAACGGATAGAGATACCTCTTTTAGTTTCTTCACTGTGTGTATCAGTCCATACTCCAGATAAAGCTTTTGTGAGTGTAGTTTTACCATGATCTACATGTCCAACTAAACCTATATTTACATCAGCCTGTACTTTCACAGATTACACCTTACTTAAAAATTATAAAATTCATAAAAAATTTAAATTAAGAATAGTATAACTATTCTTCATCTTCTTCATCAGATCCTAAGATATCACTTAAAGATTTTGAACCACGACTTAAAACAATGGTGTTGATTTGAACAATATCATCAGATATAGTGTTTCCTCTCATTGTTTTTCTTCTTTTTTCTCCAGCTCTTTCAGGTTTGTAACCTACTCCACCAGATACTAAAGTTTTGATTCTTCTAGGTCCTGAAATATCTTTTCTCATAGCAAATCCGTTCTTATCAGATCCACCAGTGATTTTTAAATTATAACCATCTAAACCAATAGCACTACCGTCAACATCGTCACCGATTTTTTTACCATTGAAAATAGTTTCTTCAGTTTCAATTTGGTAAGTTTGATCTTTATCAGAAACAACTACTTTAAATACCACAGCTATTCCTCCTTTTAGTTTTTTTATAAAATTCCTATATAATACGATTATTAGTTATGTTTTAATCAAATCTAAAATCAATTAAATAATAAGGATTATTCAAACAAACCTAATTTACCCCAATCAGGGTCATTACGCCTTTTGATTTCTACAAACTCATCCAAAGTTTGCAATTCATCCTCTGACAATTTATCTTTAAATTCACGGTTTAAGACTTTATAATGATTTTCAGGAATATCAATATACAGTTCATCTCCTTCCTCAAAATCCTTACCTGCAATTGCATTGTCTATTGCCATTGCAACCTTTTGGCCACGTGAAATAAATTGTAAAGATTCACCATTATCTTCCATACTTGCAATTTTACCTACAGGATGTCCATTAGCATTAATCAATGGATAACCTGGTTTTATTGTACCACTTAAAACCTCAATACCGCAAATTGCAGGTTTACTTTGTCTAAAAATCAATTTAGGTATTGAGAATATTTTACCTGGTTTAATAATAGCATCAAGATAAGCCTTACGTTCAGCCTCTTTTTTCTCTTTAATCCAAATACTATAATCCTCAGTTAATTGATAGATTACTTCACCTTCAAATAACTTAACATCAGATTCTTCCAGATCTTCACGGACTTGAGGATGTACACTTACATTGAATGCAAAAATAACTCCATCCTCGTCATTTTCTTCAGATGCTATTTGACCATTTATTACATCTCTTTTAGATACATCTCCAATATCAGCTGATCTGATTGGAACTTTTAAATCAGTCAAAAGACTTACAATAGCTTCAAGAGAACCTAAAGTATCTGCTTTAACTAATACTCCACGGTCTTCAGTATCTATTGTAACATCATCAATTTCTTTAAGGATTTGCTCCTTAACATCTTCTTTATCGTTTAATACTTGAAGAGGTGAACCAGAAATAACATTATCCAAATGAGGAGCAGCAATCTTAACACCTGCTGCTGCAGTTACTTGATCAATTTTTTCGAATTTATTCTTTGAATCCCTTATTTCATTTAAAGGACGTGGTTTTAAAATTGACCTGATCTTTGTTGTTATTACATCACCTGGAACCATTAATGCTATTTCGTCATTTGTTTTCAAAACACCATCATAAATAATAGCATCAATAGTTGTACCTAGACCAACTTCCTCCTTAACTTCAAGAACAGTACCCTTTGCAGGAGCGTCTTTATGGATAGCAAGTTGAGATGTTAAATATTTTTGTGCAAGACCAAGTAACATTGTAATTAATTCAATTACTCCTTCACCAGTTTTTGCACTAATCGGTACAATTGCAATTTGAGATGCAAAATCACTTACACGATCAAACCTTTCTGATTGAAATCCAGCTTCATGTAATCTACCAACAACTTCATAAACTTTCATTTCAAGGTCTTGTTGAACACTAGGAGCTTGACTTTTAAAACTCTCAGTAAATGAAGCATTTTCAATTGAGTCCCAGCCAAATAATTTATCGACTTTATTTGCAGCAACTATAAATGGAGTTTTATACATTTTTAAAATATTTAAAGCCTCTAATGTTTGAGGTTTAAAACCCTCATTTATATCAACAATTAAAATAGCTAAATCTGCTAAAGCTCCACCTCTTTTTCTTAAAGATGTGAAAGCTGCATGTCCAGGAGTATCAATAAAGAAAAGTCCAGGAATAGTATCTGCTATAGATAATTTATCAATAAGTGGACCACAAATATCTGAAATAGTTTCAATAGGTATTTCAGTAGCTCCTATATGTTGAGTAATACCACCGGCTTCTCTACTAGCTATAGTACTACCTCTAATATAATCAAGTAATGTTGTTTTACCATGATCTACATGACCTAATACAGAAACAATAGGTGATCGTATATTCATATTATCTCCACATATTTAATTTTTAAATATTTAAAAAAATTTAATTTTAAATTTCTTTTAGATTTGCTTATAAATTCTTTAATTAAAAAGAATTGAAAATTTATTCATAAATCCAACTGTTGTCAGACATTGAATAATCAATAATTTCATCTTCATTGAAGAAAAGGTTAATTTCTCTTTCAGCGGATTCAGGTGCATCAGATGCATGGATTATGTTTCTTCCAGTATCCATACCAAAATCTCCTCTAATAGTTCCTACATCAGCTTCTTGAGGATTGGTTGCTCCAACCATTTTTCTGATTACACTAATAGCTTCATCTCCTTCAATAACCATAGTAAGTACAGGTCCTGAAGTGATATATTCAATTAATCCTTCAAAGAAAGGTTTATCCTTGTGTTCACCATAATGTTCTTTTGCTAAATCTTCGGAAATCATTCTTAATTTTAAAGCAACGATTTTTAAACCTTTTTCTTCAAAACGAGATAAAATTTTACCCATTAAACGACGGCCAACTGCGTCAGGTTTTAACATAACATAAGTTTTTTGAATCATTGTTTAACCCATTTAACTTTTCTTGGTACTCTACCAAGTTTAATCATATTTTTTTCACATTTACTACTACAAAAGAAATAGACAGATCCATCTTTTTTAACATACATTTTTCCTGTACCATCTACTATTTCTTTACCACAGAATGAACAAGTTCTCATGTAAACACCTTCTTATAATACTATGGAGTTCTAATTTCTTTAGCTTCTCTAATAGTATCTAGTAACATTAAAACATCACCTTCTCTTACAGGGCCCATGATGTTTCTTGTTAAAATTCTTCCTTTATCCCTACCATCGAGGATTCTGCATTTTACTTGCATTACTTCTCCAGTCATACCAGTTCTTTTAAGAACTTCTATAACTTCAGCAGGAGTTCCTTCTTCCATATAATCACCGTCAACTAAGATGAAAGACTATGCTTTCTACAGAGCTTACAATTAGTTTTTAAGTTCTGCTACTTTTTCAACAACTTCTTTTACTAATTCTTCAGCTTCTCCAGCTTCTACAATACAAGCTGAAGCAGTACCGACAGATAAACCTGCAGCTCCACCGACTTTATCTTTAGTTGCTAAGTAAACATAAGGAATTTCTTTTTCTTCTGCAAGAACAGGAATATGTGCTACAATTTCAGCAGGATCTACATCTTCTGCAATAACGACTAATTCTGCGTTACCTCTTTCAATAAATTTAGTTACTTCATTAGTTCCTTTTGCTACTTTTCCAGTATTTTTTGCGGTTTCTAAAGCTTCTTCAGCTTTATCAGCTATTTCTTCAGGTGTATCAAATTTTACATAAATTGGTTTTGCCATATTATTTACCTCCTATTTCATCTGGCTTTCGCCATCGATCAGCAAATATTATAAACAGAATCTGAATATAATGACTTGCATTATCCCAAATCTTTTATAAAGATTACAGGATTTAATTAAAGTCTATAATTATTCTAAATATATCATATATCACTAAATAAAATCCCTTTTAAAATAAAAAAACAGTGGGATTATATTTTCAATACTTATATTATTATATAAATGTATAGTCATTTGCACTATTATTATAAAATTTAGTAATTAATGAAATTCTAGAAAACTAGACATTATAAAATATGTTATACTAACATATAAATGTTTGGTATTTTCTATTAAAAAAAGTAAAAATCAATTGGTGTTTATAAAACTATAATAAAAATTATTATAAAACCGAATACATTCAAAATTATTATAATAAATCAATTCTGGAAAATAGGATAAATTAACTTAAAAAATAGTTTTGAAAAAATAATATATAATTAAAAAAGAATATTAAGTAAAGGTACTCTTTACTTAATTCATCTAAGAGAATCTAGAAAGATTTTACAGCTAATCTGACATCTTCAACTTTAACAGTTTTTCTACCAGCATGTTTAGCTAATTGAACTGCTTTTGCTGCGATTTCATTACCGTAATCTTCAATAGCTTCAGCTAAAGCGATTTTAGCATCATCACTGACTCTGTCAGCACCAGCATTTTTTAAGATTCTTCCAATAGGAGCGATTGGTAATTCCATATTTTCACCTCAATTTTTGTTAATACATAGTTTATTCTTTTTAATATATAAATATATTGGTAATTATTATCTTAAAATTTAATAGATATCATTAAAATTTATTATTCTTAATTAAAATAATATAGGGGTTATGAATTAGAAAATGGTTTACAATACCAAGATAATTTTAAAAATTCAGTGCAATAATAAATTTATAAAAAATTAAATTCCTAATATTCTTTTATATTTTTCAATAAAAGTTCAATTAATTTTATTTAAATCAAAATACTGAATAAATAATTCTTATTTTTAAATATTACATATAATTCTATTTAATTAAATATAAATACCTAACTAAAATTATTTTAAGAAAAATAGAGATAAATAGAAAATATTAGACATATACCAAATTTATACAACTTTTATATGGAAAACAAGAACATAAATTTTAAATTAAAAATTTTAAAACTTAAATAAATATACAGTAAAAAGATATAGAAAAATAATTCTCTAAAAACTGTTTTAAGAAGAATAAAAAAAAACAGTTAATAAACTCTAATAGAAACTATTTAAAAATTCTTTAAAAAAATATAAGAAAAATAAAAAAATATCTAAAAATTATCTTCTAAACGAAAAATAAAAAAAACAGTTAATAAACTCTAATAGAAACTATTTAAAAATTCTTTAAAAAATATAAGAAAAATAAAAAGAATAGGGAAGCTATTCTTTCTTACCATTTACAATAATATCCCTTAACTTATCAACATCTGCATCAATCTGAGTAGGTTCTACACATGCTTTAATAGCAGTATCCGGATCTTTTAATACATGACCAGTTACAACACATACAACACGTTCACCTTTATCTACAACACCATTATCTACTAATTTTCTTAAACCAGCAATAGATGCAGCAGATGCAGGTTCTACTCCAATACCCTCAGTTCTTGCTAGGTATTTTTGAGCATCCAATATCTCATCATCAGATACGGTTTCACAGTAACCGTCGGAATCATAAATAGCATGTAACGCTTTCTGTGAAGATACGGGATTTCCTATACGAATAGCTGTTGCAACAGTTTCAGGATTTTCAACAGGTTTTAAATCCATAGTATGTTTTCTAAATGAGTTTGCAACAGGAGCTGCACCTTCCGCTTGGATACCAGTCATCATTGGTAAATCATCAATAAACCCTGCATTATGGAATTCATTTACACCTTTCCAAATAGCGGAAATGTTTCCAGCATTACCTACAGGTAAAATTATTCTATCTGGAGATTGCCAACCTAAATCATGTACAATTTCATATCCAATTGTTTTTTGACCTTCCAATCTGAAAGGATTAATTGAATTTAATAAGTATAAGTGTTTCTCAAGAGCAAGTTCTGTCATAGCCTCAAGAGCTTGATCGAAATTACCATTAATAGAAAATACTTCAGCACCATGGAACATTGCCTGTGCAAGTTTACCTAAAGCTACTTTACCTGACGGTAAGAATACAACACATCTAAGTCCTCCACGTGCGGCATAAGCGGCAAGTGAAGCGGAAGTGTTTCCAGTTGAAGCGCATCCTACGGTGTGAACACCAAGTTCCATAGCCTTAGTCATACCTACTGTCATACCCCTATCTTTAAAACTACCGGTAGGATTTGAGCCCTCCACTTTAACGTATAGATCTACGCCAAGCTCATCTCCAATTTTGTCGCAGTGTACAAATGGAGTTCCACCTTCATCTAAAGATACAATTTTAGTCTCATCAACAGGTATACATTCTTTATATTTCCATACATTTTGACGACGACCATCAAATATACTTTTATCTACATCAAAATCAGGAACTGCTTCCAAAATAGATCCACATTTAGGACAAGTATATATGATTTCATTATCATCAAATTCTTCACCACAAGATATACATCGAATCATAATATCACTTAAGAATAAATAGTTAAATAAGATTTATAATTTTAATCTTCATTTTTCATTACATAATAACAATTAAGATACTAATTTAATTATTGAAAAAATGTTTATAAATTTTTTAAAATAAATTTGATAAAGAATTTATATCTAAAATAAATCTTAAAAAAATAATACAAATATATTTTAAGTTTTATAATATAAAACTTTTTTTCTAATATAAAAGTTAATATAAGAAAATAATATTTAAAGTTCAAATGGTTAATAATTGCAATAATACAAGGACAGGATTTATTTAATATGGTAAGTCTGTATTAAATAATTTGCAAGATCCTTTGTAATATACACTTCTATATATGCTGCAATCATAAGTAAAATAACACCTATTAAAAATATAACAAATGATTGTATTAGGATATCATTGTTCTTATCAAAGGATATGATAAATCTATTAGTTAAAGAAATATCCTGACCTTTGCTGAATTCTAAACCATTTTTATCTTTATGGGTGGTTTTATTTAAAATAAAATCCCAATCTGGTTTCCAAATGTCTTTAATAAGATAATAAATAAACTTAAATAAGGTAAATCCTGCAGCGCCACCAAATATTAATCCCGGAATCTCAAATATTCCATGGGGGAGAATGAACAACAATATTTGCATGAAAGATCCCCGTGTCAAGAAGTAACCTATAATCAATCCGTTAAAAACCATCAATATTGCAGGAAGTATACCGGCTACAATTCCACCCCAATACATCCTAAATAATACATGGAAATTATTTGAGAATATTGACAGATAGGTTAATGTAATTTGACCAGAGGTAATTTGTTTTCTCATTGTGCTTATTACAGGTTCCACTGAAGATTTAAAGAAAGGGGCCATAAAATATGCCATAACTGTTGGTATGACAAACAATAAAATAGCAATATAAAACATCTTCCTATTTACAGTAATTGACATTTTAATGTATGTAAACAATCCTTTAATATTATCTTTAATAGAATTCATATTACCACAGATAAAAGTTTTAAAGAAAACTTAATCAAATAACGTTTGGGCAATCTCATTTGCCTCTTCTTGTTTAATGTGTAAATCGTCCATAAACTCGGAAAGTAATTGGCAGGTTCTGTTTTTACAATCACCACAGAGAAGTGTACCATTTAAACATTCCTCTTTAACCTTTTCAAGTTCTTTATCATCATCCATTAGATGATATAACAATACTTCAAAAATAACACATTGATCAGGTTGTCCACCTTTCTCTTTTTGTTCCTGAAGGGATTCCCTACCACCGGTTTTTGCAGATTTTAATTTTTTAACCGCATCTTTAGTCTCATCATTTAAAAATATTGCAGTTTTAGGTTTACTTGAAGACATCTTAGCACCTGTCAATCCTGTTAAGAATCTGTGATAGGTACTTGAAGGTACTAAAAATCCTAACTCGTCATGAAGTTTATTTGCAATATCCCTTGTAAGCCTTAAATGAGGATCCTGATCTATACCAACAGGTACAACAGTATTGATAGGGCCTCCATTCTCTTCTACCTGAGGAATCAAGATATCTGCAACCTGCATAAGAGGTGAATTTACATGGGCGAGATTAGTTGAATTAGTAAATCCATAGATAGCTTTCATTTCACTGAAATTAGTTTTAAGAGATGCTCTAAAAGATAAATCCTTTAATACCTGATTTTGAGATTGAAGATAAACATCAACATCGTCTTTAGTTAAATCCAGACCAAGTGCTATATAATTTGTAAGATACTCATTAACAGCCAATTCTTTACCCTTCTCAAAACTAATTCCCCTTGCAGCATAAGCTTCCATATCTGCAATAGGCAAGGATAATTTTGCTCCATGATCCTGATACCATTTAAGTTGATCTACAACCATTTTATGACCTATATGCATTTGTCCAGATGGCATCATACCACTTACAACAGCAAATGGTTTATTTGAGTTAATGAGATTTGTAATTTTATCAAAATCCCTTTGACCGAATATAACTTTCCTTCTCATTAATCTATGAGGATTGTCAATTTTATTAAGTTCGTCTTCAAAATCTTTAATACCAAATTGTTTTACTAGTTTATCATAATCAAATGCATCTGCAGTCCATGGGTCGAGCATTCTATCACCTAAAATCTTTAAAAAAAAGTTAAATAAAAAGTAATTATGGTCTTGTCCATTCTATGTTATAATATGTTATATCCAGATCATCATCTACAACAGCAAGTAGAAGATTCTTATTTACACCATGTGCCACTCTAACATAGCTTGCAAAATCAAGAGCATTTATCTCATACTTTTCATATACCACTTTTACAAGATAGTTGGAATGACCTTTACCAGGAGCCAAACCCCGTTCATATAATCTAAATTCAGAACCATATTTAAATCCTGTTTTTATAACATATCCCCTATTCTTTAAATCTGAATAAACAAGGAATTTCCCATAAATATCTCTTTCTTTTATTAAGTTAATAATATAGGAAGGTTCACATTTAACATCATCTTTATAAATATCTAAACGATTGTTCTTCATCAAATATGCTGCCTCAATTAAAGATAACTCTAAAGCCTTATCTGTTAATTTTCCAAAGTGACTTTTTTCATTTAATGCTATAGGTCTTCTTGAAGTCTCAGTTATTGGAACAGTCACTATCTCATCATATAAATCTCCACGCATTTAAAACACCTAAATAAAGAAAAAATTAATTTAGTAATCTAAACCTTAAGCCTATATCTATAAAAATCTTTAAATATAATTAATATTTTGTATTTCACCATATATATAATTAAAACTTATAATAAGAAGATAACTATCAAATAATCAAATAAATATTATTAAAAAGATTAATGAAAAAAAAGATGTAATTTAAATTGCAAATAGGTATAATTAAAATAATTAAAAAAAATTTAAATTATAAATTTACATTAGTATTTAAAAATATATTGTTTGCTAAATCTCTTTCAATGGGATTCTCCTTTCCATCTATAGTAATTATTAAAAAATCCTTAGATTTATCCCTTTCAATAATTTCAATATAGGTACCTATATCAATATTGAGTTTTCGAAGCTTTTCAGAGTGATAGTTATTACCTCGAATAAATGAGACAATGCCCCCTTTACCTTCCCTAATCTGAGTCAATGAAAGAAGATTATATTTTCTTAACTGTTTATTATCTATATCCAAATCATAATCCATACAATCTTCACAGTTTTCAAAGTCATAATCACATGCAGGGATAAGACTTCCCTCAGGACATACATCAGGTTGGTGTAACCTTTGACATAAAGCTCTTTCCGCCTCATCAGATAATGAATGTTCCATTTCACATGCTTGTTCGTGAACATTTTCAGGTTTGATTTTTAAATCGTTTCTAAGGAATAACTCTAAAATTCTGTGTTTTCTAGTAATTTTTTGAGCGATTTTACTACCCTCTTTAGTTAAACGAGCTCCTTTATAAGGAATATAATTAATATATCCCAAACCCTCCAATTTTTTAAGCATTTGAGTTACACTTCCAGGTGCAACGCCTAACTCTTTAGCCAATGTGTTTGTAGAAACGTGATCTGTTAAACAGGATTGCCTATATAAAGTTTCCAAATATTCCTCTATATTTTCACTAATTGGTTTTTTTGCCATTGCTTAACCTCAACATTAAGTTAATAATAATTTATTATGAATTTATATAAAAAGTTTTAGTTTAACTAAAAATCTTATTAAAATGTTTTCCCACTTAAAATTTTCCATATTCATATTGTATTTTTTACTTTTATATACTTTACTTAATTTTAATAAATTATAATTGAAAATAATTAAAAAAAGATTAAAACAATAAGAAACAAGAAAAGATATTCCAATGGAAAAAAAATCTAAGAAAAAACTAGTGAAAATAACAAAAAACAAAATAAATAAAAAATCGTAATGATGAAAAAAGTTTAAAAAAAAAAGAAAAAAATAAAGAGAGGAAAATTTTAAAACCTCTCAAAGAAAAGGAAAAAAATAAACCTTTTCTTAAATAAATTCTTTAATCTGTTTAATTTTACCCTAGAATGGTAAATTAGTATATCTATTGTATATAGTAGCAGTAGCGGTATTCCAATTATTAATTACACCGAAAGTGTTTCTAGTTGAAACACAATCTGCACTATACCATTTACCATTTACATATACTTCAGTCCAAACGTGACCATACCAACCATCAGAGAAATGACAGTATCCATGTACGTAACGAACAGTTAAGCCAACTGAACGACACAAAGCAACATATAAATTGGATTGATCACAACAGTTTCCACTTTTAATTTTAAGTGTTTTTTCTGCACCTTGTTGGGAATTGTAATAATAATCATATAAAATATTATCTCTTACCCATTTAAATAAAGCGTTAGCTTTATCGTAATCACTGGTTAAACCGGAAGTAATACTAGTAGCTAATGATGAAATTGAAGAAGTATTAGCAGTATTACTTGAAGCAGTATTGATTGTAACATAATTAGGTAATTGACTGTTACTACCATAATAACTTAATACACGGCTAAATGCCTCAATCAAGTTTTCATATTGAACTTTACCAACAGTAGTAGTTGAATAGTTAGGCCCTTGTTCATAATTCAAAATGAACTTATAAGTTCTATTTGCAGAATCAACATAACCGTCCTTGTTTAAATTACTACTTGATATAGAATCACCAGTTGGATTTCCAGGTTCACTTACAGTAATATTAAGAACATTTAATGTTGTACTTGTTCCCTTACCCTGTGAAAGATAAACTATAGCCAAAGACTCATAATATAAGAATTGACTCATAGTACAGGTATAAGATCCAACCTTAACTGTTGATGGAAGTTTACTATTACTTGCATAATATGATTTAACAGTATTAGCTGCAGTAATAACCTGTGCAATAGTAACTGTCTTAGAACTTGAATTTGTGTTACTTGAATTGTTAGATGAACTATTTGTAACACCAATAGTAACTGAACTAGGTAAGGATTTACTACTTGAATATTTAGTTAATACTTGACTAAATGTCTCAACTAATAATGAATATTCAACCTTACCAATAGATGTAGTTGAATAGTTAGGACCTTGACCATAATTCAAGATGAACTTATAAGTCCTATTAGCAGAATCAACATAATCCGCTTTACCTAATTTACTTCCATTTAATGAATCACCAGTTGGATTTCCAGGTTCACTTACAGTAACATTAAGAACATTCAATGTTGTACTTGTTCCCTTACCCTGTGAAAGATAAACTATAGCCAAAGACTCATAATATAAGAATTGACTCATAGTACAGGTATAAGATCCTATTTTCACAGTGGTTGGAAGTTTATTGTTCTTAGCATAATATGAATCAACAGTTTTAGCCGCATCCATTACCTGAGCAATAGTCACATAGCTAGTTGAATTGTTACCATTATTATTACTATTATTGTTGTTACTACTATTACTTAATGAGCTAGCATTAAATAAATTTGTTAAAGCATATCTAAAGGACACTACTCCATCAGCGCCACCGTTCATTGCATTCTGAGCATCGGTTTTCAATGCAGTACTACTTAATTTGGCAGTATTATCATCAGAAACATATGATTGAAGAACAATCCATACTTTTGCATTACCAGAATGATTTTTGAAATAGGTTGCTACTGATTTAATCCAGGAACTATTTTGACCATAATTTCCTTTATAAGCCATAGGCATAATGATATCTAAGTATTTACCTAACTCATCGGAATCTTGACCATAATAGTATGAATTAACTGAGGTCTCAGGCATTAGTGCAGCTGATACAATAATATTAGGATTAACTGCTTTAACTGCATTTACTAAATCTCTAGTAAAGTTAGTTATATATTGAGCAGCATTTTTATATTTGTATGCTGTACCAGGGAATCTTAAATAATCTAAGTGAATTCCTGCTACACCAATAAGGTTTGCATATTTTACAGCTTCAGCTATTTTGCTGTTAGTATATGAACTACCAGCTGTAGTTGGATTTACCCAACTTCCTTCATAAAATGCTTGCATCCAAATATGGACACTTATTCCATAAGAACTAGCATTTTTAATAAATTGCTCAACAGCACTTGTACCATATTTCTCAACCGCATAGTAGTTTAAGAAAATATTTTTAAAACCATTTGAAGCAAGTTCAGATAAGTTTACTGAGTACATATTAACTCCAAAGACATAAACTCCAAAAGTATTATTATTCTTTTGAACATCTTTGACAGTAACAGTAGCATTTCCTGAACTTGAAGGATAAGCTGATGTACCTGCAAAATTATAGGTAACATTATAAACTCCGGAATTTAAGTTTATCTGAAGTTTTGCTGATCCATTAGAGTCAGTGGTTTTATTATAGGTTTTACCTGCAATAGTAATAACAATCACTTGATTTTCAATAGGATTACCAAACTGATCAAATAATTTAACAGTAAAGTATTTTCCAGAACCTTTATCCATAGTTAAATTAGCAGCAGAAAGACTTGTAGCATTTTTAACTACAAATATTTTATTTGTGCCATTTGAAGATAATGCTGAAATATTGTCATTATTGAATTCATAATAAACTACATAGGTACCAACATTAAGATTTTTAATGTTTAATTTTGCATTACCATTAGCATCGGTAGTTACATTATAAACAACATTGTTTAAAGTAAAACTAACTGTTTTACCTTCAATAGGATTACCTTTATAATCAACTAATTTAACTGAGAAACTTCCATTAGAGTTAACAATCATATAAACATCATTACCCTTAATAGAAGTTGTGTTCTTAACAACTGAAATGGTAGTAGAACCTGATGAGGTTAACTTGGTATTATTATCAACATAAGAATAATCTACTTTATATTTACCGTTGTTTAATCTAATAAGCAAATTAGCATTACCGTTTGCATCAGTAGTTTTATTATAAGTTTTTCCACAAACCTTAATTGAAACTACCTTACCTACAATAGGATTACCGAATACATCAGTTAATTTAACACTGAAATTAGATCCATATGTGATGTTATTAGAAATTGGTGTAAGACTAGTTACATTATTTTTAACTACAACATTTTCAGATATGGAACTTCCATTATATAGATTGTCACCAGCATATCTTATAACACAAGGATAATTACCTTGTTTTAAACGAATATTAAGAGCTGCTGAACCATTACTATCAGTTACACGGTAATAATATTTACCAACAATAAAAAATGAAACATTTTTACCAGATAATACATTACCTTCACTATCATACAAAGTTATCCTTAAACGGTTATCATTACCATAAATAAAAACTTCATTATCCACGGTAATATTACTTTGGCTTTTAGATATTACAATATTCCCAGTACCACTTGATGCCGCATAGTATTCACTACCTCTATAAAAGTAAACTATAGCAACAGTCCTAGGAGATAAACGAATATCCATACTTGCAATACCGTTTGCATCAGTAGTTCTATTATAAGTTTTTCCAGTTATATTGAAATACACAGTTTGGTTAGCTATTGGGTTTCCTTCAGAGTCAACTAAAGTTACGTTATACTTCTGACTATCACCATAAATCTTAGTTAAATTATTTCCAGTTAAACTTGTATTTGAAATAATTGTACTATTTGATGACTGTGAAACAATATCAGAATTATTAACACTTAAACTAACGTTTGTTACGTTTGAATTACTTTCTCCATAATAATCATTATTGGTTACTATGGTTCCATTTTGGTTTGATAATATATTAGAATTTGAATCTGTTAAAGAAGCATTATAATATTTTTCAGTACTTTCAACGGTAGAGTCACTACCATTTATTGTACCATTATCTGTACTTGAAACTACACTATCAACAGTATTATTTTCACTGATCATTGTTGTATTTTCGACTACAGAATTTGATAATACAGATGATGTGCTATTTGTACCATTTACATCAGCTGCAGTTATAGCACCTAAGGTTACAAAAACCATCAGTACCATAAATAAGGTAAAATATTTAAATGTCTTCGACAATTTTTCTCCTCCTAATTTGTATTTAACACTCTTAAAAAAATCAAACACAATTCAAGAAAAATTTTAAAAACATATATAAAAAATCAAATTACAATTCCTTAAAAATTTTTAAAATTTTACAAGATATTGGATTTGACTTAGTACAATATACACTTTTAACATAAATCTTATATAAATGTTTTCTTTAAGAAAACAAGCTTAAATTAATTGTAAATCAATAAAAATAATGCAAAAATATTAGAAATTAATAAAAAAACTATAATAATAAACAAATTTAATAAAAAAAGCATATAAATAAAAAATTTAAAAATTAAGTTAACTAAATTCATAAATTTGAATATGAGTTTTTATTAAGTATTTATATTAAAATAGCATATAAACAAGGTTATTTATATTAAAATTATTAAAAATATAGTTTTTTTATTAAAAAATAAAGAAAATTAATAGAACAATCATAAAATAACCCATTTTAAACCTTTTTAATAAATTTATAGAAAATTGAAAAAAAATTGTAAAAATTTTAAAAAAAATAGTAAAAAAATTGGAAAAAATACAGCGGAAAATCATGAAAAAATTTTAGAAAAACTAATGAGATTAAATAAGAAAAATCAACTAAATTTAATGAAAAATCGATTAACCTTAAAAAAAAATACACTAAAAAAACAATAAAAAAATCAACTAAATTTAATAAAAAATCGATTAACCTTAAAAAAATACACTAAAAAACAATGAAAAAACATGAAAAATCAATTGAAATTGAAAAAAATACAGTAAAAATCAATAAAAAAAATCAATTAACTTTAATAAAAAAACAATAAAAATCAATTAAAATTAAAAAAAATACAGTAAAAATCAATAAAAAAAATCAATTAACTTTAATAAAAAAACAATAAAAATCAATTAAAATTAAAAAAAAATAGATAAAAAGAATAAAATTAGAAAAAATTAAAAAAGGTTTTTAGATAAAAAATAAAAAATGTAGAAGATTCTACATCGGTGGCATTCCTGCGTCACCTAACTGACCAGCACCAGGTACACCTGCTATTTGACTTGCAGGATCATCAGTAGGACCAGTTTGTTTAAGCGCATTTTTAGCAGCAACAACATCATCAATACGGATAATCATTGAAGATGCTTCAGTTGCAGCATTAATAGCCTGTTTTTTAACTCTAATAGGTTCAATTACCTCATCAGACATATCTACAACTTTACCCTGATAAACATCGAGACCCATTGTGTTTGAGTTTTCATGAGAGCCTATTAATTCAGCAATAATGTTTACTGTATCCAAACCTGCGTTTTCAGCTAAAGTTCTTGGAACAACTTCTAAAGCTTTTGCAAATCCTTTAATAGCTAATTGTTCTTTACCACTAACAGTTTCACTATAATCACGAAGTCTTCTAGCCATTTCTATCTCAGGTGCTCCCCCACCAACAACTACCTCTCCATCTTCAATAGTTGCAGATACTACACCCATAGCGTCATCCATAGCAAGAGCTAACTCCCCAGTGACATATCTTGTAGAACCTCTTAAAATAATTGAACATGCTTTAGAATCCTCTAGATCCTTAAAGAAGGTAACTTCCTGGTCAAATATTTTCTCAGTGTAAATATGGCCAGCATGACCTAGATGTTCAGGTTTTAAATCTTGAACATCGAGAATAATTTTTCCACCGGTAGCTTGTTCTAATCTATCCATATCAGTATTCTTAACACGTTTAAATGCTGTAATACCTGCCTCTTTAAGATAATGTGCAGCCATATCATCTATACCTTTTTGACACATTAAAACATTAGCGCCTGAATCTTTTACACATTTAACTAAATCTTTAAGAATTTCTTGCTCGTTTTCAAGAAAAGCATTCATTGCGGAAGGTGATGATAAATCAATTTTTGAATTCATTGTTAAATCCCTAACTTCAATAGGATATTTTAAAAGAGCAATTTTAGCATCCTTAATATCAGTTTCCATATTAGGGTCAACAGGTGTATTATCAACTAATAATCCATCTACAACTTCAGAATCATCAATTGAACCACCATTAATTCTTTGAGTATTTACACGTTTATTATATACTTTTCCATCATCTGTTACTTTTCTACAAGATTTTACAACAATATCAGCAAGATGATCCTTAGCATATTCTGCACCCTTACCAGTCATTGCAGTCATTGCAACCTTTTTAAGTATTTCATCATCATCTGCTTCAATAGCAATATCCTCTAAAATCTCAAGAGTTTTATTTTTAGCATCCTCATAACCTTTTAATACAATAGGTGCTGGAACTCCATTGTCAATTAATTCTTGAGCTTGTGCAAGTAATTCCCCTGCAATAATAACTACGGAAGTAGTTCCATCTCCAACTACATCTTCTTGTTTAATAGCAATATCTACAAGCATTCTTGCTGCAGGTTGTGTAATACTCATTTCTCTTAATATGGTAGCTCCATCATTAGTTACAATAACATCATTTAATTTTTTATTAACTAACATTTTATCTTGGCCTTTAGGTCCAAGAGTAGTTCTAACTATACTAGACAATGCTTTTGCAGCTCTAATATTTAAATGAAGTGCATCTCTACCTTTGAATCTTTCACTACCTTGAGGTAAGATGAAAATTGGTTGATTCACATTATTTGCCATCATATCACCTTAATTATAATAATTCAATAAGCTTTTAAGCTAAAATATTTAAAAATAAATTTTTAATAAAATTATAATAAATATAAAATTTTTAAAAATAAAAAACTATATAAATAGTCTATTATTATATAGTGGGTTTAAGGTTATATAAAAACTTTTCGAAAAAATAGCAAAAAATTAAAAATTTCTTGAATATAAATTTATTTTAAAATAAAATAAGAACTGAACAATATTATATTTAGCTAAATACTTAGTAAAAATTTTTATATTATCAAATAAGCATTTTAAGAAAGTTTAAAAATTAATTTCAAAAAAAAAGATTCATACATAATATTTATAATATATAAAAAAAATCCATTTTATGTCAATTTAGATTGAACTTTTTCAGATTGAAGCTCTTTCAATGCATTCTTTCCAATCCATCTACTAGCTTTACAATTATTCTCTAATATTTCATTAGATAAATCAATAGCCTCACGATTTAAAACTAGATTCCTTTTACCAATCTGGCGAATTGCCCAGTTAACTGATTTCTTTACAAAATTACGATTATCACATGAGGCATCTTTTATTAAAGGATAATATTTCCTAAAATAATCATCAGATTCCCCTTTTTCATGAACTGCAAGTACTGCTATAAGTGAAAATGCTGTTCTTTTAATGAATTCCTCATCAGACTCTGCCCATTCGGGAATTTTATTAATTGCGAAATCGACATGTCTTAAAAAATTTATACAAGCCTGATCTACCACATCCCAGGAATCAAAATCTTTAATCCAAGAATCTAATTGTTCCTCTGTAAATTTATCCTTTTCTTCAACCATAAAAGCAAGAATTTTTGATTCGTGATAACCCTGATTCCAAAGTTGAACCGCAATATTATGATTATGACCTACTTCTTTTGCAATTTTTCTAATTTCAGGCATTCTAATACCATATGATTTACTAGATTTAATTCCAAATCTTTCCTGACCTCTGATATTCTCTTCATTTCTTAATGATTCAAATTTTTTTATAATTTCCTCATATTCCATTAAAACACCTAAAACAAGTTAAAATTCAATATAGATATAAATAGCTAAATAAAATCTTGGATTTAAAAAAAATAAGATATATTATAATTTTTAAGAAAAAATATATTAAAAAAAAGATAATTAAAGAAATTTATTCTTTAATTAATTTTGCAATATTTTTACCTAATTCATAAGCCTTTTCAAGTTCACTTTCATTTGGTAAAAATTTAACATCTAATACATCATCAGCAAGTACATCGAAACCTGCCTCTTCTAAAGCACTATTAAGATTTTTAATAGCACCCCCACCCCATCCTTTAGATGAGAATGTGACAGCTTTTTTGTTTACTCCACAATTTGCAAAACTTAAACAATTAAAGTAGTAAATGAGTTTTCCAACATTAGGATATGGATTATTCATCATTGTTGGAACACCAAGACAAATAGCTTTACTATCCAAAACATCGGTTACAACATCACTTTCATGGTCCTCCTTTAAGTAATGCATAGAGACATCTACACCTTCACTTATAATACCCTCAGCTATTTGATGAGCTAGTTTTTGAGTTGAGTGGTGCATTGTATCATAAATAACTGTAATCTTATCATCTGCATCACCAGTAGCCCATTTAGTGTATAGATCAAGAATAGTCTGAGGATTTGTCCAAATTTGTCCATGACAAGGAGCAATCATTTTTACCTTTTGAAGTAAACCTAAATCTTCCATTTCTTTGACTTTATTTACTACAAGAGGTGAAGATAATGTAATTAAATTCGCATAATATTTTTTTGCAACATTTTCAAGTTCTTTAGCATCCACATCAACATCATATCTTTTACCACTGCAATAATGTTGACCAAATGCATCATTGGAGAATAAAATTCCCTCTTCATTATATAAAGTAAAGTTACTATCTGTCCAGTGAAGCATTGGAGCATTGATAAAAGTAAATGATTTACCACCAATATCCAAGGTATCACCGGTTTTAATAGGATTCATTTCCTTATCTTCTAAAACTGGGAAAAGTTTTTTAAGACCAGGAATTGCAATTTGAGTACAATAAATTTCCACATCAGGGAATTTATCCACAATAGTAGGTAATGTGGTACTATGATCATTTTCAATATGATTCTGTACAACAACATCTATCTGAATCTCATCTTTACCTTCCTGAGCAAAGGCATCTTCGATTCTAGCCCATTGTTGAGGGAAAAATCCGCCATATACATTATCAATTAAAGCAATCTTATCATCACCAAATACAAGATAACAATTGTAGGTTGTACCATTTAAGGTATATCCGTGGAATTCACGAGCATCCCAATCGAGAGCACCTACCCAGTATACACCATCTGCTATTTTTACAGCATCTGCTTTCATTATAACACCTTTATCCTTAAATTAAATCAATATATTTCATTTAAATAAAATTAATCAGAAATATTAATTCAAAATTCTTAAATATATAATTAATATATTTATTTATATATATTAGTATTTTGTTATTTCATTTAAATAATATTTAAGTCATAAATAAAAACTAAAAAAAAGAACAATGGTCGAATAAAATGAATAGTAGTGAAGCTATTTATAATGGTATTAAAAGTGCAGGTATTAACTTTATTGTAAGTGTACCGTGCGCTAATTTAAAAGAATTGTTAAAATTAATTGATAATGATAATGAAATTACCCATATACCTGTAACACGTGAAGAGGAAGGACTTGGAATTTGTGCAGGAGCATATATGGCAGGAAAACGAACATGTATTTTAATGCAGAATTCAGGACTTGGAAACTGTATAAATGCATTATGTTCCCTCTATGAATTATATTCATTTCCACTTGTAATGATTATGAGCCATAGGGGAACTAAGGGAGAATCCATAGTTGGTCAGGTTCCAATGGGTAAAGCTACTCCAAAACTTCTTGAATCACTTAATTTAGATTATTATAAGCCATATAAAATTACAGAAGCATATAATATTGTTAAAAATTCATGGAACGATGCTGTAGAAGAAGGTAAACCTGTTAGCATACTTCTTGAAATTAAGTACTGGAAATTAGAGGAGGAATAAAAATGGCTACACGTATTGATGCAATTAAAGAAATTATGAAAGACATTACCGACGAACTTGTAGTTGCAAATATTGGAGTTCCCTCTAAAGAGTTATACCAAGTAAGAGACAGGAAAAGAAATTTCTATATGATAGGCTCCATGGGATTAGTTTCATCAATTGGACTTGGACTTGCATTATCTCAAGAGAAAAAAGTAGTAGTTCTTGATGGTGACGGCGCATTACTTATGAATTTAGGTTCATTGATTACAGCTGGAAAATATCAACCCTCCAATCTTATATGGATAGTAATTAATAATGGGGCTTATGGTTCAACAGGTAATCAGGAAACATATGCAAAAGATTTAGATCTTGTAAAATTAGCTAAAGACTCTGGCTTTGAAAATGCATATAATTTTGAAGATATCAACTTTAAGGATATTCTTGAAAGCAATAAATGTTATTTTATAGAGTATAAAGTAGAAGTGGGAAATACAAAAGCTCCGGTAATAGATTTATCCCCTGATGAGATAAGAGATAGATTTATGGATGAGATTTAAATATTCTACCCTTTAAATTTTTAACTTGTTTTTTAAAGTTAATATATACATCTCTTTTAAAATTTTTAAGAAGTATTTACTTAAATGTAAAGATTTTAATGACACACTTAATTAAGTTTAAAGAATTTAAATGAATTTAATTATTTGTATTCTATATTTAACCATTTAATAATATCATCCATTAATCCATTCCAATAATCCCATTCATGACCACCCTTACCTTCCTTATATCTAAAATCAATATGGCTGTCATCTAAAAATCCTTTAAATTTGCGGCAGGAACCGATTAAATCATCATCTTCCCCACATGCAAGATAGATATCCGGTATAAACTCATTATTATAAATTAGATTATTTAATAAAACTTCAGGATTTGCCTCTGTTTTTACAATATTTTGGGAAGAACCAAAACACCATTCAAAAAAATTTTGATTATACTTAAAACTAGATTTATTATCTTTATCAAATTTATTTTCCAAAATTAAAGCCGGTGAAAGAGCTATAATCTTTGAAAATCTATTGTTATATTTAAATCCATTATATAAAGCACCATAACCACCCATCGAATATCCTCCAATAAAGGTATCCTCTTTTTTATTAGATAAATTAAACATATCCCGTGTAATATCTACTAGTTCCACACCAATATAGGTAGAAAATAATCTATTGTCTTCAATGTGATTACGGTAAAAACTATTCTCACCACTAGGCATTATAACAGCAAGATTATTTCTCTCAGCAATTCTTTTAATATCAGTATGTGTTAACCATTCTGTACAATCGCCATATAAACCATTAAGCAAATATAAAGTTTTATATGGTCCTTTTAATGATCTATTCCTTTCATTTAAATAATCCATATTATCTACAGGTAAAACTGCAGTAAAAGATACATTTCTACTTAATGCTATTGATTTAAAAGTTGTATTTATTAATGCCATGTTATCATATCATAAAAAAGAATTTAAAAAAATTTTAATATCTAGTACTTAATCAAATATTTTTCAATAATTTTACTAATAATTTTTGATACTATATAATATTATTATATATTATATAAGTATAAAATTGAAACAAATTTAAAAGTTAATATGACAAATAAAATTTAATTTTTAAAAGAGGAATGATTCAATTTAGCAATCATTTTAAAAAAAATGATTCTATTTAATAATTAACGATTAAAATAAAATCAAATAGAATAAAACACCATAAACAATAAAAATATAAGGCAATCAAAAAATAGCTAAAACACAGAAATAAAAACAAAACTAAAAGGAATAGCTGAAAATAAAAAAACGAACGATATAACAAAAATCAATAAAAAATAAAAAAAGAAATCAATATAAAATAGATTTTAAAAATAAATCAATATTTGATTAATCTTCTAAACTATTTAGCTAACTGATTTAATTCTTCTATTTTTTCATCAAACTCTCTAAATTTACGTGCAAGACCTGAAAAATATGGGATATATACCTTAGAAAATCCTAGTCTTTCAGGATTCATATTATTTAATTTGATTTCATTTTTAATCTTTTGAATATTATGATTTATCTCATCAAACATTAAGTCTCCAAGATATTCCCCTATAAATATTCCGTCAGCACCATTTTTAAGAGCATATATAATGTGTTTAGGCATTACCCTATTTACTGATATAACTTTTATAATATGTATTGACTCCGGATAGGACAATCTGTTAATTCCAATATTATCTGCAGAAGTATAGCCAATATCATCAAGAAATGCCAAAATACGCTTTTCACCAGGTTTTTTATTTTTTAACATTCCATCAATAGTTGCAAATATCATCTCATCAATATTACCATTAATACTAATTGCATCCTTATCACATTTAGCAATACAGTTTCCACAACCGGAACAACTCATAGGATCAATATATAATTTTTCATTGTATACGGAAATTGATTTGTATTTACATACCTCAATACAGTCCATACATAGATCACATATCTCGTAATCAATATCCGCAATAAATGGTTCAACCTCTATACCATTGTTTACAATCTCGGATACCTTACTTGCAGCTGCTGTGGCTTGCAGAATACTTTCAGTAATATCTTTTGGATCTTGAGCAGTACCTGCCACAAACGCCCCTTGAACATCGGTTGTAACTGGTTTAATTTTGGGATTTGCCTCTTTGATAAAACCGTCCTCTGTAACAGACACATCGAATATTTTTGCAACCTCTTCCGTTCCTTTAGAAGGTTTCAAACCTGTAGTTAAAACTACCATATCTGTATCAATTTCTCTAAATTCCCTATTAACAGTATCTTCAACTCTTACAACCAAATGGCCATCTCTTTTACCAATTTCTCCAGGACGACCCCTAATTAATCTTACTCCATTAGCTTGTACATGCTTGTAATATTTTTCAAACATTCCCGGAGTACGCATATCTGTATAACAAATATAAATATCGGTATCTGGATGTTTATGTTTAATGATATTTGCATTCTTAAGTGCTACCATACATCCTACCTTACAACAATACTTAACAGAATTAGGTTTTTCATCCCTTGAACCTACACATTGGATCATAACCACTGTTTTTGGTATGTGACCGTCAGACAAACACTGGAATTTACCTTTTGTAGGGCCGTTAACACCTAATATTCTTCCAAGTTCACTTTGGGTTATTACATCATCATATCTGAAGTAAGCATAGTCAGGACGTAAATTAGGGTCAAACAATTCATGACCAGTAGCCAGTATTACAGAACCTACTTCCAATGGAACAATCTCCTTCTCCCCTCTAAGACTTATAGCATTCATTGAACATTCACGTTTACAATCCCCACATTTATCACAGTTATCCATATCAATTACATAACTATCTGGATAACACTGGGAAAATGGTTTGTAAATAGCTTTCCTATATGTTAATCCATCATTCCAATCATCGGGAATTTCTTGACTGCAAACCTCTGCACAGTCACCACATGAAATACATTTGTCACCATCAACATAACGGGGTTTATTTTCAATAAGTAAGTTAAAGCTACCACCACGTCTTGTAGCCTTTATGACTTTAGAATTTGTCATAATTTCAATATTATCATTCCATACAACATCATTCAAAACAGGATTTAAAAGACAGAGACCGCATTCCTCTGCAATCTTAACTGGTGAAAAAACCTTACCGATTTTAGCCATATGTCCACCGATACTTGGTGATTGTTCTATCAAATATGTTTTAATTCCTTGTTTTCCAAGTGACAATGCTGCACTCATTCCTGCAATACCTCCACCAACAACTGCAGCACTATTAGGCGTTTGAACGACAATTGGATCAACGGCTTCAGATTTTTTAACCTTTTCTATTGAAGCATTGATTAAAGTAATAACTTTATCAGTTGCCTTTTGATTAAATTCATCTGAACATGTGCTATGTACCCAGGAACATTGCTCACGAATATTAGCCATATCCATTAAAAAAGGATTTAATGGCTGAATATATTCCTGAAAAGTTTTTCCATGAGATTCTGGAGAACATGCTGCTATCACCACCCTATCCAAATCTTCACCAATAATATTATCCCTAATTATTTTACGACCTTTAATAGAACATAAATTTGTAAATTCGGCTATCACATCTACGTCAACAGATTCCTTCACTCTTTCCAAATCTATTATATCTGAAATATTCCCCCCACAATGACAGAGAAAAACACCAATTTTTAAATCATTAGACTCCATTACTTCACCCCTTTTTAGCCTGTAAATACAAACGGTTCTGGATCCATATCCACATTATATTCCGGAGAGCTTTCAAACTCAATTCTCTCATCAAGATGTTTAATAATTTCTTCCTTTCTTTTATTTGATATTGGTTTTAATTTATTAATAATAGGTTCAACTGGACATGTATGAGTTTGAATTCCTAAAACTTTATATGGGTCACCACCTAATGCCAAAGCTACAAGCTGGGCAATATTTAAATGTGCGAAACCATAATTCTTATCCCTTGTTTCATCAATATATGGTTGGTATCTATCAAATTGTACTTGACAATTAGGACACAAATGGACTAATAAATCTGTATTATTATCTTTTAGAGATTTTAACTTATCTTCAGTTGCATCAAGACAAGATTCCTTATGTACAAATCTCTGTGAAATACCACTTCCACAGGTAGCTCTTTTAAAATCATACCAACCAATAGTATTCACACCTAAAGATTGTATTACATCATCTAAAATATGGGGATTTCTAATACTTGTAATATCCTCTTTATAATGTGCCTTATAGTAATGACAACCATGATGTGTCGCCATAACAATATCAGAAAGATCATATACAAGATTTTCAGCAATTTCTCTTCGTTTACTGTAAAAAATATCCACAATATGGAATATGTTTTCCTCAGGAACAATATCTCCCTGAGTATACTTCATCCAACCATAACCAGATTTATCAAAAATATTATTAACCTTATTTCTTAGGTTCTCATCTGTATTAAGTAATTCTCCACACTTTTTATTAATTGCATAACAAGTTGCACACATTGTTACAAAATTAGGACGATTTAATTTTTTTGCAAGTGCAAAATGTCTTGCACCATTAACAGTAGTTGACAATTGATCAAATACATCGGAATAATGACCTAATCCGGTACAACAGGTTTGACCCTTATCAATATGATAGCCAACACCTATCTTATCAAATACATATTTTGTAGATGATTCTATACCCGGATACTCTACACTAACAAGACAACTTTTAAAAAGTAAAATGTCCTTATCTGGAATCTCCACCATAATCTCCCTCTTAAAGTTTAAAATAATTTTAAAAACTGAAAATCATTCAGTGCTTTTTTCGACTTTTTCATTATCTTTAATTCTTTTTACTTCTTCCAATCTCTTTTCAAAACCTGCCTGTTTTAGAATAGTGGAAACCTCATCAATGGTTTCCTTAGGAGGAATTACAGGTCCTAAACCTAAATTTTCACGTATATCATCAAGGTCACATTTGAAATTCCACCAATCTTCCCCTATATCTTCCCTCATTTCAGGAAAGAAATTTGAAGGAATTCCGCCAATTCCATTATTTAAAAAACTATATCCAAAACCTAAAAATGGTCTTAAATGAGCATCAGCTTCTCCACGGGATATCTTAATTTGTCTTAATACCTGATTAGCCTGACATGGACTATTACCTACTGGACAAGTACTATGGCAAGTATAACAATAGAAACAATACCAAAGATCCTCATCATCAATAATGGAAGTTTCACCTTTGAGTATTTTCTCTATCATATCTCTCGGATTATAATTAGAATGCTGTGCACCAGGGCAAGTTGAGGTACACATTCCACACTGTACACATTTTAAAAGATTATCTCCAACTGTAAACTTTAAATCAGCCATTATAAAATTTGCAAGATCCAAAGTTCCTTCTTTAAACTCATTTCCCATTAAATAACCTCAGAAAATAACTAATATGAAAATTTAAATGAACCGTCATTAATTCTATCAACTAAATCATTGATTATATGATTAGCCCTTAACCTATCTGATTGACGTGAAGTGATATGAACACTGTGATTCTCTCCGTCAATGTTTAAATTAGCCATACCTGTATCCAACTCAAATACATTTCCAACACAGTAAGTAGAACATATTCCGCAACCAAAACAGGCTTCATTATCTAATTCAACAATTATTTTATTATTTTGAATCATATGTTTTACGGAGTTAGTAGGACAATTCTCCTCTACAGCACATACGTCACATCCAATACATTTACCCTCATCAAATTTAGGTCTGTTAATGTCGTGACCATTCCACATTTGACCATAATCGGTATCAGTAATGTGATAGCTTCTTCCTTTAATATCCGCAACCTTAAGGGGAACATCTTCATTTAATACAAGTAAATTATTATATATCCCCTCATTTAAAACAGGAATTGGAATAGCTACAGAGTCATATACCTCAGGACCCATACCAGTCATAAAACCCCCTATATAATAGGGATCCATCTTTTTTAAATCAGCAGACAACATTAAATTTGGTGCCTCATCACTTGATCTTGTACCGGAACCTAAAACTAAACCTTCTGAACCATTTAATAAAATTTTAGCCCCCATTTTAATGACATTTCTCTTAGGATCATTTTGAAGTGGGTTTATATCTCCACAACCTGAAAATGAAATCTTATCAAAACCAGATTCCATAGGCTTAGCATAAAAAATGGAATTGATAGGTTTATCACCGGTATTAACAAATGCAGTATAATTTTTAAATGCATTTCTTGTACCTATCATATGTGCAGTTACAATCTCATCTAAATTAGTAGTAGTTCTAATAGTTTTACCTTCATAGGTTTCAACTTCTACTTCAATATCTTTACCTTTAAGTAAATCATTAAATAAGAAACCTCCACCATAATTTATATCATCCTTACTACGGCCTGTTCCATTTATAATACAATCAACGGAACCTAATAATTCATTTGGACAAGGACCTACTTGAGCAGGAATTCCATTTAAATAAATTTTATTGGCTTTTTTAAATGAACCAGGTTCTGAAACAATAATGTTAAAAATAGCAGATGTACCACTCATTATACCACAGGTTCCACAAGTTACAACATCAACCTCCTCGAATGAAGGCACATCACCATTACGGATAGATTCCTTAAAATCAGATGCTGAGTAAACTTGCACATCACCATTTTCAATCTTTTCATTAATATTTTCAATAGTTCTCTCCAAGCAAATACACTCCTAAACTTTTAATATTTATTTTTAAAACAAAATCAAATAAATACTAAAATAAAAAATACATAGTTAATAATAATTTTTCAAAGTATATAAAGATTTTTAGCACGTATGTAAGCTTAATATTACTTTTTAGCCCAAAATGTTAACTTAACATTACTAAAAAATCATTTAAACATAAAATTATAACAATGAAATAGAGATTATTATCAAATAATCAATTTAATTATATAATCATTTTAAAAAATTATGAACAAAATAAGCATATCTATAAGTTTTATAGATTTTCAAGGGTTTTATTAAAAAATAGATAAAAATAAGATTTTAAAAAAATGTAAGGTTACACTTACAATAAGAGAAAATGAGATTTTAAAAAAAAATGCAATGTCACACTTACAATAACAAAAATAATATTTAAAAAAATGTAAGGTTGCACTTACAATAAGAGAAAATAAATTCTTTAGAATTTACCTAAGGTATCTCCCCTCAATCCACATCTTATCGTTTCAAGGGATATGATATCATCTGTTGGAATATTTCCCAAATTAACATCACGACCAAGTTTTAAAACAAAATAAACCTGTTGATCTTTTTGAGGAGCCTCCCATATAATCTTATCAGGATCAGACATATTATTTATAATATAATCTATCTCATCATCTTTAGCTTTACCTGCCTCATCAAATATTCCAATATTCTTTCCGCCTTCTCTTGCCTCAACAATAACTTTATTAGAACCTGCATTTAATTCATTTTCCATATGTTGTATCCTCTCATCAAGGGTGATGTCCTTATCAAGAACTGGATTTTTCTTACCAACCTCCGATAAAACATGAAAACCATTGCTTACAGCCTCTTCAATATAATCTAATTTTTTATCATATGACAACTCGGTAGAACCATTAGATATTTCTAATGTATCAAAACCTAATCTTTTAGCCTCATCGAAAAACTCAGGAACCTTATTATTCAAATATGCTAGCTCAAATAATGTTCCGCCAGTATATGGTTTAATATCATATTTTTTATACATTTTAATTTTAGCTTTAACGATATGTTCATCCTGAACAACGGTAGTGCCCCAACCAAATTTTAAATAGTCCACATATTCCCCTGCTAATTCCATTAAACATTTAGCAGTTTCATATCCTAATCCTTTATCCAAAACCATAGTTATACCTTTATTACGAGGTTTTGATTCTCTATCTTTTAAAAGAAATTTAAAAGCTTTCATATTCTATTTCACCATCAATTAAAAATAATATTATAAAATTAATTAATAATTAAAATCTAATAGTTTATAAAAGTATTGATAGAATAAGAAAAAGAGAATTTGATTTATCCAAAAGGAATTTATTTAATTAAATTAATATTTTAAATAATGCTTAAATAAGTTTGAATCAATCAACAATTCAAATTCAATAATAATACAAAAAAATAATGTTTAAACAAATTAAATCCAATATAAACCAATCAATTAAGCAATAATAAACGATTAAGATGTTTAAACAACTTAAATCCAATATAAACCATCAGCTTAAATTTAAAAAATGATTAAAATGAATAAAAAAAATATTCAACATATAAATATTGAAGAAACCCATATTAGACTTATATCAGATATTTTAAATCATAATCTAGAAAATTATATTCGGACAATAAGAAAAGATTTAAAAAGATATATCTATACAAATCCCGATTTTCTAAATAGACTTGAACCTTTGGATGAAAAACCAGAAGATAATTCAAGTATCATCAATAGTATGCATCATGCAAGTAAAATAAGTAATGTGGGACCTATGGCAACTGTAGCAGGCACAATATCCGAACTATCTTTAAACTATCTTATAAATAAAGGTACAAAATTAAGTTCTGTGGAAAATGGGGGAGATATATCCATTATCAATAATAAGCCTATGGTTTGCGGTATTTATTCAAATACCATAAAGGATATTGGATTTAAATTAAAAGCAAGGGATAAAGCTCTTGGAATCTGTACCTCATCTGCAACTGTTGGACATTCCATAAGTTTTGGAAATTCGGAATCCGTTACTGTTGTAGGTCCGAAAGCCAGTATTTGTGATGGTCTTGCAACAAGAATAGCTAATGATGTATATGGCGAAAGTGATGAGGAGGGAATGACAAATGGTCTTGAAAGTGCCGAAGACTATAAAGATTATTATGATGGAGTTTTAATTACTATTGGCCAGTTAGTTGGTACTATAGGCAAATTACCTAAGATTGTTACTACAGAACCATTCGATATAGATTATTAAAACATTGAAGAAATTTCTTAATAGAAATACTTAAACAGATATTATAAAAATAAAACTAAAACTATTGAATTTGAATTCCAGATGAATTAAAGAGATTCAAAACATCAAATAAAATTTAAAAGACAATAATATTTTAAAAGGGATATAATGACGATTGGAATAATAGGATATGGAAATATTGGAAAGATGATTAGTGAAAATCTACTAAAAAACAATATTGTTAACGAAGATGAATTGATCATATCAAATAGAAACATCAAGAAATTAGATGCAATAAAAAACTATTATCCAGATATCGAAATTACAGATGATAACATAATGCTTTCTAAAAAGGCAGATAAAATAATCATATCCGTTGAAAGCGATGATTTATTAAATGTGATTAGTGAAATTAAGGAAAATCTAGAATCCAAACATTTGATTCATACCTGTGCAGGAGTTAGCTTTGAAGATATTGAAGAGGTATATGACGGATCTGTAAGTTTAGTTATCCCAACCATATCCTCAAGTTTTACAGAAAGTGACAAACAAAAGGGAATTAGTTTAATAGTTCATAATTCTAAAGTTAATTTCCTTGATTCTACAAGTTTAGAGAATATGTTTAATAATTTTTCATATGTAAAAATTCTTCCATCAGAAAAGGACATTGAAATAGCTACCATACTTACAAGTTGTGCTCCAGCCTACATTTCTTTAATTGTTAAAAAGTTTGCAGAATATGGATTTGACAATTCCGATTTAGATTATGATGAGTGTAAATATTTAATTCTCAAAACATTAATAGGAACAAGTGAAGTTTTAAGTAAAGATAGTTTAAATAGTGAAGATAATTGTGATAATCTAATTAATACTGTTTGTACACCTGGAGGAATTACTGAAAAGGGATTAAATTTCTTAGATTTAGAATCAGACACTATGATAGATGATTTATTCGACATATTACTCCAATCTTATAATGATTAATTTAGATAAATTTAACATACAAAACTATTTACTTTTTTTTAAGAATTGATAATTGAGTAAATTTTTTAAAGATTTTATAAGAAAACGGTAAAAACAGCTAGTTTCTATTTAAAAGTTTATTTATATAAAAAAATGAATTCAATAATTTCTGACTAAAATAAAAAAAATAATAAGTTTTTTTAAAAAATTGAATTATAAAACGATAAAACCATCAAGATTAATAATTGAACAATCAGTTATCATTAAAATCTGAAATAGCAGAATCTACAAGATTTAAAATAGCTTCATCCAGATTCGGATAATCACCCTTTATTACAATCGGTATATTATCACAGTAAACTACTTCTAAACCTGCATTAATAGCTTCTTTAGTTGCAACATCAACTGCAGCAGCTTTAAGTTCAGTCAACATACAATCAACATCATTTATATACTTTCCAATATCTTTTTTAAGTAAAGGTCTGTTGGATAAATAGGGTGTTGTACCTATAATCTCACATTCATAAACCCCTTCAAGGTATTCCACCAGTTTATCCTTAACGGCATTTGGTGCAGTGGTTGCAAAAAGAACTTTCTTACCTTTAATAGATTTTAATGGTTTCGGTCTAAAGACCGTAGGAATGATTTCCACTTCTGGTTTGATACCATGAATAAACTCAATTATCTCATCTATTTTAACCTGTGGGGTTAATGGCTCCTCACACATAGTAAGAATAATCAAATCACCTAAACCAATCCTATATGGACCAAAGAAATTTGTAATATTAATTATATCCTGATTAGCCCCAACAAGTACAATATTCTTATCTGTTTTAATAGGAGGTATAGCCGCTCCACTACCTTCAAATATTAGAAAATCTTTATCCTGTTTATTTGCAATCTTAGCTCCTTCCAACATGTTAGTCATGAAGACCTCACCAGACATTCCACCACCACAACGTCTACAACCAATAGTTAAAACCCTACTCATCAATGCATCTTCCCAATGATCACTTGCAGCGTGAACTCCCTTTTCGGATTGTTCCATTAAAAATTCAGGGGTTATTTCAAATTCATCACCGTGAACAATTTCCGGTACCTCAGGTCCCCCTCTACCCATTGCTACAACACAGGGATTATATTGATTTTTAGCTATTAAACGTGAGGTATAAGTACTCACTGCAGTTTTACCAATTCTTTTACCTGTACCCAATATTTTAAGGGATGGTTTTTCAAGAATATCATCAAAGGTAGGTGGCTCAAACTTAAAATCAGGACCCTCATATATACATCCCAAAGACAAAACATTACATGCTATCTTAAACCTTTTAGAATAATCAAGTACTGGTTCATCAGATAAGTCCATTACAATATCAGGACTATATTTCTTAATCATTTTACAAATTAAATCATATGGAATTTCATTTTCATCCTCACCAAAATAAACTGGAAAGCCCATCACCTCAGAATATGCCTGGGGATTATCTGTTTTTAGTTTCTCAGTTCCTCCAATAAAAACCATACCTATTACTTCAAAGTCTTCAATATCATTAATTGATACAATAGCAGATTTTGTAACAGGAAGATAATGTTCCCCATCAACCAAACATAGAATACTAGTCATAATAAAACCAACCTAAAAAAAATTGAATAATATTAATATTATATTTAATCTATAATAAAGATTTTATTGTTTCGAAATAAAAGTTTATAAATTTTACAATAAAACTAATGTATCCTTATCAATTGTATAAAACAAGTTTATTTCGATAATATTCTAGAAGCACATTTAAATAAATTAGTATCATGAAAATAAGAAAATATCAAAATAATAGAATGATTAATGATGAGACAATAAAAAAAACCTGAAAAAAATAAAAAACAAATAAAGAATTATTTTACTGAAATGGATATGTTTACAGAATTCTATAAAAATTAAAAAACTGTTTATTAGAAATACATTTCCCATACTATATAAACAGCAAAAAGTAAAAGAAAATGTTATAATTCTCGATTATTCTAAAAAACAGTTATAAAATAATTAAATTTAATAAATGATAAAAATTACTAAAATATATTGATAATAATAAAGCATTAAAAAAGATAATCTATTAAAAAGCAAAAACTAAGAGTAAAACCTAAAAAGATTTAGGAAAACATTAAAAAAAGATAAAAAATCAAAAGTAAAAAAAATAAATAAAGGATATAATCAACTATTTAGATTCAGCCTTAGCCAAATCATTTTCAGATCTTTTTACCAATTCCTGTAAAGCATTAGTAACATTTGGCGGAATTGAATTTTCATCTTTATTTAATATTACTTTAGATATTGTATTAGCCAATACAAATATTGCATGTTTGTGTTCTGCTTTAGTCCTGTGAATATGATGCGGACTAATGTTTAATGCAATATATTCACTACAATCGTTTTTAATTTCATCATTTTCTGCTAAGTACTTTAATACATAAACTAAAAATTGATGCATTTGTATCATTTCATCCTTATACATAAAAAACCCTTCCCAAAATTATATGTATATTAAAAATAACAATCAAAGATTGCCATTTTAATAATGATAAACTCATTAAATAACAATTGAAAGTATTTAAAAATACAATTTATGTACCTTTTAAATTTTAATTATTATTTATAAATTATTTGAATTAATAGATTTATATAAATGATATTTTCCATTATATGAAATTTATATAAATTATTAACTTGGATAAATATTAATTTTATACACTAATCTTATTTTTAAATTATAATATATGTACTCATTAATTTTACATTAATATTATTTATTTTAATATTAATAAAGGTTATGTATATTTTTAAACAATTAACTAATTAGAATCAGAAACATGAAAATGAACAAATAAATAATACAATAAACTTTTAATAAAATAACCAAATCACAAATATTTTCTAAAATATAATTTATAAAAATAAACCTAAGTTAAAAAAATTTTTATAAAAAATACTATGATGAATAATTGTATTAAAATTTTAACAATAAAGATAGGATTATCCTAAAAAAATATTGATTGTAATAAAAAAGGAGCTAAAATAGGATAAAGAAATAAAATACAAACTCAATAAAAAAAATAGTCAAAGCGAAAATAAAGAAACAAAATACAATCTAAATAAAAAAATAGTCAAAGCGAAAATAAAGAAATAAAATACAAACTCAATAAAAAAAAATAGTCAAAGCGAAAATAAAGAAACAAAATACAATCTAAATAAATAAAAAAAAGTCAAGATTAAAAGATAAATAAAAAATTAAAAGATTTTATTATTTAATCATCATCTTCTACAGGTAAATCCCATGCAACTCTTAAGGCATTCTCAATTGCATCTGCCGTTTTATCCAAGTCGTCTTCTGTATGTTTAATAGATATAAAATTACATTCAAATTGACTTGGTGGTATAAATACATTGTTTTTAAGTAATTGCCTAAAGTATACAAGGAAACGGTCCTTATCTGCAGTTTGTGCATCTGCATAATTATGGACCTCATTAGGTGTAAAGTAAATTTGAAACATTGAACTTAAACCAACAGGCTGAATATCTAAATCCAAATCTTCTACAATATCATTAATAGATTCCCTTAAATATTGGCCTTTAGCATTTAACTTATTATAGAAATCATAAGTTAACTGTTCCATAGTTGCAAGACCTGCGTTAATTGTAATTGGATTACCACTGAAAGTACCTGCCTGATAAACAGGACCATTAGGAGCCAACATTTCCATTATATCCTTACGTCCTGCAATTGCACCTACTGGAAAACCCCCACCTAGAATCTTACCAAAGGTTACAAGATCAGGTAAAATATCAAAGTATTCCTGAGCTCCACCACGTGACAATCTAAAACCGGTAATTACCTCATCAAAGATTAATAGAATATCATGGTCTTTTGTAATTTCACGGACAAAATCCAAGTATCCTTCATCAGGAGCTACACAACCTATATTGCCCATTACAGGTTCAATAATAACTGCTGCAATATCATCTTTATTTTCCATTATAAGCTTGGTTAATGCATCCTCATCATTAAATGGACAGGAAATTGTATTTTCAGTAGTTTCTTTAGGAATACCTATTGAATCTGGAAGACAAGCTCCACCGGAACCGGATTTCACAAGCACATAATCATGAGCACCATGATAAGTTCCCTCAAATTTGATTATTTTATTTTTACCTGTAAAACCTCTTGCAAGTCTAATTGCTCCCATTGTTGCTTCTGTACCGGAATTACAGAATCTTACCATTTCAGCACATGGAACCCTATTTACAACTTCTTTTGCAAGTTTAATCTCGGCTTCGGTTGGTGCCCCATATGCGGTACCTAATTTTAATTGATGTGAAATTTTATGGGTGATTTTCTCATTTGCATGACCGAGAACTAATGGCCCATATGCAAGACAATGGTCAATATATTCGTTTCCATCCACATCATAAATTCTAGAACCATGTCCCTTTTTAACAAAGAAAGGATAAGGTTCATATGCTCTTACTGGAGATGAAACCCCTCCAGGAATATAATCTTTTGATATAATAAACATTTCTTTTGAAGTCATCATTTTATCACAAACTAATTATCTTTGATAATAATTCTCATTTTTTAAAGTTGAAATTAAACTGTTTACACATGCAACGGCAATTGGTGTACCTCCTTTAGGTCCACGGGTGATTACATGAGGAATATTTGATTTTGAAAGGGCTTCCTTTGAATCAGCTGCCTTCACGAATCCTACAGGAACACCAACTATAGACCTTGCGTTTAGCTTGCCAGATTCTACAAGTTCAATAGATTTAAATAAGGAAGTTGGAGCATTACCAATAACAATTATACCCTCAAAACCTTCTTTTGCGGCATACTCCATTGCGGCAGCTGCCCTTGTAATACCCTTATCTTTGGCATATTCTTTAACATTCTCATCTTTAATATAGGAATATACCTCACCGTCATACTGGGTAATTCCCGCTTTAACCATATTGATATCAGTTAGAATATCCTCATGTTTTTTTAAGGACTTAAGACTAACCTCAACAAAATCCTGACTAATTGATACCAATTTAGCATATTCCGGATCTGCAGTGGAATGTACAATACGTTCAACAATATCCCTTTCTGCAGGATTTAAATCTTTAATATCATCACCTATTAATGAACGTATAATATCCCTACTTTTCGTTGCAATATCCATACCCTGATCTGTAGATGCTCCCATAAACATTGTTATCACATCTTCATGGACTTACATGTCTAATTTTAATAATATCTTCAGTTGAAATAAATTCCCCGAAGTCTTCATTATTCTCATATTTAATAAAAATAATTCCTTTATCTAGTTCATCATATACTATATCTTTAATATGAGTTTTAATACTCATTTTACTTTTAAGATATATTTTTATATAACCATAATCTCCTTTTGGATTTTCTGAGTATAATCTGTGAATATGATTAAAAATATATTCTATTGCATAAGTTTCCATTATTTCACCTATATAATATAATTATATATGTTCTATTAGTTTTTATAATTAATTAAATTATTAAATTAGATAATTGCCATAATATTTAGTTTATAAAAATTTAAAAAAAACACTTAAAATCTTAACTAAGAATTTACTGATCTGGCTACTGATTGGCCTGCAAGATAGGCAGTTGTAAATGCAATCATTAAATTATATCCTCCAGTCGGTCCACAGACATCTAAGATTTCCCCTGCAAAATATAAACCATCAACCAATTTAGATTCAAGAGTTTTCGGATTAATCTCGTCTAATTCAATACCTCCAAGAGTAATATATGCACTTTTAATAGCTATATTATCAACAGTTAATTTAAAACTTTTCAATCCTTCAATTATTTTATTTCTATCCTTTTTTGATAAATTACTTAAAGTTACTGTTCTATCCACACCAATAGTATCCAAAAAGTATTTGGAGAAATTATTTGGAAGATAATTATTTAAATAATTATGTATCTCTTTCTTATTATCTTGGGTATTGATTATACCATTTTTAAGCTCTTCCCTGTTTGAATCCGGAGCAAAATCAATGAAGATATCAGTTTTTTTAAAGTCTTTAATACCATTCAACATATCAAAATCCTGATTATTCATAAGTTCATTACTAAGATTAATTATTACAGGTCCTGTAAGACCATTATGAGATATAAGCATATCCCCACATCTTTCAATATTTTTACCGGACATATCCCTAAAAGATACCTTTAAATTTTCAAAGCTTAATCCTTTAAGCTTGATTAAATTATTATCATTGATTATAAAACCACAGGCAGCAGGTTTTATTGCAGATATATGGTGTGATAAATTACTTGCAAATCTATAACCATCACCTGTTGAGCCGGTATTCGGATAGGTTAGACCGCCAGTAGCTAAAACAAGACTTCTAGATTTAATAACATTATCCTTGGATTTAATTAAAAATAAATCAGAATCCTTTTCAACAGATTCAACATCAAAGTTTAATTTGATTTCCACATTTAAATCAGATAAATATGATTTTAATACATTTATTACTGACTGTGATTTTTCAGTTATTGGAAAAACCCTATTATTCCCCTCAACTTTAAACTCCAAACCTTTTTCTCTAAAAATATTAAGTAAATCCTCATTTTTTAAATTGTAAAAAGAGTGTTTCAAGAATTTACTTTCCCTCTTGCCATATTTGTTAAGAGTTTCTCTAAGGGGAGCGGAGTTTGTTATATTACAACGTCCATGACCAGTAATAGCTAATTTACGACCTAATCGATCATTTTTCTCAAGAAGAACTATCTTAGTTCCAGGTGATGTTTGAGCAGCACTAATTGCACACATCATCCCACTAGCTCCTCCCCCAATAATAACAATATCATAGACCATAAGATTACTATGTTCCTCATAATATTAAAACATAATTTAAAAATTAGAGTTTATAATATAAAAACAGGTTCCTCTAAAAAGTGAAAAGATTCATAAAACAGCAATTACATTAAAGATTACACTAAAAAAACAGCAAGACTAAATTGAAAAATAAAAATAATAAAAAATAGTAAAAAATAAACCTTAGGTTTTAAACCTAAGGAGTTAATCGATGTCTGTCTCTTGGGAAGAGTACAGTTTCCCTAATGTTTTCAACACCAGTTAAAACCATGTTTACTCTGTCTGCACCAAGACCCCATCCTGCGTGAGGAGGCATACCATATTTAAATGCCTTTAAGTATGCTTCAAATGATTCAGGATTTAAATCTTTAGCTATTAATTGATTAAGTAAAAGATCATATTGGTGGATACGGGTTGCTCCTGAAGATAATTCAAGATTTTTATACATTAAATCGAAAGCATGGGATTTTTCAGGTTTGTTTTCATAAGGCATTACATAGAATGGTTTAATTGCAGTAGGCCATCCGGTTAAGAAATAGAAATCATCCATTGCATCTCCTAAAACCTTTTCACCTTCACGGGATAAATCCTCACCATATTCCATTTCAACTCCACGGGAGTTAACAAGGTCCACAGCTTCATCATAATCGATTACTTCAAACTTACCTTGAGGTACCTCTATTTTATGTTCTAAAGTATTTAATTCCTCAGAGCGATATTCATTTACATCAGCAATAACTTTAACTAACATTTCATTTAACATTTTCATTACATCTTCATCATCCATGAAAGATGCTTCCATATCTATAGAAATTGCCTCGTTTAAATGTCTTAGAGTATCATGCTCTTCTGCCCTGAATATTTGACCAATTTCAAATACTTTATCAAATCCAGCAGACATCATCATTTGTTTGTATAATTGTGGTGATTGTCCTAAGAATGCCTCTCTTTCAAAATAAGTAATTGGGAAAAGTTCAGTTCCTCCTTCAGTAGCTGATGCTACAAGTTTAGGAGTATGAATCTCAATTATATCATTATCTGCAAAGTATTCACGTACAGATTTAAACATTTGATTTTTAATCTTAAATATTGCACTTACACCAGGTTTTCTTAAATCTAAGAATCTGGAATTTAATCTAGTATCGATTTCAGCTTTAACCTTTTCAGTTGGATCCATTGGCAATGGTTGATCAGCCATATTTAATACTGTAATTTCGGATGGTATAATTTCTACACCATTTGGTGCTTTATTAGAGTCTTGTACAGTACCTTTAACTGCAACTACTGATTCTTTTCTAAGAGCTCTAATATCTTCCAAGATTTCAGCAGATACTTTTTTACTAGGTGCAGTAACCTGTATCATACCTTTGAAATCACGAATAAGTAAGAAAATAATTCCACCTAAATCACGAATTTCATGAACCCATCCCATAATAGTTACATCCTGACCTATTACATCAGTGGTAACATCTTTAGTATAATGAGTTCTTCTTAAGTCTCTTAATAAGTATTCCACTTAATTCACCTCTATAATAAAAAAAATAATAAGAGTAAGAAATATAAAAAATTATATTTAATAAAAATCTCTTTCTATAAACAAAATAGCTTAATTATTGTTTCAAACAAATTTAAGATTTAAAATTTCAATAATTTTTTAAGAAGTATTTCATACATCAGTATTTATATAATTTTTAATTAATAAACTTTATATTTTAATAATGCTTTCAATCGATTTAAAATGTTAAAAATTTTAAATATTCATAAATATAAATATATAATTATATAAAAAACAATTTTAAATTTATATATTTTTAGATTTTAGGTGATAATATGAAGGTATTACTTGTAAATGGAAGTCCACATAGGGATGGATGTACAAATGAAGCTTTAACAATCATTAGTGAAGAGCTAGCCAAATATGATATTGATACTGAAAAAATATGGATTAGAAACAGACAGGTCCGTGGCTGTGTTGCATGTGAAAAATGCCTTGAAGACGGATTGTGTAACTTTACAGATGATTGTACTAATGATATTAAGAAAGCATTACTTGAATGTGATGGAATTATTGTAGGCTCACCAGTTTACTTTGCAGGGCCTAATGGTGCATTATGTGCAATACTTGATAGGGTTTTCTACCATGATTTAGGCAAATTTGCAAATAAACCTGGAGCGGGTATTGTAAGTTGTAGACGTTCAGGTTCAACTGCAAGTTTTGATAGATTAAATAAATACTTTACTATTAGAAACATGCCAATTGTACCAAGTCAATACTGGAATGCTGTTCATGGTAACACCCCTGAAGAGGTTAGACAGGATAAGGAAGGAGTTCAAACCATGAGAACACTTGCAAGAAACATGGCTTGGATGTTAAATGCTTTTGATAAAGTTGAAAAACCAGAACATGAAAAAGAAGTAAGAACCAATTTTATTAGATAATTGTAATCAATTATCTACTCTTTTTTTAAAATATCAAGTTTGAAAAATAAAAGATTTTAAACCCTAATACTATTTCTCCTTAAGATTTGACCAAAACCCAAATTCATACATTAAATAAATACTTAAAATATGATAAAATAAAAAAGATATCTTAATAAAAAATTTTAAAAAAAAAAATAGAATTATAATGAATTTTAGTTTAAACTCTTTAAGATAAGACCTTTAATCTCATTTAAAACCTTAACCTGTTCAAGATTAAGTTTATTAAGTTTATCTAAATCATTTTTAATCTTTTTATAATCCTCTGAGGTTTTAATGAAAACATCATCATCTTCAACATTGGAGATTAAATTTTCAAATTCATTTTCTTCCTCATATTCAATCGCTCTTGTAATATCGTCAACAAGTCCTTTCTGAGATCTTGTAAACTTATTTGTTTCAGTGATTTTTTCTGAAATCTCCTCTATCTGCTCAAGTATATTCTCTGAGTTAGATGGCATAATATCACCTTAAATAATTAAGAATAACTAGTTTTTATCTTCCCTAAATCTTACCTTTACAGAGTCAGCATGTGCAAAGAAACCTTCATATTCTGCAATAGGAATAATAGTCTCTTTAAGAACATTCAAACCTTCTTTTGAAACTTCCTGTACAGTAGGTTTTTTAAGGAAATCCTCAGTAGATAATCCAGAATACATTCTTGCACCACCACCAGTTGGAAGTACATGGTTTGTTCCAGAACCATAATCCCCACATGCCACAGGTGAATAATTACCTAAAAATATAGAACCTGCATTGTTTATTTTACTTAATGTGTAATCATTATCCTTAGTTGAAATAATTAAATGCTCCGGAGCATATTTATTTGTTAGATATATTCCCTCATCTAAATCTTTAACAAGTACAATCCTTCCCCTTTTTTCAATAGATGATTCAATAATCTCACGGCGTACTGCCTCTTTAGTTTTCTTATCAATTTCAACTGCTACCTCATCTGCTAATTCTTCATTAGGTGTTACAAATATACAAGCTGCATTGGGATCATGTTCTGCTTGTGATAAGAAATCATATGCAATAAATTCCGCATCATCAGTTTCATCAGCCAATATAAGCAATTCTGACGGACCTGCCGGAAATTCAATATCCACATTTCCATAAACCAATTTTTTAGCGGCTGTTACAAATATATTTCCAGGGCCTACTATCTTATCGACTTTGGGAACAGTTTCTGAACCATATGCCATTGCACCAATAGCCTGTGCTCCACCAACCTTATATATTTCATCTGCTCCTGCAATATCACTTGCAACTAAAATTGCATCCATAACTTTACCGTCCTTTCCAGGTGGTGTACAACAAACAATCTTTTTAACACCTGCAATCTTAGCAGGAATTACAGTCATTAAAATAGTTGAGGGGTATGCAGCCCTTCCACCGGGAATATAACAACCAACGGTTTCAAGGGGTCTTATGATTTGGCCTGCTTTAATCCCATCAATTACTTCCATATCCCATTCCTTTGGAATTTCAGCCTTATGGAATTTTTCAATATTGGCTGACGCACTTTTTAGAGCATCTATAAGATCATCATCAATATTATTATAAGCCTCTTCAATTTCCTCTTTAGAAACCTTCATATCACCTAGTTTAACACCATCGAATTTTTCAGTGTAACCTAAGATAGCTTTGTCTTTATTTTCTTTAATATCAACCAAGATATCACTTACAGTACCAAGAACATTATTAACATCTTCTTCAGATCTTTTTATAATATCTTCAAGTTGACTATCATCATACTTAATTACATCCATTATATCACTAATCATTTAATAATAATTTAAAATAAGTTTAATTGGTTTAATTAATTTATTATAATTATACTATGTAATTTTTAATAATTATATATTATTATATTATTGAATCTTTTTAAATAATTAAATGAAAACCACTAATTTTAAAAATATTTCTAATTACTTAAAAATCAATAAAATTTTTTTATAAAAGAAGAACATTTACTTTTAAAAGGAGTTTAAAACATTGAAAATATTAAATAAAAAAAAGAATAATGAAATTAAATTATTTAAAGAGAGTTAATAATAAAAAAAGGAAAATACATTATTTATAATAATGCATTTATTCCTTTGGTATATAATAAACTAGTAAATGCACCTTTAGGAGTCATTACTATATTTCCTTTATTATATTGATTCAAAGCTGTGTTAACCATATTCATTTTTTTACCAGGATCATTTGTTGCATTAGCAACAGCTTTAACTAACATCATTACAGAGCTTCCCCTAGAGTTTTTATTAGTGTATTGCTCTTCACGAACAACATCGATAGCACTACTATTAATAGTTTTACCATCAACAACTAAAGGTCCTGCTGAATCAATTATCGCAGTCATAGCTTCACTATTCACAGCAACAACAGCATCTATTGAAACATTAGTATTATACTCTACAATCTCTTTAGCATTCTGCATTGATTGATCTGTATTATTTTCCCAGAAAGAATCATGAAGTAGGAGTTTAGAACCTGCTCCTTGAGCTTGAGCTTCTGCTGGCTCTGCTTTAGTTGGGTGAGTCATACCATGTGGATATACAGCTGTGTAATTAACAATTGAACCATTATGTAAATGAACAATGAAAGCCATATCACATGCCCCCATTCCTGGACGTTTTTCGCTTTCATCAATTGCACAAATCAATATGTTTTTATCTCCTTGTGCTAACTCTCCTTGTGAGGTACCCACATGATATATATAAGTACCTGCATAATTTGCAACCAATCCTACAAGTATTACAAATAGAATTGCAATAACCAACTTCTTTGTTCGTCTCATAAAACTCACTTTAATTATAGATTCAAATTATCTATAATAATCTAAATTTATAAAAAATTAGATATATTCCTTAAATAATTTAATTCTATAGATTATATATTTTTTTTAACATATAATATTAATGGATTTTCTTATAAATAACATTGTTATAGTATAAAATATTAAATAAATAATTATAAAAAAATGAAAATCTTATTAAAATATTTAATCTATAAATTTAAATAAAAAAAAGGAATAAATTTAGTTAAACTTGAATATAAACCCTTATAAGAGTTTTTTATTAAAATAAATAAAGAAATTTAATAGAATTGAATTAAAAAAAATTCAAAAGTCAACTGAAAATTAAATAAAATAGAATAAACTAGAAAAAATCACTGATATACTTTCAAGACTTAAGAAATTAACTTATTAATAAATATATTTATTAATTTATTCAAATAATAATAACATAATGATAAAGATTACAGCAGGTTTAGGAAAAAACAGAAATATAATTAAAGCATCTGAAATTGTAAACCAAGATGACAATATTGAGGTCAATCTTGTAGAAAATGAAAGGGAATTAATTGATGCTATTAAAAATAAGGATGTTGATGCAGTTATAAGGGGATCCCTTGCTGCCTCTAATGTTATTAAAAGTTTAAAATCTGAGAATCCCTCCTTAAAAATTAACCGTGGAACATATATTCATTCTAAAGACCATGAATTTTTAATTCTACCTGTCGGCATTGATGAAGGTCAAAGTATTGAAGATAAGATTACACTTGTAGAACAGGGATGTGAATTTCTACTTAAAATCAACAAAGAACCAAAAATAGCAATACTCTCAGGTGGAAGAAGTGATGATTTTAATCGTACAAAAGAAATAGATAAAACCTTAAAAGAAAGCCAATTAATTGAGAAAAGGTTAAAATCTGAATTTTCAAAGGATGAAAGATTCAATAACACAACAATTAAAAATTATTATATTCTCATTGAAAAAGCAATTAAAGAGAATAATAATATTCTGTTAGCACCTAATGGAATTATTGGAAATTATATATTTAGAATTTTGGTTTTATTATGTAATTGGCCTAGTTATGGCGGTATAACCTTGGGAATAGATGATTTTTATATTGATACAAGTAGAGATCAGACAACAGAGGGATATGTAAGGATTCTTAAATTTGCAGCTCGGCTTGCGGAAAATAAAAAAGAAAACTAATATCTTAATCTACTTCCTTTTTTTTAAAAAAAAATATTTTTTAAAACTAAACATTTAATTTATAAATCAGTAGTTAACTATATTATAAAATAAATAAATAAATATATTATTATAATATAAATTTATGAAAATTTGATATATTTTTTGGGGAATTAAAATATTTATTCAAATTTAAAAAGAGAAAAAAAGGGATAAAATGGTGGCTCAATTTTTTTATAGAATATACGAATGGTATATTATGAAACACTTAGACCCTAATAAAATGCCCAAGCATATTGCTATTATAATGGATGGCAATCGTAGATATAGTAAAATTCAGGGAAATATGGATGTAATCAAAGGGCATGAAAAAGGAGTAGATACATTAGAAAAAGTGTTAGACTGGACTATCGATTTAGGCATTAAAATTATTACCGTTTATGCTTTTTCTACTGAGAATTTTAATAGATCAAAACATGAAGTAGACGGATTAATGGATTTATTTGTTAAAAACTTTAAAAGATTAACTACTAATGAAAAAATACATAGAAATCATGTGAAAGTTCAAGTTGTTGGCAGAACCGACCTTTTACCGGATGATGTTAAAGATGCAATAAAGGAAGCTGAGGAATCAACCAAGGATTATAAAGACAGATTATTTAACTTAGCAATTGGATATGACGGCAGACTTGAGATTGTCGATGCTGTTAAAAAAGTGTATAAAGAAATTGAAGAAGGTAAACTATCTATCGATGATGTTAATGAAGAGATAATTGGTAAAAACCTTTATACAGGAGGACTTGAGGATCCTAATTTAATAATCCGTACTAGTGGTGAGGAAAGATTAAGTGGTTTCTTACTATGGCAATCATCATATTCCGAATTATATTTCTGTGACAGTTTATGGCCGGAATTTAGAAAAACTGATTTTTTAAGAGCAATTAGAGATTACCAAGCAAGAGACAGACGTTTTGGTACCTAAATTCCTTTTATTTTTTTATTATAAAGATTTATTTTATTTAAATCTTAACACTATTTTTTTAAAAATTATTTTTATAAGTGACTTCCATGATTGATACACATTGCCATATAGATTTTGAAGAGTATGATAAAGACCGAAAGGATGTTATTGATAGAGCCCAAAATGTATTAGATTCCATTGTTGACTCTGGAATTAATAAAGCAACAGGTCTAAAAATTTTAGAATTAGCTAAAAAATATCCTGATTTTATATATCCTAGTTTAGGATTTTCACCAGTATCATCCCATGAAAAAACTAAAGAGGAGATTAAGGAATTTCAGGAATTTTTAATAGACAATATTAATAACTGTGTTGCTATTGGTGAAGTTGGAATGGATTACTATTTTGTAAGGGACAAAGCCTCACGTCAAAAACAGAGGGAAAACTTCATATCTTTTGTAGAAATTGCAGATGAATACAAAAAACCTTTACTTCTACATGTAAGGGACTGTGATAAAAAAGGATTAAACATTGTTAATGAATACGATAATATTCCATATGTAGTATTCCATTGTTTTAGTGGTAGTTTAAAAACCGCAAAAAGAATAATGGAACATGACAATTATTTTATGTCATTTTCAACTATGGTTTGTTATTCAAAACATCATCAGGATTTAGCAGCAAAAATACCTGTTGAATATATGTTAACAGAAACAGATAGTCCGTTTTTAGGACTTACTAAAGAAGAGAGAAATGAACCTGCATATGTTTTAAGAGGTGCTAAAAAAATAGCTGAAATACAAAATATCGACCTGGAAGAAGTCGATAAAATAACAACTAACAATGCAAAAAAAGTATTTAACATTTAATTTAAAAAAACGATTATAAAAACCCTTTTAAAATAAAAAACATCTAAAAAAATAAAAAAATTAACTATTATAAAAACCCTTTAAAAATAAAAAATAAGAATCTTATAAAAAGAAGATAATCTTTTTATCTAGATATCACCATTATGAATCTTCTTTTCAACAAGATCCACTACTTTTTTAAATAGCTCTTCTTCATCGGAAACATTTAAATTCTGAGACATTACCTCTTGATAAGAAGATAAAACTAAATTTGTAGCTTTCTGTGAATCATATCCATTTTCAGATAATAATGTAAATAATCTTTCTTCTTCTGGAGATAATTCAATATCTTCAGGATTTACATTGTTTAAATCCACATTGTTTAAATCAAATTGATCATTATCACCAAAATCACCAAAATCTGATTCTTCCTCAGTTTCATCAGAATTATCACTGGATACAGGGTTTCCTTGATAATCTAATTGATTAGGATTTAATTCTAAACATTTATCCAAAGCCTCCTGAGCTTTAGCTTTAGAGTCAATTTGGTTTAGGAAGTTATATCTATCATACCATAGATCAGACTCTTCTGGGAATTTTTTAAGGGCCTTCTGATTAATACCAATTGCCCTATTCATGTCTCCACCGGATGCAACCGCAAATGAATATTGCCTCCATACTTCAAAGTCATCATTATCTAAATCCAAAGCTGTTTTAAATGAATTTTCCGCCTCTTTAAAATCACCTAAATTAAGATAAACAAATCCTTTAAAAGTTAATGCATCGGTATTATCCGGATATAATTCAATTACATTATCAATAGTAGTTAATGCCTCATCAAATTTTGTAAGATTGAATAATATGGCAGACTTTAAAAGAAGTGCATCCATGTTTTTATCATCAATTTTTAAAGCTTCATCAATAAAATCTAATGATTCTTCAAATCTTGAAAATTGTGCTGCACCATTTGCTTTATAGAGATTACGTTCCACTTCATCATCAGTATTTGCATCAACCTCTTCATAGATTTCTTTAAGCATGTTATTTATTGTTTCCTCATCCATAGGCTCTTGATGGTCATGGGCATGGTCGTGTTCATGAAGTTCGGGATGCTCACATTCATAATCATCATCACTGTTTGGACCATGGTGTTCATCATAATGTTCACATTCGTCATCATGATGATGGTGATGATGGTCATGGTCACATTCACTATGGTCGTGTTCCTCAACCTCATCATCAAATTCCGGAACAATACCTGTTTTTAAATCTTCAGGACCTAAACCTGTAAATTCTTTAATTCCATCAATTACTTCAGGTCTTTCCTCAACAAGTTCATCCACATAATTATTTATATCCTCAGTCCTATTTTGAAGATGATAAATAGATATCTTAAGGAGGTATCCCTCCTCAACATTTGGATCAAGTTCTATGATTTTTTCTGCATACTCTAATGCATCTTCAAATTTTTCCATATGGGTTAAAATATAAGATTTAATAGATAATGCTTCCAAATTCTCAGAATCGTCTTTAAGCAATATATCTACACATTCCTCTCCCTTTTCTAAATCATCTGTTGCAAGATATAAATCAATCATTGGTGGAATGATTTTCTCCAAATCATATTCCTCTTCAAACAATTCTTCAAATAATTTTAAAGCTTCATCGATTTGGTGATTTTCATAATTGTCATATGCTTTTTCAAATTTTTCATCTAGACTAGACATAATATTGCCTCCATTACTCATATAATCAAATAAAAATTAAAAATTAAAAGATAATAATTGATTTGTTAAGATTAAAATTGTATTTGATATAATATTATATTTATGATTAATAAACTTATTTAATAAAATTTTAAAAAAAGTTAGAAATTAAAAAAATAGCTCATTAAAATATTAAATATAATATTATATTTATAACTAATAAACTTATTCAATAAAATTTTAAAAACAGTTAGAAATTATAGAAGTCCTATTAAAATTTAAAAAAATATAAGGATAGTTATCTAATTAAAAAAACTATCTAATGTTACTTCTTTAGTTCTAGTTTTATAATCAATATGTTCATCATTTGAATCTTCTTCAGCTTCAGCATCATAATCCAGATTATCTACATTTTCCTCATCATCAAAATGTTTATCCTCAGAATCTATATCGAAAATATCATTATCATCAGAACTTTCGCTATCACTGTCCTCCAAGTGTTTAGGACCACTTACAATAAAGTTATCCAATGATTGGTTCTGATTATCCTCAAGTTCTGTAATTGGCACATTATCCTTATCATCATCCATATCTGATAAGATAATAGTTGAACTTAAACCATAATCTTCCGGAAGGTCTGGCTCTTGATTATTTATTTTATTGTTTAATTGATTAATTGTAGATTCATCGGCATCGTTGTTTATTAAATAATAACGTCTGTCATATAACAAATCGAGATTATCTGGAAACAAATCTAATGCATTACTATTTATCTCTAATGCCTTATCATAGTCTGATATTGCATCAAACTCATCAGCATACAATTGCCAAATATCCATATCCTCAGGATTGATTGAAGTTGCTTTGTTAAATATTATCTCAGATTCATCATATTTTTTAAGTGAACATAAAAGGGAAACTTTTAATTTTAAAGCATCATAACAATCAGGATCTTTATCTAAAATCATATTAACAATTTTTAAAGATTCTTCATCATTTTTAAGTTCATGCAAATATCTGGCTTTTAAAAACAGGATTTTTTTATCACTTTTAATTTTTAAAGCATTGTCTAAATAAACTATAGCCTCTTCATATTTTTCAATATCTGCAAAAACCTTGGATTTTTCAATATTTAAATCAAATTCATCATCATACTCTTCTTCCAATTCCTTAAAAATGTAATAGATCTTATTTTTCAATTTCAAATCGGTTTGTAAATTTAAGACATAATCATCAATATTTTCATTTGAATAATCTTTATTATCCCGAGTATTATTTTCAACAGTCTCCTCACTACCTGAAGAGTTTTGATTAAAAATATTATCTAGATTAGGCATAAATACAATACTCCAAATTATTAATGATTAAATTAAACTACAATTTATTAATATTATAATATTTATCATATAAAGTATTTTCTTATGTTTTAAAAAAAGCATATTAAATTTCTTTAGTTCATCTTAATCTATTTAAAAAAAAACTTAATAGAAATTCTCTCTAAAATATCAAAGAAAGAATCAAGTCTAATAATACAAGTAAGTTTTAAAAAAAAAGAGGTAAATTCTATCCAGACAGATAATGTTATTATTAAATTTATCTTCAATAGGGTTAGCAACTATTAAACCAAAGAAATAAAATCTTTTAATCTTTTATTTTTTTAATCTTTTAATAATATCAACTACCACTTTTCAAGAATAAGAATAAGAATAAAAATAATAGGATTAAACTAAAAAAAATCGTCTAAGGTTGAATTTTTAAAATTGGAACCCTTTTTATAGCTTTTATCAAAGGATTCTCTTAAATTCTGTTTTTCAATCTTATCAACTTTAGTTTCAAAATAGTGATAATCCTTCCATAAAGATTTATTATCCTGGAATTTGGATATAGCATCATAGTTAATTTGTAATGCCCTTAAATAGTCACCAGTTATTGCAACGGACATATAATAGAAACGCCATAAAGTAACATCATTATCATGATCATTCAATAATTGTTTAAAGATAATCTGTGCCCTATTATACTGTTTAGTATAGATATATATTAATCCCTTAAGTAGTAAACTGGATACATTTCTCCTATTTAACTCGAGAATTGAATCGACAGTGGTTAAAGCCTTATCAAAATCTCCAACATTAATATAGATTAATGCTTTAAAAAGTAATGCCTCTATATTGTTTGGATAAAATTCCAATGCCCAGCTAATATATTCTAATGATTTTGGAAAATTGCCCTCATCGAAATATTTCTGTGAATTCTTAAGCAATGCATTAAATTCCTTATTATCTGTTTCATTTTTATCAGAAATTAAAAAATTATAGAGGGTTAAATCCTCACTATCCCTTGTAATCTCAAGATATTTCCTATTAAAAAACTCTTTAATTCTATCATCGGACGTTTCAATTTGGCTTTCAACACCATTATAGAAATCCTGTAAATTGGAATTATTATTATCCAATTTCTTCTGATTACCATCAAAATAATTAATATTCTTATATATTTCAGGTTTATCCTTTTTTAAGAAGTTAATAATTCTTTCCCTTTCAGAATTTCTTCCCAATACCTCAAGAAGGGATAATTTAAATGAATATGCAATCTGGGATTCTGAATCTATTTCAATCATCTTATTACATATTGTTAAAGCTTCTGAAAATTCCTTGTTTTTAAATAAAATACAAACTTTAGCAGATAAAACATCAACACTTATAGGATTTTCCTCCAAATATAAATCAATATATTTCTCAGCATTATCAAAATCATAGTTTTCAAAATATAACCATACTAATTTCTCTAAAACCTCTTTTTTTCTAAAATCTTTATCCAATAATTCCAGATAAATATTTACAGCTTTATCTATCTTTCCCTTCTTTAACAATGAATTAGCGTGATGGTATTTTTCTAATAAAATTTCCATAAAACTTTACCTTCTAAAAATGTGTTTATTTAAAATTTGTCAAATGTTTAATACTTTAATCAGATACCTCATCATTTTCCATATCATTTTTAATATTTTCAAGATTAGCTTTTAAAATATCGCTATCAGGTATTGATTCTAATGCATGCTCATTTTCTTCAATTGCCTTATCCAAATTATCATTCAATACAAGTGAGTAAATATATAATACCCATAAATCAAGATTCTCATCATTTATATTTAAAGCTTTTTTAAAAGATCTGGAAGCATTATTATAATTTCCAAGACTAGCTTGTATTATAGCCCGTATAGATAAAATCTCAAATGAACTGTTATCAATATCCAAAAGATTATTTATTATATTAAACGCATCTTTCTCATCATTTAAATTGAATAATATTACTGATTTAAAAATAAGTAAATTTTTATTCTTTTCACAGTATACACTATCTTTATTTAAGTCCATATCCTCATTTATACACTCATCATCATCAAAATTAACTGTAATCTGATGATTAACCTCATCTAATGCGCCTTCATAGTCATCATCAACCATTAAATCAAGAATTTCCTGAAGATTAGGATTTTTGCAGGCAAGGTTTTCAAGAATTGTGATAAATAAATTCTGTCTATATTCCACAAAAGGATTCTTGATATCCTCATATAAAAAGGAAAAATCATTTACAATTTCTTTAGACATTTTATTTATCTTAGCCTCAGACATATTATCAAATTCCCTTAAAGTAATATCATCACCTTGTTCCTTAAGAAAACCTAAAACAATCATCAAACGTGTAAAAGTACGTGGACTGAAGTTTTTTAAATCTCTAAAGAAAACCCTTTTTTCCTCTTCCATATTCAAAGCATTCAATATCTTATATTTAAATGTATAAGCATTTAAATCCAAAGGTGAAATATGTATAACTCTATCAATTGCCTCCAAAGCCTCATCAAAACGTTTGAGATTAATCAAAGCCACGGTTTTTGAGAACAAAACATTTATATTATTCGGATTTATATCCAAATAGATATTAGCATATTTAATAGCTTGATTATAATCAAAAATTTTAATATAAGTTGAAACTAAATTGTTAATAACAGTTATATTATTTGGATTCTCATTATAAAGCTTTTTATAAATATCCAAAGCAGAATGGAATTCCATATTAGAATAAAACTCTTTTGCTTTACTTAACTCTTCCTCGAAATCAGACATAATATCCCCATGATAGGTTTATTATATTTTTATAATTATTCAATAATATACTTTTAAAATTTAAAATTTTATTTATATAAAATTTTTAAGAAGTTTAAAAATTAAAAATTTTACTTCAAACGAAGTTTTTCTAAAAACGAATAAATGGAAATATCTTAATAGAATACTCAAATAAAAAACGTTTATAGAATATTTATTTTTATTTCCAAGAAACATCCGAGATAAATAATGTATTTTAATTTTTAAATAAAATAAAATAGTATAATATTTATTTAATAGGTAAAATAAAATATTTTACATGAATACCATATTCTCCTTGTTAAATGAATCCATATCTATTTTTTCAAGTTCATCTAAGATTTTTTCATGATCCTCTTTTAAATCTTCATTATCTGGAAATAGCTTTAATGCCTTTTCATTTATTTCTAAAACTTTATCAAATTTATTAGAATAAATCATTGAATATGCATAATATCTCCAGAATTCCACAATGGAATCATCTAAATCAATTGCCTTTTTAAATGATCTTTGAGCATTATTATAGTTTTTTAAATCAAGCTGAACAATTCCTCTCATACCCCATACAGACGAATCGGTTTTAGTTAAAGCTAGAACTTTATTAACATTTTCTAAAGCATCATCATAGTTATTCAAATTAACTAAAATAGCTGACTTAAATAATAAGGAAGGAATATTATTAGGATATTTATATAGAATCTCATCCAAAGCTGAAAGTCCCATATCCAAATTATTATTTGTTATATCACTTGAAACCATGTTTAAAATAGATTTAATCTCATCATTTTCATCATCATATCGAATCAAATCATATAAGAATGAATTAACCTCATTATTACTCAATTTTAAATCATTATTTGAAAAATGATTAATAGGATTGTCCTCTTCATTAAACATTGCATTACAAATAGTTTCCAATTGGCTGAAGGTATCCTTATCATTATTTTTAATATTTTCAATTAATTGAGTTCCTTCATCTACCTGATTTAATGATTCATATATAGATAGTTTCATTAAATAAGCCTGTACATTTGTTGGATCTAAGTCCAACATTTTATCCGTTAAATCAAGACCGTCATTATACTTTTTGATATTTATTAAACAGGAACATTTAATAGACAATATCTGTAAATCATCAGGATTAATCTGAAGATATAAATCACAGTGTTTTCCAGCATTTCTAAAATCCTGTTTTTGAAGGTAAATATTAATCATATTATATAATACATCTGTTTTTTCATAATCCTTATCATATAAATCCTGAAATATTTTTAAAGATTCGTCTAATTTACCTTCAGTTAATAAATCATTAGCTTTATTGAAATCTTCTTTTAAATCTACCATATTTGCCCTACCTTTAATATAATTTATCTAAAATAAAAATTGAAAAAATACAAATTTAAAAAATTTATTACCTTATTAGAATAAGTTTATAATTAAATAAATAATTTTACCATCAATATTGAAACATGAAAATAAATAAAAAAAATTATAGAAGTAATTTAGATTAAAATCCATCAAATCATTACGATAATATTCAAAAAGAGTAATTAAAGTATTTTATAAAAAAATAAATGAAATGAAATGACATTAAACAGTTAAATCAGATTTAACTAGTTTTAACAGTGAATTTATTGAAGATTATATTTACCAAATTATCAAAATAATCATAATCAATATAGTCCTGAGGACTTAGATTAATATCTTCACCTATAGCATCCTTTTTAGAGTTAAAATCAATATCTAATACTTTATCATCTTTTAAATCATTATTATCTTTATCAAAGTTTTTAATTATTAATGATCTATCAGACCATAGTTGAGAATCATCTGGAAATATCTCCAAAGCTTTATGATTTAATTTGATAGCCAAATCCATGTTGCCAATATACATTACTGATAGATAATACATCCTCCATAAAGATTTTTCCTTATTATCTATTGATAAAGCCACATTAAATGATTGTAATGCATTAAACATATCCTCCAGATAAATATGGTTAAATGCCTTAAAAACCCATCCAAAGTAATTATATTTATCAATAATCAAAGCCATATTTGCATATCTTAGGCTATCCTCATATTTCCCCCGATAGAAAAGAATTGCAGATTTTAAAAGTATAATATAAATGTTTTTAGGAGCGATCTTATCTGCCTCAGATAGATAAGCGTATGCATTCAGATATTTTTTATATTGAAATAGAACCGTGGCTTTAAATATAATCCTCTTTAAATCATCTTTAATATTGAAGTTACAATCATCAAAGATTGTTTTGATCTTAAATATCTCCTCAAATTCCTCTGAGTTTTCATCCAGATTTTCAAGTAAATTTTGAAGGTTTTTTTCATATTCATGTATATAGTCATCTATCTTTTGATTGTTCCCGTCAAGTACTTCAAGATTATTATCCTTAGATAGTATATTCAACAGATTATTCTTATCTTCTTTATTTAATATCGTATCATCAAATAGGAATAGATTAATTATGTCATTCATATTTATATTAATTTCCTTACCCTCTTTTGAAAATATTGGAGTATTGTCTCCAGACTTAATGAATGCAGATTTTAAAAAGTCAAAGAAAATTTGATTTAAATCCAAATCATCAAAATCCAAATCAAAATCATCCTCCCCGACATCATCTAAATCATCAAAGAAATTACTTTCAAAAATATAATCTCCATCATTATATGGTTTACCTTCAAGAACAAAACTGATTAAATCATCATTTAACTTATCATTTTCACCTGCCAAATATTGGTCAATTATATTGGGATATTCCCTGGCTACAGTATCAGCAACAATCTTTGCCTGTTTAAAATTCTCATCATACATATAAATGTCAAACTTATCTAAAAGTAGATCCAGATCATTTGGAAATATCTTTAAAGCATTATTACACTCTTTAATAGCTTTACGTAAATGTCCTGAGAATACACAACTGGATATAAATTCTCTCCATACAAATATATCTGAACAGTCAATTGATAATGCTTTTTGAAAGGCTTTCATTGCCTTTTCATCCTCATCATCAACATATAAAATCTGGGCTTTAAATTTCCATGCCTCATAATTTAAGTTATCAATACGAGTGACTTTTGAGAATAATTTTAAAGAATCATCAAAATGACCCAAATTATATAATGAGAATGCTTTTAGGTTTAAGACATAAACATCCTTTGATTTTATGGCCAAAGCATTATCCAAATATTTTAAAGCCGGTTTAAAATATTCAAATTTGATTAAAAACTGAGCCTTATTAACATTTAAACTAAATTCATTTATGTTTAGACTGTTAAAGATTGAGAAAGATATATTTAAAAAATTTTTAATCTCCTCATCCGAAATATCCAAATCAGTATATTCCTCAAAATATTTAACAAGACCAACAAAGTCTCCTTGATATAAATAAGAAAAAATAATATAAGGTAAAATCTGAGTTTTATCACAATCTTCATTATAAAGATTAATAAATTGATTTAGAGCCTTACCATATTCTCCATCTTCATATGATTTCTTTGCCTCTTCAAGATTCTCATTAAAATTTAACATAAATATTGTCCTTAATAAAAATTGATTTTTATAAATAGAAATATAACTAATTTACTTAAAAAAAGTTTCTAAATTAATCTGGAAAAAATATATAGGATATATGTTTAAATTAAAAACAGACAATTATAAAATCTTATTTTATTAAGTTATAAAAATAAAATTCCCTTAAATCAATGAAAAAAAAATAAAATCTAAAAGATAAATAGAAAAGAGTTAAATATTAAATTTTTAAAAAAAAATTAATTATTCTTTAAACAAGTCAGGATTAATCTCTTCAATTCTTTTTAAGCAATCCTTAGCATTACCCCGATCACCAATGCTATCAAACAATTGAAATCTATCATACCATAAGATTTCATTATCTGGAAATATTTTTAATCCGTCATTATTAACTTCAAGGGCCTTATTTAGATTTCCTGAATATGCGATTGCAAAGTAATATTGTCTCCATATTTCAGGATCTTTATTATTAACTGATAATGCTTGTTTAAAATAGCCAATAGCCTCTTTAACATTGTCCATTTCAAGGGAAATATAACCTAAATATTTTAGTCCAACATAGTTTCTTTCATTAATATTAATTATTTTATTGAATAATTTTAAAGAGTTTTCCATATCCCCATTATCAAAAAGAAGTATGGCTTTAAGTTGAACAGGATAAATATCCTCTGGATTTAATTTTATAGCTTTATCTAAACATTTAATTGCATCATCAAAATGTTTAAATTGAATAAGAACAACTGCCTTGTTTATATATAAATAATATTGATTCTTAGATAGTTTTGGAAGTTCAACTAAAATATTTTCAAGTAATGCATCAACACTTTTTCTGTCCATCGGTTTTAAAGTAGCATACTTATTTAAATAGTAAATAACATTTTCAAAATCCTGTTTATATAAATAAGAATTTATTAAATTTGGAAATACCTTTAAGGGATTATAATCCCTTTGAAGCAATTGTTTATATAATCTAATAGCTGCATCATATTCGCTTTTATTATATAAATCATTTGCCCTGTCAAAATCAGCATCTAAAAATAATTGATTATAATGTTGAACTGTTGTATCATAATCTTCCATTATATAGAAATCATTAGGATTTTTAAAAAACTTTTCCATTCTTGGCATAAACATTCCTCAAGAAACACTGATTAAAATTTTTACAAACAATATTTAATAAAAATAGTATTTATAGATAATGATTAATTTTATATATGAATCATTTACCACTTGATGAAAAGTTAAAGAAATAATCTAAAGTAGATGGCATATTTCTATGTATCCTGAATTTTCTACCTTTTAGTCTATTTTTATTATATGTTTCTTTATAAACCATAGTTTTATTCTCATCATGATTTGGTTCCTTATCATCAATATCCCTGACATAATGAGATTTATTGTCCTTATAATCACGATTTTCCTGATTTTCATTATTATAACCAGAATCACCATCCTCTACATTACCCCCATAACCAACAGAATCATCAACACCCAAGTCAGAATCATCATCATTTATATCATCATACTCAATATAATCCCCATCTACCCCATTACTCTCATAATCACCATAATTAGAATCAGAACCACTATCTTCTATATTATCACCATAATCAAGAGAATCACCATCATTTGAATTATCATTTTCCATATCATAGAAATCTAAAGTTTTATTCTCATTATCTTCATCTATTAAATTTCCGTCATCATCAAAATCGAAGATTTCATCTAAATCAACATCATCTTTATCTGAACAATTTCCATTATCCAAACCAGTAAAATCGTCACCAAGCAATGGCACATCAAGATCATCAACATCTAAAATGTTTAATTCCTTATCATTAAACAAATTATCCTCATCATTTTCACTGACTAAATCATGATTAACTTCATCATTAACATAAGAATCATCGTTTTCGTTTAATATCTCATCTATCTCATCATCGGAAATCTCATTAAATACATTATCCTTGTTTATTGAAGGATCATTATCATCAAATAAATGATATTCATCCCCATCATCATCCTTAAAATCCTCCATTTCATAATCAGAATACATTTGTTTATCTATAGAATTTATAAAATTATTTAATAAAGCATCTGATTTAGAATTATCCTCCTTATCATTTTGAGCTTTAATTAAATTTTCATTATCAATATTTTTATTGTGGTTAGTTTTTATAAAACTAATATCCGTATCAATGGAATTGTCCTCTTTATTGGATTTGATGTGATTTTCATTTTTAGATTTTGATAGATTATTTGCTGTGGTGAATAATAAATTCTCTTCTTTGATTCCCTCTTTTTTAAGTTCCTCTTCAGTGGTTTTGTAATCTTCATTAGATTTTATACTATTTCCACCAGCTAAACCATTGCCTTGATTATATTCTTTCTTATTATCCCCATCACCAGTTTCAATATTATATGCGGTTATAAAACCTAAACTTTTCTTGGTGAAACTATCCTCCACTTTAGGGGTGTTTCTGTTTTTAGTTTCGTTTGAAAATTTATTGTTTTGAATATTTTGCTTAATTTGAAAAGAGTCGTTACTATAAGAATTGTTTAAAGGATTATCCCTATAAGCATCATATAATAATTCTTCCTCATCCCCATCATATAATGCACCATCCTCAAGAATTCCTAAATCAAAATCACCTAATTCTTCAATTTCATCAAAACGACCTAACATTTTAAGGGCAGAAACTTTAATAGAAATAGCTGAGTCATTGTCCTCATCTAATTCTAATATGTGATTTGCAACATCTAAAGCTTCTTCAAACTTATAGTTTTTAAGAAGAATTGAAGCCTTCATAAACAAAATCTCAATATCTTCAGGATTATCACTCAGATAAAGATTAATATAATCCAATGTTGATGAGAGATCATGGTTGATTAATGATATTCTAATCATATATGGTAGGATTAAATCAAGTTCATAGTCTTCAAGAAGTAACTGTTTAAAAATATCTAAAGAACTTATAAATTGATGATTTTCAAAAAGTGAGGATGCTAGCTGAAAAGCTTCATCTAATTTATCCTTATCATTTGACATCTTAATCCCTCTCAATCCTATACAAATTTACCAAGTTTCATAATTTAACTAATAAATAATAATCATCCTATAAACTACCAAATCCATCATCATTTAACAAGAAATCAATAATGTTTGTAATTTTAATTCCTTTAATATTCTTTGTATGAGTTTTATCAAAACAGATAATGACCTTTTCATAATTATCCTTTATTGATTCCAAATCTTTTAATTTCTTGTTTAATAGATCATCATCATTTAAATTCTTAACGATTTGATAATAAACCTTCCTATCTGGCCTTACTCCCAGAAAATCTATTTTATGACTATTATATTTCACCATATTAACCTTATAATCACGTCTTAAAAGTTCAAAATAGACCAAATTTTCAAGAACACCCTGGGAATGCTCATCTTCAAAACCAATCAGAGTATTTCTAATACCCAAATCCACAATATAATGTTTTTCCAATGTTCTAAGATATGCATTACATTTAAGATTATACCTTTTTAGGGAATACAATAAATAGGAATTATCGAAATGTTTTAGATAATCAAGTACTGTAGTTGGTGTTGTTTTAACACCTTCAGTTTTAAAATAATCAGCTATTTTTTTAGAGGACATATTTTCTCCCTGATTAATTATTGCAAAATTAAATATTTCTTCAAGCAGTAAAGTGTTTTTAATCTTGTTTTTTGAAAGCAAATCCTTAACAACTATTGTCGAATATATTCCCTTTAGAATATTATTAAAGATCAAATCTGATTTTTTATGTTCAAATATTACAGGCAATCCCCCATAATGAAGATAATCATTAAACTTATCATCTATTGATTGAGTATCACCCCAATATTTCTTATCGAACTGAAGATATTCCCTAAATGATAACGGCAATATATTTATTTCAATTACAGGTTCATTTAAGAATTTGCGAATATCAGCCTCTTCAATATCCATATCCAATCCACATATATAAAAATCAATTGAATCAGGATATTCTATAGCTAAAGAATTTACAGCACGCCACCAATCCTTTATTTTTGATACATTATCAATGAACAAATAGTTCATTGAATCATCATTAATCCTACTACTTACATATTCATAGAGCTTTTCATAATCCCTTAAATTAGAATATTTTATTAAATCCATATTCAAGAAGATTATATCCTCACTTTTAATTCCATCTTCCTTCAATTTATCCACATAAGATGATAACACACATGATTTTCCTACACGACGAACACCAGTTAAAACCTTAACTGTTTTAGTATTCCTAACATCATCCAAGGACTGTATATATAAATCTCGTTTTATCATCTTAAAACCCAATTTTAAAATTTAATTATAAAGTTTCTCCAATATTTTTTATAATGATTATACTATTTATACTTTTATAAAAGAATAAAATTAAAAAATAATAAAATTTTACTTTATAAAAAATAAATTACTAATAAAAAAATATTATTATTATATAAAATAATTTTAAAAAATCATTATTAGAAGGCAATAAATGGAATAAAGCAATTAAAACAAATAATTCAATAGTTTAGATACAATAAAAATATAAAATATTTAAAAAAAATAATTATTACACCTAAATAATTAAAAACAGAACAAGACATCAATAAAAATTGATTTAATTCTTCTAAGGATCAATGGACAGAGAAAACAAGAAAAAATAACCCCTAAAGTATAATATAATATATAAAAATGGTATAAATATAATGACAAATAGCCAAAATTACTTTAAAGTCAATAAAGAAACAAAACAAGATAAAATTAAATGAAATTATAGCATACAACAACTAAAACAACAAAATAGAATTAAAATATACAAAAAACCAGAAAAAACAATTAAAACAACAACAAAATAAAATTAGAAAATACAAAAAACTACTAAAAATAGATAAAGAGACACTTAATTAGATCAATGAAAATTATGAATAAAAACTAATAAAAAAATAAAAATAATTATCTACAACAGCCAAAGAAGAAGTTTTTAACTTTTAATAATGCTTTTTTAAATTTTGATTTATTTGAACCATCATCAACTTCCACTTTTTTCTGACAACATGCTGGTCTTACATGATCCTCCATATAAATTCCTCCTTCTAAATAAATGATTGATTAAAGTAATTTTTATGCTTTTAATTTTTCTTTAATCAATTTTTTAATGTCTACAATAAATTTAAATTCCTCTACATCATAATCTAATGAATTTGAATATCCGCAATTAGGACATACCACATAGTTACACTCTTCACATCCACAACATGAAGACTCATCACAGTCATCCTTTACTTCCTTAGGATCAAATTCATATCCACACATCCTACATTCCACATTAAACACCTCCAAGAGATTTTTATTAAAAACTTAATGATTATAATAATATACAATATAACTCAAGATAAAGGAAGCTTATTTTTTTAATGTCACAACTTATATTACTTCCTATTATCTTGAGAGTCTAATTCTTCTTTCTCTTCCTTAGGTATTTTAATACCTTTTAAGCAAGATCTTGATTTCATTTCATCACCTCTAAAATAAAAAAATAAAGAAATCATAAAGATTTCTTAATTTACTAATGGAATCCTAAAAGTAATCCGACATGGAATACTAAGAAGGACACAATAAATGCTGTAAATAATGTTACACATACCATTATTAACGGCCATTTCCATCCATTAGATTCTTGTTTAATTGTTCCGATAGTTGCAAAACATGGAATGTATAATAATACAAATACCATAAATGCATAAGCGGTTAATGGAGTGAATATTGTAGCAAGTGCAGCAGTACTACCACCTAATACAGAGGTTAATGTAGCGACTACAACTTCTTTAGCAACCATACCAAAGAGTAATGCTACAGCTGCTTGCCAGTGACCAAATCCTAATGGACTGAATATTGGTGCAATTACAGTTCCTATTTGACCAATTAAACTTCCTTGAGATCCATAGTCTACACCTGCAGGGAAGTAACTTAAAACCCATACAATAATAGCTGCTGCTAAAATAATAGTACCAGCCTTTCTTACGAATCCCCAGGTTTTTTCACCTGTGTGCATAAGTACTCCTCTAAGTGTAGGTAATTTATATGATGGAAGTTCCATTACAAATGGAGTACTTACTCCTTTAAATAATGATTTTTTAAGTATTGCAGCTACAATAATTGCAACTATTACACCAAGTAAATAAAGTGAAAATATTACATTACCTTGGTTTGATGCAAAGAATATTCCAACGAACATTAAATATACTGGAAGTCTTGCTGTACAAGACATAAATGGTATAAGCATCATGGAAACTAAACGATCTTCCTCATGTTCCATAGTACGTGTTGCCATGATTCCTGGAACTCCACAACCAAAACCAAGAATCATTGGGATAAATGCCTTTCCATGAAGACCTAAAACCTTATGCATGACCCTATCCATTACAAAAGCAGCTCTTGCAAGATAGCCACTATCTTCTAAGAAACTAAGTAATAAGAAAAGCAATATAATTTGAGGTACAAATGATAAAACACTTCCTACTCCTCCTATAACACCATCTACTAAAAGTGATGATATCATGTTTTCACCCATACCGGCAATAACAGCATCACCTAATGCTGAAAAACCTGCATCTAATAAATCTTGGAAAGGGGCACCAATGGTAAATGTTACCTGGAAAACAACCCACATGATAATTAAAAAGATAGGTATACCTAAAATCCTGTTTGTAACAACTTTATCAATTTTTTCAGATAATGTTAATTGACGGTTTTCAGGTAATTTAACACATTCATTTATTAATCCATCAATATAAGCGTAACGAGCATCCGCAATAACCTCTTCTGCAGAAACTCCATAAATATCTTTAAGGTGATCTTTGACCTTCCTAACTTCTAAAAATATTGGATTTGACATTGAGGATTGTTGAACCTTATCCATTACAATCTCATCATCCTCAAGTAATTTGATTGCTGTCCAGAATGCGGAAACATCTAAAAGATTTTTATCTTTTGAGATTACATCAACCAAGTCCTGAAGATGTTCTTTTAACTCATTACCATAAACAAGTTTATCCTTACTATTAATAGGATGACTTTTTAAATCTTCTATCATTTTAAGAAGATCTTTATGTCCAACATCACTATTTGCTTCAATTTCAATAACCGGAACACCTAATAATTCAGATAATTTATCAACATCAACAGTAATTCCATTTTTACGGGCAATTTTGTTCATGTTTAAACAAACACCCATATTAGCATTAAGTTCCATCATTTGAACAGTTAAATATAAGTTACGTTCAAGGTTTGCGGCATCTACAATATTTATAATTGCGTCAGATTCTTCATCAACTATAAAATCTCTGGATACGATTTCTTCAATGGAATGAGCACTTAATGCATAGTTACCAGGTAAATCAATAACTTCAAATCTTTTGTTATCCTCTTCAAAGTGACCTACTGCTTGTTCAACAGTTTTACCTGGCCAATTACCTACATGTTGATGGAGTCCAGTTAAATTATTGAACAATGTAGTTTTTCCTACATTAGGATTTCCTGCAAGTCCAATTTTAATATTCTCCATACACAGTCTCCTTTAATTTAAAATAATTTAAATGAAAAAACTAAATCAATTATTCTACTATTTCAACCTCTATATTTTTAGCCTCTTCTTTTCTAAGACAGACAGAATATCCTTTTACCTTATATTCATAAGGATCACCTAATGGTGCAATCTTTTCAAGAGTAATCTCGGAACCTCTAACAAATCCCATACCCATTAAATGTCTTTTAAGTTCTGTATCTCCGTCTTCGTTATATGAAACTAATTTACCTGATTCACCAGTTTTTAATTGATCTAATGTTTTTATCATTTAAATCTCTCCAAATCTTATTAAAAAATATTATAAAATCTAAATTAAAATCAAAAATAATATTTTAAATGATTTAAGCTCATTAATTTTAATTTAAATTGAAAATTTAATTTGCAATAAATTAAATCTAAAAAGTTTAGAATATTTAGTCTTACCTAAACTTCTTGTATAATAATTACGTTTAACTCATATATAAATGTTTAGGTATGCCTAAAACTTACCATTATTTTAATATTTTTAGGAATATATCAAAAAAATTATATAGAATAGCATTAAAAAAGAAAATGATTGAATAAAAATTCAATCCAACCAGAATATTACTTAAAAAATATAAAAAAATTAAAATCCAGATAAAATAGGTAGAAAGGAAAAAATATTCAAATAATTATAACTTAAATAATTTATTTTTAAATAAAAATCCAGAAAATAAGATTAAATATTAAATTATGACCTTAATTTAAAAACAAGAAAACTTAATTTAAAAATAATTTCATATTCAAAAGAAATAGTAAATAATTATAATATATAATATATATTATTATAGTAAATCTAATTTTTATAAAAAAAAAATAATTTTAAGGATGATTAAATGAAACCTTACGTAATACTTAATGCAGCAATGACCCTAGATGGGAAAATAGCCACAAAAACAGGATCTTCTGAAATATCAGGTAATGAAGATAAAATAAGAGTTCACGAATTAAGACGTGATGTTGATGGAATCATGGTAGGCATTGGTACCGTTTTATCAGATAATCCTAAACTTACTGTAAGAAGAGTCAAAGCAAGAAAAGAAGATAATCCTATACGAATCATTGTAGACAGTCGTGGAAGAACTCCTATTGATTGTAGGACAATTAATGATATGGCTCCAAGTATTATTGCAGTTAGTAGAGATTTTGAAAATACAGAAAAGGTAAAAGAACTTAGCAAAAAAGCAGAAATATATGCATCAGGAACTGAACATGTGAACCTTAAAGAATTAATGAATTACCTATATGAGAAAGGAATTAAAACATTAATGTTGGAAGGAGGTTCTACACTTAATTTTTCAATGCTAAAAGAAGGTTTAATTGACGAGGTAAAAATCTGTATTGCGCCAATGATAGTTGGAGGTAAAAACTCAAAAACATTATTTGATGGTGAAGGTTTCGATTATATGAAAGATTCAACAAAATTAGAACTTAAAAAGGGTTATAAATTAGGAAAGGATCTTATTCTAGAATATAAAGTTAAACACAGTGATTAAACTATTTTAAAAAAAATCCATAATAAATTTAACCTATTTAAAAAAAAATAAAAAAAAGAATATACACCCTCCAATTTATATAAAATAATTAGAAAGATTACAAATTAACTTTTAAATTAAACATGGATCATATCAATATAATAAACATATTTAAAAAACCTACTATTTTTTAAAAAAATATGAAATAATAAAAATATAAATTAATTCTTTTTATACATGAATAACCTAATAAAATAAATAATATTATATATATTTAATTTAAATATAATTAATTAAAAAATGTAAAAAATTTTATACAAATTCATATTTGTAGAGGTGAATAAGATTAAAACCAAAACCAAATTTATTTTGGTTCTTGTATTAATCAGCATAATATTTCTTGGTTTAAATGGAATTTCAGCTAACAATACATGCCAAACATATTATAATGATTCTAATATAGTTGCCAATGTAAGCAATGCATCTGTTGAATATCATGACATTATCATGGATAAAACCAACTATTGTGAATGTTATAATAATGATGAGAACAACGATTCTGAGTTTGGACAACATGAAATAATATATACAAATTCTATTCATCCGGAGGAATTTGACTTAGAGGATATTCCAGTTCATAATCCGGAACCTGTTAACGATTTACCACCATTTCTCAAGGAAAATATGAGCAATCTAAAATATTTTAATAATAATATTAATTACGAAAATATTTCCAATGATTCCACTCTAATCACATCTAGTAAATACATCACAACCAACAATTTAACCACAACAACAGATGAGGATATTACCTCAGATAGTAATCTAATATCCAATACTAATTACAATTATATTGACATTGATCCCAAATATCCAGAAAACAACTCAGTTCCACATAAGAATATTCCGAAACCTATTGGAATAGATCCTTATATTAGTTACTACAATTCAAACCTAACAAACAATAAAGTTAGAGTCAAAATAAAAACAAGAGATATTATCTATAATTATGGTGATAGAAAAATATTTGATGTGAAATTATTAGATGAAACTGATAATCCTTTAAAAAATCAAATAATATTATTTACAATAAATTCAAGAACCTATGTAAAACAGACAGATAATGACGGACAAGCCAGAATAAAAATTGATTTAAAACCTGGTAGCTATAATATTAATACAACATTTGTTGGAAATGATTTTTATAGTAGTGAAAGTGTTCAAAACAAAATTAAGATTACAAATAAAACTGAAACAAGATTATCTGCCAATAATATTTACATGGTTTATAATGAGGATAGAACACATCAGATAAAACTTACTGACAAGAATAACAACTCCTTAATTAATCAAACAGTTAAATTACTAGTCAATAAATACAATACAGATAAAAACAACCTAACTAACCAATATAAATCCACGGTTCAATATAATGTTAAAACTAATGAAAAAGGATATGTATCCCTAAAAATTAAGTTAAAGCCGGGAATTTACAATATTACAGGAGAATATCTTGGAGATACACATTATTATCCTTCAGCATGTAGTAATTTCCTAACTATTATTTCATATAATAAAGGAAATACGAAATATGAAGGAGAACCTATTTCCCCTTACCTAATAGAGACCGGTACCTGTCAAAAAAATAATACAATAATAAAAGAACTTGCACAGTCATTAACCAAAGGAAAGAAAACAACTGTTGAAAAGGCAAATGCAATCTATTCATATGTTAAAGAGAATATCAAATACGAAAACTATTTAAGTTCCAATGGGGCACTAGAAACATTAAAACAGAAAACTGGTAATTGTACAGACCAAGCACATTTAATTGTTGCATTATGTAGATCCATAGATATTCCTGCAAGATATTGTTATGGAACTGAACATGTATGGACACAAATCTTAGATAAAGATAATGCAATATGGATTACAGCAGATACAACTACCAAATCATATGGATTTGGTATTTGGAATACTTATCCATTATACACAACATATTCATCAATTTAGAAGTTTTTAACTTCTATCTTTTCTTTTTTTAAATGTTTTTATTAAAAATCTGATTTCAATAGAAATCTGAAAAAAGGTATATGAGATTTATAAAATCTAACTAGAAATATTTTCAAAAATTAATAAACAATCAAAAGGACTATTTTTTAAAATGAAGTTAAAAAAAAGATTCTAAATTAAATATTAGATTTATTATAAAAAAAATTATTAGTTAAATAATAATACTTTAAAATAAAAGTTTAAAAAGGAAAAAAATAGTTTATTATACTCTTTTTTCAATAATATGTTTAGGATTATCAATTAATGCTCTTAAAGTCTCTTCTTTACTTAATCCTGCACCAAGACCTATTTTATAAGCTGTATTAAAATCAGCTAAATCCTCAGGAGCATGAGAATCAGTATCAATTACAAGAGCATTACCTACTTCACGAGCTATTTGGGCTACATGACCATTTCCCAAACAATGACCTGCCCTACAGCTAATCTCTAATGCTATATCATTTTCTTTTGCAATTTCTGCTTCTTCCCTACTAATTAATCCAGGATGTCCTAAAATATCAACATCCTTACATGAAACTGCAGCCAAATTAGTTCCTTCAATTACAGGCTCGGATAAAGTTTCACCATGAACTACAACTATTTTAGCTCCAAAATCACGTGCTTTACCTGCTAATGGCTCAATTGAACTAGGCGGTACATGAGTAATTTCAGCGCCAAGTAAAACATTAATGTCCCAATTGCTATTTATATCATCAATAGCAGCTTGTATTTCTGATATGTATTCAATGTTTGAATAATCCACATGATCAGTAATAGCTATAGCCTCATGACCTAATACGTATGCTCTTCTTGCAATTTCTGAAGGTAATAACTCCCCATCAGAGAATAAACTATGCATATGTAAATCAATTCTTTTATTATTCATTTTCAATCCTCAAATAAATCATAAAAAATTCATCTATCATCTTTAATATTTTTATTCTTCAATATAACAAATTTCTTTACATTTAATAATATTAAAACAATAATATATAATAATTAATATTTTTAATTAAATAAATAAAAATTTTTTAAAGGGGTTTTAATGGTAGAAATTTTTGTTCCATCACATATTACAGGTTTCTTCTCAATTTATCCGAAAAGTAATAAGCTCATTAAAGGATCACTTGGATGTGGTGTACTACTTGATAAAGGTGTTAAAACAATAATTACAGAAAGTTCCAAAGATGGAGTTAATATAAAGATCAATGGTAAAAAAGACAAATACCATGAGGTCATCAGTAGAAAAACTATTGACATAATCAATTCACATTACGATATCAATGAATACTTAGATAAAATAGATGTAAATGGTCTTGAAATCAATCACGAAATTCAAGTACCTATAGGTTGTGGATTCGGAACCTCAGCATCATCCTGTCTTGGAACATCACTAGGTCTTAAAGAGGCATTAAGGTTACCTATTGATTATACTAAAGCAGGACAATATGGACATTTAAGTGAGGTATCCCTTAATTGCGGACTTGGTGATGTGATAGCCCAGATGTCAAAAGGAATTGTTTTAAGAATAAGACCTGGTGCACCAGGAATAGGTAAAACAACCAACATTAAATCTGATTATAAGGTTGTATATAAGTCATTAAGTAAAATAGACACTTCCTCAATTATAACAAATCCGGAATTTGAAAAAAGGATAAATGAAGAGGGAATTAAAGCTCAGAAAGCATATGTTAAAGACATAGGTAGTGAAAACTTTATTAGATGTTCTTATGAATTCTCAAAAAATATCGGATTATTTAATAGTGAAATTGAAGATATGATTGATGAATTTAACGAATTTTGTATAGGTTCATCTATGGCAATGATTGGAAATACGGTATTCGGCTTTACAAAAGATACAGATTCAATAAGCAAAGAATATTCAATTGCAAATATTGACAATAACGGAATAAGAATAGAAAAGAATAAAAGTTGAATTGATAGCAATGGAATAAAGATAGAAAAAACAATTAATGTTAATAATCTGTGATATAATGATTAAACTTAACTATGACATTAAATTATATAGAAAATCCCTTAGGAAAATATTAAAACCTACCGATACTGTAATAGAATTAGGCTGTCATGTTGGTGGGAGTTCTAAGATTATTGCTGAAATTTTAGAAGATGGACGGTTAATATCATTAGACAATAGTCCTGAGGCAATAGATAAAATGGAAAAACTTCAGGAAGAGTATTCAAATATTAAATTCATAAGTGGTGATGTCCGCCTACATGACATAATTCAAGAAGTATATAAGATTACTCAGAGTGCTGATGTTTTATCAGTAGATCTAGGTGGAGGATATCACCCAGATACTGTTTTTAAAGTTTATTATATATGGTCTTCAACGTTTAAACCTAGAGACTCAATTATCCGAAATAAAGGAATAATAGATTTTGTAAATACCGCCCAATTAGAGGAGAATATAGTTTCAGAAAAAGGTTATCTTGATAGCTATAATGACGAAGGTATACCACCACAGATTAAGGAGTTTAATCTTTGGACAAACTCTCTAAAAAACAAATAGATTACTAAATACTATTTTTATCCTTTTTTTATAATGTAATTTCCTAATTTAATAGGAATATCTTTAAATTAAACATAATCGAACTAATAAGAAAAAGATACATAAACTAAAATAAATTAATTAGAAACTATTTTTTACATTGTTTTATTTTAAAATTTATAAAATTTACAAATCCAATTAAGACACCTAAAAATAAAAATCAAATCAAATGTACAAAAATAAACATTTTATAAAAGTTTATAAATCTTATTTTATAAAAACTGTATTAATATCTATTAAATTAAAAAAATAGATATTTTAAAAATAATTTAAAAAGTGAGACAAAAATATGATAGGTAAGAAAATACGATTAGAACGTATTATAAATCGTAAAACTGGAAGGACAGTTATAGCACCTATGGACCATGGTGTATCAGACGGTCCTGTTAAAGGTATTGTAAACATTGATAAAACCATTGAGAATATCTCCAAAGGTGGAGCAAATGCAGTACTCATGCATAAAGGTATTGTGGAAAATGGTCATAGAGGATATGGTAATGATATTGGTCTTATTATCCATTTATCAGCAAGTACCTCTTTAAGTACAGACCCTAATAATAAGGTTATCGTAACCTCTGTTGAAAGAGCTATACAACTTGGCGCAGATGCAGTGTCCATACATGTAAATGTAGGTTCCGAAACTGAACCATACATGTTAGAATCTTTAGGAGAAGTTGCTGAAACCTGTAGTCAATGGGGTATGCCACTTCTTGCAATGATGTACCCACGTGGACCTAATATAAAAGATGAACATGATGTAAACCTTGTAAAACATGCAGCACGTGTAGGTGCAGAACTTGGAGCAGATATTGTAAAAACCAATTATACTGGAGATCCAGCTAGTTTTGAAGAAGTTGTAGAAGGTGCATTAGTACCTGTCATTATTGCAGGTGGTCCTAGTGTAGATTCAAATAAAGATTTACTCCAAATGACCAAAGATTCTATTGAAGTCGGCGGTGCAGGAGTAGCATTTGGCCGTAATTTCTTCCAAGCTGAAAATCCTGAAAAGATAACAAAAGCAGTTTCAAGTATTGTACATGATAATGTTGATGTTGAAGATGCTTTAGAAATACTTAAATAAACCAAAAAATATCAAAAAATAAATTAAATATATAAATACCTATCATATAGGATTTATAAAATTTAATCTATTTTCAAAATCAAAAAGGAGATATGTAATGTCAGAAAAATTTGCTTGGATATTAAACCCACTAAGTAGTTGGGATGAAACAAAAGAAATGATTACAACATCTCTTGAATCTGGAATTGACCATATTGTAAATTTTTCAAGTGAAAATAATGAGAACATAAGAAAACTTGGAAATATAAATATTGTATCAAATAGTGAAGATAGTGATATTTATCTTGTTGGTATTTCCTCTGAGGGAGATGGAACACTTGAATTAGATGAAAATTTAGATAAATCTAAAGATTTAGCTGAGGCAAAAAAATTTAAAAACTTAAATAAACCAGTATGTGCCTATATAGAGATAACTGATAAGAATCATGAACAGTTAGCAGTTAAACTTGGAGATTATTGTGATTATTTAATTCTTGTTGGAAAAGATTGGACTGTAATCCCACTTGAAAACATTATTGCTGACTTACAAACTAAAGATGTTAAACTCATAGCAGCTGTAGAATCTGTAGAAGATGCAAAAGTAGCAATTGAAACTTTAGAAGTAGGTACAGATGGTGTTATCTTTGAACCTAAAGACTTTAATCAGATTAAAGAAATTTCAAAATTAATTGAGAATTTATCCCAGGAAACCTATAGTCTTAAAGATGCAACAGTCACCAATGTAACCCCACTTGGCTCAGGTGATAGAGTCTGCATAGATACTACTGCAATAATGGAACCAGGTGAAGGAATGCTTATTGGTTCATATTCAAAAGCTATGATTTTTGTTCACTCCGAAAGTTTAGAAAGTGAATATGTGGCATCAAGACCTTTTAGAGTTAATGCAGGACCAGTTCAAGCATATGTAATGATTCCTGGTGGAAAAACACGTTATCTATCAGAGCTTGAAGTTGGAGATGAAGTATTAATAGTCAATACTGATGGTGAAACAAGAAAGGCTTATGTTGGTAGATCTAAAATAGAAAAAAGACCACTCCTATTAATTGAAGCAGAATATGAAGATGTAAAAATCAAAACATTAGTTCAAAATGCTGAGACAATCCGTGTAGTGGATAATGAGGGAAAACCTTTATCTGTTGCTGAGTTGAAAAAAGGAGATAAAATCAAGGTCTTCATAGATCAAAAGGCTCGCCATTTCGGAATGAGTATTGATGAAAATATTATTGAAAAATAGATACTTTTTATAAATTCAAAAAACACAATAAAATTAAGTTTTTAACTTAATTTTTATATTTTTTCTTAAAAACAATTACTTTTTTTATGATGATATTATGAGTGATAATATTCGAAGTTTTCTTGCAATTGAAGTAGATGAAAACCTTCTTAAAAAAATCAACACAATTGAAGATGATTTTAAACAAATTGACACCAATATTAAATATGTTCCAAGTAAAAACATGCATTTTACCTTAAAGTTCTTTGGAAATATCGATCTAGAAAGGATAGATAGGATTTCAAAATCAATTGAAAAAGTAATTAAAAACTATAAACCATTTGAGCTAAAAATAAAAGGGTCTGGTGCATTTCCAAATGAAAAAAGAATAAAAGTTATTTGGATTGGAATTGAGGAAAACCCAGAACTTAAAAGTCTTCAAAAGGAATTAGATTATGAGTTTAACAAATTAGGTTTTAATCTTGAAAGAAACTATATTTCCCACTTAACAATTGGTAGAATGAAAAGTGGAAGGAATAAAAATCAGGTCCAGAATAAAATTAGAAAATATAAGGATTATGAGATTGGTGATATGTGTGTTAGGAAAATATATCTCAAAAAAAGTACATTAACATCAAATGGTCCCATATATGAAAATATAAAAGAGTTTAATCTTTGAACTTTATAATTTCTAATTATCCACTTTTAATATAAACATGATTTAAATCAATTCTATTTAAATATAAAAATATAACTTTAAAATAATTTTTATAATCTTATTCTAATTCAATCATCATAATTTTAGAAATAAAAGAATTATATTTATGTAAAAATTTTAAAAAAAATCAGTCAAAACATAAATATAACTTTAAAATAATTTTTATAATCTTATTCTAATTCAATCATTATAATTTCAGAAATTAAAAGAAAATTTACCTAAAACCTTAATATAATAATTCTAATTTTTGAAATTAAAAAAGAACACTGATTAAATAAAATAAGCAAAATGAAAAATTCTAAAAATAATTAATTTAAAAAAAAGGAAAAATAGTCAAGAGATTGACTATTTTAAAAAAATATAATTTTTATCTTCTTACTGTTATCTTGCTGTTCATTGTCTTAGCATTAAAGGTACCGTCACCTGCAAATGCAGTTTTAATGGTATAGGTACCTGCCTTGGTAAATCTAACTTTCAAAGTAGCTTTACCATTCTTGTCAGTCTTTAAGGTATATGTCTTACCATTAACAGTGACCTTTAATGTTCTACCAATAGCATTAACATAAGATGATTTATCAGTTGCCTTAACACCTTTTAGATTGAAGGTTAAGGTTCTGTAAGATCTTACTTTAACAGGTTGGGTTCCTTTAACAGTGATAGTGGAAGATTTTTTAGTAACTGTAATCTTATTTACAACAAAACTACCGTTACACTCATCATCACCTAAAAATGCAGTAGCAAAAGTATAGACACCCACATTTGCAAGGTTGATCTGAAGACGAGCACCACCGTTTTCATCAGTTGTACGATTGTAAACCTTACCATTAAAACCAATACTAATATGTTTACCAGCTAAAGCATTACCCTCAGAATCCTTAAGTGCAACAACAAAGTATCCACCACGCTCACCTTTATAATAATCAACAGCAGTCTGACTAAAATCAGAAGAAACAATTTGAGTAGCTAATTTTTTAGGTCTAGGAACCATTAAAATCTCAATAGATTTATTATTAGGTGAATAAAGATTGTTTCCATCATATACAGCGGTTAAATTAACATTACCAGATAAACCACTGATTTTTGCCATACCATTTTCATCTGTGATTAATGTTTGATTAACTTGTGTACCATTGATTAAATAACTAATATCTGCATTACTAATAGGATTACCTTTATCATCAACTAATTTAACAATTACATTAGCTTTATTATCAAAACTAAATTCAAAATTAGTTGGGATTAATACTGATACTTTGGTTTCTAAGTTTGATGGTAAATAGTTACCATTTCCTTTGTAACTTAATACTACATCATAATCTCCCACGGTATTAAATTCTTCAGGAGTAAATTCTATTTTACCACCTGTAACAGTAACCTGATAATCTACACCACCAATATTAACTAAAACATCACCGTCAATTGGATTAGAATCTTCATCAGTTAATGTAATTACAGCAGCATTAACTCCGATAACAACATTTGGAGTAATATTAAGTTTTGATGATTTATAGATTGTAGTATTATAAGTTAATACTTGATTATCGACAGTGACATTTAATGTTTTATTACCTGTACTTGGGAAAGTAAATTCCACATTAACTGGACCACTAATATTACCATTTAAAGGGGTAATTGTACCGTCGTCACTTTCAAATTTAAATGTTCTTACTGGTAAATTACCATTATAATCAGTTAAGTTCTCACCGTCAAATCTTTTAAATGAAAGTGTTGCATTTTGTGCTAAGTTTCCATTTGTAACATTATCCAATGTTAAAACTAACCAGTTAGTGAAATTAACAGTACTTGATTTAGAAGCATTAACAAATGTATAAGTAGGTTGACTATTATTTCCAAACCAATTATTTTCAAAACTAATGTTACCTAAAGCAACATTTTGATATAAACTTACGTAAAATTTACCATCAGAGTTTTTAGTACTCTCATTAAACAATATTACATTATTAGACATTAAAACATTAATTGCATTATATGTTATTGAAATTGTAATATTTGTAACATTATTAAATACACATCCATCTACTAATCCAAAACCATCTTTAATGTTACCTATTTGGAATGATTGAATATTATTAAATGTAGAATTAATAATACTAGTATTTCCCATTAGATTAACAGAAATACCATCAGTTCCCCATCTCTGTTGACGATATCTGTTACCATATTTATCAGCATCCATTACTTCAGGATGGTCTTCAAATATATCATTTGAATATAAAATGGTTCCATTATTAAATAGGTTATTAGAAAATAGCGGATTATCTATTCTTGAAGGTCCCCACCATGATGCTTTCTGACCATATCCAACATTTCCTCTACCAATAATATCCAATACTTCACTTCTAGTTTTGTTACTTGTAATAAATTTGGTTTCATTTATCTCAGCATTACCAGTATTATAAATTCTATAGTGGAAACTCATATAACCAGAACGTAAATCATCTTCAAATAAAGAAGATAAAATAGTCATTTTACCACTATTATAAATGGTACACTGACTTGCATGGTTTAATATGAAACTTGAATTAATAATTTCTAGTTCACCAGTATTATAAATTGCAGAAGCAATTTTGGAATCTCCATTATTAAAGAATGTAGAATTAACAACAGTTAAATTACCATCATTATTAAATACTCCACCATTATAACCATTGTTTTTTGTAAAGTTAACATTTTCAATATATGCATTAACTCCACTTGGGATAATTATATTATCAGATATTGGAGCATTAGGATTAGTTTGATTATATTTAATTACTCCATTAGTAAAGGTTAAGTTTGCTAATACAAAGTTACCAGAACCTGGAGTAAGAGTAATTGAAGGTTGGAATACAGTATCTACTGGAGTTTCATCCATTATAGTTCTATCTATTCCCCTACCATTAATTGTAACATTAATATTACCAGAAATGTTTAAATTAACATTGCCAGCACCAGTGAAATTACCTTCCAATAATTCAAGGAAAATATTTTTTGAATTTATAATAGCTACTTCATATGCATGGTTTATAGTTTTAAATGGATTATCAATTGAACCATCACCGGTCTCATCTGATCCATTTGGAGATACATATAAAGTAATGTTATCATATTGACTTACAATATTTACTGTAATAATACCTTTTTTACTTGTAGAATTACTTCCACCTAAAGAGTAGGTACCATTTAGATTATATGTTCCATTACTAAACCCAACATAGATCAAAGTAGAAGTTCCATTGATTAATGGAGATTGACCTAAATAAGTACCATTAATATAGAATAATACATATCCACCAGATATTTTATTACCCATATCATCAGTAACAGTTGCAGATAATTTATCTGACAATTTAGTAGTGGTTAAATCATCATACACTACATTTACATTCATATTAGAACTAATTCCATAAATCTCACTACCTTCAACAGTAGCATTATTACCTTCCATAGTATTATTTACAAAAGTTACATTACCTGTATATCTACTAAAGAAACTATCGGTTGAACCTGCAGCAATAGCTCCGCCATAACTTGCAGTGTTGTTATAGAACCTGTTATTAGATACAGTGATATTTAAAGTAGGATCTATTGCAAAAGCACCACCCCAGGAAGAAGCAGTGTTGTTAATAAAGAGACAATTATTAACTATAGCAATTAAATCTCCAGCGGACATGGAACCATGAGGATAATCAATAGCTGAACCATTAGTTCCTTTATTATTAATAAAAGTACAATTATCGATTATATATGAAATACCTTTATGTCCACTTACACCTTGAGATGCAATAATTGCACCATTACTATTATTTTCAAATAATGAATTGAAAACATTAGAAGTACGTAATGTTAAAGCAGTCATGCCTGAAACACCAACAAAAATAGAATTTGTAATATTGGAAAGGCCTACTGTTGCTGAAGAAGATAAAAATTTACAATTATCAATTTTAGCATTACAAACATTTAATGCATTAGTAACATTTTCAAAAATACAATCAGCAATGTTTAATTTAGATTCATCTGATTTTACAGAATAAATAGTACCTGAATTATGATTTCCACCAACAAAACTTACATTACTAATATCACCGGAAACATGTTCACCGAAAGCAAAGTATCTTGTATTAGATTTATTATTTATAATTGTTGTTTTGTTATAAGAATTACCAATGATTTTAACATAACCTGGAGTATTTAAATAAAATCCAGTATTTCCATCAGCGGCATATTCTCCTTCATCCATGTGAATGTATACATTAACATTGTTTTTAAATCCTTCAGTAATAGCTTTGTTTAAAGTTTTATATGGATTATCTGCAGAACCGGTACCATTCTCATCGTCACCATTTGGAGAAACATAAATGTGAACAATAGTTCTATTTATGTAAAAGTTAATAGCTCCATTATTAAGGGTTTGAGTTTGGTTGTCTTGACCTTCATAATAACCTGTAATTACATGGACACCATTATCAAGTAATTTAGTTACACTAATAGATGCCTCACCATTTTCTAGTGTATTGTCTCTACTACTAACTTGATTACCGTCAATATAGAAGTATACATATCCACCGGATATTTCATTACCCATATCATCAGTAACAGTAGCAGTTAATGGGAATGTTGAAGTTCCAACATTTACAGTTTCATTATTCATAAAGGATATATTAAGGCCAGTTACGTAACTACCTGAATAGATATAGAAAGGTGCATTATTACCTAACTCAGAGACAGTGTTATTGCTTAAATTAATTAATTTACCGTTAAGTAAATATAAAACATCAGCATTATTAGTTAAAGATGCTGAACAATTAACGAATTTATTGTTTTTAATGTTAAAATTTGTCATATCCTTATTATTACCTAATAAATAGCCTACTCCGCCCTCTCTTCCTTTAATATTATTAAACTCACAGTTAATCATATTAAAGTACTCAGAAGCAGCTGACATATAACCATAATCTAATGCTCCACCTTGACCATCCCAACCTGATTGTTTAACAGAACAGTTTATGAATTTGGTGTTTTCAAAACTTACGTTTCCACCTAAATTAGCTGCTCCACCTCTTTCAGAAGCATAGTTGTTAATAAACAATGAGTTTTTAACAGTAGTGGTAGATAAAGCACCAGTGTATATGGAACCTCCATAAGATGTTGCATTGTTACCATCAAATATACAAGCATCAAAGCTTACATTACCATTGTTAGTAATTGCACCACCTGCATTATCCTTACAATTAATAAAACTAATGTTAATAAAGTTTACACGAGAATCAGCAGAAATAGTAAATAATTTATACTGACCTTCACCATCAATTATAGTTTTATTGTAACCTGCACCTACAAAGGTCAAGGAACCATTGTAATTAGTATGTGCAAAGTTAATTTTTATCATATGATTTCCATCACCAGAAAAGGTACCTTCTGAAAGATGAATAACTGCATTATCTGATTCATTTACTTTGGATAATGATGCATTAATAGTTTTTAATGCACTAGTATTACTTTCACCAGTATTAGAGTCATCACCAGTAGGAGAAACATAAATATCATTATTTATATCATTTCCATCACGTGATATATTATTTTGAGTATTTGTATTAACAGCATTTAAACTATGATTAGTACCTAAATCATTGACTGTGTTTGCTGAAGTATTATTTGAATCAGCAGCACCAACAGCAGAAACTGTTAAAAAAACACAGATAAAAAAAGTTAATACAAATATTATCTTTTTATTAATCTTTTTTACCTCCATTACATCTATTCTATTTCAAAAAAATTGTTTTTTCAAAATGTCAAAAATAATTGATAAAACATAAATTAATTTTGACAAAATTAATATATCGATAATAGTATTTATTACTTGTTAATTGAATTTTAAAAAAATTAAAATAATCTTAAACATATTGTTTAATTTTACCATAAACAGATAAAAAACGAATTAAAACCATTTAAAATGGTTAAAAAAGCCATAGGAATTTCAAACTAAAATAGAATTAAATATCTATCAAAAGATAAGAGATATGATTTAAATCGCCAATAAAAATATAAAAAAACTTAATATGTATAAAATTTAATATATATATCGTAATCAAATTAATTTTATATTCTATAAATAATAGTTGATTTTTAATGATTTTAGTTAGAAATTAAAACAAAATTTAATTTGATTAAAAACCTAAAAGGAGGTGAAAAGATAAAGAGAAAAAGTTTGAATTATTATATTATCTTACTATTAATTATTTTATTAACATTAAATACAATAAGCACAATTAATGCAAGTAATAATACAGACCCCAATACTGGTGAATTATCGAGTAACCTAACAATTAACCATGACTATAAAAATTTAACTATTGAGAATAATTCAATTATAAAACAAAAACAGATAAAAGATATTTCAATTATAGAACAGAACCAATTAAATAATGATTCAAAATCTTTAGACAATACCAAAAATTCTAAAGAGAATATTAAAAAATCAATGAATATTGAAAGGAAAAATAAAGACAATAAAACAAGCAATATTTCTATAAAACCAACTAAACCATTAATATCCAATAATGATCATGCTGGAAAAACAATAGAAATTACAAATGACAATTACGAGAAATATTTTAATAAATATACTGGTTATTTATTATCTGATGATACATTTAAAGACGGAGATATTCTTAAAATAGGGAATGTTACTAATAGAGTCTTTAAATTAAATAAAAAACTTTATATCACAAGTATAAGTCCAAATGATATAATTAGAAATGGAGCAATATATTTATTAAAAGGTAGTGATGGTTCAGTAATTACTAAAATCAATATTCAAAACAAAGAATCGAATATTAATATCAATGGAGTAAATATTGGATTATACTATGGAATCTATTTAAACAATACAAATAACAACATTATTTCATTTAATAAGTTTAATAATACAGAATGTAACTTCGGTTTTGCATTCTATGCATACAATTCATCTTACAACAATATAATATACAATTCATTCCACACTGGAAACTCCCGTACTGAATCTACAAGTTGTTTAGTAATGGATCTCTCTAATTACAATAACATTTCATATAACAATTTAACAACAGTTCAGTCAAATTGTATTTATTTTAATCATTTAGGATGGATGGGAGCAACTGACGTATGTATTGGAACTTTAATTTCAAATAATTATATGTATAGTGAAATACCTTCCCAGATGTCCTATGGTATGCAAATAGTCTATGGAAAACATAATAATACTAAAGTTATTAATAACACCATTGAACATGTATCTGACGCTATTAATCTTGATGGAGAAAATGTTACCATAACAGGCAATAAGATTTTAGATAATACCGAATCAGGAATTGCAGTAAAAAACGGAGGAAACGCCCTAATAGAAAACAACACTATTTTAACCAATAGAAGTGTGTTAAAAGGTATAATATCCAATGTGAATAATACTACAATATCCAATAATTACATATCTATGAGCAATGGTGCATATTCTGCTATAGACGTTTATGTTAATAGCAGCTGTTATGACAACATTGTTAAATTAAATACCTATGGTATTGGTATTGTTACATTTAACAACAATACAATATTTAACAACACAATTATAAACAATAAAGACTCAGGAATACAATTTAACGGATCAAATAATAGAATCCATGAAAACTATATCGAAACAAATTCAAGTGGAATAAGTGCTAATAGCCCTCAAGTAAGAATTAAAAACAATACTATTCTGGCAAACACCATATTTTCCGATGGTGAAGGTATCTATACCAATGGTTTAATTTATAACACAACTATTGGAAACAATATAATTACCACAAACGCTACAGGTATAAGAAGAGAGATAACCGATAATAAAAGCGATAATCTATTTGATAATATTATTAATGGAATATTAACAGATCCAACGGCAATTACAATTAATGATAATAACTTCTACGATTTCTTTACAAAGGATGGATATTTAAATTACACATTTAAAGAACATGCAAACAGGGTCATAATCTTTGGAATAATAACTAATAAAAAAATAGTAATCAATAACAAAATGGTTTTAATGTCTAATATGGACAATAACTTTTTGTATAATGTTACAATTGACCTAGTTTCAGGTTCTGATGGTACCATTATTAAAGATTTAACCTTTTATAATTTAAACAATGATAAAGCAATTACAGTAAATAATACAAACAATATTCAAATAACTGGAAATAATATTACCCTAATAAACAACAATAAAAATAACCATATAAATGGAATCTCAATTATTAACTCAGATGACGATGAAATAGCAAATAACAACATATATATTGAAACCAATACAAAAGCAGATGGAATCAATCTATCAAATAATAGTAGTTCATTATTAATATCCAAAAACAATATTGTTATAAAATCATATGATGATGCTAAAGGAATATCCGCTGAGCTATTAAACGAAAGTAAAATACTTGACAATTACATTAATATTTATATTTTAAATAATTCAGGATACGGAGTTTACATTAATGGAGGAAATACCTCAAATGGTACTAACATTGATTCAAATAGAATTATCATAAAAGGAAACTCCAATGCATATCCAATATTTTTAAACAATGTTAAAAACTTTACAATCAATAACAATGACATTAACACCAAATCAGATAGTAGTAAAACTATCATAATTAACAACGGATCCCATGTTAACATCAATAAAAATCAGATTACTGCAATAATTAACAAGGAAAATGGAAATGATTCAATATTTAACATATCAAGAAAATCAAATAATATTCAAATAAATGATAACTCAGTTGATTCCAATATTAAGGATATTTTAAATAAATATAAATATTCTCTTAATGTTGATATAAAGAATACCAACTACATTATTGGAGATTATAATTTCTTAAATTATTTCACAAGCAAAACTAATGGAAGACTAAATGGTTTAATCAAATCAAATGATAAAATTTTATTTAAAAACTTATCAACTGTTGATTCATTCATAATCGACGTTCCATTAAATATAAGTTCTTATGATGGAAATTCAATTATCTCATCTACAATAATATTTAATAAAAACGGCTCTAATTCAATCATCTCAGATTTAATATTTAATCAAGTAAGAATCATATTGAACAATACTGAAAATCTTAAAATCTACAATAATATTTTCAGAATCAATAATACTAATTCCAGTCCAATAATTATAGTGGATTCTGGTTTAGATAACAATGTTTCAAGTAATGAAATTGTTTTTGATAATTGTTCTAATGTTGAGTTTTTAGATATTAAAGGTAGTAGAAATAGTGTTTTTAGCAACAACATTATTCAAGGAAATACCACTGGATTATTTACATTAATAAATAATGAAAATTCAAGAGAGACTAGAATTACAAACAATAAGATTGTGTTAAATACAGATTTAGTAAAATTAATCGAATCAGTTAAATCCAATAATACAGAAATAAGTTCTAATGACATTGAGATTCAAAACCTTAAAGGTTATGGATATTTCGGAAATAATACCATTAATGAAACCATTAAAGAAAACAATATTCTCATAATAAATAAACCATTAAACAGTAGCAATCTAGAGGATATAACCAAGGATTTAATAACTGGAAATCAAACTGGCATTTACTCTTTAGATTCCAATTCAATATTAATTGAATATAACCACATAGAGTCTTTAAATTCCGAAAATGATTATTGTGTATATATTCCAAGTGAATCAAGTAATACATATGTTAGATTGAATTATTTAGTAAGTGATAATAATAGAAAAACCGCAAATAGTGCTGTTTACTTTATTAATTCAAAAGTTTATGACAATAGCCCTTACGAAATCTACATTTCACCAAAAGGTAGTGACGAAAATGGGGATGGAAGTAAAGAAAATCCTTATAAAACCATTGCACGTGGATTAAGTAAAGGAATTAATAGCGTTATTTATTTAGATGATGGAGATTATTTTGAATCTAATTTAACTATACTAAAAAATATTACATTATCTGGAATAAACCCTGGAAAAGTAACAATAAACCTTAATCAAAGCCAATTATTTACAGTTGATAAAAATGGATCATTAACTGTTGAAAAAATTAGATTTATTAAAGGAAACTCAAGTAATGGTACAGTTTTCTTAAATAAAGGTAGATTAAATATTGTCAATTCAACATTTGAGGATAATAGTGCAACTAATGTAAATAAAACAGAGGTATCTGGTTTTGGTGGTGTAGCTACAAATTATGGAGATTTAAATATAATCAACAGTAGTTTCAGTAATAATATTGCTCATAAAGGAGGAGTAATTAGAAATTATGGAAATTTAATGGTAAATCAATCTAAATTTTATAATAACTCTGCTAGTGAAGGTGGAGTCATATATAATCAAGGAAATTGTAGTCTATACAATTCTAACTTTAATAAGAACACTGCTATTAATTCAACAAAATTCTGTATAACCTACAAATCACGTAACGAGGATGTAAGTAAATGTTGCAATCTTGGTTCAGGTGCTGTAATATTTAATATGGGAAATTCCTCATTAGTTATAAGAAATTGTAAATTTGATTCAAACAATGCAATTAATGGAGGAGCTATATACTTCAATGGAGGTTCAAATTCTACCCTTGAGATATATAATTCTACATTCAATAAAAACAAGGCTTCAAATAGTGGAGGTGCAATTGACGCATCTACAAATAATCTTATAATCAAATCTACAAACATTACCAAAAATGAAGCAAATAAAAATGGTGGAGGAGCATCCCTTTCATGCGATAATGGAATAATTGACAGTTCATCAATTATTGGAAATATTGCCAATAATGGAGGGGGACTCTATCTTTCAGGAAATATCACAATAACTAATAGTTTTATAAGCAATAACACTGCATCTGGAGGTGGAGCAATAAACTATAATGGAAATTATAGATATAATCACTTTACTAATCATGTCAACATTTTTAACTCAACTATAAATGGTAATCGTGGTTTAAATACAGGTGGTGCTATTCAAAGCGCTTACGGAAATATAAGTATTTCCAATTCCAATATTATGAATAACTTTGCACCTGATGACTCCACAATCAAATCATATAACAAAGATGTATTTGATGTAGATAATCATAATTGGTGGGGTTCTTCAAAAGGACCTGATGACTCTGTTTGGAGAAATGCAAACCTAGATAAAAGAGACTGGGCTAAATCTGAAGTTGAATGGTACAAGATCAATGATAACAGTAAAAGCCAAGATAATACTGGAGGAATTATACCTGGAAATAGTAAAACTAATACAAATTTACCTTCAGGTACAGGAACTAGTTTAATACCTAATCCTGGTTCTGGAAACGGTAACAGTGGTTCTGGAAATGGAAATGGAAACTCCGGTAGTGGAAATGGAAATGGAACCGGTAGTGGAAATAGTAATGGTGGAAATGCCAATGGCCAAGGTAGTGGAAATGGAGGAAATGGAAACTCCAATGGCCAAGGTAGTAGTGGTGCCAAGGGAGCAACCAATGGTCAAGGCCAAGGAAACGTTGGTGTTGACGGACCAAACTCTGGAGGTGCTAACCCATCAGGAGCAGGCAGTAGTTCTGGATCTTCATTATCCTCAGGATTGTCTAAAGCATATGAACTTACAAAAGAGGAATTAAAAAACAGCAAAAAAGTAGATCCAAATACATTAATATATGTGATAATTATGTTTGCAGTATTAATTTATATTGGATATAGAAAAGAAAAAAGAAACGATGATTATAAATGATTATTCATTTATTTCATCAATTTTTATTAAAATTAAAAGATTTATTAATCAAATATTAAAAGGGGATGTGAATTATTACGTTAAAAGCAAGATACTCTATTCTTCTATGTATAATATTTATAATAACTTTATCTATATCAGGAATTAGTGCTGTTAACAATAATGACAATAGTTCTAATTACATGGAACCCCATAATTCAACTACTTTAGAAACCAATAACACATCGATCCTAAGTAATGAATCAACAAACCATACACGTTTAGATGAAAATAATATAGCTTATGTTTCATTAAATGGTAGTGATACTTCAGGTGACGGTTCAAACAATAATCCTTATCAAAGCCTAGATTATGCAATTAATCATGTAGGTAACAATTCAACGATTTACCTTTTTGATGGAAGTTACAATATCAACGGCTTAACCATAGATAAAGATTTAACAATTAAATCAATTAATGGAAACGTAGTGATAAACGGATCTGGTAAGTTCATATTCAATGTTAAAGAGAATTCTAATTTATTATTAGAATCTGTTAATATTATAGATGGACATGGTGATGCAAATACTGAAAGTTCCTTTTATAATAGGGGTAATTTAACCATTATTAAATGTACTTTAACAAATAATACAGGGTTTGTATCTGGAATAAGCAATTATGGTACATTAACAATTAAAGATTCAACTCTTGATTTAAATAAGGGGGAAAATTACGAGGATATTGTTAATTATGGTAATTTATATGCAAATAATTCCAATATTTACAGAAATAGAATCTATAATTTTGGAAATATTGATTTAAATTATTGTAATATCCAATATGGATTAATATCAAATACAACAGAAAGTGGTAAACCTTCAAATCTTAAAATGAATAACACAATCCTTTTAAGAGATAGTTATTCGTACTTTGAAATTCTTAACTCCAATGGAGTAATAGAAAATTCAAAGATTTACGGTAATGAGTCATTATATAGAAATTACTTCTATAATTCAAATATTACTATTAGTTCTTCTTTATTTGAATCCATTATAAACTTAAATGGATTAAACAATCTTACAATTTCCTATTCTTCATTATACAAAGTTTATAGCAATAAACCTGAAAATGAGAAATTTGTTAATATTTCAAACAATTGGTGGCAAATTAATGAAATACCAGAAAATGATATTTTAAATAGTTTTAAACCTGAAACCTGGATAATTGCAAATTTTACATCAGAAACTCCTTTAAATAAAGGTGAAAACAATACTTTAGCAATAAATCTTTATTTAACTGATGGAAAGAATACTCGGGACATTCCTAAAAACATTAAAGTTATAGACATTAATGTTAAATTTGAATGTGAAAATGGTAAATTCAGCCCGGACTCCGGAATTATAAGAGATAATGTCTTTAAAACAAAATATAGTGACAATACAGAAGAGACTGTTATTTATGCTATTATTAATAAGGAAAGATTAAGTCTATTAATTGGAAAAGGATATACCAATTATAGCATTTATGTTTCCACAACAGGCCATGATGGTACAGGTAATGGTTCAGAAGAAAATCCATATGAAACCTTAACTAAAGCTGTATCAAAAGCTCTAAATGGAAATACCATTTATATTGACAAAGGAACATATGATGGATATTATAATAGCTTAATGAATATTAATAAGAATATAAACTTTAAAGCTTATAATGGACCAGTATATATTGAAACTTATGAAAGCAATTATATTTTTAAAGTTCCAAGATGGGCCAGATTAAGTTTGGAAGGTATAAACTTCTATTCAAAAGATAAAAGTTTTTCAAACAATATTATAATTTCCAGTGCAGGAAATATTAATATAAACAATTGTACATTTAAAAATATTTTAAGTGTACATACTATTTATGTTAGTGAAGATTACTTTAGATATGGAAGTTTAAACATCAACAATACATTATTTAGTAATATTGACGGATGTGCCATTTATGGAGTAGCTGATTTAAATATAAATAACAGCAATTTTATAGGGTTTAAACCATATGGTACCTTTTATCAGAAAAAAACCATTATTGCAACAAACAACAATCTAATAATCAATAATACACTATTTACAGATAGCACCGTCCCAGCAATTTACATTGGTAGTAATAACGGTGGTGGTGAAAATCTACTCATTAATAAAATCATAATTGAAAATTCAGAGATTAATAATGTCGATGGAAATACAAGCGACAACTATTACAATAAATTACCTGTAATAAACTTCAATAAATACTGTATAAATCCAATACAGATTAAAAATTGTAGATTTATAAAAAATCCTGGTACCTGTATAAAAGGTGGAAATTGCACTATTATTAATTCAAGCTTTATCTCTAATTATGGAGATAACATAATCATTAATAATTACTATAAATTTGAAATTTATAATTCCACATTTATTAACAATACTAACAATTACACCGGATTAGACTACAATAATTTAGGTACAATATTTAATGGAGGCACACTTGATGTTGAGAATTCAACATTCATAAATAATAGCGCATCCTATGGTGGAGCTATTTACAATACCAAAACAACCAACATCAAATATTCCATATTTATAAACAATACAGCAAAATATTTAGGTAATGATTTATTCAATAAAGAGGGAATGATGAATGCTTCATCTAACTGGTGGGGATCAAATCAAGGTCCAACCTCAGATAAGGCATATAGATTCCTTGGAGATTTAATCCTAGATAATTGGATAGTAATGACATTAAATATTGAAAATTATACCGGAGATAATTACACAGTTAAAGTGTCTTTAAATAAATTAACAAATCCTGAAGGAGAGGTCTTTGACAGTGAAAGTTCTATTCCGGATTCAAGAATAGCATACTTTAATTGTACCCATGGTAGTTTAGATCAGAAGATTGTCCCAATTATAAATGGAACCGGATATACTACAGTATATTCCAATCTTAAAGATAATGATGCCATAGTTTATGTTAATGTAGATAATCAGATATTAGACTTAAGAATAAGCAATAGAAGTACAAAGATATTAATTGATGATAATGTAGTTTATGGAGATAAACAAATAATCAATATAAGCTTAATCAACATTAACGGTTATAAAATAGCTAATCAAACATTATTTGTAAGCTTCATTAATTCTACAGGAGAAAATCAAGGAACATACAGACTTGATTGTAATGATACAGGTTCAGCAAATCTGGAATTAAATTTCAAACCAGATCTTTATCAAGTAATAGTAAGATATGACGGTGACAATTACTTTAAATCCAGTAATGCTACAGCATCATTACGTATATTAATATCCTCCACAAATCTTATTGGATATAATCAAATTTATTATGGAAAAAACAATGACTTTTATGTTATATTAAAGGATTCATTTAATAATCCATTAATGAATAAAAAGATTTACTTTGATGTAAATGATGGTAAGAACCATTATGCCTTTAGTACCAATACAGATCCAAGTGGAAGGGCAGATATCCAATTATCAATTGAACCTGGAAAATATGAAATTGCAAGTTCATTTAAAGGAGATAGCTGGTATACTGCATCAGGCATAACTCTTAATGTTACAATTTATGCAACTAATACAAAAATAATAGCAACAGACAAAATATTATATGGTTATGGAGACATTTACTCCTTTAAACTTTTAGATAATGAAAATAATCCAATTAAAGGAGAAAGTGTAGAATTAACTATCAAACAAGGAAATATAAGTCAAAGCTTTAAACTTATTACAAATGATGAAGCTAATGCAGAAATAGCTATTAACCTTTTACCAGGAGTTTATAATATTACTGCCTCATATAAAGGTAGCCAAAGTTATAGTCCTACAAAGGTAAACGCTAAGATAACTGTAGAGAAAGTAATAAGTAGAATTAACTCTGATCTAAATATTAACCTTACTAAAACAGATGGTTTAATCCAGATAAAACTTATTGATCTATACATGAGAGCAATAACTAATCAAACTGTAAGTATTACTATTTACATGGAAAACCAGAATTATACAATAAACACCACAACTGACGAAGAGGGAATAGGATACATTAAGACCAAATTAAATCCTGGTGACTATCAAGGTATGATAAGTTATTTAGGAAATAATTGGTATTATCCAACAGTTAATGGTATATCATTAACAAAAGATTTAGAAAGTAACAAAACAAGCAACATTAAATTAAATGGAACTGACTTTAAACAGTATTATGGTGAAAATAAATACTTTAACATTAGTCTTATTGACCCTAATGCTAAAACATTAAATGGTAAGAATATAGTTGTAAGTATTATCGGTAAATCTAGTTATAAAACATATAATTTAACAACTGACGTAGACGGTATTGTAAGACTAAAAATAGAATTAGAACCCGGAAATTACAATATTACATATAAATATGATAATATATACTATGGAATACATGAAACTGGTAAAAATTCAATTACAATACTTAAAACCCCAACAAGAATTATTGGAGAAAACATTACAATTAAATACAATAGTGGAGAACTCTATGAAATTACCTTAAAAGATATTAACAATAATCTACTTAAAAATGAGAAAATCACAGTAAACCTCGATTCCATATATGGAAACAAGAAATACAACCTAACAACCGATAACTATGGAATAGCTAGACTAAAAACAAATCTCAATATTGGTGAATATTACATTACAATGAAATACACTGGAGATAGTAGATACTTCAATAGTACCAATACTAGCAAATTAACAGTTAAAAAACCGTCAAGTAAGATTTCAACTAAAATAATATCTACAGATATGAAACAGGAATTCGTTTACTACAGAAATGGTGAAAGAGGAGGATACTTTAAGGTAACATTAAAAGATAAAAATGGAAAGATTTTAAAGAATAAGAAAGTCCAATTCTTCATCAACAACAAGAAATACATTAAGACAACTGATAGTAAGGGAATTGCGAAACTTCAAATAAACCTTGAAAAGATTGGAACATATACTATTTCAATTGGATTTTTAAGTGATAGTAAATATGATGCAAGCTTTGCTAGATCTAAAATTACTATAACTAAAAAGAGTACAAGGATATCCGCAAATACAAATACATACAAGTTAAAAACAAAATCCAAATATATAACAGTAACACTAAAAGATAAAAAAGGTAAAGTCATTAAAGGTAAAAAATTAAAAATTACTATTAATGGAAAAACCTATACAGCAACAACTGATAAAAAAGGAGTGGCTAAAATTAAAGTTACTTTGAATCAAAAGAAAACTTATAAATACTCAGCAATCTTTTCCGGAGACGGCAAATACTATAAAACCACAGGCAGTAGTAAGATAAAAGTTATTTAAATATTTTAAAAAGTGGTAAATTCCACTTTAATTTCTTTTTTTTTAAAAACTATTTAATCATATTTTATTAATTGAATTTTAACAATGACTAATTTTAATATTTTTCATAATGAACCTTAGATTCATCATATCTATCTTCAATAGCATATTCATGTTTCGGATAACCTAAGGCTACAAGTGAAAATGGAACAATATTTAATGGAAGGTCCATGGTCTCTTTTACATATTGAACCCTTTTTGAATCAGGATATAATCCCAGCCATACACTACCAATTCCCAAATTTGTTGCCTCAAGTAAAATATTTTCTGTAGATGCAGATAGATCCTGTGCAAACCATGGCCTGGTTTTCGGAACCTTTTCCAAATTTACCATGACTAATATTAAAGTGTTGGCTCTTTTTGCACATCCGGAATATTTACTCATTTTTGACAGTTTCTCAATATTTTCCCTATTTTTAACAACTAGAAATTCCCATCCCTGAGTATTACATGCTGAAGGAGCCTGCATAGCTGCTTTTAAAATGGTTTTAATTGAATCGTCATCAATTTCCTCATCAGTATAATCCCTTATACTTTTCCTTTTAAAAATAACATCATAATCCATAAAAATCATTATAAAATATAAATCATATAGAATATATTTTTTTCTAAAGATGAATCAGAAATTAAAAAAATAGCCTAATCTTATTAAAAACAGACTAAAATAAATAATCTTAAAAAAAATCTTTAAAACAATTAAAGAGCATATAAAACAACTCAATAAATAAAAAAAATATTAAAAAATAGCAAAGACAATTAAAAAAAATAGCCTATTAGAAAAGAATCTAATAAGCCATTATTATTTAACAATCATAATATTACTAAAAGTTCATTAAAATAAGATTACAGTTATATTTTAAATAAACTTTAGTAATTCAACAACAGAGTACTACTAAGATCAAACTAATCTTAGTTCTACAACTTTATCAAACTAAAAATAAATTAAAGAAACAATATTATGTTTCAATAACTATTTTTAATCGTCAACTACATTTTTCACTTCTGAATATTAAAATATTCAAGTCATCTGTCAGTTTCAACTAAAACTACAAGGTCCCTTTCTTGTTTACAGTAATTTTAGCTCAACAGTCAAATTTCCTTCTAGAATCTTAACAAATTCTAGTTCATCAATCAAATTCAATATTTAAATTCGTCAGTCAAAAATACAATTTAAATAAAAGCAATCTAGTATTTTTTAATTACTCCCCTGTAAATTTTTAAATCAACAGACAAAAATACAATCCGAATAAAAACATTCTAGTATTTTTTAATTACTCCCCTGTAAATTTTTAAATCAACAGACAAAAATACAATCCGAATAAAAACATTCTAGTATTTTTTAATTACTCTCCTTTAAATTTTTTAATCAACAGTCAAGTACTTAATATAAATTTTCCTAGTAGATTTTAATTACCTTCTTTTAAATTTATAATTCAACTATCCAATACTAAAAAGTATTTCCTTGATTATAAACTCACTAGTAGATTTTAATTACCTTCTTTGTGTTTTTAGCTCATCAAACATATCTAGAACAAAGTCTAGTTTCTTGATTTTATAAATTTAAAACAAATATATAGCATTCAAATTTAATCATCTAAATTTGGAATCCCAGTTATTCTAAATCCACCATATTTAGATTTATATTTTATATTCAATCCAATAAGTAATGGAGTAACTGCCTCGATTAATTGTGATTTTTCTAATGCACCTGCATCAATAACCCTTATTCCAGGTATTTTACCAATTAATTCTGAAGCAATATCTTTTGCTTCCTGATCATCACCTGCAATTATACAATCACAATCAATAGGTTCAGTAATATTTAAAAGTAAACTATTACTAATATTATTAAAAGCTGCAACAACTTTTACATCTTCACCTTCTAAAAGTGAAGCAGTTCTTTCAGCTGCAGATCCTTCGGGAAGTTTTAACAACCTTGAAACTTTTCCACCAATCGCAGTTTCAAGAGGCACGGTAGCATCAAGAATAATTTTTCCTTTTACATACGGTTTAATTGTTTTAAGTGTAGCACTTTGAGCTTGCAAAGGAACAGTAATTATCAAGATATTACCATTGTTTGCTGCATCTTCATTAGCCATTCCTTTAATGTCAACATCATAATCTTTTAATTCTTCAATTGTTTCTTTTACAATGTTTACGGCTTTTTCTTCTTTACGGGATCCTACAATAACAGATTCACCAGCAATAGCTAATCTTTTTGCAATACCTAAACCTTGAGGTCCAGTTCCACCAATTACACTAATCACCAAAGATTTATACCTCCCATATTTTTTTGAGTAAAAAAATTTTTTTTTACATCTTTTTACTCATCTACTCTATATTATATGAATAACTTATATTTTAAGTTTTCTATATGATTTCCTTCAGTGTTTTATTAAAAAATTAATGAAAAATTAGTCATTTTCAGTGAAAACATATACGGAATTAAAATTATTTCAAAAATTTTATATTTTAATTAAAAATAATATACAAACAAGCAATTAAGAAATATACCAATATCCTATACAATGATTCTGCTCATTAGTCTCTTAGATAGTCAATCTAGAAAATATTAATTACATCTTTTTCTAAAAAAAGTTACATTAAAAAGATACATTTATATTATAATATTATTAAAAGTATCAAATAAGAATTTTATACAATATTAAAAAATGTTTAAAGCTATTTTTTTTAAGGAATAATTTTTATGGCAGAAAGTTAACATGAAAAGGAAGAAAAAAATTGATGCGAGAAAGGAAAACACATATCACCAACTTAAGGAAAGTCTTTTCTTACTTCTAGAAGAAAAAACATTAGAAGAAATTAAAGTTATTGATATATGTGAAAAGGCCGGCATTCACAGAAGTACCTTCTATTATCATTTTAATGATAAATTGGAACTTCTTAAGGAATGCCTTAAAGAAACCGTAGATGAACTATACAAAGATGTAGAACTAAAAAATCAAGATAACCTATATGACTATTATGATATTTTGATTGATACCTATCTGGACCATGTTGAAAAACATGAACAATTCTACTCAAAGATATTGAACCTAAAAAATAAAAGCATTTCCAGTTTTATATTATATGAGATAATCTCAGAAGAAATCTATGATAATCTTGAAGAAATAGAATTAGAGGGAGTTAAATTTACAATTCCTATAAAAATAATTAGTGATTTCTTTTCCAGAGGCATACTAAAAGTAACCGATGGGTATCTCAATAATAAAGAGGAATACGATAGAAATAAATTCTCCGAGGATTTAAAACTACTACTATATCATCCATATATAGTTGACGGTGGTACCGAAATATTTTAAAATAGAAAGGTTATTTTAATATATTAGGGTGGTTCAAATTTAAAATAATCTTTTAAATAAATATAAATCAGATAATGAATATTTTTAATTAAATCAAATGCTTATTTTAGAAGTTAATATAATTACTCTATTTTTAAAAATCTTAAACAATAATTTATATTCTAAATTGAATTTACCACAAACTAATTTTAATAGAAAATTCCAGAAGAATAATTTAATATTATCAACTGAATTTTAAACTATTAACTTCGGAATATAATTATAATTCAAATTTATTAAAACAATCATTAATTTTAATAAAACCTTAAATCATCCACTTGTAATCTAAATCTAATTATTAAAAAACCGTCTCCATCTGAAAATGAGATATTTATGAAAATTAGGAAATAATAACTTTAAAAATAATTATTTAGATATTTATATTATAAAAGATAAAAATTAAAGTTAGATGTAAACTATTTTTAAAAAATTTATTTGTGGTTTGAATGGATTATAGAGGAATTTTAGATATTATAAAACCAGATACAGATGAGATAAATCAGATAGAAAAGATTTCATCTAAATTAATAAAAAGGATTAATCAAATTTGCAGAGAGGAGAATATTAATGCCGAGGCAGTTCAAGTTGGATCAGTTGCTAAAAAAACCTTTCTAAAAGGTAAATCAGATATTGATATCTTTATTTCCTTCCCATTAAGCACAGATATGAATGTTTTAAAAGAAAAGGGTCTTGAAATAGCTTATAAAATTAATGATGAATATAACGGAGAGTGCGATGAACACTATGCATCACATCCATACTTAACCTGTATAATCGAAGGATATGAAATAGACTTTGTTCCCTGCTATAAAATCGATGATGCCAAAGATATGAAATCTGCAGTTGATAGAACCATATTACATACAAGATACATTAAATCCCATATTAAAGAAGAACAGATTGATGAGATATTACTTCTTAAAAGATTTATGGACTGTGTAGGAGTTTACGGATCTGAATTTAAGGTAGGTGGATTTGCAGGATATTTATGTGAGATCTTGATTCTTAAATATGGTAACTTTGAAAACCTAATAGATGAGGTTTCAAACTGGAGATATGGAACCGTAATTGATTTAGAAGAATATGGAACATCAGAACTATTTAATGATCCTTTAATAGCCATAGATCCAACAGATAAAAATCGTAATGTAGGTGCGGCTTTAAGATCTGATAAAATGGAAGAGTTCATTAATGCCTGCCGTAATTTTAGAAGAAGCGAAAACAAGTTAGATTTCTTCTATCCCCTTAAAAAGGAAAACATTAGTAGAAAATCCATTTTAAAAGACTTTAACGATATTGGTGGAAAAACATATATTGTCGAATTTGAAATTCCGGAAGTTCCTGCAGATACATTATATCCCCAACTTAGAAAAACTGAGGAGTCTTTAAGTGAAAAACTTGAAGAGGAAGATTTTAAGGTATTTAAAAGTGGTTACTGGACCAATGAGAAAGACAAAGGAGTTTTAATATTTAACATGGACGTATATAAACTCAATAATATTAAAATCCATTATGGACCTAAGGTATGGGTAAAACAAGCTTGCGAAAACTTTAAAAAAGCTAACGGGCCAAATTGTTATTGTTTAAATGAATTTTTAGTAGTTAATAAGGAAAGAGAATTTAAGAACGCAACCGACTATATCGAATACATATTCAAAAGGGAGAATATTTCACATATTAAAATAGGTAAGAATCTTAAAAAAACTGCAATTAAAACATTTAAGATATATTTACTTGAAAACTATTTAAAAACATTAAACAAAGAAGATTCAAATGGTTTTTTAGATTATCTAGATGATTTTCTACATCCAAGCCAACATACAAGAAGATAAATGAAATTATTTTCTTAATTTGAAAATTAAAATAGAATATAAATTTTTTAATCAGGACTATTTACTTTAAGACTTAATTAAAAAAAAAATAAAAAATAACTACTCAAATAAAAAAAATAGCCAAAACGGGACCTTTTAAAAAATTAAAATAATAATATTTTTAAATTCTAAATATTATCTGAATAAATTTTCTTTTAAAAAAAAACGCTATTTTTAAATACCAATTATTTATCTGGATGAGACTCATCTTTACGTTCATATACGAATTTGGGAACTGCATATTTTAAAGGATCAAATGTTTCCCTATCTTTAACCTCCACACACTTCATACTAACCTTTGAATGTAGAGAGCTTGGAAGTCTTAAAATACGTTTAATATCAATTGATACCTTTGCATCTATGGTGGATAGATTAACATTAGCCATGGCTTTTACAAGATTATTATAACGTCTTGGACCTATATTTAATCTAAACATGCCCCAATTATCATCATCCAATAAATATCTGAATTTAATTATATCCTTCATTAATTTTTTATTAATTCCATCAATTTCCTCATTACCTCTAAGATGTTGAATGTTATATTTCACCCGATCTGTAAAGATTTTGTTGTATCCGATTGGTAATGCAAAGTGAGGAATGTTTAAAGTACTTGCAGCCTCTCCGGGGTTTGGATTTGGAAAGGCAGATTTAGGAACCGTAGCACCTGCCACATATTTTAAAACCTCAGAACGTAGGTCACTATCTGCAGTCATCATGTCAGGATCCAATATTCGTATATGGTAACCCCTTCCAGAGTAGATCAGATGAATGTTTTTAAGTCCCAGATTAGAATCCAAAGTATCAATAAGATTGTTTACGATTTCTAGTGATTCAGCCAAACATACCGGACATACCTCACCTTCCCTACAATCACATGAACGTATTGGTAAATCCTTTGCATCTACATCAAATACATATTCTGCCTTTTGCCAATCTTCCCTAGCTCTTGGATTGATATAATAGGCAATAGAAATATAAGCCGCAAAGGGAGCCTTGCTTCGCAGAAATCTTCTTAGAATATCCGGATTTTTAAAGACCTTATATCTGTCATTTGGTCCCTTACCATAATGGTCAAAACCAAATTCCCTTCTTGGAAGCTCATCTGTAATAAAACTTGGTAAGTCTTTCAAGGACCACTCTTCCCTATAAAATTCCCTTCTTTCACGAATACTAGATTTACCAAACATTTAATCACCTCCAGTTGAAGATTCGGAATCAATTTTTCCTTCCTTTTTAAGATTCCATTTAGCCCTTGTATAATAGGATAATGGATTTGAAATCCCTTTACATCCTTTATCCTTTTTACATAACTGTGGAAGATGAATCTTAACCTTTTCACAACTCATAGGAGTATACCATTTCGTTTCTCCCTCATGTTCCAAACTAACTTCATTATGCATTCCAAAACCAAGCTTTGATATAATGTTTATTTTCTCCTGTGGCTGGTCCTCAAATAATGGAGGTGTACAATTATCTGCAGCCTCAAATATCAAAGGCAATATCTCATTTTCGGTGATATTTAGATTCTTATCTATATCTGATACCTTAACATTAGCACCCTCATTAGCAAATATTGCAGGATATAATCGTGCATATGATACAAATGATGTTAAAAATAATACGATTGCATCATTACGGCCACCGGAGGATACACCCTCCAATGTTGATTTAATACATGGTGGAAAGGCTTCTTTTACTAGTTTTCCAATTTCCATAAAACCGGAATTGTTATTTACACTAGCGTAGAATTCACTATATTTAGTCATCTCCTCATCAATTAATTTTTCTATCTCATCAGCCAGTGTTTTAATACTTGGGTGAATGTTAACAAATTCAATATTGTCCTGAATCCTTTTAATATATTCCTCGGTTTCCTCCATGACAATATTTTTTAAAACCTCTTCCTTTACATTATCCCCTACAAGAACATCATAGATAGTATCAATAGAATAATCCTTTAAATATTCATCAAAACGGGAGACAAACTCATCCTTATCAAGAACAACCTCACCGTCATCAATTACCAAATCAGTAAGTGATAATTTACGACTTGATAAGATATCCTTTAAAAACGTCCATTCTACCGTACCTGAAACCATAAGTTCAGATAATACATCATTTACAATCATTCTTCTTTCATTTAAAAGCAATCTTGAAAGTCTTTCCTCAATAATGGCACCTTCAGATTGAATAAACAACCTCATCTCACAGGAATTATAATTAAATTTATATGCTATAGCCTGAGAACTCAAATGGAATGCAATAACATCATAATCCGTTATATCGTCATTAAATAAATAGGAATAATCATGAGAATCGTAATTTTTATTATTAGATTTTTCAATATACCAATTAATCCTTTTTAAAACTAGATCTGATATTTTTTTAGGTAATTTTGAATCATCGTCAAGATTTTGATTATTTGTACTGCTAACAATATCCAATAAATCAATATCCTCATAGAAGACAGACTGCAAATCTGACTTTCTTCTAACAATCTCTTTACCAGTATCAGATAAAGGATTTAAATATGCTATTTGAACCATGAAAATAAATCTATTATTTATATAATAAAAAATTATTTATTAAAAACAAAAGTTTAAAGAAATGATTTAAAAAATAATATTCAAAAGCAATAAAAGAAATCAATCAAAGACTTGGAATATGAAAATAAAAATCAGGACTTTTTTTTTAATAAACAGATTATATTAATAAAGTTTAGATGAAAATTTTTTAAAAAAATAAAAGTTTAAAAAAGATAAAATCAAATATTTTTATGCAATATCTATTAATATTTTTAAAATATTTTAAAGTATACTTTTTTTAAACATTTAATTAAAGGAATAAAATAATGATAATTTCCAAACAACTATCTAAAGAACTAAATATTAGACCTCAGCAAAGTGAGGCTGTTATAAAACTAATTGATGATGGAAACACAATACCATTTATTGCAAGATATCGTAAAGAAGCAACAGGTTCCCTTGATGATACTGTTTTAAGAAAATTCAATGAACGGTTAAACTATTTAAGAAATCTTGAAAGTAGAAAGGAAACAATTATGGAAAGCATCAAAGAGCAAGGAAAATTAACCTCTACTTTAAAAGATTCAATTGACAAAGCATTAACCCTTGTTGAACTTGAGGATTTATACCTACCCTATAAGAAAAAACGGGCAACACGAGCAAGCAAAGCACGAGACAAAGGTCTCGGACCATTATCTGAAATCATACTTGATCAGGATATTAATGAACCGGTTGAAAACATTGCAAAGGATTTTCTAAATGACAAGGTTAAGACCATTAAAGATGCAATTAAGGGTGCGATGGATATTATTGCAGAGGACATTGCAGAAAATGCTAAATTTAGAAAAAGAATACGTGATGATACTTATAAGAATGGAGACATTTCAATAAAGGCCAAAGATGATAATGTTGAATCCGAGTATGAGATGTATTATGATTATGATGAATCCATATATGACATTACACCTCACAGAATCCTTGCAATTAATCGTGGTGAGAAGGAAGGTATTTTAAAAATCAAAATCGATACCGATGACGATGAGATTAAACAATATATTGCAAACCATACAATAAAACCAAATAAATACACTGATGAGATCATAGAGGATTCCATTGACGATTCATATAAAAGACTTATCAAACCTGCAATTGAAAGGGATATACGTTCTATCTTAAAGGAAGAGGCTGAGGATAAATCTATTAAAGTTTTCTCAAAAAACCTTGAACAATTACTTCTTACAAGCCCAATCGAAAATAAAACAGTTTTAGGATGGGATCCCGCATTTAGAACAGGTTGTAAAATAGCCATTGTGGATCCAACTGGAAAGGTATTAGACCACTGTGTAATATATCCAACGGAACCTCAAAATAAGGTTAAGGAAAGTAAAGAAACAATATCAAAACTCATTGAAAAATATAATGTTGATTTAATAGCTCTTGGAAACGGTACCGCTTCAAGGGAATCTGAGCAGATCATTGCAGATATGATTAAAGAATACAATCTTAACTGCCAATATGTTATTGTATCCGAAGCAGGTGCTAGTGTTTATTCTGCAAGTAAACTTGCAGACAAGGAATTTCCGGATTATGATGTAGGTGCACGTAGTGCAATATCCATTGCAAGAAGATTGCAAGATCCACTTGCGGAACTTGTAAAAATAGATCCCAAATCCATTGGTGTAGGACAATACCAACATGATATGAATCAGAAAAAATTAAATGAATCATTAAGTGAGGTTGTAGAAAAGGTAGTAAATGACGTAGGTGTAAACCTCAATACTGCATCACCTGCACTTTTATCCTATGTATCAGGTATTTCAAATACAGTTGCAGGAAACATTGTTAAATACAGAGAAGAAAACGGGGAATTCACAAGTAGAAAAGAACTTAAAAAGGTAAAGAAATTAGGTCCTAAAACATTTGAACAATGTGCAGGATTTACAAAAGTACCGAATTCTAAAAACCCGTTAGATAACACCACCGTTCATCCAGAATCATATAAGGCTACCGAAAAGCTATTGAAACAATTAGGTTACACTTTAGATGATATCGGTCGTAACGATTTAAAACTAGATAATCTTGACTATAAAGAACTTTCCTCTGAATTAGGTATTGGAGAGATAACCTTAAAGGATATTGTAAAGGAGCTTAAAAAACCAGGCCGTGATCCCCGTGATGAAATGCCCGAACCAATACTTAGAAACGATGTGCTGGAAATGAAAGATTTAAAAGAAGGAATGATTCTTAAAGGTACAGTGAGAAATGTAGTCGATTTTGGTGCATTTGTAGATATTGGAGTTCATCAAGACGGATTGGTCCATATCTCAGAACTTGTTGAAGATCAATTTGTAAAACATCCACTAGATATTGTAAGTGTCGGGGATATTGTAGATGTTAGGGTTTTAAGTGTTGATTTAAATAGAAATAGAATTAATCTATCTATGATAATTTAAATTAAATCACAATCAATTTATCCATAATCATTCAAGTCACCATTAAATTTCAAATAAAATAGAACTAAGTCATTTATGATAAGTTAAAAAAGTATTTGGGATTTGAAATAAAAACAAAGACAAATAATAAGAAACTTGGATTAATAAATAATAATATTTAAAAATTATTTTTTTTAAATTTATAAAAAATATAATTATTCTTATTAATTTTTTAAATGAAACCCTAAATTTTCATATTTTTTATTTTTAATAGAGTTAATAAGCTGTTTTTCACCATATTTAACAAAACATATTTTTTAAAATTAATGTGTAAATATGAATCCAAAAATTTTTTAATAAATAAAAATTAATATTACTAAAATCAATTGAGTATTTTATAATAATTAAAACTATATATAACTGGTTTAAGAAATATAAAAATATTATATAAATTTTTAATTTATTTACTATTAATTTTTATAAAAAACTTATTTCAAATCAATTAAAGGAGAAAATCAAATGGCAAAATATTTTGTATCTACAGCACTTCCATATGCTAATGGTCCTTTCCATTTAGGACATCTAAGATCAACTTATTTACCTGCAGACATATTTTGTAGGTACCACCGTATGATTGACGACGATGTACTTATGGTTGGTGCAACAGATGAACATGGAACTCCTATTGCAGTACAAGCAGACAAGGAAGGTAAAAAACCTATTGATATTGCAACTAGATACCATGATATGATTGTGAGAGATATTAAATCATGTAATATATCACTTGATAATTTTTCACGTACTACAAATCCACTACATTACAAAATATCACAGGATTTCTTCACTTACCTTTATGAACATGGATATATGTATAAAAAAACCATTGAACAATTATACTGTCCAAATTGTAAAAAATTCCTGCCAGATAGATATGTGGAAGGTACATGTCCAGTTTGTGGTGGTGAAGCAAGGGGAGATCATTGTGAAAATTGTGGTAGAGCATTAGAGACTACAGAACTTTTAGAACCTCATTGTTTAACATGTAATACAAAACCAATTATTAAGGATTCAACTCAATATTACTTTAAACTTAGTGAATTTGAAGATGTATTAAGAGATTACATTGAAAATAACGATAAATTACCTAATAATGTAAAAAATTATACAATAAACTGGATTAATGATGGTCTTAAAGATTGGGTATACACCCGTGATATGGACTGGGGTATACCTGTACCACTTGATGAGGCCAAAGGCAAGGTAATATATGTTTGGGGAGAGGCTTTTATAGGTTATATCTCATCAGCAGCAGAATGGTCTAGAAAAGATGGAAACCCTGCATGGGAAGACTACTGGAATGATAATGCCATTCATTTTATTGGAAAGGATATTATCTATCACCATACCATATTTTGGCCAGCCATGTTATATGCACATGGTTGTAAAATGCCAGATTCCATTTTTGCAGGTGAATTCTTATCCCTTGAAGGACGTAAAATGTCTACAAGTAAAAATTGGGTTGTTTGGGTCGATGATTTTGTTAAGAAATTCGATGCGGACTTACTCAGATATTATTTAACAATTGTAGCACCTTTAAATAAAGATACCGACTTTAGTTGGGATGATTTCCAAAGAAGAAACAATGATGAACTTGCAGATGTAGTTGGAAACTTCTTACATAGAACAATTACATTTACAAACAAGAACTTTGATGGAAAAATACCTGATTATAAATTCCCAAGTCAAGATGATTTAGAATTCATTAAATTAATCAAGAAAACACCTAAGAAAGTAGGTGAACATATTGCAAATATGGAATTTAGGGATGGTCTTGTAGAAATAATGAAAACATGTAAAGCGGCTAATAAATATTTTAATGATCAGGAACCTTGGAAAGCTGTTAAAGAAAATCCAAGAAAAGCTAAAAACTGTCTTTACCTTTCAAACCAATTATGCCAATCACTTGCAACATTACTCAAACCATATATGCCAACTAAAGCAGATGAAATAGCTAAAATAATGAATATGGAATCAAGTGAAGACTGGGCTAATGCAGGTCATTTCCTAGAGGTAGGACATTCAATCAATAAAGCAAAACCATTGTTCAAGAAGATTGATGACGATGTAATATCTAAGGAGAAAGAGAAACTATATAAAAATCTTGAAAAATCTGAAAATAAAGATAAAAAAACCAAAAGAGGAGATAAAATGAGCGAAGAAATGATTTCAATTGATGATTTTGATAAAATAGTAATGAAGATAGGACAAATTAAAGAAGCTGAAAAGATTGAAAAATCCAGAAAACTATTAAAATTACAAGTAGATATTGGGGATGAGACTAAACAAATCGTCTCTGGTATTGCAAATGAATACAAACCTGAAGATTTAATTGACAGAAAAGTAGTTGTATTATGTAATCTTAAACCTGCAAAACTCTGTGGTGAAAAATCAGAAGGTATGATTCTTGCAACCGAAGAAGCAGCAGCACTTTTAGGTGTACATGAAGACTGTAAAGTCGGCGAAAGAGTAATGTAAATAATCCTTAATTGGATTTTTACTATTTTTTTAAAACACTTAATAAAAATTAAAAATCTAGTTAACTAATAATTAGATTTAAATAATTAAAAATATTAAACTATAAATTTAGAAGAGTAAATTTTATTTTTAAATAAAAGTTTGAAAACAAAATAATAACTTACTTTAAAGTCTATAGGCGGCAATAGATTTTATAAAAGTCCTCACGGTGAGTTAATGGATTCAAATAGATTAATTACAAAAGCTGAAGAATATCTAAAAAAAATATCAGAAGAACAAATAGAAACAAGCAGATTATCAGATTTTGAATATTTTAAAAAAACATATGACAATTTAAATAATCACTTAAACATTCTTCAAGAATTTAAAGAAACTATGGATACACAGGGTTATACATCACCCTACAGATCACTTAGTAAATATGGTATCAGTACTGTAGCAGATGTAACTGCAGAGGAAGCATCAGAAACACATAGACACAACCAATACTTCAGATTAAAAGCATCTGCAAAGAAAAACATTTTAGATAGAGTCAAATCAGCCATTGATGCACATAAAATAGCATTAGGTAATCTAGAAGAATATGGATTAATTCACTGCAAGAATTGTAATAAAACCTATAGAATTGACAATTATAAAGCAGAATGTGATTGCGGTAAAACAGAATACTCCTTTTCCATCAATAAAAACGGCAATCATAGAGTTGACATTATTCCATACCTCCCCCTTGCTGGAGATTATATGGTAAAAATGAGTGAGTTAACTAAGTGGGGTAGGGAATCCTTTAAGAAAGTCATCAATATGCTGAAACAGGAACGTAAAGGTTCTGTAAAAACAGTATCATTAATTATTCGTTATAGAGAAGATAAAAAATTAATCAGAAAACGAGTATCTCTTGGTTCAGACTATGTAAATAGCTATGAAGAGGAAATTAGAAAAAGATATGGAAAAAATGTGCGTATTGAAGCTTTACAATTTCATAGAACCAAACCTGCAATAATTGATGATAAGAATACAAGAACCGCCCTGGCCATTGGATATGTTAAACTTGCAGAATTAATTGCAAATAGACATAAAGATGAAATTCTCAAAGAAAACATCAAAGATATTGATAAATTAAATAAATATGATGAAATTGTAATTAATGCAAAAACTGCAAATCCAGGATTTTTAGATGAAACAGATTCTATAGAAGCATGGAGAGAAGAAAAAATAGATGCTGATTTAAAAGATGCAAATCTCAAATATGGAAATGGAGATTTAAACAGAACACTAGAAATCGATTTAAGAAATAGGCAGTTACTTGAAAAATCTGTCTTCATTAATATTGCACCTTCCCTCATTCTATGGGACATTTTCAAATATTACCTTACAAGTTCTAATGACAAACGTAAAAGACAAAGTGGACCTTTCCCATACATACGTAGTGAAATAGATCGCCAACAACGTAAAATTTTCCAAATAACATTTACAAAAGCTATCGAATTACTAAACAAGAAGGAACATGAAAATATTCTTCCTGTAAAGGAAATGGATTTGATTTTACATAAAAAGTTCAAATTGGAAGAGGAACTTAAAAATTCCAATCTTAAAGTCAATTATCAGGCACTTGGAGCTGCAATGATTTATAATGAAGGAACTATTCCTATAGAGGAATGTGCTAAAAGCTTTAATTTAGATGTTAAAGATGTTAAAAAAGAATCAAAGAATATTGAAAACATTGCAAAACCAAAAAATGATAAAAGTAAGAAATTTTTAGAATTAATTAAAAGCTAATTAATTTCTATAAAATTCTTTTAAACACTATTTTTAAAATACAATTTAAAATTTATACCACCTATTTATAGATTTTAAATAAGATTTTATATCTAAATAATTTGTAAATCATGATATTAAATGAACATATCAATTTATCCCTATTTTTAAAAGCAATATTAAAAGGTTAAATTATTATATTATAACAATTAATAATTTCTTATAACTTAGACAAACTTTTAACAAATAAATAATTTTTAGGGTCATTTATGAGTGATGAAGACAATAATTACAAGATACATATTACAGAGGCCTTAAGTTCTAAAAAGATTATGGAACTTATTAATGAGAACCCTGAACTTAAGTTGATAACATGCTCCAAAAGCCTATATGATAGAATTCCGGAAAAATATTTGAATGCACTTGAGCAACTAGATATAAATGTTGAAATCGAATACAAACAAGGTGCAAAACCTAAATTCTCCAAAGAGTTAATTGATAATGTAATTGAGCTTAAAAACAATGGATATAAAGCTGCGGAAATATCCGATGAGGTAAACATTAAAACCAAACAAGTCTATTATATTATTGAAAAATACTCAGATATTAAATTAAAGGGATATAAAAGTAAATACCCCGATGAGCTTAAAGAAAAAATCAGACAAATGAAGAGGGATGGACTTAAAGTCCAGAACATATCCAAGGAAACTGGAATACCAATAAGATCTGTATATTACATTTTAAATAAAAAATGAATAGTTTATTCTAAAAAATCATTTGATATTTACACCATAACAATTCAACCAACAAACCTATGGGATTACCTTAGAAATTGAGAAAATTATTTTTTTTAAAGATTATTAATTAAAATAGAATTTCACCAACATAATGATAAAATATTCTATTTAACTAAAAAATCGAATATTCCTCAAATGATAATTGAATATTTTTTAAATAAAATAAAACCAGATATTGTTTGATTAATAAAAATTAGACATTAAAGGAAGAATTAGATGAAAAAAACTGTCCTTATTTTATTGGTTATATTATTAATTATTTTAGGCATATTTACATTAGGAGCATTTTCTGTAGATATTGAAAATCCATATGCATCTATGGACGTAAAACATCCAAGTAATACGGGAAATCCAAATCAGGAAAAGATAGACAACAATACAAAAAATAAAAATCCGACAAGCGAAAATATTAATCCTGGTGTAAACAATATCTCAACCGTTTATCCCTATAATGATCCAGACTGGAAAGACTATAATATTACGATTAGGAAAGATTATTTAAATCTAAGTGATGGAGACCATTATCTCCTATACACAGATATCCCAAATATTAAATCTAATTCAACAGTCCTGGTAGATAATGGAACCAATATACATATTGAAAAGGACAATAAAACAAGTTCCAATAATATTTATTTCTTAAAGGATAAACAAACCACATTAAATCTAAAATATAAAAATTCAAACAAAACCTATCAACTTCACAACATAACCGTTTATTCAGGTTTTGGAACTGAACTAGGTACAAATAAATTTATATATGGATACTGTGTAGAGGATTACGACGATTTTGAAAAAATATCTGAGGATACCTTTAAAAAATACACATATAAATTATATGGACAAACTTACTCATCCTCATCAGGACTAAAATCAAACAAATATGGAGACTGTTGGGGTTTCTCCGAATATCTTTATGAATCATTAGCCAATGCAGGATATACTGTCAGGGTAATTGAATATCCTACTTTATTTTCTAAAAACCATAGAAGCGTACAAATAATGTTAACCAATAACTCATGGACTGCATTTCCTTATAGGGAATATGGCTGGAGCAATTATTATGATAAGGAATTAAACAATGATAAGAATGAAACGAATTCAAGCCTAATTAAAGTTGTCATGACAAATGAAAATAAAACCAATAGAACAGGTAAATGATAGAATACTGATTTAAAAAATTATTCGAAAGTAGAGGATGAAAACTTTAATATATTTCTACTAGAAAAATTATTGAAAAAAGGTATGAAGGATTGAAAATAGCTAAAGATAAAAATATTGAAAACCGATTAAAAAAAGTTAGATATTAAAAAAAAGATGAAAGGGTTTAATATTAAAAAAATAGCAAATAAAGTATAACCATTTAAGGAATACTTATAAACTCTTGTTCTGAGAAAATAATTAAATAATGGGAATATCCGTATTTGGTCTTAATTCCCAATCTTTCATTGAGAATCTCAATTGCAAATCCCTGATTATAAAAATACTTCTCCAATTCATTATGAGATAATCTATATTTAAAATCTGGACCAAAAGACATTGGAACCTTTCTAAATTCTACAAGGGCAACCTGACCACCAGGAGTTAAAACCCTTTTAATCTCGGACAATACTTTATATTTATCCCTTTTAGTTTTAAATTCATGGAAAACATTAATCATTAAAACCATATTTACTGTATTGTCCTTAAGTGGGATATGTTTATCTACATCACAACAAATAGCTTTAATATTTTTAACATTATCCTTGTTTATTTTATCATTAACATAGTTTATTGCATCTTCTGATTTGTCAACTGCATAAATTATTGCATCTTCATTTAATTTATTAACAGCAAATGAAATATGTCCGTCACCACATCCTATATCCAAAAAAGAATTAACCTTATCCAATTCCAAAATTTTTAAAATATACTCCGTATCAATAAAATCTTTACTAGATTTTTTATCTATCTCATCCATAATTTCTACCTATTTAATACAAAATTAGATTACACCTAAATAAATATAATATTTGAAAGCCTTTACTAATATTCCAAGTCCAATTCCACCTAAAAGACCTGTTACTAATCTTAAGTAATTGTTACTTTCCCTTAATCCAAAATATTGTGTAGTTCCATCAATACCTGCAGGTACATTTAGCAATATTGCCACTAGAAGCAAAGTAGGAGTATAATTAACAAAGAAGAAAAAAGTATACACAAAATAAGCAAATAGACTTATATAAAATCCTGTACATCTAGCGCAAACTGGAAAATAATGACCTTTATAAGAGAAAGTTCTCTCCGGCATCCTATGACATATCAAATTTAATGGATTGAAACTCATTTTATACACAACATAAAAAAATTAAATAAAAAATAAATTAACCATGTACTATGTTTATTCTAACGGGAGTACCATTTTCATCTACCCCTGAAATATTATAAGAACTATTATCACTGTCAACAGAAACATTGTTAATATTACTCATATGAGTATTATTAACACTTGAAGCCTGATTTTGATTGTCCTCATATTGACTTTGTTCCATAGTGTTCTGATCCATAAAACCAAAACCAAAAATGAAACTAATAAGAATCAGACCAATACAACAACAAGCAAGTGATAATATTAGATTATTTATAGTGTCAAAAATCCACCACATTTAATATCCTCCATTCATAATTTATATAATTTATAATAATTAAAATTTATTATCAAACCTGTTTATTAATAAACCAATTTAATGCATAATATAAGATTATGGTAATAACAACCAATTGAAAATAAAATATCCATGATAGGAAGTTTGAATTTTCCAGAATTAAAATAATTAAAGAGATTATAAGGCATATAGTTAACAGTTTATTTCTTTCAATAATCTCAATATGTTCTTCAGGAACTAAGTTAACATTACAATATGGACAAGTAGGCAAATCTTCCTTAATAATTTTCAGACAATTAGGACATTGTCTATAACCTTCTTCTAAATCAACACTGCAAGTAGAACATTTTTCACTCATATTAACACATAGCAATTATTTACGAGATTATAATATAACTTCATAATATAAAAATATTTCTTTTATTTAAAAAAATAGAATAAAAATTATATTTATTAAAATTAATAGTATTTATTAATTATTTTAATCACATTAAAAGGAGAGATTAGATGTCAAATGATTTAAAAAGTTTAGGAATGGAAGAAGGATTACATTATGAGGGAATTTATACTACAATAAGCAAGGACGGAGTTAAAGACGCAGCACCAATTGGTATTAACTGTAAGGCAGATAATGAAATTGGATGTAGAATATTTGTAGGAAGTCAAACCCTTAAAAACATTCAAGATACTAAAAGGTATGTTATTAATATTACAAGTAACCCAATAGCTTTCGTTAAAGCCACTGTAGGTAATCTGGATGAGGACGAATTTACTGATGATGAGGATGTTCCTCTAATGAAAGATGCCGAGGCTTATATATACTGTAAAGTTAACAATATTGAAAAAATGGAACCAATTGCAGATCATGTCAATGCTCATGGAGAAGCTTATCTGATTAATGCCAGAGTGGACAAGATTGTTAAAAACAATCCATGTGCCAAGGCATTAAACAGAGGTTTGTGCTGCCTTATTGAATCATTAACCAATTTTACCCGTCTTGATTTAGTGGATGAAAATCAGCAGGAATATTATATTGGAAGATATAATGAAAATAAAAGAGTAATTGACAGAATAGCAGATAATAAAACCAAGGAAGCTATGAAGTTACTTGGAGAAAATATGAGTAAAAAAGGATTTGATGTAGAATAGTTTAAAAAACTATTCTATTGAATTTACTATTTTTTTAAAGTTTATTAATAAATTCTATTTAGAAAAACAAGAAAAATATCTACTTTATTAATATAAATCATTAATAAAAAAAAATTATTTTATATGAATATCATTAAAATTAGTGAGTAAATAAAATACAGTTAAACTATAAACTCTTTTTATCAAAAATACAAATTTATTTAAAATAAATTAGAACTAAGATTTATAACTTGAATATAAACTATTTTTATTTAAAACATGTATTATAAAACTTAAAAAAAGATTTTAAACCCTTAATAAAACAAATTTATAAAAAAAATATTAAAAAAAGAAAATAATTAGTTCTTAATAACATCTGCAAATGCATTTTCATTAGGGTTTGACGTTCTAATCACAATTTCATCAGAACCATCCTTATACATAAAGGATTGATCTTTCTTATTTTTGTTTATAATTACACCCTTATGATTTTTAATTGTAACATTCTCAGAATTATTTATTGATATAACTGCGTCTGAAGGAGACACAATTTTATTCTCTTCATGACTTATAACAGTAAATCTATAATAATCAGTTCCGTTTTCAATTTGAACTGCATTAATAGAGATATTATCTGTTGAATTATTTGATAAAGAATTATTAACACTATATCCCATAGGAGTATTGAACTCATGTCCAGCAACATTTAATGTTAGATTATGGTCTACAATAGCCCAAATTCCAACAATAGCAATTATTATGATAATAATACAAATAATTAGTGTTCTCATCCTTTTAGAAGACTTATCTCCACCTTCTGAAATATTAAACACCTCTTAATATTTTATTTAAAATAATTTTAAAAGATTATTGCAAATAGGTTATAATCTTTCATACATATTATTTCATATTATCTTTTATACTTAAAGTATTTTATGGACAATGCTTTAACAGATTATAGAAAGAATCAATATAGCAAAAACATAATTTAAAATTTTATATTGATTAATTAATAAATACCAATATTATATGAATTTTACAACAATGATAATACTTCCAATTTTAGGTTTCCTTATTGGTCTATTTGTAACAATAATTGGAGGGGGAGGTGGAGGACTTTACACCCCCATACTAATTATGTTAGGAATAGATCCACAGGTAGCAGTAGCCAGTTCTCTTGCAACGGTTCTTCCAACCACAGCTGTTGGTGCATATAATCATAATAAAAACAATAATGTGGATATTGAAACGGGAATTATTCTAGGTGTTGGTGGATTTTTAGGAACCTTTATAGGAGGATATATTGGGACCCTGATTGGAGCAAAGCTTCTTAAAATATTATTTGGTGTTCTATTTCTAACACTTGCATTAATAAATCTTAAGAATTACATTAAAGAACAGAGATCCAAGGAAAAAATAGAGAAAAAATCACATGTTAAACTTACCGGATATAAAAAGATATTCGTTCCATTGTTTGGTGTTCTTGGTGGAATACTTGCAGGTTTATTTGGTTTAAGTGGAACGCCACCAATACAATTGGTCCTACTTATGTTAGGATATAATGCCACAACAGTAATCGGTACTACAATTTTTGTATTGATTTTTAATTCCATCGGTGGAATCTGTACATACGGATTTTTAGGAAGAATTGATTTGATGCTTGTTGTGCTTTTATGTTCAGGTACAATAATTGGAGCAGTCATAGGCCCTAAAGTATTAAATAGAATAAATAAGGAAAAGCTAGAGAAAGCACTTCCCCTTATCCTAATTTCATTAAATTTAATATTTGGAGTAGCCATGTTTATCTAAATATTAAAAAAATAGAATTTTCCCATTTTTCCAACTTTATAACAGCATATTTCTCCAAATATTAAAAACAACACTTCCCATACTTAACCTTATAAAATCTAATATTATTAATATTCATATTTCTCCAAATATTAAAAACAACACTTCCCATACCTAACTTTATAAAATCTAATATTTCTAGCAGATATGTTTATCGAAATATCAGTTTTTTAGATATTTTAAAAAATGCTAATTTTTTAATTATTTAATAAAATAAAAAATCCATTTAAAATCCTTTAGATTATATAAAAACAGCAAAAACAGCCCATCTATTAAAACCAGGAACAAATAAGCAAATAAACAAATATAAAAATAGAATTAAGAAAACACGATGTCTTTCTTATCAGTATATAATGTATGCAAAATAAAGAGAATCAAAAAAGGACTAAAAAACAAAACTAAAAATAAAAAACAGGCAAAAATAGAAAAATTTAAGAAAATTTTTAAATATAAATGAAATAGACTAAAAATAAATAGATTTACCTAAAAAATAAGGAAGAACCTATGGAAAAAATAATCGATATACAAATAAAGTCATGAAAAATTAGAAAGGATAGTCCGATATAAAAACAAGAAAAATTATTAGATTTAATCAAAAATCAATGCGAAAAAACTAAAAATAGAAAAAAGTATAAAAAAAGTATCTAGTAAGAGTGAAACTAGATACTACTGTAATTTGGAAGCCTTAGAAAATATAGATTTATAAAATAATAGTGGGAGCTAAATCTAATTTATAAAGACTAGCTAGAATTCCTTATCAAATAAATACTACAGCAAATATTTACTGAATTCTAGAAAATAATATAAGATTGTTTTGAAAATGAGTCCAAAATATTATTCCTAAATAACTTAATTTTCCATAAATCAATAAAAATAAAAAATTGTTTAATTAAAATATTATCTAATAAATTCATTTCAAAACATATGAAAACCATTCTGATTTTCATAAAATCAATTATATTTTTTCTAAATATAAAGCTTGCTATTTTTCATTAAAAGTTTTACAAAATATTATTAAAACTATTTTAAAATAATACTAAAACTATGAAATTAATCTTAATTTTACATCTAAAATTTAGTATAATGATCTATTTTTACTTGAATACACTATACATTTAACATATAAACAATAAAATAAAAATGACTAATATTATACGGGAATATTAAAATACAATTTATATATCAAAAATACTTTTAAAAAAAGGATCAAATTTATTATAAAAATTTAAAATACAAAAAAGCAATTAGATTAAACTTGTAAAAATTAAAAAACTATCAAAAAATAGATAAAAAGATGTTAAAAATTAAAAACCGTCATAGGAAACTCCAAAATTATCCTCATATCTTGAATAATAGGCGGACATGTAGTTTGTATTATGTTGCTGACCACTACAGAATATGAAGTTCTTCTCTTTCTCAATCTTGGAATGGATCTCCCTAATCTGTTTCTCACGTTCCTTAGGTAGATTTGAAAATCTATTAGGTTTAGGTTTACCCTCTTTAGTATATCCAAATGTAGGTGACTGTAGATATTTAGTATTTCCACCTAACCAATGATTATACATATCATAATCATTTTGCATAAAACCCATTTCAGGAGGTGTTTGATTATGAATTCTATCAATTTCACAGCTTTCAAGCCATACTTTAAAGATATGTCTTTGATGACGAAGACGTCTAGCATTATCTTCCTTATGTTTTAACTGTGCACATTTCTTATGCATTTTCTGAGCATTATGTCCCTTACTATAAAATGGCTTACCACAATACTCACAGATCTTTCTAACCATGAAATCACTTTATAATTTTAAATCAATCATAATATAATTTTTATATTATATAACATTTCCTTAGTAAAATATATTAATAGGTATATTATTGTATTTAAATTTAAAAAATATTTAAAAAAAAGATTATTAAAGTTTAAAAATCAAAAATCTTATTTAAAATCAATAAAGAATAAGACAATATTGATATTTAATTATTTTATTTTAATTAACATCACCATAATGTTTTAAAAGATAATATCTATTTCTTCCAACTGTTTTATTTCCGTATTCAATTGCATTGGAGGGACAACCTGAAAGACAAGCCATACAATGCATACAATTATCTCCCCATTCTGGTTTACCATTGAAAAACACATTATTTAATGGACATCTTAAAACACAGCTGCCACATTTTACACATTTATCAGATACTGCAAAATCCTTTGTTTTAATCATCATCTTTACAAATATTGGATTTAAAATTGAGGATTGTATCTTACCTTTAAAATCAGACGGTCTGTTAAAGAATTCCTTACCTTCATTGATATCCCTTCCAATCCTTTCAATTTGGGATTTTTGATAGACTAATGAATCATGAACAGCCTCGCTATTTACATCAGGAGGATTATACATAACAATATAACTTGCAGGCATATTTATGGCATCAAAACCTTTTAGTTGAAGATTAACCTTTTTACATGTATTCTTGATGTATTTTAATGCATTACCTGGACTTCCACCACAGTCAACAATAAAATAAGCATCAGAAGATCCTGTAAACTTAATAGTTTCAATAAACTCACTGATTTTTCCAGGAATTCTAAAAGCATGAATTGGTAAAACAAAAACAAAAGGTTTATCTGAATGTAATTCCCCTGTTCCCCCATTTTTCATTAAGTCTTTAAGATTAATTAGTTCATCATCACATATTTTATTTAAGCCTTCAGCAATAAATCTACTATTACCTGTTCCAGAAAAATATAAAATCATATTATCACATTTTACCCTTAATACTTTTCTTATATAATAACTAACTTTTTATATAAATAGTTTTTTAAACACATATTCTAATGTATGGAAAAAACTATTAAAAGAATAGTTTAATTAGTTAAAATATATAATATTATTTAATAATGATGTGATATTATGGCTAAATATAAATGTGAAAATTGCGGATATATCTATGATGAGAAATTAGGTGATGAAAAATACAACATTGCTCCAGGAACTAAGGTTGAGGATATTCCTGGTGGGGAATGTCCAATATGCAAAGGAATACTTCCAACATTCTGGGTAAAAATTGAAGATTAATAATTATATAAATCTTCCTAACCATTAAATTGTATTTTATATACACTAAAAAATATTCCCATATTTTTTTATAAAATACAATAATCTTTAATTTAATTCTATAAAGAATATTGTTTACAACTAAACTATAAAAAAACAGTAATTTCCAATTATTAAAAAAATAGAACAAATTATAATTAGACTAAATCAATTAAAAGCAAAACTTAATGAATAAAAAATTTAAAAAAAACTAAAATAAATTAAAAATAAATTATTTATCATTTTTAAAACGTTTATTTATTAAAGATTTTATTTTACTTAAATCACTATCATCTGCAGGTTTTATCCCTTCTTTATTTAATGAATCAAAATCAATAGGATCTAAAATCAATCCCTCATCCTTAAAATCATCCATAAGACCTCTATTTTTATTGTCCATTAAATCATTACCATCAATTAAATCATTGTCATCACTGTTAATTTCAATGAAATCTTCAATATGCTTATCCTCATTATCAGTTTTATCGTTTATTGATTGTTTATAACCTGAATCAAGTTCCCCATTCTTTTCACTGAGCATTTTTTTAATTTCATTGATTTCAAATAAGAATGCATTCTCTTCAATTTCATTATCATCCATATGGAAATTAATCATTGAATTAATTGGCTTTCTCATATGAAATGGATCATAATCATAAGGTTTTTTATGGAAATCATCATCCCCACCATATTTAGAATAGTAGAAAGTTAAAATATTATAAACATTACGATGAACATTTAACGCAGATTCCAAAGTACTCCTATAAACACCATGCGCCACATTATTTGAAAATACTCGAATATTATCAAATGAATTAGCTGTAGGCTCATTAATAATATTAACCTTAAATAATAAACTTATTTTATCTTTTTGATTATTGGCTTCAGATTCATTAAAATCAATATTTTCCATTTTAGCAATTTTTTCTATGGTGTTTTCCCCAATTACCCTTGCTGTAATAATAGAATCAGTATAATACCCATTACGGATATAAGCCTCCATTTCCACACATTTTTCTAATAATTCCCCGTCAAATGAATATAAAAATTCGAAACAGAAATCAGACATTTTACCACATCAATATTAAATTTATTTAAGTTATTATTATATTATCATTTCCTTAATATAGTTTATATATTAAAAATTTTAAAACTAAAAAATTATAGGAATAAATTTAAATAAAGATAATCAAAATTATTAATAATTATTATATTATTTAAGGGATAATATGGACTACATAATACTAGATAACTCCGATGATATTGAAAGAGCAGAAAATCAGCTATTTTTCACTTTTCAACAAGAATTTACTCAAAAAATTAATTTTACTAAAAAATATGGGAATAAACATATTGAAAACCCTAAATATTATTCCAAATCAAAAAGAATTTGGTTTTCAAGAATTAAAAGAAACTTTGAATCCCATTATTTCTTCGGATTTAATTACGATGAAAGTGAAAAGGGATTTGATGCAGGTAAAACAATCCTCTTTTTAAATTTCAATATTTTTGGAGAAAAAAACAATAGTCATTTCTTAAAGGATTTAAACACTAATGAAATCCATTGCGGAATAAATATCTACTACAGAAATTATCAATCCAATCATAACAAATCAGAGGAATTAAAATCTCTTAAACGAATTAAAATCAACAAAATCGACGGAGAAGAAGAATTTTTAGATTTAGGGGAAATTAATAATCAGAAAGAGATTGTTGAAAACCTGAAAAAGGTTTTAAATGAAGCGGAATTACTATTTTATCCTAAACTTCATCAAAAAAGATTAAAATATCTAAACGAACAAGAAGAAATCCAGAAAGAATCAGATAAATGTGAAATATGTGATAAACCTTTAGATAATAAATCCCCAAGCAGAACATGCAACAGTTGTAACAAAAAAGTTGCAAACAATCTTAAGTTATTATATGGAGATTTAACTTTAAACCAAGTAATATCAGTGAACCAATTAATGAATGATGAAGAATTCTATAACTATGATTCTGAAATGATTGCAGGTGTTACCACACTATTATATAATTTAAATTCCATCTTTTCAAATGAAAATCAATATTTCTTTAAAATCAATCAGGACTTAATAGATTTTATAAATAAATACTCCCATATAAGTCAGGAAGATAAACATATTTTTAAAAATATTGAGGAGAAAAAACTAAAGGATTTATTCGATAAAATAGGTTCAGAAATACCTTATTCAATTGATTATTTAACCGATGAATTAGATTACACCAATTATGAGGTTAAAAAAATCATAAAACTCCTGGAAGAAAGGGATGCGATTGTAATAGATGACGAGGACAATTTCTATTTAATTGATAAAGAGAATCTTAAAAAAGTAGAATCAGATGATAAAAACGAAATAAACCTATTCAATCAATACTATGGACAGATTGTAACCCTACTTAAGAATGGTAAAACATTAGAAGAAGTTTCCATGATTATAAACATTGATTTTAATCAACTAAATGAATGGATTAAAAAAGGAGAATCCAAGGAAGAACCATTCAACAAACTCTACAAAGAATATATTAGTATTAAAGACAATTTTGAAAAAACCACCATTTCAAACAAAGAATGGAAAAGAATCATTAAAAACGTTAAGAAGGGTAAAACTCTTAAAGAATCCTGTGAAGGTGAAGATGTTGATTATTTCACCATTAATTATTACATAAAACGGGGAAGGGAAAATAAGGAATATGCTAAATACTATAATGATTATAAAGATGCATTAAATAAAATCAATACACCTTCAGAGGGAAATACATGTAAAATCTGTAATAAATTATTGGAATCAAATGAAGAGGAATTCTGTAAAGAGTGTAAACAGAAATACTTAACTGCAAAAGCAATAAATCTTCTTCTACCTAAATTAAGCCATAAAAACAATTTTACCAAGGAAGAGTTAAACAAATATTACACAGACAAACATACTGAGGTAATAATCAATAATTTAAAGAAGTTCGATTTGATAATGGAAAACAAAACCTTGGAACAATATTATTTTAGAGAAAAAAATCAAATCAGAAACTTCATTGAGAAATATTATCCCGAATATGAAAACATTGAAAAATACAGTTTAATCTGTAAATTATGCGGAAGATCATTTGATTCAAAATACAAATTTGAAAAATTCTGCCCCAAATGTAGATTTATATATCAACCTACAAATGGAAGATATGCAATCATATATAGGGGAAAAGAGGATATAAAAGAGATTGAAAGGATAGAATCCGAAGAGGAAGTAAGAAAAATATGTCTTAAAGCCAATGAATCATTAAAATACAAAGATCCTGAAACAATTATTAATGAAATTGTATTCAACTCAAAAACAGATAATACAGAAACCTGTATGCTCTGTGGTAAAGAATTTAATCAGGAAAATTATGAGAAATTATGTTCCGACTGTATTGTAAAGCCAATTAGCAAATATGGAATATGGGAAGTGAGAAATAAAAACACATTGTTTGATAAGTTTTCAAACTACAGTAACGCTAAAAAATGTGTTGATGTGTTAAATGAAAAACTAGAAGCTAAAGTTTCAATTGAAAAAATTAAAAAGGATTATGAATCCATTAAAGAAAACATTGATTTTCCAATGATAGAAAATTCCCTGCAGAAAATAATGATTGAAAGAATTAGCAACAACTCTGAAAACAATGATAAAATTAAAGATATTAATAGAATTGGCCCTAAAGAGAAAAACACTGATGAAGTATCTCCAGATAATATTACAGAAGGCAAATACATTACATCAAATAAAATCAATAACACAGATAATGAAGGTTATATACATCAGGTTATTAGCGGTATGATTAAAATAGATAATATTAACCCCGAATTATTTAAAATATTTAATAAAATAAAAGCAGCAAACAAAGAATTAAACTTTATGCCATCTAAAGAAGAGGGTTTTATTAATTTAAACTTTAGACTCAAAGTAGACAAAAACGATGAGAATTATAATTTAAATCTATTATTATCTAATGGCTGGATTTACAAGTTATATGATTAATCACAAAAAATATCCAAACACTACAAACCTATCAAATCCGACTCTACAAATCATGTAACTAATCACAAAAAAATATTCAAATACTATAAACATGTCAAAATCATATAAAAATTAAATCTTTTTTTTATCTCTTTTTAAGAAAATTATTATTAATAAAGAATTTCAGTAATCGATTTTTACGTTTTGAATTAATACCTCAAAAAATAAAGTTAAGCATCATAATATCTTTTTTTATTAAAAATTTTATAATATAATTTATCACGAAATTAAAAAAACAATAGAATTAAAAAAAATAGTAATTTAATCAATTAATCCTACATATGAAAGTATATCATCAACCTGATCCTGTAAGATTTTTACAGATTCCTCAAAACAAGTATTTAGAACATCTTCAATACTCTCATCATCTGTCCATAAATCCTGTAAAAAATCATAACCATATTGATTAACTACCTTTCTTAAAACATATACAGATATGTAAATATCATCAATATAGCCATATGGACCAAATACCTGTTCTGGAATAATATCCATAGGAACAACGTAGTATGCTATTGCAGCACTAATGTTTAAACGTAAACCACTGGATAACTGTTTAGAATTTAAACAATCACATAATAACTTATATAAACTAGGACCATAATCAATGAAAGAATCATACTCCCCTTCAAAACAATTTAAGTTATTTACAAGAGTATCATAATAATCTTTAAAATCTACTTCCATAATATTCCCTCACTACTATTTTTTAAAAATTATTTAATAAATATTTCGTTTAAGTAATAATTTATATAAAATAAAGATCAGTTTAGATAAAATGAGAAAATGTTCAAATAATTAAATATTATAAAAAAAGGGTATATATTAAATCGAATTCCCTTTTAATCACCATCATCTTAAATTTAAGGTTAACATAGACCAGTACCAAAAATCTATGTCAATATAATAATTAAATTATTATAAACAGATATTATTCTATTACCACCATCATCACCTAAAAAAAAGTTTACATCAACATCTTCAAAATAATAGAACAATAAATGTACCCTCGATATAATATATACCTAATGAAAATATTAAAAAATATTTCCATAATAACTTCTGAATTTATTAGTATATAAAATTTACTAATAAGAATTTATTAATTAATCCTTAGTTTTTTGTTAAAATTTAAATAAAATATTTAATGATATAAAATAATCAAAATTGAATAAATTTTTTAAATCTCAGAATATTTGTCCATGTTTAATTTTTCTAATTTAAAATTATGTAAACTATAAAAACAAATATTCTACTATCTTTTCTCCCAATGAAAATTTTTTTATCTTCTTTAATTCCAAAGAAAAAATAATTAAAAAAATAATATTAATATTAGAAAAAACATAAAATAAAAAAAGTAAGATATTAAAAAAAATTTTAAATTTAAACAGAGGATTTACATGGAATCAAAAAGTGAATTAATGAATAAATATTTAGATAAAAGCTTTGTAGATTATATTAAATCTTTATCCTACTTAGAATACTATGAATTTTTAATCAATAATTATAAACCCTATTTTAAAAAGATATATGATTATTTAAATGAAAACAATAAGATCATATTAGATGAGAGTCAAGTAGAAGAGGATAATAAAAAAGAATTGGAATTTTTAATAAATTTTAATCGTTTTAATTTAAGTCTTAAAGCATATGACGTACTAGAACCTAATTATGAACAAATAATTAAGGATGCCACTGCCGAAGTATATAAGGAAAGTGAAAATAGAGAAGACTTTAATCAGAAACAATTAGAAATTATTAAAGAATCAAATATTAAAACCATATTAAGTTACTTCACATCAATTTATAGAAGCACTGAGGAATTAGACAATATTTATTTAGACAAATATGATTGTACCCTATATTATTACTGTCTTGACAGACTTGATGAATTAGTACATAAAAATATAAGAAGGATTGAAGAAAAAAATAAAGATAATTAAAGTATTCACATTTTCTTCTTATTTTCATTTATTTTGATTAATTGGACAATATCCTATATTTTTTAAATAAAAAAATCCATATTCCATTAAATATTAAAAAACTAATTTTAACTAATTTTAAAAAATAAAAAAAACATAATACAACATTAAAAACTATTTTTACAATTTTTAAAAATAAAAACACTATTAAAAATATATAAAAAGCTTATAAGATTAAAATAAATATAAAAAAAAGAATTTTAAATAAAGACAATTATAAAATCAATTTAAAAAAACATGAAACAATAATTTAGTAATAATTAAAAATTTAAAAGTTTAAGATTGGAGCTGTTGTAAATTCCAAAATATTGTCTCCTTTAAAATTAAAGATCCAACTTTTACCGTATGACTCATTAGTTGGTTTGATTTCGTCCTTACACTCCCTTTTTATAAAATTAACAGTAAGAACAGCATTTGATTTTTCAAATCTATAGATTCCAGGTCTAATCATGGTAATTTTACTATCAATAAAATGTTCCAACCTAGGAATAATTTCATCATCATTTAATTTCTCGTGAATATTGAACTTGTGTAATAATTCAACATATTTATTTACCAATTTATCCCCTCCGCAATTAAATGACTTTAATCTTCATATAGAAAATAGTTTAAGAACTAATATAAAGGTTTTGATTTTTAATTTAAGTAAAATAATACAAATTAATATTTGATTATGAAAAATCTAAATATTGTTTAAATATTTAAGAATTTAATATAGAGAAAATTAATAATTTTTAAAAAAAATTAAAAATAAAAAAATAGATTTTAAGGGGAAAACAGTAGATTTTAACTGAAAATAACCAAAAAATAAATAGAATTAAAGGCTTTAAACCATTTTAAAAAAAGTTTAAAGAATTGAAAAATTATAAAAAATTAATTTTTATATGCTTTTGGAATCTTTACAACTATAGGTTTAGGAGATAATAAAACATCCTCATTAATTATAAAGTGAGTTGTTAAAATAGATTCATCCCCTTTCAGATTAATTAATTTATTTTTCCAATCCTTAGTACTATTTTCCAGTGATTTTATAGATTTATAATTAGAATCTATGCAATTAGCGTATGATTTGAAATAAATTCTATCTTTAATTGAATTTAACATGTCAAAAGAGTTTTCCTCTAACAAACCATTTATTAAAAATGCAATAGACCAGCCATATTCTTTACCTCTATCTAAAATAGTCTTCATGATTGAATTTATAGAAAAGTCAATATTATCTGCATCATCTAAAACCATGAAGAAAGGAAATTCCCATAAACCATTCATTAATCTATAATTCCAAAGATCATTTAAAATAACATCATAAACAAACCTTTGAGTAGAATATTTATATGAAGAGATATCTATTATCTTAACTTTACCTGACAAATCGTTTAAATAGGACCAATCAAATTTTCCACTGTTATTGAATGGGTCGTCTTCAAAAAGATCATTTAATATATCAACAATATTATCCGCCTTTTCAAATTTTAACTCATTTTTCAATTGTTTAAGATTAAGATTCTTATGTTTAGCCAATGCTTTAATTGTAAATATATAGAGATCTTTAAGGACACTAGATTTAATTTCAGGATATATATTAAAACATGTTAAGACAAATCTTCTTGCAACTGAGGAATCAGACTCTTCAACAAAACCCTCTTCACTATATTCCAGATATCTTCTAAATGGATTGAAATTGACTTTATCCTTATGTTTATGATCATTATTTAAATTAGGATTAAATGATTTTTTACTTGCCACTTTCATTACATTATCATAGACTTCCTGAGGTAAGTCCTGGTATTTTTCACCAACCTTCTTTAGAATTTTTTCATTAATTTGATCCTTATTATCTGGTTTTTCAATAGATTTTGCTGAAATCTTAACACTTCTTGAAACTTTGCCAGGTATTAATTCTTCCAAATCATCAAAATTATGATTTGCATCTATTACAACAGACGGGATATTCTTATTTGATAAATCAATAATAAAGTTCTTAATCAATTCAAACTTATATGGAGAATCACCTTCTAGAATAATGTTTTTATTATCAAGTTGGGGATTACCGAATTCCCAATAAAAATTATGATCAGTCCCAGGTACTGTTCCTATAAAAGGTCTAACATTAATAATAGGATCTTCATTATTTCTAAACTCTTTGGCCTTAATCTCATCAATCACATTACCATGAAAATCAAAGATATAACCTTCACTTGGCATATCCTCATAAGGTTTTGTAATATTTTCATATGTTTTATTACTAAAATCAATAGTTAATATATATGTATCATTTTCAAATTGCCAAAGATGTTGTGATAATTGTTTTACTTTAGAGGACAAATAATTAGATAAGATAGGAATTGACTCATCATATTCTAATTCTTCGTTTATACCTAATTTATGCAAAAGCTCAATCGTTTCATTTTCCATAACTTATCACGTTCTAATAAAATATCAATAAATATATAAATAACACTATTATTTAAATCTTATCTAAAAAAAAGAGTAATTTTAAAAAATATTTAAATAAAAAT